>NZ_CP183332.1:1306231-2612462 GCF_048541825.1 Caulobacter sp. ErkDOM-C | reverse complement strand
GAGGGAAAGCTGGTCGCCATGGCCGGAGAGCGGATGCGCCCGGCGGGCTACACTGAAGCCAGCGGCGTCTGCGTCCACCCTGATCATCGCGGCAAGGGCTACGCCGCGCGGCTTCTGCAGGAGGTCACCGCCAGAATCCTGGCGCGGGGCGAGAAGGCTTTCCTGCACAGCTACGCCGACAACACCACCGCCATCGGCCTTTACGAGTCGCTAGGCTATCGGGGCCGCCACGAGGTGGTCTTCACGATCCTGACGGCGGCTCAGTAGGTCAGCCGGCCCTTCATCTCGTCAAACGGGATCATGACGTGCTCGCGGTATGCGGGGCGTTGACGGAGACGCGCGTACCAAGCCTCGACATTGGGCGTGCTGCGTCGGTCGATATCCAGCGCGAAGTACCGGTAGAGGTGCGTCCCGGCGGGAATATCGGCCAATCCCATGGCTTCGCCGCTCAGGAACGGTTGGTTGGCCAGCATCTTGTCGAGCAGGCCAAAGTGGCGCGCGCAGGCGGCGAAGGCGGCCTCGACAGCAGACGGGTCACGTTGGGCTTCGGGTGTCCGATACCACCCCCAAAACACACCCGTGAGGAAGTCGCGCTGCAGAGTGGTCTGCGACCAGTCCATCCAGCCATCGGTGCGAGCACGCGCCCTAGGATCGCTCGGCCACCAGACCGCGCCGCCATGAAGGGCCGCCAGGTAGCGAAGGATGGCATGGGATTCCCAGACGACCACGCCTTTGTCCTCCAGCACGGGTACGCGGCCGTGCGGGTTTAGGTCCAGGAATACGGGATCGCCGAGACCGCCGAAGTCGCCGCCGGCGGGGATATGCTGGTGGTCGAGGTCAAGCTCGCCCACCAACCACATCACCTTCTGCACGTTGAACGAGGAGCGCCGCCCCCAGATTCGCATGCCGGCCTCGCCTCCTAGGCGTTTTCGGTCTTCGCCGCCGCCTTGCGGGCCCAGCTGTACAGCGTGAACACCACGATCGCCGCAGCGACCAGGGCCAGGATCATGCCGGTGTGCTCAGGCGGCGCGAAGGGTACGGCCAGGGGCGAGGGGTTGTTGGTTCCAACGATCAGGCCGGCCAGGGCCACATTGAACAGGCTCTCGCCGACGATGAAGCCGGACGCGACCAGAATGCCCATCCGCTTGGCTGGCTCGGCCGTGCGGTCCTTGCTGACGATCCGCTCATAAAGCCAGCCGATCACCGCGCCGACCACCACGGGGGCGGTGACCGCGCTGGGCAGATAGATGGCCAGGCCCACGCCCAGCGGCGGCAGGCTTAGGCGCTGGGCGCTCGCGCGGCGCACCAGAATGTCGACCAGCACCAGGGTGAGGCCGATGGCGGCACCAATGCCCAGCAGGTTCCAGGGCAGCACGCCGCCCATCACCCCCTTGGCCAGGGTCGAGATCAGGGTGGCCTGGGGCGCGCCGAGGTTTTCGGCGCCGGCCACGGTGCTGAGATTGGGCGCGCCGGTGAAGCCGTTGGAGCGATTGAGCAGTTCCAGCATCACCGGAATGACCATCGATCCGGCCAGCACGCCGATCACCAGGGCGACCTGCTGCTTCCACGGGGTGGCGTCGACCAGCTGGCCGGTCTTCAGGTCCTGCAGGTTGTCATTGGCGACCACGGCCACGGCCAGGACGATGGCGGTGACGAACAGGGCGAAGGCGACCAGGGCGGTGGTGACGTCCGGTCCGATCGTCGTGCGGCCGATCGCCCCGACCATCAGCGAGGCACCCAGCACGGTCAGGATGGCGATGCCCGAGACCGGGCTGTTGGACGAGCCGATCAGGCCGGCCATGTAGCCACAGACGGCGGCGGCCAGCAGACCGGCGAACACCAGAAAGGCCACGGCGGCGATGATCAGGGGCGTGGCGATGGCCGACAGCGGTCCGCCGCTGAGGAAGTGGGCCATCACCCAGCCGGCCGGGGCCAGCAGGGCGGTGGCGACGATGCCGACGATCAGGATCGGAATGTCCTGCTCGACCCGGGGGATCACGGCGCCATCGACGCGGCGGGCCTTGCCGGCCTCGAAGGCCGAAACCAGGCCCTGCCAGATCGGGACGATCAGCTTGCCCAGGGTCCAGATTGCGGCGGCGCCGATCACGCCGGCTCCCAGGAAGCGGACCTTGGTGCTCCACACGGTCAGGGCGTGGTCGGCGGCGCTGGCGCCGGGCATCGGGAAGACCTGGGTCATGATCGGCACCAGCACGGCCCAGGCGATGGCCAGGCCGGTGAACATGGCGATGCCGACGGTGATGCCCATCAGATGGCCCGCGCCCATCAGGGCCAGCGAGCTGGATGCGCCCAGGCCGGTCGCGCCGGCCCCGGCCTTGAAGTAGCCGGCGACCTCGCCGGCGAAGATCTTGGCGGCCGCCAGGGCGGCGAACAGGGCGGACGCCAGGGTGCCTGCGGCGACGGCGATCAGGCCGGCCTTGCCCTCGGCGGCGCCTTCGCGTGAGCCTGTGCCGACCTTCAGCACCTCGGCGGCGGCGACGCCCTCGGGATAGGGCAGGTTGGAATTGGTCACCAGGGCCCGGCGCAGGGGGATGGTGTACATCACGCCCAGAATGCCGCCGACCGCGCAGGCCATGAAGGTGGTGAAGAACGGCACATGCGCCCACCAGCCGATCATCAGCAGGCCGGGCAGGACGAAGATCACCGAGGCCAGGGTGCCCGCCGCCGAGGCGATGGTCTGGACGATGTTGTTTTCCTGGATCGTCGAGGTCTTGAAGGCCCGCAGCAGCGCCATCGAGATCACCGCCGCCGGGATCGAGGTCGCAAAGGTCAGGCCCACCTTCAGGCCCAGATAGACCTGGGCCGCCGTGAACACCAGGGTGATGGCGATGCCGAGCAGAACGCCTCGGATGGTGAATTCCGAGCGTGGAACAGCGGCGGCGTCGGCCATGGGGCGGTCCTGAAATCGTTAAGGCGGCCGGACCTTGCACGTCCGACCGCCCCAAACTCAAGACTGGATTTTCAGTCACCGACGCTCAGGGTGGGTCTTGCATGCTTAGCCCGGCGCGCCCTGGGGTTTTTCGAGGCGACAAACCTCGTTGATCCGCGAGAGCATGCGCTTGTCGTGCTGACGTTCGGCCAGGCGCGCAGCGGCATCGCAGCGGCCATCGCGGATAAGGCCAGCAGCGATGCGCGCACGGTCTTCCCGCCGGTTGAACTCGGATGTTCCCATGATCTTGCCCTCTATCGGGCCGGATCTGGACAAGGCAGGCGGGGTTCCCATTGAGTAGCGTGGGTAACTGGCCGGGTCCTGTCGCGCCAACGCGGGAGCCGCCGCCGCCAGGGTGGATGCTGCTGCAAGGATGAGAGGAAGCTTTTTCACCAGTGCCTCCATCGCTGACATGAAGGCGTTCAACTCCGGCGTGCGAGGCAGACCTTGCTGACGCCGGTTTCCAGGCGGGTGTCTTTTTCGGTTCGCGCCAGGGCGAAGGCTTCCGCGCAGCGATCGGCGTTGACAAGTTCGGCGGCGCGCCGGGCACGCGCCCATTCAGTCTTGGTTGGCGCTGTCATGGCGGTGTCGGTCAGCGACTGACGCCAGATCTGCTCCTGAGGGTTCATCCACTGTGGCGCGAAGGGCTGCTGCGGCATCGGCGGCTGTTCCGTCGACGGGGTGGGCGCTGGCGCTGGGGCGGTCTGAGCCGCAGCGGTCGTCGTCAGCAGGCCGGCGCAGGACAGGCCGGCGGCGATCGTCAGGATGGCTTTGACGAGCATGTTTCTTCCTCTCCAAGGCGCGGGAAGCGCCAGCGTAACGAGGAGCCCGCCAAGCTATCGCGGCGGCCCGGAAAGGATTAACACACAACCTCAGCTTGTCGTAAAGCGATATAATCGGATGAGCCGCTCCGCCCAAAACAGCTGGGCGAAGCGGCTCACGCAACTTTAGAGAACGCTCAGCATCTCCGCGACCAGCGGGTGGCGGACGATGTCGCGGTCAGCCAGACGGACCACGCCGATGTTCTCCAGCGCTTCGAACTTGGCGGCCACGTCGGCCAGGCCCGAAATGCCGGGCAGCAGGTCTGACTGGTTGGGGTCGCCGGTGACGACCATGGTGGAGTTCCAGCCCAGGCGGGTCAGCAGCATTTTCAGCTGCATGTAGGTGCAGTTCTGGGCCTCGTCGATGACCACGAAGGCGTTGTTCAGGGTGCGACCCCGCATGAAGCCCACGGGCGCGATCTCGATGGCGCCCTCGGCCATCAGCGCGCGCATGCGCCGGGTCGAAAGGCGGTCGGTGAGGGCGTCATAGAGCGGGCGCAGATAGGGGGCCAGCTTCTCTTCCATGTCGCCGGGCAGATAGCCCAGGGACTCGCCGGCCTCGACAGCGGGGCGCGACAGGACGATGCGGGCCACACTGCCGGCTTCCAGGGCTTCCACAGCCTTGGCGATGGCGATGTAGGTCTTGCCGGTGCCTGCAGGGCCCAGCGCCATGACCAGGTTCTTCTTGTCGATGGCCTCCATCAACTCGGACTGGCCGGGAGATTTGGGTTTTATGGTCTTGAGGTAACTTTGATCCCGCTCCGGCCCCTTTGCGGCCCCGTCGGGCCCGAGGGGCGACCAGCTATTGCCTCGCTCCCGAATGTCGACCGGCAAGCGACGCACCTTGGCGTCGTCACCATAGTGGCCGGTCTCGGTCGCGCCTTCGCGCGCCATACGCTTCAGGGCTCGCTTGGTCATGAAAGCCTCCATTCAGGCATAAAAAAAGGACGAGGCCGTGTGGCGTCGTCCTTGGCGGTGGGGAGGAGATAAACGAAGACGCGTGCGCAAAGCGGCGGCTCGGTGCTGGACCGAGAAGGCGGTGGTTCCGAGGAACGCCTGTACGCCAAGAGCGACACTCTGATCTCCGTCGTCGGGAGCCGGAACCGAACATCGGCCCGGTGGGATTCGAGGGGATTTCTCCAGTCGAATCGCCCGAGTAGGATGATGGTAACGTGGTTTCTCAGATGTTAATCAAGCGACGATTTCAAGAAAATGGGGTGTACGGATGACTGTCTATTCCTTGGGCGCCGCTAGCCCGATCCTTCCCGAGGCGGGCGAATACTGGATCGCCCCGACCGCATCGGTCATGGGCAATGTCATTCTGAAGAGAAATGCCAGTATATGGTGGGGCGCAATTGCTCGGGGTGACAACGATCCGATCGAGATCGGCGAAAACAGCAATGTTCAAGACGGCTCAGTACTTCACACCGACCATGGTGCGCCGCTGACCATCGGGGCCAACGTGACCATCGGTCACATGGTTATGTTGCATGGGTGCACGATCGGCGACGGCTCGCTGATCGGGATCGGGGCGATCGTGCTCAATGGCGCGAAGATTGGCCGCAACTGTCTGATCGGCGCCGGGGCCCTGATTACCGAGGGCAAGGAGATCCCGGACAATTCGATGGTGATGGGCGCGCCGGGCAAGGTGGTGCGCGAGATCGGCGAGCAGCATGCCCTGATCCTTCAAGGCTCGGCCCTGCACTATGTCGAGAACTGGAAGCGCTACAGCCGCGACTTGCTGCCCTTCTAGCCAGCGGTAGCGGGAGCGCCGCTTCCTATCGGGGGGGAAATCAGAAGCGGCGCTCTCGGTCCCGCACGGAATCATCACGTGCGGGGCTGGCGTTCGACGCCGGCGCTCAGATCGCCCGCAGCCGAAGCCGGAAGGCGGACCCGGTGGGGGAACCAGATCCGCATTTATCTAAAGCGCCAGCAATGACTTGGTTGCATCGCGCAGGGAGCTCGCCTTTGGCGAAAAGCCCTCGATGACAAGCGCTGGCGGTCGGGCGAGCCGAGATTGATCCTGTTCATTCCGTGGTCAGCCAAGCTTGACCGTGCACTGTCCTGGCGGGAAATCGGCAGGCGCGGCCGCTTGCATCCCTCGGGCAAGCTGTTGCAAAGCTCTTCGCGCCCGTTTCCGAACGCGCCTTCCGGGAGGGTCGCTTGAAATCCAAGAAGCCGACCATTGACGGCGGACGCGTCCTGATCGTGCTCAACGGCGGTCAAACCCCATCCGCCTTCGCCGTCGCCGACGGTGGTCGCCGGTTCAGGGCGACGATCCCGGCGCGGTCCGCAGCGACGCTGGTCTGGTAGCCTTGCGGTCCTGAGCCGGCCTGTTCTGGGGCCTTTGCTGTCGCGGCCGATCCCGCGCATCCGAAGATTATCGAGGCCGAGCCGTGGGTCGGCTATCGCTTCATCGCCGATTGAGCCGCTACTCATCGACAGGTTCCGCCCGACCCGTCCGACGGGCTCGGGCTAGGCCTCCAATGCTGAGCCTGCCAGCGACGAGACGTGCGCAGGCCTTTTGCGCCGGTGACGAACGCCCGCCAAAGCCCGGCGGATCTCTGACACCTATTCCTTGACCCTTGCCGCGAGACTCTTACGACTTGTCGAGACCGGGGAAAGAACAAGCCATGACGTCCTTCTATGATCGCCACATTCTGCCTCGTGTCATCGGCTGCGCCTGCGGGGCGGGGGCCATCGCCAAGCAGCGCGCCCGGGTCGTGCCGCAGGCGGAAGGACGGGTTCTGGAGCTGGGGATCGGCGGTGGGCTGAACCTGGCCTTCTATGATCCGTCGCGGGTGAGCAGCGTCACCGGCATTGATCCATCGGAGGGCTTGCGCGATCGGGCGCTGGCCGCGCCGCGCCCGGAAGGTCTCAAGGTTGAGATCCTGGCGGGGGAGGCCGAGCAGATGGGCTTCGACAGCCACAGTTTCGATACCGTCGTCTGCACCTTCACCCTCTGCTCGGTGCACACACCCACCGCGGTTTTGGCCGAGGCGCGACGGGTTCTGAAGCCAGGCGGCCGGTTTCTCTTCTGCGAGCATGGGCTATCCCCCGACGCCCCGGTCGCGCGCTGGCAGAAACGCATCGAACCCTTCTGGACGCCGCTGGCGGGCGGATGCCGTCTTACCCGGCCCGTGGGCGCGGCGATCACTGCCGCAGGGTTCGTGATCAAGGAGACCAAGGCATTCTATATGCCCAAGGCGCCCCGGCCCTTGGGCTGGTGCGAGCTTGGCGTAGCAGTCTCCGCCTGAGGCCTGTCCCGTTCCATCAGGGGGCGCCTTGCCTGCCGTCCACGCCTCGCCTGCACCGACATTCACAGCCCGTCTTGCATCGGGCGATAAGCCGCGTCACTCTCTGCCTTAACAACGATAACATTCAGGGAGGGCGTCGGGGCCATGGCCAGCGAACGCTTCGATTACATCGTCATCGGCGCCGGCTCGGCGGGCTGCGTTCTGGCCGCGCGACTGACGGAAGATCCCAATATCAAGGTGCTGCTGCTGGAAGCCGGCGGCAAGAACACCTCGATCCTGGTCAAGATGCCGGCGGGGGTCGGCGAACTGATCAAGGCCAAGGGTGACCAGAACTGGGGCTTCTGGACCGAGGAAGAGCCGCACCTGGATAACCGCAAGCTGTGGTGGCCGCGCGGCAAGGGCCTGGGCGGCTCCTCGGCGATCAACGGCATGATCTATATCCGCGGCCATGCCCGTGACTATGATCAGTGGCGGCAGATGGGCCTGTCGGGCTGGTCCTATTCGGAGGTGCTGCCCTATTTCAAGCGCTCGGAAACCCACCATGCCGGCGGCGACGCCTATCATGGCGGCCAGGGTCCGCTGCACGTGTCCGGGGGCGAGTCGCCCAGCCCGTTCTATCCTGCCCTGATCGAGGCGGGACGCCAGGCGGGCTACAAGACCACCAAGGATTTCAATGGCTACCAGCAGGAGGGCTTTGGGCCCTACGACCTGACCATCCGCGACGGCAAGCGCTGGAGCGCGGCGGCCGCCTATCTGACAGCGGCCCTCTCGCGGCCGAACCTGACGTGCGTGACCGAAGCCCGCACGACGAAGATCCTGATCGAGAAAGGCCGCGCCATCGGCGTCGACTACGTCGTCGGCAAGGGCGGCGAGAAGCGCACGGCCCATGCCGACGCCGAGGTGCTGCTGAGCGCCGGCGCGGTGCAGTCGCCGCAGATCCTGCAACTGTCGGGCATTGGTGCGCCGGATCTGCTGAAGTCACACGGCGTGGCGGTGGTCCAGGAGTCCAAGGGCGTCGGCGCCAATCTGCAGGATCACCTGGACGTCTGCCTGTCGTGGACGACCAAGAACCTGATGACCGCCTATTCGGCCAACAAGGGCCTCAGGAAGCTGGGCACGGGCCTGTCCTATATGCTGATGGGCAAGGGTATGGGTCGGCAGCAGTTCCTCGAGAGCGGCGCCTTCCTGAAGTCGCGGCCCGACCTGGACCGCCCCGACCTGCAGATCCATGGCGTGCTGGCCATCATGCAGGACCACGGCAAGACCCTGATCGAGAAGGACGGCTTCACCCTGCACGTCTGCCAGCTGCGTCCGGAAAGCCGCGGCGCCGTGGGTCTGCGCTCGGCCGATCCGTTCGACGATCCCACCATCCTGGGCAACTACCTCGCCGCCGACGAGGACCGCCGAGCTCTGCGCGAGGGTGTCCGCATGGCGCGTGAAGTCGCGGCCCAGGCGGCCCTGGACCCCTATCGCGACGCCGAATATGCGCCGGGCGCCGATGTGCGGGCCGACGCTGATCTCGACGCCTGGATCCGGGCCAAGTCCGAGACGATCTATCACCCGGTCGGCACCTGTCGCATGGGCGCGGCGGGCGACGCCATGGCGGTGGTCGACGACCAGCTGCGGGTGCAGGGGATCGCGGGCCTGCGGGTTGTGGACGCGTCGGTCATGCCGACCCTGGTGGGCGGCAACACCAATGCGCCGACCATCATGGTGGCCGAGCGGGCGGCGGACATGATCATGGGCAAGGCGGCCCTGGCCCCGATGGACGCGCCGGTATTTGAGGACGGGCGAGCGGTGGCGGCGTGATCATCTAGCCATGCAGCGTCGCCCCCTCGGCCGTTCCGGCCTCTCGATCGCCCCGCTGGTGTTTGGCGGGAATGTCTTTGGCTGGACGGCGGACGAGGCGACTTCGCATCGCCTGCTCGATGCCTTCGTCGGCGGCGGCTTCAACGCCGTCGATACGGCCGACGTCTATTCGGCCTGGGTTCCCGGGCACGACGGGGGCGAGTCCGAGCGTGTCATCGGTCGCTGGCTGAAGGCGCGGGGCAGGCGCGACGACGTGCTGATCCTGACCAAGGTGGCCATGTGGCCCAAACAGCCGGGCCTGTCGGCCGCCAATATCGAGGCGGCGGTCGAGGGTTCGCTGCGGCGGCTGCAGACCGACTATATCGACCTCTACCAGTCGCATCAGGACGATGCGGCGACCCCGGTCGAGGAGACACTGGAGGCCTATGGCCGCCTGGTGAAGGCGGGCAAGGTGCGGGCCATCGGGGCGTCCAATTTCTCACCGGCCAGGCTGACCGAGAGCCTGGCGGCCTCGGCGGCCAACGGTCTGCCGCGCTACGAGACAATCCAGCCGAAGTTCAATCTCTATGATCGCGACCAGGTCGAGGGTGAGCTGGCCGCTCTGACGGCGGCGGAAGGCCTGGGCGTCATTCCGTTCTATGGTCTGGCTGCGGGCTTCCTGACGGGCAAGTACCGCGCTGAGGCCGACCTTGAAGGGCGCGCGCGGCGCCATACGATCAAGCGCGACTACATGAACGACAAGGGTGTTCGGGTGCTGGCGGCCCTGGACAAGGCCGTCGAGGCGACCGGAGCCACGCACGCCCAGATCGCGCTGGCCTGGATCATGGCCCATCCGGCCATCACTGCGCCCATCGCCAGCGCCACCAGCGTCGTCCAGCTGGAAGAGCTGATGGGCGCGGCCCGCCTGATCCTGCCCGCCGAGGTGGTCGCCGATCTCGACGCGGCCGGGCGGGG
Organism: Caulobacter sp. ErkDOM-C; assembly: GCF_048541825.1. Classification (GTDB taxonomy): domain Bacteria; phylum Pseudomonadota; class Alphaproteobacteria; order Caulobacterales; family Caulobacteraceae; genus Caulobacter. Next base: position 2,602,674 of record NZ_CP183332.1, on the reverse strand, counting down.
TTAGCCGCCGTGAGCGCCGCGCTGATCGAGAGCAGCCTAGAGCTGGCGGCCCAGCGCTGCGATGATCTCACGCCCCTGGTCTATGAGCGGCTCTTTCGCCAGCAGCCGGACATGGAGCCGCTGTTCTGCATGGACGCCAACGGTCAGGTGCGCGGCGAGATGCTGTCGCAGGTGATCCGGGCCATCCTGGACTTCATCGGCGAGCGTCAGTACGCGGCGACCCTGATCCAGTCCGAAGCGATGAACCACGCCGGCTATGACGTACCGCCCCAAGTGTTCGGGACGTTCTTTGGCGTGGTGGCTGACACCCTGCGCGAGGTGCTGGGCGCGGACTGGACAGCCGAGATCGACGCGGCCTGGCGCGCACTGCTGGTCGATCTGGACTACTACGTCACCCATACCAACCAGTTCGAGACCGCAAAGGCCGCGAGGGGCTAGGCGATCCGGCGGCCGTCCAGGGTAGCCAGACGCAGCCGGGCACCTTCCTGATTGGCGAGGCCCAGGGGCTGGATCTTGCGAACGCCCAGTTCATAGGCCGGGCGGCCTTCCAGTCGCGCCGTCATGGCGATGGGCTGATAGACGCCCAGGAAGCGGTCGGTTTCGCCGTCTACGCCGCGCAGGGGCGCAAACAGCACCTCCATGCCGACCGACGGAACCCCTTGAGCCCGAATGTCGGCCGTGACCACCACCGGCTGGCAGCGGCGACGGGCGATCTCCAGGGACGACTTCAGTTCCAGCCGGTGCGACAGGGCCCACAGGCTGAGCAGATCCTCGCCGCGCAGATCGCGGGCGTGCAGGTCGGCCAGGAACCCGCCGGCCAGGCGGAAGGGCATGCGGCCCAGTTTCTCGCGTCCGGCGATGAAGACCTGAGGCAGAAGGTCGGTGAAATCGCCCGGATTGATGTCGGCGCGCGACGGCGCGGGCGCGTCACCTTTGCGGTCGCGCCAATAGTCTATCAACCGTTGTGTGCTTGGATGGAACATCGTCGTCCCCTCAGCGGGTCCTTCCACGGCTGTTTTTTGCCGCATGGGGCTTGCTAGGAGATCCGGGCCAAAGCCCCGACCGTCCCGTTTTGGCGCAAGCCAGCCGGGAGGCGGATGACGGCCCGATTCTTGCTGGCCAGACGGTCGGACGACGTCGTGTGAAGGGGATCGCCATGAAGGCGCCGAAACGATCGATGCGCGGGCTGCTGTGGGGCCTCGGCGCCCTGCTGGGAAGCCTGTCGCTGGGCGGCGCGGCCTATGCGCAGTGCGGCTCCAGCTGTCCGCCACCGCCCCCGGTCTGCTGCAAGCCTCCGGCGCCTCCGCCAAAGCCTCCCAAGCCGCCCAGCCCCCCGTGCTGCACGCCGGGTCACAACGTCAATATTCCGGGCGTCAACATCAATGTCGGCGCGACGGTGATCGTCAACGCCAATGCCAACGCCACGGCTTCGGCCGGCGCGTCTTCAGGCGCGGGGGCCGGGGCCGGCGGGGGCGCCAGCACCAACGTCTACTATGGTGGCGGCGGTCACGGCGGCTACTATTCTGGCCCGATGTCGACCGGCTATATTCAGGGCCTCAATGTCGAGGGCGGCGAAGTGCGCCGTCGTGCATCGTATGAAGCCACCCGCACCAAGCTGCGCCGCGTCGTTATCCGCGCCGTGTGCCTGGACGATCGCGACGTGCCGCACCCGGCCTCTCAGGTCACGCCCGACCGCGACATCGACGACCGCTATGACGGCGAACTGTATCGCTGCATCGCCGGCTCGCGCATGCAGTACGTGATCGGCGACTATGAGAGCAGCATCGACATCAGCACCAATGGCCGCGGCGCCCAGACCTATATCTGCGCCAAGAACGAGGCCCTCTATCATGCTCCCGGCGCGGGCCAGGCCGGTCAGGCGGGGACCTTGACCTGCCGCCCGCAGCGTCCGGCCCGCGATTGCAATGAGCGCTCGCTGCTGCGCCGCTTTGGGGCCGGCGTGAAGATCCTGACCCTTCTCACTAGCGAAACCTACACGGCCTATCGCGAGGAGCAGGTCCGCGAGACCAGTGCGTCTTCGATGAGCTTCAGCCTCGATGGCGGCGTCGGCGGCGTGGTCTACTAGACCCTCGTCATCGCTGAAAGTTCAGGCCCTCCCGCCAGCTGGCGGGAGGGCCTTTTCGTGCCTACTTGGCTTCCGGCTTGACCAGCACGGTCCAGGACCGGTCCTCGCCCAGGAAGGTCCGGGCGGCCTTCTGGACATCGGCGGCCTTGACCCGCTCCAGCCCGGCGATCACCGAGCGGGTGGCGTCCAGGATGCGCGGATCGGTCTGAGCGCCCGACAGGTTGCCCAGCCAGTATTCGTTGGTGACGCGCGACTTTTCGATCTGGTCGATGCGCGGCTTCTTGGCGCGCTCCAGTTCGTCCTCGGTGACGGGCTTGTCGCGCAGGTCTGCGGCGATCTGGCGGATGGTAGCGGCGACGCCGTCCAGCTTGTCCGGCGGCACTTCCACGCTGACCGACAGATAGCCCCAGTCGTTGAAGATCACGCTGTGGGTGGCCCCGGCCGAGGGCGAATAGGTCGCCCCCTGCTTTTCGCGCAGTTCGTCGGTCAGCCGCAACTGCATCACCTGGGCCAGGACCGAGGTGTCGCGCGAGCGCTGCAGGTCGGAGAACAGGTCGTCGGTCCTCCAGCTCATGAACAGCTGGGCCTGGTCGGCGCGGCCCTTGTGGGTCAGCACCACCGGCGTCTGTGACGGGGCGGGGAAGGGAACCTGACGCGCGGCGACGGGATCGGCCAGTCCCGGACGGGTGGGCAGGGCCCCAAAGGTCTCGGCCACGGCGGCGATCGCCTTGTCGACAGTGATGTCACCGACCACCACGATCTCGATCGCACCCTTGCTGAGCGGATCGGTGACGGCCGCCTTCAGGCTATCGAGCGAGGCGGCGGCGATGTCCACGCGGGACGGGAAGGTCCAGCGCCTGTCGCCGTTGTGCAGCAGCCCGCTGAGGTCGCGCCCGATGACGCCGCCGGTGGTGGTTTCCAGCTGGTCGTGAATGGTGCCGTAGTAGGTCTTGATCCGCGAGAAGGCCTCGGGCCGCCAACCCGGCTCCATCGCGAAGCCGGCCAGCACCTGCAGTTCGGTGCCGACATCCTCGGGCCGGGTGCGGCCGCTGAGGGTGAAGGCGTCGTCCTCGACGCCCAGGCTGGCGTTCCAGATCTTGCCGTTCAGCACCCGCTCCATGTCCTGGGCGCTGATCTGCTTGAGACCGCCTTCGATGAAGGCCGAGCTGGACCACAGGGGGCTCTGGGCGCCGGACGTCAGATCCAGCAGGCCATGGCCGATGCGGGCCTTGATCAGCACCTGATCGTCACGGAACTTGGTCGGCTTGACCGTCAGTCGCACCCCGTTCTCGAACCGCACGAAGACGGTGTCGAGGTCGGCGACGTCCTTCTGCTCGGCGACCTTGCCGATCGGTCCGAAGCTGGCATAGGGCCAGGCCGTGACGCCGGGCGCGGCGGGGGGCAGCACGGCGACCTTGCGGGAGTCGGCATAGGCGGCGAGCACCGCCTTCTCGGCGCCCTCGATATTGGTCGGGCTGGGGATCAGGATCAGTGGACCCTGGCCGGCGAAGGCTGCTTTCAGCGCGGCGCTGACACGGTCAGCGGTCAGGCCTTTGACGATCTCGTCGAAGGCGGCCAGATTCTGGCTGGGGCTGGTGACGGTCTCGCCATCGCCCAGGGTTCCGACGATGCCGCCGGCCAGGGCCGTGGTGCGCTGGGTGGCCTCACCCGACACGGCCGCGACCAGGGATGAGCGCATGCTGGCGATCTCGCGGTCCAGCTCGTCCTGGCGTACGCCATGTTGCACGGCCCGGCGCTGTTCCTGGTCCAGGGCCGACAGCGCCTCACGCCAGCGGCCGGGCTGGGCGGTGGCGCCCAGGGTGGTCATGCGCACGGCGCCGTACTGATCGCCGGTGAAGGCCCCGCCGGCGATGAAGGGCGGATCGGCCGCGCGGCTCAGGGTCTGCATCCGGCGGTTCAGCACCGCAAAGCCCAGGTTCTTGAGCGTATCGCGCTCGTCGGCGGCCTTGGTTTCGATCCTGTCGTCCGGCGCGCCGGCCCAGGATAGCTGCACCGACAGGGCCGCGCCGGGCTCGACGATCACCCTGGCGGTCTCGCCGCGCTTGGTCACCTTGCCGACCACGGGATCAGCGCCGGCTGGACCCTTGGCGGTCCAGTCGCCGAAGCGGGTCTTGATCTTGGCCTCCATGGCGTCGAGGTCGAAGTCGCCGACCGCCACCAGCACCGCCCGCTCCGGGCGATAATAGGCCTCGTAATAGTCGCGGATACGCTGGGCGGGCGCGGTCTTCAGCACCTCGGTCTTGCCGATGGGAATGCGCTTGGGCGGCAGCTGGCCTTCCATCTGGAAGTCCATCGACTTGATGGCCACGCGATAGCCGGGGCTGTCGCGGGTGCGCTCTTCCGACAGCACCACGCCGCGCTCGCGATCGACGGCCTCGGGCGCGATGGTCAGCTCGCCGGCCGCCTCGCGCAGCAGCATCAGCGAGGTGTCGACCGTCGCGTCGTCGGTCTTGGGAAGGTCCAGCTGGTAGATGGTCTCGTCGAGGCCGGTGGAGGCGTTGGTGTCGGCCCCGAAGGCCAGGCCGTGGCGCTCCAGGATCTTGATCATCTCGCCTTCGGGCACGTTCTTGCTGCCGTTGAAGGCCATGTGCTCCAGGAAGTGGGCCAGGCCCTGCTGGTCGTCGGCTTCCATCATCGAGCCGGTGTCGAACCACAGGCGCAGGGCGGCCTGCTGGGGCGGGGTGGCGTTCTTCATCAGGGCGTAGCGCATGCCGCTGGGCAGCACGCCGAACCGCACGCGGGGGTCGGGCGCGACGTCCGACACCTCATGGGCCCACTGACCGGGCTTCAGCGACGCCAGGGTCGGCCCGGTGGGCTGAGCCGGGGCGAGGATCGCCTCCCTGCCAGGCAGGGTCGGCAAGGACGGCATGGACAGCTTGGGCAGGGCCGAGCAGGCGGCGAGGGACAGGCCGACGGCGGCCAGAAGTGTCAGGCGCGAGGCGCGAATCATAGACAGCCTAGGGTTTGGTGAGCTTTTCCGAAGCCGCACCTTGGGCGTCCGTGAAGGCGCAAGCAAGGCGGCCAGCGCGTAGAGCCTTTAGCCTCACATTGAATCATGTGAGGCGTCTAAAAGGCTCTAAATCAAACCGTTAGCGCGTGGTCAGCGCCGAAACCGCTTACACTTTCGGCTGCCACGCTCTAGCGAAAGCCGCGATCAGGCGGCGGCCACGTCGCCGCTTTGGCGACGCAGGCGCCAGAAGCGGACGGTCCGTAACGCCGAATCCCGGGGCAGGGCGCCGTAGAGCTCGCCATAGGCCTTGGCCTTGCCCATCACGTCGTCGGTCGGATCCAGGATCAGCAGGGCGAAGGTCAGGAACAGGGCGCGGTCGAAATCGGCCGCCCTGCAGACCACGGCCAGGCCGTCCAGTTCGCGGCGCTCGAGGATCTTGCGGGCGGTGTGGAAGTCGATATCGGCCATGTCGGCCAGGGCGACCAGGAACAGCGTGGTCTTCTTGGCGCGCAGTATCCCGGCCAGGGCCTGGGGCGAGACGCCGCCCTTGGCCTTGATGGCCTGGAACTCGTGCTCGGCCTGGGCGTGGTCGAAGGGCAGGGCGCCGTCCTGGGCGGCCACGCGCTTGCGACCGGCATTGAGCGCCGCTTCCAGCGTCGCCGGATCCATGTCGGCGTTCTTCTCCAGGATCCGGTCGCGAAGCTTGGCCTCGACCATGAAGTACATTTCGTTGAGCAGATCGACCGGCAGGCTGTGACGGTCGATGACGGCCTCATGCAGGGCCGGATTGGCGGCGGCGCGGTCGACGACGGCCTCATGCGCTTCACGTGACAGCACAGCGCCTTCGTTACGCAGCAGGACGCCGAGCGTGTGGTCGTCGCCGCGCTGGACGATGGCGTCCGACACGGCGCTGGGAACGCGGGTGCGCTGCGAGATGGCGCGCAGATGGTCCTGGCCGCGGGTGCGGGCCACTTCCAGCAGGTCTTCTTCCGACAGGCTGGACGAGCCGCGCAGGATCGGGTGGGCGACGGCGATGCTGTCGAGGGCCAGCGCCCTGCTGAGGCCGCGCGGCGGGGCCGGCGCGTGGCTCAGCCGCTCAGCCAGCTCGACCTTGACGGCCTCCTCCATCTCGCCAGCCAGCTGGCTCATGACGTCGTCGAAGAGGCCCATCTGCACGGGGTCGTGGACATCGCCGGCGAAGAACAGGTCGGTGACGCCGCGCAGGAGCTCGCGGCGTTTTTCGCTCGACGGCTCGTCGGCCAGGGCGATCAGGTCGTGAAGTCTGGACTGCATCAGAGCGACCGGTCCTTGTTGTCGCGTCCGCCGTCTTCGTCGCCGCGTGCGCCGGCCGCCAGCCATTCGGCCGAACCATGCCGGGGCTCGTCGTCCTTGAGGCGGGGCGCTTCTTCGGACGGAGCGATGAACACCATGCCGTTGGGGTGCAGCGGGGGCAGGGCGTCCGGCTGCTGGCCATACTGTCGGCCGACGGAATAGGTGCGGGCCATGGTCTGGGACGCAGGATTATAGGACGCCATCGCCGTGGGTGCGATTTGGGCCTGGGCCGCCGGGATCGGCTGGCGGGTGATCTGGGTCGGGGGTTCGATCTCCCGGCGCTCGGCCTGCGTGCTCGGCGCTGTGGCCTGCGGTCGTGCGCCGAGGTTCCGCCAGGGCTCCGACATCGGGGGCTGAGTTTGCGTCGCGGGCGCAGGCGTCACCGATGGCGAGCGTATGCCCAGATTGCGCCAGGGCTCGGACATCGGCGTCTGTGCTTGTTGCGCGACAGCGGGCTGACGCCAGGGTTCCGGTACGGGCTGAGAGCTCAGGATGCGCGGCGCGGCGGGCTCCTGCTTGCCGGCCCAGCCCAGGATCGGCCCGCCATAGCCCGACGCTGGGGTCAGGGCGCCCGTCTGGCGGCTGGGTCGCGGACCATAACGGCTCTCGCGCGTGTCCTCTGCGCGCGCGACTGACGCGGCGCTAGCAAGGACGGCGATGAGAACCATGGTGCGCATAGGGCGGCCTGACGGAGGACTCTGAGCCTCCAGCCTCCAGCCTTAGCCTGCCTCGCTTAATCCGGGCCTAACGTCCGCGCCAAACTGCGAGCAGTCGACGCTCGGCCAGCTCCATCAGGGCGTGAAGCGCCACACCCAGCAGGGCCAGGGTCAACAGGGCGGCGAACACGCGCGCGGTCTGCAGGCGATTATAGGCCTCCAGGATCCGCCAGGCGAGGCCCTGGGAGCCGCCTGAACCGGCGACGAACTCGGCCACCACGGCCCCGATCACCGCCAGGCCGGAGGCGACCTTGTGGCCTTCCAGAAGCGCGGGGACGGCCGAGGGCAGGCGCAGGCGCCACAGGCGCTGGGCTGACGACGCGCCATAGAGGTCGAAAAGACGGGCCAGGTCGGGATCTACAGCCTTCAGGCCGGTCAGGGCGCCCGAGAAGATCGGGAAGAAGGCGACCACGGCGGCCAGACCGATCACGGCGCGTTCAGGATGGTCGATCCCCGCCCAGATGGTCACCAGCGGTGCGATGGCGACCAGCGGCGTGACTTGCAGCGTGACGGCGATGGGACGGATCGCGTCTTCCAGCAGGGGGCTCAAACTGACCGTCAGGGCCAGGGCGCAGGCCAAGAGGCTGGCGATGACCAGCGCCAGCAGGGCGGTCGACAGTGTGCCCCAGGCCGAGGCCAGCAAGAGCGGCCAGCCTTCGATCAGGGCCGTCCAGATCGCGCTGGGCGGCGGCAGCAGATAGGCCGGCACGGCCAGGCGCGCGCAGGCCAGCTCCCAGCCCGCCAGCAGCAGGCCGATCAGTACGAGCGGCGACAGGAAGGCCGACAAGGTCCTCACGCGGCGCGAACTCCGGCCTGGGCCAGCAGGCCCGACACCGTCTCGGCGGACTGGCGGAAGGCTTCGGTGGTGCGAAAGCCTGCGGGTCGGATCAGGGGCGCGTCGATGGCCACTTCCCCCGCGATGCGGCCCGGGCCGGGGGTCATGACCACGACACGGCCAGCCATGTAGACCGCCTCCTCGACATTATGGGTGACGAAGATCATGGCCGGCGACAACTCGGCAGCAAGAGCCAGAACGTCATCGGCCAGAGCGCGGCGGGTGATCTCGTCCAGCGCCGCGAACGGTTCGTCCAGCAGCAGTAGACGCGGTCGGGTGACCAGGGCGCGGGCCAGCGAAACCCGCATGGCCATGCCGCCCGACAACTGGGCGGGCCGCGCCGCGAGCGCCTCGCCCAGACCGACCTTGGCCAGGGCCTCGGCCGCGGCGGTCATGGCGTCGGCGTGCCGCTCGCCGGCCAGTTCCAGAGGGAGCGCCACATTGGCCTGGGCGCTGAGCCATGGCGCGAGCGTGGGGGCCTGGAAGACCACGGCGGTCTCGCCCTTGCCGGCAGCCCGGGTCACGTCGCCGCGGGTGGGCTGTTCAAGTCCCGCCAGCAGCCGCAGGGCCGTTGACTTGCCGCAGCCGGACGGTCCCACCAGGGCGACGATCTCGCCGGCGCGCAGATCCAGATCCACCGGCCCCAGGGCGCGGCCGCGCCGAGGATAGTCGACTTCGACGGCGGAAAGAGCAGCGATGGTCAGAGTCATTGGCCCTTGGGCAGGAACTGCAGCGTGTAGGCGCTCTTGTAGTCCATATCCTTGGGATAGACGCCCTGATCCGCGGCCACCTTGAAGAATTCCGCCCAGCGGGCGTCGGTCATCTGGCCAATGCCGTCCTTGGGGACGATGCCGTAGGAGCGCATCTTCTCGCGGGCCTGGTCGAGGACGTCCTGGGTCATCTCAGGATTGTCCTTGAGGATGGCCGCGTCGCCCGGCTTTGCGTCGCCATAGAGATAGGATTTCCAGCCCGCGGCCGTGGCTTCGACGAAGGCCTGCGCGGCTGACGGGTTTTTGGCAATGAAGCTGTCGGGCATCAGAGCCATCGAGGCGTAGGCGGGATAGCCGTTGTCGGCCAGCAGGAACACCGCCGGCTTGATCTTGCCCTCCTTCTCGATGAGGTAGGGCTCGCTGGTGGCATAGCCCTGCTGGACGATGCGCTTGTCAGCCAGGAACGGCGCCGCGCTGTAGTTATATTTGCGGACCTGGTCGTCGGTGAAGCCGTATTTGGCCTTCAGCCAGACCCAGAAGGCGGTGATCGAGGCGTCCGCCAGCAGGATGGGTCGGTCCTTCATGTCGGCGATGGAGTTGATGCCCTGGCCGGGGTGGGCGATCAGCACCTGGGGGTCCTTGTCCATGAAGGCGGCAACGGCCTTCACGGGGGCCTTTTCCTTGGCCAGGTTCATGACGATGAAGCTGTTGGAACCGACCCCGGCATCCACCGCGCCCGTGGCCAGCAACTGGGGCACGTTCACGCCGGGACCGCCCTGGATCAGGGTCACGTCAAGCCCGCGCCTGGCGTATTCGCCGGTAGCCAGGGCCTGATAGTAGCCGCCGAGCTCGGCCTGGGCGCGCCAGTCGGTGGCCAGCTTCATGGCGGTGCGGCCGGGCGCATCGGCAGGTTCCTGCCCGGCGGGCGAGCAGGCGGCCACCACAGCGCACAGGGCGAGCACAGCCAGTTTGTGGAAACCCATGAATCCCTCCCGGACAAAGTCCCGAGAGGTTAGGCGGCAAGGCCGCATCTTCCAAGAGCGAACGCGGTTCGTCTGGAGCAAAGGTCGCCATGATTGAATCATGTCGTTTGCTCTAGATTCTTGTTTTGACGCGTTATTTCGGCGGCGAACCGGTATCCACTTCGCCGAATAACGCTCTAGTCGATGCTGGTGGGAGCGGTCCGCCAGCGCTCGACCTTGGCGTAGAGCACCTCGCGCTGAATCGGCTTGGCGATGTGATCGACCATTCCGGCCGCGTAGCAGCGCTCGACCTGTTGGGGCAGGGCGTCGGCGCTCATGGCGATGATCGGAACCCGGCTGGCAGGCGAGTTCAGGGCGCGGATGGCGCGGGTGGCGGCCAGACCGTCCATCAGCGGCATGTGGATATCCATCAGGATCATGTCGTACTCACCGGTCGCAGCCGCCTCGACGGCCTGCTGGCCGTTTTCAGCGATATCGACCTCGCAGCCCGCCAGGGTCAGCAGTGCGACACCAATTTCGCGGTTCATCGGATGGTCGTCGACCAGCAGGATACGGGCGGCGCCTGGCAAGATGGGTGACCGTTGCTCGGGAACGGCCAGGGGTTCGGCGACTGGCGCGGCGAACTCGATCCAGAAGCAAGAGCCGCGACCCGGCACGCTGTCGACGCCGATCTTGCCGCCCATCAACTCGATCAGGGCCCGGCTGATCGCCAGACCCAGGCCCGCGCCGCCATAGGTGCGGCTTGCCGAACTGTCGACCTGCGAGAAGCGCTGGAACAGCAGGGCCTGCTTCTCGATCGAGATGCCGGCGCCGGTGTCGGTGATTTCGAAACGCAGCCGATCCTCATGATCGCCCGGCTGGACAATCAGGCTGGCGTCAATGCGTCCCGTGTCGGTGAACTTCACCGCGTTGTTGAGCAGGTTGAGCAGCACCTGGCGCAGGCGAGCGTCGTCCAGGTCGTGAAGGGCGTCGATCGGATCGATGATCTCGAGGTTCAGCTTGAGGCCCTTGGCGCGCGCCTCGGGCGCCATGATTGCCACCGTGTCGCGCAGCAGGGTCGCCGCCGAGGTCGGTTGCGGCAGCAGTTCCACCTGGCCGGCCTCGACCCGCGAGAAATCGAGGATGTCGTTGACCACGGTCAGCAGGGCGCCGCCGGCGGAGTCGATCAGGTTTACTTGCCGGCGGGCGTCCGGTGGCAGGTCGTTACGGGCCGCCAGCAGTTGAGCAAAGCCCAGCACGCTGTTCAGCGGAGTGCGGATCTCGTGGCTCATGGTCGCCAGGAACTCGGTCTTGGCCTCGGTCGCGGCCAGGGCGCGGGCGCGGGCCGCGCGGGTCAATTGTTCGCGGCGAACCAGCAGGCGCTTCAGGCGCTCCTGCTGCGCCAGGGCCAGGCCGGTCGCCAGATTGGTGCCGAACAGCAGGCTGATGAAGACCTGGGCGACGCGGGTGGGATTGGCGGTTTCCCATCGCATGCCCATGGCCAGATAGCCGGTGGAAGTCACCAGGGGAATGGCGATAAAGGCCACCACCAGAGAGCTTTCCGCAGCCCCCCGGGCGCCTAATCGAAAGGCGGCCAGCATGGCCAGGGGGAAGATCATGAAGGGCGCCGGAACACCGTCAGGATGAAAGCAGACCGCAGTCATCGCGGCGATCGACGCATACAGCGCCAGGCGCTCGGTAATCGAGCGATGGAAGGCGCGACGATGCTCCGCGTCCAGCAACACCAGCACAGCGGGGAGCACGACGGCGAGCCCCAGGCCGCTTCGCGCGAACCAGGCCCACATCAAGGTCAGCAAGGGCGCTCCCGAGACGATCGAGAGCAGCGGCGCGCAGATGATCGCGGCGGCTGCGGCGATGGGTGCGCCCACGGCGACGAGAAGCGCGAGCTGCCGCATTGTCCGCAGCCGCAGAACACCGCCGAAAAACAGGCGCGCTAAGGCCCAGACCGCATAGGCTTCCAGAACATCGACGCTGGTGAAGAGTAGAGCCTTGCCGAGGCTGTCCCCGACCAGCAGGTCGATGATCAAATGGAAGACAATCATCACGCTGGTCAGGGCGATGCGGCGCGGCGCATTCAGCGCCATCAGACCGACGACCAAGAGGCCGTTGGCGGGCCAGAACGCCGCGACACCCAGGCTGGTCCGGGTCAGGAAATCGCTGAAGGCCAGGCTGGCGACGACGGCCACAGCCAAGCTCAGCAGCAGGGTGTTCTGCCGCCGTTGTTCTTGTTGTGCCAGCTGTTGCCGCATGCTTGTCTCGTCCCCCCTGATTAATACGCTTCGGACTGTTCAAGGTTGCTGCCCAATTTGGGCGCTGTGGCGCTTTGTCGCAGGCGAGGAGCACTTTCGACTAAGGTCCAACCTTGAGCCCGCCCCCTTTTACTTTGGCGGAGGCACGACAATGCATAAGACGGCGGGCGCTTCAAGCACAGGTGGCGTCGCAAGGCCGCTCGGCCGGTCGTTGTCGCGGTCTTGACGGGCGCTTGTCTGGGGACTGAGCCGGACAAATCACGCGGCCAGCGGGCTGGGCGCGGCCCACCGGTTAACGACCGTCTGGAGGGCTTGCCGATCTATGGGCTTGGATAGACGGTCGGCCATACTCGACCTGTGTGGCGATGAGGCCGGCGCTGAGGATGACGAAGGCCATGACCAACATCAGGCGGGCCTGACGCTGCGGGCGCGACGCCAGGACCCGCCGCCAGAACGCCCAGCGCCACCCTGGGCCGAGGCCGGCATTCCGACAGCGCGCGAAAGGGCTGAGAGCAGTTGGGAAGCCGTTAGCTGGCTAGCCCTTCGCGCTTTTCCTCCAGGGCCAGCCAGTCTTCCTCCGCCTGCGCCAGGTCAGCGCGGGCCTTGTCGAGGGTCTTCATGATCTTGTCGAAGCCGGCCGGATCGCGGGCATAGAAGTCGGGATCGGCCAGCCTGGCTTCCATATCGCCGAAGATCTTGGGGCTGGCCGCGACCAGGGCTTCGCACTCCTCAAGCCGACGCTGGTCCTTGTAGGACAGTTTGACGGTCTTCTTGGGCGGGGCGATCACCACCGGAGCGGCCTTGGCGGCTCCCGTAGCGAAGTCGCCGCCACCGGCGCCGCGCGCGCCCTTGAAGAAGTCGGGGCTCTGGTCGATCAGATCGCTCCAGCCGCCGGGGGTCTCGATGACCTGGCCATGGCCGTTCATGGCGATGGTGGAGGTCGCGAGTCTGTCGATGAAGTCGCGATCGTGGCTGACCAGGATCAGCGTGCCCTCGAAGTCGGCCAGCAGATCCTCGAGCAGGTCCAGCGTGTCCATGTCCAGGTCGTTGGTGGGCTCATCGAGGACCATCAGGTTCGTGGGCGTGGCCAGGGCGCGGGCCAGCAGCAGGCGGTTGCGTTCCCCGCCCGACAGGCTGGTCACCGGCTGGCGCAGCTGCGCCTCGGTGAACAGGAAGTCCTTGGCGTAGCCGGCCACATGCTTGGGCAGGCCGCGCACCAGGATGGAGTCGCCGCCGCCGGGAGTCAGGAAGTCCCAGACGGTGATCTTGTCCGACAGGGCCATGCGGGCCTGGTCGACATAGGAGATCTCGAGGTTGGTCCCCAGGGTCACTGTGCCGGAATCGACGGCCAGCTCGCCCAGCAGCAGCTTAACCAAGGTGGTCTTGCCGGCGCCGTTGGGGCCGACCAGGGCCACGCGGTCGCCGCGCAGGATGCGGGTCGAGAAGTCTTCGACGATCACTCGGTCGCCGAACTTCTTGGTGACGTTCTTGGCCTCGGCGACCTTCTTGCCCGAGGTCCCCGCCGCTTCGACAGCCATGTAGATGCTGCCGCGCATGTCGCTCTGGCGGTCCTTCTTCTCGGCGCGAAGGTCCATCAGGGCGCGGCGGCGGCCTTCGTTGCGGGCCCGGCGGCCCTGGACGCCGCGGGCCAGCCAGGCGTTTTCGCGCTCCAGCGCCTTGTTCAGGCGGCGCGCTTCGTCGGCGTCGGCGGCCATGACCGCCTCGCTCCAGGTCTCGAACTCAAGGAAGCCCTTGTCCAGGCGGCGCACCTTGCGGTGCTCCAGCCAGAAGGTGCGCTGGGTGACGCGGTTGAGGAAGGCCCGGTCGTGGCTGACGATCAGCGCGGCGCACTTCGAGCCGGCCAGTTCCTCTTCCAGCGTCTGGATGGCGAAGATGTCCAGGTGGTTGGTCGGCTCGTCCAGCAGCAGCACGTCGGGCTGTTCGGCAAAGGCGCGGGCCAGGGCCGCGCGACGCTTCTCGCCGCCCGAAAGGCCTTCGGTGCCCTTTTCGGGGTCCAGGCCAAAGTCGGCCAGGGTGGCCTGGGCTTCGTAGTCCTGGGCGCCGCCGGCGGTGCAATAGTCCAGCAGGGTCGCGCCGGTGATCTCCGGCTCCTGGCTGACGAAGACAATGCGCGCGCCGGGCTGCACGATCCGCTCGCCGCTGTCGGGTTCGGCGCCCTGGGCGGCCAGGATCTTCAGCAGGGTGCTCTTGCCCGCGCCGTTGCGGCCGACCAGGCACGCGCGGATGCGCGGCTCCAGCGCCAGGTCGACGCCGTCGAACAGGGGCTTGGCGCCGTCGGCTAGCCGGACGTCCTTGAGAGCGAGAATGGGCGCGCGGGCAGGGGAAGCCATAAGGTGCTCGTACTGGGGGAGGGCGTCAGAGTGTCGCGGAGGATGCGGCCTATAACAGGGATGGCCGGGAAAAACGCCAAAATCCGGGTGATCGGGCCCGATTACCTGGCAAGGCGTCATCTGGCGCGGGGCGCGACACAATCGCCCGTTAACGGGTGGCCAATCCCGACATGCGCAGGGTCAAGCTGTCCCTGTGAGGTGCATGCACGCCTTGTCGTCGAAAATCGACATACCCAGCGCTTCTGGTCGTCTTCCTTTCGCGGTGGACGGCTTCGACAGTCTGCGCCAGCCGGTCTGGGTGTTTGATGACGCGCGCAAGCGCAAGGTCTACGCCAATCGGGCGGCGCTGGAGCTATGGGGGGCGGCCTCTCTCGAGGCGCTTCAGGCGCGCGATTTCGCCGACCAGTCTCCGGCTGTGCGCATCCGGATGGACGCCATCAGTGAACGTATCGCCCGAGGTGAGACCGTTCACGACCGCTGGACCTTTTATCCCCACGGCGCGCCCGTCACCGTGCGAACAGCCATATCGCTCATTCCACTGCTGGATGGCGGATCGGGCATGTTGTTCGAGGCGGCCCCGGCCGAGGTCGAGGCGCAAGAGCATCGGGCCATAGAGGCCTTGCGGCACACCACGGTGCTTGTCGCTCTGTACAATACCGAGGGCGCGCGGCTGTTTGCCAACCCGGCGGCGATGGCCGCCTATCCGGCTGACAATGCCTCCTTCGTCGATTCCTTTGTGGATCGCGAGGCTGGCGCGCAGGTCTGGCGCACCGCGCTTTCTGGACGACCGGGCTTTGGGTCTTTCCTGCTGGCGACGTCCGCTGGCGCTCGCTGGCATAGCGTCGACGCCCGCCGGGCCCGTGACCCCGTCAGCGGCGACTGCTGCGTGCTGGTCAACGAGACCGATATCACCGCCGAGATCGAGGCCCGTTCGGCCCTGGGTGAGGCCCGCGAGCGCGCCGAAAGTGCCGTGCGAGCGCGTCAGGAGTTCCTGGCCAATATGAGCCACGAGCTTCGCACGCCCCTGACCAGCGTCATCGGCTTTGCCGACCTGCTGGCCGAGAGTGCGCTAGACGAGCGACAGAGCGGCCAGCTGGGCCGGATCCAGGATGCTGGCTCGGCCCTTATGGCGACACTGAATGATGTGCTGGACCTCTCCAAACTTGAGGCCGGCGGCATCGAGTTGCAGCCACGTCCGTTCGCGCTGCGGCCGATGCTGTCCCAGGCCGTCGGCATCGTGGAGGCTCAGGCCCTGGCCAAGCGCCTGGCTTTGAACATGACGATCGACGAGGCCTGTCCGGCCTGGATCGAAGGCGATCCGGAACGTCTGCGACAGGTGCTGGTCAATCTGCTGGGCAACGCCGTGAAGTTTACCGACGAGGGCGCCGTAGGCTTGACGATCACCCGTCGGCCCCACACGGACGCCACCATGGCCCGCCTGGAATTTGCCGTCAGCGACACCGGTGTCGGGGTGCCCGAGGCTATGTTGGGCATGGTCTTTGACCGGTTCGCCCAGGCCGGACCGGAGGTTACCCGCCGCTTTGGCGGCACCGGGCTGGGGCTGACCATCACCCGGCAGCTGGTTGAAATGATGGGCGGCCAGATCGGCGTCGACAGCACGGCCGGTCAGGGCTCGCGCTTCTGGTGCGTTGTCGACCTGCCTGTCGCCAGCAGGATCGAGGCGTCCGCACCCGCTGTCGCGCCGCGCGTCGTGGGAGGCCTGCGACTGCTGGTGGCGGACGATAACGAAGCCAATCGCGAACTGATCGGCACTATCCTTCGGTCGGCCGGCCATGACGTCCAGGTCGTCCGCGACGGCGCCGAGGCTCTGGCGGCGGTTCGGTCGGGCGACTACGATCTTGTCCTGATGGACGTGCGGATGCCGGTGATGGACGGCCTGACCGCCACCCGCAGCATTCGGGCCCTGGACGGCGATGTCGCCGGGATCCCGATCATTGCTCTGACCGCCAATGTCCTGGCCGATCAAGTGGCCTTCTATCGCGATCAGGGCATGGACGACCATGTCGGCAAGCCGATCAATCCGCGTGACCTGCTGATCAAGATCGCCCAGTGGAGCACGGCACGGATCTGGCGAGACCCTGCAACCGCCTGACGCCTCAGTGGCCGGGCGAGCTCACATAGAAGCTGGCGTTGTTGCCGGTGGCGGTGGTCACGCCGCTGACCGACCGCGCCGAGCCTGCAGTGGTCGTGGTGCGGGCGCCGACCTCGGCGCTGTTGACCTGATTGTTCTTGATCGACATCTGACCGCTGCACTGCGAGCAGGCATAGCTGGTGACGGCATTGCCCATGGCCGTGGACGAGACCACGGCGTCATAGCCGTCATTGCCCTCAAAGCTGGCCACAACCTCGACGCCGCCGCCCCCATTGGTCTGGATGTTGTCCAGCACAACCTCGGCTCCATAGTTGCCGACCAGGGCGGAATTGCCGACGCCATGAGCGCCGACCTGGGCGGCGCTGAACTGGTAGGACGTCGCCTCAGCCTGGGCGCGGACATAGGCGGTATTGTACTGGCTTGAGGTCACGTCCAGCAGCGGGCCTTCATTGGTCGCCGACAGGTTGTTGCCGCTGGCCGAGGCCGCCGTGCTGGTCAGGTAGCTGGAGCCATAGGCCGTGAACTTGCTGGCCTGGGTGATTCCGGCATTGGATTGCTCGGTGATCACTCGCGCCGCCGACTGCTCGGTTCCCGACAGGGTGATGTTGTTGCCCGTCGCCGTGCCGGCGACAGAGGCCGTTCCGGTGATCGCCCCGGCGATCGCGCCGCCATCGGCCAGGACATTGGCCGTATTGCCCTGGCTGACCCGCACGCCCATGGCGCCGTTGATCAGGGTCAGGCCCTGGCTGTTGCCCTGGGCCAAGGTGCTCATCGACAGATCGTGCAGTTCGGCCTCGTGAGCCTCAAGCTGGCTGCGCGCCGTGACCGGCCCGGTATTCAGCTGGGTGGCGCGGCCCGTCAGCGTACCGTTGTCTGCCGCCGCCGTACCCGCATTGCCGACCGCCGTGGTCGTGAAGTTGCTGTTATTGCCGCCATTGGCCCCGACATTGACCACACCGTGCGCGAGGACCGCGCCGGCGTTTTCCTGGTTTGAGGTCATCGCGGCGTCGGTGTTCTGCACCGAAATCAGGGCGCTGTTGGCCGGCGCAATGGTGCTGGCGCTGAAGCCGTCGGTGACGGTCTCGACGTTCAGGGTCTGCTCGGCGAACACGTCGCCCAGATTGATCTGGTTGTTCAGAACCGTGCTGGGCGCGGTCTGGCTAGTAGCGACCCCGCTTAGCATCGCGCATATCGGGATCGCTGCGAGCGTTCCAGCGAGACGGGTCTTCGCGGGTCTGCGCATTGTTGGTTCCCAGATTGTTGTAGGCTGGCACGAAGGCGCCCGTCTGTCCGACGGTGGAATCGCCCATCGGGTCGTAGCGCATGCAGCCCTGCGGGCCTGGCATGCCATAGAGGTTGGCGCTGAACTCGACGACTGAGCGCTCGATCAGCGCCCGAACCGCCAGCTGGATCGGTTCCAGCGCGCCCTTGCCGCCCGAGATGTCGAACAGGTTGCCATTGAGGAAATCGAAGACGCCCAGGCTGATCTCGCGGCCCACCACCTGCTTCTGGTAGGCGACGACGTCGACCACTTCCAGCGTGCGGGTGTTCACCAGGCGCAGGTCCAGCGCGATGTTCATCACGAACACCCGACGCTTGAAATTGCCCTTCAGGCCGTCGGTGTCCTTGTCGCCGGCATAGGCGTCGATACCGGCCGAGCGGATGTTGTAGTTCAGCTCGGTGATGCCGCCGACCACATAGAAGTCGGAGCCCGGCACTTGGCCCGCCAGAATGCGGCGATAATCCACGGGCACGTCGGCGCCTGGATTGGGGCGGTCGCTGATCAGCTTGTTGTTGGCGTATTTCAGCTCGAACTCCGACACCGAGGTGTCGAAGCGCTCGACCATCGGCATGCCGGCCTTGGCGAAGGCGGACATGGCCAGCAGGGAGGCGCCTTGCGTCACCTTGCGGCCCGAGCCGTCGGATTCTTCCTTGCCGGTATAGTCAGCAATGCGACCGATCGCGACGCGCGGGGCGGCCACGCGGTTCTGTTTGGCGTACTGGTTGAGGCAGACGAGGGCCGCCGAATAGTCGGTCGGATTGGCCGTCACCGGCGCCTTGCCGATCGGCTCGGCGTAGTTTCCCTTCATCGACACCTTGGGCATGCCGGTGCCGCACGCCGTCAGGGCGCTGCAGGCCAGGGCCGCCGCGATGAAGGAGAGACGCTTACTTCCCATCGGATCCGCCCTTGACCGACGATCCCGCCGAGATGTTGCCGGTATTGGTCTGGGTCGAATTGACGATCACCGTATTGTTGTTGCCCTGGGTGATGACCGTCAGATTGTTGCCGATCGCGGTGGAGCTGCTGTAGCCGCGACCGCCGACGCCGGAATAGGCGTCCAGCGACCCCGAGGAGTTGCTCGACGAATAAACGCTTTGATCGGCGCCGGTCAGCATCACGCCGTCGACCACGACGCGGTTGCCGTTGGCGTCGCGGGTCGAATATTCGACCATGCGGCTTTCCTGGCCCGCGATGCGGCCATAGCCGGCGTTGAAGGCGGCGGAGTTGCTGGACATCGTCTGGGCGCCGGCCGCGCCGAGCGCGCCAAGGCCCACGACGGCGGCGGTGAAGCCCGCGCCGAAGCCGATGCTGTTCTTGATCTGCCAGGCCATGAGAGCCTCCGCGACTGCCGACCCGAAGGTGCAAGCAACCCTCGTGCCAAATTCATACAGTCTCTGGTCTAGCGCCAAGGTCTCGCAAAATGGTTAAGCGGGAGACGGTGCGACCCTGAATCGCGTGCGCCCCGCGAGTCGACCGCCTAGGTAAGAGTGTGATGACCCCCGACCGTCCCGACGACCGCCCCGAACCGATCTTCAACGCGCCCTGGCCGGCGGTGCTGGCGGCTGTCAGCATTCTGCTCTCGAACCTGGTGCTGGGCGGGGTTAGCGACGAGACCATCTATCGGCTGGCCCTTGAGCCCGTGCGGGTCTGGCGCGGCGACCTGGCGGGGCTGGTGACGTCGCTCTTTGTGCATGGTGGCTGGATTCACGCCCTGATGAATGCCGCCTTCGCCCTGGCGTTCGGCGCTCCGGTTGCGCGTCTGCTAGGTCTGGGGGTTAGGGGAGGGAGCGTCTTCGTCGTCTTCTATATAGTGTGTGGCGTCCTGGCGGGTCTGGGCTATGCGGCGATCCATCCGGAATCGACCAGTCTGGTCGTCGGGGCTTCGGGCGCGGTGGCCGGCCTGATGGGCGCCGCCGCCAGATTGATGGATCGACCCGGGCGGCTGAGCAGCCCGTTCGCGCCGCGCGCCCTGTCCCTGGCCCTCAGCTGGCTGGTCATCAATCTGGTGATGGCGGCGCTCGGGGGGTTCCCGGGTCTGACGGGAGCCGTGGCCTGGGAGGCGCATCTGTTCGGCTTCGCGGCCGGGGCGCTGCTCATCTCGCTGGCTGTGCGCCTCAGCCCAAATTCAGAGACCCATTGATCCCCGAACCGCTTTGCGAGACGCTCGTTATTACAAGAACGAACAAGGGAGATGCGCAGTGCTGGTTTCTCAGATCCTGAAAGACAAGGGCGACCTGGTCTTTACGGCCTCGCCGCAGGAGACGGTAGGAGCGGCCGCGGCCCTGCTCCATACCCGCCGCGTCGGAGCCATGGTCGTCCTCGACGCCGACGAAGCGATTGTCGGTATTCTGTCGGAGCGCGACATCGTGCGTGTGATCGCCAAGGAAGGCGCGGGCGCCCTCAACAAGCCGATCGCCGCCTGCATGAGCGCCGAAGTGATCTTCGCCCAACCCGAAGAGTCGATCGACATCCTGCTCGAACGCATGACGGACCGCCGCATCCGCCACCTGCCGGTGGTGCGCGACGGGCGGTTGGTCGGGATCATCTCGATCGGCGACCTGGTGAAGTACAAGATCAATGAAGCCCAGGCGGAGGCCGAAGGGCTCAAGGCCTATATAGCCGCAGGCTAACCCCCGAGCAGTTCCGCGCCTTCGCCGGAGACGGCGTCGGCCAGACTGTAGCCTTCCAGAACTAGGGCCGTGGCGTCGCGGGCCTTAAGCAGAGCCTCGCGCAGGGCGCAGGTGGCTAGGTCGCGGCAGTCCTCGCAGCGGCGGAAGGCCGTGCGGCTGACGCAGGGGGCCAGGGCCAAGGGGCCGTCAACAAGGCGGATGACCTCGGCGAAGCTGATCGCTGTGGCTGATCGGCCCAGCATATAGCCGCCGAACTTTCCCCTGCGGCTGACCACCAGGCCCTCGCGCGCGAGGGCGAGAAGGATAGCCTCCAGGAACTTGCGAGGCGCGTCGGCGCGGACCGAAAGCTCGCCCGCTGTGACCTGCCCGTCTTCGCGGGCCAGTTCGATCATCGCGCGCAATGCGTATCGGGCCTTCTGGGACAACATGGACGCTCGTGCTCCTCTAATCCCGACTTCTGGGGGAGGAGAAGGCGAGGCGCAAGCATCCGTGCACAGGTCAATGGTCCGCCTGGGGACATTTCGGGGGTTTAGCGCTTGCGAGTCCGGTGGGGGGTCTCTAGAAGCCGCCCCTCGCCTCGGGGCCAACGCCCGTCGGACGAAATCAAGGCTTTCGGGCCTTGCTTTTCGGAAGATGGATCGATAGGTTCCGCAGCTTCAATCGACCCGGTCACGGAAATGACAAGCGCTCCTTATGGCGCGCTTACGGATCCGTTTTTGTCTCTGGATACGGCGTTTGCCGGGCTGGAAACAAAGTTGAGAACGGTCGGTTGACAGGGAGTGTTGGTTTCGTTAGAAGCCGCCCTCCCCAAGAGATGCGGAAGAAGATCTCAAGATCTTTCAAGTATTTCCAAGGTCTAGTTGGTTGTTGTTTCGAAGTGTTCTTCAAAATAACCGGTTGACTAGATTGGTTAGTTTCTTTAGAAGCTGCCAACTCTTCCGGATCTGCCTTTGGGTTGGTCAAGTTGAGAAAGTCGAAACGTTTTGCAAAAAACGATTTGACATGGAATTCGAGGTTGGATAGATAGCCGCCTCCGCCGACACCGGGCGCTAAACGGTGGTGCTGCTGAGAGGCGGTTCTGGGAGCTCCGGCTCTGGGTCTTTGACATTGTTGATTTGGAAAGAGAAACGCAGGCGGCGGCGCTCTGGCGATAGACTGAGAAGGTCTATCTCGAACGCTGACAAATGCGGTCTCTTGAAGATACCATGAATATCATGGACTGAAGGCTTCGGTCTTCAATCCATCGATGTGATTGGGAACTCGTCAAGATACTATGCAAACCAGAACCAATTCCTCGGTTTTCCCCTTGGAATTGAAGTCTGTGTTAGCGGTCAACTCAACCTGAGAGTTTGATCCTGGCTCAGAGCGAACGCTGGCGGCAGGCCTAACACATGCAAGTCGAACGGATCCTTCGGGATTAGTGGCGGACGGGTGAGTAACACGTGGGAACGTGCCTTTTGGTTCGGAACAACTCAGGGAAACTTGAGCTAATACCGGATAAGCCTTTCGAGGGAAAGATTTATCGCCATTAGAGCGGCCCGCGTAGGATTAGCTAGTTGGTGGGGTAAAGGCCCACCAAGGCTACGATCCTTAGCTGGTCTGAGAGGATGATCAGCCACATTGGGACTGAGACACGGCCCAAACTCCTACGGGAGGCAGCAGTGGGGAATCTTGCGCAATGGGCGAAAGCCTGACGCAGCCATGCCGCGTGAATGATGAAGGTCTTAGGATTGTAAAATTCTTTCACCGAGGACGATAATGACGGTACTCGGAGAAGAAGCCCCGGCTAACTTCGTGCCAGCAGCCGCGGTAATACGAAGGGGGCTAGCGTTGCTCGGAATTACTGGGCGTAAAGGGAGCGTAGGCGGATAGTTTAGTCAGAGGTGAAAGCCCAGGGCTCAACCTTGGAATTGCCTTTGATACTGGCTATCTTGAGTACGGAAGAGGTATGTGGAACTCCGAGTGTAGAGGTGAAATTCGTAGATATTCGGAAGAACACCAGTGGCGAAGGCGACATACTGGTCCGTTACTGACGCTGAGGCTCGAAAGCGTGGGGAGCAAACAGGATTAGATACCCTGGTAGTCCACGCTGTAAACGATGAGTGCTAGTTGTCGGCATGCATGCATGTCGGTGACGCAGCTAACGCATTAAGCACTCCGCCTGGGGAGTACGGTCGCAAGATTAAAACTCAAAGGAATTGACGGGGGCCCGCACAAGCGGTGGAGCATGTGGTTTAATTCGAAGCAACGCGCAGAACCTTACCACCTTTTGACATGCCCGGACCGCCACAGAGATGTGGTTTTCCCTTCGGGGACTGGGACACAGGTGCTGCATGGCTGTCGTCAGCTCGTGTCGTGAGATGTTGGGTTAAGTCCCGCAACGAGCGCAACCCTCGCTATTAGTTGCCATCAGGTTTGGCTGGGCACTCTAATAGGACCGCCGGTGGTAAGCCGGAGGAAGGTGGGGATGACGTCAAGTCCTCATGGCCCTTACAAGGTGGGCTACACACGTGCTACAATGGCGACTACAGAGGGCTGCAATCCCGCGAGGGGGAGCCAATCCCTAAAAGTCGTCTCAGTTCGGATTGCACTCTGCAACTCGAGTGCATGAAGTTGGAATCGCTAGTAATCGCGGATCAGCATGCCGCGGTGAATACGTTCCCGGGCCTTGTACACACCGCCCGTCACACCATGGGAGTTGGCTCTACCCGAAGGCGCTGCGCTAACCGCAAGGGGGCAGGCGACCACGGTAGGGTCAGCGACTGGGGTGAAGTCGTAACAAGGTAGCCGTAGGGGAACCTGCGGCTGGATCACCTCCTTTCTAAGGACTGCTTCTCCAGGCTCTTGTCTCACGACAATCCTATTGAAGCGTCTAAAATATACAGATGAGCGGATCGCCGCCGTCTTCGTTTCTCTTTCCACTCCTTGATAGCCGATCAGGTTATCGAGGCGATCGCGAGCCCAGGACGGGTTCCGTTCAGATTGGCCTTTGGCCATAAGAGCGGGATTTGGTCTATGAGGCCTATGGGCCCGTAGCTCAGTTGGTTAGAGCGCACGCTTGATAAGCGTGAGGTCACAAGTTCAAATCTTGTCGGGCCTACCACTCTCCCACCCTGAACAGCGGACGTAACCGACCAGGCTCCCCTGGGCTTAAGCAGCTTACACAGTGTGTAAGGGGCCATAGCTCAGTTGGTAGAGCGCCTGCTTTGCAAGCAGGATGTCGTCGGTTCGAATCCGTCTGGCTCCACCATCCCTTCATTCGGAAGGTTTGGTAACGCGATCGAGGATTGATCAAGTTTGCAGCTGCGACTGTTGCCTCAATGAGGCATGCGCGGTCTGCGATAATGACATCGTGAAGGTAGGGTTCTCCCGCCGCCTGTATCTCCCCTTGGGGATGCAGCTGGTTTTAGGGCGGACTTTGAAGAAGACATCAAATGTCTGACTGAATACAAAGCGCATGCGAGCCGTCCCTAGACGGTAAGCGCATGGGTTTTGCTGAGAACGATCAAGCGCATAAGGGCTTCTGACGGATGCCTTGGCATTGAGAGGCGATGAAGGACGTGGCACGCTGCGATAAGAGCCGGGGAGGCGCGAGCACCCTTTGATCCGGCTATCTCCGAATGGGGAAACCCACCTTTATGGTCACTCCACTTGTTTCCAGCTTCGGCTGGATGCGTAGTGGGTTGGTCAGAAGAGGTATAATGGGCTGAATACATAGGCTCCATTAAGCAAACCCAGGGAACTGAAACATCTCAGTACCTGGAGGAAAGGACATCAACCGAGACTCCCGTAGTAGTGGCGAGCGAACCGGGACCAGGCCAGTGCTGTCGTGACATAAAGCTGAACGACTTGGAAAAGTCGGCCATAGTGGGTGAGAGCCCCGTAAGCGTCAAACAGCGACAGACTCGAGTAGGGCGGGACACGTGAAATCCTGTCTGAACATGGGGGGACCACCCTCCAAGCCTAAGTACTCCTCAATGACCGATAGTGAACAAGTACCGTGAGGGAAAGGTGAAAAGCACCCCGACAAGGGGAGTGAAACAGATCCTGAAATCGGAAGCCTACAAGCAGTCGGAGCCACCGAGCGTGGTGACGGCGTACCTTTTGTATAATGGGTCAGCGACTTCATGTGCCGTGCAAGCTTAAGCCGTTAGGTGTAGGCGCAGCGAAAGCGAGTCTGAATAGGGCGAATAAGTACGTCGCATGACGACCCGAAACCAGGTGATCTATCCATGAGCAGGTTGAAGGTAAGGTAACACTTACTGGAGGACCGAACCGGTGAATGTTGAAAAATTCTCGGATGACTTGTGGATAGGGGTGAAAGGCCAATCAAACCTGGACATAGCTGGTTCTCCGCGAAAACTATTTAGGTAGTGCCTCGGACGTATTCCTTGGGGGGTAGAGCACTGAATGGATGCGGGGGGAGCGATCTCTACCAATTCTAATCAAACTCCGAATACCCAAGAGAACTATCCGGGAGACACACGGCGGGTGCTAACGTCCGTCGTGAAAAGGGAAACAACCCTAACCATCATCTAAGGCCCCCAAGTTCTGGCTAAGTGGGAAACGATGTGGGTTTGCTTTGACAACCAGGATGTTGGCTTAGAAGCAGCCATCATTTAAAGAAAGCGTAACAGCTCACTGGTCAAGCGAACCTGCGCGGAAAATGTAACGGGGCTCAAGCCAGACGCCGAAGGTATGGGTGTGCAGTTTACTGCACGCGGTAGCGGAGCGTTCCGTAAGCCGTTGAAGGTGAGGCGTGAGCCTTGCTGGAGGTATCGGAAGTGAGAATGCTGACATGAGTAGCGATAAAGAGTGTGAGAGACACTCTCGCCGAAAGCCCAAGGGTTCCTGCGTAAAGCTAATCTGCGCAGGGTTAGTCGGCCCCTAAGGCGAGGCCGAAAGGCGTAGTCGATGGGAATCAGGTGAATATTCCTGAACCAGTTGGAAGTGACGGATCTGGTAAATTGTCTGGGCTTATTGGATTGTTCTGGGCAGTGAACAGGTCCCTGGAAATAACTCCAACGGAGACCGTACCCGAAACCGACACAGGTGGGCAGGTAGAGTATACCAAGGCGCTTGAGAGAACCATGCTGAAGGAACTCGGCAAATTGCACGCGTAACTTCGGGATAAGCGTGACTCTGCTTTGGGCAACCAGAGTAGAGTGGCACAGGCCAGGGGGTAGCGACTGTTTATCAAAAACACAGGGCTCTGCGAAGCCGTAAGGCGACGTATAGGGTCTGACGCCTGCCCGGTGCCTGAAGGTTAAAGGGAGTTGTGCAAGCAGCGAACTGAAGCCCAGGTAAACGGCGGCCGTAACTATAACGGTCCTAAGGTAGCGAAATTCCTTGTCGGGTAAGTTCCGACCTGCACGAATGGCGTAACGACTTCCCCACTGTCTCCAGCATGGGCTCAGCGAAATTGAATTCCCCGTGAAGATGCGGGGTTCCCGCGGTCAGACGGAAAGACCCTATGAACCTTTACTGCAGCTTCGCCTTGGCGTTAGCAACAACATGTGTAGGATAGGTGGGAGGCTATGAAACCGGGGCGCCAGTCTCGGTGGAGCCATCCTTGAAATACCACCCTTATTGTTGTTGACGTCTAACCGCGGTCCGTTATCCGGATCCGGGACATGGCGTGGCGGGCAGTTTGACTGGGGCGGTCGCCTCCCAAAGTGTAACGGAGGCGCGCGATGGTGGGCTCAGACCGGTCGGAAATCGGTCGTCGAGTGCAATGGCATAAGCCCGCCTGACTGCGAGACTGACAAGTCGAGCAGAGACGAAAGTCGGCCATAGTGATCCGGTGGTCCTGCGTGGAAGGGCCATCGCTCAACGAATAAAAGGTACTCTAGGGATAACAGGCTGATTTTGCCCAAGAGTCCATATCGACGGCAAAGTTTGGCACCTCGATGTCGGCTCATCACATCCTGGGGCTGGAGCAGGTCCCAAGGGTTCGGCTGTTCGCCGATTAAAGTGGTACGTGAGCTGGGTTCAGAACGTCGTGAGACAGTTTGGTCCCTATCTGCCGTGGGTGTACGAGACTTGAGAGGATCTGTCCCTAGTACGAGAGGACCGGGATGGACACACCTCTGGTGGACCTGTCATGGCGCCAGCTGTGCAG
This sequence comes from Caulobacter sp. ErkDOM-C, assembly GCF_048541825.1. Classification (GTDB taxonomy): domain Bacteria; phylum Pseudomonadota; class Alphaproteobacteria; order Caulobacterales; family Caulobacteraceae; genus Caulobacter. Next base: position 2,576,295 of record NZ_CP183332.1, on the reverse strand, counting down.
CAGGGTAGCTAAGTGTGGACTAGATAACCGCTGAAAGCATCTAAGCGGGAAACTAACCTCAAAACAAGGTCTCGCTGAGAGCCGTGGAAGACCACCACGTTGATAGGCCAGGTGTGGAAGCGCTGTGAGGCGTGTAGCTTACTGGTACTAATAGCTCGATAGGCTTGATCGTTCTTCAGCCAAACCTATGCAAATGCTCTTTGTAGAGCTCAGACATACGATGTCTTCTTCGACTTGATATAACCGGTGCGCCTTACCGCGCGCCGCATGCATCCTTTTTGCTGACCTGGTGGCTATGCCGGGGGTTCCCCACCCGATCCCATTCCGAACTCGGTCGTTAAGTCCCCCTGGGCCAATGGTACTTCGTCTCAAGGCGCGGGAGAGTAGGTCGCCGCCAGGTCCGCTAAAAGGATGCTCCATCAAGTCGATATCTTCAAAGTCCCCCTACCTCACGATCACCAACTACCAACTTCGCCGCGGGGTGGAGCAGCCCGGTAGCTCGTCAGGCTCATAACCTGAAGGTCACAGGTTCAAATCCTGTCCCCGCACCCAAGATCCGCCATAGATCGGTGCTTATCGCTGCCTGGGTTTGGCGTCGTCGATTGGCAGTTTGACCTCGGCCCAGCCGATGCACCTCCTCACAAGCGAATTTTTCTTGATTCTGGCCGGGCTCTCCGCAGAATGTTCGCTCAAAGCCCATGGCGCGATCTGTGGATTTGAGTCATGAGACGTTATCGAGGCGTGGGTCGGCAACTGGTCCGCGAAATAGGTTTTTGAGGATAAGATGGCGAACGGTGTCGTTAAGTGGTTCAACCCGGCCAAGGGCTTTGGCTTCATTCAGCCTGAAAACGGCGGCGAAGACGTGTTTGTCCACGTCGCCGCGGTTGAACGGTCGGGCCTTTCGGGCCTGAACGAAGGCGACCAGGTCGCCTATGAACTTGAAGAAGATCGCCGCTCGGGCAAGACCTCGGCGGGTAATCTGCGCGTGACCGGCCAGGGCGCAGCCCCTTCGGCGCCGCGTCGTCCGCCCGCGCGTGGCTTTGACTCGCCCCGCGGCGGCTATGATGCACCGCGCGGCGGTGGCTATGACGCACCCCGTGGCGGCGGCTACGGCGGCGGCGCAGCGCCCAGCGGTGGCGGCGAAGCCGGCACCGGCGTCGTGAAGTGGTTCAACACCACCAAGGGCTTTGGCTTCATCCAGCCCGACAACGGCGGCGGCGACATCTTCGTGCACATCTCGGCCGTGGAACGCGCCGGTCTGCGTGGCCTGAACGAAGGTCAGCAAGTCGGTTACGAACTGGAACAGGACCGCCGCTCGGGCAAGACCTCGGCCGGTAACCTGCGCGTCCTTTAAGGATTTTCACGAACGGGTGGGCGTGCGAGACGCGTCCACTCATTCTTTCGGTCTGCAGATCAGGCCCCGCGCGAAGTCGTTTCCGTCCTCATGGACGGCGATCGGCTTTGCGCGGGGCTTTTCTGTGACTTGATTTCAGGCCTGCATCGCCCGCTCGCCAGCCGCCTGATTGACCGCCAGGGCCGTCAGATTGACGATGCCGCGCGCGGTGACGCTGGGCGTCAGCACGTGCAACGGCTGGCTCATGCCCAGCAGGACGGGCCCAACCAGCAGGCCTTCGGTGGCGGCGCTGAGCAGAGTCAGGCTGATATTGGCGGCGTCGAGCGTGGGCATGACCAGCAGATTGGCCGAGCCCTTCAAGGCGCTGTCATGCACCAGCCTGTCGCGCAAGGCCTGGGAGAGGGCGGCGTCGGCGTGCATTTCGCCATCGACCTCGAGCTCGGGCGCCCTTTCGCGCACAATGGCCAGGGCGTCGCGCATCTTGCGGGCGGTCGGCGAATTCGACGCCCCGAAGCTGGAGTGCGACAGCAGGGCCGCCTTGGGCGTCAAGCCGAAGCGCCGCACGGACTCGGCCGCCAGCAGCGTCATCTCGGCAACCTGCTCGGCGGTCGGGTCGACGTTCACATGGGTATCGCAGAAGAACAGCGTGCCGTTGTCGAGGATCAGCGCCGACAGGGCGTAGATCCGGTCGACGTCCTCGCGCTTGGGAATGATCGGCAGCACATAGGTCATGTGCTGCCACCAGTCGCCGGAACCGCCCACCAGGGCGGCGTCCACATGGCCGGCCTGCAGCAGCATCGAGGCCGACACCGTTCGCCGAGTGGTGACCCGGCGCTCGGCGGCCAAGGGGGGAATGCCGCGGCGGCTGACAAGGCTCCGATAGCGATCGACCAGCGGCGCGAACAACGCCGTGTCAGCGGCGGGGTCGAGGATCTCGACGGCGCCGCCGAAGTCCAGGCGCAGGCCCATCTGGGCGGCCTTGTCGATGATGGTCTCGCGCCGGCCGATCAACACCGGCTTGGCCAGGCCTTCGTCGAGCACGGTCTGGACAGCGCGCAGCACGCGCTCGTCCTCGCCCTCGGCATAGGCCACGCGAATCCCCCCCGTCTCGACGCAGGCCTTGGTCGCCTTGCGCGCCCGCTCAAACAGCGGACGCATCAGCTGGCCCGAGCGATAGACGAACAACTCCAGTTCCTGGCGATAGGCGTCGAAATCGGCGATCGGCCGGGTGGCGACGCCGCTGTCCATGGCCGCGCGGGCCACGGCCGGCGCGATCTGCAGGATGAGGCGCGGATCGAAGGGCTTGGGGATGATGTATTGCGAGCCGAACATCGGGGCGACGCCGCCATAGGCGCTGGCCACCACTTCGGAGGCTTCGGCCCGGGCTAGTTCGGCGATGGCCTCAACGGCCGCCACCTTCATGGCTTCGTTGATCTCCGAAGCGCCGACATCCAGCGCGCCCCGGAAGATGAACGGGAAGCACAGGACGTTGTTGACCTGGTTGGGATAGTCGCTGCGGCCGGTCGCCATGATCGCGTCAGGACGGGCGGCGGTCACCAGTTCAGGCAGGATCTCCGGCTCGGGATTGGCCATGGCCAGGATCAGCGGATTGGGCGCCAGCAGCGGCAACCACTCTGCCTTGAAAACGCGCGGCGCCGAAAGGCCCAGGAAAATGTCGGCGCCGGCCAGCACTTCGGACAGGGTGCGGGCGTCGGTCTGGCGCGCATAGCGGGCCATGTTGTCGAGCATGTCGTCGTCGCGACCGGCGTAAACGACGCCCTTGATGTCGGTCAGGGTCACGTTCTCGACTGGCAGGCCCATTGAAACCAGCAGGTCGACGCAGGCCAGGGCCGCTGCACCGGCGCCGGAGGTGACCAGCTTGACGTCCGTCAGGGCCTTGCCTTGGACCAACAGGGCGTTGCGGACGGCAGCGGCGCAGACGATGGCGGTGCCATGCTGGTCGTCGTGGAACACCGGGATCTTCATCCGCTCGCGCAGCTTGCGCTCGATGATGAAGCACTCGGGGGCCTTGATGTCTTCCAGATTGATGCCGCCGAAGGTGGGCTCCAACGCGGCGACAACCTCGATGAACTTGTCGGGATCCTCGGCGTCGACCTCGATGTCGAACACATCGATGCCCGCGAACTTCTTGAAGAGAACGGCCTTGCCCTCCATCACCGGCTTGGACGCCAGCGGGCCGATATTGCCCAGGCCCAGCACGGCCGTGCCGTTGGAGATCACGGCCACCAGATTACCTCGGGCGGTATAGTCGCGGGCCTTGTCGGGATCGGCGGCGATGGCTTCGCAGGGCGCTGCGACGCCCGGCGAATAGGCCAGGCCGAGGTCGCGCTGGGTGGCCATGCGCTTGGTGGCTTCGATCGCCAGTTTTCCTGGCCGCGGCAGACGGTGATAGTCCAGAGCGGCTTTGCGGAAATCCTCGTCCATGGACTGGTCCTCTTTGGCGTCTGCGCAGGCATCGTGGCGCGATCCGTCTGGCTCGCGGATCGTCGAGTCTAGCTACCGGGGATAGCAGGGCATTGCCAACCCTATGCGCCAGATAGGGATATTATTTATGGTAGCGGTCACATCGGCAGGACTAAATGCGAGTTCCCGTAAGTAATAATTCTATTATATAGTGCCCGACTTGTGGGCGCCGGCCGCCGTGTTCAACAGCGGCGGGCGCAGGCAGGATCCCTTGCAGCGCATGGCTCTGGACAGGGCGCGCGGGCGGGCCGAGCATTGGCCGGTGGAGCTTTGGAAGGGCAGGGCATGAGCGGACTGACGACCCATATCCTCGATCAGGCGGCCGGGCAGCCGGCGGCCGGGGTCCTGGTGCGTGTGTCGCGCCGCGACGGTGATGGTGAGATCCTGTCGGCGGAACTCCGCACAGACGCCGACGGCCGTGCGCGGTTGATCGCCGGAGAAGACCTCGCGGTTGGCGGCTATCGCCTGGAGTTCTCGATCGGTGCGTATTTCAAGGCGACCGGCGCAGCCGTGACCGATCCGCCCTTTCTCGACGTCGTGGTCATCGACTTCGCGGTGTCGAACATCGGGCAACACTGGCACGTGCCTTTGCTGGTCTCGCCCTATGGCTATTCCACCTATCGGGGCAGCTGATGCCCCAGGCGCAGAATTCGAACAACACGATCCGCTTCCTTCTGGATGGTCAGGTGCAAGAGGTGCGCGGCGCCGATCCGACCCGCACCCTACTGGAGCATCTGCGCGGTGACCTGCGCCGCACGGGAACCAAGGAAGGCTGCGCAGAGGGAGACTGCGGCTCCTGCACGGTGCTGGTGGGTGAGGCCGATGGCGCGGGTGTCGCCTGGCGCGCGGTGAACAGCTGCATCCAGTTCCTGCCGATGCTGCACGGCAAGGCTCTGATGACGGTGGAGAGTCTGTCAAACGTTGGCGCCCTGCATCCCGTGCAGCAGGCCATGGTCGATCGACACGGCTCGCAATGCGGCTTTTGCACGCCGGGCATCGTGATGTCGCTCTATGCCAAGGCGATCGCCGCCAAGGGCGCCGACGCCTCGCCGGCCGAGGTGCTGGCGGGCAACCTTTGCCGCTGCACCGGCTATGGTCCGATCATTGAGGTCGCCAAGGATGTCGAAGCCGAGGTCGCGCCCGATGTGGCGGCGGATCTTGCGGTTCTGAATGACGGGGCGATGCTGGACCTGTCGCACGACGATCCCGTGCAGGGCGTCACGCGCCGCTGGCTGGCGCCCAGGTCGCTAGACCAGTTGGCCCAGGCCTTCGTCGCGCATCCGCACGCCACGATCGTGGCCGGCGCGACGGATGTGGGTCTGTGGGTCACCAAGCTGCGCAAGCCACTGGAGACCCTGATCGACATTGGCCAGGTCGCAGAACTGAAGCGGATCGAGCCACGCGAGAGCGGCGTCTGGATCGGCGCGGGTGTCCGCTATGTCGACGCCATGGAGACGCTGGGCGGGCTCTATCCCGAGCTTGGCGCTATGATGCGACGGCTGGGTTCGACCCAGGTGCGCAACAGCGGCACGATCGGCGGCAACATCGCCAATGGCTCGCCGATCGGCGACATGCCGCCCGCCTTGATCGCGGCCGGGGCGACCCTGGTGCTGAACCGGGGCGGTGAGCGGCGCCAGATGCCGTTGGAAGCCTTCTTCCTCGACTATGGCAAGCAGGACAGACGACCCGGCGAGTTCGTCGAGGCGGTGATCGTGCCGACGCCCAAGCGCAGACTTGTCTTTAAGGTTTTCAAGCTCTCCAAGCGGTTCGATCAGGACATCTCGGCGGTCTGCGGCGCCTTCGCCCTGATGATTGAAGGCGGCGTCGTGAGCTCGGCGCGGATCGCCTATGGCGGTATGGCTGGTACGCCCCGGCGGGCGAGCGCCTGTGAGGCAGCCCTGATCGGCCAGCCGTGGGCCGAGGCCACGATCGAAGCGGCGATGACCGCTATCGATGCCGACTATACCCCGCTCAGCGATATGCGGGCCTCGGCGGCCTATCGGTCGCTGACCGCCCGCAACATGCTGCGCAAGGTGTTCATCGAGACCACCTCTCCAGGCCTTGTCACCCGGGTCGAACCGGAGAGCGCCCATGGCTGACTCATCCGCCACCGCGCCCGTGACGATCGACGCCTTCCAGGGTGTTCACGCCTCGCTGCCGCATGACAGCGCCGCGCGCCATGTGGCGGGGTCGGCTGTCTATATCGACGACATGCCCGAGCCGGCCGGCATGCTTCACGTCCATTTCGGACTGAGCACCCGGGCCCACGCCAAGATCACCGCGATGGACCTGTCGGCCGTGCGCGCCGCGCCGGGCGTGGTGCTGGTGCTGACCGCCGCCGACATTCCCGGCGAGAACGATGTCAGCCCGGTGATCCACGACGACAAGCTGTTTGCCACCGACACCGTGACCTATGTCGGCCAAAGCCTGTTCGCCGTGGCCGCCAGCTCGATCGCGGCCGCCCGTGCCGCCGCCGCGAAGGCGGTGATCGCCTATGCCGAGCTCCCGGCCGCCATCGACATTGCCGCCGCCCGAGACGCCGACCTGAAGATCGAGACCAGCCAGCGCATGGCGCGGGGCGACGCGGCCGCGGCGCTGGCGACTTCGCCCCGACGGCTGCAAGGCCAGTTCGTCATCGGGGGGCAGGACCATTTCTATCTGGAAGGCCAGGTCGCCCTCGCCATTCCTGGCGAAGACGGCGCCGTTCATGTCTGGTCGTCGACCCAGCATCCCACTGAGGTGCAGCATCTGGTGGCACGCGTGCTGGACCGCCCGCATAGCTGCGTGACCATTGAGGTGCGTCGGATGGGCGGCGGGTTCGGTGGCAAGGAGACTCAAGCCTCGCTGTTCGCTGCCGGGGCCGCCCTGGTGGCGGTGAAGACCGGCCGGGCCGCCAAGTGCCGGCCAGACCGTGACGAAGACATGATCATGACCGGCAAGCGGCATGACTTCGAGGTCGGCTATGATGTGGGCTTCGATAACGAAGGCGTCCTGACGGGCGTCGCTCTGGAACTGGCCTCGCGCTGCGGGGCCACCACCGACCTGTCGATGGCCATCAACGACCGGGCGATGTTCCACGCCGACAACTGCTATTTCCTGCCGGCGGTCGAGATCCTGTCGCACCGCTTCCGCACCCATACGGTGTCCAACACCGCCTTCCGGGGCTTTGGCGGACCGCAGGGGATGATCGCCATCGAGCGGGTGATGGACGCGGTGGCCCAGGCCACGGGTCTCGACCCTCTGGAGGTGCGCCGCCGCAATCTGTATGGCGAGCCCGGCCGCGACCTGACGCCCTATCACCAGACCGTCGAGGACAATGTCGCGCCGCAGCTGCTGGCCGAGCTGGCCGCCTCCTGTGACTACGAGGCCCGTCAGCGCGAGATCGACACGTTCAACGCCGCCAGCCCGATCCTGAAAAAGGGCCTGGCCCTGACGCCGGTAAAGTTCGGCATCTCGTTCACCACCACCCACCTGAACCAGGCCGGCGCCCTGATCCACCTCTATGCTGACGGCTCGATCCTGTTGAACCACGGCGGCACCGAGATGGGGCAGGGCCTGTTCACCAAGGTCGCCCAGATCGTCGCCGAGGCCTTCCAGGTCGATGTCTCGCGGGTGAAGGCCACCTCGACCGTCACCGACAAGGTGCCCAACACCTCGGCGACCGCCGCCTCGTCGGGCACCGACCTGAACGGCATGGCGGCGCTCAATGCGGCCAACATCCTCAAGGCCCGGCTGGTTGAGTTCGCGGCGCACAAGTGGGGCTGTGCCGAGGCCGAGGTGGCCTTCACGCCGCAGGGGCTGAAGGCCGGCGACACGCTAGTCCCGTTCAACGACCTCTGCCGCCAGGCGTATCTGGGCCGGGTTTCGCTGTCCTCGACCGGTTTCTACGCCACGCCCAAGATCCATTACGACCGCGCCACCCATAGCGGCCGGCCGTTCTACTATTTCGCCTATGGCGCGGCCTGCAGCGAGGTGATCATCGACACCCTGAGCGGCGAGATGAAGGTCACCCGGGCCGACATCCTGCACGACGTTGGCCGGTCGCTGAACCCGGCCATCGACCTGGGCCAGATCGAGGGCGGCTTCATCCAGGGCATGGGCTGGCTGACCACCGAGGAGCTGGTGTTCGATGACCAGGGCCGCCTGCGCACCCATGCGCCCTCGACCTACAAGATCCCGACCATCGGCGACCGTCCGGCCCATCTGGACGTCAAGCTCTGGGAGGCCGGCCGCAATGTCGAGGCCACGGTCCACCGCTCCAAGGCCGTGGGCGAGCCGCCGCTGATGCTGGCGATCTCGGTGTTCAGCGCCATCACCCGGGCCGTGGCCAGCGTGGCCGATCACAAGGTGATGCCGCGTCTGGATGCGCCGGCGACGCCCGAGTCGATCCTGATGGCGGTCGAGGACGTGAAGGCGAGGGCCAATGCTGTCTGAGGCCGCGCTTTCGAAAACCCTCTCCCATAGGGAGAGGGAGGGGCCCAATGCGCAGCGTTGGGAGGGTGAGGGGTTACGCTGGCAGCCGGCGCGCCGCTCTGCCTTGTCCGGACGCGTTGTAACCCCTCACCCTCCCACGTCCTGCGGACGCGGGCCCCTCCCTCTCCCTCTGGGAGAGGGCAAATGAGCAACTGGGCTCGTTCCGCCCTGGCCCGTATCGGCGAGAACCAACCCGCCGCCCTGGTCACCGTCCTCGCCACCGAGGGCTCGGCCCCGCGTGAAGCCGGGACCAAGATGGTGGTCTGGGGCAGCGGGCAGTCGGGCACCATAGGCGGCGGCAATCTGGAGCATCAGGCGACCCGCCAGGCGCGCAGGATGCTGAGCGGCTCGCAGGCCAGCTTTGCCATCCAGGACTATCCGCTGGGCCCGCTGCTGGCCCAGTGCTGCGGCGGTCGCGTGCGGCTGCTGATCGAGCGGGTCGAGCCCGCCAGCCGCGACTGGCTGACCGCCGCCGCCCGCCGCATGGACGCCGCCCAGCCGTTCGAGGTCCGCACCCGCTTCGATCCGGGCCTGCTGACCAAGACCGTTGCCCCGATCACCGCCAGTTCGGAAGCCCCGCCGGTCACCTTGGCCGGAGCCCAGGCTACGGCGCGCGGCGCCGGCCCCGCGCTGGGCGACGAACTGGTCGAGCGTAACGACGCCCCGCGTCCGCCGCTGCTGCTGTTCGGCGCCGGCCATGTCGGACAGGCCGTCGCCCGCGCCTTCGCGCCGCTGCCGTTCAAGCTGTCCTGGTTCGACAGCCGACCCGAGACCGCCGACCTTCCCGGTGTCACCGTGCTCGAGCCGGCCGAGATGGCCGCCGCCGCCATGGGCGCTGGCGGCGACGCCTATGGCCTGATTTTCACCCACGACCATGGCCTCGATTACGCCCTGGCCTCGGCCGGGTTGGCCGGCGGCGGGTTCGGCTATCTGGGCCTGATCGGCTCGAAGACCAAGCGCGCCCGGTTCATGAGCCGGCTGCGCGATGACGGCTTCTCGGAAGCCGCGCTCACCCGCCTGACCTGTCCGATCGGTCTGCCGCATCTCAAGAGCAAGGCCCCCGAGGTGATCGCCGTCTCGGTGGCTGCCGACCTGCTGATGCGGCTGGAAGCGGCCCGAATTTCCAACGACGAGGATCTGGCCGTTGCAAGCCTATAGGGCGTCGATCCTCCACCTGCTGGACGATCCCGGCAGGGATGGGCCGACCAAGAACGCGGAGGCTGTCGCCTTCCACGAGGACGGCCTGCTGCTGGTCGAGGACGGTCATGTCGTGGCCTGCGGCGACTGGGCGGCGCTGTCGGATCTGATCGGCGACACGCCGGTCGAGGACCTGACCGGCAAGCTGATCACCTCCGGCTTCATCGACACCCACATCCACTTCCCGCAGGTCGACATCATCGCCGCCCATGGCGCGCAGCTGCTGGACTGGCTGGAGCAGCACACCTTCCCGGCCGAGGCCGCCTTCGCCGATCCCGACCATGCCACCGAAGCCGCCGAGTTCTTCGTCGACGAGCTGCTGCGCAATGGCACCACCACGGCGCTGGTGTTCGGCTCGGTGCACAAGGGTTCGGTCGAGGCGCTGTTCCGGGCGGCGCTGTCGCGTGACATGCGGCTCATCGCCGGCAAGTCGCTGATGGATCGCAACGCGCCCGACGGCCTGACCGACACTGTCGAGTCCAGCCGCGCCGACATGGAAGGCCTGATCGCCGACTGGCACGGCAAGGGGCGGCTGGGCTACGCCGTCACCCCGCGCTTCGCCATCAGCTGCACCGACGCGCAACTGGCCATGGCCGGCGAGTTGCTGGCGGCCAACCCCGGGGTCTGGATGCAGACCCATCTGTCGGAAAACCAGCGCGAGATCGACGAGACGGCGGCGCTGTTTCCGCAAGCGACGGACTATCTGGACGTCTATGACCGCTTTGGCCTGCTGGGCCCGCGCTCGGTCTTCGCCCACTGCGTGCACCTGAAGGGCGAGGCGTTCGCGCGGCTGGCGGCCAAGGGCGGAGCGGTGGCCTTCTGCCCGACCTCAAACCTGTTTCTGGGCTCGGGTCTGTTCCCGCTGGAGGCCGCCTGCGCCCACGGGGTCAAGGTGGGCATCGGCACCGATGTGGGGGCGGGGACGACCTTTTCGATCCTTCACACCCTCGGCGAAGCCTACAAGGTGGGCCAGCTGCGCGGGACGGCGCTGGATCCGTTCCACGCCCTGTATCTGGCCACCCTGGGCGGCGCGCGGGCGCTGGATCTGGGCGACCGAATCGGCAATCTGGCGCCCGGCAAGGAGGCCGATTTCCTGGTGCTGGACCTGGCCGCCACGCCGCTCCTGACGAGACGCCTGGCCGGTGACCGCAGCCTGGAGAACCGGCTGTTCGCCCTGACCGTGCTGGGCGATGACCGGGTGGTCGAGCGGACCTATCTGGCCGGGCGCCTGCGGCACGCGCGCTGAAAGGGTAGATGCTCCCCCCTTGGGGGAGCTGTCGCGGGGCGACTGATGGGGTTAATGCGGCATAGGCCGCGCTGCCCCCTCCGGCCCTTCGGGCCACCTCCCCCGAGAGGGGAGGATCTTAGGCCGAGGCCCTCATCGTCTCGGCATAAAGCTTCAGCAACCCCGCCTCATCCACGGCCACACTCACCGCCTGGATCGGCTGGTCATCCCAGGCCGACGGCCCAAACAGTTCGCCCTCGGCCTTCAGGCAGGTCTGGCCCAGGGCGATGCCCTCGGTCAGCACGCGAACCGAGCCGCGACGCACCGTGAAAAGCGACGGGTCGATCACGTACGCCACCGCCGCCGCGTCATGCACGCAGCAGCCCTCGATGCCGTCGCGGCTTCCGTAGAAGGCGGCATAGGGCTTGGAGATTTCGTTGAGAAACTGGCCGGCGGCGCCGGCCGAGGCCTCCAGCGCGTCCATATAGGCCGGCGACATCACCACCTGGGTGGTCACGTCCAGGCTGATGGCGGTCAGGGACCAGGGCGCGGTGAAGACCTGGTCGGCGGCCTCCGGATCATTCCAGATATTGGCCTCGGCCACCGGGGTGACATTGCCTGGCTTGCCGGCAAGGCCGAACGCGCCGCCCATGATCACCACGGCCTTGAGCAGGGTCGCGACTTCTGGGTCGGCCTGTAGGGCCAGGGCCAGGTTGGTCAGGGGGCCGACCGCGACCAGGGTCACCTCGCCCGGATGCTGGCGGGCGAGATCGATGATCGCCTGATGGGCCGGCTTGGCCTCTGGCTGGGCGGGAACCAGCCCGGTCAGTTCGACGTCGCCCAGGCCGTTCTCGCCGTGCACGAAGGTGGGCGAAGGGTTGCGCGGCCGGGTCAGGGGCTTGTCGGTTCCCTTGAACACCGGCGCGGCCAGACCGAAGCGCTGCTTCAGATAGAGCGCGTTGCGGGTGGTGGTCTCGATGTCGGCATTGCCGAAGATCGTGGTGATGGCCAGCAGGTCCAGGGCCGGGCTGGCCGCGATGAACAGCAGGGCCATGGCGTCGTCGATGCCGGGGTCGGTGTCGAAAATGATCTTGTGCGTCATGGGCAGGCTCTAGCGGCTTTCTGTCGTTGGCGCGAGGCGCTGGTCGGCGCCGGCCTGCATCAGGGAGACATGGGCGGAGGCGACTTTCCAGCCGTCCGCCGTGCGGATCCAGGTCTGGCTCTGGCGGCCGATCCTGTCGGACCCGTCGCGCTGAAACTCGACATTGGCGATGGCGAAGTCATCGCCGAAGGTGGTGATCTCGGTGCGCAGCCGGGTGCGCGGCGGCGAGCCGCCAGCCCGGCCGACGCGGAAGGCGGCGATCTCGTCCAAGCCATACAGGTTCTCGGCCACGCCCAGCCGCACGGTGTGCGGCGAGTTCCAGAACGCGCCGTCCAGGGCCTCGACATCGTTGGCCATCAGGGCCGCCTCATAGGCGTCGACGGCCTCGGCGACCTGGGCCAGCACCACGGGGTTGTTGAGGATCACAGCGGACCTCCCGGCGCATGGGCGGCCAGGACGCCCAGCCTTTGCAGCTTCAGGCCGGCGGCCAGGGCCAGGTCCTCGCGCCACGCCGGGGCGATGATCTGGACGCCGATGGGCAGCTGGCCCGGGCGGTTCACCGGCGCGGCCAGCACGGGCAGGCCGATATAGCTGATCGGCTGGGTGAAGGCGCCCAGGTTCTTGCGGACGGAAACCTGCTGGCCGCCCATCTCCATCGTCGCCTGGCCGATGCCGGGGGCGGGACAGACCGACGACGGGGCCAGCAGGATATCGAAGCGTTCGAAGGCGCGGGCGACCTCGTCGCGGAAGATCGTGCGATAGCGCTGGGCGGCCTGGGCCACGCCTTCCGGCAGCAGGGCTCCGGCCAGCAGGCGGTCGCGGACGGCGGGATCGTAGTCCATGGCCGAGGTCTTCAGGTCGGCAAGGTGCAGATGTCCGCCCTCGACGGCAGTCAAACAGAAGGCGGCGGCGCGGGCGGCCTGAGCGCCGGGCAGGATCACGCGGTCCCTGGCCCCCAGCGCCTGGGCCACGATGGCCAGCGCCTCCAGCACTTCGGGAAACGCGCCCTGGGCGAACCAGCCGCCCAGCACGCCGACCCGCAGCGGGCCGTCGGCCAGGACGGCCAGCGTTTCGGACACCGGCTCGGCGGCGCGAACGCAGATGTGGTCGCCCTCGACGTCCGGCCCCTGCAGGACGTCATAAGCCAGGGCCAGGTCTTCGATCGACCGCGCGAAGGCGCCGACGTGGTCCAGGCTCTCGACGAACGGAAACACGCCCTGGCGTGACAGACGGCCATAGGTGGGCTTGAGGCCAAACACCCCGCACAGGCTGGCGGGAATGCGGATCGAGCCGTTGGTGTCCGAGCCCAGGGTCAGGGGCGCCAGGCCCGCCGCCACCGCTGCCGCCGAACCGCCCGACGAGCCGCCGGCGATGCGGCTCAGATCGTGGGGATTGTGGGTCGGGCCGTCATGGGCGTTCTCGGTGACGAAGCCATAGGCGAACTCGTCCATGTTCAGCGCGCCGACCAGGATGGCGCCGGCCGCCTCCAGCCGCTGGACCAGGGTCGCGTCGCGTGAGGGCGGAGCCGCACTGCGGCGGATCTTCGAGCCGGCCAGGGTGGGCAGGCCCGCGATGTCGAACAGGTTCTTGACCGCGAAGGGCACGCCGGCCAGCGGCCCGACCGGCGCTCCGGCGGCGAGGGCAGCGTCCACCCGGTCGGCCTGGGCCAGAGCCCGCTCGGTCAGCACGACGGTGAAGGCGTTGATCGCGCCGTTGCGCCTGCCGATGCGCGACAGGGTGGCCTGGGTGACGGCCCGGGCGGTGACGCGGCCGGCGCGGACCTCGCCGGCGATCTCGACGACGCTGGGAAAGCTCATGGCTGAAAGGTCATGGCTGGAAGGTCTTGGCCGGCGCGGCCGTCCAGGGCGGCGACGAACAGGGCGGTCTGGGTGCGCAGCAGGGCCAGGTTCTCGCGCACGGCGGCCAGGGTCGGCTCCGGCAAGGTCAGGCCGATCTCGGCCGCCCGCGCGTCGGCATAGGCCGCGACGTCGCCGTCGGTGAGGTCGAGAAAGGCCTTGAGCGCCGCGTCGATCGCCATCGTGGGGCGCCCTCCCTAAGTAAGAAAATTCTTCATATACCGGCGTCGTGGGGCCGCGCTAGTGCGGCCGTGCCTGGGCGGCCCGGCGCGCGGGGGCGCACGTCTGGGAGACAGTCTGCGCGCCAAACGCCCGCTGCAAGGGCGCCTTGAGGCAATCGGCCGGGGCGACGCGGCGCGGGCCTTGGGTCTGGCGCCGGATGGGCGTCGAGATGGGTGCTTGTAAGAAAAGGCTTACTTGATGCGCCACCACCTCGCCTCGACCCCCGACACCATCCGCTTTGGCATGTTCGACGCGGCGTTCAATCCTGTGCTGACCATCGCCTCGGGCGACAGCGTCACCTTCGACTGCGTCTCGGGCGGCGTAGAGGTGATGCCGGGCGAGGGCAGCGGCCTGACGATCCCGCCGGCCCTGCGGGCGATCCACGACAGCAAGCCCGAGCGGATCGGCCCCCACATCCTGACCGGCCCGGTGGCCATCGCCGGGGCCGAGCCCGGCGACACGCTGGAGGTGCGGATCGAGGCGGTCGAGCCCAACAACGACTGGGGCTATTGCGCCGTGCGGCCCCTGGCCGGAACCCTGCCGGAAGACTTTCCCGAGCGCTATGTCAGCCACATCGCCGTCGACCGCGCGGACGGGACCTGCAAGCCCGACTGGGGCCCGACCCTGCCGCTGAAGCCCTTCTTCGGCACCATGGGCGTGGCGCCGCCGGCGAAATACGGCCGGCTGTCCAGTCGCGAGCCGCGCGAGCATGGCGGCAACATGGACAACAAGGAGCTGGGGGCCGGCGCGACCCTGTTCCTGCCGGTCTGGGTTCCCGGAGCCAATTTCTCGGTCGGTGACGGCCACGGACGGCAGGGCGACGGCGAGGTTTGTGTCAACGCGCTGGAGATGGGCCTGACCGGGACCTTCACCTTCGTCCTGCACAAGGCGGCCGATCTGGGGGTGGCGACCTGGCCCCGCGCCGAAACCCAGACCCACTACATCGTCATGGGCTTCAACGAGGATCTCGACCTGGCCATGAAGCAGGCCCTGCGCGGCATGATCGACTTCATCACAGCCCGCTCTGCGCTCACGCGGGTGCAGGCCTACCAGTTCTGCTCGCTGGCCGTGGATTTCCGGGTGACCCAGACGGTGAATGGCGAAAAGGGCGTGCACGGAATGCTGGAGAAGGGTATTCTATTCTGAAACAGTTCTGTGGAATACTTGGTTTTGTTAATGCAGCTGGGCGATATTTACCCTTAATATTCCCCTTCCAAGTGAAACCGATTCTGATGCTGTCTGGCCCTGACTAAACCTTGCCGCGTGCCCGTTTGGGGCGAGTGGGGATGGGCAGATGTTGTTGAACGGTAGCGAAAAGGCTGACACCCTGACGGGCGGCGCCGATGCGGATACGCTTTACGGCTTTGGCGGCAACGACAAGCTGACCGGCGGCGCGGGCGACGACGTCCTGGCCGGGATGGCGGGCAATGACACGCTGCTGGGCGGCGACGGCGAAGACTACATCCTCGGTGGCGCGGGTTCCGACACCATCGACGGCGGCGCGGGCGCCGACTGGGCCGCCTACGAAGACGCGACCTCGGGCGTGAAGGTCGATCTGAACCTGACGGCCTCGCAGAACACCCTGGGCGGCGGCAGCGACAAGCTGGTCTCGATCGAGAACGTCTATGGCTCGGCCTTCAACGACGTGCTGATCGGTAATGCCGGCCCCAATGCGTTGGTGGGCGGTGCGGGTGCCGACGCCCTCTCGGGCGGGGCGGGTGACGACTTTCTACAGGGCGGCGCCGGCAACGATACGCTGGATGGCGGCGCGGGCGATGACATCGCCAGCTTCGCGGACCTCGATTCCGGCGTGTTGCTCGAATTGCTGGGCCCCCAGGGGGCTTTCGCTGAAGGGCTCTCTGGTCAGGACAGGCTTGTGTCGATCGAGAGCGTGATCGGCACGCGTTTCGACGACACCATTTTCGGCACCTATGGCGACAACTACATCGACGGAGGGGCCGGCAACGATAGTCTCATGGGGCGTGGGGGCGCCGACTACATCGATGGCGGTGAGGGCGACGATATCGTCGGCTCGTTCGCTATCTTCGGCACGGATATCAATGTCGGAGCCATGCTGTTGGGCGGGGCCGGCAACGACCGGATCCAGAGCAGCAACGTCGGTGACACGATGCTCGGTGGTGACGGCGATGACACCTTTGAGCTGCTTCTCGGCGGGGCCCATGACGTCGTTGACGGCGGCGCGGGCCGAGACATTCTGGCCTTCATTGATGCACAGGCCGGTGTCGGTGTGACAGTGGATCTGTCCAACACCGGCATCCAGGAAGTGACGTCCGGCTACTTCATGACCATCCAGTCTGTTGAGGGGGTGGTTGGCGACTATTTCAACGACCACATTGCTGGCGACGCTAACGCTAACGGCCTGTCTGGTGCAGTGGGCGACGACACGCTGGAGGGCGGCGGCGGGCAGGACACGCTCAACGGAGGGATGGGACTGGATCGCCTCACCGGTGGCGATAACAAGGACTTCTTCGTGTTCGCCAACGGCGATTCCAGGGCCATCGATACGACCGGCGTCGGCGTGGACGTCATCACCGACTTCACAGCCCAGGACGAGCTGAGGTTCTCCGACGCCCCGGCTGGCTTCAGCTATGTCGAGAGCAGCGCGGCCAGCTTCGCCTCCGCCCTGGCGACGGTGAATTCCATGCTGACCTATCCCAGCACGGTCCACGAATACATCGCCTTCCAGGTCGGAGCGGACGTCTATGTGTTCAGCGGACACGCCGACCCGAGCGGCGCGGGGCTTGAGAATGTGATCCTGCTGGCGGGCGTCAGTCTCGAGGCCATCAGCTACGACAGCTTCCTGTAGTGAGGGTTTGCGCCGGATCGTCCTCGACGGTCCGGCGCACCTTGTTTGCGGATCGGCGTCTGCCGGCGGCCGTTTCGAACGTTCTTGGCTTATCGACCGATCGAAAATGCGCGACCCTCGAATCGCGCCGCCAAGGGAAACGCCATGAAGAAGATCCTCGTCGCCACGGTCTTTCTGGCCCTGGCCGCCTGCTCGCCCAAGCCTGCCGCCGAGAAGGCGCCGCCGCCCGCCGCCGCCAAGCCCGCGCCGGTCAGCGTGCCGGCCGGGGCCTACACGCTCGACAAGAGCCACTCGACCGTGGTGTTCAAGGTTAGCCATCTGGGCTTTTCCAACTACACCGCCAGCTTTGCCGCGTTTGACGCCAAGCTGAACTTCGATCCGGCCAAACCTGAGCTGACCACGCTGGAGGCGACGATCGATCCGCGCTCCCTGACGCTGCCGGCCCCGCCGGCGGGGTTCAAGGATGAGCTGGTCGGCCCGCAATGGCTGAACGCGGCGCAGTATCCGGCCATCACCTTCAAGTCGACCAAGGTCGAGGTCACCGGCGCCAACACGGCCAAGGTCACCGGCGACTTCACCCTGCATGGCGTGACCAAACCGGTGGTCCTGGATGTGACCTTCAACGGCGGCTATGCCGGCCATCCGATGGACCCGCAGGCCCGGACCGGCTTCTCGGCCACCGGGACCTTCAAGCGTTCGGACTTCGGGATCGCCTATGGCGTGCCCGCGCCCGGCACGACCATGGGCGTCAGCGACGCGGTGGCGGTGGTCATCGAGACCGAATTCAGCGGCCCGCCGCTGGTCCAGAAGCCCGTCTAGACCCCGCCGTCAGATAGCCTTCGAGCAGGGCCAGGGCGTGGGTCAGCCGCGCCTTGCGCCACTCGGCGGTGGTCATGTCGGTGTCCAGGGTGGCTGACAGCGAATAGCCGTTGGCCAGGTGGAACCGGCTCATCGCCGCGATGGTGACGTAGATCTGCACCGGATCGAGATCCGGCCCGAACAGGCCTTGCGTCTGGCCGCTGTCGATCAGCCGCTCAATGGTCCGGCGCAGCGGGAAGGCGGTCTCGGTCACGACGCGTGACTGGGCGGCGAACTTGCCGTGCATCAGGTTTTCGTTGCGCAGCAGGCCCTCGAACCTGGGGTGCTTTTCGAAGTAGTCGAAGGTGAAGCGCTGCAGCTCCAGAAAGCCGTCCAGCGGCCTGTCGAAGTCGATCTTCAGCTCGGCCTCGCGGGCCCGCAGATCCACATAGGCGGCCTCCAGAACGGCCAGGTAGAGGCCCTTCTTGTCGCCGAAATAGTGGTAAAGCATGCGGATATTGCACTTGGCCGCCTTGACGATCTTCTCGATGCGGGCCCCGGCGAACCCGGCTTGCGAGAATTCCTTCAGGGCTGCGGCCATGATCGCCTGACGGGTGCGTTCAGCGTCGCGCTTGCGCGGTCGGGCAGCAGGCTCCGACCCCGGCGCTGCGGTCTCCAGAACGGCGGCTTCGGTCACGGGATCTTGGCCCCCTGCTTGATCCAGGCGCCCAGCTGGGCGCGTTCGTCGTCGGTCATGCCGGTCTCGTTGCCCAGCGGCATGCTGCTGGTGGCTACCGCACGTTCGTGAATTTTCGACGCATATTTCTGGATGTGTTCGGGCGTGTCGAAGGTCGCGCCCAGGGGCGGGGCGGGGAAGCCCTTGTGGGTGGGCGCGGCGGCGTGACAGGTCGTGCAGTGCTTCTGGACAATGGCCTGCGCGGTCGCGAACGGCACGGGCGACATCGCAGCGGCATCGGCCTTGGGTTTGCCGCTGGCGATCACGCTGACGGCGAAGATCAGCATGGCCCCGTAGAACAGGAACTCATGCCGGATCTGGCCCGAGTGTTTCAGGATGAAGAAGTAGCGGATCGACACCCCGCCGGCGCTGATCAGGGCCAGCAGCAGCCAGGCCAGGGAGTGGCCCGTCACCACCGGATAGTGGTTGCTGATCATGATGAAGATGACCGGCAGGGTCATGTGGGTGTTGTGCACCGAGCGCTGCTTGCCCATCGCCCCCAGGCGCGGATCGACCGGGCGGCGGGCCAGCATGTCGGCGACGATCTTGCGCTGGTTGGGGATGATGATCAGGAAGACGTTGCCGACCATGCAGGTGCCGATGATCGCGCCCACATGGATGAAGGCGCCCCGGTCGGTGAAGATCTGGGTCAGGACGTAGGTCGCCGCCGTCAGGCTCAGGAACCACACGATCCCGAACAGGCGCGGGCGGTTGCCCAGCGGCGAGCGGCACAGGGCCTCATAGACCAGCAGGCCGCCGAAGATGAAGGCCAGGCCCGTGGCGATGGCGCCGCCTTGCGTGAAGGCGTGCTTGGCGGTGTCGATCAGATAGATCGGTGCGCCCACATAATAGAGCACGATCAGCAAGGCGAAGCCCGACAGCCAGGTGGTGTAGGCCTCCCATTTGAACCAGTGCAGGTGCTCGGGCATGTGCGGCGGGGCGGTCATGTACTTCTGCGAGTGATAGAACCCGCCGCCGTGCACGGCCCACAGCTCGCCCTTCACACCGTCCTTGGGCGGGACGGGATCGCGCAGATTGTTGTCCAGCCAGACGAAATAGAACGACGCGCCGATCCAGGCGATACCGGTAATCACATGCAGCCAGCGCAGGACCAGGCTGCCCCAGGTGGCGAAATCATAGTCCATCAGGCGCTCACCGCGTCGGTCAGGCGGAGCCGGGAGATGTGGCCGATCTGGCTGATCGCCTCGGCGACTTCCCGGGTCTCATCGTTGGAAAGCCGCGCCTGCATGGCTGCCAGGATCGAGCTCTTGTCGTTCAGGCGCACGGCGATGATGAACGGGAAGCCGAAGCGGGCTGAATAGGCGGCGTTGAGCTGGTGGAAGCGCTCGAACTCTTCCGGGGTCAGCCTGTCGAGCCCGGCGCTGGCCTGTTCGGCGTTGCTTTCGGCGGTCAGGGCCTTGGCGATGGCGGCCTTGCCGGCCAGTTCGGGGTGGGCGCGGATCAGGGCCAGCTTGTCGGCGGTGGTCGAGGCGTCCAGCACCCGCATCATTGCGGCGTGCAGGCCCTCGACGGTATCGAACGGCCGCTCGTCCCAGGCGCGCTGCACCACCCAGGGCGACAGCTCGAAGGCAAAGCCCAGGGCGGTGGTGAAGCCGGTCTGGTTCATGCTGTTGAGGATTTTCAGCGACAGGGGCGGGGCCGAGCTCATGCGTTAGCTCCCGCAGGACCGACAATAATCTCCGTCATCCCGGGGCTTGTCCCCGGGACCCATTTGTCCGCCGCAAGGGCCGGGATCATCTCGCAACAATCGATCAGCTGAACCATGGGTCCCGGGGACAAGCCCCGGGATGACGGGGAAATATGGGGCGCGCTCATTTCATGCTCCCATCATACGGATGGGTCTCGATCCAGTGCCGCGCGATGTCGATGCGCCGCGCCACCCAGACCTGGTCGTGGGCCATCACGTGTTCAAGGAAGCGCTTCAGCCCCAGGATCCGCCCGGGCTTGCCGACCACGCGGCAGTGCAGGCCGATGCTCATCATCTTTGGCGCGGTCTCGCCCTCGGCGTACAGGGCGTCGAAGGCGTCGCGGAGGTAGGTGAAGAAGTGCTCGCCGGTGTTGAAGCCCTGGGCCGCCGTGAAGCGCATGTCGTTGGCGTCCAGGCTGTAGGGCACGATCAGCTGCGGGCGGCCATGCTGGGCGTCGTAATAGGGCAGGTCGTCGGCATAGCTGTCGGCGTCATAGACAAAGCCGCCTTCCCGAGCGATCAGCCGCGCGGTGTTGGGGCTGGTGCGGCCCTGATACCAGCCCAGCGGCCGCTCACCGGTCAGGCGGGCCTGGATCTCGATGGCCTTGCCGATGTGCTCCAGCTCCTGGTCGGGCGTGAAGTGCTGGTAGTCGATCCAGCGATAGCCGTGGCTGGCGATCTCCCAGCCGGATTCCATCATCGCCTCGACCGCGTCAGGATGGCGTTCCATCGCCTGGGCGACGCCGAACACGGTCAGCGGCAGGCCCAGCTCGTCGAACAGCCGGCGGATGCGCCAGAACCCGGCGCGCGAGCCGTATTCGTAGAGGCTCTCCATCGACATGTTGCGCATGCCGGGGATCGGCTGGGCGCCGACCATTTCCGACAGGAAAAACTCGGAGGCGGGGTCGCCATGCAGGATCGAGCGCTCGGCGCCTTCCTCGTAGTTGAGGACGAACTGCACCGCGATCCGGGCGCCGTTGGGCCAGGCGGCGTGGGGCGGGTGCTGGCCGTAGCCGATGAGGTCGCGGGGGTAGGTCATCATTTCATCTGCCCCCTACGGGGGCGGACGACCGCGCAGCGGTCAGGTGGGGGCGAGTGGCATGTTGCCGACTGGCCCCCTCCGCGCCTGCGGCGCTCCTCCCCCGTAGGGGGAAGATGAAGCTTGCCGTGTCCATCACGAAAACACCTTTGCCGCCGCATCCACCCCAGCGCCCGGCGTCGCCGAGAAACCTTCCCAGCGCAGCACCGCCTCCAGCGCGGCCAGCGTGGTCAGCACCGCGTGCTTGCGCGCATTGACCCCCATTGCGCCTATCCGCCAGATCTTGCCGGTCAGAGGCCCAAACGCCGTGCCGATCTCGATCTCGAACTCGGTGCGCATGCGGGCGCGCACCCGGTCGCCGTCGACGCCGTCGGGGATCCAGATGCCGGTGACGTTGGTCATCTTGTGGGCCGGGTCGCCGTAGACGCTCAACCCCATCGCCTCGACCCCGGCGACCACGGCCGCGCCGGCGGCCGTATGGCGGGCGAAGCGGGCTTCCAGGCCTTCCTCCAGCGCCACGCGGGCGCATTCGCGGGCGGCGTAGAGCATCGACGCGGCTTCGGTGTGGTGGTTCAGGCGCTTGTCGGACCAGTAGTCCATGATCATCGCCAGGTCGAAATAGTTGGAGGCGATGCGACGACCAGCGCCACTGACCGCGCCCGCCGTGGCGATACCGCGCTCGACATGCTTGCGGCCGGCGATGTGCTCGGCGGCGCGGTCGCTGATCGTGATCGGGGCCGAGCCGGAGGGACCGCCCAGGCACTTCTGCAGGCCGGCGGTGACGATGTCGGCCTGCCACTGATCGACCGGGCAGTTCATCCCGGCCAGGGTGGCGGTGGCGTCCACATACAGCAGGGCGTCGTGGCGGCGGCAGATCTCGCCGATGGCCTCGATCGGCTGGGCCATGGTGGTGGAGGTGTCGCCGTGCACGCAAGCCACCAGGCGCGGCTTGACGCGGGCGACGGCGTCCTCGACCGCCTGCGGATCGATGACCTTGCCCCACTCGCCCTCGACCAGGGTGACCTTGGCGTCGCAGCGCTCGGCGATCTCGGACAGCAGCAGCCCGAAGCGGCCGGCATTGACCACCACCACGTCGTCGCCGGGCGCCAGCACCGAGACCAGGGCCGCTTCGATCCCGGCGCGCGAGGTGCCGTCGATCAGGAAGGTCCAGCGGTTCTGGGTCTGGAAGACCTGGCGGTAGAGCGCCATGGTCTCGTTCATGTAGCCGGTGAATTCCGGGTCGAACTGGCCCAACAGCTGCACCGACATGGCGCGCAGCACGCGCGGGTGCACGTTGATCGGGCCGGGGCCCATCAGCAGGCGGGGCGGGTGGTCGAGTTCGCCGAAGGTGGTCATGTCACGATCCATAAGCTTGTCATCCCGGACGACCCGAAGGGGCGATCCGGGACCCAGGGGCGGCGCGCGCGGCCCCTGGGTCCCGGCGCTCCGCGCTGGCGCGCTCCGGCCGGGATGACAAGGAAAATTGCTGGGAAAACTGGTCTGAGAGTTTGTCCACGAACCCCAGCATCGCCTCGGCCGCCAGGGCGCAATCGGCCTCTGTCACGGACTCGGCCGGGTTGTGGCTGATCCCGCCCTCGCAGCGGATGAACAGCATGGCGGTGGGGCAGAGGTCGGCCATGACCATGGCGTCGTGGCCCGCGCCCGAAGGCAGGCGGCGAGGCGGCAGGCCCAGGTCGCCGACGGACTGTTCCAGCAGGGCGGTGAGGCTGGGGTCGCAGGGGCTCTCGTCCAGCGCCTGCATCAGGGTGACAGTCGCCGTCAGGCCGCGCCGGGCGGCGATGGCGTGGATTTCGGCCGTGACAGCCTCGACGGCCGCGTCGCGCGTGGTTGAGGTCTCGGCGCGGATGTCCATCGAGAACTCGACCGCGCCGGGGATGACGTTGAAGGCGCCGGGCAGGGCGGTCATGCGGCCGACCGTGCCGACCAGATTGTCGGTTCCGGCCTGGCAGATGCGCTCCAGGGCCAGGATGCATTCGGCGGCGGCGGGGCCGGGGTCCTTGCGCAGATGCATGGGCGTGGTGCCGGCGTGACCGGCCATGCCGGTGATCCGCACCATCAGCCGCTTCTGGGCCGCGATGGCGGTGACGACGCCTAGGGCCAGGCCTTCGGCTTCGAGCACCGGGCCCTGTTCGATGTGGGCTTCCAGAAAGGCGATGACGTCGGACGGCTTGCGAGCGGCGTCGAGGATGCGGGCAGGGTCCAGGCCAAAGGCGGTGAACGCATCCGCCAGGGTCACGCCCTCGGCGTCGGTCATGCCCAGCACGGCGGCCGGATCCAGCGTCCCGGCAATGGCGCGGCTGCAGCTCATCGAGGCGGAAAAGCGCGAGCCTTCCTCGTCGCCGAAGGCGATCACCTCGATGGCGAAGGGCAGGCGACGGCCCGCGTCGCGCAGCGCCTCGACCACGTCTATGCCCAGCATGATCCCCAGTGGACCATCATAACGTCCGCCGTTGCGAACGCTGTCGATGTGCGAGCCGATCAGCAGGGCCGGGGCGTCCGGCGTCTCGCCTTCGTAGCGGCCGACGAGGCTGCCGGCGGCGTCACGGCGGACGCTCATGCCGGCTGAAGTTTTCCACAGGGTCAGGGTCTGTAGCGCGGCGTCGTGAGCCGGGGTGAGGAAGCGCCGCGTCAGCTGCCCATCGACCTCACTGTAGGGCGATACGCCCAGCAGGTCACAACGAGCCTTGGCCCTCGCGCCGATGTCGAACTCCCGCGTCACCCCGTCTCGGCTCCGATCCACAGCCAGGCTTGCCGTGGCGTCCTTGGTAGCGCAGCCTGTCTTCAGCCGCGCGGCCCAAGGCGGGCAGGGATCTCGATCACCCGCCGATGCCTCGACAGGCGCCAGACCTTGCGGTCGGCGCCTGCGAATAAGTCATAAACTACTTACTTAACCGGAGCTACGCCTTCACAAACTTGCCGATCGCGCGGACCGAGCCGGTGGCCACGCCCGTCGGCGCGCCGCCGGGGGGCTCGTCGGTGATGGCCAGGGTGGCGGTGTAGGTTCCGCCGCCGCGCAGGCCGGCCGGCAGGGCGATCTGGATCGGCGCGTTCTTCGGGATCATGCCCAGCGAGATGGCCTTCTGGCCCTCGGGGATGATCCACAGCTCGGGCTCGCGGCCGTCGGGCATCTCCATCGCCAGCGGGGTCAGGATCAGCTTGTCGGTAGCATGATCGAGCGTGGCGACCAGGGCCGGCTTGTTCGAAGCCGGGTCATTGATCAGCGCCACCTCGGCGGCGGCCGGTGTCGGCGCGACAGCAGGAACTGGCGGCGCGCTGGGCGTCATCACCAGGGCCGCGACGCTGGCGGCGGCCAGGGCGATGGCGCCCACCGACACGCCGCGCCAGACGCGGGTATTGTTCCACAGCGACGGCTTGGTCGCCTCGCCGATCAGATTGGCGATCCGCGGCCACAAGCCGGCCGACGGCTCGACGCCCTTGATGTCGGTCGCCAGAGGGGTGAGGTGGTTCTCCCACCACTGCACGGCGCGGGCGAAACTCGGTTCGGCGGCGATGCGGGCCTGGGCCTGGGCGCGTTCGGTCGCATCGAGGACGCCGAGCACATATTCGCCGGCCAGGGGACGTTCCTCTTCGGGCGTGCTGAGGTCGGTCATGCTTCGAGACACGCGCGGAGGCTGAGCAGGCTGCGGCGGATCCAGCTTTTCATGGTGCCCAGCGGCACGCCGATCATCTGGGCCAGGGCGTCATAGGTCACGCCTTCGAAGAAGGCGGTGCGCACGGCGCCGGCGTGCTTGGGGTCCAGCTGGTCCAGACAGCCGTTGAGGCGCACGCGGTCCTCGTCGGTCTCGACCAGGGTCGAGGCCAGGGGCGCAGCGTCGGGAATGGCTTCGGCTTCTTCGACGCCCGCCATCACGCGGCCACCGCGCGAGCGCAGCTTGTCGATTGACCGGTTGCGGGCCATCGACACCAGCCAGGTGATCGGGCTGGCCTTCTCCGGATCAAAGCGATCAGCCTTGTTCCAGACCGAGAGATACACATCCTGAAGCACGTCTTCCGCCTCCTCGCGGTCGTTCAAGATACGGAGGCAGACGCCAAACAGTTTCGCGGACGTATGACGATAGACGTATTTCAGGGCGTCGGAATCGCGGTTGGCCACACGGGCGATGGCGCGCGAAAGCAAGGCGCGACTGGTATCAGCATCCATTAGGTGGGGCAGCTCCGCGACATTCTGACCCATAACGGTGACACGCTCGCCGACGCGAGGCAATGGTTTGCGTCGCGCCGAAAGCCGCTTCCGGCGGTCGCCGGGAAGCGGCTTTTGAAACCCCTACTTAATGGCTCGCATGGCCGCGAAACCTGCGCTGGCCGCAACCGTGGTCAGGAACGTGCCCCAGGCCATGTCGATCACCGTGATCGTCGTCGACCAGACCTTCAGCGTCGCCTGGTTGGTCAGGTCATAGGTGGCGTAGGCGCAGAAGCCGAACACGGCGGCGTTGAACAGCAGGCGCTTCCAGCTGTCCTCGCGGACGGCCGGCAGGATGGCCAGCAGCATGATTGCGGTCAGATAGATCAGGTAGAAGGCGGCAGCCGGGACCATCGCCGGCTGGTCGGCCATCAGCTCGCCGATCCGGGGGCGATAGAGGCGCGGGGCCATCAGGGTCAGCCAGATGATGTCCAGCACCAGCATGGCGCCGCCGGTGGCGAGGTAACCGAAGACATAGCGGATCATGCGGGGCTCGTGGTCTGGAGGACAGGGCGAAGGCGATAGTGGCTGACGCCCCATTCCTCGCCGCCACGATGGCCGAACAGGCCGGCCGTGGCCAGGAAGAACAGACGCCAGCGACGCCGCCAGACGGCGGCGTCGGATCCATAAACGCGTTCCAGCACGGGATCGATCACGGCGCGGCTGGCGTCGAAATTCTCGAGCCACTGCTGGGCGGTGCGGGCATAGTGCGCTCCGCTCCAGCGCCAGTCCTGCTCGACCGTGAACAGGTCGGGGAATTGCCGGGGCAGGTCGTGGCTGGGCATCACCCCGCCGGTGAAGAAATACTGGGCGATCCAGTCGGCAGGATCGTTGACGTCGAAGCGGTAGGGCGTGTTGCGGTGCGTGAACACGTGGATGAACAGCAGGCCGTCCGGCTTCAGCCAGCCGTTCACCCGGCCCAGCAGCGCCTGCCAGTTGGACATGTGCTCGAACATCTCCACCGAGACCACGCGGTCGAAGCGCTGGTCGGTTGAAAAGTCATTCATGTCCGCGGTGATCACGGTCAGGTTGCTCAGGCCGCGTGCGGCGGCGCGGGCCTGGATGAAGGCGCGCTGCGAGGCCGAGTTGGAGACCGAGGTAATCTTCGAGCCTGGGAAGCGCTCGGCCATCCACAGCGACAGCGAACCCCAGCCGCAGCCCAGTTCCAGCACGGCCTGACCGTCCTGCAGATCAGCGTGCAGTTCGGTCTCGTGCAGAGCGGCCGCCTCGCCCTCGGCCAGGGTGGACGCGCCGGGCGGATAGAGGCCGCTGGAATATTTCAGGTTGGGGCCCAGCACGACCTCGAAAAAGGCGGCGGGCAGTTCGTAGTGCTGGGCATTGGCGGCGTCGGTATGGGCGGCGATCGGGTGCTCGCCCATGGTCCGTGCGAAACTGGCGCTGGCCCCGGCGGGGGCGCCGGCCAGGCGCCGGCGGGCGTCGCTGACCAGGAAATGGATCGCGGCGCGCGAGACCATGTCCGGCATCGGCGTGTCTTCAAAGGCGTGGATGGCGGCCTTGACCAAGCTCATGCGGGGACCCTGCGCTTTGGACCCTCTGCGGGTCGTCCGCGCAAAGCTACGCGCGGGCCCGCAAATGGATGCGCCACGCGTCCAAAACAGTTCCTGCGCCGTAGCTGGAACTCAAGCGTTATCAAGATCCCTGCAGGAAACGATCATTTGCCCGCGCCGCAGTCGACCCAACGTCTAAACATCGCCGTGATCGGGTCCGGCATCGCCGGCCTGTCGGCCGCCTGGCTGCTGTCCAAGCATCACGACGTCACCCTGTACGAAGCCGACGCCCGGCTGGGCGGTCACGCCAATACGGTGCGGGTCGAGGGCGTGGCGGTCGATACCGGCTTCATCGTCTATAACGAGCCCAACTATCCCAATCTGGTGGCGCTGTTTGATCATCTGAACGTCCCCACGGTCGACAGCGACATGTCGTTCGGGGTCTCGCTGGACAACGGCGCACTGGAGTACAGCAGCAACAACCTGCTGGCCCAGAAGCGCAATGTGCTGAACTTCCGCTTCCTGAAGATGCTGCTGGACGTCACCCGCTTCTATAAGGCCGGGACCCGAGACCTGGCGGCGCTGGAGGCGGGCGGGCTGTGCCGGCTGGACGACTATCTGCGCCAGCAGGGTTTCGGCAAGGCCTTCGCCGAGGATCACCTGCTGCCCCAGGCCGCCGCCATCTGGTCGGCCTCAATGCAGGACATCCGCGAGTTTCCCGCCGCCGCCCTGCTGCGGTTCTTCGACAATCACGGCTTGATGCTGCCCATCGACAAGCGCCCGGTCTGGCGCACGGTGGTCGGCGGCAGCCAGGCCTATGTCTCGCGCCTGGCCGCAGACTTTGAGGGCAAGGTGCTGCTTGGTCGCCCGGTGCGTCACATCCTGCGCGGCGCCGACCATGTGACCGTTCAGGACGTGACCGGCGAGGCGCTGCGCTATGATCAGGTGGTGATCGGGGCCCATGCCGACCAGGCTTTGCGGATGCTGGACGCCCCGACGCCGGACGAGCTCGAAGTGCTGGGCGCCTTCCGCTACAGCCGCAACCGCGCGGTGCTGCACCGCGATCCTGGCCTGATGCCGCGCCGCAAGGCCGCCTGGGCCAGCTGGAACCATGTCGGCCGCCGCGCGGGCGGCGGCGAGGGCGGCGTGACCTACTGGATGAACCGGCTGCAGCCCCTGGACAGCGCCGAACCGTTCTTCCTGTCCCTCAATCCCGAGCGCACGCCCCGCGCCGAGACCGTCCTGCGCGATCAGGTCTATGAGCATCCGCTGTTCGATGGACCGGCCATGCAGGCCCAGCGCCGCCTGTGGTCGCTGCAGGGCCGCGACCGCGTCTGGTACTGCGGCGCCTATTTCGGCTCGGGCTTCCACGAGGACGGCCTGCAGGCGGGCCTGGCCGTGGCCGAGCAACTGGGCGGCAGCCGTCGTCCGTGGGTGACGCCCAATCCGTCGAGCCGGATCTTTGTTGATGCTCCGACCACAGACGACCTGTGCGAGCTTGTGGCGTGACCCAGGCGTCGGCGCTCTATGTCGGCGAGGTCGCGCACCAGAGGTCGCGGCCACGGCGTCATGGCCTGCGCTATCGCGTCTTCATGCTGCTGCTGGATCTCGACGAACTGGACGCTCTGGACCGGCGGCTGAAGTGGTTCTCGCTGGACCGCTTCAACCTGCTGTCCTTCCATTCCAGGGATCATGCCGAAACCCCGGGGCAGGAGGTCAAGGCGATGGTGCAGGCCAGGCTGGACGCCCACGGCATCGACCTGCCAGACGCCAGGATCTCGCTGCTGTGCATGCCCCGCGTTCTGGGCCATGGCTTCAATCCGCTCAGCGTCTATTTCTGCCGTGACGAGACGGGCGAGCTGAAGGCCATCGTCCATGCGGTGCGCAACACCTTTGGCCAGCGTCACGACTATGTCTTGCCGGTGCGGGGCGAGCGCGGTGGCTGGGTGCGGCAGGCCAGCGACAAGCTCTTTCACGTCTCGCCCTTCCTGCCGATGGATCTGCGTTACGTCTTCGAGATCGCCCCGCCGGGCGAGGCCGTGCATGTCGGCATCGACGTCTTCGACGAAGAGGGGCTGAAGCTGGCGGCCAGTTTCGACGGCAGGCGCGTCGCGCTGACCGACAAGGCCCTGGGCCGGACCCTGATGGGTCATCCGTTGCAGGTGGTCGGCGTTCTGGCGGGCATACACTGGGAAGCGGTGAAGATGGTTCTGAAGGGCTTTGGCCTGTTTGGCTCGCCCTCGCCGTCGGGCGTTGCCATCCCGAAAGAAAAGGGCGGCGCCGGCTGAACCTGCGCCGCCGAGAGCTTTGATCTTCGCAGAGTCAGAACGCCCGACCGGTCATCCGTAAGTCGACGGAGACCTGGCGGCCCGCCGGGGTCATACCAAGCGCCGCTGAGCTCGACTCCTCGCGCTCTATGTCCTCGTCACCCCGGGAACAAGTCCCGGGGTGACGGCGTATCTTCAGATTTGGACCCTCTGAGGTCAGGATCAACGGCCCGCCGGGGGTCAGGCGTTGAGCCACGCTTCAAGGTCGGCGAGGGCGCGCAGGCTCATCAGCCGCTTCTTGGCCCGGCCGCGCTCCTTCAGGGGGATCTTCACGCCGTCCTCGCCGGTCTTGGGGGCTTCCATCGGCGGCAGCAGGCCGTAATTGATGTTCATCGGCTGGAAGCTGGTCTTGCCGGCTTCCACGTCGGCCGCGATGTGGCCGCCGGTGACGTGATCGACCAGGGCGCCCAGGGCGGTGGTGGCGGGCGGGGCCTCCAGCGTCCGGCCCAGGCGCTCGGCGGCGGCGAAGCGGCCGGCCAGCAGGCCCGTGGCGGCGCTTTCGACATAGCCCTCGACGCCGGTCATCTGGCCGGCAAAGCGCAGGCGCGGCTCGACCTTCATCCGCAGGGACCGATCGAGCAGGCGCGGGCTGTTGATGAAGGTGTTGCGGTGCAGGCCGCCCAGCCGGGCGAACTGGGCGTCCTTCAGGCCCGGGATCATCCGGAATACCTCGGCCTGGGCCCCGTGCTTCAGCTTGGTCTGGAAGCCGACCATGTTCCACAGGGTGCCCAGCGCATTGTCCTGGCGCAGCTGGACGATGGCGTACGACTTGACCAGCGGATCGCGCGGATTGGTCAGGCCGACGGGCTTCATCGGGCCGTGACGCAGGGTCTCGCGGCCGCGCTCGGCCATCACCTCGATAGGCAGGCAGCCGTCGAAATAGGGGACGTGCTCCCACTCCTTGAACTCGGCCTTGGGGCCGTCGAGCAGGGCGTCGATGAAGGCCTCGTACTCCTGCTTGTTCATGGGCAGGTTGATATAGGCCGCCGCGTCGCCGCCGGGGCCTTCCTTGTCGTAGCGCGACTGGCGCCAGGCGAGGTCCATATCGATCGACTCGAGGTGGATGATCGGGGCGATGGCGTCGAAGAAGCTCAGCTGGCCCTCGCCCGACAGCTCCAGGATCGCGTCGGCCAGGGCGGGCGAGGTGAGAGGGCCTGTGGCCACCACGACGCTGTCCCAGTCCGCGGGCGGCAGGCCAGCGATTTCCTCGCGCACGATCGTGACCAGCGGATGGGCTTCCAGGCGGCGGGTGACCTCGGCCGAGAACCCGTCGCGGTCGACGGCCAGGGCGCCCCCGGCGGGCACCTGATGCTGGTCGGCGGCCGACAGGATCAGCGAGTCCATCCGGCGCATCTCGGCATGCAGCAGACCCACGGCGTTGAACTGCCAGTCGTCCGAGCGGAACGAGTTCGAACAGACCATCTCGGCCAGCCCATCGGTGTGGTGGGCTTCGGTCCGGATTTTTCGCGTTTGCCCGACCGCTTCGCTGCTTGAGGGCGTGCCCGAGGGCTCGTCGCGCCGCATCTCGTGCAGCACGACGGGCACGCCGGCGCTGGCGATCTGCCAGGCCGCTTCGGAACCGGCGAGGCCGCCGCCGATGACGTGGACCGGGGCGATGGAGGAAGTCTGAGTGCTCATGGTCGCCCTCATACCCCCGGCTGTCGCCGAACGAAACCTGAGTGTAGGCTCACGGAAGTTCGGCGCGTTCAGCGCGGGCGGGCGCGGGGGAAGCAGATGGCCAAGATCTCGGTAGCGGGTTCGGCGTTCGCGGGCTTTGGCGTGATTTCACGCCATCCGGGAGCGGTCCTGACCTGGGGCGTTGTGATGCTGGTCCTGTCGCTGGCGCCGTTGCTGGCGCTGATCCCGCTGATGGGACCCGAGCTCCTCAAGACCTTCGCGGCCATGATGCCGCCCAAGGACGGGCCGATCGACCAGGACGCCATGCGTCAGATGATGCAGCTGCAGTCGGGCATGATGCTGCTGCAGATTGGCGGCTGGCTGTGGAGCACCTTCATCAAGGCCCTGATCTGCTCGGCGGTGTTCCGCGCCGTGCTGGAGCCTGGCCAGTCGCGCGGCGCCTTCCTGCGGCTGGGCGCGCAGGAACTGTGGCTGACCCTGCTGTTCCTGGTGGTCAGCGTGTTGGCCTATATCGTCGCGGTGATTGCCGCCCTGGGCGTGGTGCTGCCGGCGTTCATCGTCGGTCTGGCCAGTGGAGCGCAGGGGCAGGGCGCGGCGGCGGGTATTCTCACGGCTGTCGGGCTGGGCCTGGTCGCGGTTGGGGTGCTGGTGTGGCTGGGCCTTCGCCTGTCCATGGCCGCGCCCATGACCTTTGCCGACCGTCAGTTTCGGCTGTTCGAGTCGTGGTCGCTGACGCGCGGTTCGGCCTGGCGGCTGCTCGGCGTTGCTGTGCTGAGCCTGCTGATGGTGTTCGTCCTGGAGTTGATCGTGGCCGGCGTGGTGCTGGGCGCGATGTTCGCGGCGGGCGGACCGCCGGTCTGGCTCAACGATCCTGCGGCCGTGCAGGCGTTCCTGGCCCAGCCACCGCTCGATCTGCTGCGCCGCGTCTGGCCGTGGCTGGCCGTGGTGGGCCTGGTCTCGACCCTGATCGGGTCCTGTCTGGTGGCCCTGTTCTGCGCGCCGTGGGCGGCCGCCTACAGGGATCTCAGCCTGCAGCGGGACGCGTAACGCGGCGCGGGCGCCACGTCCGGCGGAAATCCGTCCGAGCGTGAGCGCGACGCGTCGCAATCCGGCGCGGCGCATCGTAAACAGATCCCTCCGCGCGACTCGGGCGGGGTAGTTTGACAGGGGCGTGCGATGACGGATGGATCGGTCGCGATCGGGGCGACCGTTCGGGCGGGGGTGGCGGGCCTGGGTCCGTCGGTTCGCGCCTGCTGGGCCGCTCTGCTGACCGCCGTCGTGATCAGCGTTCTGACCCGCGCCCTGCCGCCGTCCGTCAGCGGTCTGGCGCTGCTGGCCGAGATCATCGCCGTGGCCGTGGCCTGCGGGGCGCTCTATCGCCACGCCTTTGGCAAGTCCGCTGGTCTGGCTGGCCTGCGCTGGGGACTGGACGAGTGGCGGCTGCTGGGCGTTCAGGCCCTGATCGCGGTGTTCCTGTTCGTGGTGGCGACCGTGCTGATCCTGGTGGTTGGCGCCATCGCGCTGGGCGTGGCGCGGGCCAATGCGCCGGGCTTTGACGCGACCTCGTCTCAGGCCTGGCGCGACGCCCTGGCCGGTTCGGGGCCCGGAACCATCGTCGCCGGCGCCGCGCCGCTGCTGGGTCTGGCCGTGCTGCTCTGGCTGGCTTTGCGCCTGTCCCTGGCGGCTGCGGCCTCGGTCGACCAGTCGGGCGTGCGCGTGCTGAGCGCCTTTCCGCTGACCCGCGGCGTCACCCCACAGGTGCTGGTGGCCGGCGTTCTGCTGGCCGCACCGGTCGCAGCCCTGCTGGCGGCTTTCAACCTGGTCGGACGCTGGGCCGGTCCAGGCCTTGACGGCGTGCTGGCGGCGCTGGGCGCGGTCTTCGGCTATGTCTATCTGGCCCCGGTCTGGACCGGGGCGCTCGTTCACGTTTATCGACGCCGCCATGGCCCGGCCGCGTCGCCCTCGCAGGAAGTCTAGATGAACGCGCTTTCGCCCGTCGACGCCGCCCTCGAAGGCCTGCGGACCATGCGCCGCCACCCTGTCGTGGTGCTGGCCTGGGCCGGGTTCTCGCTGGTGATGCTGCCGCTGCTGGGCCTGCTGGCCAAGATCGTGCTCAGCGAACAGGACCGCATGAACCTGTCCGTGCGGCAGTCCTCGGCCGATCCGCGCGAGATCCTTGATTTCGTCTCGCGACTGGGCGGGGTGATGGTGCTGCTGATCATGCTGGCCCTGGTGCTGGGCGCGATCCTGTCGGCGGCGATCATGCGCTCGGTGCTGCATCCTGATGACAAGCGGTTTGCCTATCTGCGCCTGGGTCGCGAGGAGCTGCGGCTGCTCGGCGTGTCGATCATCAGCTGGGCGGCCGCCCTGATGGTGACGATCATCCCCGGCGGCGTCCTGGCCCTGGGCGCGGCGCTTTTGGCCGACACACCGGTGGCCGGGTGGTTCACGTTCCTGGGCGGTCTGACCGTGGTGGGCCTGTCGACCTGGGTGGCGGTGCGTCTGTCGCTTCTGGCCCCGCACGCCTTCATGAGCGGCCATATCGACCCGCGCGCGGCGTGGCTGGTCACCCACGGCCAGTTCTGGCGGCTGCTGGCGACCATCGTCATCGTCATCGTGCTGTGCGTGATCGTCTCGATCCTGGGCGCCACCGTCTCCAGCATCGTCGGCGCGGTGATCGCCGGGGGGCTTGAAGACCCCATCGCCGGGGGCGCGGCGGCCAGCCATCCGCGCCTGATCCTGGCCCTGCTGGCCAATCTGCTGCTGGCCCCGGTGTTCCTGACCCTGCAGGCGGTGATCGTCACCTCGGCCCCCGCCGCCGCCCTGCGGCAGCTGACGGCGGGCGAGGTTTAGGCCGCCGCGCTCGCCCTCGCGCCCACCCGTTCGCGCCACGCGCCCAGGTGCGGCGTATCCTCCGGCGCCTCCAGGCCGATGAAGCTGGCGAAGTCGATCGTGGTCTGGGCCACGATGTCGGCGATCGAATAGGTCTCGCCGGCGATGAAGGCGCGGCCGTCGGCCAGCTCGCGATCCAGCCACTTCATGGCCCGGGCCACGGTCTCGCGGTTGGATTCGCCGAAGTCCTTGTGCTGGGTCAGCAGGGCGGCGGTCAGCGGATGGGCGTGGCGCCAGAACATGCCGACCGGGATCAGCAGCTGAAACTCGATCCGCCGCACCCACATGTCGATCTGGGCCTGCTCCAGAGCCGTGGCGCCGAACATCGGCGGCTGCGGATGCAAAGCCTCAAGATAGCGGCAGATCGCGACGCTCTCGCTGATCATCGTCCCGTCGTCCAGTTCGAGCGTGGGGACCTGACCCAGGCTGTTGCGGGCCCTGTGCTCGGGCGACTTGTGACCGCCTTGGCGCATGCCGATGCGGATTTCCGGCAGGTCGACGCCCTTCTCGGCCAGGAAGATGCGCACCCGGCGCGGATTGGGCGCGGGGTTGGCTTCGCCATAGAGCTTCATATCGACCTCCCGGATGAGCGACGCTGACGGCCACTTTCAAACAGATGTTAGAGTTGCGGGCGCGCGTGGGGCAAGCGGCATTCGCGCTCAGGTCGATTTCGGCGTCCGCGCCCTGTCGAAACGCCGCAAACCTTGTTACGCGTAGCGCTTGTCTCGTTCCGTCCCCGAGGGCCGCATGTCCAAGTTCTCCGCCTCCGACGCAGCCTTCGTCGGCTTCCGGCTCGTGCGGGAGCATCCTCGGACCATTGCGGTGTGGGCGGTGCTGATGACGGTGCTGTCTCTGCTGACCAGCTCCCTGACCATCAAGGTCGCCGGTCCGCAGCTGAACGCATTTATGGCGCTTAGCGCCGACAACAACGCCTCTCCCGAGGAGATGCTGGCGGTCATGGGCGGACTGGCGCCGCTGATGGGCGTGTCGCTGATCTACAGCCTGGCGCTCTATTCGGTGATGCTGGCGGCGGTAAACCGCATGGTCCTGCAGCCGGCCGACAGCCGCTCGGCCTATCTGCGCTTTGGCGCGGAAGAACTGCGGCAGGCCGGGACCCTGATCCTGGTGAACCTGATCATTCTGGCGGTCTATGTCACGGCCATCCTGCTGTCGGCCATCCTGGTGGGGATCGGCGTGGCGGCGGGCGGCGGCGCTATCGCGGCGCTGACGGGCCTGATCGGCTTCGTCGGCGTGGCCTGCCTGATGATCTATTTCGTCGTGCGGCTGTCCTTTGCCTCGACCATGACCTTTGACACCGGCCGCATCGCCATCCGGGCTTCGTGGGCCATGACCAAGGGGCATGTCGGCGCGATGCTGGGCGCCTATGTGCTGGCGATCGTGATGGCGGTGATCGTCTATCTGCTGATCATGACCATCGTGGCGGCTGTGGGCGTGATCGCCTCGGGTGGCATCAGCGGCCTGAGCGGCCTGTTCGAACCGGACATGAGCTCGCTGGAGACCTTCTTCACCCCGATCGGCCTAGCGCGAGCGGTCTTTGCGGGCGTGATCTCGGTGTTGACCTCGCTGATCATCTTCTCGCCGGCCCCGGAGATCTATCGGATCCTCAAGGCGGGCGGGGCGGAGCCGGCTTCCGAACAATAGCTTGTCATCCCGGAAGCGCGTAGCGCTATCCGGGACCCAGGGGCCGGCGCACTGCGGTTGCCCCTGGGTCCCGGCTCTCCGCTTCGCTGCGGCCGGGATGACAACAGTTTGAGCGTTAAGCCCGCTTAGTCTTCTTCAGCTCCGCCACCCGCGCCTTGCGACGCACCTCGTGGCGGTCCAGCACGTCCTTCAGATAGCGCCCGGTCCACGACGCCTCGACCTTGGCCACGTCCTGGGGCGAGCCGACGGCGACGATCTCGCCGCCGCCGTCGCCGCCTTCGGGACCGAAGTCCAGCAGCCAGTCGGCGGTCTTCACGACGTCCAGGTTATGCTCGATGACGACCACGGTATTGCCCTGGTCGACCAGCTCATGCAGCACTTCCAGCAGCTTCTTGGTGTCCTCGAAGTGCAGGCCGGTGGTCGGCTCGTCGAGGATGTAAAGCGTGCGGCCGGTGGCGCGCTTGGAGAGCTCCTTGGACAGCTTGACCCGCTGGGCTTCACCCCCAGAGAGCGTCGTCGCCGACTGGCCGACCTTGATATAGGTCAGGCCCACGCGCTTCAGCGTTTCCATCTTGTCGCGGATCGGCGGCACGGCCTTGAAGAAGTCAGCGGACTCCTCGACGGTCATGTCCAGGATGTCGGCGATGGTCTTGCCCTTGAACAGGATGTCGAGGGTTTCGCGGTTGTAGCGCTTGCCCTTGCAGATATCGCAGGTGACGTAGACGTCGGGCAGGAAGTGCATCTCGATCTTGATCAGGCCATCGCCCTGGCAGGCCTCGCAGCGGCCGCCCTTGACGTTGAAGCTGAAGCGGCCGGGGCCATAGCCGCGCGCCTTGCTTTCCGGCAGTTGGGCGAACCAGTCGCGGATCGGGCCGAACGCCCCGGTATAGGTCGCAGGGTTCGAGCGCGGGGTGCGGCCGATGGGCGACTGGTCGATGTCGATGACCTTGTCGAAATTCTCCAGCCCCTCGATGCGTTCGTGCTGGGCCGGGGCCTCCGACGCATTGTTCAGGCGCCGGGCGGCGGCCTTGTAGAGGGTCTCGATCGTGAAGGTCGACTTGCCGCCGCCGGAAACGCCGGTGATGCAGGTGAAGGTGCCGACCGGGATCTCGCCGGTCACGCCCTTGAGGTTGTTGCCGGTGGCGCCGATGACGCGCAGCATCTTCTTCCTGTTGATCGGCCGGCGCTCTTGCGG
The DNA here is from genome assembly GCF_048541825.1 of Caulobacter sp. ErkDOM-C. Classification (GTDB taxonomy): domain Bacteria; phylum Pseudomonadota; class Alphaproteobacteria; order Caulobacterales; family Caulobacteraceae; genus Caulobacter. The sequence continues at coordinate 2,539,830 of NZ_CP183332.1, read as the reverse complement.
AACCTCGATCTCGCGGGCGCCGGTCAGGTATTGGCCGGTGATGCTGTTGGGATTGGCCATGATGTCGGCCGGCTTGCCCTCGGCGACGATCTCGCCGCCGTGCACGCCGGCGGCCGGACCCATGTCGATCACATAGTCGGCGGTGAGGATGGCCTCCTCGTCATGTTCCACGACCAGCACCGAATTGCCAAGATCGCGCAGGCCCTGCAGGGATTGGAGCAGGCGGGTATTGTCGCGCTGGTGCAGGCCGATCGACGGCTCGTCCAGCACGTAGAGCACGCCGGTCAGGCCCGAGCCGATCTGGCTGGCCAGACGGATGCGCTGGCTCTCGCCGCCCGACAGGGTGCCCGAGCCGCGTGACAGGTTCAGATAGTCCAGACCCACATCGACCAGGAACCGCAGGCGATCATTGATCTCCTTCAGGATCCGGCGGGCGATCTCCATCTGTTTGTCGCTGAACTGGGCCTCCAGGCCGGCAAACCACTCCTTGGCCGGACGGATGGCGAGCATCGAGACGGCCGCGATATCCATGCCGGCGATCTTGACCGCCAGGGCCTCGGGCTTCAGGCGCTTGCCGTGGCAGACCTCGCAAGGGGTGTCGGACTGGTAACGGCCCAGTTCCTCGCGCACCCAGGCGCTGTCGGTCTCGCGCCAGCGGCGTTCGAGGTTGGGCATCACCCCCTCGAAGGGCTTCTCGACCTCGTATTTGCGGGCGTTGTCGTCATAGATGAACTTGATCTTCGTGCCGCCCGAACCGTGCAGCACCACATCGCGGGCGCTCTGGGCCAGCTTGTGCCAGGGCTCGTCCATCGAGAAGCCGTAGTGGCGGGCCAGGGCCTGCAGGGTCTGGGTGTAGAGCGGCGAGGGGCCCTTGGCCCAGGGCGCGATGGCGCCCTGGTGCAGGGCCTTGTCCTTGTCGGGCACCACCCGGTCGGCGTCGAAGGCCAGCTTGGCGCCCAGGCCGTCACAGGCCGGGCAGGCGCCGGCCGGATTGTTGAACGAGAACAGGCGTGGCTCGATCTCGGCGATGGTGAAGCCGCTGACCGGACAGGCGAAGCGTTCGGAGAACAGCAGCCGCTTGGGCTCTTTCTCGCCCTCGTCGATCGTGGCCCATTCGGCCACGGCCAGACCGTCGGCCAGGCGCAGGGCCTGCTCGATGGAGTCAGCCAGGCGCTGTTCCATGTCGGGCTTGGTGACGATGCGGTCCACGACCACGTCGATGTCGTGCTTGAACTTCTTGTCGAGGGCCGGGGCGTCCTCGATCGGATAATACTCGCCGTCGATCTTCAGCCGCTGGAAGCCGGCCTTCTGCCACTCGGCGATCTCCTTTTTGTACTCGCCCTTGCGGTCGCGAACGACCGGGGCCAGCAGATAGAGACGCGTGCCCTCGGGCAGGACGGTGATCTTGTCGACCATCTGGCTGATGGTCTGGCTCTCGATCGGCAGGCCGGTGGCGGGCGAGTAGGGCGTGCCGACCCGCGCCCACAGCAGGCGCATATAGTCGTGGATCTCGGTGACCGTGCCGACGGTCGAGCGCGGATTGCGCGAGGTGGTCTTCTGCTCGATGGAAATGGCCGGCGACAGGCCCTCGATCAGGTCGACGTCCGGCTTGCTCATCAGTTCCAGGAACTGGCGGGCATAGGCTGACAGGCTCTCGACGTAGCGGCGCTGACCCTCGGCATAGATCGTATCGAACGCCAGCGAGCTCTTGCCCGAGCCCGACAGGCCGGTCAGCACCACCAACTCGCCGCGCGGGATATCGACGCTGACGTTCTTCAGATTGTGCTCACGCGCGCCGCGCACGCGGATGAAGTTCAGTTGTTCAGCCATGTTTTCCGGAACGCGTAGGGCTGCAGGGAGGGTGCAGCGCAGCGGCTATATGTAGGGCTCGATCCGGGAATTAACACAAGAACAAGATGCGAACAAACGTCGCGCTTCGCAAGCTGCGCCGGCTGCTGACAGTAGGTGTCAGCAGGGTGTCACGGCGCGGAGTTTGGTTTCCGGAGCTTAACCGCCTTTGAAAGCGCCATCTTCAGCAGTGTCTGGCTCAATGGCTCCAGAAACGGAGCGCATCATGAGCAAGGCCGCCAAGCCCGCAAAGGCTGACAAACAGGAGAAGGGCAACAAGGCGACCAGCGACGCACATGGCGTCAAGCCGCGCAATCCGGTCGTCGACTTCATGGTGTTCATCGGCGGCGTCGGCTCGCTGATCTATGTGTTCAACACCATCGCGCCGAACTAGGGCGCGTCCCGGCCAGCTTGCTCAAAGTCTGTTGGGCTGAACGAGCGGGCGGTGGTTCGACCCGGTTGCATCCAGTTCTGACGCAGGCAGGCCCAGGAGAATTACGGGGCAGGCCGGTTGTTTTGCTGCGGTGCAGCGCCACATCAGGATTCTCGCTGCTAGAGCTCTCTCTGACCTGATGGCTTCATCAGGCCCGGCTAGCTTTCCACAGGACCGGTAAAATTGCCCTGGAGGTGATGGCCTGGCGACGCGGGACGGGGAACACCATGATCGAGGCCGACCAGCATAGGACCCAAAACCATCCGCTGCGGGTGACCCTCAGCGAGTTGATGCATCTGCGCTCCCTGCCGCTGGAGCGCGCGCCGGTCCGCCTACGCCAATGGCTGATGATGGTGACACCGGCCGAGCGCGAGGCCGAGGCGACCTTCCTGTCCCTACTGCATCCAGACCAGACGCAGGCCGTGGCCGCGGGGCGGCTGCTGGTCCCCACGCCGCACGGCGGCTGGCTGTGGGAGCGCCACCAGGAGTTCTCGACCTGGACCGGGTTCGACCATCAGCCGCTGGCGGACGATCTGGCGTTCGAGCCTGAAAGCTGGCCAGCCTTCCCGTGGCTGGCGGGCGCGCCGGGGGCGGTGTTCCGATGCGTCGAGATCTCGGTCTCGGCGGCCAGCGACCGCGCGCCCGACCTGGCGGCGATCGCCGGGCACATGGACCTGACGCGCTGTGTCAACTGCGACGTCTTCGATGGCGCGGCCCGGATCTGGACAGATTTCCGGGCGGGGCCGGGCGGGGCTGGGCGCATCCATGTTCATAATCGCGGCCTGGCCCATGACGAGGTGTCGCGGCTTGTCCAGACCCTGCTGGAGATCGGCAACTATCGCAAGCTGGCCCTGATCGGCTTCCCGCCGGCCCGCGAACTGCTGGCCTGGCTGGATGGGGCCGAGGCGCGGCTGGCGGCGATCAACGCTGAACTGGCCCTGGCGGGCGATAGCCAGTCTGTGCTGGATCAACTGCTCAGCCTGTCGGCCGAAGTGGAACTGCGCACCGCCAGTACGCACTTTCGGCGGGGCGCGACCGAATCCTATCACCGCTTGACCCAGGACCGGCTGGAAGCGTTGCGCGAGCAACGGATCCCGGGTCACTCGACCACGAGTGAGTTCATCGCCCGGCGGCTGCTGCCGGCCATGCGCACCTGCGAGGCGGCCGACCGGCGGCTGGACGACCTGTCGACGCGGGTCGCCCGCGTCAGCGACCTGCTGCGCGCCAAGCTGGGCATGGCCCTGGATCACCAGAACCAGGCCCTGCTGCACAGCATGAACGAGCGGGTTGCCCTGCAGACCAAGCTGCAAGGCCTCGTCGAGGGCCTGTCGGTATTCGCGCTCAGCTACTATGTCGTGGGCTTGGCGGGCTATCTAATCAAGCCGTTGCTGCACGGGTTGCCGGGCGCGGCCGAGGCGGTTCTGTCGCTGCTGGTGCCTCTGGCGCTGGCGGCGGTGACCATCGGCCTGCACCGCCGCAAGAAGCGGATCGTTGGCGGCTAGGGGCCAAGGCGCTCCGTTTTCAGATTTCGGTGGGGACGATTTGAGGAAAACTATGGGGCGAGGCGATTGCTTTGCTGCGCTGCCGCGCCACTTGTGAGTCCTGCCGCCGCGACGTGGCGACCCCTGATTAGGATGGCCTTCATGCCCACGCTTTTCGACCCGCTGCGCCTCGGCGATCTGGATCTGCCCAACCGCGTGATCATGGCGCCGCTGACCCGCCTGCGCGCCGGCCCGACCCAGATCCCCAATGCGCTGATGGCCGAGTACTACGCCCAGCGCGCCAGCGCCGGCCTGATCATCTCGGAAGGCGTGCCGGTCTCGCCCCAGGGCGTCGGCTATGCCGGCGTGCCCGGCATCTGGTCGCAGGCGCAGGTCGAGGGCTGGAAGCAGGTCACTCGCGCCGTGCATGCCAGGGGCGGCCGCATCTTCATGCAGATCTGGCATGTGGGCCGGATCTCCGACCCGTCGCTGCTGAACGGCGAGGCGCCTGTCGGCCCCACGGCCATCGCCGCCAAGGGTCACGTCAGCCTGCTGCGCCCCGAGCGGCCCTATCCCACGCCTCGCGCCCTGACGACGGAAGAGGTCAAGGGCGTGGTCGAGGACTTCCGCCGCGCTGCCGCCAACGCCAAGGCCGCGGGCTTCGACGGCGTCGAACTGCATGGCGCCAATGGTTATCTGCTCGACCAGTTCCTGCAGGACAGCTCCAACCAGCGCACTGACGAATACGGCGGCCCGATCGAGAACCGCGCCCGTTTGCTGCTCGAAGCCACCGACGCCGCGATCTCGGTGTTTGGCCCGGGCCGCGTAGGCGTCCATCTGGCCCCGCGCGCCGACGCCCACGCCATGGGCGATTCAGACCTGGCCGCGACCTTCGACTATGTGGCCAGGCAACTGGGCCAGCGCGGCATCGCCTTCCTGTGCGCCCGCGAATATCAGGGCGATGACAGTCTGGGCGTGGCGCTGAAGGCGGCGTTCGGCGGCGTCTATATCGCCAACGAGAAGTTCACCGGCGAAACCGCCGATGCGGCGGTGCAGGCCGGCCAGTACGACGCCATCGCCTTCGGCAAGGCCTATATCGCCAATCCCGACCTGGTCGAGCGCCTGCGGATCGGCGCCGAGCTGAACGCCTGGGTTCCTTCGACCTTCTATGGTCCCGACGAGAAGGGCTACACGGACTATCCGGCCTTGGGCGCGGTCGCCGCAGAAGCGGTCGCCAGCTAGGGCTCCGCGCGGTCTATCCGCGCCACAAAGCAGCCGTGACCGGCATTGTGGGCATGGACATAGGCCGCGCCGGGTGTCGCCAGCTGGCGCTCGACGGCCGGTTCAAGACCCTCGCCCATGGCCACCTCGGCGCTGAGCAGCAGACCGTCGCCGCTGAAGGCCCGCAGGGCGATGGGGCGGCCACGCATGGCCGACGGGATGGTGTCGCGGCCGCTCCAGGTCTCGACGGCCGCCTCGCTTACATAGATGGCGTAGGACGAGCGATAGGGCGTGTCGGCCGGCTGGTGCTCGTGGTTCAGCAGCAGCACCGTCTCGCCCGGTTCGGCGTCGCGCAGGCCGATGCGGCAGGGAAAGCCCGGCTTGGCGGTGGCGACGCGGCGGATGATCCCGCGCTCGGCCAGGGCTTCGGTGTCGAGGGTGAACAGGGGGCGGAAGTCTTCGACCGGCAGGCCGGAAATCGTGAAGGACATGGGGCGTCTCCAGAGGGCTGAACCAATGGGGCCGTCATGCGCCGTCCGCCGCCTACGGCTCCACCCGATCCTTGCGGTCAGAAGTGTCCCGTCAGGCCTTCTTGTTCAGCGTGATGGCCGTGCCGCTGGAAACCGGATTGTTCATCCGCGCCCCGGCCCCATAGCCCGAGGCGGGCGCGCGCTGGTTGGCGATCTCTTCGGCCACGGCTTTCACCAGGCCTTCGGTCACGGTGCGAGCGGCGTTGAGGGCGCGCGCCTGGCGCGCCAGGACAGCGTCGAAGGCCTCGGTGGCGCGGATCAGGCGCAGGCGCAGGGCGACGTCGGCGCTTGAGATCAGGGCGATATTGGCCCGCACCCGCGCCGACTCGTGTCGGTAGAGATTGGCCAGCTTGGCGGTTTCCTCGACATACTGGGCCGCGTCCTGCGGACGGCGGGCTTCGAAGGCCGTGGCCTCCTTGGCGATCAGGTCGGTCAGGCGCTCGGTCAGGATGACCAGCTGGTCGACGCGGTCGTTGGGATCGTGTGCGGCGAGGGCCATGACTAGTCCTTCAACCCTTGAAGCTTGAGCATTTCACGCTGGACGGTGCTGGCCAGGCCGACGCCGCCGGCCTTGGAGACTTCCTTGGCCATCGACTCGGTCAGCAGCGACTTGAACATCTCTTCCGCCTGGCCACCGCCAAACGGCTCGGCGGTTTTCACACCCGCAAACATCGACTGCATCATCACCGACAGGAACGAGGCCTCGAACTTCTCGGACGTTTCCTTGATCTGGCCGCGCTTGAGCAATTCGGCGCCCGAGGCGGGCGCAGTGGTCGAGGCCTGCAGGTTTGTGATCGCCGGGGAGGCCAGGGTCAGGGCGCTCATCACATCACCTCGATATCGGCTTGCAGGGCCCCGGCGGCCTTCACCGCCTGCAGGATCGAAATCATGTCGCGCGGGGTCACGCCCAGGGCGTTGAGGCCGCCGACCAGGCTTTTGAGCGAAGCGCCGCTGCTCAGCGTGATCAGCTTCTTGCCCTTTTCTTCTTCGACACTGACGGCCGATTGCGGAACCACGGCGGTCTGGCCCTGGCTGAACGGGGCGGGCTGGCTGACGGCCGGGCTCTCCTGGACCGAGATGGTCAGATTGCCCTGGGCGATGGCCACCTGGCTGATGCGAACATCGTCGCCCATGACGATCACGCCCGCCACTTCGTCGATGATCACCTTGGCCGGGCCGTCGGGCTCGACCTGCAGGTTCTCGATGGCGGTGATGAAGCTGATCATGTCCATGCCGGCCGGCGGGCGCACGGCGACGATGGTCGGGTTCTGGGCCTGGGCGCTGCGGGGGAACTGACCGTTGATGACATCGGCGATGCGGCGCGAGGTGGTGAAGTCGGGATTGCGCAGGGTCATGCGCAGTTCGCCCATATTGACCATCTGGAAGCCGGTTTCCCGCTCGATGATACCGCCGGCGGCGATGCGGCCGGCTGTCGGCACGCCCTTGGAGATCGAGCTGCCCGAAGCCCCGCCGGCCGAAACCGATCCGGTCTGGACGCTGCCTTGCGCCACGGCATAGGTCTGGCCGTCGGCGCCCTGCAGGCTGGTGACCAGCAGGGTGCCGCCCAGCAGGTTCTTGGCGTCGCCCAGGGTGGAGACGCTGACATCCACCTTGGCGCCCGGCGCCGCGAAGGCCGGCAGGTTGGCGGTGACCATCACCGAGGCGACGTTCTTGGTGTTCAGATTGGCGTCGCGCACATTGACGCCCTGACGCTCCAGCATGGCCTCGAGGCTCTGCTTGGTCATCGGGGCGTTGCGCAGGCTGTCGCCTGAACCGTTCAGGCCCACGACGATGCCATAGCCGATCAGCTGGTTGTCGCGCACGCCTTCGAACGAGACGATGTCCTTGATCCGTGACTTGGCGAACGCGGGGGCCCCCACCAGGGCGCAGGCCGTGGCGATGAGGGCGAAAGCGGTGCGCAGACGTAAACGCGACATGGCTATCCTGACGTGGGGAGACGTCCCCATGCCGACCCATGCCAAAAGCGGGCCAATCTCAAAGGCTTGAGTCGTAAGGCTTTGTGCGTTTTGACGCAGGCCAGACGGCGCCCTTGGGCAGAATCTGCCCGGCATTAACCATACTTCAAGCGCCAGACTGGATTATGGAGAGGTGGCGAGAAACGTGACTCGCTTCACGGACTATGGAGCAGCTTACCCATGAAGGTTTCGAGCACGGGGAGCGTAGGCGCGAGCGGCGCATCGCGGGCCAAGGCTTCGGGAAGCGGCGCCAGCTTTTCACTGCCTTCGGTCAACGGCGCCAGCGGCGCGGCCAGCGTGGCCCAGGCGGGCGGCGTGGCCGGGATCGGCTCGCTGGATGCGCTTCTGGCCCTGCAGGCCATGGGCGATCCGCTGGAGCGTCGCAAGCGCGCGGTCAAGCGCGCCGACGGCATTCTCGACATTCTGGGTGAGGTCAAGATCGCCCTGCTCGACGGCGATGTCTCGACCGCCACCTTGGACCGGTTGACCCGCGCCATCCGCGAGCAGCGCGATTCGACGGATGATCCCCGGCTTGAGGGCGTGCTCAACGAGATCGAGACCCGAGCGGCGGTGGAAAAAGCCAAGCTCGAACAGGCGCGGGGCGGCTGATGTTCGGTTGGCGACCACGGACGATATCCCTGGCTGCGCCGTCAGCGAATTCAAGATGTTGCGCGTCGCGGTTTCACGCGGTTCTCGACATTCCCAAGGCCGGCTTTGCCGCCGGCCGCGCGAGTGGAGCGCGCCTGAACGCGCCACTCACGCGAGGTTCATTGAACGCGGCTATTCTTTTGGTATAAGCACCCGGCCTGTCCAAGGCTGAGTTCATCGGGGCGTGAGGCGTTAATGCAAACGGCCACTGTTCTAGTCGATACGAAGACCTATCGCCCTTCCGAGGGTGAAGAATTTATGAATGCGCGTCAGCTTGAGTATTTCAAGGGCAAGCTGAACGAATGGAAGGATGAGATCCTTCGCGAATCTCGCGAAACGGTGGCTCACCTCCAGAAAGAAACCGAAAATCACGCCGATCTGGCCGATCGCGCGTCTTCGGAAACTGATCGGGCGCTTGAACTGCGCACCCGCGACCGCCAACGGAAGCTGATCTCCAAGATCGACCAGGCCCTGCGCCGCGTCGAAGACGGCTCCTACGGCTATTGCGAGGAAACCGGCGAACCGATCGGCCTGGCCCGGCTTGAAGCTCGCCCCACGGCGACGCTGAGCCTGGAAGCCCAGGAACGTCACGAGCGCCGCGAACGCGTGCACCGCGACGACTAGCGAGCCCTTGCGGCCTATGTGTTTTGAAGCGGCCTCGGGTGAAAGCCTGGGGCCGTTTTCGTTTGGGGGGAGCGGGCCGGTGGCTGTCGGTGCTGATGTCGAGGACCGCTTCCGTACCCGAGACAGACATCTGGCTAGGTTGGCGCCAGGCTCGAGACCATCAACGGGACGACGCGATCTCGTTGGGCATGGACCGCAAGCATCCGGCCTGCCGTCCGCTCCATGCCACGCCCCAAGCCGACGTATCCCTAATGCGAAAGCAGCATGGGGACCGGAACATGATGAAGCATGTGTTCGGTCGCTCCGCCCAAGAAAAACTCCCTTGCCCGCGAATGGCCATACGCCCCCATGACGAAAAGCCCGGGACGGTTCGCGGCGACATAGTCCGAGAACACGACCCCTATTCGACGTCCATCCCCGTCTATCTCTTCGGCCACGGCGTTTATGCCGTGGGCTCCGAGATGCCGCATGACGTCCCGGCCCGAGCCCGAGCCGGTGGACGCTTTGTCATTTGTCACGGTGAGCACCGTGATCTCACGCGCTTTCCGAAGGATCGGCATGGCGTCGGCCATGGCGCGCGCCGCCGTGCGGCTCCCATCCCAGGCAAGCACGACGGTATCCGGACTGCTGGGCGGCAGATCCGCGCCTCCCGGGCAGAAGGTTAGAACAGGGCGGCCCGACCCGAAGGCGACGGCCTCAACGACAGCGCGCTGACCGTCCGACTGGGAAGCAACAGGTACGATGCACAGGTCGCGCGTCCTAGACCGCTCAGCAACATAGGCCGCGACAGCGTAGAGGTCAGCTTTTGCGTGGATAGCCTCGCCCAAAACGCCCAATTCGCGAGCCTTTGATGTGAACGTTCCGAGCGCCGCCGCGCAGAACTCGCGGCTCTTTCGCTCCTCTTCCGCCGCCATGTCGCTGAGGCCGATCACATAGTTGGCCAGACGGTTCTTTGGAGGTTTTATGTCCACCTCGACCGCGATAGCTGACAAGACCCCGCCAACCGAGGCGACAAATCGCACGGCTTGATCAATCGCCTCAGTCGAAGTCACTTCGGGGTAAGCGTCAAGATGAAGTAAAATGTCCAGCGGCGGCATGATTTGTCTCCACGAAGCGTGGGTAGACTGTGAACGCTTGGGGTTTTCGGACTTTGATCTAAGTCAACGCTGCCAGCTGCATACGAACGGCGGACCACCACTTAGGGGGCTCCGGCCAGGGTCCGCTTCCAGCCCCTCACCACATCGTCCTGGCCGCCCGCTCGGGCCATTCGCGGTCATAGGCCTCGCCGCCGACCTCGCCGGCCGTGACCGCCGCCAGCATCGCGCCGGGGGAGGGGATCGTGGCGGGGTCGACCTGGCTTTCGGCTTTCCACAGACCGGACCGCACGATGGCGCGGGCGCACTGGAAATAGGCCTCCTCGACGGTGATCACCATCACGGTGCGCGGCGCCTTGCCGTCGATGGCGAAGCTGTCCAGCAGCGCCGGATCGGCGCTGATCACCGCCCGGCCATTGACCCGGAAGGTGGTGCCCGAGCCGGGGATCAGGAACAGCAGCGCGACCCTGGGGTCACGGACCACATTGCGCAGGCTGTCGATGCGGTTGTTGCCGCGGCGGTCGGGCAGGATCAGGGTCCGGGGATCAGCCACGCGCACAAAGCCAGGCCTGTCGCCGCGCGGGCTGCAATCCAGACCCTCGGGGCCGATGGTCGCCAGGGCGACGAACGGTGAGGCCTCGATCAGCGCCTGATAGTGGGGCGTGATCTGTGTCGCCACCTTGACCAGTGAGGCCGCGACGGGGGCGATATCATAGAGGGCTTCCAGCGCCTCGAGGCTGTCGATCACGCTCATCTGGCCCTCCGCAACGGCCGGTCGAGCCTAGTCACACAAGGGCGGGCCTGAAAGGTGTCAGGACGAAAACGCCCGGGCGCAGGCCTCGGCCAGGCGACGGGGGGATATCGGCTTGCCGACCACCGGGGGGGCGCGCCCCAGCAGCAGCTCCGAATTGCCGGTGACATAGACTACGGGAATCGCGCCCAGATGTTTGTGAATGGCCTCCACCGCTTCCACGCCCGTGCCGCCGATGATGCGGTAGTCGGCGGTGATCAGGTCGGGGGTGCGGGCCATGGCCATCGCCAGCGCGTCTTGCGGGCTGTCGGCGATATCGAAGCTGGTGAAGCCCTGCTCGGCCAACAAGGCCTCCACTTCGAAGGCGATCAAAATCTCGTCCTCAATGATCAGGGCATGTCGGGCTTTGATGTGCACGGTCATTTGCCGTTGCCTTATATTTCGTCCCTTGATGATTTCAGCGCTGACATACACGCTCACGCTAGTCTCGTTTTCGTGATGTTGCAGATGCTCACATAATCAAATCGCCCAAGATTCGCAGAGAAACTAGAGTGCGATCGACGGTTCAAATGTAAACAATCTGCATTTTTGGGTTTTGGACGCGATTTGCGCAAGGTCTTGGCCCCGCGACCATTGCGTGATGTCCTGATTTGATAGAACCTGCGCGCGGCCTGAGATCGGCAAGTCTGGGTCCCCCCAAATTGGGGTTTGCCAGCGCCTTTATTGTGATTTCGGCGATCCTCGAACAACCTCTGGAGGCGACGCGGCGGGCCAATCCGCGCTATGCAGGCAAAAAAGCCCGCAGGAGCGCCCGTCCATGTCGCAAGACACCCCCCTGATTCCCTCTCCGCTCATCCTGACCGAGAAGCGCGGTCACATCGCCATCCTCACCCTCAACCGTCCCGAGGCCATGAACGCCCTGGGCGCGCCCGGCGACGGTGACCAGGTGGCGGCCGCCTGCGAGGCGATCAATGATGACCAGGAGATTCGCTGCGTGATCCTGACGGGCGCGGGCCGGGCCTTCTCGGCCGGCGGCGACGTCAAGGCGATGAAGGCGCGCGAGGGCGCGTTCGGCGGCAACGGCGTCAAGGTTCGCGACGGCTATCGCAAGAACATCCACCGCATCGTCCGCGCCATCTATGGCCTGGAGGTTCCCTCGATCGCCGCCGTCAACGGCGCGGCCATCGGCCTGGGCTGCGACGTGGCCTGCATGACCGATATCCGCATCGGCACCGACACCGCCAAGTTCGGCGTCACCTTCCTGAAGCTGGGCCTGATCCCCGGCGACGGCGGGGCCTGGCTGATGCCGCGCACCATCGGCATGAGCCGCGCCGCGGAACTGCTGTTCACCGGCGATGTCATCGACGCCGCCAAGGCCGCCGAGTGGGGCCTGATCAGCAAAGCCGTGCCGGCTGACACCCTGATGGACGAGGCCATGGCCCTGGCCACCCGGATCGCGGCCCAGCCGCCGCATGCCCTGCGCATGGCCAAGAGCCTGCTCAAGCACGGCACGACCGCCAGCTATGACACCCTGATGGAGATGAGCGCGGCCGCCCAGGCCATCGCCCACCACACCGAGGACCACATGGAAGGCGTCGACGCGATCCTCGAAAAGCGCGCTCCGGTCTTCAAGGGCGCCTGAGGTCATGGGCAAGGAAGCGCGGGGCGTCTGGGGCCATCTGTCGGACGGCGACTGCGAGGGCAAGCTCCTGTGGGAGTTTCCCAAGCTGATCTTCCGCGGGGCCCATCGCGGCATCTTTCAGGGCCACGCCCTGCGCTACATCAAGGTCGAGGGCAACGATCTGGTGCTCAACGACGGCACCCGGTTCGAGCTGGAGCCGGGCGAGGCCGACAAGTGGCTGTACGCCATCCTCAATCCGCCGGGCCGCCTGGACAAGCTTGGGGTCAAGCCCGGCCAGACGGTCGTGGTGCTGGCGGTGGAGGACGAGGAGTTCCTTGAGGAGCTCTCAACCCGCGTCGAACCGGGCGAGGCCGAGGAGAACATCGATCTGCTGTTCCTCGGCGTCGAGGACCTGGCTGATTTCGATCAGCTGGAAGACCTGATCGGCGGGCTTGGTCCCAAGGGCGCGATCTGGATCGTGGCCCAGAAGGGCAAGGGCGCGCCGCTGAAGGACACCGAGATCCTGGCTGCCGCGCGCGGTCATAGCCTGGTCGACACCAAGGTCTGCTCGTTCTCCAAGACCCACAGCGCCCTGCGGTTCGTGAAGCGCAAGGCGGGGCCGCTGGCGGCAAGCAAGCCCGTCGAGGATGACGACGAGGGCTTCGACGACGAGGTGTGAACCCTTACCAAGCTTCACTGAATGCCCCAGGAAGCGGCCGTAGGCCGTTTCGCCTGACTCGCCCTCGTTCTGGCCGGAGTTTCCTGGGATCAGGCTCAGGGCTGGTCAGTGGGGACGTTTGCGGCTTTGGCCAAAACGGGTCAGGGTAGGTATGGCCAGGAAGATGATCCACTGGCTCATCGGCCAAATCGTTCCCAGGCGCGTCAGGCCATAGACGATGAACAGTGCCGCAAAGCCAAGCTGGATGGCAGACAAGATCGCCTCAAGGGCCGGGTCACGCCGCCCGGCCAGAACCCACAGGCCGCCGGCCAGCACCGCCAGAACCACGGTGACCATATGCCATAGCACTGCGGCAAAGGCAGCCAGAAACGGGTCAGTCAGCGTCGCCTGTAGCGGGTCGTGAACCTCGGGCCCACCCCCGAACACATGAATGAAAAAGGTGAGCGCCATCAGGGCGGCAGCAAGACGGGTCCAGGTCATCGGCATTCTCCATACGGGTGCGTATGGTTTTGATCGTACCTCTTGCGCCTGTCAATACGCCTCCGTATGGTTTCAGGATGAATCCGAAATCGCGCCCTCGTCTTACGGCGGAAGACTGGCTCATGGCCGGGTTTCGGGCCTTGGCCAGCTCGGGCCCGAGCGGCCTGAAGGCAGAGGCCATCGCGCGCGACCTCGGCACGACGAAGGGGTCGTTTTACTGGCACTTCAGGGACTTGCCCGATTATCTGGCCCGTTTGATCCTTCTCTGGGAGGAGCGTGGTTTTGACGGGGTCATCGCTCAGCTCGATCCGTTAGCTCCGCCCCGGGCTCGGTTGGAGCAACTCTGCACGATGGCTGTCAGCTTTGATGACCCGTCCCATGGCGGCGCTGCGCTGGAACCTGCCCTGCGAGCCTGGATGCTGGCGTCACCGGACGTGGCAAAGGCCGTCGCCCGAATGGATGCCCGCCGACTTGCCTATCTCGGCGGCCTATGTCGCGAGGCAGGTATTGAGGATCCCAACGCGCCAGATGCGCTTTACGCCTTGTCCGTTGGGCTGGAAACGCTCGGTGTTCCAGACGCTTACAGATCGATGCAGTTGCTCCTGCGCAGTCTTTGACGTTCAGCTGAACTCGGGTCCTGTCGATCGGGTAGTGTGCTCCTGGCGTCGCCTCATCGCTTCGCCCGGACTGAAATCCTGAGGCAAGCCAATTGGGGGGCGTACCCTTTCGATTAGAAAGCCCCGGCCCCCTTTGGCTGGCGCGTCCACCCGCCTGCGTTCGAGCTTCAGCGCCATCAGATCCAGCGCGTAGGTCTGGTAGGCCTTCCAAGGCTTCCTGACGCCCTGCTTGAGGACCTTGGCCATGGCCCGCTGGACGTAGCCTGAAGAGAATTCCGCCCAGACAGGAGGACGGCGCGGTCATGGTGTTCCTCCTGCTGGAGGAAAGGGCGCTGCGGTCGCAAGCGATCAGAATTGACAGGGTCTGCCCTCGCCAATCCCCGGCGAATGCGGCAGGAAGCGCCATGAACCGCTTTGCTTTTCTAGCCCTTGTCCTGGCCGGGGTCTCCTGGGGTCTGGGCTTTCCGCTGGGCAAGCTGGTCCTGCGCGAAACTGACGCCGCCCACATGGTGCTGTTGCGCTTCGCTGCGGCGGCGGTGGTTGCGGCGCCCTTCGCCCTTATGACCGCCGAGGCGCGGGCTCTGTTCCGCTCGCCTGTGGTGCTGCTGGCCGGGGCGCTCTATGGCGTGGCGTTCCTGGTGCAGTTCGAGGGGCTGGCCCATGTCAGCGTGACTCTGGCGGCCCTGCTGGTCGGCGCCATGCCGGCCCTGATCGCCATCAGCGCCCGGTTCTTTGGCGAGACCGTCAGCCGGGCCTCGTGGGCGGGCGTGATCGCCGCGACCCTGGGCGCGGCCCTGATCGCCGGCAAGCCGGACGGCGCGGGCTCGCCCCTGGGCGTGGCCCTGTCGGTGGGCTCGCTGTTCATCTTCCTGGCCTGGCTGATCGTCATGCGCCGCGCGCCCAAGGTGAAGGCGCCGATGGCCATTCCGGCGGTGACGATGATCGTGGCGGCGGCGACCATCCTGCCCATCGCCCTGCTGATGCACGGCCCGCCCAAGCTGGACCTCAGCCCCGTCGCCTGGGGCAGCATCATCGGTCAGGGCGTGGTGGCGACCCTGCTGGCCACGGCGGCCTGGCAGTATGGCTCTGCCCGGGTCGGCGCCGCCAGCGCCGGGGTGTTCATCAATATCGAACCGCTGATGGGCGCCGCCATCGGCGTGATGCTGTTTGGCGACCACCTGACCGTGGCCCTGTGCGCCGGCGGCCTGCTGATCGTCGCCGGCAGCTTCGCGGTGGTGATGGGGGAGAGGAAGGCCGGAGTTGTCTAGAAGATGGCCGACCTAACAGCCGTCATCCCGGGAACAAGTCCCGGGATGACGACGGTTTGATTGTCAGGCGGAGGGCTCAGGCCGGCGTTTTTACCGACTTCTTCTCGAACGTCATCGCCCCGTCGTCCACCTTGCCCATCTTCAGGGCCATCAGGTCGAGGGCGTAGTTCTGATAGGCCTTCCACGGCTTCTTGACGCCCTGCTTGGGGAACTTGGCCATGGCCCGCTGGACGTAGCCCGACGAGAAATCCAGCCAGGGCTCGGCCTCCATGCCGGCCTCGTCCAGGCGCGGCACGCAGAAGGCCAGCCTGTTGCGGTCCATGTGGTTGAGCAGCTTGCAGACATACTCGCTGGTCAGGTCGGCCTTCAGCGTCCACGAGGCGTTGGTATAGCCGAACGCCGAGGCCAGGTTTGGCACGTCGCTGAACATCATGCCCTTGTAGCTCATGGCCTTGGACAGATCGGCTACCTTGCCGTCGATCACCAGTTCCATGCCGCTGAGCAGCTGCATCTGCAGGCCCGTGGCGGTGACCACGACGTCGGCGTCGAGGGTCTTGCCGGACTTCAGTTTCAGCCCGGTCGGCGTGAAGCTGTCGATATGGTCGGTGACCACCGAGGCCTTGCCGCCCTTGAGGGCGTCGAACAGATCGGCGTCGGGCACCAGGCACAGGCGCTGGTCCCAGGGATTGTAGCTGGGGGTGAAGTGGGTGGCGACGTCGTAGTCGGGGCCCAGATGGCCGCGCACCAGCTCGATCAGCCTCTCCTTGGTCTTTTCGGGCTTCTTGCGGGCAATGTTGAAGAACAGCATCTGCATCAACACGTTCTTCCAGCGCGTGATGCCATAGGCGGTCATGGCCGGCAGCTTGGCGCGCAGCCAGTTGGCGATGCCGTCCTCGGCTGGGCGCGAGACCACATAGGTGGGTGAGCGCTGCAGCATGGTCACGTGGCGGGCGGTCTTGGCCATTTCCGGCACCAGGGTGACGGCGGTGGCGCCGCTGCCGATCACCACCACGCTCTGGCCGGCATAGTCGAGGTCGGCGGGCCAGAACTGCGGATGGACGATCTTGCCGCCGAAGCTTTCGACGCCGGCGAAGTCGGGCGTATAGCCGGCCGCATAGTCGTAATAGCCGGCGCACATATAGAGGAAGTTGCAGCTGACGGTGACGCTCTGGCCCTCGTGCTGCGCCTCGACCGTCCAGGTGGCGGTGTCAGAAGACCAGCTGGCGCGTTTGACGTGGTGGCCGTAGCGGATCTTCTGGTCGATGCCGTACTCGGCGGCGGTCTCGCGCACATAGTTCAGGATCGAGGGGCCGTCGGCGATGGCCTTGGCCTGCCGCCATGGCTTGAACGAATAGCCCAGGGTGTACATGTCGCTGTCGGAGCGGATGCCGGGATAGCGGAACAGGTCCCAGGTGCCGCCGATCGCCTCGCGGCCTTCGAGGATCGCATAGGTCTTTCCGGGGCAGTTGGCCTGCAGGTGATAGCCCGCGCCGATGCCCGACAGGCCCGCGCCCACAATCAGAACGTCGAAGTGCTCGGTGGCCATGCCGTATTCCGCCCCTGATGGATGGTCCGGCTGTTCCGGACGCCTTGATATCTGATCAGTGTTCACCAACAAACGACCGTTTCAACCTAGCGTCAACTGCTGCGGTGCGGCGCGGCGTCGGTTTTCATTGCGCACGGTCGGCTCTCGCGCGTATTGCGGGGCATGTCCCTGCGCGATTTCGGCGTGCTGGTCCTGATCTGTCTGGTCTGGGCCGGCAACAACATCATCTCCAAGATCGTGGTGTCCCACTGGGGCGTGCCGCCGCTGGCCTATGCCTCGGTGCGGTTTGCGCTGGTGGCGCTGGTCACCCTGCCGTGGCTGCTCCCGGCGCCGCGACCGGTCTGGCGGCTGATCCTGGTGGCCCTGCTGATGGGGGCGGGCAATTTCGCGCTGCTGTTCATGGGCTTCAAGACCGCCTCGCCGTCGGCCGCCTCGGTGATCATCCAGCTGGGCGTGCCGTTCACGACCATCCTGTCGGTGATCATCCTGGGCGAGCGCATCCGCTGGAAGCGCGGCCTGGGCATCGCCCTGACCCTGGCCGGGGCGGTGGTGGTGATGTGGAGCCCGCAT
This sequence comes from Caulobacter sp. ErkDOM-C, assembly GCF_048541825.1. GTDB lineage: Bacteria > Pseudomonadota > Alphaproteobacteria > Caulobacterales > Caulobacteraceae > Caulobacter. The sequence goes on along the minus strand of NZ_CP183332.1, from coordinate 2,522,443 downwards.
GGGCTGGAGCTGTCGGCCGGTCTGTGGCTGATCGCGGCGGCGGCCTTCACCGGCTCGCTGGGCGCGGTGATGATGAAGCAGATGGAAGGCGTCAAACCCTTGCAGTTCCAGGCCTGGGTCGGCTTCTCCTCGTTCCTGCCCCTGGCCCTGATCAGCGCCGTGACCGAGCCCGGCTCTGTTCCGGCGGCGCTCAACGCCGGCTGGCCGTTCGTGGCGGCGGTGGTGTTCTCGGCCCTGGTGGTCTCGGTCGTGGGGCACACGGCCTATTACGGCCTGATCCAGAAGTACGAGGCCAATCTGATCGCGCCCTTGACCCTGATGACGCCGCTGATGACCATCGCCCTGGGCGTCCTGATCACCCATGATCATTTCGACCTGCGCATGGGTGTCGGCGCGGCCCTGGCTTTGCTAGGCGTTCTGGTCATCGCCCTGCGCAAGAACCAGGTGATGCCCCTGCTGATGTCTATCCGGAACCGCGTCCAATGACCCTGCCGCTGATCGAGGCGCCGTCGCCCAATTTCGACGCCCGCAAGGCCGTGCCCGACTGCGTCATCCTGCACTATACCGGCATGGAAACCGGCGAGGCCGCGATCGAGCGCCTGCGCGATCCGGAGGCCAAGGTCTCGGCCCACTATGTGGTCGAGGAGGATGGTCGCATCTTCCGGCTGGTGGCCGAAGAACGCCGCGCCTGGCACGCCGGTGCCGCGTTCTGGAAAGGCGTCAAGGACATCAACTCGGCCTCGATCGGCATCGAGATCGTCAATCCCGGCCACGAGTTCGGCTATCGCGCCTTTCCCGACGCGCAAGTTTCCTCGGTCATCAACCTGCTGGCCGATGTGCGCTCGCGCTGGATGATCTCCGACAGCCGGATCCTCGGCCATTCCGACATCGCCCCGGCCCGCAAGATCGATCCGGGCGAGCTGTTCCCGTGGAAGCGCCTGGCCGAGTCCGGTCACGGCCTGTGGATCGAGCCGCCCCCGTCGCCCGGCGCGCCGCTGGGCGAGGGTGAGGAGGGCACCGGCGTCTTCGCGCTTCAGGCCGGCCTGACCCGCCTGGGCTATGACTGCGCCCCGACCGGCAAGTACGACGCTCACACCACCACCATCGTTTCCGCCTTCCAGCGCCACTGGCTGCAGACCCGCTTCGACGGCATCGCCGATGGCGAGACCCGCGCCCGGCTGGTGGGGTTGCTGCGGGCGGGCGACTGATGCATCCGGCCCAGCTGTTCAGGGTCGAGGATCGGGAAACGCTGCTCGCCTTTCTGCGCGCGCATCCGTTCGTGACCCTGGCCGCCAGCGTCGGCGGCCGTCCGATGGTCGCCCAGGCGCCGGTCGTGGTGCGCGACATGCACGACGCGCTGGTCATCGACTTCCACCTGTCGCGCGGCAACGTGCTGGCGCCGCATCTGGTGCAGGGCTTCCGGGCCGTGATGCTGTCGACCGGCCCCGACGCCTATGTCAGCCCCGACTGGTACGAGAGCGCCGACCAGGTGCCGACCTGGAACTATCTCTCCGTCGAAGCCGAAGGTTCGGTCGTCGTTCTGGACGAGGCCGAGTTGATCGCCCAGCTCGATAGTCTCTCGGAACAGGAAGAAGCGCGGCTGGCGCCCAAGCCCCTGTGGACCCGCCACAAGATGGCGCCCGGCAAGTTCGAGGCCATGCTGCGCGGCATCATCGGCGGGCGGCTGTTCCTCGACCGGCTGGAGGGGACCTTCAAGCTGTCGCAGAACAAGGGAGAGGCGGATAGGCTGGGTGCGGCCAAGGGGCTGGGGGAGCATCCGATCGCGAAGCTGATGCGGGACCTCTAAGCCTGTCATCCCGGACAAGCGCGCAGCGCGCTGATCCGAGACCGCGGCAAGCGCATGCGTTTCCGGCGGTCCCGGGTCTCCGCTGCGCTTCGCCCGGGATGACAGGGTTTAGGCATCGCCAATTGACCTCGCCCCCCCAAACCGGCAAACACCGTCCCGGACCAGACGGTCGGGCGGTCGCGGCTTTCGCAAGAGGGCCGAGGAAAGTCCGGGCTCCACGGTGACAAGGCGGCGGGTAACGCCCGCCGGGAGCGATCCCAGGGATAGCGCCACAGAAAGCAAACCTCCTCCCTTTCGAGGGCGGGAAGGGTGAAAGGGTGGGGTAAGAGCCCACCGCGGACCTGGCGACAGGGACGGCATGGCAAGCCCCGCCTGGAGCAAGACCGAATAGGGACCCCGCGTCGGCCTCGCGTCGACTAGGCCGTCACTGGCTGAGTAGGGTTCGGGTAGGTCGCGAGAACCGTCCAGCAATGGGCGGTCCAGAGGAATGATCGTCGCACTTTAGCCTTTCGGGGCAAGGGTGGCACAGAACCCGGCTTACAGACCGTCTGGTCCGTCTCTCCCCGTCTTGATTGTGGCGGGGAGGGGGCAGGCGCCCCTATCCCCCGTCATCGGACAATTTGACCCCTTGTGGGACAAGCCTTTGAACGCCCCCAACACTTAACAGTTCCGTGTATGTTCTGTTGATGGCTTGTGATCACAAGTCACGGACCCGTGCGACATCTTTGTTTTCGCGGCGAAATGCCCGCTGGTGTCATTGTTTCCCAGTTCATCCCATGTTAACCCAGTTTGGTCGGCGGCGATCGGACTTCGCCGTCCGGCGGGGTCTAAAGGGGTAGGGCGCGGTGTTCCTCTCGACGTTCGAGAAGCAGGTGGACAGCAAGCGGCGCATCGTTGTGCCGCAGGACTTCCGCGCGGCGATCTCGGGCCCCTTTGACGGCGTGGTCTGCTTCCCCTCCATCGAGGCCGATTGCCTGGAGGGTGGCGGAAAAGCCTTGTTTGACCGTTACTTGGGCGTGATCGAGGAGCTGGAGTTCGGCGATCCGGTGCGCACGGCGCTGGAGACCAGCGTGCTGGGCGGCATGGCCAAGCTTTCCTTTGATACAGCTGGTCGCATTACGCTTCCCGATCACCTGTGCGAGATGTTCGGTCTGAGTGATTGGGTGACTGTCGTCGGTATGGGTGAGCGTTTTCAGATCTGGTCGCGCGAGGCCTTCCAGGCCCACCGCGCCGCGCAACGCGAGCTGGCCCGCGAGGGTCTTGCGGCCATGCGGGTTCAGCAGCGCACCGCAAGGCTGGGCGGCGTATGACCGAGACCGCTCCCCACATCTCCGTCCTGCTCAACGAGATCGTTGACGCCCTGGCCCCCAAGCCGGGCGAGACGATCATCGACGGCACCTTCGGCGCGGGCGGCTATACCCGCGCCATCCTGGCCACCGGCGCCAGCGTTGTGGGCTTTGACCGCGACCCGACCGTTCAGCGCTTTGCGCAGGGCCTGCCGGCTGACCGCTTCCGTCTGGTGCAAGACCGCTTCTCGCAGATGGCCGAGCATTTCGAGCCGCAGTCGGTGGATGGCGTGGTGCTGGATATCGGCGTCTCGTCCATGCAGCTGGACGAGGCCGAGCGCGGCTTCTCGTTCATGCGCGACGGTCCGCTGGACATGCGGATGAGCGACACCGGTCCGACGGCCGCCGATCTGGTCAATGACCTGGACCACACCGAGCTGGCCCGCATCCTCTATGTCTATGGCGAGGAGCACGCCTCGCGCCGCATCGCCAGCTTCCTGGTGCGCCGCCGCGAAGAGCGCAAGTTCGAGCGCACCCTGGATCTGGCCCATGTGATCGAGCGCGCCCTGGGCGGCCGCAAGGGCGCCAAGGTGCATCCGGCCACCCGCTCGTTCCAGGGCCTGCGCATCGCGGTCAATGAAGAGCTGGCCGAGCTGGAGGCCGCTCTGGCCGCTGCCGAAGTCATCCTCAAGCCCGGCGGTCGGCTGGCGGTGGTGAGCTTCCATTCGCTGGAAGACCGCATCGTCAAAAACTTCCTGGCCGAGCGGGCCGGGCGCACGCCGGGCGGTTCGCGCCACCTGCCGCAGGCGCCGGCCGGTGCGCCGGCCAGCTTCCAGCTGATCGCCAACAAGGCCATCGCGCCGGGCGAGGCCGAGCTGGCGGTCAATCCGCGCGCCCGCTCGTCCAAGCTGCGCGCCGCCATCCGCACGACCGCGCCGATCTGGGTGGATCTGTCGTGAGCGTCTCGGGTCTGTTCAATCGTCGGGTTCGCGGCTTTCGCATTGTCGAAGTCGTGGGTCTGGGCGTTTTGCTGACCCTGGTCACCGGCGTCTATCTGGCCAAGACGGTCGCCGGCCGCGAGCGCAACGAGATCGCCCGCATCGAGCGCGAGATCGAAGACGAGCAGGCTCGCAAGCGCCTGCTTGAGGCCGAGGTCGCCCATCTGGAGCAGCCCCGCCGCATCGAGGCCCTGGCCCTGGCCATGGGGCTGCAGTCCGTTCCGGCCGCTCGCGAGACGACCGAGGACGCCCTGATCGACGTGGCCCGCAACCGTGCGCCGCCCGCGCCTGTCGAACTTCACGCCGCGCCTGTGGCGTCCGACACCCTGGCCGCCGACGCGCCCGAGCCGGCGCCGGACGACGTCCCGACCTCGCCCGCGCCGAAACGGGAGGGCCCGCGATGAGCCTCTCCAACCTAGGCCCGTCCGGCTTTCAGCCCGGCGCCTGGCGCTGGCTGATCGAGCGCGTCTGGCGCCTGGAACACGCCTTCGAGCGCTCGCGCGCCGCCGCCAAGCCCGAAGACGACACCCGTATCCGCATCTTCTTCGTGATGGCCTTCTTTGGCCTGTGCTTCGTGGGTCTGGCCCTGGGGGCAAGCTTTTCGGCTGTGTTCTCCAACGCCGGGAAGGGCGCGGGCTATCTGGCCTCGACCGAGGGCGCGCGGGGCGATCTGGTGGACCGGGGTGGCCGTCTGCTGGCCGTCGACCTGACCCACTACGCCCTGTACGTCGACCCCAAGGAAGTCTGGGACAAGCCCGAAGCGCGTCGCGCGCTCGGCAGGGCCCTGCCCGAAGTGCCCGCCAAGCGCCTGGACAAGGTCGTGTTCGGGGACCGTCGCACCTTCCTGCTGGGCGGCCTGACGCCTGATCAGAAGGACGCCATCTTCAACCTGGGTCTGCCGGGCATCTCGTTCGAGGAGCAGGGCCGCCGCGTCTATCCGCTGGGCGCCACCGCCGCTCATCTGGTCGGTTTCGTCGACAGCGGCGGCAAGGGTCTGGCCGGAGCCGAGCGGGCTCTGGACAAGCCGATCCGGCAGGCGGCCGGCGGCGGTGGTCCCACCGTCCTGTCGATCGACATCCGCGTGCAGGCCGCCCTGGAAGACGAACTGCGCAAGGCTGCGCAAGAGTTCCAGCCGCGCGGCGCAGTTGGCCTGGTGACCAATGTCCACACCGGCGAAATCCTGGGCATGGCCAGCTATCCCGACTTTGATCCCAACAAGGCCGGGACCGCCACCGACGACCAGAAGCTGAACCGGGCGGCCGGCGCGGTGTACGAGATGGGCTCGACCTTCAAGGCCTTTACCGTGGCCATCGGCCTGGATACCGGCGTCGCCACCCCGACCTCGACCTTCGATGCCCGCGAGCCCTACAAGCTGGGCTATCGGACGATCCACGACTACCACGCCGCCAAGGCGATCCTGACCCTGGTCGAGGTGTTCAAGCACTCGTCCAACATCGGCACCGCCAAGCTGGCGGTCGGCGTCGGGGCCCAGCGGCTGAGCCAGTACTTCACCAATCTGGGCCTGACCAAGCCGGCCAAGATCGAGCTGCTGGAATCAGCCCGCCCCCTGACCCCGCGCAAGTGGGACGAGGACGCCGTGGCCTCCACCTCGTTTGGCCACGGCATGAACATCACGCCCCTGGCCCTGGCCGAGGCCATGGGCCCGCTGCTGAACGGCGGCGCCCGTCCGCCCCTGACCATCCGCAAACTGGCCCAGGGCGTGCGGCCCGAAGGTCCGCGCGTGCTGACCGAGGAAACCTCGCAGCAGATGCTGCGGATCATGCGGGCCAATGTCATTCCCGGCGAAGGCGGCAGCGGCGGCAAGGCCGACGTGGCCGGCCTGTCGGTGGGTGGCAAGACCGGCACCGGCGAGAAGTACGATCCGGCCCTCAAGGCCTATAACCACCAGCGCCAGGTCTCGTCCTTCGCGGCGGTGTTCCCGACCGACGGTCCGCTGGAGGCCGACCGCTATTTCGTGCTGATCCTGCTGGATGAGCCCAAGGGCAACGCCCGCACCTCCGGCTTCTCGACCGGCGGCTGGGTCGCTGCTCCCGCAGCCGGCAAGGTAATCGAGCGCATCGCCCCGTTCCTGGGCGTGCATCGCAAGCCGCAGATCCTGACCGTCTCCAACTCGCAAAACACCAGCCCCGGAACCGGCCTGTGACCAAGACGCTTTCCGACCTTCTCAGCCGCGACCTGCCCGAAAGTCCGGTGATCACCGGGGTGACGGCCGACAGCCGCAAGGTCGGGCCCGGAACCCTGTTCGCCGCCCTGCCGGGCACGAAAGTCGACGGCGCCAGCTTCGCCCCCGGGGCCATCGCCGCCGGAGCCGCCGCCGTGCTGGGTCCGGTCGGCATGGAGACCTTTTCGGTCCCGACCGTGAAGGTCGAGGATCCGCGCCGCGCCTATGCCCTGGCTTCGGCCGCGTTCTGGGGCGCCCAGCCGGCGACCTGCATCGCCATCACCGGCACCAACGGCAAGACCTCGGTGGCCGGCTTCTGTCGCCAGATCTTCGCGCGACTCGGTCACAAGGCCGCCAGCATGGGAACCCTGGGCGTCGTGGTCGGCGGGCCCGGTGCTGCGGACCAGCAACTGACCCCTCCCGGCCTCACCACCCCCGACGCGGCCGATGTCGCCGAGATGATGGCGCGTCTGGCGCGCGAGGGTGTCACCCACCTGGCGGTCGAGGCCTCGTCGCACGGCGTGGATCAGCGCCGCCTGGACGGGGTGACCCTGAAGGCCGCCGGCTTCACCAACTTCACCCAGGATCACCTGGACTATCACGGCTCGATGGACAGCTATCGCGACGCCAAGCTGCGCCTGTTTGACGCCCTGCTGCCGATGGGCGCCACAGCGGTGCTGAACAGTGACAGCGACGCCTTCGGCGTCTTCGCCGCAGCGGCCGTGACCTCCGGCCAGAGCGTGTTCTCCGTCGGCGACGAAGGGCAGGGGCTCAAGCTCGTCTCGCGCGCCCTGACCCCGCACGGCCAGACCCTGACGGTCGAGGCGGCGGGCAAGACCTACACCGTCGAACTGCCGCTGGCCGGCGGGTTCCAGGCCAGCAACGTGCTGGTCGCGGCTGGCCTGTGCATCGCCACCGGCGAGGAAACCGCCGCCGTGCTTAAAGCGTTGGAGAGCCTGGAAGGCGCGGCCGGACGTCTGCAGCGCGTGGGTCGCGGCGCCCGGGGCGGCGAGGCCTATGTCGACTATGCCCACACGCCCGATGGTCTGGAGACCGTCCTGCAGGCCCTGCGCCCTCACACGGCCGGCAAGCTGATCGTGGTGTTCGGCGCCGGCGGTGATCGTGATCGCGGCAAGCGGCCGCTGATGGGCGAGATCGCGGCGCGGCTGGCCGACGTGGCCATCGTCACTGACGATAATCCGCGCTCGGAAGAGCCCGCCTCGATCCGCGCCGCCATCCTGGCCGCCGCGCCCGGCGCCACCGAGATCGGCGACCGCCGCGCCGCGATCCGCGCCGCCGCCGCCCAGATGGTCGAAGGCGACGTGCTGGTGGTGGCCGGCAAGGGTCACGAGCAGGGCCAGCTGGTGGCCGGCGTGAACCACCCGTTCGACGATGTCACCGAGACCCTCGCCGCGCTGGAGATGGCTGATGTCTGAGCCCCTCTGGACCGCCCAAGAGATCGCCGCCGCCACCGACGGCAAGGTCACGCAGGACTTCTCGGCCACCGGCGTCTCGATCGACAGCCGCAGCATCGAGCCGGGCGACCTGTTCGTGGCCCTGACCGGCGCGCGCGACGGCCATGAGTTCGTGGTCCAGACCAATGACAAGGGCGCGGCCGGCGCGCTCGTCTCCAAGCCCGTGCCGGTGCCGGCGGTGCTGGTTGAGGACACCTTCCGGGGTCTGGAGCGTCTGGGCGAGGCGGCCCGCCTGCGCGCCCCTCAGGCCCGTCGCGGGGCGATCACCGGCTCGGTCGGCAAGACCAGCGTCACCCGCGCGGTCGAGGCCGGCCTGCGTCTGGCCGGCAAGGCCCACGCTTCGGTCAAGTCGTACAACAACCACATCGGCGTTCCCCTGACCCTGGCCCGCATGCCGCGCGACACCGAGCGCGCCGTATTCGAAGTGGGCATGAACCACGCCGACGAGATCGTGCCGCTGTCGCGAATGATCCGTCCGCACGCCGTGGCCATCACCACCGTCGGCCCCGTGCACCTGGAGAACTTCGCCGACGGCGAGGCGGGCGTCGCCCGCGCCAAGGCCGAAATCTTCGCCGGCCTGGAGCCCGAGGGCGTGGCGGTGCTGAACGCCGACAATCCCTGGTTTGAGTTGCTGAGCGAAGAGGCCAAGAAGGCCGGCGCCACCATCTGGAGCTTCGGCTCTCAGGAGGGCGTCACCGCTCAGCTGACCGGCTTCGACGTTCACGCCGGCGGCGCGACGGTTTCGGTCAAGCTGCGCGGCGAGGCGATCAGCTTTCCGATCCTGCAGACCGGCGTCCACTGGGGCCCCAACAGCCTGTGCGTGCTGCTGATGCTGGAAGCCTTGGGCGTCTCGCGCGACATCGCCCTGCAGGCCCTGGCCAGCTTCGAGCCGATCGAGGGGCGCGGCGCCGAGAAGATCGTCAAGATCGACGGCGGCGCCTTCACCCTGGTCGACGAGAGCTACAACGCCAATCCGGTCTCGATGCAGGCGGCCCTGACGACGCTGGGCGCGCGCAAGGTTGCGGGCCGGCGGATCACCGTTTTGACCGACATGCTCGAACTGGGCGAGGGCAGCGCCCGGTTTCACGCCGAGCTTGCAGGCCCGCTGGACGCCGCCAACGTCGATCTTGTCTTTCTGGCAGGCGTCCACATGAAATCACTGTGGGAGGCGCTTCCGCCGACTCGGCGGGGCGGCTACGCGGAGATTACCGAAAAGTTAACGACGGAACTGACGGCCGCGATCCGGCCGGGCGACGTGGTGATGGTTAAGGGGTCGAATGGCTCCAGGGCTGGCGTTCTCGCCAAGGCTCTGGCGGCGCTTGATCTTGGGGGACGGGGCTGATGCTGTATTTTCTGTATGAATGGCTGGCGCGCGGCCAAGAGCACGTGCCGCTGCTGAACCTGCTGAAGTACCTGACCTTCAGGACCGGCATGGCCATGCTGACGGCCTATATCGTCGCCGTCGCCATGGGCTCGCGCTTCATCCGCTGGATGAAGGCCCGCCAGGGCAAGGGCCAGCCGATCCGCACCGACGGCATCGCCCGCCACATCACCGAAAAGGCCGGCACGCCCACCATGGGCGGCTTCATGATCCTGGCCGGCCTGTTCGTCGGCGCCATCCTGTGGGCCGACCTGCGCAACATCCATGTCTGGGTGGTGCTGCTGATCACCGGCAGCTACGGCGTGCTGGGCTTCATGGACGACTACGCCAAGGTCACCAAGCAGACCACGGCCGGTCTCTCCAGCGGCCAGAAGCTGGTCGCCCAGTTCGTCGTCGCCATCGCCGCCACCGTGCTGCTGATCCTGTATGCGCCCAAGGCAGACATGGCGCCGGGCATGGAGACCAGCCTGGTCTTCCCGTTCTTCAAGACGCTGGTGATCAATCTCGGCTGGTTCTACGTGGCCTTCGCCGCCGTCACCATCGCCGGCTTCTCCAACGCCGTGAACCTGACCGACGGGCTGGACGGCCTGGCCATCGTGCCGGTGATGATCGCGGCGGCCACCTTCGGCCTGATCACCTATCTGGTCGGCAACTACAAGTTCGCCGACTATCTCAACCTGCACTTCGCGCCCGGCGTCGGCGAGCTGGCCGTGCTGTGCGGCGCGATCATCGGCGGGGGCATGGGCTTCCTCTGGTACAACGCGCCCCCCGCCAAGATCTTCATGGGCGACACCGGCTCGCTGGCCCTGGGCGGCGCCTTGGGCGCGATCGCCGTGTGCTCCAAGCACGAGCTGGTTCTGGGCATTGTCGGTGGCCTGTTCGTGGCCGAGGCGCTCAGCGTCATCATCCAGGTCGGCTACTTCAAGAAGACCGGCAAGCGGGTGTTCCTGATGGCCCCGATCCACCACCATTTCGAAAAGCTGGGCTGGCCTGAATCCACCGTCGTGATCCGCTTCTGGATCGTGGCGATGATGCTGTCCTTCGTCGGCCTCGCCACCCTCAAGCTGAGATAGGGAGCCAGATCATGATCCCCGTCCGTGGTTTCGAGGGCAAGACCGTCGCGGTGTTCGGCCTGGGCCGCACCGGCCTGACGGCCGCGCGCGCCCTCGTGGCCGGCGGGGCCAATGTGGCGGTGTGGGACGAGAACCCCGCCAGCCAGGACGCCGCCATGGCCGAGGGCTTCAAGGTCGTCGACCTGCGCTCGGCCGACTGGAGCCTGTTCTCGGCTTTGATGCTGTCGCCCGGCGTGCCCCTGACCCATCCCCAGCCGCACTGGACGGTGAAGATGGCCCGCGACGCCGGGGTCGAGATCCTGGGCGACATCGAGCTCTTCGCCCGCACGGTCAATGCCGCCCCGCCGCACAAGCGGCCCAAGATCATCGCCATCACCGGCACCAACGGCAAATCCACCACCACGGCCCTGATCGGCCACCTGTGCGCCTCGGCCGGCCGCGACACCCGCATCGGCGGCAATATCGGCGCCGGCGTGCTGGGCCTGGAAGACATGCACGGCGGCGCCGTCTATGTGCTGGAACTCTCTTCGTACCAGCTGGACCTGACCAGCAGCCTCAAGGCCGACGCCACGGTGCTGCTCAACATCTCGCCCGACCACCTGGACCGTCATGGCGGCATGGACGGCTATATCGCGGCCAAGCGCCGGATCTTCCTCAATCAGGGCAAGGGCGACACCGCCATCATCGGCGTCGACGATCCCTGGTGCCAGCAGATCTGCACCGAGATCACCGCCGCCAACCGCCGCACCATCTGGCCGATCAGCGCCGGCAAGGCCATGGGCCGGGGCGTCTACGCCCTGCAGGGCGTGCTGTATGACGCCACCGGCGACCGGGTCACCGAGATGGCCGATCTCCTTCGGGCCAGAAGTTTGCCGGGCCGTCACAACTGGCAAAACGCCTGCGCCGCCTATGCCGCCGCCACCGCCATCGGCATCCCGGCCCATGACGTGGTCGAGGGCCTGATGACCTTCCCGGGTCTGGCCCACCGCATGGAGACGGTCGGCAAGATCGGCCGCGTGCGCTTCGTCAACGACAGCAAGGCCACCAACGCCGACGCCGCCCGCCAGGCGATGAGCAGCTATCCCAAGTTCTACTGGATCGCCGGCGGCGTGCCCAAGGCCGGCGGCATCAGCGACCTGCACGACCTCTTCCCGCGCGTCGAGAAGGCCTATCTGATCGGCGACGCCGCTGAAGACTTCGCCGCCACGCTGGAGGGCAAGGCCCCGGTGCGGCTGTGCGGGAGCATCGAGGTGGCCACGGCGGCGGCGTTCTCGGACGCGATGGATTCTGGTGAGGACGCCATCGTGCTGCTGTCGCCGGCCTGTGCGTCGTTCGACCAGTTCGCGGACTTTGAGGCTCGGGGCGAGGCGTTCCGGGCGGCGGTTGAGGGGTTGGGGAAGATCGGGGCTAAGGCGGCGCGGGGGTAGCTGGGGGCGGCCGTCAGCCAGAGCAAGCTCGCCTCCAAGGGTTTCAGGGCGCGGCCTGGTCGCTGGGCCTGTCTTGCGAAGCTCAACCTTATCAACCGTCTTTCCCGCCCGTGTGGCGGGAACCCCTGGTTCAGCCGCACGCGAAGCGCCGGCGAAGTGCGCGCGCCCTTCGCCCCTTCCGCACCTGCGGCGGATAGAGAGGTTCCCGCCACAAGGGCGGGAATGACGGGAGAGGAGGGGGCGGAGTGGGGCTTCGCGCCCCCTAAACCCTTTTCACCCCCACAATCCCCACCGGCGGATTGATCATCTGGCCCTTCATGCTGGGGTTCTGCGGCACGCCGTCCGTCTTCGAGGCCAGGATCTTCCTCACCACGTCCATGCCCTTGACCACCGTGCCGAAGGCCGCGAAGCCCTGGTTGTCGCCGGGGGCGCCGGGCTTGGCGTCGAGATAGGCCATCGGGCTGGCGCAGATGAAGAAGTCGGCCGTGGCGCTGCCCGGCTCGTTGCGGGCCATCGAGAGGGTCCCGGCCTTGTGCCTGATCCCCGTCAGTTTCGTGCTCTCGTGGGCGATGGGCGCGAAGCGGCGGGTGCGGATCGAGGGGCCGGCCTGGATCGAGCCGTTGGCCGGCGCGCCCCGGGCCCGCGAGGCGCGATAGAAGCTGCCGCCGTCGAACTTCTTCTTGTCGACATAGCGCAGGAAGTTGGCCGCCGTGATCGGCGCCTTCTTGTCTTCCAGCTCGACCACGATCACGCCCAGCGCGGTCTCGATCGCCACCCGGGGCTTGGCGCTCTGCGCGTGCGCCGACAGCGGGCTGACCAGCAACAGTCCGGCCCCGACCAGCAGGCTTCGGCGGGCGATCCAGGCGTCTTTCATCGTCATCCTCGGGCGGCAAACAGCGGCTTCACCCTTAGCGCGCCGCCGCCGGCCCATCCACAGGCGAAAAGTCCGCCGCCTTTCGCCGCATATCCCCCGCCGACAAGCGCTGCAGCAATGTTCGATTAACCTTGCGCGCCGACTCTCCGGGCATGTCGACCCAGACCACCCACGCCTTTGCCCGCACCGACCGCACGGCGATCGGCATCTGGTGGTGGACGACTGATCGCTGGCTGCTGGGCGCCACGGCGATTTTGGTCACCCTGGGCGTGCTGCTGTCGTTCGCCTCCAGCCCGGCGGCGGCCCAGCGGATCGGCATCGACGACCAGTTCCATTTCGCCCTGCGGATGTGCGTCTTCGCCAGCGCCTCGGCGGTGATCCTGCTTGGGACCTCGATGTTGTCGCCCAAGGGCGTGCGGCGCACGGCGTTCTTCGTCTATGTAGCGGCCATCGCGGTGATGATCGCCCTGCCGTTCATCGGCCACAACGCCAAGGGCGCCACCCGCTGGGTGCAGTTCGCCGGCTTCACCCTGCAGCCGTCCGAGTTCATGAAGCCGGCCCTGATCGTGCTGGTCTCGTGGATGTTCGCCGAGGGTCAGAAGGGCGAGGGGGTGCCCGGGGTGTCGATCGCCTTCCTGCTGTACGCCATCGCCGTGGGCCTGCTGCTGATCCAGCCCGATGTGGGCCAGACCGTGCTGATCACCGTGGCCTTCGGGGCCGCCTTCTGGATGGCCGGGGTGCCGATCAGCTGGATCATGGGCCTGGGCGGGGTTGCGGTGGCGGGACTGTTCTCGACCTATTTCCTGTTCGACCACGTGCATGCCCGGGTACAGAAGTTCCTCAGCCCCGACCAGGCCGACACCCACCAGATCACCCGCGCCGCCGAGGCCATCAACGCCGGCGGCCTGTTCGGACGCGGGCCGGGCGAGGGGGTCATGAAGCGCCACGTGCCCGACCTGCACACCGACTTCATCTATTCGGTCGCCGCCGAGGAATATGGCCTGGTGTTCTCGCTGTCGCTGATCGGCCTGTTCGCCTTCGTAGTGGTGCGCGGCATGATGAAGGCCATGAAGCTGAACGACACCTTCGAGCAGGTCGCCGCCGCCGGTTTGTTCGTGCTGGTGGGCCAGCAGGCGATGATCAATATCGCGGTGAACTTGAACATGATCCCGACCAAGGGCATGACGCTTCCGTTCATCAGCTACGGGGGATCGTCGATGCTGGCTATGGGACTGACTTTGGGCCTGGCCCTGGCCCTGCTGCGCAAGCGCCCCGGCGCCTATGGCCCCTCTGGCGAGTTTACCCAGGGCGGCGCGTTCAACTGACATGAGCAAGCTTGTTGTCGTCGCCGCCGGGGGTACCGGCGGTCACATGTTCCCTGCCCAGGCCCTGGCCGAAACCCTCGGGGCCCGAGGCTGGCGCGTGGTGCTGGCCACCGATGATCGCGGCGCGATCTATGCCGACAAGTTCCCCGCCGAGGAACGCCTGGCCCTGTCGGCCGCCACGGCCAAGGCCGGCGATCCGATCGGCATGCTCAAGGCCGGCTTTGTCGTCGCCCAGGGCGTGCTGCAGGCGAGATCAGCCTTCAAGCGCCTGGACCCGGCCGTGGTGGTGGGTTTCGGCGGCTATCCCGCACTTCCCGCCTTGCTGGGCGCCCTGACCCAGGGCCGCCCCACGGTGATCCACGAGCAGAACGCGGTGCTGGGCCGCGTCAACCGCTTCCTGGCCCCTCGCGTCACCGAGGTTGCCTGCGCCTTTCCGATCCTGGAAAAGGCTACCCCCGCCGTGAAGGCCCGCGCCCACGTCGTCGGCAACCCCGTGCGCCCGCCGGTGCGCGCCCTGTTCGACGTGCCCTACCTGCCGCCGGAAGTGCAGCTACGCATCCTGGTCACCGGCGGCAGCCAGGGCGCCCGCTTGCTGTCGGAACTGATCCCCGAGGCCATCGCCAAGCTGCCCGAAGAGATGCGCGGCCGCCTGAAGGTCTTCCAGCAGGCCCGCGCCGAGAGCCTGGAACACGCCCGCAAGGTCTATCGCAACGCCATGGTCGACTGCGAAGTGGCCCCGTTCTTCCGCGACATGGCCGGCTATCTGCGCCAGTCGCACCTGGTGATCGGCCGCTCCGGCGCCTCGACCTGCACCGAACTGGCCGTCGCCGGCCGTCCCTCGATCCTGGTCCCCCTGAAGATCGCCGCCGACGACCACCAGCGCTTCAACGCCCGCCTGCTGGAAGAAGCCGGCGGCGCGGCCGTGTGCTTCGAGGACGAGCTGACCGTCGACGCCATGGCCGGGGCCCTCAACGCCCTGCTCAAGAACCCCGAGCGCCTGGCGCGGATGTCTGACGGGGCGCGGTCAGTGGCCAAGCCGGATGCGGCCGAGGAACTGGCGGATCTGGTGGAGCGGACGGCGGGACAGGTCCGAATCCCCTCGCGTTAGAGGGCGGACCCGATTCTGGCTGGGCGAGGGGCCTCTGGGATGCATCCGGCCAGGTCCTTCGGCCCTTCATGTGGTCCTGGCCCTTGCTGGTGTCAGGTTTTCCAGCATGGCGCGAGCGGTTGGACGGAGATCGCGCGAACCGTCACAGCTTACCCGTCACCGCAGCGCCAAAATCACGCCGGAAGGCCCAGACGCTGAAATCCCGCGTGCTTCCGATACGGTTCTGGGTCTAGTCTTCAAAAAAAATGCGCGGGGGAAAATCATGAAGAAGGCCATAGGCGCTCTTGTCGTCGTCGGAGCCTGTGTCGTCGGCCTGGCCGCCTGCGACAAGGTCGGTTCAAAAACGGGGACGGGCGCCAAGACAGCGGTCGTCGAGACCGAATATCCCGAGCGGGTCTATTGGGGCGACACCCACCTGCACACCAGCAATTCGGTCGACGCCTTCGGCTTTGGCGTGCGTCTGGGCTCGGAGGAGGCGCTGCGGTTCGCGCGCGGCGAAGAGGTGACCTCGACCGGCGGCCTGAAGGCCAAGCTGGCCCGGCCGCTGGACTTTCTGGTCATCGCCGACCACTCCGATGGCCTGGGCTTCACGCGCCGGATCTACGACGCGCCGCGGTTCCTGCTGCGCAATCCGCTGCTTCTTCGCTGGCATGATATGATGCACGAGGGCCCTGCAGGCTCACTGAAGGCGACGGGTGAACTGATCGACGCCGCCGCCAGCGGCTCGCTGCCGCCCGACATCACCGATCCGAAGCGCTCTGCCAAGGCGACCCGCTCGATCTGGAACGACCATCTGTCGATCGTCGAGCGCTACAACGACCCGGGCAAGTTCACGGCCTTCATGGGTTTCGAATATACCCTGATGCCCAAGGGCGACAATCTGCACCGCGTGGTGATGTTCCGCGATGGCAAGGCTGAGGCCTCCAAGGTGGTGCCCTATTCGTCCCTGGTTGGCACCTCGGCCGAGATGCTGTGGGACTATATGGATGGCTACGAGAAGACCACCGGCGGCAAGGCCCTGGCCATTCCGCACAATTCCAATGTCTCCAACGGCTTGATGTTCGAGCTGACCGGTCCGGACGGCGGCCCGATGTCGGCCGACTATGCCCGCCGCCGCGCGGCCCGTGAGCCGCTGGTCGAGGCGACCCAGATCAAGGGCGACAGCGAGTCTCACCCCTTCCTGTCGCCGAACGATGAGTTCGCCAGCTTCGGCGACGCGGGCTGGGATCTGGGCAACCTGCCCATGTCGTCCAAGAAGACGCCGGACATGTTCGCCGGCGAATATGTCCGCGAGGCCCTCAAGCGCGGCCTGGCGATCCAGGACAAGACCGGGGTCAATCCCTACAAGATGGGCATGATCGGCTCGACCGACTCCCACACCGCCCTGGCGACGGGCGACGAAGACAACTTCTTCGGCAAGCATTCCGGGGTCGAGCCGCGCGCCGGCCGGGCGACGGAGCCGCAGAATCTGGGCACGCGCGAGGGGCGTACCGGCCAGCACTATCTGGCGGGCGGCTATGCTGCGGTCTGGGCCAAGGCCAATACCCGCGCGGCGATCTTCGATGCGATGATGCGGCGCGAGGTCTACGCCTCGACCGGCCCGCGCATGCAGGTGCGGGTGTTCGGCGGCTGGGACTTCACGGCCAACGACCTGAAGACCAACTGGGTCAAGGCCGGCTATGCCCGCGGCGTGCCGATGGGCGGCGATCTCAAGGCGGGGGCCGGCAAGGCTCCGGTGTTCATCGTCTCGGCCCTCAAGGACCCGGTCGGGGCCAATCTGGATCGCGTCCAGATGGTCAAGGGCTGGGTCGACAAGGCCGGCGTCACCCGCGAGCAGATCTATGACGTGGTCTGGAGCGACCCGGCCCGCCGGGCGATGACAGCCGGCAAGGTCCCTTCGGTCGGCGACACCGTCGATCTGGCCACCGCCACCTATGCCAACACCATCGGCGCGCCGGAGCTGACCACGGTGTGGACCGACCCCGATTTCGACCCGACCCTGAAGGCCTTCTACTATGTGCGGGTGATGGAGATCCCGACCCCGCGCTGGGTGGCCTATGACGCCGTCCGCTACAAGGTGAAGATGGGCCCGGAGGTGCGGATGAAGGACCAGGAGCGGGCCTATAGCTCGCCGATCTGGTACACGCCCAAGGGCTGACGGATGACGCTGCGCGAACGCCTGCACCAGGGGCTGCGCGAGCCCCTGGTGCAGTTCCTGCTGGCCGGGGCCGTGATCTTCATGGTCTTCGCCCTGGGCGGCGGCGGTCCCGATCCGGGCGAGCGCCGCATCGTGGTCGACGAGGCGCGGGTCCAGCGCATCGTCACCCTGTGGATGCAGACCTGGCATCGCCCGCCGACCCCGGCCGAGCTGGACGGCCTGATCGGCGAATATGTCCAGGAGGAGGTCTATTATCGCGAGGCCCTCGCCCTGGGTCTGGATCGCGACGACCCGGTGATCCGGCGGCGGCTGCGCTCGAAGATGGAGTTCCTGGCCGCCGACCAGCTGGAAAGCGTCACCCCGGGCGATGACGTCCTGAAGGCCTGGATGCAGGCCCGCCCGGCGCTCTACGTCCAGGATCCGAAGCTCAGCTTCCAGCAGATCTATGTCGGCTCGGCCACCGACCGCGACGCCGCCGAGGCCAGGGCCGCGACGATCCTCAGCCGCCTGGCGGCCGGGGCCTCGCCGGCTCAGCTTCGACAGCCCCTGTCGCTGCCGACCGTCCTGTCCGAGGCCTCCCGCTCCGAGGTGGACAGGCAGTTTGGTGAGGCGTTCTCCAGGGGGCTGTTGCGCGCGCCGATCGGCCGCTGGACGGGTCCCGTCGCCTCCGGCTTTGGTCTGCACGTGGTCAAGGTCACCGCCGTAAAGCTGGGGCCGCCGCCAGAGCTGGATCAGGTGCGTCAGGCGGTCGAGAACGACTGGCGCGCCGCCACCCGCGCCGAGCGGGAGGCCAAGGCCTATCAGGACCTGCTCAAGGGCTATGACGTCGTCATTGCGCGGCCCAAATGACCTTGGCGCGTCTGGCCGTCCTGGTTCTGGCCTGGCTCATGCTTGCCGGCGTGGCCCAGGCTGACGATCTGCGGCCCGGCTATCTGGAGCTGACCCAGACCTCGCCCTCGGCCTGGCGGATGGTCTGGAAGGCGCCGATCCGCGGCGGTCTGGCGACCCACGCGGCGCCCAGCCTGCCGGCGGACTGCCGGCTGCAGCCGCCCTCGCGCGAGCTGGTCGCTGGGGCGCTGGTCGAGGTGGCAACCTTCGACTGTCCCCGAGGGCTGGCCGGCCAGGCCGTCGGCTTGACCGGGCTGGACGCGACCTTCACCGACGCCCTGGTGCGGATTGCGCCGCTGGGGCGTCCCGTTCAGGTCGGCCGCCTCACGGCCGACCGGCCGCTGATGGAGGTGCGCGCGGCGCCCGACCGCTTGCAGGTGGCCCGGACCTATCTGGTGCTCGGCGTCGAACACATCCTGGCCGGCTATGATCACCTGCTGTTCGTCCTGAGCCTGGTGCTGCTGCTGCGCGGCGGGATGAGGATCGCCAAGACCGTGACGGCCTTCACCGTCGCCCATTCCCTGACCTTGGTCGCCACGTCCCTGAACCTGATCAGCCTGCCGCGTCAGCCGGTGGAGATCTGCATCGCCCTGTCGATCGTGTTCCTGGCCGTCGAGATCGTGAAGTCACGGCCCGAGGGGCCGCCGCGCCTGTCGGAACGGGCCCCCTGGCTGGTGGCCTTCGCCTTCGGGCTGCTGCACGGCTTCGGGTTCGCCGGGGCCCTGGCCGAGATCGGCATGCCCGAGCGCGAGGTCCCCACCGCCTTGCTGACCTTCAATATCGGCGTCGAGATCGGGCAGCTGATCATCGTCGGGGCCGGACTGCTGGTGCTGGAGTTGATCCGCCGCTTCGCCCCGCAACACCGCCGCCTCTTTCAGCGCTGCGCCGCCTATGGGATCGGGGTCACGGCCGCCTACTGGTGCATTGTCCGCATTTTTGGCTGAGACCGCTAAGGGGCGACGGGGATCATCACTTCGTTGCGGCGCATGAACCACGGGGTCCAGGGCGGATTGTACTGCGCCAGCGAGGCGGGCCCAGTCGCCCGCAGCTGGCGGGCCGACAGGCGTTTCTTCAGTTCAGCGGTCTTGGCCTCGACCGTGTCCGCTCCGGCCAGGCCCGAGAAGCGCAGCACCGCCAGGCGGGACGGCGGCATGAGGCGAAGCTTCACCTGGGGGTCGTTGGGCTCAGGCAGGGCTTCCAGGCTGTAGCGGCTGGGCATGGTGAACCTCACGACCCATTGGCCGGCGCTTTGGGTCTGGGTGACCGGCGCTGTCATGGCGATGGTCTGACCGGCCGGCGCCTGGGCAACCGGGGCGGTCATGGCGATGCTCTGGCGCGTCCTGTTGCCGCCGAAGATATAGCCGGCCAGCAGTCGAAAGCCGCGACTGGCCGCCTCTTTCTGATCGCCGCTGACGGTGACTTCGGCGACCACCAGGGCGGGATAGTCGCGAACGTCAAAGTCGCCCTCGTGGACGACGACCTTAAAGGCAGGTTCTTCAACGGCCATGGCCACAGTTCCCAGAAAGACTGCCGCAAACACTGCGGTCATGGCCATGCGTCTCAGGGTCATGCTCATGCCTTTTCCCCCGCCGGGCGCCCGGCGACCACACTAACACCGGACTGAACGGCCCGGGCCTGACTTCGTTGCGCGGTCCAAGCCGTCCTGATCCAGACGGATCGGCGTCAGCCGGGCAGCACCTCTGAAAGGGTCGAGAACAGCACCGCCAACTGTATCGGCTTGGCGACCGTGGCGGTGATCCCAACCTGCTCATAGTCCTCGAGCTGGTGGGCCATGGCGTTGGCCGTCAAGGCAATGATGGGCGTGACCTGTCGACCGGTCAGGCGCTCCTTTTCCCGTATGGCGCCGCTGGCCTCCAGGCCGCCCATGACCGGCATGTGGATGTCCATCAGGATCACATCCCAGGACTGCAGGCTCCAGGCTTCCACCGCCTGCTGACCGTTTTCGACCACCGTCAACGTGGCGCAGGCTGGCTCCAGCAGGGTGCGTAGCACCAGTCGGTTGATCTCATTGTCCTCGGCAGCGAGAATCCGCAGCGTTCTCTGCCACTCCGTTGTGTCCATAACCGGCTCGACGGCCGCTGGCTCGCCCTCTTCGGTGCGCGGGATTGGCAGGAGAAGGGTGAAGGTCGAGCCCTTTCCGGGAACGCTCTCAACCGTGATCGAGCCGCCCATCAGGACCGCGAGGTTGCGGGCGATCCCCAGGCCAAGCCCGGTACCGCCAAATCGTCGGTTGATCGAGACGTCCGCCTGGCGGAACTGCTCGAAGATCGCGTTGAGCATCTCAGGCTCTATGCCCACGCCCGTATCAAACACGGCCAGTTCCAGGCCGTCCTGGGTCGAGCGGGCCTTGAGTCCGACGCGTCCAGACTCGGTGAACTTGATGGCGTTCGAAATCAGATTGTAGGCGATCTGCCGAATTCGCGTCGGGTCGCCGCTATAGCGGCCCTCAACGGCGGAGATGTCGAGGGTGAAGGACAGGCCCTTCTTGTTGGCAAGGGCAGTAAAGGCGGCATAGGCGCCGCTGAG
The DNA here is from genome assembly GCF_048541825.1 of Caulobacter sp. ErkDOM-C. Classification (GTDB taxonomy): domain Bacteria; phylum Pseudomonadota; class Alphaproteobacteria; order Caulobacterales; family Caulobacteraceae; genus Caulobacter. The sequence continues at coordinate 2,501,914 of NZ_CP183332.1, read as the reverse complement.
CAGATCGCCCATATCAAAGGCGATCGCCTCCAGGGACATTTGCCCCGCTTCAATCCGCGACAGGTCGAGCAGATCGTTGAGAATGGCCAGCAGGGATTCAGCGGATCGCTGAACAATATCCAGCCTCGACCGCTGGCGTTCGTCGATCGCGTCCTGGAGCATCGCCTGGGTCATGCCGAGAATGCCGTTCAGGGGTGTCCGGATTTCGTGGCTCATGACCGAAAGAAAGGTCGACTTGGCCCTGTTGGCCGCCTCTGCGTCATTCCGGGCCGTCCGCAGGCTTGCGACCAGGTCGATCATGTCGGCCATCAGCACCGACTGCATGGCCACCGCCGTACCCATGGCCAGGGACTGATCCGCCTGGGAGAAGTCCGCGACGGTCAATCCCAGTTCCGCCCAAGTGGACGCGGCCCGGATGGAATGGGCCAGGCAGAACAGGTAGCCTTGCGCCAGCTCGATCACGGATCCAGCAAGGTGTATGCCGCCATCGCGGGACCGAAGCTGAATGGCGGCCTTGTTGCGGGCGGCCGTGACCGGATCCAGGCCCGTGATCGGTCGCTCGACGACAAACAGGCTCTCCAGGGCTGTCCCCGCGACAGCGCCCGGCAATAGGCGCGTGATCGATGGGCCCACACTCTGGATCTCTAGCCGGGCGTTCGTCAGGAGGTAGCAGGGGAACAGGTTGTCCAGCTGCTGGCTCGTGACTTCAAAGCTCTGGCTCACGGGGCATCTGGCTCCGCGAGCCTGATGGTGAAGATCCGGGCAGCGCCGTCCTGGCCGCTGAACTCGACACTCCCGGGTGTCGCAAACTTCTCCAGCATGCCGTCGAGCAGGCCGCAGACGAAGTTTTCCAGCCCCGCCCGCTTTGAATAATAGGCCAGGCGGATGGTCTGATGGTCTTCTGACAGGACCGAAAACTGCGGGAGCTGCGCCGCGGGCATGGCGATCTGAATGCTGGCATGCATCTGGTCGAGGTTCTGCAGCGACTCCCGCAGCGACGCGCCAAGGATTTTGAGCACGCCGGCATAGGGGCCTTGACCGGCCGCCCGTATCCAGTGACGGCCGAAGGCGTGAAGGGTCTCTTCGACCGTCAAACCTGCCGTCGCGGCCGCAGCGCCGATCAGTCTGAAGGTCACATCGTCGGGATAGGCCTGGACGCTGACCAGAATGGCATCATCGAGATCCGCGGCGGTCAGGGTTTGCTCCCAGGCCTGAGCCCCGAACTGCTCGAGGATCATGTCCCGCGCAGATCGATGAATCATTCCGAACATGTAAGCGTCTCCTGGGCCATTCTTTCGGCAGGACCTGTCTTGGGTGCGGCGCGGTCAGGAGAGTCGCTGATCGCGCCGGCCATCTATAACTTCTGATTTGTCGCCGAACTCCATAGCGAGCGCGCCAAATTACCCAAAATGGGAACTATGGGAGGCGAATTTCGGGGCGCTAAGGGGCCGGCCTTCCACCCCGCTCCGGCAGGAGCATATCCCCGTTTCGATCAACGGCCGCGCCAGGCCCGGATGGCGGATGGAGCGGACGGCGGGGCGCTGGCGCACTCAAGAGTTGCCACTTTGTTCTCATCCCGCTAAACTTGTGTCGTGGGGATGGGAGCAGGGCGATGCGGCCGCCGTTTACCTATGTGAGATGGCCGCACCGGCCCCGGGTGATCGGGCCCCGGTTCATCCCCTATCTGGACGCGGACGGCGACCGCTGCGAGGCGTCCGTCCGCATCCGGATGGGCGCGCGCGAGTTCTGGACCTTCGCGCACGTTGAAGGTTATGAGCACGTCGAGCTTGATGACCATCTGCTGGGCCGGTTCTGGGTCGAGATCGACGGCCACCGCTGGGCCAAGACGTTTCCGGGTACGGACGACATCCACCTTCTGCGGCTCTGCCTGTGGTTCGCCGGCGACTGGCTGATCCGCACGGCGCAGGAGGCGGGCCTGACCCTGCTGCCGGACAGCGAGACGCCGGTGACCACATGGCCCCAACTGTTCGCGGCGCGCCCATGACGGCGGCGGTCGAGGATCTGGTGCTTGGACCGCGCGCGATCTTCTTTTGCCGGGTCGCGCGCGCCGGCGCCGCCGCCGCCAATGACGATGACTATGAAGCGGGCTCGGTCCTGATGACCCTGCGGTCTCTGGCGGCTGACCAGGTCATCGGCTGGGCCGACCTCGACCTCGACGGCCAGACCGCCCGCCTCGAGACGCACGGCGCCGATGAGCTGCAGGTCACCTATGAGCTCATCCAGCTGTCGGGGGCCTGGCTGATCGAGATGGCGAAGGCGCGGGGACTGATCCTGTTCGCCTGGGGACAAACTCCGGTCGTGGCGCCGATGGACGTGTTCGTGCTGTGAGGGGGGCTCTCCCCTTGCGAGAGAGGCGCGCGCGGCGGGCCGGGTGAAGGTGACCTGATGGCGCCAGCACTCACATCTTCGGAAGTTGGCCTCGCGTTCAGACCCGATGATCCCCGTCATCCCGGGACTTGTTCCCGGGACCCATGGTTCAGTCGCCCCACCGTCGATTATCCCTGCGCCGCCCGTGCGGTGGAAAGATGGGTCCCGGGAACAAGTCCCGGGATGACGGGCAGGGGGCTCTTCAGCGGTTCTCGATCGTTCGGCCGAGCTCTATCCCCGCGCTCCAACGGGGATACGCGCCCCTCGCCCCCAACAACTTCAACGCCCTGACCGCCGCACCCAGCGTCACGATCCTAAATCGACGCAGCCCCCTCCAGAACGCCCGCATACTTCTCCTCGCCCCGTCACTGGGGAGGCCGTCCAGCTGGCGACCTGACGGCGCGGAGCGCTTCGGCCATGGCCGAAACGGCAATCTAACTAAACTCATCCGGGCCTGGCCCGGACGCTCCGCCGCCTCCCCAACTCGCCGGACAAGCCGGCGAGGACGCGAACCCAAGCGCCTGTTTCAGGCGCCATAACCCCAGCGGAGAGGACGATGAGGTCTGGTGATTTTGAAAGCGCACTAGGAAAATTCCGGAGCGACGCAGCGGCCGAGGTGCTGCGGCAGGCGATCCGGAACCTTGAAACGAAGTTTGATCCCGACCAGCCGCGCGCGCCGGTCGGGAGTTCGAACGGCGGGCAGTGGGTCGATACGGGCCGCGGCGGCGGGGGCGGGGGCGGCAAGGTGCGTCGACCGCTGAAGGCGGGCCCAAGGCCTAAGGCGCGGCCATTGGCCCGCATGGTCGGTTTCCTGGCCAGCCATCCAGAGGCCGCGCCGATCGTCCAGGCGGCAGGACTGCCCGCCTTGGCCGGCAGCGTCGCCCTGACCCGCGCGCTCGGCGATTTCGATCAGCGCACAACGGGTGGCGAGAAGACGCCGTTCCTCAACTTGCCGACAGAGAAGTTGGATCTCAGGGGGCCCGAACCGCAGCTAATGTCGCGAAAGCGCAAGTCGCGTAAGCCAAAACGGCTTGGTACGCTTTATCCGTATCATCCCTTTCCTGAGCATGGAGATCCTGATGAGTGCCTTGAGATAGCCAAAGCAGATCGGATCAAGTGCAAGACTTACCGGGGAATGTACGGGCGAACCCAAGAGGCTCGAGTGGTGATTGAAGCGATCTGCAGGAAGACCGTAATGGAAAGATATGGTGAGTGTTTAGCCGGCGGGCCGGGGGCTGTTCGCACGCCGCTTTTTGATGGGAGGCAATAGTGGAAGCGAGAACGCTAGGTCCTCGTTCGGTGCCATTCACGCGAGCAACCGGCGAAATAGGGGTCGGGTCAATACTCGTAACCTTTGGTGAATCCGAAATCGAATTACTCGAGGACGGTAACCAGCTTGAAGAGAAGACCGGATGGGTCGACGTCGAGTTCGACGGCGAGACGCATCGCCTTTCAGCCTGGGGTGCAGACGATTTACAACTGACTTACTACCTCCTCCGCCAAGCCGGCGAATGGCTCGTGATAGTGTCTCGGGCGCGCGACATCACTTTGTTTGACTACAGGCCTGACCCAGTTGGGGCGGCAATGGACGTCTTCGACTGCTGACCTAAACGCGGCGCCCCTCAAGGCTCCGCCCCCGTCTCGATCAGCGGCCTCGCCAGGCCCACCGCCTGCTCGACGCTGGTGGCGACCGGAACCCCGGCGAACGGCTTCCAGCCGTCGCAGACCACCTTGGCCGCTGCGTCGTCGGCGCCGCCGGGCGGGATCGGGGCGGCGGGGCGCTGGTCGCCGGTGACCGGGCCTTCGCGGCCGCCGGCCCGGATGCTGCCAAAGCCGGCGTGGGCGATTGAGCGGGCGTCGCAGTCGATGACCGCGTGACGCCAGCCGCCCCAGTACTCATCGGCCCCGGCCTTGAAGCCGCCCTCGGTGACCTGCAGCACGCGCAGTTTCGCGGTGCGGCCGGTCCACTGGACGCTGGTCAGATCGACGAAGACGGCGAAGCGACCGACGTCGGCCAGCCTCAGTTCAAGTTTGGTGGCGGGCGGGGCCGCAGCGGGGGCTTGGGCCAGGGCGGGGCCCGTCCACAACATCGCCGCCAACAGGGCGTTTCGCGCCGCGCGCAAATGGTCTAATCGGCTTTTCATGATCCAGCGTCGACGCCCCGTACCCTTCGAACTCGGCCCCGTGCACTTTATCGGCATCGGTGGCATCGGCATGTCCGGCATCGCCGAGATCATGCTGCGTATCGGCTACACCGTTCAGGGCAGCGACGCCAAGGCGTCGGCCAATACCGAGCGGCTGGAAAAGCTGGGCGCGCGGATCTTCGTGGGCCATGACGCGGCCAATGTCGAAGGCGCCTCGGCCATTGTCTATTCGACGGCGGTCAAGGCCGACAATGTCGAGATGGCCGCCGGCCGCGACAAGCGCCTGCCGCTGGTGCGGCGGGCCGAGATGCTGGCCGAGCTGATGCGCCTGCAGTTTTCAGTGGCCGTGGGCGGCACCCATGGCAAGACCACCACCACCTCGATGGTCGCCGCCCTGCTGGACGCCGGCGACCTGGACCCGACCGTGGTCAATGGCGGCATCATCAACGCCTATGGCACCAATGCCAAGGTGGGCGAGGGCGACTGGATCGTCGTCGAGGCCGACGAGAGCGACGGCTCGTTCCTGAAGCTGAAGTCGACCGTGGCTATCGTCACCAATATCGACGCCGAGCATCTGGACCACTGGGGCACCTTTGACGCGGTCAAGAAGGGCTTCCAGGACTTCATCGAGAACATCCCCTTCTATGGCTTCGCGGCGGTCTGCACCGACCATCCTGAAGTCCAGGCCCTGACCGCCCGGATCGAGAACCGGCGGCTGGTGACCTATGGCGTCAATCCCCAGGCCGAGGTCCGGGTTTCCAACATCAGCATGGGGCCCGACGGCTCGGTGTTCGACATCATCGTCTCGCCACGGGTCGGCGATCCGGTGCGCTATGATGGCCTGAAGATGCCGATGGCCGGCCACCACAATGTGCTCAACGCCACTGCCGCCGTGGCCGTGGCCCGCGAACTGGGTGTCGACGGCGAGGCGATCCGGGCCGGTCTGGCCAGCTTCGGCGGGGTCAAGCGCCGCTTCACCACCACGGGCGTGGCCAATGGCGTCCGCGTGGTCGACGACTATGGCCACCACCCGGTCGAGATCGCCGCCGTGCTCAAGGCTGCCCGCGCCGTGACCCCGAACGGCAAGGTGATCGCCGTGGTCCAGCCGCACCGCTTCACCCGGCTGCGCGACCTGATGACCGAGTTCAGCTCGTGCTTCAACGACGCCGACACGGTGATCGTCGCCGACGTCTATACGGCCGGCGAGAGCCCGATCGAGGGCATCGACAAGGACCACCTTGTCGACGGCCTCAAGAAGTTCGGCCACCGCAGGGCCCTGGCGCTGGAAAACCCCACGGCCCTGCCGCGCCTGATCGCCGGCGAGGCCGTCAGCGGCGACCTCGTCGTGCTGCTGGGGGCCGGCGACATCACCACCTGGGCCTATGCGCTGCCGGGGCAACTGGAAGCGCTGGCGACGTGAGCTGGAAGGCGTCACTCCCCGCCGTTCGCGGCAAGCTGCTGTTTGACGAGCCGCTGGGCCCGTTCACCTGGTTCCGGGTCGGCGGTCCGGCCGAGGTGCTGTTCCTGCCGGCCGACGCCGACGATCTGCGCGACTTCCTGATGGCCCTGCCGGAAGAGGTTCCGGTTCAGGCTCTGGGCGTCGGCTCCAACGTCATCATCCGCGACGGCGGCGTCGAGGGCGTGGTCATTCGCTGCGCCGGGCGGGCCTTCGGCGAGGTCACGGTCGATGCCGAGGAGAACCTGATTATCGCCGGTCCAGCGGCGCTGGACGCCTCGGTGGCCCGGGCGGCGGCCAAGGCGGGGCTGACGGGGCTGGAATTCTATGTCGGTATTCCGGGCACGGTCGGCGGGGCCCTGACCATGAACGCCGGCTGCTATGGCCGCGAGACCAAGGACATCCTGGTCAGCGCCTGGGGCTATGACCGGTCCGGCGAAATGCGGGTCTGGAGCAACGAAGACTTCGGCTTCACCTATCGGCACACGGAAGTCCCCCCCAACAGCATGTTCTGGGTGCAGGCGATGTTCCGCGGAACGCCCGATGATCCGGCCGATGTCCGCGACCGCATGGCCGAAATCACCGCCCGCCGCGAGACCACCCAGCCGATCCGCGAAAAGACCGGCGGCTCGACCTTCAAGAACCCGCCGGGCCACTCGTCCTGGAAGCTGGTCGACGAGGCCGGCTGGCGGGGCAAACACTTTTCCGCGAGCGGGAAAGAGGGGGGCGGGGCGATGTTCAGCCCGCTGCACAGCAACTTCCTGATCAATACCGGCGAGGCCACGGCGGCCGACCTGGAAGGCCTGGGTGACGCGGTGCGCGCCGATGTGCTGGCCAAGACCGGCATTCAGCTGGACTGGGAAATCAAGCGGATCGGGCGGCTCTAAGTCCTCCCCCCAGCGGGGGAGGAGATCGCGAAGCGATCGGAGGGGGAAGTGACGGCCAGGTCATTGCGGTCTTCCCCCCACCGGCCGGAGCCTGTCTTCGGGCGCGCGCTTTCGCGCGACCCGGGGGGCCGCCTCCCCCTTCAGGGGGAGGACCTTTTCGGCCGCCGGCATGGTTCAGCCAATGCTGACTGTCCCGGGCGCGCCGCGATGCTATGACAGGTCAAATTTCGGAGAATCCCTGCGCATGTTCCGCACCCTGCTGACCGCCGCCGCCGTATCCGCCCTTCTGGTCGGCGGGGCCCAGGCCCAGACCGCCCCCCGGGCAAAGTCGGGGCTCAAGGCCCTGTTTGCCGGCAAGTCCGCAGCCCCTGCTGCGCCGGCGGCTGTGCCGGTCTCGCCCGAGGCCGTCGCCGTCGGCCTGCGCGACAAGGCCCTGCGCGATCATCTCGCCTGGGACATCACCGAGGACCTGACCACCACTATCGGCCCGCGCCTGGTCGGCTCGCCGGCCATGGAGAAGGCCAAGGACTGGGGCGTGGCCCAGTTCAAGGCTCTGGGCTTCACCAACATCAAGGTCGATGAATTCGCCAAGACGTCCTGGACGCGTGGCGAGGAGAGCGCCTGGCTGATGGCGCCCTATGCCATGAACCTCAACCCCGTTGGCCTGGGCCGCACCGTCTCGACCCCCGCTGAGGGCGTCGAGGCCGAGGTGGCGCTGTTCAAGACCTATGCCGAGATGATCGCCGCGCCGGAAGGCGCGCTGAAGGGCAAGATCGTGGTCATCACCCAGCCGATGGTCATGGCCCAGGACGGGGCCGGCTATGGCGTGGCCGGCATCTCGCGCCGGGCCGGTCCGGTGGAAGCCGCCAAGCGCGGCGCCGTGGCCATGCTGATCCGCTCGATCTCGACCTCGGATTCCTCGGTGCCGCACACCGGCAGCACCGCCAATGGCGAGGGCGTAGTGACCATTCCCGCCGCCGCCATCGGCGTGCCGGAAGCCGAGCAGCTGGAGCGTCTGGCCGCCAAGGGTCCGCTGCGCATCAAGCTGAAGCTGCAGTCCAGCTTCGATGCCAAGGACGTGGCCTGGAACATTTCGGGCGACGTCCAGGGCTCGGAAAAGCCTGACGAGGTGATCGTCATCGGCGGCCACCTCGACAGCTGGGATGTCGGCACCGGCGCCCTGGACGACGCCACGGGCATCGCCATCACCACGGCGGCCGCCAAGCTGATCGGCGACCTGCCCAGGCATCCCAAGCGCACCATCCGCGTCGTGATGTGGGGTTCGGAAGAAAGCGGTGGTTCGTCGGACGCCTATCTGGCCGCGAACAAGGACGCGCTGTCGAAGATCGTGCTGGCCGGCGAGAGCGACACCGGCGCCGACCGCATCTACAGCCTGCAGGTTCCGGCCGGGGCGCTGGAGCATCCGGTGATCAAGACCGCGACCCGCGTGCTCATGCCGCTGAAGATCTATCTGGACCGCGCCCCCGCCGCCCATGGCGGCGCCGACATCGGCGCCATCGAAGAGGCCGGCGTGCCGGTGATCAACCTGAACCAGGATGCCAGCCGCTACTTCGACTATCACCACACGGCCGACGACACGCTCAACAAGGTGGACCCGATCCAGCTGGCCCAGAACGTGGCGGCCTGGACCAGCTTCCTCTACCTGGTGGCCGACAGCGACATCGACTTCCGGGCGCTGAAGCCGGCGACGGCGGCGGCAAGCCACTAGTCCGAACCTGTCATCCCAGACGGCCCGCAGGGGCGATCGGGGACCACGGCAAGCGCTTGCGTATGCCGTGGTCCCGGCTCTTCGCGCTTCGCGCTACGGCCGGGATGACAACCAATATTGGCAGGAGGGCTCCGGCTGACTAGGAGTGCTCAACCCCAGTTCACGAGCCCCCTCCATGACCCAGCCGAACACCGACGCCCCCCTGGCCGGCCGCCACATCGCCGTCCTGCTGGGCGGTCCGTCCTCCGAGCGCGAGGTCAGCCTCGTCTCGGGCCGGGAATGCGCCGATGCGCTGGAGCGGCTGGGGGCCAAGGTCACCCGCGTCGATCCTGGCAAGGATGTGGCCCAGGTGCTGACCAGGGTCGCGCCGGACCTGGTCTTCAACGCCCTGCACGGCGAATGGGGCGAGGACGGCTGCGTCCAGGGCGTGCTGGAGACCCTGAAGATCGGCTACACCCACTCGGGCGTGCTGGCCTCGGCCCTGGCGATGGACAAGGCCAAGGCCAAGGCCGTGCTGGCTGCGGCGGGCGTGATCGTGCCCGGCGGCGGTCTGTTCAATCGACATATCGCCGCACGCGACCATGTGATGCAGCCTCCCTACGTTGTGAAGCCAAATGCCGAGGGATCTTCGGTTGGGGTATTCCTGGTTTTCGAAGGCGCCAACCGGCCGCCGCAGGAATTGGCAATGCCCACATGGACTTACGGCGAAGAGGTGATGATCGAGCCCTATATCCGCGGGCTGGAGCTGGCCGTCGCCGTGATGGGTGAGTCAAATGGTCCCAGAGCCCTGGCCGTGACCGATATTCGCTCGTCCACAGGTTTCTATGACTACGACGCCAAGTACTCCGAGGGCGGTTCCATCCATGTTTTGCCAGCCCCAATCCCTGACAGCGTAAGGGATAGGGCCATGCGGATGGCCGAGCTTGGCCACACAGCCCTTGGTTGCCAAGGCGTAACCCGGTCTGACTTCCGTTATGACGACATTAACGACCTTCTGGTCCTTCTAGAGGTCAATACGCAACCCGGCATGACACCCACTTCGCTCGCCCCCGAGCAAGCCGCCCACGTCGGGATTTCGTTTGATCATTTAGTGCTCTGGATCGTGGAGGACGCTTATGCCCGCTGTAGTGCGGGGGGGATCGCCTAAGCCTAGGCGCCCTCGGGCCGAAGTGCCCGCAAGTCCAAACAAGGCTCGTTCGGCTCCGCCCAAGGGCGCGCAGCCGGCCGCGAAACTGCGCGCCGCCAAGGGCGTGGGCTTGTCGCCCGCGTTCGCCTTGGGGGTCGCCGGCGTGGCTCTTGGCCTTGGGCTTGTGGTGATGCTCGCGACCGGCCATCGGGCCGAGCGCCTCGTCACGGCTGCACGCCAGGGCGTGGACGGCGAGTTCGCGTCCGCCGGTTTCAAGCTCAAGACTCTGCACGTCCAGGGCGCCTCGGCCCAGGCCGACGCGGATATCAGACGCGCTTCAGGACTGTATCTCGACCAACCGACCCTGGGCCTGGACCTGGCCGAGATCCGCCAGCGCGTCGAGATGGTGGGCTGGGTCAAGGAAGCCAAGGTCGTTCGCCTGCTGCCCGATACGGTGCTCATCGCAGTCGAGGAACGCCCCGCCCTGGCCGTCTGGCAGAGTGGCGGCCGCATGCGTGTCATCGACGGCGAGGGGCGCGTGATCAGCGAGGCCGATGCCTCGCAGTTCCCGCAACTGCCGCTGGTGGTGGGGCAGGGCGCCGATCAGGCCGCCGGCGCCATCCTGCCGGCTGTCGCCGCCCGTCCGCGTCTTCGCGATCGTCTTGAAGCGCTGGTGCGCGTCGATGATCGCCGCTGGGATCTGCGCCTGAAAGACGGATCTCTGATCCAGCTTCCGGCGATCGACGAAGAATCCGCACTGATCCAGCTGGATCAGTTGGACCAAAGGCAGCGAATCCTGGATTTGGGGTTTGCGCGCATCGATCTGCGCGATCCCGATATGGTGGCTGTGAGACCCCGTGATGCGGCTCTGCCTGGGCAGACCGTGGCAGGCGGGGCGTAGTGTGATGGTGTTGGGGTGACGATAGCGATGTCGCGACTGGAAGATCGGAAACAGGCCCGTGACGGCTTGAAGGCGACGCTCGTTCGTCAGCCTGCGGTCGCGGCTGTCGATCTGGGCGCGTCCAAGGTCACCTGCTTCATCATGAAGGCCGACGGCATTCATCGTGACAACCGCACCCTGACCACAGCCGGCGTCGGCTATGTGCAGTCGCGCGGCGTGCGCGGCGGCGCGATCGTCAACCTGGACGAGGCCGCGCAAGCGATCGCCCAGGCTGTCGAGCGCGCCGAGACCGTGGCGGGCGTCAACGTCCAGGGCGTCAGCGTCTGCACCGCCGGCGGCCAGTTGGCCAGCAACCGCGTCCACACCCAGGTGTCCCTGGGCGCCCGGCCGATCGCCGATGGCGACCTGTCGCGCGCCATCGCCTCGGCCCTGGCCCAGGTCAAGATTCCCGGCCGCAAGCCAATCCACCTGCTGCCGATCGCCTGGTCGGTGGACGGTCAGCGCGGCATCCGCGATCCGCGCGCCATGTTCGGCCGCGCGCTCGGCCTGGAACTGCTGGTCGTCTCGATCAACGAAAACGTCTTCCACACGCTCGCCCACTGCGTCGAGCGCGCCCACCTGTCCTTCGAAGGCGTGGTCGCCGCGCCTTTCGCCTCGGCCCTGGCGGCCCTGGAAGAGGACGAGATGGACCTGGGCGCCGTCTGCATCGACATGGGCGGCGGCTCGACCTCGGTGGCGGTGTTCAACAACGGCGCCCTGTGCCACGTCGACAGCCTGGCCGTCGGCGGCGGGCACGTGACCCAGGATATCGCCCGCGGCCTGCAGACCTCGGTCGCCGGCGCCGAGCGCATCAAGACCCTGCACGGCAGCGCCATCGCTTCGGCCAACGAAGACCGCGAGATGATCGAAGCCCCGCCGCGCGGTGATGATCCGGGCGCCGGTCCGGTGATCGCGCCGCGCTCGCTGCTCAAGGGCATCATCCAGCCGCGCGTCGAAGAGACCCTGGAACTGCTGCGCGAGCGCCTCAAGGCCTCGGGCGCTCCGGTCGAACCGGGCGCGGGCATCGTGCTGACCGGCGGCGCCAGCCAGCTGGCCGGCGTGCGCGAAGTGGCCGTGCGCGTCTTCGATCGCCCGGTTCGTCTGGGCCGTCCGCGCCGGGTGCCGCATCTGGCCGACGCCGCCTCGGGTCCGGCCTTCTGCGCCGCCGCCGGCGTGCTGCATCGCTCGGCCTTTGGTCCGCGTGAAGTGGTGTCTCCGAAGGCTCTGGCGACGGCCGCCCTGCGCAAGCGCCCTATGGACCCCAACGCCAGTCCGATGGCCAAGGCCGCCGCCTGGTTGCGCGACAACCTTTAACGGTTGTCGCCGGCGGTCACGCTTGAACGCGTGGTCAAGCTCTCGACGTGTCGCGAAATAGACCGCAGCGGCGTTCGGTCGCATCAACTATCAAGAACCCTACGGAACCCTTGGACTCCCAAGAGATTCTGTTGATGGAGCAAGAATTCTGCTCAGGCAGCGCTCGACGTGTCCCCGACTCATATTATGCAGTTAACCGCCGATTAACGATGGTGGTTGTTCTGTTAACCCAATCGTCGAGGCGTTCCCGACGGTTGAACCGCCGGGGTCCTGTTTGACGATTTCGGCGTAAGGTCGCGAGGGTTCCATGGCTATTTCTCTTTCAGCGCCGCGCACCACTGAGCTGAAGCCGCGTATCGTCGTGTTCGGCGTCGGTGGCGCGGGCGGCAATGCGGTCAACAACATGATCGAGGCAGGCCTCGAAGGTGTTGAGTTCGTGGTCGCCAATACTGACGCGCAGCAGCTTCAGTTCGCCAAGACCGACCGTCGCATTCAGCTGGGTGTGCAGGTCACGCAGGGCCTGGGCGCCGGCGCCCACCCCGAGGTGGGCATGAGCGCCGCCGAAGAAAGCTTCCCCGAGATCGGCGAGCACCTGGACGGCGCTCACATGGTCTTCATCACCGCCGGCATGGGCGGCGGCACCGGCACCGGCGCCGCGCCGATCATCGCCAAGTGCGCTCGCGAGCGGGGCATCCTGACGGTCGGCGTGGTCACCAAGCCCTTCCACTTCGAAGGTCGCCACCGCATGCGTCTGGCCGACGCCGGCATCGGTGAGCTGCAACGCTATGTCGACACCCTGATCGTCATTCCCAACCAGAACCTGTTCCGCGTCGCCAACGAGCGCACGACCTTCGCCGAGGCCTTCGGCATGGCCGATCAGGTGCTGCACTCGGGCGTTCGCTCGATCACCGACCTGATGGTCCTGCCCGGCCTGATCAACCTCGACTTCGCCGACGTCCGCACGGTCATGACCGAAATGGGCAAGGCGATGATGGGCACCGGCGAGGGCACCGGCGAAGACCGCGCCCTGATGGCCGCCCAGAACGCCATCGCCAACCCGCTGCTGGACGAAGTCTCGCTGAAGGGCGCCAAGGCCGTGCTGGTCAATGTGACCGGCGGCATGGACATGACGCTGCTGGAAGTTGACGAAGCCGCCAACGCCATCTCGGATCAGGTCGATCCGGAAGCCAACATCATCTTCGGCGCGGCCTTCGATCCGTCGCTGGAAGGCGTGATCCGCGTCTCGGTGGTCGCCACCGGCATGGACGGCGCCTCGATCGCCCAGATCGAGCCCAAGCCCGTCACCCGCAACACCACGACCGCGCCGCTGATCGTCGACACCACCCGTCCGGCCTCGCGCTACGAGGCGCGTCCGCTCGATCGCCCGGTCGCCCAGTCGACTGCCTACGCGCCCGAGTCCGCTTACGAGCCCGAGCCGGAAGTCGTCGCTGAAGCGCCGCAAGCCGACCTTTATTTCCAAGAGCCTCTCGTGTCCGAGGCCGCCCCCGAGCCTCGCATCACCACTTCGGCTTCGCGCACCGTCAACCGGATCGTCGATCCGATGGTCGAGGAAGCCGACGACGCGCCGCTCTATACCGAGCAGCACTATGCCGACCGTCAGCCGCAGAAGTCTGGCGGGTGGATGAGCCTGTTCGGCGGCGGTCGCCAACGCTACGACCAGCAACCTGCGCCGCAACAGCAGCCGCAGACGCGTTCGACCTCCAGCGCCCGGCCGGCCATGCAGCCGCTCGAGTTGCAACAGGTCGAGGAAGGCGAGGATCTCGAGATCCCGTCGTTCCTGCGTCGCCTGGCGAACTGATCGGTTCGATCAAGGTTTGAGTTCTGAAGCGCCCGGGGTGAGAGCCCCGGGCGTTTTGCTGTTGGGTCCTTCTCCGGGATGACTGGATTATCGCCTATGATCAAAAGCGGTTGTCATCCCGGACAAGCGCACAGCGCGCAGATCCGGGACCGACGCCTGAGCTCAGCGCTTCCTGCGGTCCCGGATCTGCGCCCGGCTATCGCCGGGCTTGTCCGGGATGACAGCGTCTTCCTGCATCTCGGATGCGATAACGCTTCCGAGCGTGGGCATCTGCTATCTGCTATAGACTTGGCACATCCTGCCAGTTCTGCACCCAAACAGGTCACATGAAGCTCAGCCGCGCCGATCGAAAAATCCTCGAGATCCTGCAGCAGGACGGCAAGATCTCGAATGTTGATCTGGCCGAACGGGTTGGGCTTTCGCCCAGCCCCTGCCTGCGCCGGGTCAAGCAGCTGGAGGCCTCGGGCCTCATCTCCGGCTATGTGGCGCTGCTGGATCGCCGCAAGGCCAGTCTGGACCTGCTGGCCTATGTCGAGGTTCAGGTCGATCGCCACAGCGAAACCGCCGCCGAAGCCTTCAAGGAAGCGGTGCTGCGCGAGCCCCTGGTGGTCGGCTGCCATGCCATGACCGGCAGCTATGACTATCTGCTGCGCGTGCTGGCCCCCAATCTCGACGCCTATGCCGAGTTCACCATGAAGCGCCTGCTGAAGATGCCGGCGGTCAAGGGCATCCAGTCCAGCTTCGTGCTGGAGACGATCAAGGACTCGCCGGCCCTGCCGCTGGATTTTCTGGACTAGGCGGGCGTCACACCCCTTCCTCCAAGCCGTCATTCCCGCCCTTGTGGCGGGAACCCGTCTGTCCGCCGCAGGTGCGGGAGGGGCGAAGTGCGTGGCGCACTTCGCTTGCGCTGCACGTGCCAGCCCAATCAGGGGTTCCCGCCTCCAGGGCGGGAATGACGGAACTTTATTGGCCTTGGGTTGGCGGCACTTTATAGCGATGCAGGCGGGATGATTGGAGGAATATGACCGGATTGGTCGCAGCTTGGGTCATCATCGACAGGTTCTGACTTTTCTTCTGCGCTATCCTGACCGCTGTTCATTCGAGGAGCGGTTTTCATGCTGGTTGTCGACCAGAAGCCCCTGGCTTCGGCCGTCCCGTTGCCCGTTCGCGCGGCGCTGGAAACCGTTCAGGCCTACAGGTCGGGCATGACCCTGGCCGAGGCTGGTCGGCGTACCGGCCGCGACACCTTCTCCAAGCTGGCCAGCAACGAAAACCTGCTGGGCGCCAGCCCCACGGTCGTCGCCGCCGTCCAGGCGGCCCTGGCCTCGCCCGAGATCTATCCCGACCCCTATTGCGAGACCCTGCGCGACGCCCTGGGCTCGCACCTGTCGGTCGACCCGGCCCGGATCGTGGTGTCGCCCGGTTCCGAAGCCCTGATCGACTATCTGTTCCGCGCCGTCATCGCGCCGGGCGAAACGATCCTGCTGTCGACCCCGACCTTCCCGGCCTACGAGATCTTCGCCAGGTGCGCCGAGGCGACCATCATCGACGTGCCGCGCCTGGCCAATTTCGATCTCGACGTCGAGGCCTTCAAGGTCGAGGCGGCCAAGGGGCCCAAGCTGCTGGTCCTGTGCACGCCCAACAATCCGACCGGCAACGCCCTGACCGGCGTCGATATCGGCGAGATCCTTGCGGTCACGCCCAGGTCGACGATGGTGTTCGTGGACGAGGCCTATCGCGAGTATCACGAGGCCTTCAACACCTTCGCCCTGCTGGAAGCCTGGGGCGGTCCCTGGGTGTCGGCCCGCACCTTCTCCAAGGCCTATGGCCTGGCCGGCCTGCGGGTGGGCTATGGCATCGCCTCGTCGGCGCAGCTGATCGGCTATCTGGATCGCCTGCGGCCTCCCTTCAACGTGACCTCGGTCAGCCAGGCTGCCGCCCAGGCCGCCCTGGCTGATGTGGAACACCTGCAGAGCACCGTGGCCCTGACCCTCGCCGAGCGCGGCCGGGTCGAGGCGGCGCTGGACGCCATGGGCATCGAGCGCACCAGGAGCGAGGCCAATTTCGTGTTTCTTCGCACGCCGGCGGGTCCGGAAGCCACGACCGCGCGCTTGTTGCAGGAAGGGCTTATCATCCGCCCGACCCCGGTGGCCGGTGGCTGGGTTCGCATCACCATCGGCCGTCCGGCCGACAACGACCGCCTGATCGCCGCCTTGCCGGCCGCGTTGGCCCGCTGAGCTTCGGAGAGACCTCATGTCCATGACCCCCGAAAATCCATTGGGCCTCGACGGCTTCGAGTTCGTCGAGTTCACCAGCCCCGATCCGGCCGCCATGAAGGCGCTGTTCGAGGCCCTGGGCTTCGTGCCGGCCAGCAAGCACCCGACCAAGGCCGTGACCCGCTACAAGCAGGGCCGCATCAACCTGCTGGTCAATGAAGAGAGCACCGGCCAGGTCGCCGAGTTCCGCGCCGCCCACGGCCCGTCGGCCAACGGCATGGCCTTCCGCGTCGAGAATGTGGAAGCCGCCTATGCCGAGGCGCTGAAGCGCGGGGCCATGGCCGCTGACGCCAGCAAGACCTTGCTGGGCGAGGGGGCGCGGGTGCTGGAAGGCATCGGCGGTTCGATGCTGTATCTGGTCGAGCGCGCCGGCGATCCGGGCACGATCTATGACGGCTGGGACCAGATTCCCGGCGCCGCAGAGGCCGAGGCCAAGAACAATGTCGGCCTGGATCTGCTCGACCACCTGACCCACAACGTCAAGCGTGGCCAGATGAGCACCTGGTCGACCTTCTATCGCGATGTCTTCGGCTTCGAGGAGCAGAAGTATTTCGACATCAAGGGGCAGGCCACGGGCCTGTTCAGCCAGGCGATGATCGCGCCCGACAAGGCCATCCGCATTCCGCTCAACGAGAGCCAGGACGATCACAGCCAGATCGAGGAATTCATTCGCCAGTACAACGGCGAGGGCATCCAGCACCTGGCCCTGACCACGCCGGACATCTACGACACCGTCGAGAAGCTGCGCGCCCGGGGCGTCAAGCTGCAGGACACCATCGAGACCTATTACGAGCTGGTCGACAAGCGCGTGCCCGGCCATGGCGAGGATCTGGCCCGCCTGCGCAAGAACCGCATCCTGCTGGACGGCAATGTCGGCGAGGAAGGCTTGCTGCTGCAGATCTTCACCGAAAACCTGTTTGGCCCGATCTTCTTCGAGGTCATTCAGCGCAAGGGCAATGAGGGCTTCGGCAACGGCAACTTCCAGGCCCTGTTCGAGAGCATCGAGCTGGACCAGATCCGCCGCGGCGTGATCACGGTCGAGGCCTGATCCACCACGGTTGTCATCCCGGACGGAGCGCGTAGCGCGAAGATCCGGGACCGACGCCTGAGCGCCGCGCTTCTGGCGGTCCCGGATCTGCCCCCGGCTTTCGCCGGGGTTGTCCGGGATGACAATGTTATGGTGCGTTACAGAAAACGAGCCAGGGACCCAGCCATGGACCTCCGCTACCAATCCGGCTTCGGCAACCACTTCGCCACTGAGGCCGTCCCCGGCGCCCTGCCGGTGGGCCAGAACTCGCCGCAGAAGGTTGCCTTCGGGCTCTATGCCGAGCAGCTGTCGGGCGCGGCCTTCACCGCGCCGCGGCATGAGAACCGCCGTAGCTGGCTCTATCGCCTGCGGCCCAGCGCCGGTCATGGCCGCTATGAGCCCTATGGCCAGCCGACCCTGGCCAGCGGGTCGCTTGACGGGCCCGTCACGCCCAATCGCCTGCGCTGGGACCCGATCGAGATCCCCGCCGAACCGATCGATTTCGTCGACGGCCTGCTGACCCTGGCCGGCAATGGCGACGTGGCGACCCAGGCCGGGATCGGCATCCACCTGTATCTGGCCAACACGTCCATGACGGACCGGGTGTTTCAGGACGCCGATGGCGAGCTGCTGATCGTGCCGCAGCAGGGCGTGCTGACCCTGGTCACCGAGCTGGGCGTCCTGACCGCCGGTCCCGGCGAGATCGCCCTGATCCCGCGCGGCGTGCGCTTCCGGGTCGAGGTCGAGGGGCCCTCGCGCGGCTATGTCTGCGAGAACTATGGCGCGGCGTTCAAGCTGCCGGACCTGGGGCCGATCGGCGCGAACGGCCTGGCCAATCCGCGCGACTTCGAGACGCCGGTCGCAGCCTTCGAGGATGTGGATGCCCCCACGCAGGTGATCCAGAAGTTCCAGGGGGCCCTCTGGACCTCGCAGTGGGATCACAGCCCGCTGGACGTGGTGGCCTGGCACGGCAATTTCGCGCCCTGCAAGTACGACCTCTCGCGCTTCAACACGATCAATACGGTCAGCTACGACCATCCCGACCCGTCGATCTTCACGGTCCTGACCTCACCCAGCGAGATCCCCGGCACGGCCAATTGCGACTTCGTGATCTTCCCGCCGCGCTGGATGGTGGCCGAGCACACGTTCCGGCCGCCCTGGTTCCACCGCAACGTGATGAGCGAGTTCATGGGCCTGGTCATCGGCGCCTATGACGCCAAGGTCGGCGGCTTCTCGCCCGGCGGGGCGTCTCTGCACAACGCCATGAGCGATCACGGCCCCGATCTGGCCAGCTGGCAGGGCGCTGTGGCGGCCGATCTGAAGCCGCACAGGATCGAGAATACGATGGCCTTCATGTTCGAAAGCCGATGGACGTTGCGCCCCACGCGATTTGCTCTGGAGCATCGCGCACTTCAGGCCGACTATGACGCCTGCTGGTCGGGCTTCCCCAAGGCCGTCCTGCCTTAACGATAACGATAACGAGGAAGCGCCTATGAAGCTCGCGTCTCTCAAAGGCGGCCGTGACGGCCGTCTGGTGGTGGTCTCCAACGACCTGGCCTGGTTTACCGACGCGGCGACAATCGCGCCCACCCTGCAGGCGGCGATGGATGACTGGGGGCGTTGCGAGGCTTTGTTGCGTGGCCTAGCCGAGAGCCTGGAGCACGGCGGCGTTCCCAAGGAGCGCTTCCACGAGCATGAGGCCGAGAGCCCCTTGCCCCGCGCCTATCAGTGGCTGGACGGCAGCGCCTATGTGAACCACGTGCAGCTGGTGCGGCAGGCGCGTGGCGCCGAGATGCCCGAGACCTTCTGGACCGATCCGCTGATGTACCAGGGGGCCTCCGACGGCTTTCTGGGCCCGCGCGAGGACATCCCGCTGGCCGACTCCGCCTGGGGCTGCGACCTGGAAGGCGAGATCGCCGTGATCGTCGGCGACGTGCCGCTGGGCGCCACCCGCGAGGAGGCCCTGGCCGCCATCCGCCTGGTGATGCTGTGCAACGACGTGTCGCTGCGCAACCTGATCCCCGCCGAACTGGCCAAGGGGTTCGGCTTCGTTCAGTCCAAGCCGGCCAGCGCCTTCTCGCCGGTCGCCGTCACGCCGGCCCTGCTGGGCGACGCCTGGAAGGACGGCAAGCTGCACGGCGCCCTGCTGGTCAGCCTGAACGGTGATGACTTCGGAGCGGCCGACGCCGGGGTCGACATGACCTTCGACTTCGGGACCCTGGTGGCGCATGCCGCCAAGACCCGCGGCCTCTCGGCTGGCACCATCGTCGGCTCGGGCACGGTCAGCAATCGCGGGGCCGACCAGGGGCCGGGCAAGCCGGTCGCCGAGGGCGGCCTGGGCTATTCGTGCCTGGCCGAGCTGCGCACCGTCGAGACCCTGGTCCACGGCAAGGCCAGCACGCCGTTCCTGCTGGGCGGCGACACCGTCCGGATCGAGATGAAGGACGCCAAGGGCCACACGATCTTCGGGGCCATCGAGCAGACGGTCGAGCGGGTTTGAGTCCAGAAGGCGAACAGGTCGAAGCGGCTGGACGGGTCTGGGCGACGCGGGCCGGGATCAGTCTGGGTCCGCTCGACCTGATCGCCGACGGGGCGGCGCGCAATTATGTGCTGCAGATCGGCCACAAGCGCTTCCACGGCTTCGTGGTCCGGCGGGGGGAGGCAGTGTTCGGCTATGTCGACCGCTGTCCGCATGCCGGCCTGCCGCTGGCCCAGCAGCTTGACCAGTATTTGACGCCGGACGGCGGGCTGATCGCCTGCTCCTGGCACGGAGCGATGTTCACGGTGGAGGCGGGGATCTGCGTCGGCGGTCCCTGCGTGGGGGCCAAGCTGTCGCCCTGGCCGGTGGAGGTCCGCGAGGGGCGGGTGGTGACGGCTTAGCCACCACCCGCCTTCGAGGTTAGGCCTGGGCCACCGCCCGTTCCTTCATATGCTTGACCATGCCGATCGCGGCCAGGGCGTAGTGCAGTCCGGCCCAGGCATAGAAGCACAGCGAGACGATGATGCCCTGCTGGCTGGCCAGGGCCAGGGTGGTGCGGCACTGGTCGGCCAGTTCGACGGGCGAACCCTTGGGCGCGACGCCGCCGGGGCAGCTGGCGGCGAAGTTGGCGGCCGTTTCGGGCAGGCCAAATGAGCCAAACAGCGAAGCGATCAGGCCGCCGGCGTCAGGCGTATTGAAGTTGTACTGCGCCATATGGTCGATAAGCCAGCCGGTGAACACCGGCCCGCCGCCCAGGGCGATCAGGTTGAGGAAGAAGAACAGGATGGCCGTCGCCGTGGCCCGGCGACGCGGATCCACCGAGTTCTGAACCACGCCAAAGGTCGGGGCCAGATACACATAGTGGAAGATGCCCGGGACCAGCAGGATCAAGGCCGTGGCCTGCCAGGTCGGCTGCAGATAGGCCAGGATGTAGATCGGCGTACAGATCGTCAGGCCGATGGCGGGCGTCAGGGCGTACCACTTGGCGCTCTTCTTGCCGGCCCAGTCGCTGAGGAAGCCGCCGACCAGGGTGCCGACCCCGGCCGAGAAGCCGCCGATCAGGCCGGTGATCAGGCCCACCTGCGCCAGGTCCAGGCCAAAGGCCCGCACGAAATAGGACGGCACGAAGGCGCCGGAGCCATAGGAGCCGAACGAGGCGATGGTCACGCCCAGCACCATGTGCAGCACCGGCCACTTGCCAAACAGCACCTTGGTCACGGCCCACATTTCGCGGAACTCGTTGGCCATCGAGAAGGCCGGCTTCGGCGGCTCGACCACAACGTCCTCGGCTTCGAGGGGCTGTTCCCTGGCCTCGGAGTGACCGCGGGGCGGCTCCTTGACCACCAGCTTGACGATGATCGCCAGCAGGATGCCCGGCAGGCCGACGATAACGAAGGCCACGCGCCAGCTGAATTCCTGGGCCAGCCAGCCGCCGGCCACGGCGCCGAACATGGTGCCCAGCGGAATGCCGAACGAATAGATCGACAGGGCCGTGGCCCGCTGCTTGGGCGCATAATAGTCGCTGATCAGCGAGTGGCTGGGGGGCGAGCAGCCCGCCTCGCCGATGCCGACCCCGAAGCGGTAGGCGGCCAGCTGGGCGAAGCTGGCGGCGCTGCCGCACAGGGCGGTGAAGCCCGACCAGATCACCAGCGACACCGAGATGATCGTCACGCGGTTGAAGCGCTCGGCCAGGCGCGCGATGGGAATGCCCAGGATCGTATAGAGCAGGGCGAAATACAGCCCCCCCAGCAGGCCCAGCTGGGTATCGGTCAGCTTCAGGTCGACCTTGATGGCCTGACCGATGGTGGCGATGATCGTCCGATCAATGAAGTTGAAGGTGTAGGTGGCGAGCAAAAGCCCCAGCACCGTGGCCTTGTAGCCGTTGGAATACAGCGGTTTTGTTCCGCTGGACGCAATCGCGTCTGCCATGCTGGCGCGCTCCCTTCAAACATTTGTTCTAATTGTTGAGGGGACTGTAGACGTAACGGAAGTCGCAGCGCCAGCGGGATTTGCGGAGGTATTCCAGAAGCCCTTCCCCCATCCAAGGGGGAAGGGAAACGTCAAGAAAATCTAGGCCACCATGTCCTCGCGGATCGTCTTTCGGGCCTGCCAGAACAGGGCGAAGGCGCCCAAACCCATCAGGGTCGAGACGATCAAGGCCCAGCGCACGCCTTCGGCGGCGCCCATGCCCATCGGCCCGGCGAAGAAGTCGCTCAGCGCGCCGACGCCCAGGGGGCCCAGGCCCAGACCGATCAGGTTGATGATCAGCAGCAGCACCGCCGCCGCCGTCGCCCGCATCGCCGGGTTCACGATGCTTTGCGCCGTGGCATAGACCGGGCCGTACCACAGGGTGCCCAGCAGGGTCGGGATGGTCAGCATCAGCAGGGCCGGCACGGCGGTCGGCAGGTTGATGGCCAGGATGTAGAACGGGATGGCGATCAGGGACGCGATCGCCGGAACGATCACATAGGCCCGCAGGTCCTTGGCCCCCAGCCGGTCGGCCAGAACCCCGCCCAGCCAGGCCCCGATCACCCCGGCGGTGCCGCCGATCAAACCCAGCGCCAGACCCAGGAAGCCGGCGGACTTGAGGCCAAACATCGCCGCCAGTTCCGCCAGTTCGGCCGTATGGTTGCGGAAGAAGAACGAGGCGGTGAAGGGCGCATGGCCATAGCCGATAAAGGCCTTGATCGAGGCGGCCAGGGCCACCAGCCAGAAGGTCTTCTTGGTGCCCAGAACCGCCAGTGCGGCCTTGAAGCTGATCTGGGAAGCCGCGCGGGCGGCGATGTCGGCGGCCAGCTGGCGGCGCGGCTCCACCAGGGTGAAGGCCGCGATCAGGGCGAAGATGATGCCTGGCGCGCCGGCCACCATGAAGGCGACCCGCCAGCCATAGGCGTCGGCCACCAGCCCGCCCATGGCCATGCCGGCCAGGGTGCCCAGCGGCGTGCCGATGGAATAGAAGGCGATGGCGCTGGCCCGTTTTTCCCGGGGCACATAGTCGCTGATCAGCGAGTGGGCGGGCGGGGTGCAGCCGGCCTCGCCGACCCCCACCCCGATGCGGGCCAGGATCAGCTGCCAGAAGTTCTGGCTGAAGCCGCACAGCACGGTGAAGCCGCTCCAGACGGCCACCGAGATGCCGATGATCATCGGGCGGTTCTTGGTCTCGGCCAGCCGGGCGATGGGGATGCCCAGCACGGTATAGAAGATCGCAAACGCCAGGCCGGTCATCATGCCCAGCTGCCAGTCGGCCAGGCCAAGCTCGGCCTTGATCGGCTCGGCCAGGATATTGACCACCTGCCGGTCCAGAAAGTTCAGGGTGTAGATGATCAGCAGCACCCACAGGGCGTAGCGGCGATAGCCGGCTGAGACGGGGTTGATAACCGGCGACGGTGTGGCCGTTTCCGCCATGGGCGTCTGCTCCCTCGAACGTTTGTTCTAATTGTTGTGACGACTTTAGACGCAGGTTAATCGGGATGGCTACCCGCCATCTGCCCACAGGGAATACGCGTCATGGAAATCGTTATCGGCACCCGCAAATGGTCCAGCTGGTCGATGCGTCCCTGGCTGGCGCTCAAGCACACCGGCGCGCCGTTCACCGAAACCCTGATCCAGCTGCGCCAGGTCGGGCTGTCCGAAGAGATCGGCAAGCACTCGCCCAGCAACCTGGTGCCGGTGCTGAAGGACGGCGACCTGGTGCTCTGGGACTCGCTGGCCATCTGCGAATACTTGGCCGAGTCCTATCCGGACGCGGGGTTGTGGCCGGCCGACAAGGCCCTGCGCGCCCTCGGCCGTTCGGTGGCGGCCGAGATGCATTCGGGCTTCGGCGCCCTGCGCACCGAGTGCCCCATGGAGCTGGAAACCCGCGACAAGATCATCGACCTGTCCGAGGCGGCCCAGAAGGACATCCGCAAGATCGCGGCGCGCTGGAACCAGCTGCTGGCGCGGACGGGCGGACCGTTCCTGCTGGGTGAGTGGTCGATCGCCGACGCGTTCTACACCCCGGTGGCGACGCGGTTTGCGACCTACGGGATCAGGCTGGGCGACTACGGCGATACGGGGCCGGCCCAGGCCTATTGCGACCGGTTGCTGCAGACGCCGGAATATCTGGCGTGGGCGCGGGACGCGCTGGCGGAGTAGGGCGGGCAGACAGATTGAAGGTCTGTTGTGGGTGGAAACCGGACTCTGGCTCGCTGTCGCAACCAGAATGGGCGAAACGGACGTTTGAGGCTGGGAGCCGCTTTGAACCTTCAGCGTGCGTCGAGCACAAGCCGCGACACCTGTGACTCCAGTTGGCCGGCAGCGCCGCCCGTGTTGGTCAGGACGATGATGGTCGTGTCGTCGTCGGGATAGACATTCATCACGGCGTCGAAACCGGGCAGGGAGCCGTTGTGTCCCACCACGCGGTGACCATCGATCGTATAGTGGTCAAGCCCGAAGGCGTATGGCCCCGGAATCAGGCCTTCGGGCGGAACGCCAGGCTCGCCGGGCCAGTAGACCGCCGTCTGGGTCTCCGCCCCGTTACGCAGCAGGCCGGGGCCGTCCATCTGTGCCAGCGACGCGGGCGACAGAAGGCCTCCGCCGTGGAGCGCGGCATCCCAGCGCGCGAGATCCTCGACCGTCGACCGTATGGCGCCAGCGGCATAGGGTACGCTCATGTCAAGGTGGCCCGCGTGGCGGAAGGCGGCCGGCTGACCGCCGGCGAGGCGGTAGCCGGAGGCGCGTCGCGGGGCGATCGCGCCGTTGTCGTCGACAGCCGTGTCCGCCATGCCCAGGCGGTCGAAGATCGTCGCCTTCATGAATTGCGCATAGGTCTGGCCCGAGACCTTCTCGATCACCGCGCCGAGCAGGGCGTAGTTGGAATTGCTGTAGTGCCACATCGTACCGGGCGCGAAATCGTACAGCGGCTCCTGGCCGGCGATGGCGGCGATCAGCTCGGGCACTGTCGCGCCGGTGTCGCTGATCCGGTCGGCCGCGTCGGATTCCGTATAGTTGTGAACGCCAGCCGTGTGGTTCAGTAAGTCGCGCAGCGACACCTCGTCGGCCCGTGGGAAGTCGGGCAGGTAGACGGACAGGCGATCATCGATCGACAGCCTGCCCTGCTCGGCCAGCAGCAGGACGCCGGCGGCCGTGAATTGTTTGGTCAGCGAGGCGATGCGGTAGACCGTCGTCGCGGTGGCTGGCGCGTTCCGCTCCAGATCGGCTAGACCGGCGCTGCGGCTGAATACCACCGTCTCGTCCTGCAGCACGGCCACCGAGACGCCGGCGGCGCGGCCCTCGGCCACGGTGGCGTCGATCGCGGCCTCAAGGCGCGCCCGTCTGTCGGGCGTCAACTCACCCGCCTGAACCGCGCCGCCGACGATCGTCAGGCACAGGGTGAAGGCCACGACACCGGCCTGAACCGCCCTCAGTCCGATCATGTCGTGGTTCCTGGCGGCGTCGGCGAAATCGCCAGCCGGTCGTCCGCCATACGCAGGCGGTGCATGCCCAGCAAGTTACATCGATTTAACGCGCGACCGCCCTGCTGCCGCGCCGAGTCAAGGTCTGCAAAGGGTCGGAAGCAGATATTGGCGCCTGCCCCGAAAGCGGACGCCCTGCGTCCCGCTCATCCTTAAATCTCTTGGAGGCTGGAGCGTGCCGGACTGGAAAGGTCTGTCAAGGACGGCCCTCCGGGCCGCCGCAGCGCGGCCGGTCGCAGACCGGTCCTTGAGAGACCTTTCCAGTCCGGCGATCGTCTCGCCGTGAGATTTAAGGATGGCTCCCTTAGGCGCGAAGGGGGGGCGGGGCGTCTCTCCAATGAAACACCGTCATTCCCGCCCTTGTGGCGGGAACCCCTGTTTCAGGTGACACGTGAATCTCCAGCGAAGTGCGCGCGCACTTCGCCCCTCCCGCACCTGCGGCGGTACGAGAGGTTCCCGCCACAAGGGCGGGAATGACGGGAGTTATGGGGATTGGCCGTACTGTATCCCCGCACTTCCCAGAGTATACCTGAGCGAATTCAATTACTTGTAAAATAGTTGATCGCGCCCATCAGACGCGCCGAAACCGCCCGCATAATCAATCTCACCTGACAGCACGGGAAGGGCGTCCGGCCGGCGACCAGCGACGGCTGTCAGGGGTGATCGAGCGGGAAGCGCTCGTCGGGGGTCATTGAATTGACCGCCCTCGTGACTGATCTGGACGGGCTCCCTGAAACATCGGGACGAAAACCCAGATCTTCCCCATTGGGGCGGCGAGGGTTCGATGAGCGCGACAGGCATGGGCTGAAATCGCCCATGCGGTCCGGACGAGGTTCGCTACCTCTCCGCCCGCCGGAGGCCGAACGTCGAGAGCGGGTTAAAACCCCGCGCCTCGAAGGCTTCCGTCTGAAGATCACGCGGAGCGTCTGTCTTCGTCGAAACGGTACTTACTACCCCCTCATCCGGGCGAGGCCCGGACGCTCCGCGCCCCTTCCTATCCCTTCAGCGGGCCACCGCCTGAAGCCGCCAAGCTGTGTCCGGGGCGCGCCGCGACCCATGGTCGCCCGTTCACAATTAATGGCGATTCACCACGCCTCGCGACCCGGCCTTAACCAAGCATCGCCATTCTGACCTCGAAAAACGGGATTGGAATGGACATGGCCCAGCACGTCGAAACCCTGGTGATCGGAGCCGGCCCCGCAGGTCTGACGACCGCCTATACCCTGGCCAAGGCCGGGCGGGGCGTGACCGTGCTGGAGATGGACCCGGTCTATGTGGGCGGCATCAGCCGCACCGTCGACTACAAGGGCTTCAAGTTCGACATCGGCGGCCACCGGTTCTTTTCCAAGTCCAAAGAGGTGGTCGATCTCTGGAACGAGATCCTGCCCGACGACTTCATCGACCGGCCGCGCCTGTCGCGCATCTATTATCGCGAGAAGTTCTACGCCTATCCGCTGAAGGCCTTCGAGGCCCTGGCCAATCTGGGGATCTGGACGGCCACGCTCTGCATGGCCTCGTTCGGCTGGGCCAAGGCGCGTCCGATCAAGAATCCGACCACCTTCCACCAGTGGGTGCGCAACCAGTTC
Organism: Caulobacter sp. ErkDOM-C; assembly: GCF_048541825.1. GTDB lineage: Bacteria > Pseudomonadota > Alphaproteobacteria > Caulobacterales > Caulobacteraceae > Caulobacter. The sequence continues at coordinate 2,475,290 of NZ_CP183332.1, read as the reverse complement.
GGCGAAAAGCTGTTCTCGATCTTCTTCAAGACCTACACCGAGAAGGTCTGGGGCATGAGCTGCGACGAGATCTCGGCCGACTGGGCCAGCCAGCGCATCAAGGGCCTGGACCTGGCCGCAGCCATCATCGACGGCGTCAAGCGTTCGCTGGGCGTCCGCGCCAAGGCCAGCGCCGAGGGCGCGCCCAAGACCCTGATCGAAAGCTTCCGCTATCCGCGCAAGGGCCCCGGCATGATGTGGGAGGCCTGCGCCGACAAGATTCTGGCCCTGGGCGGCCAGCTGCGCATGGGCCGCAAGGTCGAAGGCCTGCGCTATGACAAGGCCACCCGCCTGTGGACCGTCGAGGTCACCCGCGCCGATGGCTCGACGGAGACCTATACGGCCGATGACGTCGTGTCCTCGGCCCCGCTGCGCGAACTGATGCAGGCCGTGACGCCCACGCCGATCAGCCTGTTCCAGGCCGGCGAGCTGATGTACCGCGACTTCATCACCGTGGTGCTGATCGGCAAGCCGCAAAAGGAACTGCCCGACAACTGGATCTATATCCACGATCCGTCGGTGAAGGTGGGCCGGGTGCAGAACTTCCGCTCGTGGTCGCCCGAGATGATCCCCGACGGCGTCTCGACCTGCCTGGGCCTGGAATATTTCTGCTTCGAGGGCGATGGCTTGTGGACCTCGAGCGACGAGGATCTGGTCGCCCAGGCCAAGCGCGAGATCGCCAAGATCGGCCTGATGAACCCCGAAGAGGTCTATGACGCCTGCGTGGTGCGCCAGCACAAGGCCTATCCGGTCTATGACGACAGCTATGCCGAGCACATCAAGATGATCCGCCTGGACCTGAAGATGCACTTCCCGGGTCTGCACCTGGTGGGCCGCAACGGCATGCACAAGTACAACAACCAGGACCACGCCATGATGACCGGTCTGCTGACGGCCGAGAACATCATCGCCGGCGAGACGATCCACGACGTGTGGGAGGTCAACGAAGACGCCGAATACGGCGAGGCCGGCGTGTCGGGGGCTCGTGAAGCCCTGAGCAGCGTCCGCGCTGTGCCGCAAAAGGTCGCCGCCTGAGCATGAGCGTGGTGACCGACCTCTGGCGTCGCCTGCCGGTGGCCTTGCGTGAACTGGGCCTCTACGGCCTGGCCAGCGCGGCCGCCCTGGCGGTGGACTGGGGTCTGCTGCTGGTCCTGCACGGGGCGGGGCTGAACTATCTGGTCGCCACGGCCATCGGCTTTTCCGCCGGCATCGCCGTGACCTATGGCTTGAGCGTTTCGGTAGTCTTCCGCCATCGCCCGATCGCCGACCGCAAGCGCGAGTTCGCCGGTTTTCTGGGCGTGGGCCTGGCGGGCCTGGTCCTGACCCAACTCCTGATGGCCTTCTGGGTCGAGCGTCTGGCCATGGCGCCGGGCCTGGCCAAGATCCCGACGGCCGGATTGGTCTTCGTCTTCAACTTCACCGTCCGGCGGGCGCTGCTGTTCCGCGCGCCTCGCGTCCAGTCTTGAGCTTCGGGGCCGTAAGCGGGCCGGGGGCCTCGCGGATCGGCCGCTGGGCGTTTCTGGCGCTCGCCGCATCCCTGATGGCGCTGAGCCGCGTGCATCTGGGCCTGCGGCATGACGCCCGGCTCTATTTCGGCGACGCCCTAGCGCGCCGGGACCCGCAGGGCGTCGGCCGCGACCTGATCTTCGCCCATGACGGCCAGTTCGGTTTCAGCCTCTATACCCCGGCCCTGGCCTGGCTGATGAAGGGTCTGGGCCTGGACGCCGCCGTGCTGCTGGTCAGCGGACTGGGTCTGGCCCTGTGGCTGGCGGCCTTGCTGCTGCTGATGTCGCGCCTGCTGGCCGATCTGCCCGTCGTCTGGCGACGCGCCGCGACCGTGCTGGTCATCGTCGTCGCCCCCTATTACGGCGCGCATGAAGTGTTCGCCTATGGCGAGGCCTTCGCCACGCCGCGTATCCTGGTCGAGGCCGTGGGCCTGGCGGCCCTGGCCGCGTGGCTGTCCGACCGGCGCTGGCTGGCGGGCGGGATGCTGGTCGGGGCCCTGGCCCTGCACCCGATCATGGCCCTGTGCGGCCTGGCCGTGCTGTTCGTGGTCCTGTGTCTGGAAGACCGCCGCTGGCTGCTGGCCGGCCTGGCCGGCGCAGCGCTGCTGGCGATCGCCGCCGCTCTTGGCTTCCCGGTCGCCGAGCGCCTGCTGCTGGTCATGGACCCGGCCTGGCGGGCGATCAGCGAGCACCGCAGCCCCACCGTCTTTGCGTCCCTGTGGCCGGCCGAGGCCTGGGGACGTGTCGCTGTACAGGCCGTGACCCTGGGTCTGGCCGCCGCCCTGAGCCAGGGCCCGGTTCGCCGCCTGATGACCGCCGCCCTGATCGCCGGACTGCTGGGCCTGGGCTTTGCCTGGATGGCCGACCGCCTGTCGCTGGTGCTGCCGCTCCAGCTCCAGGCCTGGCGGACCCTGGCCCTGATGGCCATCCTGGCGGCCGCCGGTCTGGCCATCTGCTGGCGAGAGCTGGCCGGGCGCGGTCCCACGGGCGTGCTGGCCCTGTGCGCCCTGATCATCGGCTGGACCTATATCGGCTGGGGCGCCATCGCCCTGATCGCCGCCGGCGTGGCGCTTGCCGCCGTCCTGATCGGCGACCGCGCCGTCTGGAGCGCGCCCAAACGCGCTGCGGGCGTGATCATCGGGCTGACCGGGCTGGTCCTGCTGGCCTGGCTGCTGGTCCGGCTCAAGGGCCTGCACCAGGGCCTGGCCGTCCTGCCGCCGGGGCAGGGCGTTGGTCCGGGGCTGATCTGGAACAGTTGGCTGCCGGGCTGGATCGCCGCAGCCTTGGCCCTGGGGTTAACGGCGCGACCCACATGGCTGAAGCCGTGGGCCGCCGTGCTGGGCGCTGCTGCGCTGGCGCTCCTGGCCCTGCTGCTGTGGGACAACCGCTCCGACGTCGCGCGGCAACGCGATTCCGGGCCAGACCCAGCCCTGCAGGCCATGCTGGCCACGCGGCCGGGCGAGATCCTCTGGCTGGCGGGGGATGTCGAGCCCTGGACCCTCGCGGGACGGGCCAGCTGGGCCAGCAAGTTCCAGGGCGCGGGGGTGGTGCTGTCGCGGCCTCTGGCCATCACCCTGAACGCCCGAATCGATCGGCTGATCGCCGCCGGTCTGGTCGGCGAAGACTGGCGTACGCCGTTTGGCGCCGCGCCATCGTTGCCGAAAGTCCCAACCCTGGCGCAGGTGTCAGCGGTGTGCGCCGGCGCCGATGCTCCAGCGTGGATCGTCGCGCCGCTGGCGCCCGAGGCCAGGCTGGATCCGGCGCTTGCCAGCCGCCTTTGGACGCCGGCCGCGCCCTACGAACTGGACCTTGGCACCCGCTGGTTCGTGGCGACGCGCTACGCGGTGATTCTCTGCGCGGGCCGTTGAATTCCGTCGTTTGAGCGCTCTTGCAGTGCGTCTGGCGTGCGCAGCGACCGCGCGCTCCAGCAAACCAGATGCACGAACAGATCGATCAGGCCAATGATGGCCGCGACCGCAAAGATTCCGGATGTGATGATGATGACGAGGGTGGTCATGAAAGCTCTCCCAAGCTGTGGGACTAACCGGCGGCTGGGCATTTTGTTCCCCTGATAGCGCTCCCAAATCCATGCTGCGGCGCACCCTCTCTTGACAACGTTGTCACGTCTGGACGGAATGCCGCGTCCCGCGAAGACGGACAGGGGAGTGAAACATGACAGGCTTGGGGTACGGCGCGCCGATGCGCGCCATGGTGAATGGATCGGCGAAAAGCCGGTCGTCGCGGAACGAGGTCTGATCAATGGCTAGTTCCGCAACCGCCCAGAAGGGCAAGGGCGTCGCCCTGGCCGTCGTCTATATCACTTGCCTCTTTTTCATCTGGGCGCTGGTCACCAACCTGCTGGACCCCCTGCTGAAGACCATGAAGACGGTCTTCACGCTCAGCCCGGTCCAGGCCAACCTGACGGGCTTTGCCTTCTTCATCGCCTACGGGCTGATGTCGCTGCCCTCGGCGGCCCTGCTGTCGAAGATCGGCTACGCCAAGTCGGTGATGGTCGGCCTGGGCGGCATCGTCGCCGGCTGTTTCATCGCCATCGCGGCGGCTCAGCTGCACACCTATAGCCTGGTGCTGACGGCGCTGTTCGTGATGGCTTCGGGCATCACCCTGCTGCAGGTGGCCGCCAATCCGCTGATCGCCTCGCTGGGCAAGCCGGAGGACGCCTCGTTCCGGCTGAACCTGTCCCAGGCCTTCAACTCGCTGGGTGCGGCCTGCGGCCTGTGGTTCGGCGCCAACTTCCTGCTCAAGGGCGAGATCTTCGAGAAGGACATCGTCGTCACCCAGGCCATGCGCGAGCAGGCCCTGGGCTTTGTCTCGAACGTCTATCTGGCGATCGGCGTGGGCCTGGCCCTGTTCATCCTGGCCATCTTCCTGGTCCGTCAGCGGATCACCGACGCCGCCCCCAAGACCGGCAAGCTGGTCAGCCCGTTCACTGCCCTGAAGTCCAAATGGGCCAATCTGGGCGCCTTGGGCATCTTCGTCTATGTCGGCGCCGAAGTGGCGATCTCGCTGAACCTGCTGCTGTTCCTCGAGCAGACCAACATCCTCAACATCTCGGCCGAGCAGGCCGGCAAGCTGACCACCTTCTACATGGTGTTCGCCATGATCGGCCGCTTCGCCGGCTCGGCCCTGCTCAAGGCCGTGAAGGACTATGTGCTGCTGGCGGGTGTGGCCCTGGGCGCGATCGTGCTGTGCCTGGTGGTGATCGTCACCAGGGACATGGTCCCGACCGCCCATACCGGCGTGCTGAACCTGTTCCTGGCCCAGGCCCCGCTGACCAGCGGTCTGATCCCGGCCGGCGCCGCCCTGCTGATCGGCCTGTTCAACTCGATCATGTTCCCGACCATCTTCACCCTGACCCTGCAACGGTCCTCGGCGCCCACTTCGGCGACCTCGGGCCTGCTGTGCATGGCCATTGTGGGCGGCGCGGTCCTGCCGCTGGTGTTCGCCTCGATCGAGCAGGCGACCGGTTCGAGGGCCCTGGCCTTCGCAGCCCCGCTGGTCTGCTACGTCTATGTCCTGTGGTTCGCGCTGGCCGCCAAAAAGGCGCCCGTGCACGAGATCACCGAAGACGTGGTCGGCGGCGGTCACTGACCGCTCACGCATGATCGTCACAGACGCCCGTCGCTGCCCCGAAAAGGGCGCCGGCGGGCGTTCTGCATTTCGGAAAACCTTCCAGCTTTCCTAAAGCCCCTCTCGTAAAAACCGTGCTGGTAAATCCCACTTATCCGCACGACATTAGAGACCAAGACAGTTTCCAGGATCGATCATGGCCGCCGCGACTTCCAAATCCCGCTTTATCAGCGGCTTCGGCTTCCAGGTGCTCATCGCCATGGTCATCGGCCTGGGCCTGGGTCTGCTGGCCCGCGAGCTGGGTCCGGCAAAAGGCGAGGCGGGTTTCGCGCTGGCCGAGACCCTGCGCCAGGTCGGCTCGATCTTCGTGCAGCTGCTGCGCGTGCTGGTGCCGCCGCTGGTGTTCACCGCCATCGTCGCCAGCATCGCCAATCTGGCGGAACTGCAGAACGCCGCCCGGCTGGTGTGGCGCACCCTGTTCTGGTTCGCCGTCACCGCCCTGATCGCCGTGCTGATCGGCATCACGCTTGGCATGGTCCTGCAGCCGGGCCTGCACACCACGGTCGCGGCGGCGGCGGCTCATGCCCCCAAGACCAACGGCTCATGGCTCGACTTCCTGACCGGGCTTGTGCCCGCCAATGTGCTGGGCCTTACCGCCTCGACCACGATCAATGACGCCGGCGCGGCCAAGACCTCGCTGTCGTTCAACGTGCTGCAGATCCTGGTGATCTCGCTGGTCACCGGCATAGCGGCCCTGAAGGCCGGCGAGGCGGGCAAGGGCTTCCTGGCCTTCAACGCCTCGGCCCTCGTCGTGGTGCGCAAGGTGCTGTCGTGGGTGATCCGCCTGACCCCGATCGGCACCATCGGCCTGCTGGGTAACGCCGTGGCGCAGTATGGCTGGACCACCCTGGGCCAGCTGGGGGCCTTCACCGGCGCGATCTATATCGGCCTGGGCCTCGTGCTGTTCGTCGTCTATCCGGCGCTGCTGGCGGCCAATGGCCTCAATCCGCTGAAGTTCTTCGCCGGCGCCTGGCCCGCCATTCAGTTGGGCTTTGTGTCGCGCTCGTCGGTCGGCACCCTGCCGATGACCGAAGCCGTGACCGAGCACAGCCTGGGCGTGCCGCGCGCCTATTCGGCCTTCGCCGTGCCGCTGGGCGCCACCACCAAGATGGACGGCTGCGCGGCCATCTATCCGGCCATCTCGGCGATCTTCGTGGCGCAGTTCTTCGGCCTGCACCTGGGGATCACCGACTATTTCCTGATCGTCTTCGTCTCGGTGATCGGTTCGGCCGCCACGGCGGGCCTGACCGGCGCGACGGTGATGCTGACCCTGACGCTCTCGACCCTTGGCCTGCCGCTGGAAGGCGTGGGCCTGCTGCTGGCCATCGACCCGATCCTCGACATGGGCCGCACAGCCGTGAATGTCGCCGGCCAGGCTCTGGTGCCGACGATCGTCGCCAAGCGCGAGGGGATCCTCGATCTGGAGGTCTATAACGCCGGTCGCACGCCGGCAGACGCGATCCAGGCCGCCGAATAGGCGAGCGCGGTTGCGCCTGTCGACGTTAGCGGCGAGTTTGCCCGCCTCAGGCGGGTAAAGGGAATCGATGGTGTCGAAGGCGAGTGAACACGGCCGGTCTGGGCCGAGCCGTCGGTCCATGCTCGCCGGCGCGGCGGCCCTGGCGGGATTTTCCGTCACCGCCCCGGCCCGCGCGACCGTCCGGGCGTCCGACCGGATCGAGGCGCTGCTCGCCCAGATGACCATCGAGGAGAAGGCCGGCCAGCTGTCATGCTTCGCCGATATGATCCGCCCGCCGATCGGCGACATCAATCCGCTGGTCAATATCCGCAACGCCCAGACCTTGCTGGCCGAAACCCGCGCTGGCCGCATCGGCGTGCTGATGAACGGCATGGGAACCGCCGGCGCCCTGGAGGCCCAGAAGGCGGCCGTCGAGGGCTCGCGCCTGAAGATCCCGCTGATCTTCGCCGCCGACGTGATCCATGGCTTCCGCACCGTGTTCCCGATCCCGCTGGCCGAGTCCGGCAGCTTTGACCCCCACCTGTGCGAGCGCACAGCTCGCGCAGCGGCGTCCGAGGCCAGCGCCTCGGGCCTGCACTGGACCTTCGCGCCGATGGTCGATGTGGCCCGCGACCAGCGCTGGGGCAGGGTGGCCGAGGGGGCCGGCGAGGATGTCTATCTGGGCGAGGTTCTGGGCGCAGCCCGCGTGCGCGGCTTCCAGGGCAAGGACCTCAAGGCCGAAGACAGCATGCTGGCCACCCCCAAGCACTTCGCCGCCTATGGCGCGGTGACGGCGGGGCTGGAATACAACGCCGTCGAACTGTCGGAAGCGACGCTGCGCGAGGTGCACCTGCCGCCGTTCCAGGCGGCCTTCGCGGCCGGCGCCCTGACCACCATGTCGGCCTTCAACGACATCAACGGCGTGCCATCGACCGCCAACCGCCGCCTGCTGACCGACGTGCTGCGCGGGGAGTGGGGATTCAAGGGCGTCGTGATCTCCGACTACACCGCCGACCAGGAACTGGTGGCCCATGGCTTCGCCGCCGACGACCGCGATGCGGCGCGGCTTGCGATCCTGGCTGGCGTCGACATCAGCATGCAGAGCGGCCTCTATCTGCGCTATCTGCGGGACCTGACCGCCTCGGGCGATGTGCCGATGGCGGTGGTCGACGCCTCGGTGCGCCGGGTGCTGGCGCTGAAGGAAGCGCTGGGCCTGTTCGACAATCCCTATCGCTCGATCAATGACAAGGTCGAAGCGATGCGCACCGCGACGCCGGCCCTGCGCCAGCTGAGCCGCGAGGCCGGGGGGCGCTCGATCGTCCTGCTGCGCAACGAAGGCGCCATCCTGCCCCTGCCGCGCGGCGGCAAGCGCCTGGCCCTGATCGGTCCGTTCGCTGAGGATCGCGACAATGTCGTGGGGCCCTGGGCCTTCTTTGGCGACAAGACCCTGAACGTCGATCTGGCCAGCGGCCTGCGCGCCGCCATGACCGATCCGGCCAGCCTGATCGTCGAGCGCGGTTGCGAGGTCGAGACCACGCTCGCCGGCGGTTTCGAGCGCGCGGTGGCCGCAGCCCAGGCCGCTGACATCGTGCTGCTGGCGGTCGGCGAAAGCCAGGACATGACCGGCGAGGCCAAGTCGCGCACCGACATCCGCATCCCGCCCGTCCAGCAGCGTCTGGCCGAGGCCATCGCCGCGACGGGCAAGCCCGTGGTCGTCCTGCTGCGCCACGGCCGCGCCATCGCTCTGGAAGGCGTTGTCCGCGACGCCAAAGCGATCCTGGCCACCTGGTTCCTGGGCAGCGAGATGGGCAACGCCGTCGCCGACGTGCTGTTCGGGGCGGTCAATCCGTCGGCCCGCCTGCCGGTCAGCTTTCCGCTGGAGAGCGGCCAGGAGCCGTTCTTCTACAACGGCCGCACCACCGGCCGCCCGGCGCCGGTCGATCCCAACGCCCAGGAGTACAAGGCCCGCTGGCGGTCGATCCGCAACGAGGCCCTGTATCCGTTCGGCTTTGGCCTGGGCTATTCGTCCTTCGCGCTGACCGACTTGAAGCTCAGCACGCCCCGACTGCGCTGGAGCGACACGCTGCACGTCACCGCCAAGATCGCCAATACGGGCGCCGTGCATGGCGAGCACGTGGTCCAGCTCTATATCCGCGACCGCGTCGCCAGCCGGACCCGTCCGGTGCGTGAACTGAAGGGCTTCCAGCGCGTCGCCCTGGCCCCTGGCGCCAGCCGCGAGGTGAAGTTCGAGATCCGGCGTGAGAACCTGATGTTCGTCGGCGACCAGGACCGCTGGATCGTCGAGCCAGGCCTGTTCGACCTGTGGGTGGCCAATTCGTCGGTCGACGGCCTGGCGGGCAGTTTCGAGCTGCTGAAGGGCTAGGCCTGCGGACTCAGGATGAGCGGTTCGCTGCGCGGTGGTCGAGGGCGGTCTGTTGGCCGGCCTGGCAGCCCCATTCTGGCCGACAGTTCCCAGCGCAGAGCGGCCCGTTCCTCGAGGCCAGACGAATCACCTGGCGATCTCGAGGCGTCGAGAACAACCGCCAGATGGCTGTAGGTTCTGAGAATTACACTCTAGCGAAAGACGAATCGCACTGGGTCGCAAGATGCCACCGAGACAGTGTTTGATCGGCGAGGCCTTGATATTTAAGGCCTTTGCGTGAACTGGAAGCTGTAACCTTCTTCGTCTGTGAAGCGTGGTCGATGCTAACGCAGGCTGCGGCCGCATGTCCCGTTGCAACCTATTGGAAAGAAAATATGGTGATCCTAAATTAACCAAACTGGGTAAAATCGGGACACCTGTTCCGGCGCTCAATTACCGAGTTCTCAAGACTTTCGCGCACTCCGCGCGAACCCCGGCCAGGACAGCTGCATGTCGATCTCGAGCCTCTCCGCCGCTCAAATCTCGGCCCTTCCCGCCAGCGCTATCCAGGCCCTGTCGACGACCGAGATCCAGTCGCTCAGCTCCACCCAGATCGGGGCCATCAATGCCAGCGGCATTGAGGTTCTTGCCGACACCCAGGTCGCGGCGCTCAGCTCCACCCAGATCAGGGCCCTTACCACCACCCAGATCCCGAAGTTCGCGCCCAGCGTGGTCTTCGACGTCAGTCAGCTGACGACCCTCAGCGGCCAGCAGGTCTCGGCCCTGACCTCGACCCAGCTCGCCGGCCTTGACACCTCCCACATCGGCGCGCTCAGCGCGACGCAGGTCAGTGTGCTGTCGGCCACCAAGTTCTCGGGCCTGGTCGACACGCAAGTCGCAGCCCTCTCGTCCACCCAGATCAAGGGCGTCACGGCGACCCAGCTCAAGGGTCTGACGACAACTGACATCAGCGAACTGGCCAACACCCAGGTGCAGGCCCTGACCGTCGCCCAGCTGGGCGCACTGTCGGGCGCCCAGGTTTCGACCTTTGACGTCACCCAGGTGGCGGCGCTGTCCACCACCCAGATCGGCAGCCTGACGGCGACCCAGCTGAAGGGCCTGAGCACCACCGACATGGGCGAGCTTTCGACCACTCAGGTCGGAGCCCTGTCGGCTGTGCAACTCGGAACCCTGGCTTCGACCCAGGTCTCGGCTCTGGCCGACACCCAGGTGGCCGCGCTGAACGTCAGCCAGATCCGGGGCCTGACGACCGGCCAGCTGAAGGACCTGAGCACCACCGACGTCGGCAAGCTGCTGGACACCCAGGTCGGCGCCCTGACAGCCGTGCAGGTCTCCGCCCTGACGGCGACCAGCCTGTCGACGCTCGACGCCACCCAGACGGCGGCGCTGAACGCAACGCAGATCAAGAGCCTGACGACCACCCAGGTTAAGGGCCTGACCACCACCGACATCGGTGAGCTGTCGGAAACCCAGGTCGGCGCCCTGACCACGGCGCAGGTCGCGATTCTGGCCAACACCCAGGTCCAGGCGCTGTCGACCACCCAGACCGGCGCGCTGTCGGCCTCGCAGATCGGCTCTTTGACCGCCGCCAATTTCGTGGCCCTGGCCGACACCCAGGTCGCAACCTTCAACGCCACCCAGATCAAGGGCGTGACGACCTCGCAGCTGGCCGCCCTGACCGCCGGCGACATCGCTGAACTGGCCGACACCCAGGTCGCGGCCCTGACGGCGACCCAGGTTTCATCGCTCAGCGCCACGGGTGTGTCCGCGCTCGACGCCACCCAGACGGCTGCGTTGAACGCCACGCAGATCAAGGCTCTGACGGCGACCCAGCTCAAGGGTCTCACGACCGGCGACATGGCCGAACTGGCCGATACGCAGATCGCAGCCCTGACGCCGACCCAGCTGTCCAGCCTGTCGACGACCAATATCTCGGCCCTGGACGCCACCCAGACCGCCGCGCTCAGCACGACGCAGATCAAGGGCCTGACCGCCACCCAGATCAAGGGTCTCAGCACTGCCGATATGGGCGAGCTGTCGACCACCCAGATCGGCGCCCTGACCTCCGACCAGCTGAAGGCCCTGACCGAGACCAATATCTCGGCCCTGGTCGACACCCAGATCGCCGCCTTGAGCAACACCCAGGTCCAGGCTCTGTCGACCACCCAGCTGAAGGGTTTGTCGACCACCGACATCACCGAGCTGTCGTCGACCCAGGTCGGCGCCCTCGCCACAGCCCAGATCAGCGCCCTGTCGGTCACCAACCTGCAGCAGCTGTCGACCACCCAGATCGGCGGCATCAGCGCTGCGCAGATCGCCGCCCTGTCGAACACCAGCGTCACCCTGCTGGCCGACACTCAGTTCGCGGCCCTCAACACGACCCAGATCAAGGGCCTGACGGCCGGCCAGCTGGCCGCCCTTACGACCACCAATGTCGGCTATCTGGCTGACACCCAGGTCGGCGCCCTGACGGCGATCCAGATCACCTCGCTCAGCGCGACCAATGTCTCGGCCCTCGCCGATACCCAGGTGGCGGCCCTGAGCACCACGCAGATCAAGGGCCTGACAGCCAATCAGCTGAAGGGCCTGTCGGCCACCGACATCAGTGAACTGGCCGATACCCAGATTGCGGCCCTGACCGCGGTCCAGATCGGCGCCCTGTCGGCGACGGGCGTCTCGGCCCTGAGCCAGACCCAGACGGCGGCGCTCAACGCAACGCAGATCAAGGGCCTGACGGCCACCCAGCTGGCGGGACTGTCGACCGGGGATATGGGCGAACTGGTCGACACCCAGATCCAGGCGCTCACCGTGGCCCAGCTGGCTTCGCTGACGGCGACCAACATCTCGGCGCTCGACCAGACCCAGACCCAGGCCCTGACGGCGACCCAGATCAAGGGTCTGTCGACGACGCAGCTGAAGGGCCTGTCGACCACCGACATGACCGAGCTGACGGCTGACCAGATCGGCGCCCTTACGCCGTCCCAGACCTCGGCGCTGGGCATCACCAACCTGCAGGCCCTGACGACGACCCAGGTCGGTTCGCTGAGCGCCGCCCAGATCGGCGCGCTCAGCACCACGGCCTTCTCGGCCCTTGTCGACACCCAGGTCGCTGTGCTGAACTCGACCCAGATCAAGGGTCTGACGACCTCGCAGCTGGCCGCCCTGACCACCACCGACATCGGCGAATTCGCTGACACCCAGGTGGCGGCGCTGACACCGACCCAGGTTGCCGCGCTGAGCGCCACGAGCGTCTCGGCCCTGAACCAGACCCAGACGGCGGCGCTGACCACCACGCAGATCAAGGCCCTGACGGCCACCCAGCTGAAGAACCTGTCGGCGGGCGACATCGGCGAGCTGGCCGACACCCAGGTCGCGGCCCTGACGTCGACCCAGCTGGGCGCGCTGAGCGCCACCGGCTTCTCGGCCATGGTCGACACCCAGGTCGCCGCCCTGAACGCGACCCAGATCAAGGGTCTGACCGCCACCCAGATCAAGGGCCTGTCGACCACCGACATCGGCGAACTGCTCGACACCCAGATCGCGGCCCTGACCACTGACCAGCTGAAGGCGGTGTCAGAGACCAACATCTCGGCCCTGAGCCAGACCCAGGTCACCGCCCTGACCGGCACACAGGTCGCGGCCCTGACGACGACCCAGCTGAAGGGCCTGTCGACGGCCGATATCGACGAGTTGTCGGCCACCCAGATCGGCCAGCTGGGCGCGGCCCAGATCGGCGCCCTGTCGGTGACCAACCTTCAGGAACTGAGCACGACCCAGATCGGCGGCATGACCGCCACCCAGATCGGCGCGATCTCGGCGACCAACCTTATCGAACTCAGTGTCCCGCAGTTGGGCGCGCTGACTGAGACTCAGGTCAAGGGCCTCAACGCCTCGCAGGTCAAGGCGCTGGGGACTGAAGAGATTCTCTCTCTCGCCGGCACCCAGATCGGAGCCATGACCGCGACCCAGGTCAGCGCGCTGACGACAACCGCGATCAACTACATGAGCCCGACCCAAGTGGGTGCCTTGTCGGCCACGCAGGTCAAGGCCCTGACCACGACGCAGATTGCCGGGTTGGGCGGCGGTCCGGTCAATTTCCTGCTCGACACCCAAGTCGCGGCCTTGTCGGCAACCCAGATTGGCGCACTGTCGGCTACGAACCTCGATTATATCTTATTCGACGATACCAAGGCTGCGGCCCTGACGACGACCCAGGTCAAGGCCCTGACGACGACCCAGATCGGTGCGATCACCGGCGGAATACAGGGGTTGGACACGACCCAGCTTGGCGCGTTGACTGCGACCCAGATGGCCGCTCTGTCGAGTGGCGCGGCCGGCGCCATGCTCGACACCCAGGCCTCCGCCCTGACGACGACCCAGATCGGCGCGCTGAAGGCGACAACGTTCGCGTCGTTCATCGGGGCGCAATACGCCGACATCCAGACCACTCAGATCGCGGGCTTTACGACGTCGCAGATCGCTTCGATGTCGGGCGGCGCGATGATTGGTCAGTTGAACGAGACCCAGTTCGGCGCCTTCAACGCCAGCCAGATCGGCGCGCTGAAAGCCTCCGACATCATGGCCCTGAGCGATGCTGACGTCGCCGTCCTCAACACCACCCAGATCAAGGGCTTCACCACGTCGCAGATGGCGGCGATGAACCCGGGCATCACCGACGCCTTGGTCGGTACCCAGATCGAAGCCTTTACCACTAGCCAGATTGCGGCCCTGTCGGCCACCAGCTTCAAGTATCTGGACACAACCCAGGCCGCAGCCCTGACGACGACCCAGATGAAGGCGCTGACGACGACCCAGCTGAAGATGCTGGATCCGAACGACAATGCCGACTTCAGCGAAACTCAGCTGGCGTCGCTTTCCGCGTCTCAAGTGGGCAGTTTGACGCCTGACTTCATCTCGTATCTCGACGCAACCAGGACAGCGGCCTTTACTGCAACTCAGATCAAGGGTCTGACGGCGACCCAGCTGAAGGGCCTGACGACCACCGACATCAGCGAGCTGACGACGACCCAGGTCGGCGCCCTGACCGGCGACCAGCTGAAGGCCCTGGCCGACACCGCCATCTCCGCCCTGGTCGATACCCAGATCGCCGCCCTGAGCAACACCCAGGTCCAGGCGCTGAGCACCACGCAGCTGAAGGGTCTGTCGACCACCGATATCACCGAGCTGTCGGCCACCCAGGTCGGCGCTTTGGCGGCCGCCCAGGTCGCGGCCCTGTCGATCACCAACCTGCAGCAGTTGTCCGAGACCCAGATCGGCGGCATCAGTGCGGCCCAGATCGGCGCCCTGGCGGCGACCAGCATCGCTCAGCTGGCCGACACCCAGCTGGCGGCTCTGAACACCACCCAGATCAAGGGCCTGACCGTCGGCCAGCTGTCCAACCTGACCGCCGGCAACATCGGTGACCTGGCCGACACCCAGGTCGCGGCGCTCAGCGCCACCCAGCTGGGCGCGCTCAGCGCCACCGGGTTCTCGGCCCTGGTCGACACCCAGGTCGCCACCCTGAACGCCACCCAGATCAAGGGGCTGACCGCCACCCAGCTGAAGAGCCTGACCACCACGGATGTGGCCGAGCTGGCCGACACCCAAGTGCAGGCCCTGACGGTCGTCCAGATGAACGCCCTGACGGCCACCAGCATCTCGGCGCTGAACGAAACCCAGACGGCCGCCTTGTCGGCGACCCAGATCAAAGGCCTGACGGCAACCCAGCTGAAGGGTCTGTCGACCACCGACATGGCCGAACTGACGACCACCCAGGTGGCCGCCATGAGCGCCGAGCAGTTGAAGGCGCTGTCGGAGACCAACGTCTCGGCCCTTAGCGAGACCCAGGTCGGCGCCTTGGCCAGCACCCAGGTCCAGGCGCTGAGCACAACCCAGTTGAAGGGCCTGACGGTCACCGATATCGGCGAGCTTTCCGCCACCCAGGTCGGCGCCCTGAGCGCCGCCCAGGTGGGGGCGCTGTCGGTCACCAATCTGCAGGCGCTGTCCACCACCCAGATCGGCGGCCTCTCGGCCACCCAGATCGGCGCGCTGTCGGTCACCAGCGTTACCCTGCTGGCCGACACCCAGTTCGCGGCCCTCAGCACCACCCAGGTCAAGGGCCTGACCACGGCTCAGGTCGCGGGCCTCACGGCCGGCAATGTCGGTGATCTGGCCGACACCCAGGTCGGTGCCTTGAGCGCCGTCCAGATCGGCGCCCTCAGCGCGACCAATGTCTCGGCCCTGGTCGACACCCAGGTCGCGGCCCTGAACGGCACCCAGATCAAGGGCCTGACAGCCACGCAGTTGAAGGGGCTCTCGGCCGCTGATATCGGCGAACTGGCCGACACCCAGGTCGCGGCTCTGACCGCGACCCAGCTGGGCAGCCTGTCGACCACCGGCGTCTCGGCCCTGGTCGACACCCAGATGGCCGTCCTGAACGCCACCCAGATCAAGGGGCTGACCAACACGCAGCTAGCCGCCTTCAGCACCACCGACATCGCCGAACTGGCCGACACCCAGGTTGCGGCCCTGACGACGGCGCAGTTGACGGCGCTGAGCGCCACCAACATCTCGGCGATGAATGAAACCCAGATCGCGGCCATCTCGACGACCTCGATCAAGGTTCTGACCACGACGCAGATCAAGGGCCTCAACACCACCGACATCGGCGAGCTCTCGGCCGGCCAGATCGGCGCCCTGACCACCGCGCAGATCGCGGCGGTGGACATCCCCAACCTGCAGGCCCTGTCGACCACTCAGGTTGGCGCCCTCAGCGCCGCCCAGATCAGCGTCCTGACCGCCACGGCCTTCTCGGCCCTGGCCGACACCCAGGTTGCGGCCCTGAACGCCACGCAGATCAAGGGTCTGACGGCCTCGCAACTGGCGGGTCTGAAGGTCACCGACATCGCTGAACTGGTCGACACCCAGATCGCCGCCCTGACCCCGACCCAGCTGACCAGCCTGACGGCGACCAACCTGTCGGCGCTTGACCAGACTCAGGTGGCCGCTCTGAGCACCACCCAGATCAAGGGCCTGACGGCGACCCAGCTGAAGGGTCTGAACACGGGCGACATGGCCCAGTTCTCCGAGACCCAGATCGGCGCCCTGACGGCGGATCAGCTGAAGGCCCTGTCCGAGACCAATGTCTCGTCCCTGGCCGACACCCAGGTCGCGGCCCTGAGCAACACCCAGGTGCAGGCGCTGACGGCCACCCAGCTGAAAGGCCTGTCGATCACCGACATCACCGAGCTGTCGACCACCCAGGTCGGCGCTCTGACGGCGGCCCAGATCGGCGCGTTCACCGCCACCAACGTCCAGCAACTGTCGACCAGCCAGGTCGGCGCGCTCAGCTCGACCCAGATCGCCGGCCTGACGACGACCAGTGTCAAGGCGCTGTTCGACACCCAGATCGACGTCCTGAACGCCACCCAGATCAAGGGCCTGACGGCCGCCCAGGTCGGCGTCCTGACCGTGGATCAGGCCTACAGCCTGGTCGACACCCAGATCGCGGCCCTGACCGCGACCCAGGTCGCGGCCCTGGGCAGCAATATCCGCACCTTCGACGCCACCCAGTTCGGGGCGCTGAACGAGACCCAGGTCAAGGCCATCACCACCACCCAGCTGGCGGCTATGGACGATCTGGACATCGGTTCTGACTTCACCACCACCCAGATCGCTGCCCTGTCAGCGGCCCAGGTCGGGTCGTTCAGCCCCAGCATGCTGTTCGGCATGAAGGATACCCAGGTCGCGGCGCTGAGCACGACCCAGGTCAAGGGCCTGACCACCTCGCAGATCACCGCCCTGAACACGACCCAGGCCGGCGCTATGGCCGATACCCAGCTGGCGGCGCTGAGCCTCTTGCAGCTGGCGGCCCTGAACGCCACCAACCTGTCGGCTCTGAACGAGACCCAGATGGCCGGTCTCTCGGCCACCCAGGTCAAGGGCCTGACCAACACCCAGCTGAAGGGTCTGTCGACCACCGACATCACCGAGCTGTCGGCCACCCAGGTCGGCGCCCTGACGACCGGCCAGATCACGGCCTTCGCCACGACCGCCCTGCAGGCGCTGTCGACCACCCAGGTCGCCGCGCTCAGCACGTCGCAACTTGGCGCCCTGACGGCGACCAGCTTCTCGGCCCTGGCCGATACCCAGGTCGCGGCGCTGAACACGACCCAGATCAAGGGTCTGACGACCGCGCAGCTGGGTGGCCTGTCGACCACGGACATCAGCGAACTGCTGGATACCCAGATCGGCGCCCTGACCACGACGCAGCTGGCCGCGCTGAGCGCCACCAACGTCTCGGCGCTGGACGCCACCCAGACGGCGGCGCTGAGCACGACCCAGGTCAAGGGTCTGACGGCGACCCAGATCAAGGGCCTGTCGACCACCGATATCGGCGAACTGTTCAACACCCAGATTGCGGCCCTGACCACCAGCCAGGTCTCAGCCCTGTCGAACACCGTCATCGGCGGTCTGAACGAGACCCAGGTCGGATCGTTGCAAGGTACTCAGCTGGCCAGCTTGACGATCACCCAGCTGGACAATCTGAGCACGACCAACATCTCGGCCCTGACCGCCACCCAGGCCGGCGCCCTGACCACCACCCAGGTGCAGAGCCTGTCGGATCCGCAGATCATCGCCTATCTGGGCGTCACCTAAGACCCTTCGGTTCGCCGGCGTCGCAGGACGCCGGCGGCCGGGCAGGGCGTGCCCGGCCAGAACGCGACAGGCCAGAACGCGACAGGATTGGGCGGCAATTGGTGAGGTTTGCCCGACGTGCCAACATCACCCGATGCGAGTCGGGGGCGCTCCGGCTCTGCAAGCGCGCTTGAGATGACCATGGTTGAAACCGACGACCTCGCCCTGCTGCAGAGCATCACGACGCAAGGGTTGCCGCTCGGCGATGCGATCAACGCCGCCGGTCGCTATACCGAGGCCGGCCAGTCGGCCATGGCCGAGCAGGTCTACAAGATCTGGATCCAGTTCAATCCCGAGCATCCGCAGCTCTTCATCGCCCTGTTCAACTGCGCGACCCTGCAGTCGGGCATCGGCGGAAGCGAGGCCGCGATCGCCAATCTGGAGCGGGCGATCGCCCTCAATCCCGACTTCCTGCCGGCCTATATCAATCTGGGCGGATTGCAGGAGCGGGCCGGGGCGCTGGAAGCGGGGATTGCGACCTGGAACGCCGCCGCCACCCGTCCTCTGGCCATCACCGGCTCCAACGCCCACTACGTGTTCTCAGCCTACAGGCAGATGGCCCGCGCCCTGCTGGAGGCCCAGCAGACCGGCCGCGCCGAGACCGCCCTGTGGCGCTGCGCCGACCTTGATCCCACCCAGATGGACACCATCGGCCAGCTGGTTGCCGCGCGGCTGGGCCAGTGCAAGTGGCCGCCGCTGGAGCCGTGGGAGCGGGTCGATCGCCGCGCCCTGCTGAAGGGGATCAACCCGCTGTCGGTGGCCGCCTATTCCGACGACCCGCTGTTGCAGCTGGGCGCTGCCGCCGCCTTCACCGACCGCGACGGCAGCTGCGCGCCCGAGGCCATCGTCGCCGAGCGTCGCGACGCGCCCATCGACCTGACCGGCCGCCGCCTGCGGGTGGGCTATGTCTCCTCCGACCTGCGCGACCACGCCGTCGGCTATCTGATGGCCGAGCTGTTTGAGCTGCACGACCGCGAGAAGGTCGAGGTCTTCGCCTATTATTGCGGCCCGCCGGCGACCGATGCCCTCAACGCCCGCACCCGGGTGGCGGTCGAGCACTATACCGACATCCGCGGCATGACCGACGACCAGGCGGCCCGCACGATCGCCGACGACCAGATCGACATCCTGGTCGATGTGAACGGCCATACGCGCGACTCGCGCACCCCCGTTTTCGCCCGCCGCCCGGCCCCGATCCTGGTCAACTGGCTGGGCTATCCGGGCACCATGGGCAGCGCGTTCCACCACTACATTATCGGCGATCCGTGGATCACGCCGCGAGAACTCGAACCGTTCTACTCCGAGGCCGTGCGGCGCATCCCCTGCTACCAGCCCAACGACCGCAAGCGGATCGTGGCGCAGGCCCGTCCCAGCCGCGCTGACGCCGGCTTGCCCGAAGAGGCCTTTGTCTTCTGCTGCTTCAACGGTCCGCAAAAGATCACGCCCTTCACCTTCGGCCGCTGGATGGAGATCCTGAAGCGCACGCCAGGCAGCGTGCTGTGGCTGCTGGACAGCAATCCCGAAACCAATGCCCGTCTGCGCGAGCAGGCCCGCCTGCGCGGCGTGGAAAGCGAGCGCCTGATCTTCGCGCCCAAGCAGCCCAATCCGACACACATGGCCCGCTATCCGCTGGCTGACCTGTTCCTGGACACCGCGCCCTATGGCGCCCACACCACGGCCTCGGACGCCCTGTGGATGGCCGTGCCGGTGCTGACCCTGTCAGGCCGGGGCTTCGCCTCGCGGGTTTGCGGCAGCCTGGTGCGTTCGGCGGGCCTGCCTGAACTGGTCTGCGAGACGGCGGAAGACTATGTCGAGCGCGCCGTGGCCCTGGCGGGCGACCGCGAGGCGACGCGCGCCCTGCATGAGCGGCTGGAGGCCAATCGCGCCACCTGCGTGCTGTTCGACATGGACCTGCTGGTCCGCAGCGTCGAGGACCTTTTCCACGCGATGGCCGCCGAGTATCAGGCCGGCCAGCGCCCGACCCCGAACGTCGCCAATCTGGACGCCTATCTGGAGATCGGCATCGGGCTGGACCGCGACGATCGCGAGATGCTGACCGAGATGGATTTCGAGAGCCTGTACAAGACGGCCCTGACCCGCCGCCATCTGGCGCGTCCGCTGGGCCCCGATGGTCGGTTCTGGACCGCCGAGGACATAGCTGCGGCCGAGGGCCGATGAGGACCCGCCGATGAACCGCCAGCACCTCGAGGCCTTGCGGCGCGAGGGTTACGCGCCCCGAACGATGCTGGACGTCGGCGCGCATCTGGGCGAGTACACCCAGGCCTTTCTGGAGGTGTTTCCCGGCTGTCTGCCGACCCTGATCGAGCCCAATCCGCATTGCCGCGACAGGCTGCTGCGCTTGCCGTTCGAGCGGCACGAGGTGGCGGCTTCCGATATCGCCGGCAAGGGCGAGCTGTTCCTCAGCAAGACCTGGCTGCAATCGACCGGCAGCTCGCTCTATCGCGAGAATACCGAGTATTTCGACGACGAGACCGCGATCCGGCACGAGGTGGACAAGGCCCGGATCGATGAGCTGCTGGCCGGCCGCCAGTTCGATTTCGTCAAGATCGACACCCAGGGCTCGGAAGTGGATGTGCTGGTCGGCGGCCAAGCGGTGCTGGCCAGGGCCGACTACATCCAGATCGAGGTGTCGCTGGTCGACTACAACATCGGCGGCGCCCGGGCCGAGGACATCTTCGCCAGGATGGCGCAGATGGGCTTCAAGTGCGCCGACGTCATGGAATTCAACCGGATGCCGCAGCTGCACGACAATGCGCTGCTGCAGATCGACGTGCTGTTCGAGCGCGCCGACCGGCTGCGCCGCCCTGAGACGTCGTCGTCCGGGGCCCGGCAGGCTGACGTGCTGGCCCTGGCCGAGCGGCTGTTCACCGAGGATCGTCCCGATGACGCCCTTGTCCTGTTCGAGCACCTGCTGGGCGGGGCGCATGACTATGCGGCCTGGATCGGCGTCTCGCGTAGCCATCTGGCCAGCGGGCGGCTACTTGAGGCGCTGCGGGCCCTGGTCAAGGCCAAGGCGCTGACGCCGGACATTCACGCCCTGTGGCCGCTGATCCAGCAGCAGACCGGGATGGGATCCCAGGCCTTCAACCTGCATCTCAATCGCGGCGAGGTGGCCCAAGCCGAGCCCTATGCTTCGGTCATGACCGAACTGATGCCTGGCGGCGCCCAGATGGTCGGGGCGGCCATGGCCTGCAATCAGGCCCTGGGTCGCACGGACGAGGCCCTGAACTTCGCCCGGCGACTGATCGTTCTGGATGCGGGCCATGTCGGGGCGCTGACCCTGCTGGCCGACGACGCGCGGGGGGCAGGCGACCACGAGACCGAGATCCGGCACAGAGCCGTGCTGGCGCTGTCGCCGGACATGGACATCCATCCCCTGGTTCGCCTGCGCGACTTCCACGAGGCGATGAGCCTGCTGCTGTGCCGGCCGCTGTCGGACAGCGACCTGGCCCTGCTGGCGAACCTTGCGACCGAGGTTCCCAATGTGGCGGTGGGCGACCTGCTGTCGGATCCGGAATGGTCCGACTGGGTGCATCACTACCGGGCGCTGCTGGGCTCGCTGGATATCGAGGCGATCATCGGGCCGACGCCCGCGCCGCCGTCCGACCCGCCGGCCCGTTTCCTGACCGCGACGGGCCAAGCCCTGGACGCGGCGGGCCTAAAGGCCCTGGCCGACCGTCTGGACGTCCGGGCGGTATTCTTCGCCGCGGCCGACGAGAAGTATGTCGACCAGTACGGCCGCTGGTACGCCCTGTCGGTGCTGCGCCACAGCGACGTGTCCAGTCTGGTGGTCATCCATGTGATCGGCGGCGGCGACCGTCTGGCGCAGGCGGTCAAGTCGGTTGGTGTGACGGACGAGCGCCTGATCTTCGTCGGCGACGACTTTGACGCGGCGGCGGTGACCACCCGCTGCCATGATGCGCCGCCCAAGGGGCTGATCGCCCTGCCGGTGGCCCATTTCCAGTCGGTGCGCTTCCAGCGCTTGGGTGGCCTCCTGGAGACGCTGGGCCGGCCGATCTTCGTCTCCGACATCGACCTCTTGCTGCAGCGCGGGGTCAGCGACCTGCTGGAGCAGTGGGCCACGGCCGACGTGGTCTTCAACGAGAACTGGAAGAACCTGGCTGCCGGCTCGCGGATCACCGCCAACCTGCTGCTGGTCAATCCGACCCCGAACGCGGCGCGGCTGTTCAGTTTCCTGCGGGCCTATCTCGACGACCGGCTGGCGCGGGACGTCGTCACCCGCTGGATCGACCAGGTCGCCCTGCTGCTGGGCCGCCATCACCTGACGCGCCATGCTCCAGACGTGGTGCTGGGCTGTTTCGACACCACCACCGACATAAACAACATCATGTTCGAGAGCTATCAGGAGCACCCGTTCCGCTTCCTGTCGCTTTATCACGGCTTCGATACGTCGAGCCTGGAGAACGATCCCCGGGTGCTGGGGGCAGAGCCGGGCTGACCGTCACGGCCTCGGTTGGCTAGTTCGCGAACTCCACCCGCGCCGTCATCGCCAGCCAGCCCTCGACCGACCGCGCCCAAAGCTCCGCGCCGCCATCCACGCGCTTGCCGCAGGCCTCGAACGGCGCGCCGTCGAACAGCGGGCGCACCGCTCTGAACGCGAAGCGCGTCACGGCCCGCCCCGGGGGCAAGGCCTCCAGAAGGCTCAACGCGATCAGCGGGCCATGCACGACCAATCCCGGATAGGCTTCGACCTCCATCGCATAGGCCCAGTCGTAGTGGATGCGGTGAGCGTTGAAGGTCGCCGCCGAGAACCGCATCAGCATCGCCGCGTCGGGCGTGATCGTCGCGCGCCAGTCGGCGTCGTCGGGCGCGGCGACGGGGGAGGGGGCGGGCTCGCCCGGCGCCGGGGCGGGGCGATAGACGATGGTCTGGGTCTCGGCGACGCACAGTCTGCCGCCCTGCGAGACCCGTCTCTCGACCTCGACGAAGGTCAGCGGACCGCTCTTGCCCGCCTTCTCGGAAATCGAGGCGATACGCTCGCTCCACTCGGCCTCGACGCCGGCCATGAGCGGCGTCTCGAAGCGCATGTCGGCCGCGGCGAACATCCGGCGCGGGGCCGCGATGGGGGGCATGAACCCGCCGCGCAGGGGATGGCCGTCGGGGCCGATCTGCGATTGCCGAGGCGTCTCGACCGCGCAGGCCCAGTGCCAGGCCGGCGGGACCTGCAGCGGCGCCTCGGGTCTATCCAGCACGGCGGCCAGGCGCGCCAGGTCGCCCGGGGCCAGCACCTCGACCCTGCGGCGCTCGCGGCCGATCCAGTCGCTGATGTTGGCCATCAGTACGACCTCGGCAGGCCCAGCA
Organism: Caulobacter sp. ErkDOM-C; assembly: GCF_048541825.1. Lineage (GTDB taxonomy): Bacteria > Pseudomonadota > Alphaproteobacteria > Caulobacterales > Caulobacteraceae > Caulobacter. The sequence continues at coordinate 2,452,219 of NZ_CP183332.1, read as the reverse complement.
CATGCTCGGCCACATAGGCCAGGATCATGTTCGTCGAGATCGGGGCCACCTGGTAGAGCCGCGTCTCGCGGAACTTGCGCTCGACGTCGTATTCCTCGGCGAAGCCGAAGCCACCGTGGGTCTGCAGGCACATGTCGGCGGCGGCCCAGCTGGCCTCCGACGCCAGAAGTTTGGCGATGTTGGCGTGCTCGCCGCAGGGCAGGCCAGCCTCGTAGCGGGCGCAGGCGTCATAGACCGTTAGGCGCGCGGCGTGGCCCTGGGCATAGGCGCGGGCGATCGGGAACTGTACGCCCTGGTTCTGGCCGATCGGACGGTTGAATACCCGCCGCTCATTGGCATAGTCGCGGGCCTTGCCGATCAGCCAGGCGCTGTCGCCCAGGCACTCGGCGGCGATTAGGATGCGTTCGGCGTTCATGCCGTCGAGGATGTATTTGAAACCCTTGCCCTCTTCGCCGATCAGGCTGTCGGCGGGAATGACCAGATTGTCGAAAAAGACCTCGGTGGTGGCGTGGTTCAGCATGGTGGCGATCGGCTTGATCGTCAGGCCGTTCCCCTTGGCCGCGCGCATGTCGACCAGGAAGACCGACAGGCCCTCGCTCTTCTTCTGGACCTGATCCTTGGGCGTGGTGCGGGCCAGCAGCACCATCAGGTCGGAATGTTCAGCGCGACTGGTCCAGACCTTCTGGCCTTTGACCACATAGGTTTCGCCCTCGCGGCGGGCGAAGGTGCTGATCGAGGTGGTGTCGGTGCCGGCGGTGGGCTCGGTGACGCCGAAGGCCTGCAGCCGGATCGAGCCGTCGGCCACGGCCGGCAGCCACGTCTGCTTCTGCGCCGCCGAGCCGTGCCGCAGCACCGTGCCCATGGTGTACATCTGGGCGTGCAGGGCCGCGGCGTTGCCGCCATTGGCATGGACCTCTTCCAGGATGGTCGCCGCGGCCGTCAGGCCAAGGCCGCTGCCGCCATATTCCTCGGGGATCAGCACGCCTAGCAAACCTGCTCGGGTCATCGCCTGAACGAAATCGGTGGGATAGGCCTTCTCGCGATCCAGGCCTCGCCAGTAGCTGCCCGGAAAATCGCGGCACAGGGCGCGCACGGTGTCGCGCAGGGCCTCGAGCAACTGAGGGTCGGTCGCCGTCGCGGCGGGAGGAGAGCTCATGGTGCGGCCTTGGGCAAATCCACGCGCGTCCGGATCGAACGCGCGTTTGAGTCCCAGCTTAGCGCCATTGCGCCAGACCGCGAGAGGCTTGAGGGCAGGCGCCGCAGGGGCAGGCGCGCCTTAAATCAGGCGGCCTGGGCCCTGGCGCTCTCCCGGGCCTTGGTGAGAATGCGCCCAAGGCCCTCAAGGATCGAGCCCTGGTCGATCTCGGCGTCCGCCCGGCGGTGCAGAAGTCTCAGGCTGGCGACATGGACCGTGACGCCGGCCCGGGTGGTCGGGTCGGTCGGCGAGGCTTCGTCCAGCAGCTCGCACAGCGACCGCGCGGCGCGCTCGACTCCGCTGATCTGCTCGGCCAGCGAGAAGTTGATGATGTCGCTGGACAGGCGATAGAGGGTGGGAACAGCCTCAACCGAGAAGGGGTTGGACAGGCGCTCAAGCTCGATAAGCGCCTCGTCTATCGAGCCCAGCAAGGGTTCGCGCATGACCTCGAGCGCCTGCTCGGCGCGCTCCAGGGCCTCTTTGGCATAGATGCCGCCGGGCTGGCTGATCAGCTCGGCCAGGCGAGGTTTCATTCGGGTTCGTTTGACTTCGCTCACGCGGCTGTCCTCTGCGGTTTGACCAACTGGTCCAGTTCGGTCTGGCTAAGGTTGTCGTCAGCGGCCTGGCCGATCTCGGTGGCCTCGTCGTCGCGACGGCGACCGTCGGGATGCTCAATCGGCGGGCCAGCGTTCCGCCACCGACGATCGGGTCCGACATAGACATCACATTCGATAAAGGCGCGGTCCGAGCGAGCGACCCAGAGAATGCGCTCTAGCAGAACCTGGGGCGATAGCGGTTTGGCCACCATGAAACTGGCGCCGCAATCGCGGGCGCGCGCCACATCGCGCAAGGGTGTGTGAGCCGACACCAGGATCGCGGGCGTCTGGCGCAGGGTTTCGCTGTTCTGCCGCCGGAGCCAGGCGATCAGGTCGTAGCCGTCCACATCCTTGATCTGGGCGTCGGTGAAGATCAGGTCGACGGGACGGGCGCGCAACTCTTCCTGGGCCTCGCGGCCAGTGTTGACCCGCACCACGTTGCGCAGGCCAAATCCGGCCAGCACCGAGGCGAGGATGTCCTGTGCCTGGCTGTTGCTGTCCGCGATCAGCGCGCGCGCCTTTTCCAGGTTGATCAAGGTCGATGGCAGCATGGCGTGTCCCAAACTTGCCAAGAACAAAGCGCGGTTCGATTTAATACATTGCCGAGAACTTTAGTTAACGGACGGGTGGTGACCTCGTTTTGGTTATTTGGTTCGACACTTGCCTGATTTTTAAAGGCTGTTGATTCCGGGAAAGGAAATTTTGCTCCAGACTGGATATGTCAACTGTGACAAATCGCCAGATCTGGCAGGCCTTGGCTGTGCTATACTTCCATGTGTGGGGTTTCATTTTTGACGAAGCGATCCGTCAGACGCTCCGGACGCTCCGGACGTTCCGGTCAGAACAGACTTGAAGGTGGAGCGAAGGGTATGGGCGAACCGGACAAGCAACTGGCCGAGGTGAGCTTCACATCCGAGGAGCTGATCAAGCTTTTCGCCGCGACCTTCCTGCCGCTTTGCGAATTGCTGGAGACAGAGGGCGTGGTCGCACGGGATACGATCGCCAGAGCCATGTCGTTCTACGTTCAGCCAGACGAGGATTCTAGCAGCGCGGCGATGGTCGCGGCGTTGCAGCTCACCTTGCGGCGACCGCTTGTCGAGCCGGATGTCGACCTGGGCGAGCCGCGCGGCAGGCTAGGGATGCGCGTCATCGACGGCGGATTGAGCCAGCTGCGCTAGGGGGCTCATCGGGCCCGGCGTTGCATCCGTCTCAGGCGTTGTGCGCTTCGGCTTCCAGGACGTGGGCCAGGGCAAGGGCCAGACCGCTCCAGGACGAGCCCTCGTCCGTCACCGCGCGGGCGGTGATCTTTTCGGCCAGCACACGGGTATCCACGACGCCGGCTGCGCCCAGCGATCGGCACAGCGGAAGGTAGGTTGCGGCGAACAGCCGCACGACATCACCACCGGAAAAGACCGGCAATATCCCTGTTTCTGCGTCGACGACGCCGCTCATCTCGCCGAGGGCGCCCGGGTTGCCCGGGCGGGCCACAGCCGGCGCGCGTCGCGCCAGCGCAGGGCGAGGCTGCTCAGCAGCGCCAGACTGATCAGAAGGGCGGCAGGGCAGGCGGGGCAATGACCCGCCAGAACCGAGATGTCCTGGGCGCTGCTGCAGATCGGACCGGCCATCAGGCGCGGCGCCGCCTGCCAGAGGGCCACGCCCCAACTGACCAGGGCCGCCACGGCCAGAGCGGTCTGGGACTTGCCCCAGATGGGGACGGTAGGGAACGACATCGGCAACTCCGCAGGAAGGCGCCCATGGTCATTCACCGCGCCGAGCGCTGCTTTGACAAGGATCAAAGTGGGGTCGAACAAATCGTGGGAGGCAGGGCCAAGTTCGCTGAACGGAGTCCGAATGTCCGCCCCGTCTCTCCCTGATACAGGCCCACCCGCAGGGTCGGCTGCGTTACTCGCCTTCGCGATCGTTGGCGCCCTTCTCGCCATCATGGGGGTGGGACTCAGTCATGATCCGATCTTTCAGCTGCAGGTGGGAACCTTTGCCCTGGCCGCAGTTCTGACGGCCTTCATGCTCAATGCCGGACTGGCGTCGGGCAGCCTGCGCGACGAGCCGGATCGCTATAGCGACAACGTCATAAAGGCCGGGGTCATCGCCACCATGTTCTGGTGTGCGGCGGGCCTCACGGTCGGGGTGCTGATTGCCGCCCAACTGTCCTGGCCGCGGATCTCCTACTTCCCCGAGCTTGGATTTCTGAACTTCGGACGCCTGCGCCCCCTGCACACCTCGGCGGTGATCTTCGCCTTTGGCGGCAACGCCCTGATCGCCACCTCGTTCTGGGTCGTGCAGCGCACCTGCAAGGCTCGGCTGGCCGGCGGCATCGCCCCGTGGTTCGTGTTCTGGGGCTATCAGCTGTTCATCGTCATGGCCGCCACCGGCTATCTGATGGGCGCGACCCAGGGCAAGGAGTACGCCGAGCCCGAATGGTACGTCGATATCTGGCTGACCATCGTCTGGGTGGCCTATCTGCTGGTCTTCCTGGGCACGCTCTGGAAGCGCAAGGAGCCGCACATCTATGTGGCCAACTGGTTCTATCTGGCCTTCATCGTCACCATCGCCCTGCTGCATCTGGTCAACAACGCCGGCGTTCCCGTCGGCCTGCTGAACCACAAGTCCTATGGCGTCTTCTCGGGCGTCCAGGACGCCCTGACCCAGTGGTGGTACGGGCACAACGCCGTCGGCTTCTTCCTGACCGCCGGCTTCCTGGCCATGATGTACTACTTCGTGCCCAAGCGTGTTCAGCGGCCGGTCTACAGCTATCGCCTGTCGATCGTGCACTTCTGGGCCCTGATCTTCATCTACATCTGGGCCGGCCCGCACCACCTGCACTACACGGCGCTGCCGCAGTGGGCCCAGACCCTGGGCATGACCTTCTCGATCATGCTGTGGATGCCGTCCTGGGGCGGCATGATCAACGGCCTGATGACCCTGTCGGGGGCCTGGGACAAGCTGCGCACCGACCCCGTGGTCCGGATGATGGTCGTCTCGATCGCCTTCTACGGCATGAGCACCTTCGAAGGCCCGGTGATGTCGATCCGCGCGGTCAACGCGCTAAGCCACTACACCGACTGGACCATCGGCCACGTGCACTCCGGCGCCCTGGGCTGGGTCGGCTTCATCAGCTTCGGCGCCATCTACTGCCTGGTGCCGTGGCTCTGGAAGAAGGCCGACATGTATTCGAACAAGCTGATCGAGTGGCACTTCTGGATCGCGACCACCGGGATCCTGCTCTACATCGCCGCGATGTGGGTGTCGGGCATCATGGAAGGCCTGATGTGGCGCGAATACACGCCCCAGGGTTTCTTGGCCTACAGCTTCATCGAGACGGTTTCCGCCAAGCACGTCGAGAACGTCATCCGCACCGTTGGCGGCCTGATGTACCTCGCCGGCGCCGTGATCATGATCGTCAACATCTGGCGCACGATCCGGATGCCGTCCCAAGCCGCGTCTGAACAGATGCAGCCCGCCCTCGCTCCCGCGATCGCCTGAGGTCCCCGATGTCACTCTGGAAACACCACGCCAAGTTCGAGCGGAACTCTCTGCTGCTCGTCGTCGGCATCCTCGTGGTCGTCTCGATCGGCGGCCTCGTGGAAATCGCCCCACTGTTCTGGCTGCAAAGCACGATCGAGAAGGTCAACGGCATGCGTCCGTACACCCCGCTCGAGCTGGCCGGCCGCGACATCTATGTGCGTGAGGGCTGCTATCTCTGCCACTCGCAGATGATCCGCCCCCTGCGCGACGAGGTCGAGCGCTACGGTCACTACAGCCTGGCGGCCGAGAGCATGTACGACCACCCGTTCCAGTGGGGGTCAAAGCGCACGGGTCCGGACCTCGCCCGCGTGGGCGGCAAGTACTCCGACTCCTGGCACCGCGACCACATGACAGATCCGCGGTCGGTCGTGCCGGAATCGGTGATGCCTCCCTACAAGTTCCTGGCCGAAAAGGAGCTGGATTACAGCGATATCACCGACAAGATGAAGGCCCTGCACACGGTCGGCGTCCCCTACACCACCGAAGAGATCGCCAACGCCAAGAAGGATCTCGAGGCCCAGGCAGACCCCTTCTCGACCGACGCGGTGGGCCTGCGCGGGCGTTACGGCGCCAAGGTCGTCAATCGCGACTTCGACGGCAATCCCGACAAGATCACCGAAATGGACGCCGCCATCGCCTATCTGCAGATGCTCGGCACGCTTGTCGATTTCAAATCCTACAAGGCTCAGGCTCCGGAGAACCAACGATGAGCGGGCTCTCCTACGAAACCGTGGCGCGCTTCTCCCAGCAGGCGGGGCTGATCTATTTCGGCCTGATCTTCCTGGCTGGCGTCGCCTACGCCCTGTGGCCTTCCAAGAAGGCGGAATTCCAGCATGCCGCGCGCATGCCGCTGGATGACGAGGAACTGCTCTGATGGCGTCCGAACGCGAAACCGACGACGTCACCGGCGTCGAAACCACCGGGCACGAGTGGGATGGCATCCGCGAGCTCGACAATCCCCTGCCGCGCTGGTGGCTGTGGACCTGGTACGGCTGCATCCTGATCGCGGTGGTCTACATGATCCTGATGCCCGCCTGGCCGGGCCTTCACGGCTACACCAAGGGCCTGCTGGGTCAGTCCGACCGGGCCAATGTGGCCAGCGATCTCGCGGCCCTCGATGTTCATCGCGGCGCCGGCGCGACGATGATGCGCAAGGCCAGCCTTGAGCAGATCGAAAAGGATCCCCAGCTGCAGGCCTACGCCCAGCAGGTCGGCCAGTCCGTCTTCGGCGACAACTGCGCCACCTGCCACGGCATCGGCGGCACCGGCGGCAAGGGCTATCCCAACCTGCGCGACGACGTCTGGCTTTGGGGCGGTACGCTGCAGGACATCCAGCACACCCTGCAGGTTGGCGTTCGCGCCGATCACGCCGGGACGCGCATGTCGCAGATGCCCGCCTTCGGTCGTGACGAACTGCTGGCCCCGGCGGCGATCAGCGACATGACCGAATATGTGGTCAAGCTGTCGGGCCGTCCCGCCGACGCGGGCGCCGTGGCCCGCGCCGCGCCCGTCTACGCCACCCAGTGCGTCGCCTGTCACGGTGCGGAAGGCCGCGGCATACAGGCGCTCGGCGCCCCCAACCTGACAGACGCGGATTGGCTCTATGGGTCCGATCGCGCGGCCATCAGCGGGCAGATCTACGCCGGCGCCGGCGGCGTCATGCCCGCCTGGGGTGGTCGTTTGAGCCCGGAAACCATCAAGGCCCTGACGGTCTATGTGCACGCCAATGCGGGTGGTCAGTAGGGCCCATGCCCACCCTCATCGACAACACCCGTCCCAAGTCTGAAGCCCGGGCGACGGTCTCGGCCGCCGCTCGGGCCAAGGGCAAGGGAGACGCCAAGGGCGGCCTCTACAAGCCGCGCGAGCCGATCTATCCCAAGCTGGTCCATGGCCGCTGGCGCACGATCAAGTGGGCGCTGCTGATCGTCACCCTGGCGGTCTACTACATCACGCCCTGGATCCGCTGGGCGCGGCCGGGGGACCTGCCGCAACAGGCGGTGCTGGTGGATTTCGCCGGCCGCCGTTTCTACTTCTTCGACATCCAGCTGTGGCCGCAGGAAGTCTATATCTTCACCGGCCTGCTGGTGATCTCGGCCTTGGCCCTGTTCCTGGTCACGGCCCTGTTTGGCCGGCTGTGGTGCGGCTATGCCTGTCCGCAGACCGTCTGGACCGACCTCTACATCGTGGTCGAGCGCCTGTTCGAGGGCGACCGCAACGCCCGCATGCGCCTGGACGCCCAGCCCCTGTCGTTCGACAAGGTCTGGCGCAAGACCGGCAAGCACCTGACCTGGCTGGGCATCGCTTTTGGCACCGGCGGGGCCTGGATCTTCTATTTCCATGACGCGCCGACCCTGATCCGCACCTTCTGGATCGGGCAGGGGGCGATGACGGCCTATGTCTCCTGCGCCCTGCTGACGGCGACCACCTATGTCTTCGCCGGCTGGATGCGCGAGCAGGTCTGCACCTACATGTGCCCCTGGCCCCGGATCCAGGGCGCCATGCTGGACGAGCACTCGCTGCAGGTGGCCTATCTGAGCGACCGCGGCGAACCGCGCGGAGCGCACAAGAAGGGCCAGTCCTGGGAAGGTCGTGGCGACTGCATCGACTGTCACCAGTGCGTCGTCGTCTGCCCCATGGGTATCGACATCCGCGACGGCAGCCAGCTGGAGTGCATCAACTGCGGCCTCTGCGTCGACGCCTGCGACGACATTCTGGGACGCCTGGGTCGTCCTACCGGCCTGATCGCCTATGACACCGACTCGGCCGTCGCCGCTCGCGCCTGTGGCCAGAAAGCCGTCTACAAGCCGATCCGTCCCCGGACGATCTACTATGCCCTGGCCCTGGCCCTGGTTTCGGGTCTGACCCTGTGGGCGTTGATTGACCGGCCCAAGGCCGACGTCCATGTCATCCGCGACCGCAACCCGATCTATGTGCGCATGCACGATGGCGCGGTGCGGGACGGCTATACCCTGAAGATCGCCAACCGCACCTTCGAGGACCGCCGTTTCGAGATCGCCTTCGCCGGTCTTGAGGGCGCGCGCCTCAGCCAGCCCGGACGCCCGCTGGGCTCCAGCGTGGATGTCGTTGTCCCCGCCGACGAGGTCGTGGCCGTGCGGGTGTTCGTCACCGGGCCGCCCGACGCCGAGCGTCCGCCCAGCCTTCCGGGCCGCTTTGTCGTCCGCTCAGGCGACATCCAGACCGAGGCCAAGACCGTCTTCCTTTCCGGAGCCGTGAACCCGCAATGACCCAGGCCGCCTCCTCTTCGACTCCCCCCGCCAAGGGCGCGATCACCGGCTGGCACGTGCTGGCGGGGATGGTGCTGTTCTTCGCCGTCATCATCGCCGTGGACACCCTGTTCATCGTCAAGGCCTATCGCAGCTTCTCGGGCGAGGTGGCGTCCAACCCCTATGAGGCCGGGCTGGCCTTCAACCGCACCCTGGCCCAGCGCCAGCGCGAAGAGGCCCTGGGCTGGACCGCCGTGATCGAGCGCCCCGAGCCGGGCATGGTGGCCCTGAGGATGACCGACAAGGCCGGTCAGCCGCTCTCGACCCTGTCCTTGACCGGGACCCTGGACCGACCGGCCACGGACGTGGGACGCCAGATCCTGAACTTCAAACCGACGGGTGATGGCTGGTATCGCGCTGCTGCGCGGCTGGACGGCGCCTGGGATCTGCGCGCCACCGCCCGCAACGCCCAGGACCAGTTCGAGATCGAAAGCCGGCTGGTGGCTCCATGACCTCGGCCCTGGCCCTTCCGCGCGATCTGGAGGCCTTCGTCCGCCGCGACGCTGCTGGGAAGGGACGGCTGGAGCTGCTGGTGGACGGCGCCCGCTGCGCCGCCTGCATCGGCAAGATCGAAAAGGCCGTCGGGGCCCTGCCAGGGGTGGAAGGCGCGCGCCTGAACCTGACGACCGGCAAGCTGGCGGTGGATCTCAAGGCCGTATCGGCCAATCCCGATCGGGTGGTCGAGGTGGTCGAGGGACTGGGCTATCGCGCCTGTCTGTACGATCCGACCGAGGCCGCCGCCGCCCAGGACCGCGAGGGCCGCGAACTGGCCGTGGCGCTGGGCGTCGCCGGCTTCGGCGCGGGCAATGTGATGATGTTCACCGTCCCGGCCTGGGCGGGGTTGTTCGGGCAGGAGCTGAACGCCTCGACCCTGACGGTGATGTACTGGATGGCCGCCATCGTCGCTACGCCGTGCGCGCTGTTCGCCGGACGGCCATTCTTCCGCTCGGCCTGGGCGTCGCTGCGGCGCGGCAAGGCCAATATGGACGTGCCGATCTCGATCGGCGTGATCCTGACGCTGATCGTCAGCTTCTCCGAGACGATCCTGGGCGGGCCGCACGCCTATTTCGACGCGGCGGTGACCCTGCTGTTCCTGCTGCTGATCGGGCGTTACCTGGATCACCGGCTGCGCAACACCGCGCGATCGGCGGCGCGTGATCTTCTGGCGCTGCAGACGCCGTTCGCCGTGCGTCTGGCCGGTCCGCTGGAGCAGGGTGTGCCGATCGCCGATGTGCGGGTCGGCGACCGTCTGGTGGTCGCGCCTGGCGATCGTATTCCCGTCGATGGCCGCGTTGAAAGCGGCGGTTCCGAGCTCGACAATGCGCTGATCACCGGCGAGACCGCCCTGGTCTCCGTCGCCCCCGGGGCCCGGGTTCACGCTGGCGCGCTGAACCTCAGCGGCCGCCTGGTCATGGTGGCCACCGCTCGCAGCGAGGACTCCACCCTGGCGGCGATCGGCCGGCTGATGGAGGCCGGCGCCCAAAGCCGCTCCCGCTATGTGCGTCTGGCCGACAAGGCCGCCGCCCTCTATGTGCCCGTCGTCCACACCCTGGCCGCCCTGACCTTCGTGGGCGGCTGGGCGCTGGGCCTGGGTCCGCGCGAGGCGCTGCTGCGCGCTGCGGCGGTGCTGATCGTGACCTGTCCCTGCGCCCTGGGTCTGGCGGTGCCCGCCGTCCAGATCGCCGCCAGCAGCCGGCTCTTCCGCCGGGGCGTGCTGGTCAAGTCGGGGGCCGCGCTGGAGCGGCTGGCCGAGGTCGACCATGTGGTGTTCGACAAGACCGGCGTGCTGACCGAGGGCCAGCCCCGGCTGCTCAATGCGCCCGCCCATCTGGTCGCCATGGCCGCCCCCTTGGCGCGCGGCTCACGTCATCCGCTGGCACGGGCCATGGCCGCAGCCGCCGGCCCTGGCGTTGTCGCCGAAGACTGCGTCGAGACCCCTGGTCAGGGCGTCGAAGGGGTGATCGAGGGCCGGCGCGCGCGTCTGGGCCGCGCCGCCTTTGTCGGACTGCAAAGCCAGGGCGCGCTTGAGACCGAGCTGTGGTTCGGCTTCGAGGACGACGTGAAGATCCGTTTCGCGTTTGAGGACCAGCCTCGCGCCGATGCGGCCAGCACGATCGCCGGCCTGAAGGCCATGGGGCTGACGGTCGAAATCCTGTCCGGCGACCTGGCCGGGCCGGTGGAGCGGGTGGCCCGGGCCGTGGGCCTGGACGCCTCGGAATGGCGCGCGGGCCTGACGCCGTTCGAGAAGTCGGCGGCCATTGACGCGCTTAAGGCCTCTGGCCGACGTGTCCTGATGGTCGGCGACGGTCTCAATGACGCTGCGGCCCTGGCGCGGGCTCACGCCTCGATGGCGCCGTCGGCGGCGGTCGACGCGGCCCAGAGCGCGGCCGATCTGGTGTTCACGGGTCAGGCCCTGTCGGTAGTGATCGACGCCATCGCGACGGCGCGCACGGCCCGTCGGCGGGCACTGGAGAACTTCGCCTTCTCGGCGCTGTACAATCTGGTCGCGGCGCCGGCGGCCATCGCCGGCCTGCTCAACCCGTTCATCGCCGCCCTGGCCATGTCGGGCTCGTCGATCATCGTCCTGCTCAACGCCCTGCGGCCCAGTACGATCAGGATGACCAAATGACCATCCTGATGTTCCTGGCCCCCGCATCGGTCGCACTGGGCGCCTTGGGCCTGGCGGCCTTTCTGTGGACGATGCGATCGGGCCAGTACGACGACCCCAAGGGCGACGCCGAACGGATCCTCTATGACCATCTGGAAGACCTGCCGCCGCCGCGCGGCGATTGATCCAGATCACGGCCCGCCAGCGGGCGGCATGAAAGAGTCACGGGCGACGCAAGGAGCCCTGATCATGACCGCCACGCTGACCAAAGACGCAGCCGCCGACCCCCTCGTCGCGCGCCGCCCGTCGGCGTTCGACGTTCGCGACAGCCGTGCCCCGCGCTACACCAGCTATCCGACCGCCCTGCAGTTCTCCGACGCCGTCGATGGTGACGTCTATGGCCAGTGGCTGGGCGCCTTGAACCCCGCCGAGCGGGTGTCGCTGTACGTCCACGTGCCGTTCTGCGCGCGACTGTGCTGGTATTGCGGATGCCATACCCGCGTGGTCAAGAAGGCCAGCCTGATCAGCGACTATGTAGAGAACCTGATCGAGGAGCTGGCGCTGGTGGAAGCGCGACTGCCGGGCCGGCTGACCGCAGGCGCGCTGCATCTGGGCGGCGGCACGCCCAACATGCTGTCGCGTGACGATCTGGTCCAGCTGTTTGGTGCCCTCAGGCACGTGTTCCGCTTCGCGCCGGGGATCGAAATCTCCGCTGAACTCGACCCTGCCACCCTGACGGAAAGCTGGGTTCGGGCGGCGGCCTTCCATGGTTTGACGCGCGCCAGCCTGGGCGTTCAGGACCTTGCGCCGCACGTCCAGGACGCCGTCAACCGCATCGAGCCCTTCGAGACCGTGGCGCGGGCGGTCGGCTGGCTGCGCGCCGCCGGTGTCGGATCGATCAACCTGGACCTGATGTATGGCCTGCCGCGCCAGACCACGGCGGATGTGCGCTCGACCCTGGACGCGGTTCTGACCCTGCGACCCGAGCGCATTGCCCTGTTCGGCTATGCTCACGTGCCGTGGGCCAAGCCCCATCAGCGCCTGCTGCCCGAGCATGAGCTTCCAGGTTCCGAGGCCCGGCTGGAGCAAAGCCAGTCGGCGGCCGAACGGCTGGTCGGCGAGGGTTATGTCGCCATTGGCATCGACCACTTCGCCCTGCCTGACGATACCCTGGCGACCAGCAAGGCCGCCGGCGCGCTGAGGCGCAACTTCCAAGGCTATACGACCGATTCCTGTCCCACCCTGCTGGGCTTTGGTGCCTCGTCGATCGGCCGTCTCCCTCAGGGCTTTGTCCAGAACCTGCCGCCCGAAGTCGCATGGCGCACGGCGATTGCCGAGGGCCGTCTGCCGGTTTCCCGCGGCCTGATGCTGACCGATGATGATCGCCTGCGCGGCGACGTGATTGAGCGGCTGATGTGCGACTTCAGGGTCGATCTTGCCCAGGTCGCCCAGCGGCACGGGGTTCAGGCGTCGGTGTTTTCCGACGATCTGGTCGCGTTGCAGGGGCTGGTTCAGGATGACCTGGCGGTGGTCTGCGGCAGTGTCGTCGAGGTGACCCCACACGGCCGGGCCTATGTGCGCCTGGTGGCCCAGGTGTTCGATCGCCGGTCGGCCAAGGGCGCTGGATTCTCCAAGGTCATCTAGGCGAGCGGCCCGGGTCTGTCCCCACGCAGCCGGACGGCCGCCCCGGACTGGGTGGCCGAGCCATCTGTCGCAGCGGCGCTTGACGCGGATCAATTCTCCCGCGCCCGGACGGGGCAAGCTTGCGGCAGGGAGATTGTCGATGCCAACCCCATCCACTTCACCGCTCGAGCGGTGCCATCTCGATCTGGGTGCGGACTATCTGCTGCGCTCGGTCGCGATCCTGGGCCGGTTGTTCGGTGGCGACGTTTCACGGGGGCTGATCTATCTGACCGCGCTTCGGGCCTCGTCCCAGCCTCTGCGCAACGCTCAGGACCCGGGCCAGACCCAGCCGACCGACGACGACCAGCGCCGGCCTGTCAGCCTGTCGTCCATCGCGCGGTCTCTGAGCATGTCGGTCGAGACCACGCGGCGCCAGGTCCTGCGCCTCGAGCACGAAGGTCTGGTTGACCGCACGGCCAACGGCGGCGTGATGGTCCGTTTCTCGAGCCTGGGCTGCGAGGCCCTGCGAGAGGCGCTGGCCGTCAACAGTATCAATGTTCAGCGCCTGGGTGGGGGCTTGCAGCGCCTGCCCTCCGATGGGGTCACGTCCGGGAAACTCGCATGACGGTCCAGGCCGACAGTCTCGTCGTCGGGCGGCGGACGGCAGGCCCGGCGGCCTTGGCCCCGGCGCGGGCCGACGCTTTCGCCGGGCTGCTCCTCTTCGCCGATATTGCTCCGGCTGACCGTGCGGCCCTGCTCGGGGCCGCCGCCATGCGCGCGTTCGACAAGGGCGAGGCGATCATCGACGGGGTCGCGGGCGACGCGCTGATCGTGCTGTACAGGGGAGCAGCGGCCCTCAGCATCGATGAAGACGGTCGTCGCGCGGTGCTGGCGGTGGTCTCCGCGCCCCAGACCTTGAACCTGGCCTGCGTCATGGCGCGCCCCAGCCCTTTGGTGTCTTGGCGGGCGGCCGAGCGTTGCATGGTGATGTTCCTGCCCAGGGCGCTGTTCCTCAAGATGGTCGCGCGAGACGCGCGCCTGGCGGCCAATGCAGCTTCGGCGCTGGCTGGGGCTTATCAGGAGATGGTCGCGACCGCCGCCGCCCAGCGCCTGCGGTGCACCCAGCAACGCCTCGCGGACTATCTTTTGTCGCTGCCGTTCGTAGGGGACGACGAGGCCGAGGTGCGACTGCCCCACTCAAAGCACCTGCTGGCGTCGCTGCTGGGGATGACCCCGGAAAACCTGTCGCGAACCCTGGTCGCGCTCGCAGCTCACGGCGTCACGGTGCAGGGCGCGACTGTGCGGATCGCCGATCGCCAAAGGTTGCGCGAGGCTGTGGGCTGGCTGGGCGCGGGCGGGGCGTCTGAGTCCTGAGGGCGGACACGGCGCGCGTCTGGTCTTTTCCGCCGGAGCGGCGTACCCGGAGCCCTAGCAGGGTGCCAGCGGGTCGCAAGCGGAGGTGGGTTTGAAATGTTTGCCGTCCCAGACGCGGTTCAAACCTGCGCGGTCGCCAGCGTTTCCCCTGAGGGGGAGTTCTAAGTCATCGAAATGTAAGTGGAAAATGGTGGGCGCAGTAGGATTCGAACCTACGACCCGCTGATTAAGAGTCAGCTGCTCTACCAACTGAGCTATGCGCCCGCCCGGTCCGAAGCACTTGACTGCCCCGGCGGCGAGGCGCGGAACATACGCAAAGATTCCTGGAACGCAAGGGGCTATTTTTTGGCCAGACGAGACATCAGCGGCGCCGTCGATTTCGCTTATCTGGAAGGGTTCGCCGCAGGCGATTCCGGGGTCGTCGACGAGGTGCTGGCCCTGTTCCGCGAACAGGCCGCCATGTGGACCCCCATGCTTGATCCGACCCATGCCGGCTGGCGCGATGCGGTCCACACCGTCAAGGGCGCAGCGCGGGGCGTGGGGGCGTTTTCGTTGGGCGATGTCTGCGAACGCTGCGAGGCGGGGCAGGATAGCCTGGAGGGGGTCAAGACGGCCCTGGACGCCGCGCTCATGGACATCGCCGCCTATGCCCATGAGCAGATGCTGAAATCGCTGAAGGGCTGATCGGCCGAGGTGGTCAAATAAAGGATGTGTAATTGGAGGCCCGCGAGCCGCCCGGCTAAGCTGGGGCCTCAAACAACGGAGTTTCTTCCATGCCCTCAAGCCCCTGGCAGCATACCCGCAACGCCAATGTCGCCGACGATATCGACTTCGACATCAAGGGGCAGGAGCTCCAGTTCGTCGAGATCGAGCTGGATCCCGGCGAAAGCGCCGTCGCCGAAGCGGGCGCCTTTGTCTGGAAAGACGCCAGCATCGAGATGACCACCGTGTTCGGCGACGGTGCGGGCGACCAGGGCGGCGGCTTCATGGGCAAGCTGCTGGGCGCGGGCAAGCGGCTGATCACCGGCGAGAGCCTGTTCACGACCGTCTTCACCCATACGGGCCAGGGCAAGGCGCGGGTGGCTTTCGCGTCACCGACGCCAGGGTCAATCCTGCCGCTTAACCTGGGGCAACTGGGTGGAACCCTGATCTGCCAGAAGGACAGCTTCCTGGCCGCCGCGCGCGGCGTGTCGATCGGCATCCACTTCCAGAAGCGGATGATGACCGGTCTGTTCGGCGGTGAAGGCTTCATCATGCAGAAGCTGGAAGGCGACGGCTGGGTGTTCGTCCAGATGGGTGGAACCCTGGTCGAGCGTGAACTGGCGCCCGGCGAGGAGTTGCACGTCGATACCGGCTGCCTGGCCGCCTATACGCCTGACGTAGACTTCGATCTGGTCATGGCCGGCGGGGTCAAGAGCGTGCTGTTCGGCGGCGAGGGCCTGTTCTTCGCGCGCCTGCGGGGGCCGGGGAAGGTCTGGATCCAGTCGCTGCCGTTCTCGCGCCTGGCAGGCCGGATGATGCAGGCGGCGAGCGGTCAGGGCGGCAACCAGGGCGAAGGCTCACTGCTGGGTGGCCTGGGCGACCTTATTGGCGGCAACCGATAGGATCAGCGGGGCTGAGGTTCGCGCCTCAGCCCTTGGTCTTGTCCCAGCTGTCATACTCATAGGCGATGCAGCGGTCGATCAGGGTGCGCCACACCGGCTCGGCGATGGACTCCGACAGGCCGGTCTCGCGGGCCGCGGCCTTGACCTTGGTCACCACGTCCTCGATCCGCGCGCGGTCGAAGACCTTGGAGCGGTCGGCCTTGATGCGGGCGGCGGCGGCCATGTAGCCCTGACGCTCGGTCAGCAGCGCCACCAGGGCGCGATCCAGGGCGTCGACGCCCTGACGCACGTCGAGCATGGTCTGGCAGTCGCCGGGCGTCAGTCGTTCGCCGACCTCGATATTCGTCTTGACCATGAAGCCCTAGATACCCGCGCCGTTGTCCATCGTGAGAAGGGCCGCCTCGTGCGCGGCGGCCTCGTCCTTGAGCCAGGCGACGAAGGCCTTCACCTGAGGCAGTCGTCCCTTGGTCTTGGGATGGACGACGTAATAGGCAAAGTCGACGGCCGTGGCCATCTCGAACGGGATCACCAGGCGTCCGGCGTCCAGATCGGCCTGGGCCAGGGTGCGCTTGGCCAGGGCCACGCCGCGGCCGTTGGCGGCGGCTTCAATGACCATGCTGGACTGATTGAAGCGGGGGCCGCGCGAGCCGTCGATGCTGCGCAGGCCGCGCGCCGCCAGCCACATGGCCCAGTCGGGGCAGCTGTCGTCGGCGTCGGGCGAGCCGTCGTGCAGCAGGATGTGGTGTGAGAGATCCTCGGGCGCGGTCAGCGGGTTTTCGGCCAGCAGGGCGGGACTGACCACGGGGACCACGGTCTCGTTGAGCAGTCGGACAACTTCCAGGCCGGGATAGCGGCCCGAGCCATAGCGAATCGCCAGGTCGACCTCGCCGGCCGCGAAATCGACCACTTCCATGCCGGCCGACAGCCAGACATCGACCTGGGGCTGGGCCTGCTCGAACTTGCCCAGGCGCGGCACCAGCCACTTGGCGGCGAAGGAGGGGGCGGCGGTCAAGGTCAGGCGGCGGCCGTCGACGGCGGCGGTGAGCAAGCTGGCGGCCTCGGCCAGGCGGTCGAAAGCTTCGCGCAGGGCGGGAAGGGCGGTCTGGGCCGCGTCGGTCAGCAGCAGGCCCTTGGGCGTGCGCTTGAACAGCGCCGCGCCGACATAGTCCTCGAGGTTCTGGATCTGCTGGCTGACGGCGCCGGGGGTCACCGAAAGCTCGTCGGCGGCGCGGCTGAAGTTCAGATGGCGGGCGGCGGCCTCGAACGCGCGGAGGGCGTTCAGCGGCGGCAAGCGACGGCGCTCGTTCTGTCTTTCCATGAGTTTTACTGAACGCCTCGGCAGAAGTCCTTGTTTGCGAATTGCACCGCCCGCGACCAGTTTGCAAGGGCTCGCTGGTGGAATGGCCCTTTTCACCGGCTGGCGCGCCGGGGCGGTCCGCAAGGTCCGCCCCGTCTTTCCTTGAAGCAAAGAGAGGGGCCGTCCCTAGGGACGGCCCCGTCTTGCATTCTATCGGTTTATCCCGACTGCGTTGATAGAGGTTCTGATACCCATGTCCCGGCTTCCGGTCCGTAATCGCAAGTCCGGCCTCGTCGTTCTCGGCGGGGGCGAAGCCTCGCGCGCGCCCGGCGTGGTGCATCTGGTCGGGGCGGGGCCCGGTGATCCGGACCTGCTGACGATCAAGGCGCTGAAGGCGCTGCAGGCCGCCGACGTCATCGTACATGACGGGCTGGTCTCGGACGAAATCCTCGACCTGGCCCCCGCCAGCGCCCAACGGATCAACGTCGCCAAGCGCAAGTCGCGCCACACCCTGCCGCAGGATGACATCAACCAGCTGCTGGTCGCCCTGGCTCTGGACGGCCTGACCGTCGTGCGCCTGAAGGGCGGCGATCCGTTCCTGTTCGGGCGCGGCGGCGAGGAACTGACCGCCTGCCGCGAGGCCGGTGTCGTCTGTCATGTGGTCCCGGGCATCACCGCCGCCCTGGCCGCCTCGGCCGGGGCCGGCGCGCCGCTGACCCATCGCGGCTCGGCGCAAGCCGTCACCTTCGTCACCGGCCACGCCGCTCCCCAAGAGGGCGTGATGGGCGAGCCGGATCTGGACTGGGCCTCGCTGGCCCGGCCCAATCAGACCGTCGTGGTCTATATGGGTGTCTCGACAGCAGGCCTGATCGCCGGTCGGCTGATCGATGCCGGCCGCGCGGCCTCAACCCCGGCCCTGATCGTCGAGAACGCCAGCCGCGCCGACGAGCGCCGCATCCTGACCACCCTGGCCGGCCTGGCCTTTGCTGCCGAGGGCCTCAAGGGCCCCGCGCTGCTGATGGTGGGCGAGGCCATGGCGATGGCCGACGTCGCTCCGGCGCCCGTCGATCTGGTCCTTCCCGTTTCCCTATTCGAGCGGAGCTCGCGCTCATGAAAGCCATCACCGCCAACCGCCTGCTCGACGGCGAGGTCGTGTTCTGGAAGTCCGGCCAGTGGGTCGAGGCCTTCGGCGACGCCCAGCTGTTCGACAATGACGATCAGGCCGTCGAGGCCGGCGTCGCCGCAGGCAAGGGCCAGCCCACCGTGGTGGTCGATGTCTATCCGATCGACCTGACGCCGTCCGAGGGCCACTGGGCCCCGGTCAGCTATCGCGAACGCATCCGGGCGCTTGGCCCCACCAACGAACTGACACACGGCAAGCAGGCGGACGGCGGCGAGTCCATCGACGCCCTTCGCCACGCGGCGGGCGCGGCGCGCTCCACCGGCCGCGTCGACCTGATCCGCAGGAAGTAAGCGATGTACCAGTACGACATCATCGACCGCGAGTTCCTGACCGACCGCTCCAACGAGTTCCGGGCCCAGGTTCAGCGCCGCCTGGCCGGTGAACTGACCGAAGACCAGTTCAAGCCGCTGCGGCTGATGAACGGCCTGTATCTGCAGTTGCACGCCTACATGCTGCGGGTGGCCATTCCGTATGGCTCGCTGAACGCCGCCCAGACCCGTCGCCTGGCCTGGATCGCGCGGACCTACGACAAGGGCTACGGCCACATGACCACGCGTCAGAACATCCAGTTCAACTGGGTGAAGCTGAAGGATGCGCCCGACATCCTTGACGCCCTGGCCCAGGTCGACCTGCACGCCATCCAGACCAGCGGCAACTGCATCCGCAACACCACGTCCGACCCCTATGCCGGCGCTACGGCCGAAGAGATCGACGACCCGCGCGTTTGGGCCGAGGTGATCCGCCAGTGGTCGACCCTGCACCCCGAGTTCAGCTATCTGCCGCGCAAGTTCAAGATCGCCATCACCGGCGCCCTGAAGGACCGCACGGCGGCCAAGGTGCACGATATCGGCCTGATGCTGCGCCGGGCCCGCGACGGCGCGCTGGGCTTCGAGGTGATTGTCGGCGGCGGCCAGGGGCGCACGCCCTATGTCGGCCCGACCATCAAGGAGCACCTGCCGGTCGGCCGGCTGCTCAGCTATCTGGAAGCCGTGCTGCGGGTCTATAACCGCCACGGTCGTCGCGACAACATCTACAAGGCCCGCATCAAGATCCTGGTCGCCGCCCTCGGCGCCGAAGAGTTCGGCCGCCAGGTGGAAGAAGAGTGGGCCAAGATCGACGCCACGCGCGCCGACCTGCCCGACCTAGAGCTGGCCCGTATCCGCGGCGCCTTCGCCCAGACGCCGTTCGAGACCCTGCCGGCCGTGTCGGAGGCCTTCGAGGTCGCCCGCGCCGCCAGCCCGGCCCTGCAACGCTTCGCGCGCAACAACATCAAGCCGCACAAGAAGCCCGGCTACGCCATCGTCGAGATCTCGCTGAAGGCCCAGGGCCAGACCCCGGGCGACGCCACGGCCGATCAGTTGGACCTGATCGCCGATCTTGCCGAGCAGTACAGCCTCAACGATGTGCGGGTGACCCACGCCCAGAACATGGTGCTGCCCCACGTGAAGCTGGACGATGTTCCGGCCGTCCACGCGGCCCTGGCCTCGGCGGGTCTGGCGACGGCCAATATCGATCTGGCCAGCGACATCATCGCCTGCCCGGGTCTGGACTACTGTGCCCTGGCCAATGCTCGCGCCATCGGGGTCGCCCAGGACATCGCCGCCAAGTTCGCCAACGAGGACCACGCCGAAAAGGTGGGCGAGCTGAAGATCAAGATCAGCGGCTGCATCAATGCCTGTGGCCACCACCATGTGGCCCACATCGGCATCCTGGGTGTCGATAAGAAGGGCGAGGAATTCTACCAGCTGTCTCTGGGCGGGTCGGGGGCGGAAGACGCCTCGATCGGCAAGATCCTCGGCCCGGCGCTGCCTGCCGATCGCGTCGCGAGCGCCATCGACACCCTGGTCGAAGCCTATCTCGGCATCCGCACCGGCGAGGAGCGCTTCCTCGACACCTATCGCCGCGTCGGCCTCGAGCCCTTCAAGGAGGCTGTCTATGCCCAGGCTGATTAAGCTGACGGGCGGCGTCGCCGCGTTTGCCGACGACAGCTTCGTCAATGTCACCGACGAGGACGTGATGCCGGAAACCGGCGACGTGATCCTGTCCCTGACCCGCTTTCAGGCCGAGGGCGACGCGCTGCTAAGCTCCAACAGCCGCAAGGTCGGGGTGCGCATCGAGTCCAACGAGGAGGTCGAGGCCTTGGCCTATGATCTGCCGCGCCTGGCGGTGGTGGCGGTGGCCTTCCCGAAGTTCCGCGACGGCCGCGCCTATACCTCGGCCCGCCTGCTGCGCGAGCGCCTGAACTATGCGGGTGAGGTGAGGGCGGTCGGCGACGTTCTGCAGGAGCAGGCCGGCTTCATGGTCCGCTGCGGCATGGACGCCTTCGAGCCGGCCGACGACGCGACGCCGGAGGTCTGGACCAAGGCGGCCGGCCGCTTCCGCCATGTCTATCAGCGCGCCGTCGATGATCGTGCGGTCGCTTTCGAAGAGCGAGGGGCGTGATGGCCTACGACCAGACGGACGCCACGTCCCTGTCTGGTTCGGGCAGCCTGGCGGCCCGGCTGGACGCTGAACTGCGCGACGCCCATCCGCTGACCATTCTGCGCAAGGCCTTTGAGACCTTCGGCGACAAGCTGGCCCTGGTGTCGTCCTTCGGGGCGGAATCTGCGGTGCTGCTGCACCTGGCCTCGCAGGTCGCGCCCAGTATCCCGGTGCTGTTCCTCGATACCGGCATGCTGTTTGGCCAGACGCTCGACTATCGCAGGCAGTTGGCTGCCCAGCTGGCCCTGACCGATGTGCGCGACCTGCGCCCGGCTTTTGCCGACCTCGCGGTCAACGATCCCAAGTCCGACCTGTGGCGCACCGATATCGACGGTTGCTGCCATATCCGCAAGGTGCTGCCCCTGGACCGGGCCCTCTCCGGCTTCGACGGCTGGATCACCGGCCGCAAACGCTTCCATGGCGCCGACCGTTTGCGGCTGGCGGTGGTCGAGGTGTCCGAGGGCAAGATCAAGTTCAACCCGCTGGCCAACTGGTCCAAGGCCGAACTCGACGCCTATATCGCCCAATACCAACTGCCGGCTCACCCGCTGGTGGCCCAGGGATTCCCGTCGGTGGGTTGCTGGCCCTGCACCAAGCCGGCCGAAGACGGCCAGGACGTCCGCGCCGGCCGCTGGGCCGGTCAGGACAAGACCGAATGCGGCATTCACGTCGCCCGGGCGCCCGGCGCTGCGCCGAACGTCGGCGGGGACATCTAAGCCTCGGCGGCTGCGGCCTCCAAAGCCGCCAGATCGCCAGCAGCGATCAGCGGCGCCAGGCGGGTGATCTTGTCGACCGGCCAATCCCACCACGCCAGGGCCAGCAGGCGTTCGATCTCCTCGGCGGAGCGCCGCATGCGGATCACCCTGGCGGGATTGCCGCCGACGATCGCGTAGGGCGGCACGTCGGCGGTCACGACCGAACGGGCTGCGATGACCGCGCCGGACCCGACCTTGACCCCCGGCGTCAGGACCGCGCCCTGGCCGATCCAGACATCGTGGCCGACAACAAGGTCGCCCTTGTTTGGCCAGTGACCCGGCAGGGCGGCCTCCCAGCCCTGACCGAAGATGCCGAATGGAAAGCTCGAAAGAGTCTCGGTGTGGTGATTGCCCCCGTTCAACATGAAGGTCGCGCCCGAGGCGATCGCGCAGAACTTGCCGATCACCAGCCGGTCTCCGATGAACGGGAAGGCGTAGAGGACGTTTTTCTCGAACCCCAGCGGGTCCTCATCGTCATGATAGTAGGTGAACTCGCCGACTTCGATCTGCGGGTGGCTGACGACAGGCTTGAGAAAGACCATCGTTGGGGCGGCGGGGATCGGGAAACGGGCGGACGGATCTGGACCGGCAGACATGCGTGGCGACTCTGGCAGGAGCTAAGGGCTAGGGTTCTGACGGATTTTGGGTGTGTTTGCCGTTGAAGGCTATCGCCGAGGCGGTCCGTCTGGCCAAGGCAAGACCGAGTGCGGCATTCATGCCGCGCAGGCCCCATGGCGGGACGCCGATCGACAGATCGGAAGCGGTCTTTGCGTCCATGGCTCTTGACGCGGGGCGTCTGCCATATCCATTCCATCGCTGCGGCGTTCTCGCGCCGCGATCGATCTTCCCGAGCGAGAGCCCCGCGCCACATGACCTCAGCCGCCACCTCTTCGTTCGCGCATATCACGCATCCCGCGCCGACCTCGGCCGAGCGCCGCGCCGCCCTGCTGGCCGATCCGGGTTTCGGCCGGGTGTTCACCGACCACATGGTGACCATTCGCTACAATCAGGCCGATGGCTGGCATGACGCCCGGGTCGAGCCGCGCGCTCCGATCCCGATGGATCCGGCCTCTTCGGTGCTGCACTACGCCCAGGAAATCTTCGAGGGCATGAAGGCCTATCGCACCGCCGACGGCGGCGCGGCCCTGTTCCGCCCCGAGGAGAACGCCCGTCGCTTTCAGGAGTCAGCGCGCCGGATGGCCATGGCCGAGCTGCCGGAAGACCTGTTCGTCGAGGCCGTCGAGCAACTGATCGCCGTTGACCGCGACTGGATCCCGGACGGCGAGGGCAGCCTGTATCTGCGCCCCTTCATGTTCGCCACCGAGGTGTTTCTGGGGGTCAAGCCGGCGTCCGAATATCTGTTCGTGGTCCTGGCCTCGCCGGTCGGGGCCTATTTCAAGAACAAGGCTTCCGCGATCTCGGTCTGGATCTCGGAGACCTATACCCGCGCGGCCCTGGGCGGCACGGGCGCGGCCAAGTGCGGCGGCAACTATGCGGCCAGCCTGCTGGCCCAGTCCGAAGCCATCGCCCATGGCTGCGATCAAGTCGTGTTCCTCGACGCGGTCGAGCGCCGCTGGGTCGAGGAACTGGGCGGCATGAACGTCTTCTTCCGGATGGACGACGGCAGCCTGCAGACGCCCCCGCTGGGCGGCACCATCCTGCCCGGCATTACCCGCAACTCGATCATTACCCTGGCCCGCGACCAGGGCATTACGGTGCGCGAGGAACCCTATTCTCTGGAGCAGTGGCGCGCCGACGCCGCCAGCGGCCGGCTGCGCGAGGTCTTCGCCTGCGGTACCGCTGCGGTGCTGACCGGCATCGGCACGGTGCGGACCTCTTCAGGCGACTTCACGATCGGCAATGGCGCCGAGGGCGAGATGACCGAGCAACTGCGCAATGCCCTGATCGGCATCCAGCGCGGCCGCACGGCCGACCCCTATGGCTGGGTCCACCCGGTCTAGGTTTTACGGCGTCCGCTCCAGCAGCATGATCGGCGCGTCCTTGTAGGATGTGTGGGTCACGACCTTGAAGCCGGTCTTGCGGGCCAGGGCCAGGGACGCGGCATTGCCCGGATCGATGATGCAGGGCACGCGCGGCGGGGCCAGCGCCTGGTCGATCCAGGCCAGGCCCGCCGTCACCGCTTCCGTGCCAAAACCCTGGCCGTGCGACCAGGCCGCCAGTACCCAGCCCATTTCCGGCTGACCGAAGAAGCTGGGCTGGATCTCGCGGTGGAAGTCGGCGAAGCCGACCTCGCCGACATAACGGCCGGTCGCCGTCTCGCGCACGGCCCAGTAGCCAAAGCCCAGCAGCGGCCACAGGCCGCGCGAGCGCAGCAGGCGCGCCCAGCTCTCCTCGGGCGTCGAGGGCCTGCCGCCGACGAACGGGGTGACGATGGGATCGGCCCACATGGCGACGCTGTCGTCGAAGTCGCTGAGTTCGGAAGCCTTCAGGGTCAGGCGTTCGGTGACGATAACGGGTGGGGTCGAGGACATGGCGACTCTGTTTGCGGCGCGGTGAGCCGACACGCTACACCGCCAGGGCCGCTTCGCGAGATACAGCCCCATGACCACGCCTCAAGACGCCATCGCCGCCCGGCGCAAGCTGACCAACAAGCTGATCGCGGGAAAGACCGCCGCGCGACTGGCGCCGTTCTTCGACCCGCAGGTCAGGCTGATCGCCGGCGACGGTTCACTGCTGATGGGCGCCGCCGAGGTGATCGCCGCCTTCGACGCCCAGTTCCGCGATCCGGACTTCATCGCCTATGTCCGCACCGGCCAGGACGTCGAGCTGGACAGCGCCGGTCTGCGCGCCGCCGAGCACGGGCGCTGGGTTGGATCCTGGAAAGGCGCGCCGGATCAGTCGGGAACCTATCTGGCGGTCTGGAAGAAGGTCACGGGCCAGTGGGTAATCGAGAGCGAGCTCTATGTGACCCTGGATCGTGGCGACTGATCTTTTCGACATCAGGGCCTTTGTCCGGCCGCGCATTAAGAGAAATTAATTTACGGACATCGGGCTCTGGGCCTACGCATTCGCCCAACAAAACGTTCTTTAGGGGTCTCGCCTTGCAAAACCGTCGTCAGATGCTGTTCTCCACCGTCGCGGCCGGCTTCGCCGCCTCGGCGCCGTCGCTCGCCTTCGCTCAAGGCGCCGCGCCTGCCAATGGCGAAGTGGCCAAGATGAACGCCCTCTTCGACGACGCCATGGCCAAGCTGCTGCGTCAGTCGCCGGAGCTGGCTACGGGCCTGGGTCTGGACAACGGCGACCTGGCTTGGACCAAGGGTCTGCTCAGCGACCGTTCGTTCGAGGCGATCGCCGCCAGCGCCGAGCAGAACCGCCAGATGCTTGCAGCCCTGCGCGCCATCGACCGCAAGTCGATGTCGGGCATGGACGCCATCAACTACGACACCGTCGAGTTCACCCTGGCGGTGCAGGACGAGGGCAGCAAGTTCACCTATGCCGGCGGCGGTTCGGGCGGGCCTTATGTGCTGAGCCAGCTGACGGGCAGCTATCAGCAGATGCCCGACTTCCTCGACACCCAGCACGCCATCGAGACCAAGGCCGACGCCGACGCCTATCTGTCGCGGATGGAGGGTTTCGCCCGCCTGATGGATCAGGAAACCATCATCGCCAAGCGCGACTACGCTGACGGCGTGATCCCGCCGGACTTCGTGATCGACAAGGCGCTCATCCAGATGAAGTCCTTCGCCGACACGCCGCTGGCCGAGGCCCCGCTGATCAAGTCGATCGTGCGCCGCACCGCCGACAAGAAGATCGAGGGCGACTGGGCCGGCGAGGCGACCAAGGTCTATCTGAACTCGGTCCTGCCCGCCCTGAAGCGCCAGATCGCTCTGCTGGAAAGCGTGCGGCCCAAGGCCACTCACGACGCCGGCGTCTGGCGTCTGAAGGACGGCGGCGACTATTACGCCACCTCGCTGAAGAACTACACGACCGCCAACCTGACCCCCGACGAGATCCACCAGCTGGGTCTGGACATGGTCAAGTCGATCGAGGTCCAGGCTGACAAGATCTTCAAGTCCATGGGCATGTCCAAGGGCACGGTCGGCGAGCGCATGGCCGAGCTGGGTAAGGACATCTACGAGAACACCGACGCGGCCAAGGAACAGCTGATCGCTGACCTGAACGTCAAGGCCAAGTGGATCGAAAAGCAGCTTCCGGCCTATTTCGGCCAGCTGCCCAAGGCCCCGCTGGAGATCCGCCGCGTGCCCAAGGCGATCGAGGCCGGCGCGCCGGGCGGCTACTACAATTCGCCCTCGCTGGATGGCAAGCGCCCCGGCATCTACTGGATCAACCTGCGCGACACCAAGGAACAGGCCAAGTACACCCTGACCACCCTGACGGTGCACGAAGGCGTCCCGGGCCACCATCTCCAGCTGACCCTGTCGAACGAGGCGCAAGGCCTGCCGCTGATCCGCAAGGTGATCGGCTTCTCGGGCTATGCCGAGGGCTGGGCGCTGTATTCCGAACAGCTGGCCGTCGAGATGGGCATCTACAAGACCGACCCGCGCGGCCACATCGGCATGCTGCACGACGCCCTGTTCCGCGCCGTGCGCCTGGTGGTCGACAGCGGCATGCACCACAAGAAGTGGAGCCGCGAGCAGGCCATCAAGTACATGGCCGAGACGATGGGCGACGAGGAAAGCGGCGCGGTCACCGAGATCGAACGCTACTGCGTGTGGCCGGGCCAGGCCTGCAGCTACATGATCGGCAAGATCGTCTGGCTGCGGGCGCGCGAGAAGGCGAAAAAGGCCCTCGGCGCCAAGTTCGACATCCGCCAGTTCCACGATGCGGGCCTGCTGTCAGGCATGACCCCGCTGACCGTGCTGGAATCTGTGGTCGACGACTACATCGCCAGCAAAAAGGCCGGCAAGTAGGACGGGCAGGAGGGCCGGGGGTTAGCCCCAGCTCTCCGACGCCCCGGAGCGCCGCGCTACGGGCTTGATCGCTGCCGGCTTGAGCGCCGGCAGCGGCTGGTCCGCCGGTTTGCCAAACAGCCAGCCCTGGGCGAAGTCGACGCCGGCGTTACGCACGACGTCCTCGACCTCGACCGTCTCGACCATCTCGGCGACCGTGCGAATCTTCAGGTCGCGACACATCTCGACCAGTCGGCGCACCATCACGCCGTCGCGGCCGTTCCCGGCCAGTTCCCGAACATAGCGACCGTCGATCTTGACGATGTCGAGGCTGAGCTCCTGCAGATAGGCGAACGAGGCCGCTCCCGCGCCGAAGTCGTCCAGACAGACCAGCGAGCCCAGGCCACGCAGCGCCTGGATGTGGCGGTTGGCCCGCGGCAGGTCGTCGATGGCCGCGCTCTCGGTGATCTCGAAGATCAGCCGCCCCTTGGCCTGGTCGAACTTGGCCAGGGTGCGAGAGACATTGTCGACGAAGCTCTCGTTGACGATCGTGCGACCCGAAACATTGACCGCCAGCTTCATCTCGCCCGTCCGGTCCTGCGCCAAGCGCCGCACGGTCTGTTCGACGATGGCGTTGTCCAGTTCCTCGATCAGGTCGAATTCCTCGGCCATCCGGATCAGGGCGAACGGGCTGGCGCCGTCCTCGAACCGCACCAGCACCTCGTGGTGATGGGCCAGCCCCGTCGTCAGATTGACGACAGGCTGGTAGGCCAGATTGAACCGGCGCTGACTGACGGCCACCCCCAGGGCGCCGGCCCGCGCCAGGGTGCGCTTGACCGAGCGGTTCATCGCCTCGGCCAGACTCATCGGCGGAGCATCCTTCAGGCCTTCGCTCAGGAAGTCGTCGAGGGCGTAGCGCAAGGCGCGCATGGCGCGGGCTGAAGCCGTCCCGACCTCAAGCGACACCACATGGGCCGTGGCGTCCAGCTCCAGCATCTGGCTCAGACGGCGGGTCAGGCCATCGGTGCTTTCGTCCTTGGCGCGCAGAATGGCGAAACGGTCGTCCGATAGCCGCGTAGCCGCCGAGCCACCGTGGGACTCGGCGCGCACCGCGCCGGCCACCTGGGCGTCCAGAACCTCGGCTTCGGCGCCGGGCAGGGCGGCCCGCCGGTT
Organism: Caulobacter sp. ErkDOM-C; assembly: GCF_048541825.1. Classification (GTDB taxonomy): domain Bacteria; phylum Pseudomonadota; class Alphaproteobacteria; order Caulobacterales; family Caulobacteraceae; genus Caulobacter. The sequence goes on along the minus strand of NZ_CP183332.1, from coordinate 2,424,632 downwards.
GCCCAGACCGGCGAACTCGACCATGGCCAGTTCCAGCTCGACCCCGGTGACCCGGGCCGCCTCAAACAGGCCCTTGGCGATGTCCTCGAACGATTCGCGCGGATGCAGACCTTCGTGAGTGAGCGGCGGGCTGGGCGACTGGCACGAGGTCAAGGCGCAGGACAGGCGGCCACCGTTCTCGGGCAGGGCCCGCATGACCACGCTGACGTGCCGTTCCGTCGGGCCGGCCAGGCTCACCACGACGGGTCCTCTGCGCGCGCCGTCATCGGCGCAGGCAAAGATCGCATTCATCAGCGGCTGGTCGCAGGGGGCGAACAGGTCGCACCAGGTCTTGCCGGTCAGCGCCGCTTCGCTCTGGCCCACGATGCGCTGCGCCGCGCCCAGGGCCATGCAGATCTTCCCCTCGCGAATCTCGACCAGCAGATCAGCGCTGGCGAACGCCAGTCCAAGAAGGCGACGTGGATCAATCGACAAGGCGCGGCTCCCCCATACGACCGAAACCGTCGCACGCGGGCCTTAAGGACGTGTTTCCCGATCTGGACAAGACGTGCGGCAAAGGGCCGCACATCCCCGATCCGGGGACTGGAACACGAGCGCATGTCGAAAAGAACATCTTGCGAACACGGAACAAAGCCGGTACGACTTTGAGTGTTCCACCGATCAATGGGCGCGTGAAACGCGAAGCCCGGCTTGGCCGGGTGGAATCATGGAATAAGGGCGCATCTCCAATGAACCAGGCGGCTTTGAAACTCGTGGGTAAGGAAGACGGCGACAAGCAGCGCGCGCTAGAAGCGGCGCTGGCTCAGATCGATCGGGCCTTTGGCAAGGGCTCGGTGATGAAGCTGGGCGAAAAGGGCAAGGTCGAGATGGAGTCCGTCTCCACCGGCTCGCTCGGCCTCGACATCGCGCTCGGCATCGGCGGCCTGCCCAAGGGGCGGGTGATCGAGATCTACGGTCCGGAAAGCTCGGGCAAGACCACCCTGGCCCTGCACGTGGTGGCCGAGGTCCAGAAGGCCGGCGGCACCGCCGCCTTTGTCGACGCCGAACACGCGCTCGATCCGGGCTATGCCTTCAAGCTGGGCGTCAATCTCGACAACCTGCTGGTCTCGCAGCCCGACAACGGCGAACAGGCCCTGGAAATCACCGACACCCTGGTGCGCTCGGGCGCCGTCGACGTGGTCGTCATCGACTCGGTCGCGGCCCTGACCCCCAAGGCGGAAATCGAGGGCGAGATGGGCGACAGCCTGCCCGGCCTTCAGGCCCGCCTGATGAGCCAGGCGCTGCGCAAGCTGACCGGCTCGATCAACAAGACCAATACCATCGTCATCTTCATCAACCAGATCCGTCACAAGATCGGCGTGATGTACGGCAGCCCCGAGACCACCACGGGCGGCAACGCCCTGAAGTTCTACGCCTCGGTGCGCCTGGATATCCGCCGCACCGGCTCTGTGAAGAACCGCGACGAGATCATCGGCAACAATGTCCGCGTCAAGGTCGTCAAGAACAAGGTCGCCCCGCCGTTCCGCGAGGTCGAGTTCGACATCATGTACGGCGAGGGCATTTCCAAGCTGGGCGAGATCATCGACCTGGGCGTCAAGGCCGGGGTCATCGACAAGGCCGGCTCGTGGTTCTCCTATAACAGTCAGCGCATCGGCCAGGGTCGCGACAATGTCCGCGAGTTCCTGAAGGCCAACAAGGATCTGGCCAACGAGATCGAGGCGGCCGTCCGCAAGTCTTCCCAGAAGATCGAGGAAGAGCTGCTGGTCGGCGGCCCCGAGGACGGCGACGAATAGGGCCACCCTCATCCCGGGGTGACGGCTCCATAGGTTTCGCGGCCTTCGCTTGACTACGGCGTATCCCGCCAACAATGACGCCCGTGGCCTCCCGCCGCGAAGGCCGCGATCCCCCGGACGCCTGGACCCCATGCCAGGCGTCCGACTTCGTTTTGGGGGATGGCGCGAAGGCGCGAGGGCGGGCCAGCGACGCGCCGTCGGCCCCGCCCTGAAATGACGCGAGCACATTGCGAATGACGATGTTCGCTGCCGGCGACAGCGGACTTGGCGATAAAGATCCTCCCCCTCTGGGGGAGGTGGCCCAGAGGGCCGGAGGGGGCAGCGCGGCGTTGGCCCAGATGGAGCTCCACTCAATTCACGTCGGCGCTGCCCCCTCAGTCGCTCCGCGACAGCTCCCCCAGAGGGGGAGCAGCTAACGTCCGCTCAGGGTCGAAAGCACCCTTTGCCATTCCTCCCGAAAGCGGACTGTACGGCGACCGTCTCGCTGTGTGATTTAAGGATGGCTCCCTTCGGCGGGCGAAGGCGGGCGGGGCGCCTGGATCTAACCCTTCTCCCAGAGGGAGAAGGAGGGGCCCGCGCCGCAGGCGTGGGAGGATGAGGGGTTTGCGAAGCACTTCCGGACAAGGCAGGGCCTTCGGGCTCCAGGACGGCTGACGGTGTAACCCCTCACCCTCCCACGCAAGCGTGGGTCCCTCCCTCTCCCTCTGGGAGAGGGCTGGGCGTACGGGGATTGGCCGCGCTCAATCCCCGTTCTTTCCGGAACAAATGCCCGCCCAATCAACCGCTTGCAAAATAGTTGATCGCTCCAATCCTCGGCGCTCAAACCTCCCGCATAATCATAGCTGTCCCCGTCGCAGGGGGAGGGCGCCTGGTACCGGCCCAAAGCGGCGACGGGGATGGAGCTGAGCGGGGCCGCGACGCCCTGGAAGGCGGGTCGAGGTGTGCGGGCTGTCTCAGAAGGACGGACCAAACGCTGAGTGGCTTGTCGGCCGGGTGAACGCGGGTCGAAGAGGGCGAGGGATCGTAAACCCGCCTATCGCGCATCGTCGGGGGTCGAGACGGTTAGCCGATTGACCTTGGTGCGCGCCCGTACGGGGGCTCTTGGGTATCAGAGCTGAAAGACGCTCGCTTGGCCCAATCCTCACGCAAGAACAGCTTCTGCGAAGCGGACAGGTCGAGCCGAAACGCACAAACAACATCACGGTCATCCGGGGTCGCCCCGGCCGCTTCGCGCCTCCCCACCTAACTCAGCGAGTGATCGCGTGAGGCTGAGAATCTGTGTCCGCCAGACTTGCCCCCAACGGGCTAGTGGCGCAGCCGATCCACCCGTTGGAGGGGCGTCACTCTCCCCCCACATCCAACGTGGTTTCCACTCCGCCGAAAACCGCGCTATGCAGCGCCAACCTCCGGACAGCCGGACTCTATCGAGATCCTAGAGACGCCCATGCCCAGCCTGAACGAGATCCGCGGCACCTTCCTCGACTATTTCGGCAAGGCCGATCACGCGATCACGCCGTCGGCGCCGCTGGTGCCGCAGAACGATCCGACCCTGCTGTTCGTCAATGCCGGCATGGTGCCGTTCAAGAACGCCTTCACCGGCGCCGAGACGCCTGCCTATCCGCGCGCGGTCAGTTCGCAAAAATGCGTCCGCGCCGGTGGCAAGCACAACGACCTGGACAATGTCGGCTACACGGCCCGCCACCACACCTTCTTCGAGATGCTGGGCAATTTCTCGTTCGGCGACTATTTCAAGGAACAGGCGATTACCCACGCCTGGACCCTGCTGACCCGCGACTTCGCCCTGCCCAAGGACAAGCTGCTGGTCACGGTCTACCACACCGACACCGAAGCCGCCGATCTCTGGAAGAAGATCGCCGGTCTGTCCGACGACCGGATCATCCGAATCGCCACCAACGACAATTTCTGGTCGATGGGCGACACTGGCCCGTGCGGGCCCTGCTCGGAGATCTTCTTCGACCACGGCGCTCACATCCCCGGTGGCCCTCCGGGCAGTCCCGATGAGGACGGCGACCGCTTCATCGAGATCTGGAACCTGGTCTTCATGCAGTTCGAGCAGCTGGCCGGCGGCGAGCGCCTGTCGCTGCCCAAGCCCTCGATCGACACCGGCATGGGTCTGGAGCGCGTCGCCGCCGTCCTGCAGGGCGTGCACGACAACTATGACATCGACATCTTCAAGGCCCTGATCGCCGCCAGCGTCGAGCTGACCGGCGTGAAGGCCGAAGGCGTCCAGGCGCCGTCGCACCGGGTGATCGCCGACCATCTGCGCTCGTCCTCGTTCCTGTTGGCCGATGGCGTCACGCCGTCGAACGAAGGTCGCGGCTATGTCCTGCGCCGGATCATGCGCCGGGCCATGCGTCACGCCTATCTGCTGGGCGCCAACGAGCCCCTGATGCACCGCCTGGCCCCGACCCTGGTGGCCGAGATGGGCCAGGCCTATCCCGAGTTGCGCCGCGCCGAGGCCTCGATCATCGAGACCCTGCGCCAGGAAGAAGAGCGTTTCCGCGTCACCCTGGGGCGCGGCATGGGGCTTCTTGACGACGCTACCGCCGGCCTGGACAACGGCGGCGTGCTGGACGGCGAGGTGGCCTTCAAGCTCTACGACACCTACGGCTTCCCGCTCGACCTGACCCAGGACGCCGTGCGCGCCAGGGGCATCAAGGTCGACACCGACGGCTTTGACGTAGCCATGGAGCGCCAGCGCACCATGGCGCGCGCCAACTGGGCCGGCTCGGGCCAGACCGGCGCGGCCGCCGCCTGGTTTGGCATCAAGGAACGCACGGGTCCGACCGACTTCGTCGGCTACGACAACACCGAGACCACCGGCGTGGTGAAGGCGATCCTGGTCGACGGCGCCGAGGCGCAGGCCGCTTCGGCCGGGACGAGCGTCGAGGTGCTGCTGGACCGCACCAGCTTCTACGCCGAGAGCGGCGGCCAGGCCGGCGACACGGGCGTGATCGAGGCCAATGGCCGCGAGAGCCGCGTGCTCGACACCCAGAAGCAGGCCGGCGAGCTCTATGTGCACCGCGTCGAACTGGCCGGCGACCTGAAGGTCGGCGACAGCGTCGTGGCGTCTGTGGACGCCGCGCGCCGCACGACCACCCGCTCCAATCACTCGGCCGCCCACCTCGTGCACGCCGCCCTGCACCATGTGCTGGGCCCGCATGTCGCCCAGAAGGGCCAGATGGTCGATGGCGATCGCATGCGCTTCGACTTCAGCCACGGCGGCCCGCTCTCGCCTGACGAGCTCGATCGCATCGAGACCGAGGTCAACGAAGTCATCCGTCAGAACGTCCCGGCCGAGACCAAGGAAATGGCCCCGCAGGAGGCCATCGAGGCCGGGGCCGTGGCGCTGTTCGGCGAAAAGTACGGCGACAGCGTCCGGGTGTTGACCCTGGGCAAGTCGCTGACCGACACCGGCAAGGCCTATTCGGTCGAGCTGTGCGGCGGCACCCACGTGGCTCGCACCGGCGACATCGCCCTGTTCAAGATCGTTTCCGAGCAGGGCGTCGCGGCCGGCATTCGCCGCATCGAAGCCCTGACCGGCGAGGCCGCCCGTCGCTTCCTGCTGGATCAGGCGGGCGTCGCCAAGGCCCTTGCCGATCAGTTCAAGACCCCGGTCCTGGAGGTCGGCGCTCGCGTCGAGGCCCTGATCGCCGAGCGCAAGTCGCTTGAAAAGCAACTGGCCGAGGCCAAGAAGCAACTGGCCCTGGGCGGCGGTGGCGGCGCGGCCTCCGGTCCGGAAGACGTGGGCGGCACGGCCCTGATCGCCAGGGTGCTGGACGGCGTCGGTGGCAAGGAACTGCGCGGCGTGGCCGAGGAGTTCAAGAAGCAACTGACGGGCGGCGGCATCGTGGCCCTCGTCGGGACCAGCGACGGCAAGGCCGCTGTGACGGTGGCGGTCACCGCTGACCTGACGGACCGGTTCAGCGCGGCCGAGCTGGCCAAGGCCGCTGTGCTGGCCATGGGCGGGCAGGGCGCTGGCGGCAAGGCCGACTTCGCCCAGGGCGGCGCGCCGGACGCGACCAAGGCCCAGGCCGGTCTGGACGCGATCAAGGCCGCCATCGCCGGCTAGGGCCGGTCGAGGCCAGGAAAACGGAAGCCCGCCGTCTCGCAGGAGGCGGCGGGCTTCTCTTTGCGATCAGCTGCTCAGGAAGGCCGAGAGCTTGTTGCCGTCCGGGTCCCGGACATAGGCCCCGTAGTAGCCATCGCCATAGGCGGGGCGAGGGCCGGGGGGGCCTTCACACGTGCCGCCGTTGGCCAGGGCCGCAGCATGAAAGGCGTCGATCTGGGCGGTGTTGTCAGCCTGCAGCCCAACCATGATGCCATTGCCGGCGCGCGCCGCCTGGCCGTCATGGGGTTTGCAGATGAACACCTTGGCGTCGCCGCCTTCCGGCCCGTAGCCGATCCAGTCGCCCTGCCGCCACAGGCGCTGTTGGCCCAGTACCGCGGAAATGGCGTCGTAGAACGTCTGGGCGCGGTCCAGGTCGTTGGCGCCGATGGTAACGTAGCGGATCATGGTTTGTGTCCTCCTTGGCGACCCAGATTAGCCCCAGGGCGGCGCTGGAATCTAGAACGAAGGGGGAACTAGTTGACACCTTGTGTCAGCAGTATCGCTACGGCCGACAAGGTGATGACCGCCAAGGCCGTGGTTAGGGCGACAGTCCGCGCCGCGCCGCGTGCGAAGACGCCCAAGGACCGGGTCTGGATGAAGACATTGACCGCCGTCGGTGTCGCGGCCAGCAGGGTGGCCCCCAGCCGGAAGGCGATCGGCGCGTCGGTCAGGCCTACGGCCAGCCAGGTCAGGACGGGCAGGGCCAGCAGCTTGGCGAAGGCGGCGGCTATCACCGGACCGGAGCGTGGGACCGCCTCCACATCCGTCGAGCGCAGGGCCAGGGCCGCGCCCAAGGCCACCAGCGCCACCGGGCTGCCCGACACGGCGGCGGCGGCCACGGCGCGCTCCAGCAGCGACGGGAGGGGCAGGCCCGTGATCGCCATGCCGACGCCGATCAGTGAGGCGACGACGACCGGGTTGGACAGGGCGCGCCACACCGATCCCGGGATCGAGCGCCCGGCGGCCCAGCCCAGCAGGGCGATGCCGGTCGCGGCGACAATCACGAAGTCGACCGCAACAACGCCTGCGGCCAGTCGGGCCGCTTCGGGGCCCAGCACGGCGGCGGTGATGGGCAGGCCTAGGAAGGCGCTGTTGCCAAGGCCGCCGGCCAGGGCGGCCCCGGCCCGCTCCTCGCGCGTCCAGCCCAGCGTCAGGCCCAGCACCAGCAGCCCGGCCATGACCAGCAGCGCCGCCCCGGCGAAGGCCGCCAGCCCCCAGGCCAGGGCCGGTCCCGGCGCTCCGATCCGCGAGAGCGAATGGATCAGCAACGCCGGAAAGCCGATCCAGAACACATAGGCCGACAGGCCGCGCGACATACCCTCGTCCAGCAGGCGCAGCCGGACCAGGACCACGCCGGCGCCGACCAGCAGGAAAAACGGGAGCACCCGCGACAGGACGCCGAGCACGAGATCGATCACGAGGCGTTCTCTGGCGGTTGCAGGACGCCTCGCTCTATCACTTGCCGGCGGGGGGCGACCAGCCCGGCAGGGTCAGGCGATAGACGAGAACCAGATTGTCATTGTCGCCCGCCGCGCTGCCGTCGGCGGCCTTGATCCCCGCGTCGAAGGCAATGCCGCCGACCACGCCGGTGGCGGTCTGGAAGTCGTTGTCCGAGCCGATGAACAGGAACGCGTCGTTCGGCGCCTTGGGATCCAGGGCCGGAACCAAGGCCAGGGCCTCGAACTTCTCGGGCAGGGTGAAGGCGTTGGTGGCGGCGTTGTCGAGGTTGAAGCCGAAGCGGGCCATTTGGGCCGGGTGGATCAGATTGATCAGCTCCACCTGCTTCACCGGCACGATCCCGGCCTCCAGCACGCCGTTGGGGGCGACCGGCTTGGTCGAGGTTTCATACGCCGTGCCCGCGATATTGGTCGCGCCGGTGGTGTCGATCAGCAGCACGCTGCGATAGACGGCCGGACGGGTCGCGCCGCCGCCGCGGCCATTGCCGTCACGGGCCAGGACCAGGAACTGGTGGTCGCTGAGCGCCAGGATCTCGGACTGGGCGGCGGTCTTGTCGGGCGCAGCGCCGTCGCCCTTGTTGCGGAACACCGGCAGCTGGAGAACATATTCGGCGACCGGCGCGGCTGGGGTGGCGGACTTGCGGATGTCGTAGAGAAACAGGCGGGTATTGGCCCGCGTGTGGTCCATGTCCTTGCCCGAGGCAGAGTCCTGCACCGTTGCGCTCTGCAGCAGGGCGGCGAGATGCTTGCCGTTTGGCGTGATGCTGACGCCCTCAATGCCCTGGTTGTTGCGACGGCCGGTTTCCGGGGCCTTGGCGCCGGTCAGCATGGGGGCGCCGCCATTCATCGGCGCCACGGCCGCCACGGGGGCGATCACGCCCTGCAGCGCGCCGGCCTTGTCGAAGCGATAGATGGCCGCCGCATATTCGTCGGAGACGTAGAAGCCGCCATCAGCCGCCATGGCCAGGCCTTCGCTGTCCAGGCTGATCCGGCCGGCAGCGGCGGGTTCGGAGGGGTCGAGGCCCGTGAAGGTCTGGCCCTTGGCGTCCTTCAGCAGCAGGCCGCCGGTCGGGGTCAGCTTCACCTGTTCGGGCGCGGCTGCGCCGGTCCCGACATGGGGCGCGAAAGTGAAGCTGAACTTGTGCAGGCGGTTGGCGTAGTCGGAGGTGCCGACGATCGTGCCCACCCCGTTGGGGCCGCGGTCGGGCAGGGTGGTCAGGCTGCCGGCATAGGTGCCGTCGGCCAGACGGCGCCAGTCGCTGATCGCCATGGCCGAGAACGAGCCCAGGGTGTCGCCGTTGAAATCAACCAGCGCGGCCGACAGGCGCCCGGCCCCGACCAGACCCTGATTGACCCGCTTGGCCCCGCCGAACTCGACCGTGACCGCGCCCGGGGCGGTGGCCACATTAGGTTGCGACCAGGCGGTCGGCTGGGCCATGGCTGCCGGGGTCAGGACCAGCAGCGAGGCGGCGGCGAGCAGTGTCAGGCGAGCAAGACGGGTCATGGCGCATGGGTTCCAGCAAAGGTTCCCAGCGCGGTTACCAGCCTTGCTTGACGCTTCGGTGACAGCGTCGGCCCTGAGCCTAACGCTCCTCGCGTGGCAGGCGAATGTGCACCAGCTTCCAGGTGAACAGTTCGCGCCGCTCGAAGGTGAACACCGTCACGCGCTTGGCGTCGCCCGGCCGCTGCATCGCCACGCGAACGCGGTTGGGATCCCAGTAGGCTATGGTCGGATAGGGGCCAGAGACCACGGCCTTCAGCTTGCCGGTCACGGTTGCGGGACGGGCCGGGCCGGCGGGCGCGGCGCCGGGCGCATAGCCCCGCGTCAGGGCCGAGATGCCGGCGATCGTCAGATAGCGATCGACCTTGGGCTCGGGCGGAGCGATCGGCTCGATGGCCCGGCGCATGGCGCCCAGCGGATCGCGCCAGATCGAGGGCGGCTCGGCCGGGGCCACAGGCGCGGCCTCGACCAACTGGCCGGTCAGGCTGCGCCGCACGGCCGGGAAGTCGACCAGCTCGCTGATCGCCTGCACGTCCTCATACTGGGCCGCCGCCTTCAGGGCCCGGAAGGCGAACCACGGCGCCGAGGCGAAGGTCGCCGCGAACACGAAGATGCCCAGGACGATCAGGTCCCAGATCCGCTTCTGCAAACTCATGGAGCGCCCCAAAATGGTTAACGCGGCATAGAAGGGGTATTCGCCGCATCGTCGCAAGCGTCTTCGCGTCAGGGGGGACCCGCAGGCGGCGTGCCGCCCTGATAGACGCACGCCGTTTCGGCGGCGCCCTCGGCGCGCTTGCGTTCGATCAGGTCGGCGACCCCGAGGAGTTTCTCGACCAGTCGCCTCTGGAGCCAGGCCTTGTTGCGTTGGCGACGCAGGTTTGAGCGGCACATCCCTTCGCGGCGGATCGGGCGTGCGGGGCGGGGATTGGGCATGAGGGTGTTCCGTTTCAAGGCGGAAGGCACGGCTGCGCCGCCCCGCGCTTTAGCTGCGAAGATCGGGGAGGGTGCGGGGCGCCGGGCCACGCCCGGATGAGAAAATAGAATTACCGTTTCGACGAAGCCCGGACGCCCCGCGCGATCGTTATCCGTCAGCGTCCCGTCAGGTGGCCCTGTTGAGGCCTTACCGGGAGCTATTCCGCCAGGTTTCCCGAGCAGAGCAGCGGTCGAGGCGGGCGAGCCAATCTAATGACTAATGAACACACCCGTCTGTCCTCATCCACGCCGACGGCGGGCGGGCCTGGCCAGCAACCAGGTCCCGGACCGTTCGGGTATCCCCCCCGAACCTGTCCCCGCTCGACCACACCCCAGGGCCGCAAAGGTCGCTGGCCGCGCGCCCTCCCCATGCCCTGAGGTGAAGACAGTATACGGCGGCGGCTATCGCGGGGGAGTTGGGGTGGCTGGGGCCAGGGATTTCAGGGGGTTAGGTGCGGGAAGCGGGGTGGATGAACGGATTTCGAAGGCCCCGGTCCAGGCCGTTCGAGGCTTGCCGGCGGGGCTGCGGTTCAGGCGTCGATGGTGCGGCTGACGTTCGAGACCAGCTTTCCGTCCCTCAGGGTGAGCTGGCGGCTGCATCTTGCCGCGACGCCTTCATCATGGGTGCAGATCAGGAAGGTGGCTCCGTCTTCCCGGTTCACTTCCCGCATCAGGGCCAGCACCCGTTCCGCCGACTCGCGATCCAGATTGCCGGTCGGCTCATCGGCGATGATCAGGTCGGGACGGTTCATCAGGGCCCGAGCGATGGCGACGCGCTGTTTTTGGCCGCCGGAAAGCCGGGTGGCGGGATAGTCGATGCGGTCCTCCAGCCCGACCCGGGTCAGGAGATCCCGCGCGCGCTCCCGCATCTCGCGCGAGATGCCGCCGGCCGGGGCCGCAGCGGGAAAGGCGACATTCTCCATGGCCGTAAAGTCGGGCAGCAGATGGTGGAACTGGAAGACAAAACCCAGTCGACGGTTTCGAAACTGGGCCCGCTTGCGCTCGGAGAAATCGTCGATCCGTTCCCCGCTGATCGTCAGGCTTCCGGCCGTCGGGCGCAAAAGCAGGCCGATGATCGACAGCAGGGTCGACTTGCCCGACCCCGAGGCTCCGAGCAGGGCCACGAGCTCACCCTTGTCAAGGGTCAGGTCGATCCCGTTCAAGACCCGGGTTTCTTCATCCCCGTTCTTGAACACCTTTTCGATGCCCTGGGCTTCCAGCACGCGGGTCATTGCTGGATGGCCTCCAGCGGGTCGACCTTCGAGGCCGCGCGCGCCGGGAGGATCGAGGCGATCACCGCCCCCAGCGTGGTCAGCACCAGCGCCGCCGCATAGCCGCCCCGCTCGGGCGCGATCGGCAGGACCGAGTCGCCGGCGGCATTGGTGATCCCCTGCAGCCAGATGCAGAGCCCATAGCCGGTGGCGCAGCCCAGCAAGGCGCCCACCAGGCCGATCAGCAGTCCCTGGAGCAGGAAGACCCACAGGATGAAGGCTCCCGGCACGCCGAACGCGCGCATGATCCCCACCTCGCTGCGACGCCGATAGGCAGACAGCACAAGGGCGCTGGCTATGCCGATGATGATCGAGATCAGCGAAAAGACCTGGATCATGGAGCCGGTTCGGCCCTGGGCGACCAGGGCGCTCTCGAGACTGACGTTCTTCTCCTGCCAGGGTGTTGCGCGCAGGCTCGTGGCATCGGCCAGGAACCGCGCCATGGCGCGCGCCTGATTGGGATCCTTCAGTTTGACTTCGATATTGGTCACCCCGTCCGGCAGCACGAACAGGGGGCGCGCCGTCTGCAGCGACAGGAAGGCCACGCGCTCGTCCAGGCTTTGCAGGCCCGTCCGGAAGACGCCCTTGATGGTGAGTTGCCGTTCGACGCCACGCTCGGTCCGCAGCAGAATGGATTGCCCCGCACTGAGACCCAGGTCCTCGGCCAGGCGCGCGCCGATCAACAGGCCATCGGCGCCCAGGTCGCCATTGCCGTCGATGATGCTGGGCGAAATCGGCGAGATCGCATCAATCCCCTGAGGGTCAACGCCCACGATCGAGACGGACCGGACCGCCTCGCTTTTCACCAGGACGGCGCTTCCCGTGATCTGGGGACTGATCGCCGACACCCTGGGGTCTGCCCGCAGGAGCTCGAGCACCATGGGCCAGTTGCGAATCTGCTGGCGCTGAAAGGTGGAAACCAGGGCCACGGATTCGACCGGCAGGTCTGGTCCTGCCAGGACCCTGGCAATGCGGGTCGGCGGTTCAAGGCTGACATGGGCGCTTTTGCCGGTCACCTGCTCGGTCAGCAGGATGGCCAGTCCGGCGATCAGGGCGGTGATGAACACGAAGACGGTCACCCCGATCGCGACGCCCGCCACCAGCAGCAGGGTCTGCGAGGGGTTTGACAGCAGATAGCGTCGGGCGACTTTCAGGGCGAACATGGCCTTAGCCGCCCGCCTTGGCCGCCACAGGCTCGATGTGCGCGCTGGGCTTGGTCGAGGTTGGTTCCAGGACGACGCGGTCCCCGGCCTTCAATCCGCTTTCGACGATGGCCTGTACGGAAGGCCAACGCGCCACGGTGATCTTTCTGACCTCGACCAGATTGGCGGCGTTGACGACATAGACCTTGGGCGCGGCCGTGGCGTCCACAACGGCGCTGCGCGGCACGACAATCGCAGCCTGACGCTGGTCAATGACGATGGTGACGTCGATCGAGCGACCAGGGGTCAGGGTCTGGCTGCCTTCGGCCGCCAGACGAACCGTCCGGCCGCCGGTGCTGGAATCGACCCGGGGCGAGACCTCGGTCACGCGGGCGGCAAAGATGCCCTGCGATCCTGACAGGGCGGCGCGGGCCCTCTGGCCGGCCGATAGTCGATCAGCATAGGCTTCCTCGACTTCGGCGCGGATCTCGACGCCCTGGGACGAGCCCAGTTGAAACAGCGGGGCGCCCGCAGCCACGACCTGGCCATTGTCGATCGGACGAACCAGCACCACGCCAGCCATGGGCGCGCGAATGGTGAATTCCCGCGAGCGTTCGGTCGAGGCCCGCAAGCCGGCATCCGCTGCGGCGACATTGGCCTTTGCCGTCTCAAGGCTCGCCTTCGCGGCATCCAGCGCCGCCTTGGCGGCAAAGCCGCGCTCATGCAGGGTTCGGGTTCGCTGATAGACCAGCTGGGCTTCCTTGGCCTGGGCCCGCGCGGCGCGCGCGCGGGCGGCGTCGGCGTCGGTCTGGGCCTGTTCGACGGACGCCAGGATCACCGCCATCGGGTCACCCGGCTGGACCTGGTCGCCCTCGTCATGGAGCAGGCTGATGACCTGTCCCGGATTGGGCGAGGAGACCTGGATGAGCTCGGCCGGGCGGGCGCGCCCGACCACAGACAGGGCCTGTTCGATGGTGCGGGGCTCGATTACCAGGACCGTAACCTGTTGCGGCCGTCGCGAGACCAGGACCCACGCCGTCAGCGCAACCACCAGGGCCGCCGCAACGATGAAGAGCCAGGGTCTTGGGATGGCGCGCATGATCAGAGCACTCGCGGAGGCAGGACGAGTCCTGCTCCTGCGCGTCCGGTCCCGGCATGGCAAGGCGCCAAATGGCCAGGGCGCTCTCGGCGGCTGAAACCCGCCTCATGCAGCGCAGGCTTGGCTGCCGTCGGAAGCTCCCTAGTCCCGATCGTGACTGTGCGACTCCGTGCTCGTCGCCTCCACGCTCAGGGCTTCGCCGTCGCCGCTCTGGAACCAGAACGGCGGGCGCGCCGGCTTGCCGGCTTCGTTCATCTTGCCGTCGAACACCCGGCCGTTGGCGATGGTGTAGGCGATGGTCGCGGTGTTGCGGATGTCGGTCAGGGGGTTGGCGTCGAACACCACCAGGTCGGCCAGCTTGCCGGGCTCCAGGGAGCCGAGGTCCTTGTCCATGCCCAGGGCCCGGGCCCCGTTGAGGCTGCCGGCCCGCAGGGCTTCCAGCGGGGTCATGCCGCCCTGGACGAAGCTCCACATTTCCCAGTGGGCTCCCAGGCCCTCGCGCTGGCCGTGGGCCCCGATCTGCACCGAGACGCCCAGGCGGTTGAGGCGCGTGGCCTCGCGGGCGACGGCGATGTGGTTGAGCTCATTGTCCGGGGTCAGGACCGGGCGGCGGGCGCGGTTGTCGAGCAGGCGGCGGGGGACGTACTGCTGCAGGCGCGGATCGTCCCAGACCTTGGTGGCCTGGTACCAGTAGTTGTCGCCGGCATTGCCGCCGAAGGCCACCACCAGGGTCGGGGTATAGGCCACCTTGGTTTGCGGCCACAGCTGGAGCACATCCGCATACAGACGGTCGACCGGGATCGAGTGCTCGATGGTGGTGTGACCGTCGATGATCATCGACATATTGGCCTGATACAGCGAGCCGCCCTCGGGCACGACCATCAGGCCCAGCTGGTTGGCGGCCTCGATGATCTGCTGGCGCTGTTCGCGGCGAGGCTGGTTGTAGCTCTTCACGCTCCAGGCTCCGACCGCCTTCATGCGGCGCAGGTTGGAGAGGGCGTCGTCCAGGCTGTCGACCTTGGCGGTGAATGGCGTGGTGGCCCCATAGAGAATCGCCCCGGTCGAAAAGATCCGTGGGCCGACCACCGATCCGGCCTTTTGCAGTTCCGAGTGGGCGAAGATCTCGGAGGTGTCGTTGGACGGGTCATGGATCGTGGTGACGCCGAAGGCCAGGGCGGCATGGTTGACCCAGCTGCGTTGCGGGATGATCTCGTCCGAGCCCATCGAGCCATGCCAGTGGGCGTCGATCAGGCCCGGCGTGATGGTCTTGCCGGTCAGGTCCATGACCTTGGCGTCGGCCGGCACGGTGACCGAGGCCCGCGGGCCGATGGCGACGATGCGGTTTCCATCCAGCACCACGACGCCGTCCTCGATGACCTCGTCACCCTTCAGGGTGATCAGCCGGGCGCCGGTCAGGGCCAGCTTGCCGGTGGGCTTGAAGGCAGCCTGTTTGAAACCCAGGTCGATGCCGGTCTCGGCGGGCTTGGGCAGTTCGGCGGGCGCGCCCTCGACGAAGCTGAAGCTGTCCTTCAGGCCACGGCTGTAGAGCTGCGGGCCCAGGGCCCAGTTCAGGGTGGCGCTGTCGCCCGACCAGTGGATCCAGTCGCCGGCGTCGCGGGTGACGCGGGTCTGGGGCAGGGCCTTGCCGTCGGTGGCGACGCTGACGGCGCGGCCGGTCTTGGGGAAGGGCGCGACATAGGCGTTGAAGCGCTCGGTCCAGGCCACCCAGGCCTCGTCGGGCGAGACCGCGAACTCCGACGCGAATTCCGAGGTCAGGTGGGTGCGGGGCTCGTGGCCGTTCAGATCGACGGACTTGAGGGCGGCCAGCTTGTCCTGGCGGCCGCTGAAATAGACCCGGTCATTGGCGGCGCCGAACTGCGGCATGCTGCCCTTGTCGCTGATCCGGCTGGCCTCGCCGCCGGCGGTCGGCACGCGATAGAGCCCCGGATCGCGGGTCCACAGGGTGCTGAGCAGCACGCCGTCGGTCGAGGCGCGATAGACGATGGTCTTGCCGTCGGGCGAGAACACCGGCTCGACGAAGCGGCCGGGGTTCTTGTTGACCTTGCGGCCTTCGCCGCCGGTCGCCGGGATCACCCGGATCGAGCCCAGGTCCTCGTCGTCCCAGGTGGTGTAGACGATGGATTTTCCGTCGCGCGACCAGGCCGGATAGAGCTCGAAGTGGTCCGACTGTTTGGTCAGGCGGCGCGGCGCCCCGCCGGGCAGGTCGCGGACCCACAGATGGCCCAGGGCCTCGAACACCACCGTCTTGCCGTTGGGCGCGGTGCGGGCCCAGCGGATCATCTTCACGTCAAAGCTGTCGGGGGCGACAACGACGGGGAAGCGCACGGCCTCGCGGGCCTTGCGGCTGTCGGCGACGTGGAACGGGATGTCGCTGACGGCCTTGCTGGCCAGGTCGACCTTGCGGATCTTGCCGCCGGCCCACAGCACGATCGCCTTGCCGTCGGGCGTCCAGCTGATGGCCGGATAGACCCCGTGGATGGCCCAGGTCTCCTGCATGTCGCGGTCGAGCTGGTCATAGACCTTGGTCTCGCGGCCCGAGGCGATGTCCATCACGTACAGGGTCGACTGGAAGCGCACGCGGCGGATGAAGGCCAGCGACTTGCCGTCCGGCGAGGGGGTGGGGCGGATCGCGCCGCCGGGCCCGCCGAGGAACTTCTTCACCTCGCCGGTGTCGCGATCGAGGCGCTGGATGGCGTAGATCTCGGTATTGGGGTCCTTGCTGTAGGCGAACACCCCGCCCTCGGTGACGTCGTCGCTGAAATAGAGATAGCGGCCGTCGGGCGAGAAGGCCGGCTCGCCGCTGTCCTTCTGCTGGGTGCGGCGCTCGGTCAGCTGCACGCCATTGCCGCCCGAGCGGTGATACAGCCACATCTCGCCGGCCCCCAGCGAGCGGCTGGAGGTGAAGTGCTTGCGACCGACGACGTACTGGCCGTCCGGGCTCCAGTCGGGCTGGGACAGCAGGCGGAAGCTCTCGCTGGAGACCGCCTTGGGATTTGCGCCATCACGGTCCATGACCCACAGATTGTCGCCACCGCCGCGGTCGGAGGTGAAGGCGATCTGTTTGCCGTCGGGCGAGTATTTGGGCTGCATGTCCCAGGAGATGCCGCTGGCGATGGCCTTGGCCTCGCCGCCGGTGATCGGCAGGACATAGAGGTCGCCCATCAGGTCGAAGACGATCTCCTTACCGTCGGGACTGACGTCCAGCGCCATCCAGGTGCCTTCAGTGACATCGAGCTTGAGATCGCGGTCATAGCCGGCCGGCGGATTGCGCACGTCCCACTTGGGCTTTTCTGACTTGGCGTCGGGCTTGGCGGCCGCTTCGGGCGCGGGGGAGGGCGTCTGGGCCAGGGCCGGGGCAGCCAGAAGCAGCAAGGCCGCCGTGGCCAACAGTGCGCGTTTCATCCCGTGATTCTCCCCTTGGACGGGGGGAGTTTAGCGAAGCCCCGACCAAAGAAAACGCCCCCCGGTTTCCCGAGGGGCGCTGATCGTCTTGATCCTCCCCCTCTGGGGGAGGTGGCCCAGAGGGCCGGAGGGGGCTAGCGCGGCTTAGGCCCTGATGGCCCCCTCAGTCACTCCGTGACAGCTCCCCCAGAGGGGGAGCAGCTACGGCCTTAGGCCATAGCCTTTTTGAGGTTCTCGTCGATCTTGTCGAGGAAGCCTTCGGTGGTCAGCCACGACTGCTTGTCACCGACCAGCAGGGCCAGATCCTTGGTCATGAAGCCGCTTTCGACGGTGTCGACGCAGACCTTTTCGAGGGTCAGGGCGAAGGCGGCCAGTTCGGCGTTGTCGTCCAGCTTGGCGCGGTGGGCCAGGCCCCGCGTCCAGGCGAAGATCGAGGCGATCGAGTTGGTCGAGGTGCTCTGGCCCTTTTGATGCTGGCGATAGTGGCGGGTCACGGTGCCGTGGGCGGCCTCGGCTTCCACCGTCTTGCCGTCCGGAGTCATCAGCACCGAGGTCATCAGGCCCAGCGAGCCGAAGCCCTGGGCCACGATGTCGGACTGCACGTCGCCGTCATAGTTCTTGCAGGCCCAGACATAGCCGCCCGACCACTTGAGGGCCGAGGCCACCATGTCGTCGATCAGGCGGTGCTCGTAATGGATGCCGGCGGCCTTGAACTGGTCGGCATATTCGGCGTCGAAGATCTCCTGGAAGATGTCCTTGAAGCGACCATCATAGTATTTGAGGATGGTGTTCTTGGTCGACAGATAGACCGGATAGCCGCGGCCCAGGCCGTAGGCGAACGAGGCGTGGGCGAAGTCGCGGATCGACGCGTCGAGATTGTACATGCCCATGGCCACGCCGGCGCCGGGGGCCTGGTACACTTCGTGCTCGATCACCGTGCCGTCCTCGCCGACGAACTTCATCGTCAGGGAGCCCTTGCCCGGGAACAGGAAGTCGGTGGCCTTGTACTGGTCGCCGAACGCGTGGCGGCCGACGATGATCGGCTGGGTCCAGCCGGGCACCAGGCGCGGCACGTTCTGGCAGATGATCGGTTCGCGGAAGATCACGCCGCCCAGGATGTTGCGGATCGTGCCGTTGGGCGACTTCCACATCTTCTTGAGGTTAAACTCGGTGACGCGCTGCTCGTCAGGGGTGATGGTGGCGCACTTGACGGCGACGCCGTGCTTCTTGGTGGCCTCGGCGGCGTCGATGGTCACCTGATCGTCGGTGGCGTCGCGGTTTTCGACCGACAGGTCGTAATAGTCCAGTTCCAGGTCCAGATACGGGAAGATCAGCTTATCCTTGATAAGCTTCCAGATGATCCGGGTCATTTCGTCGCCGTCCATATCGACAACGGGATTGGCGACTTTGATCTTGGCCATTACGGGGTCTTTCCTCCGGCGGTAGCGCGACTGAGGCGATCTGGCGCACAGGGCCAGGTCGCGGGCGCGGACGGGGTGGCTATAGACTGTTGCGCGGCGAGGGAAAAGCCGATCGGTAGAATGGCGTATCTTCAGGGGCTGTTAGGAGACACTGGCCTTTATGGATAACAGGGATCTTCCAGCGGAGATCGGTAGGGACTGACCGGGCGTGCGCAGCCTTCTGCCCAATACGGAAATGACCTCGCCCCTGGCGCGGCGCCTGCTGGCGATCGTCGCTGTGCTGTCGATCGCCGTCACCGGCGTGGCGACCGCTGTCGCCTTTGTGTTTGTGCAGAAAAGCGCTGCCGACACCCAGATGCGGCACCTGGCCGAATATGTCGGCGAGCGGGTGAAGACCGAGAACCGGCTGTTTTCCGATCTCGTCAGGGTTCACGAAGCGGCCAGCCTGGCCCTGACGCGCCGACTGGAAAGCCGGGACGCCGCTGACGCCCTCAGCGAGTTCAATACCCTGTTTCCTTCCCACGGCGATGGTACCCGGCGGACGGTCCCGGCGCTTTATGACGGGGAGCGGCGGGGGCCGCATTTTGTCTATGGGATTGGTGGCTATCTGAAGAGTGCCGACCAGATGGGCAACGAGGATAAGGCTCTATTTGTCTCGGCTCTGGAGGTGGTGGCCAATACCGGTGAAACCGAAGTAAATCACTACGACAATTTCTATTTCTTCACCCCCCGGACCCGACTGGTTATGTTTGGCCCGAAGCGTGCGGACAAGCTGCTGTACTATCGTCAAGATGCGCCCCCGACCTTGGATGTTAGCGGGGAGGAGATGACCCAGATCAGTCTGCCGGAAGCCAATCCCGGGCGCGGTATGAAATGTACTAAGCTCCGCCGGCTGATTTCCGATCCCACGGGCCGGGGCCTGACCGCAGGGTGCATGACGCCTTTCTATTTCAAGAACCAGTTCATGGGCATATGGGGCACAAGCCTGTCGCTCGATTCCTATTTGCTGCGCGCGGTCGGCGAGTCACTGCCTGACGGCACGAACATGATTGTTACGGACGGCGGCGAGTTGATTGCCGCTCCGGGGCTTGCGCGTAAGGGCGTGATTGAGATCGCCCGCCTAAGGGAATTGGAGGAACGGTCGAAGGTCGCCGACTTGATTCGCCAGATCAAGACGACCGGACGGGACATCGGAGCAATCCGGAATGCGACGGGCGATCAGGTCATCGCATACGGTCGCCTTGAGGAACCCAACTGGTGGTTTCTGATGACCTTTCCGTCGAACGCGGTGGTGCTGTCGTCTATCCGGACCGCATCCTGGGTGCTGCTGTTTGGCGTGCTGGGCGTGATGCTCCAGGTGATGCTGCTCTATCGGGTGATCAGCCGCGAACTGGCCTGGCCGCTGAACCTCCTGGCCCAGGCCGAGCGCGGCGGCGGTCGTGAGCAGACCCTTGGCGTCGAGGCCCGCCAGGATGAAATCGGCGACCTGGCGCGCACCCTGCGGCAGCAGCGCGAGGGCAATGAAGAGCTGCTCCGGAGTCTCGAGGACCGGGTGGCCGAGCGGACGGCCGAGCTGGAGCGCGCCAACCGGGCCAAGTCCGTCTTCCTGGCCAATATGAGCCATGAGCTGCGGACGCCGCTGAATGGCGTGATCGCCATCGGCGACCGCCTGGCCGACGAGGAAAATCCCCAGGTCCGCCGCGAGCTGGCCGAACTGGTCACCTCATCGGGCCGACTGCTGGAACAGGTGCTGGGCGACATTCTGGATGTCTCGAAGATCGAGGCCGGCCAGTTTCATCTCAACCCCGCGCCCTTCGACCTGGATCGTCTGGTGCGCGGCATGGCCGAACTGCACGCCGCCGCCGCCCAGGCCAAGGGTCTGGACTTTTCCTGGTCGATCGCGCCGGACGCGTCCGGCGGCTACCTGGGTGATTCCGGACGGATCAATCAGATCCTCTCCAACCTGCTGGCCAATGCGGTCAAGTTCACGGCGCAGGGCTCGATTGTCCTGACCGTCGAGCGCCGGGATGACCGACTGGTCTTCACCGTGGCCGACACCGGGGTGGGCTTTGATGACACGGTGCGCGAGCGGCTGTTCAAGCGCTTCGTCCAGGCTGACCAGTCGATTACCCGCCAGTTTGGCGGCACGGGGCTGGGGCTGTCGATCTCGGCCGCCCTGGCCGAGATGATGGGGGGGAGCATCGACGCGCGGGCGGTGGTCGGATCGGGCGCCACCTTCTCGGTTGAACTGCCGCTTCCACCTTACGAGGGCGAGGCGCTGGACCCGCGTCGGGAGCGCCCGGACGAGATTTCACTGCAGGGCCTGACTGTGCTGGTCGCCGAGGACCATCCCACCAACCGCAAGGTCGTCGAGGTGGTGCTGGAGCCGTTCGGCGTCGATCTGACCATGGTCGAGGACGGCGCGGCAGCCTTGGCGGCGGCCAAGAGCCAGACCTTCGACGCCATCTTGATGGATATGCAGATGCCGATCATGGACGGCTTGACGGCCACCCGCGAGATCCGGGCGCATGAAGTGGCGCAGGGCTTGCCGCCGGTGCTGATCATCATGGTGACCGCCAACGCCATGGAGGAACACATCGCCTCGGCCAAGGCGGCAGGCGCGGACCTGCACCTGGCCAAGCCACTGCATCCAGCCTTGCTGCTGGAAGCCCTGGCCGGCGTGCGCAACAGCCTCGCGGCCGCTACGGTCAGCGCGGCGGAGTAGGGGGTCCTGCCGTCCGCTCAGCGGCGGTGGAGCCGGGACGGCCTGCCCCCTTTGTGGAGGTCCTAAGCTGAGCGGGGCCCGCCGGACGCCCCCTTCATCACGCTGCAGGTTCGCAGCGCGTCATCCCTGAAGCCGATGATCTTTTTTCGATTGCCCCCCTTGAATGGGCTTTGCGGCTGCATAGGTTCTAAAAGCGGGCCGGGCCCCTCTGACGAATGAATGCAAGCATTCGTGATGTCGGACCGCATCGGGTGTTCTCGATGTCTGGGTCCGGTGTCCCCCTCCCCCCCCCCCCTCGGTCCGGATCCAGCGTTGAGAACACCCCTCCAGTCTGGAAAGGGAACGCCTTATGCCGCTTCTGATGTGCCCCAACTGCGATGGCTCGATGCAGGCGGTGAACCGCGCCGGCGTCGAGTTTGACATGTGCCCCAAGTGTCGGGGTGTGTGGCTGGATCGCGGCGAACTGGAAAAGCTGATGGCCCTTGAGCGCGAGGACGCCGCCGGTCAGGCTGCGCCGCCGCCGCGCCAGCAGGCGCCGTATCAGGCCCCGCCGCAGCAGCAGAACTACGCTCCGCCGCCGCGCTATGAAGAGCCCCGTCGCTACAAGGATGACGACGATCGTCATCGCTATGGCCAACAGGGCCACTACAAGAAGAAGAAGGGTTTTGATCTCTTCGACATCTTCGACTGACGAAAGAGCGATGAACCACGTCAAGACCTACATGCTGCTGGCGGGCCTGACGGCGCTGTTCATGGCGGCGGGCTTCCTGCTGGGCGGCGCCATGGGCATGCTGATCGCCCTGGTCTTCGCCGTCGGCCTGAACGCGTTCTCGTACTGGAACGCCGACAAGATCGTGCTGAAGACCTATGGCGCGGTCGAGGTCGACGAGAGCCATCCCGACCGCCGCATTCGCGACTATGCCATTGACGTCCACGCCATGGCTGAGCGGGCCGGTCTGCCGCGTCCGCGCGTCTGTGTGATGGAGAACGGCCAGCCCAACGCCTTCGCCACGGGCCGTGATCCCGAGCATGCCGCCGTGGCCGCCACGACAGGCCTGCTGGCTATGCTGGACCGCGACGAGATTGCCGCCGTGATGGCCCACGAACTGGCCCATGTGAAGAACCGCGACACCCTGACCATGACGGTCACCGCCACCATCGCCGGCGCCATCTCGGCCCTGGCCAATTTTGGCCTGTTCTTCGGCGGTTCGCGCGACCAGGACCGTCCCGGCGGCATGATCGGCGCGATCGCCGTCGCCATCCTGGCGCCCATCGCCGCCATGCTGGTGCAGATGGCCATCAGCCGCTCGCGCGAATACGAGGCCGACCGCGTCGGCGCCCAGATCGGCGGCGACCCTGCCGCCCTGGCCCGCGCGCTGCAAAAGATCGAGGCCTATGCCCGCGGCGGCGCGGTGAACCACGCGGCCGAGCGCAATCCGGCCACGGCCCATATGTTCATCATCAACCCGCTGAACGGCAGCGGGGCCGACAACCTGTTCTCGACCCACCCGGCCACCCACAACCGCGTCGAGGCCCTGCTGGCCCTGGGCGTGGGGCAGGGGACGCGTCCCCGGCGCGTGGGCACGGCCGTTCCGGTCAGTCGTCCGCGCCGGACGGGGCCCTGGGGTTAGTTAGCGTCCAAGAATGGCGTTGCGCTGGCGGTCTCCGTCCTGAAGGATCGGGGCCTTAGCCGCCGCCAGGATCGCCCCGCCGTCAATGTCGCCATCCCGTCGATCCCTGCTGGTTTTCGGCGTGGCCCTCGTCGTCGCGGGCTGCGCCACGACACCCAGGCTCCTGGCGTCCGACGTCACATGGCCCGAGCTGGAGCCTGTGGGCGTGACGAGCGACCGTCACGGCCTGACGGTGCGCGTGGCCTCGAAAGGCTGCGTCGCCAAGGCTGACTTCGTGTTCCGACTGGATCGCGGCGCCGGCGGCGCTGTGCTGGCCTTCGCGCGGCGGCGGCTGGAGACCTGCCGGTTTGGCGAGGCGGGTGTGGTCGACCTCGTGTTCAGCTATGAAGAGCTGGGCCTGAGGCGCGGGGAGCGGTTCGCGGTGGCTAACCCTTCGCGTTGAACCGCTCGACCATCCAGTCCAACACGCGGGCTGGGCGCCGGGCGGCGATGTCGATCAGCACCCAGTCGGTGCGGCTCTGGGCGCACATCTCGCCGTCGGGGCCGTCGATGCGAACATAGCGCTCGAAGCGCGGACCCTTCAGCTCGCCGACCCAGGTGTAGCCCGTGGCGATCTCGTCCTGGCGCAGTTCCCGGCGATAGTCGATCTCGTGGCGGCGCGCCACCCAGCTCCACGGCGCGCGCTCTTCGGCCGAGGTCCGGGCGGCCCAATGGGCGATGGCCAGGTCCTGGGCCCAGGCCAGATAGACCACGTTGTTGACGTGCTCATTGGCGTCGATGTCAGACGCCGTAGGCTGGAAGGTCATCGAGAAGGCGTTGGCGGTGGGCTGGAAAACCCGGCTCACGCCTCGATCAGACCCTGCTCGGCCATCAGCGTCTTCAGCTCACCCGACTGGAACATCTCGCGGACGATGTCGCTGCCGCCGATGAATTCGCCCTTCACATAGAGCTGGGGAATGGTCGGCCAGTCGGTGTAGGCCTTGACGCCCTGGCGCAGGTCATCGTCCTGCAGCACGTCGACGCCGATGAACTCGACGCCCAGATGGTCGAGGATCTGTACCGAAACGGCCGAGAAGCCACAGCGCGGCTGGTCGGGAACGCCCTTCATGAACAGCACCACGGCGTGGTCGGTCACGGTCTTGGCGATGAAGTCGAGGGCGGGGGTGGAGGCGGCGTCAGTCATGGCGGGTAGATCCTTGCAAGTCCCTTCAGCTAGGCGCCGCGTGTCCCTGGGTCAAGACCCCGCGCTATCGCTGGCCGGCGGCGCGGTCGCGTTCCTGGGCTGAAAAGCGCGCCATTTCGATCTGGGCGCAGACCCCGTTGGGCAGGTCCCGCTCGACCACGGCGGCCAGGCGTTCGACCTCGGCCTGGGTGTCGGCGGTGATGCGCACCGTGGCCAGCGAGGGCTCGGTCAGGGCATAGCCCAGGCAGATATCCTCGGCGCTCCAGCCCTGGGTGCCCGTCAGGAAGTCATAGCCGCCGACATCGGCCAGCGGATCGCTGCGACGCCGCCACAGCGAGGGCTTCTGGAACAGCGGCTTGCTGCCCAACTCGCGCAGAGCCTGGGGCCAGAAGTCTTCGCCGATCACGGCCAGGTTCTGACTGACGGCGGCGCGGACGCGATTGCGCTCGGCCCAGCCCGACGACAGGTTGAACGGCGACGACAGGGCGGTGACCAGGCCACTGTTCGTCAGCGCCGGATCCACGTCGCCCCGGCTGGCCACACCCAGGCCCCGGATGGCTCGTCCCTCGTGCAGGGTGCGAAGCACAGCGCCGCCGGCGGCCGGCAGGTCAGGACCCAGCGGGTCGTTGAGCAGCACTAGATCCAGATAATCCAGGCCAAGGTCATCGAAGGCCGCGGTCATCATCGTTTCGACAACCGCAGCGGTGAACTGGCCGGCTTCTTCGCGTACCCGCCAGGTCAGGAACAGCAGCCGCCGCTCGACCGACGCGAAGGCTTCGGCCGCGCCCTGCAGCAGGGCCGGCGAAGCGCCGTCGATCTGGAAGCTGTTGATCCCGTTCTCGATGGCCGTGAAGATCAGGGCCCGCCACTCGCTGGCGCGCAGGCGCGACTGGTCCGACAGGCGAAGGGTGATCGCCGAAACCGTCATGCCCGAATTGCCGAACGGTCGGTAGCGCATCGCTAGTCGGCCGGGTCTGCGGGCGGCGCCGCCGTCTCGAGCGCCAGGGCGTGCAAGGTCCCACCCAGCACATCGGCCAGGGCGCGATTGACCATCTGGTGCTGCTTGACCCGGTTCAGACCCCGGAAAGCCGGCGACACGATGCGGGCCTTGTAGTGGTCGCCGTCGCCGGCCAGATCGGTCAGCACGATCTCGGCATCGGGGAAGGCGGCGTGCAGGCGGCCCTCGAGGTCGGCGGGAGACATGGGCACGGGAGGAAAGCTCCAATCCTTGAAGGGGTTGTATGCCCCGGAAGTCTTAAGAACGGGCGTACGGCAGACGATAGGGCGGCTTATGGCCACAGGCAGGGTTAAGGTGATTTAACTCCCTCTGGAAGCCGTCTGCAGGCATAGGGACGGCATGATTCAGGTTTTCGCTCCGCGCCTCCGCCTTCTGGCCCTGATTTTCGCCCTGGGCGCCGCCGCCCCGGCCTTCGCCGCGACCCCGGGCGCCAAGGCCCTGGACGATGTCCGCATCCTGTCGGACGACGCCATGCAGGGCCGCGCGGCAGGCACGCCGGGTTCAGCCCTCGCGCGGGCGCATATCCTCAAGCGCTTTGACGAGATCGGCCTGTCGCCCATCGGCGCCAGCTTCGAGCAGCCGTTCAGCTTCACCCGGCGCGACGGAACCCGGGTAAACGCCATCAATCTGGTGGCCCGCGTTGCCGGTACTGCGCGTGCCGGCAAGGCCATCGTGGTCTCGGCCCATTACGACCATCTGGGCGTGCGGGGCGGCGAGATCTTCAACGGCGCCGACGACAACGCCTCGGGCGTGGCCGGCCTGCTGGCTGTCGCCGAAGCCTTCAAGGCCAGTCCGCCCAGGCACGATGTGATCCTGGCGGTGGTCGACGCCGAAGAGGGCGGTCTGCGCGGGGCCCACGCCTTCGTCGCCAATCCGCCTGTGCCGCTGTCGATGATCGCCCTGAACATCAATTTCGACATGCTGAGCAAGAACCCGAAGAACGAGCTCTATGTCAGCGGCGCTTCGCCCTTTCCGGTGCTGAAGCCGATCCTGGACAAGGTGGCGGCGACCGCGCCGGTCAGCCTGAAGCTGGGGCACGACACCGACGCCGACGGCAAGGAGAACAACTGGACCAGCCAGTCGGACCACTACGCCTTCGCCGCGAAGGGCGTGCCGTGGCTCTATTTCGGGGTCGAGGATCATCCCGAATATCACAAGAGCACCGACGATTTCGCCACGATCCCGCAGGACTTCTTCAAGCGCTCGGTCGCCACCGTGGTCGCCGCGAGCCTGGCGCTGGACCGGGATCTGGACACTCAGCAGCCCACGCACTGACCGGTCTCAAAGGCGCGGCCGATTGCCACCCCTGTTGGCAATTTGGACCATCTGACCCTAAATTCCGACAAGCACGCTAGAATTCCAAAAGGATTCGCTCCGATCGACCGGTCAACGCTGCGCGACATGATCATCAAGACCAGCTGGACGGTTGCCCTCATCGTGGGTGTCGCCATGGTGATGGACTATGTCATCAACATCGTGATCCTGCACAATCCACCCGCCTATTCGCCGTTTGCGACGTTGCTGATCTCCACCGTCATTGCGGCGCCGCTGGCCTTTTTCCTCACTCAGCAACGACAAGGCCTGCTGCAGCTGAGGGGTGATCTGTCCAGCAGCCTGGCGGCCAAGCAGATGGCGATCGATGAGGCCGAGCGTCGGCGGGCCGAGGCCGAGGACGCCCTGGAGCGGTTGCGCGAAAGCGACCGGCTTTACCGGCTTCTCTCCGAGAATCTGACGGACAACATCAACCTGTGGTCCCGGTCCGGCGAGCGCCTCTACATGTCGCCGTCAATTGAGCGGCTGACCGGCTTTACGGTCGAGGAATGGCAGACCCTGCCGCCTGAGGCGATGACCAGTCCTGAGGACTATGCGACTGTCCAGGCGTTGGTGCGAACCCTGATCCCCGGCGGCGAATCCAAGATTTACGAGTATGAGAGCGCCCGCAAGGACGGCACGCCGATCTGGTTTGAGAGCACCTACAAACGGGTGGCCGGCGCCGAGCGCGAACTGCTGGTGACGACGCGCGATGTCACCGAGCGCAAGAAGCTGGAACTGGACCTGACTCACGCCCTGGAGCTGGCTCAAACGGCGGCGGCGGCCAAGTCCGACTTCCTGGCCAACATGACCCATGAGCTGCGTACGCCGCTCAATGCCATTATCGGCTTTGCCGGGGTTCTGCGCGGGTCCAGCACCCTGTCGGAGCGGGATGCGCGGCATGTGGGGCTGATCCAGGACGCCAGCAACACCCTTCTCAACGTCGTCAATGACGTGCTCGACTTCTCGAGGCTTGAGGCCGGCGGCGTAGAGCTGGATCCGCAACCCTTCGATCCGCTGGTTATGGTCGCCTCGTGCGCCGCCCTGATCGAGGGGCAGGCCGAGGCCAAGGGGCTGGTCCTCGCGATTTCGGCCCCCGATCACCTGTCGGCCATGCAGGCCGATGCGCCTCGCCTGACCCAGGTGCTCCTCAACCTCCTGTCCAACGCGGTGAAATTCACCAATACCGGCCAGGTCATGGTGGTCGTGAACCAGGTTCTGATCGACGGCGAGGGCTTGTTGCGGGTCGAGGTGCGCGACACCGGAATCGGGATCTCCGGCCAACAGCTGGACAACGTCTTTGACCGTTTCTCTCAGGCCGATGCGGCGGTGTCCCGACGGTTTGGCGGTACGGGCCTTGGGCTGGCGATTTCACGCCGGATCATCGAGCAGATGGGCGGCGAGATCGGTGTCGACAGCCGCGAGGGCGAAGGCTCATGCTTCTGGTTCCAGATCCGGGCGCCCTTGTGCGATCTGGCGCCGGAAGCCCCGCTTGAGGATCCGGCGATCCCCGATCCGGATCAGGCCGTGCGCCTGCTGCTGGTTGAGGACAACGCCGTCAATCGCGAGCTGATCCGCATCATGCTCGAGCCTTTCGGCATCAAGGTGGACACGGCCAATGACGGCGTCGCGGGCGTCGAGGCGTTGCGCCAGGGAGGCTATGACCTGGTGCTGATGGATATCCAGATGCCGGGCATGGACGGCTTGACCGCCACCCGGCGCATCCGGGCCATGACCGACGCTCCCGGCTCGCGCACCCCGATCGTGGCCATGACCGCCAATGTCCTGCCCGAACAGGTGGCCAATTGCATCGCCGCCGGCATGGACGATCATCTGGGCAAGCCGATCAATCCGACCAGGCTGCTTGAAGCCATCGCCCGCTGGTCGGGTCGCGAACACGCCGAGGTAGCGGCCGGCTAATACCAACGGCTGTTGATCCTGACCTCAGAGGGTCCAAATCTGAAAATACGCCGTCACCGCGGGAACAAGTCCCAGGGTGACGAGGATATAGAGCGCGAGGAGTCGAGCTCAGCGGCGCTTGGTAAAAGGCCTTCGCGACAGGTCCGGCGTTAATTTTTATCCGGCGCGCATCCGGGTGCGTGGCGTGCCCGTAGCTGTCTTCGTCCCAGCAACGGACCAGTAACTCCCCCGGAGAAGACCCCATGAAGAAGACCATGATGCTCGCCATCGCTGGCGTGCTTGCGATCTCGTGCGGCGGTTCCGCATTCGCGAAAATGGAACATCATGCCTCAGGGCATGGAAAGACTGTAATGGTGGGCGGCGCCACCATGTATCCGACCAAGAACATTATCGAGAACGCGGTCAACTCAAAGGACCACACGACCCTGGTCGCCGCCGTCAAGGCCGCTGGTCTGGTCGAGACCCTGTCCAGCCCGGGCCCGTTCACGGTGTTCGCCCCAACCAACGCCGCCTTCGCCAAGCTGCCGGCCGGCACGGTTGAAACCCTGGTCAAGCCCGAGAACAAGGGCACCCTGACGACCATCCTGACCTATCACGTCGTGGCGGGCCGTCTGACGGCCGCCGACATTGAAGCCAAGGCCAAGGCCGGCGGCGGCAAGGCTGTGCTCACGACCGTACAGGGCCAGCCGATCACCGTGGCCAAGGGTCATCACGGCTGGACGATCACCGACGCCAAGGGCGGCGTCTCGAACATCACCATCGCCGATGTTCTGCAGTCCAACGGCGTGATCCACGTCATCGACACCGTGCTGATGCCCTGACCCGCCGGTTCCCGGGCCGCGCGTAAACGCGGTCCGGGGCCGCTACTTCTTCGGCGGCGGAGCCTTGGCGGGCGTCTCGCCTCTGGAGTCCGGAATGTACAGGTTGGTGAGGCCCCCGGCGATCATCCCGCCCGGCTGAAAGCGATCACCATAGGCCTTGCAGGGGTCGGTTTTGCTGTCGATCTTGCGCGACTTCAGCCCCTTGGGGGTCATGATCTCCGCGGCCGTATCGGCAAAGGGCTCTGCGAACTGCAGGGCATCGCCCATGCGCGACAAGGATGGATCGTCGGTGCCGACCGCCATGGCGCGCCGCGCCCAGGCGATGGCGGCGATCTGGCGCTTGTCGCTGGCCGCACGCATTTCCGCCTCGACGCCCAGTCCGCCCAGTGTGCCCGGAGCGCGCAGGCCTATCGGACCCGGAATGAAGAAGCCCGACGCTGCCGAAGCGGCAGAGGCGATCCGGCCGGTGGGTTCGAACCATGTGACGGCCGCGCGCACATCGGCGTCGGCCTGATCGGCGGCGACGATCTCGAACCGCTCGGACAGCTCGAAACACAGTTGCGCATCGACCTCGCGCAGCACGGTGTGGCGTTCTTCCGGCGTCAGGGGCGAGCGGCTGTCGGCGCCGTCGGAGAGGACCGCCGGCGTCAGGGTCACGCGGCGCACGGCCTCCAGCGCTGCTGGATCGCGAAACTGGCGGATTTTGGCTCGGCCGCTCTTTTCCCGCGGCTGAAGGCCCTCATAGCCGCTCAGGAAGCCTGAGCGGTCGGGGGCGGCTGTCGCACAGGCCCCCAGTGTCAGGGTGAGGCCCGTAATGGCCAGGGCGCGGGTCAATCTGGGGTGCATGATGTTGTGTCCCGCTCAAACGTGGCCTTAGAGAGGCAGTTCACCCGCCCTGTCATGGCGCGCGGCCGGCCCGGAACATCCGGGGCCGCAACCCCCTGCAGGATCAGTCGACGCAGATCGCGCCGGTGGTCTTGCCGTCCTCGACCCTGGCGTAGCAGCCGAACTGGACGCTGGTCTTCTGACACTGGCCCGTGACCGACGCCTGCGGCTCCAGATTGCCCTCAAGGATGCAGGCGCCTTCGCACTGGGCCTTGTCGGTGCAGGTCTTGCCGGCATCGGCATAGGGCGTGACGCAGGTAGGCAGCCGCAGCTTGCCGCCCCTCTGGATCACCCCGCCGCGCGCGACGCAGGCCGCTTCGGAGACCTCGGCCGTCGGCGACGGCGCCGGCGCGGTCGGGGCGCAGGCCGTCAACAGCGACAAGGCCAGGGCGGCGGTCGCCAGGATCGAGAGTTTCATTTTGGGCGACCTCAGGCCGCCGTGCCCATGAAGCCCGGCATCCAGGCCTCGTGGGCCGCGCGCAGGGTTTCGAGGGGGATGGAGAACAGGCCGGTGGAGGCGAAATCCTCGCCGCCGGCCACGCCGGCCAGGCTGGCGCGCACGCCGGCCTCCTTGGCCGCCGCCAGCACCGCGTCCGGATCAGGCGTGGCGACCAAGTAGCGGGCCTGGTCCTCGCCGAACAGATAGGGGTGGGCGTGCAGGCTGCTGGAGGCGTTCAGGGTGATGCCAACCTTCGAGGCCAGGGCCACATCAGCCGCCGCGATCAGCAGGCCGCCGTCCGACAGGTCGTGCAGACCCGCCACCAGGCCGGTGGGGATCAGGTCGCGCACAAAGTCGCCATGCTTGCGCTCGGCGGCCAGGTCGACCGGCGGCGGGGCGCCGTCCTCGCGACCCAGGATCTCGCGCAGATAGATGGAGGCGCCCAGTTCGCCGCGGCTTTCCCCGATCAGCACCAGGGTGTCGCCTTCGGCCACGTTGCCAAAGCCCATGCGCAGGTCGTAGTCGACGAGCAGACCCACGGCTCCGACCGTCGGGGTGGGCGGAATGGCGACGCCGTTGGTCTCGTTGTAGAGCGAGACATTGCCGCTCACGACAGGGAAGTCCAGCGCGCGGCAGGCCTCGGCCATGCCGTCGGTGGCGCGGACGATCTGGCCCATGGTCTCGGGCTTCTCGGGGCTGCCGAAGTTGAGGTTGTCGGTGATGGCGATCGGCAGCGAGCCGGCGGCCGTCAGGTTGCGCCAGGCTTCGGCGACCGCCTGCTTGCCGCCCTCATAGGGGTCGTTCTGGACGTAGCGCGGGGTGACATCGCTGGTCACGGCGATGGCCTTGCCCTTGCCATGGATGCGCACGATGCCGGCGTCGCAGCCGGTGGCGCTGTCTTCCAGGGTGTCGGCCATGACGTGGCGGTCGTACTGTTCCCAAAGCCAGCGCTTGGAGGCCATGTCGGGGCAACCGACGACCTTGAGCACAGCCGCGTTCCAGTCGGCGGGGGCGGGGATCTGGCCAGGGTCGAGGCGTGGATGCAGGGTCGGCTGGACCCAAGGGCGGTCATACAGCGGCGCGTCATCGAACAGCGGGGCCAGCGGCACGTCGCAGACCAGTTCGCCGTGATGCTTCAGCACCAGGCGGCCGGTGTCGGTGGTGTAGCCGATGACGGCGGCGTCTAGGCCCCACTTTTCGAAGATGGCGTGGCCTTCGTGCTCGCGGCCGGGCTTGAGCACCGCCAGCATGCGCTCCTGGCTCTCCGACAGCATCATTTCATAGGCGCTCATGCCGGTTTCGCGCTGCGGGACCATGTCCATGTTCAGCTCGATGCCGACCCCGCCCTTGCCGGCCATCTCGACCGAGGAGGAGGTGAGACCGGCAGCGCCCATGTCCTGGATGGCGGCGACGGCGCCGGTGGCCATCAGCTCAAGCGTCGCCTCGATCAGCAGCTTTTCGGCGAAGGGGTCGCCGACCTGGACGGTGGGGCGCTTTTCCTCGGAGTCTTCCGAGAACTCGGCCGACGACATGGTCGCGCCGTGGATGCCGTCACGACCGGTCTTGGAGCCGAAATAGACCACGGCCAGGCCCGCGCCCGGCGCGGCCGAGTAGAAGATCTTGTCGGCGTCGGCCAGGCCCACGCACATGGCGTTGACCAGGATGTTGCCGTTATAGCCGCTGTGGAAATTGGTCTCGCCGGCCACTGTGGGCACGCCCACGCAGTTGCCGTAGCCCGCTATGCCGGCGACCACGCCGTCGACGAGGCGCTTGGTCTTGGGGTGGCTGGGATCGCCAAAACGCAGGGCGTTGAGCAGGGCGATCGGCCGGGCGCCCATCGTGAAGACATCGCGCATGATGCCGCCCACGCCTGTCGCCGCGCCCTGATAGGGCTCGATGTAGGAGGGGTGGTTGTGGCTCTCCATCTTGAAGATGATCGCGTCGCCGTCGCCGATGTCGATGACGCCGGCGTTCTCGCCGGGGCCGCAGATGACGCGCGGGCCGGTGATCGGGAACTTCTTCAGCTGGTTCTTGGACGACTTGTACGAGCAGTGCTCGGACCACATCACCGAGAACACGCCCAGCTCGACCAGGTTGGGCTCGCGGCCCAGGCGGTCGAGGACGATCGCGTACTCTTCGGCGTTGAGGCCGAATTCACGGGCCGTTTCGGCCATGGACTTTGCGGCAGGCGCGGAGGGGGTGCTCATGGGGGCGCGTTCTAGCGCGCTGTCACGGATTCCGCCACCGGCGAGGACCAGTTCGAGACCGGATTATCCGCCGATGCGACCAGATTTGCCGGCGGGGGTCTCCTCCATGGTCTCGGGGGGGGCGACCTTCGCCGGCTTGCCGGTCAGATCGGCGACAGCCGCCTCGACGTGGTGGCAGGCGATGGCGATCCAGCCGTCCATCCGGGCTCCAGCCCCGGTGAACGACTTCTGCTGGATCGCCAGGCCCGCCGTCAGCACGCCAAGCAGGAACAGGGGAGCGACGACCACGCCGATCAGGGGATTCCCGGGCTTGCGGCGCTTGCGAGCCCAGACCGGGACGCCGCTCGCGGGTTCAGGAGTGCTCATCGTTGTGTCCCATCGAGTTCGTCGACGGCTCCTGGCGTTCGCGCGACGGCGCGGGCCAGGAACGTCGCTTCTTGTGCTCGCTGATTAGTGACGCGCCCCACGTCACTTTCCAGCGTTCTCCCCCTCGGCGCGAGCTTTGCCGTCCGCGCCAATCCAGTGAGGCGACTACAGGGCTCGAAACGGCATGGCGGCAGCGGCCGAACATGATCATGCTGCAAAGGTCAAGGATGCCGATCGAGGTTAACCGCCATGCCGTCACTGAATGGACATTTCGACCGCCGTCGGGTGCTTGCCGGCCTGCTGATCGTGCCGCTTGGCGCAGCCGGGCAGGGGCCTGTTCGCGTGCGAATGAGCACGGGCCTGGGCGTCATTGTCATTGAACTTTACCCCGACAAGGCCCCGATCTCGGCGGCCAACTTCCTGGCCTATGCCGACCAGCGTCTCCTGGACGGCGGTAGCTTCTATCGGACGGTCGGCCCGTGGAACGACAACAACCCGGCGACCATCAGCGTCATCCAGGGCGGGCTGAACCGCGACGACAGCCCGCTGCCGTCCATCGCCCATGAAACGACCAGGGCTACAGGCATCCGCCACACGGACGGTGTGATCTCGATGGCGCGCGACGGGCCGGGCACGGCGGGGGCGGAGTTCTTCATCTGCATCGGCGACAATCCAGCCCTGGATTTCGGCGGCGCCCGCAATCCCGATGGCCAAGGCTTCGCGGCGTTCGGGCGGGTGGTCGAGGGCATGGATGTGGTCCGCAAGATCCACAAGGCGCCGGCCCTCAGCAACGCCAGCGATCCCTATCTGAAGGGGCAGATGATCACCGAACCTGTCAGGATTCAGACCCTAGGCCGGAACTAGAGCGTTATTCGGCGAAGTGGATACCGGTTCGCCGCCGAAATAACGCGTCAAAACAAGAATCTAGAGCAAACGACATGATGCAATCATGGCGACCTTTGCTCTAGGGCCGCTACTTCTCCACCACCGGCAGCTCGATGAAGCTGGCCGTTTCCCCCGCGTGGAACACCCGCTGGGTCGCTTTCACATAGTCGGCCGGCTTGGCCAGCAGGATGTTGGGCGTGAAGGTCTGCGGGTTGCGGTCATAGAGCGGGAACCAGCTGGACTGCACCTGCACCATGATCCGGTGCCCGGGTTTGAAGGTGTGGTTCGCGGTGGGCAGGATGAACTGGTACTTCAGCGGCATGTTGGGCTTGATCGCCTTGGGATCGCTGAAGCTCTCGCGATAGCGGCCCCGGAAGATGTCCATGCCCACGGCCAGCTGGTAGCCGCCCAGTTCGGGCTGGCTGGGGACCTCGTCGGGATAGACGTCGATCAGCTTGACCACCCAGTCGCTGTCGGTGCCGCTGGTCGAGGCCATCAGATTGACCTTGGGCACGCCGGCGATGGTCACGGGCTTGTCGAGAGGCTCGGTCGTGTAGGTCAGCACATCGGTGCGATCGGCGAAGGCGCGCTGGTCGGTGACCAGCCATGACTTCCAGCGGTCTCCGTCCGCAAAGCGCACCGGACGCGGCAGGTAAGGCACCGGCTTGGCCGGATCGGAGACATATTCGTCATAGGCCGCCGCGCCCTTGGCCGCTGCCGGAGCGGTGAAGGACAGGCCGCCGCCGGCCGACAGATAGAGCGGTTTGGACTTGGACTGGCAGTTGCTCTCGCAGGCCAGCGGCCAGCTCTTGAACCGGTCCCAGTGATTGGCGCCGGTGTCGTAGATCAGCACCGGCGGGGTGTCGGCCTTGGGCGCGCCGTCCTTCAGATACTGGTCGAAGAAGGGCTTGAGCACGTCGCGGCGGAACTGCAGGGCGGTGTCGCCCTCCCACTTGAACGGACCCAGGTTGTAGCCGTCGTAATTGACCTGGCTGTGCCGCCAGGGGCCGAGGACCAGGTAGCTCTTGTCGTTGGCCGTGTCCTTGGGCTCGGTGGCGGCATAGGCGTGGACGCCGCCCCACATGTCTTCCTGGTCCCACAGGCCCTGGATCCACATGACCGGCACGTTCAGCGGGGTCTTGGCCATGGTCTTGTCGAGGGCCTGTTCGCTCCAGAAGGGCGTGTAGGCCGTATTCTCGACCATCTTCTTCCACCAGGGCAGGCCTTCCAGACCGTTCAGCCTGGCGTAGTCGCCGGCCGAGCCGGCGCGGCGGAAGGTTTCATAGTCGTCATAGCCGGGCCGCACCACGTCGTCCGCCGCGCCGCGCGCGGTGGTCTGGCTGGCGAAAAAGTCGAAGTTCACCTGACGGAACGCGCCGTGGTGGAACCAGTCGTCACCCATCCAGCCGTCGATCATCGGGCTCATCGGGGCGGCGACCTTGAGGGCCGGGTGCGGATTGACCAGGGCCATCACCACGGTGAAGCCCTCATACGAGCTGCCCAGCATGCCGACCTTGCCATTGGTCTCGGGCACGTTTTTCACCAGCCAGTCGATGGTGTCGTAGGCGTCGGTCGAATGGTCGACCTCGGAGGAATTCAGCGGCCCCTTCAGCGGCCGGGTCATCACATAGTCGCCCTGCGAGCCGTACTTGCCGCGCACGTCCTGGAACACGCGGATATAGCCGCCGTCGGCCACGAACGGCTCGTCGCCCTGGGGCAGGGTCGAGATCATGCGCGGGCTCTCGTTGCGCGTGGCCCGCTTGGCGGCGTTGTAGGGCGTGCGGGTCATCATGATCGGCAGGCTTTTGCCGCCCTTGGGGATCACGATGACGGTGTAGAGCTTGGTCCCGTCCCGCATGGGGATCATCACCACGCGCTTGTCGTAGTCGAAGCCCACCTTGGCGGCGACGTACTTGCCGTCGATGTCCGGCGTCATCGCTGCGGTTTGGGCCGCAGTCTGTGCGTGCGCGGCGGTGGCGACCACGGTGAGGGCGGCGGCGGCCAGCAGGCCGGCGCGGAACGTGGAAACGAGACTCATGGTGCGCTCCTGAAGGAGCGGGCACCTTAGGAGCGGTTGTGGCGGGGGGCTATGGTGTAACGCTTGCCCATCCTTCTCCCCTCGCGGGAAAAGGAGGTCTAGGCGCTGGCGAACACGCTGCGGAACAGGATCGCGCCGTCTTCCGAGCCGAGGTCGGCGTCGAATGACCGGTCGGGGTGGGGCATCAGGCCCAGGACATTGCCCTTGGGGTTGACGATGCCGGCGATGTCGCGAGCCGAGCCGTTGGGGTTGTCCTTGTAGCGGAAGACCACCTGGCCTTCGCCCTCCAGCCGGTCCAGCGTCTCTTCATCGGCGAAGAAATTGCCTTCGCCGTTGCCGACGGTCATCACCGCCTCGCGCTGCTCGCCGAACTCGGCGGTGAAGCGGGTCTGGCTGTTGACGATCTCCAGCTCGACCGGCTTGCAGATGTATTTCAGCTTCTCATTGCGCAGCAGGGCGCCGGGCAGCAGGCCCGCCTCGCACAGCACCTGGAAGCCATTGCAGATGCCGACCACGGCCATGCCGTTATCAGCGGCCTTGACGACCGCCTTCATGACCGGGCTTTGAGCCGCCATCGCGCCGCAGCGCAGATAGTCGCCATAGGAGAAGCCGCCGGGCAGAACGACCAGGTCAAGGTCATCCGGCAGGGCCGTTTCCTGGTGCCAGACCATCTCGACGCGGGCTCCGGCGGAGCGCTCGATGGCGACCTTGCAATCGCGGTCGCAGTTGGACCCTGGGAAGACGATGACGGCGGCTTTCATGGCGCGGGCCTGTAGCACCGTTCGCGCCGCCTGTCAGCGCATCCTTCGCCAGAAACGCCGCAAGATTGGACGCGGGTCAGGCTTCGTTTTTCGACAGGACGCCGGTCGCCGACACCTTGCGCGGGCCTGCCTTGCTCAGCGGCACGGTCGCGGGCCAGCGGGCGCCCAGAAGGCGATCCTTGGCGATGCGCGTGATGCAGACGCTGTCGGCCTGGTTGCCGCCCAGCACGTGATAGGCCTTGGAGTCCTCGCCGACATACAGGGCAACGTGGCCCTGCCACCCCTCGCGGCTTCCGCGCCAGAACACCATCACCGCGCCGGGGCGCGGGGTGCAGGGGCCGCCGAACTTCATCCAGTTGCGCGCGCCCAGCGGATTGTTGGGCAGGGGTTCGGTGGTCAGGGTGGCGCCGATGCAATGGGCGACGAACAGGCCGCACCAGGGAATGTCGTCGGAGTCATAGTCGATGCCCAGCTTTTCGGCCCAGTCGAGGAGCGTGGCGTTCGAGCCCGGGCCCGCAGTCTCGCGCAGGCCCATCAGTCGGCGGGCTTCCTGGAACCAGACGAGGGTGACGTCCTCCAGGCTGTCCTTTTCGGACTTGGCGTCGGGCAGCAGGGCCTTGGCGGTCTTGGGCCCGACGACGCCGTCGGCCAGCAGGCCCTTGCTGGTCTGGAAGGCGCGTACCGCCGCCGCTGTGCGGCGACCCCAGGCCCCGTCCAGGGCGCCGGGGTCAAAGCCCTTGGCGGCCAGAGCCTTCTGAATGTCGAGAATGGTCATGCGAGCACCCTCCCAAAGAACATCGTTCGATGTAATGTGCTCGTTCAGCGTGTGTAAGTCGAGTCCCTGACGCCGGGGGCTTGGGGCGGCGCTTTAGGCTCCGCATTCGTCCAGCACCGGAACGACCGGGAGGGCGTCCGGCGCCGGGAAGGGCGTCTTGAAGGTGAAGGCCGGAGCCGTCGGGCCGAACTGCTCCAGCAGCTCCAGCTTTTCCTTGGCCTCGTCGATGGTCGGGCGGTGACCGGCGGGGATCCACCACAACACCATGAAGACCTCCATGTGCTCGAACCACTCGCGGCGGCGGCGCATGATCTTCACGTGGTCGCCGCGATAGACGAAGGCGCCCAGCGACGGGATGTCGGTCCACACCGACATGTTGATGGCGATCAGCGGGTCTTCGTAGGGGGCAAGATCGGTGGCGTTGTTGCCGTCCCCCGTCAGTCGCCAGACGAAGCCCGGCGAGGTCTCGGCAATGGCGTTCACCGCGTCGAGGTTGTCTGCAAAGTCCTTGATCATCGGATGGTCGATCGGCGCGCGCAGGCGACCGATATTGACCTGAGCCAGTTCGTACTTCGAGCCCATCGCCTTCTCCCGCCAACTTAGACCGAACATTGTGCGG
This sequence comes from Caulobacter sp. ErkDOM-C, assembly GCF_048541825.1. Taxonomy (GTDB): domain Bacteria; phylum Pseudomonadota; class Alphaproteobacteria; order Caulobacterales; family Caulobacteraceae; genus Caulobacter. Next base: position 2,386,837 of record NZ_CP183332.1, on the reverse strand, counting down.
TCAGGCTGGCGAGGGAAGGGGCTTGGGGCCAAAAACGTCAGAGCTCGATCATATCGAAGTCCGACTTGGGCGTGCCGCACAGCGGGCAGATCCAGCGGGCGGGGATGTCCGCCCAACGGGTGCCTGGCGCCAGGCCCTCGCCTGGATCGCCTTCGGCCTCGTCATAGATGTAGCCGCAGGTTCGGCACTGCCAGACCTTGAAGGGCGCGCTCACGTCCGCCTCAGTGCATCTTGAAGCGGATCGGCACCGCCTTGGGGCCGCAGACGAAGTTGGCGGTCATCCGGGTGGGCTGGCCGTCCAGCTCGACGCTGTCGACGCGGGCCAGCAGCTCTTCCCACAGCACCCGCATCTCCATCCGCGCCAGGTGCTGGCCCAGGCACACATGGGCGCCGTAGCCGAAGGCCACGTGCTTGTTGGGCGTGCGGTCGATGCGGAAGCTGAACGGATCCTCGAACACCGCCTCGTCGCGGTTGCCCGACGGGTAGGACAGCATCATCCAGTCGCCTTTGGCGATCTTGCGGCCGGCCAGTTCGGCGTCGGCGGTGGCGGTGCGCATGAAGTGCTTGACCGGCGTCACCCAGCGGATCGACTCCTCGACCAGGCCCGGGATCAGGCTGGGATCGTTTTTGACGCGGGCGAACTGGTCGGGGTTCTCGGCCAGGGCCCACATCGCGCCGGCGGTGGTCGAGGAGGTGGTGTCGTGCCCCGCCGTGGCGGCGATGATGTAGTAGCTCATCGCCTCCAGGTGGCCCATCGGCTCGCCATTGACCTTGCCATTGGCGATGATGCTGGCCAGGTCCTCGCGCGGACTGGCCCGGCGATCCTCGGTCATGGCATTGAAATACTGCATAAAATCCATGATCACCGACTGCAGGCTGTCGATGCCCTCATTGACGTCCGCAGCAATCTTGCCGTCGCGGTTCAGATCGGGGTCGGCGCTGCCGAAAAGCTCCTGGGTCAGTTTCAGCATGCGCGGCTCGTCGGCCTCGGGCACGCCCAGGACCTCCATGATCACGTGCAGCGGATAGAGGAAGGCCACGTCGCGGGCGAAGTCGCAGCGATCGCCCTGGGCGGCCATGCGGTCGATGAAGCTGCGGGCGATTTCGCGGATCCGAGCTTCCAGCGATCGCAGGTTCTGCGGCAGCAGCGCGCCCTGGGTCACGCGGCGATAGGCGAAGTGGTCGGGATTATCCATCTGGACCAGCGAACGGACCAGATGCGGCGAGCCGCCCATCATGGCGCGCACCTTGTGGTCGGCCTCGATGGTGGTGACGATCGTCGCGCGGTCGCCGTTGTGGAACAGCTCGTTCTGGCGCTCGACCTCCAGGATGTCGGCATGGCGGGTGACCACCCAGAAGGGGTCGAAACCGTCGGGCTGGGCCACCTCCAGCGGGCTCTCGCGACGCAGCCGCGCGAAGGCCTGATCGATGCGGTCGCCGTCGGCATAGGCCTTTGGGTCGACGATGGTGTTTGCAATCTCAACGGGGATGGTCATGCGCGAACTCCTGGAACCTCCGGGAGCGGCTCTGTGGCCGCCTTTGTATTTGCTAGTTGTCCAACAAATAAGTAATCTCCGCAAGATGACAGCCACCCTTAAGGTTCCGCTTGTCCGCCGCAGCCAGTCCGACCGGCGCCAGCAGTCGGAGAGCGAGCTGCTGCGCGCGGCGGCCGAACTGATCCTGGAACGCGGCATGGCGGCCGCCACCTTCGAGAATATCGGAGCGAGGGCGGGCTATAGCCGGGGGCTGGCGACCCAGAAGTTCGGGTCCAAGCAGGGGCTGATCGAGGCGCTGATCGTCAGGCTTCAGGCGCGGCTGCAGGATCTGCTGGCCGACCGCCAGTTGGACTGCGCCAACGGCTTGGAGGCGATCCTGGGGTTCGTGGACATCTACCTGCGTAACCTGGCGGAGGATGGCGAGATGCGCGCCTATTTCGTGCTGATGGCCGGGGCCGTGGCCGAGGTCTCGGACCTGCGCGGACCGTTCGCCGCCGTGCACAAGGAAGTGGAGACCCGTCTTGAGGCCATGTTCCTGAGGGGGCAGGCCGAGGGCGTGATCCGCGAGGGGCTGAACGCCGACGCGGCCGCCCTGATGGTCGGCGCCCTGCTGCTGGGCCTCAGCACCCAGATGCTGGTGGATCCCGGCCTCGATCTGGAGCCGATCCGCGAGACCAGCTTGGCGACCCTCAGGGTCAGCTTCAGCGCCTGAGGCGCCAAGCGCCTAGTCGAGCGAGATCGCGTAGCTTTCGATCACGGTATTGGCGAGCAGCTTGTCGCACATCGCCTTGACCTCGGCCTGGGCCTTCTCGGCGTCGCCGTCGGCTACGTCGAACTCGATGGTGCGACCGACGCGGACGTTCTGGACATCGGCCCAGCCCAGGCCATGCAGGGCGGCTTCGACGGCCTTGCCCTGAACGTCGAGGACGCCGGGCTTGAGGAACACTTGGACCTTGGCTTTCAACTTCTTCTCCTCAAGGGAGAGGGGGAACCGCTTGGCGGTGGAGGGCGTACCGTCCACAACCCAGGGCCTTCCCCCTCCGTCGCCTTTGGCGACACCTCCCCCTTCGGGGGGAGGATCTGAAACCTAATGCATGCCGCCCTGAATGACGGTCGGCATTTCCTTCATGATACCCAGGCGGCGGGCCACCTCGGTATAGCTCTCGATGACATTGCCCAGATCGCGGCGGAAGCGGTCCTTGTCCAGCTTCTCGTTGGTCTGGCTGTCCCACAGGCGGCAGCTGTCGGGGCTGATCTCGTCAGCCAGGATCACGCGGCTGAAATCGCCTTCGTAGATGCGACCGAACTCGATCTTGAAGTCGACCAGCGTGATGCCGACGCCGCTGAACAGGCCCGACAGATAGTCGTTCACCCGCAGGGCCATGGCCATCATGTCGTCGATCTCCTGGGTGGCGGCCCAGTTGAACGCGGTGATGTGCTCTTCCGACACCATCGGGTCGTTGAGCTTGTCGTCCTTGTAGTAGAATTCGATGATCGAGCGCGGCAGGGCCTGGCCCTCGGGCAGGCCCAGGCGCGTGGCGATCGAGCCGGCGGCGATGTTGCGCACCACGACTTCGAGCGGGATGATCTCGACTTCCTTGATCAGCTGCTCGCGCAGGTTCAGGCGGCGGATGAAGTGGTTCTGCACGCCGATGCCGTTCAGGCGAGTCATGACGTACTCGCTGATCCGGTTGTTGATCACGCCCTTGCCTTCCAGCTGGGCCTTCTTCTCGCCGTTGAACGCCGTGGCGTCATCCTTGAAGTACTGGATCAGCGTACCGGGCTCGGGGCCCTCGTACAGGATCTTCGCCTTGCCTTCGTAGATCTTCTTGCGGCGGGTGGTCATGGCTCTCGTCGAGGCCCTTCATGGATGCAAAGCGCGCCCCCTGATCCGGGGGTGTCCTAAGAAACGAAAAGCGCGCGCGGCCGGATAGCTGCGCGCGGCGTTCGACTCAAGGCCGCTCACTGAAAATGTCGGGTTGAACTTATCTGAATGAGGGCGGGCGCGCAAACCTGGGGGTCAGCTTCCGTTCAGGTCTATGGGCGTAAAGCGAAGGCTGCGGCGTATCCGCCGATTGCGAGTTGGCCCATCACGGGATAGATAGCCGGCTTAGACGTATTTGGGGCCTTCATGACCACTTTCGACGATCGCGAACAGGGTTTCGAACGCAAGTTCGTTCTGGACCAGGACCTTGAGTTCAAGGCGACCGCGCGCCGCAACCGCCTGCTGGGCGAATGGGCCGCCGGCCTGATGGGCCTTGCCACGGTCGAGGAATATGCTCGCGCCGTCGTGAAGTCGGACTTCGAACAGCCCGGCGACGAGGATGTGCTGCGCAAGGTCTCGGGCGATCTCAAGGGCTCGGGCGTCGCGGTGTCCGAGAGCGAAGTGCGCATGAAGATGGACGAGCTGCTGGCCCAGGCCCGCGAGCAGATCAAGACCGGCGCCTGAAATCAGCGCCGGCCTAGAGCGTTTTCCGATAAGTGTGAAACGGTTATCGGATCGAAAAACGCTCTAAACTTTTGATTTAGAGCCCTTTTCGCCCGAACCTGATGAAGCCATCAGGTCGGGAAGGGCTCTAGGCCGAACGAACAAGGGCCGCCCTTCGGGGCGGCCCTTTTCTTTGCCTTCCGTGCGGCCCGCAGGGCGTGAGGCCGAACGTGGAAGCCCGGCGCCCTTTCCGATCCGACAGACGTTTCCCACCGCGCGGAGACTCTAGGCGCTCTTGCCGCCGTTGAGGGCGAAGGCTTCCTCGGGCGACAGCACCAGCTTCTTGCGGCCGACGGCGGCGAAATAGGCGATGCCGATCGCGAACCAGATCGCCACGCCGATGACGCCGGTCCGATAGATCGGGTCCTTCAGCTGATAGACGATGGTGACCAGCGAGATGATCACCGTCAGGACCGCGCCGGTGACGCCGAACCGGCTCTTGTAGGGCCGCTCCATGTCCGGGAATTTCTTGCGCAGCAGGATGAACGATGCGCCCTGGGCCACATAGGACAGCATGGCTCCAAACACGGCCATGTTCAGAAGGGTGCCGCCGATCACTGCAGCGCCCTTCTCGGCGCCCAGCAGGAACCACACGGCCAGCATGACCAGCAGGCCGGCCAGCGAACCGGCGATCAGGGCGAGCTCGGGCGTCTTGCGCTCGCCGTGGGTCACCGACAGGGCGCGCGGGAAGTAGCCGGCCCGCGACAGCGAATAGATCTGCCGGCCATAGGCGAAGATGATGGCGTGGAAGCTGGCGATCAGCCCCGCCACCGCCACCGCCGCCAGGACCTTGGCCAGGGCTCCGCCGCCATAGATGGCGCGGAAGCCGTCCAGGATCGGCTCGCCGGACTTCGACAGGGCGAAGGCTCCGGCCGGGATCGACGAATTGAGCCACAGCACCAGCAGGGCCGAGACGATCAGGGTCAGCATGCCCAGGATAATGCCCTTGGGCAGGTCACGCTGCGGGGTGTGGGATTCCTCGGCCGCCAGGGGCAGTTGCTCGATGGCCAGGAACAGCCAGACCGCGAAGGGCAGCTGGGCCAGGGCGCCGCCGATCCCGGCGGGCAGGAACGGTCCGTGGCCGTCGGGCAGCTCGGTGCCGCCGGGTCCGACATTGAGGGCGTATTTCATGAAGTCGGCATGCGGCAGGGCGCTGATCCAGAACACCACCAGGCAGGCCAGGGCCAGCAGGGTGACGAACACCGTGAAGCGGAACGACATCGCCACGCCGCCGGCGTTCAGCCCCACGAAGATGACATAGGCCCCCACCCAGTAGAGCGGCTGCATCCAGGCCGGCGTCTCGAAGATGCCCCCCAGATAGCTGCCGATGAAGAAGCAGACGACGGCGGCGGTCAGCACATACTCGACGTTCTCGCACAGGCCGGTGATGAAGCCGCCCCAGGGACCCATCGCGGCGCGGGCGAAGGAATAGGCCCCGCCCGTGTGCGGCTGGGCCGCCGCCATCTCGGCGATCGAGAAGGTCAGGCCCAGATACATGACGGTGATGATCAGGGTGGCCACCAGCATGCCGCCCCAGCCGCCGACGCCCATGCCCAGGTTCCAGCCCGAGAACTGGCCCGAGATCACGGCCCCCACGCCCAGCGCCCATAGCGAGAAAACGCCCGCATAGCGCTTGAGGCCGCGCTTGTCGAAATAGGCCGCATCGACCTTTTCGTAGCTGACGCCGCCGCCTGATGGTTCGCTCATCGTGGTCCCCCTGAGTCCGAAACTTCGGCTGAAATTGCGCCCAGGCCGCAGCGTCGGCGACTCTCGGTTAACGCGAAACGGCGTTTCGGCAACCGGCGTTCACTATTTCGGCGCCGAAGGGGGGCGATGGCCGATTCCCAAGCGCTCGCCGCCCGCGGTCATCCCGGGGGCCGCGGCTCAGACCGGGATGACAAGGCTGGATGGGCGGCGCCCAGCAGCGCCGTGTCGCTCTCGTCCTTCAGGGCCACGCCGCTCTCGCCCAGTCGCAGGGCTTCGCGCGCCAGCCAGGCCAGCTTGAAGGCGGCCTGATCGTAGGAAAGGCCCTGGCTGCGGATGTTGGAGACACAGTTGCGGGCCGCGTCGGTCAGGCCCACCCGGGGCGCAAAGGTCAGATAGGCGCCCAGGCTGTCGGGCGAGGACAGGCCCGGCCGCTCACCGATCAGAAGCAGGATCAGCCGCGCGCCCAGGATCTCGCCGACCGCGTCGCCCAGAGCGACCCGGGCCTGATGGGCGACAACCACCGGCGCCAGGCTCCAGGACTCGGCGCGGATCAAGGGCAGCAAGGCGGCGATCAGCGGCGCGGCATGGGCGTGGACGGCCGTGCTGGACAGACCGTCGGCGACTATAATGGCCAGATCGGCCGGCTTGCCCGCCGCGCGCTCCAGCCGGGATCGGCTGGCCTGTGACAGCTGACGGCCCAGATCTGGCCGCCGCAGATAGGTCGCCCGGTCCGCCGCCGCGCTTTCGACAGGCAGGGTCGAAAGGCCGAGGTCAGCGATGGCCTCGGTCACCGCTGCACTATCGAACGGCGTATGCACCGCGTCACGGGCCTGGGCGTGGGCCAGGGCGAAGGCCAGCACCTCATGGGTGGGCAGGCTGGCGCCCGTGCGGCCAAGGGCGATGCGGGCGGGAGTATGGCGGCGCAGGGCCGTCCATGGATCGGGCGGAACCAGCCGGCTCATGCGCTGGCCGTCAGCAGCGGATGGCCGGCCGAGGGCGGCGTCAGGCGGCCGTCGGCCCCGGTGATCTTCAGGCGCTGCAGCCAGGCCTCGAACTCCGGCGCGCGCTTGCGGCCCAGCAGGTCGCGGACATAGAGGGCGTCGTGGAACGAGGTCGACTGGTAGTTCAGCATCACGTCGTCGGCGCCCGGCACGCCCATGATGAAGGTGACCCCCGCCGTCGCCAGCAGCGTCAGCAGGCTGTCCATGTCGTCCTGGTCGGCCTCGGCATGGTTGGTGTAGCAGACGTCCACGCCCAGGGGCGCGCCCAGCAGCTTGCCGCAGAAGTGGTCTTCAAGGCCGGCCCGGATGATCTGCTTGCCGTCATAGAGGTATTCGGGCCCGATGAAGCCGACCACGCTGTTGACCAGCAGGGGCTCGAACGCCCGCGCCACGCCGTAGGCCCTGGCCTCAAGCGTCTGCTGGTCGACGCCGTGATGGGCGCCGGCCGAGAGGGCCGAGCCCTGGCCGGTCTCGAAATACATGACGTTGTCGCCGACCGTTCCGCGCTTCAGCGAGCGCCCGGCGTCCAGGCCTTCGCGCAGCAGGGCCAGGGTGACGCCGAAGCTGGCATTGGCGGCCTGCGTCCCCGCGATCGACTGGAAGACCAGGTCCACCGGCGCGCCGCGCTCGATCAGGGCGATGGCGCTGGTCACGTGGGTCAGGACGCAGGACTGGGTCGGGATTTCGAACCTCTGGATCAGGTCGTCCATTAGCCGGCTCAGCTCGCCCAGCACCGAGAGATTGTCGCTGGCCGGATTGATTCCGATCACCGCGTCTCCGCAGCCATACAGCAGGCCGTCAAGGATGGAGGCGGTGATCCCGGCCGGGTCGTCGGTCGGGTGGTTGGGCTGCAGCCGCACGGCCATGGTCCCGGGCAGGCCGATGGTATTGCGGAACTTGGTCGTCACCCGGCACTTTCTGGCCGCCAGGATCAGGTCCTGGTTGCGCATGATCTTGCTGACCGCGGCGACCATTTCGGGCGTCAGACCCGGCGCGAGCGCAGCCAGAACGGCGGGTGTGGCGGCGTCCGACAGCAGCCAGTCGCGGAATTCCCCAACGGTCAGGCTGGCGACCGGCGCGAAGGCGGCCGCGTCGTGGCTGTCGAGGATCAGGCGGGTGACCTCGTCGGTCTCGTAAGGGACCAGGGCCTCGGTCAGGAAGGTCTTCAGCGGCGTGTCGGCCAGCACCATCTTGGCCGCGACATTCTGCTGGGCGCTGGTGGCCGCGACGCCGGCCAGCATGTCGCCCGAGCGCAGGGGCGAGGCCTTGGCCATCACATCGGCCAGACCGTCAAAGGCATAGGTCGTTCCGGCCACGGCGCGCGCATAGGTCATGGTCGCAGCCTGACCTGCAAACGCGCCGCCGACAAACAAAAGCGGGGGCGTGATCGCCACGCCCCCGCCCTTGCCGTCCCGATGGTCAGTTGGCGCTACCAGACCCGCGAGCGGGCCTCTGGCGCCAGATAGTAGGTCTCGCCGGCCTTCACGCCGAAGGCCGCGTACCACGCGTCGACATTGCGGGTCGGGCCGATGACCCGGAAGTTCGACGGCGAGTGGGGATCGGACGCCATTTGCTGCTTGAGCGAGTCGTCGCGTTCCTTGGCGCGCCACGACTGGGCGAAGGCCAGGAACAGGCGCTGGTCGCCGCTCATGCCGTCGATCACCGGCGCGGGCTTGCCGCCCAGCGACGCGTGGTAGGCGTCCAGGGCCACCTGCAGACCGGCCAGGTCGGCGATGTTCTCGCCCATCGTCAGCTTGCCGTTGATCCTGGCGCCGGGAACGGGCTCGTACTGGTCGTACTGCTTGCCCAGGATATCGGCCTGGGCTTCGAAGCGCTTGGCGTCCTCAGCCGTCCACCAGTCGCGCAGGGCGCCCTTGGCGTCGATCTTGCGGCCCTGGTCGTCGAAGCCGTGGCTGATCTCGTGGCCGATCACCGCGCCGATGGCGCCATAGTTCACCGCCGGGTCGGCGGCCGGATCGAAATAGGGCGCCTGCAGGATGCCGGCCGGGAAGACGATCTTGTTCTCGAGGCCGCCGTTGTAGGCGTTGACCGTCTGCGGGGTCATCGCCCACTTGCCGTCGTCGACCGGCTTGCCCAGGTCGCTCAGGGCGTAGGCCCATTCGAAGGCGCGGCTGCGCGAAACATTGCCATAGAGGTCGGCCACGTCGATCTTCAGGGCCGAATAGTCGCGCCACTTGTCGGGATAGCCGACCATGACCTTCATCTTGGAGAGCTTGGTCTGGGCTTCGGTCTTGGTGGCCGCCGCCATCCAAGGGGACTGCTCGATGCGCTTGGACATCGCCGTCTTCAGATTGGCGATCAGCTCGACCATCTGGGCCTTGGACGAGGGCGGGAAGTACTTGGCCACATAGGTCTGGCCGACGACCTCGCCGACCGTGCTGTCGACCAGGCCGACGCCGCGCTTCCAGCGGGGCCGCAGGGCCGACTGGCCGCTGAGGGCCTTCACATACTCAAAGCGGCTGTCGACGAAGCGCTTGGACAGATAGGGCGAGGCCTCTTCGAGGATGTGGAAGGCCTGCCAGGCCTTGAGCGTGTCGAGCGACGCAGCGTCATAGGCCTTGGCGATGTCGCGCACGGCGGTCTTCTCGCCCAGCACCACCTTGGTCAGGCCGGGCATGCCGGCGGCGGCCAGATAGTCCGACCACGGGAAGTTGGGAGCGTAGGCCGTCAGGTCGGTGATCGCGATCGGGTTATAAACCTTGTCGATGTCGCGACGGTCGGCGACGGCCCAGCTGGCCTTGGCGATGGCGGTCTCGAAGGCCACCACCTCGGCGGCCGATTTGGCCGGGTCGGCATAGCCGGCCATCTTCAGGGCGCGCTCGATGAAGGCGGTGTAGGCCGCCAGCTGCGGCTTGAAGCCGTCGGTCAGATAGTAGTCGCGGTCCGGCAGGCCCAGGCCCGACTGGCCCACATAGATGGTGTTGATTTCGGGCGTCTTGGCGTCCGGATAGATGTCCAGCGAGAAGATGTCCGCGCCGAACCCGCCGTGGGCGCGGCCCATGGCCAGGGCGAAGTCGGCCTTGCTGTTCAGGGCGGCGACCTTGGCGAGGTCTGCCTTCAGCGGCTTGTCGTCGACGGCCTCAACCTGGGCCTCGTTGGTGAAGCTCTTGTACAGGCCGCCGATCTGGGTCGAGGCGTCGGCGGTTTCGATCAGCGTGCGCAGCTGGTCCTGCGAGCGGTTGAACACGTCATAGCCGACGCCGGCCGAACCCTGGTCGGCCGGGATCTCGGTGCGAGCCTGCCAGGCGCCATTGGCGTGCCGGTTGAAGTCAGCGCCAGGCGCGACGGTAGTGTCGCGCGCGGTCAGATCGACGCCCCACGCGCCGTACATCGGCTTGGCGGGTTCGGCGGCGGAAGCTGAAACGGCGACGGACATGGCGATCGCGGAGGTCGCGGCCAGCAGAAGATTACGCATGATTGGAAGTCTCTCCCCAAGGAGGCGGGATGCTGCCTCAAGCGGGGCCGGAAGGCAGATGAAAAGGTTGTAATGTGAGGGGCTGATTGATTTTCTTCGCTCACTTAGCTAACTTGATTAGCTAAGTGAGGCTCCGATGACCGTCGTCACCATCCACTACGCCAAGACCAACCTCTCGCGCCTACTGGCCGAAGTCGAAGCCGGCGGCGAGGTCATCATCGCCCGCGGCAAGACGCCGGTGGCCAAACTTGTTGCTACGCCGGTCGAGACGGCAAAACCCAAACGTTATGCCGGAATGTGGAAAGACCGACTTGGATTTGGCTTTTCCGAGAGTTTCTTTGATCCGCTGCCTGATGACGAACTCGCCCTGTGGAACGGTGAAGGCGATTGAGGCTGCTGCTTGATACCCATGCGTTGATTTGGTGGGGGCATCAGGATCCGCGCCTCGCCGCTGGTGCGCGTGAGGCGATCGCGTCCGAAGGGGCGACTGTCTTTGTGAGCGCGGTATCCGCCATGGAAATCGCCACTAAGCACCGCTTGGGCAAACTTCCGGAAGCTGCGGTATTGGCGGCCAGCTTTGAGCTTGAGATTGAGGCGCTGGGTTTCGACCCGTTGCCCATTTCCCTGACCCATGCGCGTTTAGCTGGCGCCCTGGCTATTCCGCACAAGGATCCCTTTGATCGTTTGCTTATTGCTCAAGCGCTGGTCGAGGAAATGACACTGGTGTCCAAAGAAGTGATGTTCGACAGCTTCGGCGTCAGCCGCCTCTGGTAGGCCAGGTCGCCAACAAAGACCTCAATAACGCCCAGGACTCGGCCTTCTCCGCAAAACTCCGCGCCGCGTGGGCCGGGCTGGAGGAGGGCAGGGCGATCAACGTCACCCTTTTCGCGACCGGCGCCAGAAGGCGCGAGCCCAGCTTCGCCGACGTGCCGCCGTTGAAGGCCACGGCGCGCAGGGCAGGCAACCTTTCCACCAGGGCCAGCAGGTCGTTGGCGCTGGAGTTGAGGATCGCGGCGTCCAGGCTGCCGCGCCGCTCGGCCTCGGCCACGACGTCCCACAAACCCACACCACGTGCCTGGAGCGACGTCAGGCGATCTTCGTAGGCCAAGGTCACGAGCGGCGCATCCAGCACCGTCTCAAGTAACCGCCAGAAGGCGTTGCGCGGATTGGCATAGTACTGGCCCGCCGCCAGCGAGGCCTCGCCAGGCAGGCTGCCCGGGATCAGGACGCGGGTGTCTGCATCGACGACCGGCGGGAAGCTTCGCTTGCGCTCAGCGGCCATTGGGCGGGTCGTTCCGCAGCCAGCCGGTGACGGTCAGGCGCGGCGCGCCGGCATAGGGGGCGACGGGGGCCACCGAGTGTTTGCGCGGCACCTTGAACAGGGTCAGCACATTGAAGGCCGGCGCGAAGCCGCGTTCGACGTCGCCGGCCTCGTCGTGGAACAGCAGCTGGCCGCCCCAGTCGGGCCGCCACTGGCGCGTCAGGCCCAGGGTGTAGGCCGCCAGTCGCTCACCCACTCCGGTGTCGTCATGCAGGGTCAGGAAGTCGGCGGGGCGATAGAGGGTGGCCTGGGCGTCGACCTTGGTGATGGTCGTCTCACCGGTGACGGCGGCGCCCAAGGTGATGAAGTCGGGACTGTTGAGGAAAGCCGTCAGGGCGTGGATCGGGTGCCCGGGGTCACGGCCTTCGACGAAGGCGTTGATCATCGGATAGCCCAGATAGATGTAGGCAAACCCGGTGCGGGCCCGCAGCGTGGCGGCGTGGAAGCGGGCGGCCACCGCATCTGGGCCAAGCTCTACGCGGCGGGCGCGGCTGAGGATCTCGGCGCCGCCCGTGTCGTTCGAGCAGATCACGTCCCAGTCGATGGTCTGTTCCAGAATGCCGGCCAGGCGATCGACGACTCCGGGCTCGAATACATCGGGAATGCGCACAACGCCGTCGCGCGCATAGGCCTGCGCGAAGGCCGCCGGATCCAGCGCCGGATTGAGGCGAAGGACCGGCGCTTCCGTCATCGTCAGCCCTGCTCGCCGAACACGCGCCTGAAGATCACGTCGACGTTCTTGGTGTGGTAGCCGTAGTCGAACAGTTCCTCGAGCACGGTGTCCGACAGGGCCTTTGACACCACGGGATCAGCCTTGAGGAAGTCGATGAACCGACCCTCGCCGCGCCACACCTTCATCGAGTTGCCCTGCACGGCGGCATAGGCGTCTTCGCGGCTGACACCCTCTTGTGTCAGGGCCAGCATGACCCGCTGCGAGAACACCAGGCCCCCCAGCTTGTCGAGGTTCTTGGCCATGTTCTCGGGATAGATGTTGAAGCGCTCGATGACGCTGGCCATGCGGCGCAGAGCGAAATCAAGGTGGACGGTGGCGTCAGGACCGATGCCGCGCTCGACCGACGAGTGGCTGATGTCGCGCTCGTGCCAGAGGGCAACGTTTTCCAGGGCGGGCGTCACGGCCGAGCGGACCAGCCGGGCCAGGCCGGTCAGGTTTTCGGTCAGGATCGGGTTGCGCTTGTGGGGCATTGCCGAGCTGCCCTTCTGGCCGACCTCGAACGGCTCCTCGGCTTCCAGCACTTCGGTGCGCTGCAGGTGGCGGATCTCGGTGGCCAGACGCTCGATCGACGAGGCGACGACACCCAGGGCGCAGAAATAGGCGGCGTGGCGGTCGCGCGGGATGACCTGGGTCGAGACCGGTTCGACGGTCAGGCCCATCATCTTGGCCACATGTTCTTCGACGCGGGGATCGACATTGGCGAAGGTGCCGACGGCGCCCGAGATGGCGCAGGTGGCGATCTCGAACTTGGCCATCGCGAGTCGTTCTTTTGCCCGCTGGAACTCGGCGTAGTAGCCGGCGAGCTTGAGGCCAAAGGTGATCGGTTCGGCGTGGATGCCGTGGCTGCGACCGACGCAGACGGTCATCTTGTGCTCAAGCGCCCGGCGTTTCAGCGCGGCCATAAGCAGGTCGACACCCTCGATCAGCAGATCGGTGGAGCGCGAAAGCTGCACGGCGAAACAGGTGTCCAGCACGTCGCTGCTGGTCATGCCCTGGTGCAGGAAGCGGGCCTCGGGGCCGACGATCTCCGACACGTGGGTCAGGAAGGCGATGACGTCGTGCTTGGTGACGCGTTCGATCTCGTCGATGCGGTCGCTGTCCCAGACCGCGTCGCGGCCCTTTTCCCAGATCGTCTCGGCCGACAGCTTGGGGATGACCCCAAGCTCGGCCATGGCGTCGGCGGCGTGGGCCTCGATCTCGAACCAGATCTTGTACTTGGTCTGGCTGGACCAGATGGCGGCGGCTTCGGGGCGGGCGTAGCGGCTGATCATGGACGGGGCGTTTCGGCCGGACCGTCGCTTGAGTCAAGCATGATGGCCGGGACAAGCCGGACAAAAAGACGGCCGCCCTCCAGGAGGAGAAGGCGGCCGAGTCATTGGGAGGAAACGCCCTAAAAGTGCATGACCTGTGTAGCGCGGCGCAAATTGTTTGACAACGTTGTCAGGGAAATGAATTCGGACTTCGGTGAAAAGGCGGCTGCGACGCGCGCTGACCAACGAAAAAGGAGACAGGCGCGAACCTGTCTCCCTCTGCGAAGGCCAAGCCAACACCCGCCGCAGCGGGATGTGGTGGCTACTTCTTCTTGGCGGCCTGGACCTCGATCTCGACCAGCATGCCACCGGCCACCAGGCCTGCGACCTGGCTGGTGATGCGCGAGGGCTTGTTGGGCTGTTCGGCTGTGCCGAACAGGGTCTTGTAGGCTTCCATCATGCCGGCGAAGTCCATCTTGCCGCCCTTGGCCGGGTCGCCGACCAGCAGGACGCGCATCATCACCACATCTCCCATGGTTGCGCCCTGAGTCTTCAGCGCATCCTCGATGCGCTTGAGCACGCCCAGGGTCTGGGTCTTGGTGTCGCCGTAGGTGGCGGTCAGGGCAGGGTCGCCCTTGGGGTCGATCATCGGCGGGACCATGCCGCTGACATAGATGGTGTCAAAGCCGGCCGGCACGGTGACGACGCTGGCGATGGCCGACTTGGGGTCGCCGCCGCGAACGATGTCCTGGGCGGATGCCGCGCCGGCGAGACCGGCGGCCAGAGCGAGGCCGGCGGCGAGGGTTGCGAAACGGGTCATGGTCTTCTCCTGGAAAGGGTCGATCAGTGAGCTTGCAGGCCACGGGCCTTCTGGGCGGCCTTGGCCTTGGTGCGGATGGCGGCGACCTCGGCGGCCGTCACCGGCTTGGCCTTGTTGCCCCACGAGGTGCGGACATAGCTGATGATGCCGGCCAGATCGGCGTCGCTGATGTCGTCCTTGAAGGCCGGCATGCCGGCCCGGCCGTTCAGTAAGATGGTGACCAGAGGCGCGGGCGGACCGATGACCAGCGGCGAGGCGGCCAGGGTCGGGAAGGCGCCCTTGATGCCTTTGCCGGTCACCTGGTGGCAGGCCGAGCAGTTGTCTTCGTAAAGGTCCTTGGGCGACGACGCGGCCGATGCCGCAGCGGGCGCCAACGCGGCGGCGACAAGGCAGAGCAGGGCGATAGGGGAAGCAGACTTCATTTTTGTTCTCGGGTCCTCGGGTCTCAAGCCTGCTGCACGCGGGCGTGGATCTTGGCGATCTGCTGCCAGGCCGACTCGATGGCCCCGGCCTGCCAGCCACCAAGGTAGCTGAGGTGTTCGCCGGCGAGATAGAGGCGACCGTCGGGTTCGCACAGCACGGGATAGGCGTCGCGGCGACCGGCCTCGCCCCATTCGGCCCAGCCGCCGAGATTGTGCTCGGCCAGGTGCCAGCAGAACGAGAAGGCGTTCTCGAAGTTCTCGGCGTATTCGGGGAACACCTTCTGGCCGCCGGCCACGGCGAAGGCCGCCCGGTCGGCCGGCTTCATGGCGCTGATGCGCGCCGCCTGCCCACCGAAATTGTAGAAGCCCAGCAGCACGCCTTTCTGGCTCTGCCAGCCGGTGGAGGGCATGGCGATCGTGCCGATACCGGGGATGTCGTTGTAGATGTGGCCGCCGTAGATGTGGTGCTTTTCTTCCCAGAACCGGGTTTTCATCTGCAGGCCGATCTTGTTGACCGGCGCATAGGATACGCCCGCCATCGCAGCCTTGAACGGCGCCGAGGCGTCCAGATCGATCTGCTTGAGCACGCTGAGCGGAATGGTGCAGATGCAGTAGTCGGCCTCGATCTCGCCGGTCTTGCCCGAGGCCTCCTTGAAGGTGACCTTCACGCCCTTGCCGGTCTGCTTGATCTTCTTGACCACCGTCGAGTAGCGGATCATCGAGCCAACCTGCTTTTCGAAGCCCTTGGCGATCTGGTCCATGCCGCCGATCGGCTGCAGCATGGTGCGCTGCTGCTCGTAGCCGCTGACCGAGCTCAGCACGCGCCACGCGCCGGAATCCAGAACATCCTTGAAGGCGAAGGGCGGCAGTTCCTTGCCCGGGCCCGGATCGACACCGGCGCCGGGGTGAACGGAAAAGCCGCGCCCTTCTGTGCCCGTATAGGCCAGGTCCTTGGGTGACAGCCGGCCTTCGTTGATCATGTAGGCCACGAATTTCTCGCGGTCGGCCGGGGACAGGGCGGCGTCGAGCTCGCCCTTGCTGGCGGCCTTGGCAATCAGCTCGGCGGCATAGCCCCGGGCGTCGGCGGCGATCTCGCCCTTGCGGATCGGCTTGCCCTTCAGTGGGCCTTCGCCCTTCTCGAAATAGACATAGGCGGCGTCGTTGTCGTTGACGAAGCTCTCCAGCAGCACGCCGAACAGCTTGGTGTAGTGCAGGGTCGAGCGGTGGTGATACGGGATCCGCCAGGCGCCGTGGTTGATATAGAGGCCGTCGTCGAACTCGCAGGTTTGCTTGTTGCCCAGCAGGTCGGTGTGCTCGAAGCCCTTGCGCGCCGTCTGGCAGCGACCGCCGGCGAAGGCGCGGGCCTCCAGGATCTGCACCTGATAGCCGGCCTTTGAGAGCTCATAGGCGGCGGTCATGCCGGCCAGGCCGGCGCCCAGCACAATGACCTTCGTGCCCTTGACGTCGCCGGTCAGGACGGGCGGCAGTTCTGTAGCCGAGGCCATGCCGAAACCCAGGGCGTCCATGCCCGAAAGCGCCAGGGAAATGCCGCCCACCGCAGCCAGTCCCTCGAAGAAGCGCCGTCGGGTCAGAACTCCGCCCGTCGCCGGGCCTGCAGTCGTATCCATGCCAATCCGCCACTAAGAAACAGCCGACGCCGAAAACGCGTGCATCGCCATGACGATACACCTTTCGTTCCTCCGGTCGAACGCGCCCCCGCCGAAGTCCGGTTCATCTCGAAATTTCGGGGGAACCGGCGCAACCTGATTTCGGACGACGGACGATCTGACATGTTAGATGCGTCCCGGATGCTCCGCCCTTGGGCGCCTGGGGCGCCCCGTGTGCGAACCGTGGGCGGGTGGCGATGATCAGGCGAAGAGGGCGGGAATCACCCTTCCTTCGCCCCAGGGGCGACGCATCAACGGACCTGGGTGATGCGAGGAGAACGCCTTGAACACAACAGGATCCCAACTTCGCCTGCGGCTGGCGCGACCTGAGGACATGCCGGTTCTGTCGGCCCTGATGAATGCAGCGATCAGCGAGCTTCTGACGCCGTTCCTGCCGCCCGAAGGCGTCAGGGCCTCGTTCGAAATTATGGGGCTGGACAGCCAGCTGATCGCTGACGGCACCTATTTCGTGGTCGAGGATGGTGACCAGATCGCCGGCTGCGGTGGGTGGAGCCGGCGCGCCACGCTGTTCGGCGGCGATCACTCTGCCGGGCGCGACGCGGCGCTGCTGGATCCCAGGGTTGACGCCGCTCGGGTGCGGGCAATGTACACGCACCCCGATCACACCCGGAAAGGCGTGGGTCGCCTGGTGCTGGACGCCTGCGAGGCGGCGGCCGCCGCCGAAGGGTTTGCCCGCGCCGAGATGGCGGCGACCATGGGCGGCGTGCCGCTCTATCGCGCCTGCGGCTATCACGACCTCGAGCCGTTCACGGCGATGACATCGAGCGGCTATGCGGTGCCGCTGATCCGGATGGGCAAGGCGCTGGGGCGCTAGCAGAGGCCGGCCAAACGAAAAGGGCCAGGCTTTCGCCTGGCCCTTCGGTTTTGCTGGGATCGAAATCCTAGAAGGTCGCCGAGACCTTGGCGTACCAGAAGCCGCCTTGCCAATCGACGATCGAGTCCGAGCGATAGACCCGGCCGTTGGTGGCCGACTCGCCGGTCAGGTCGGGATCGGGATAGTTGGAGAACAGGTTCCGGGCGCCGATGGCCAGCGAATAGGTATCGGTCGCCTGATAGCTGATCTCGGTATCAAACATGAGTTCGGTATCAAACTCCTGGATCACGGTCGGCCGGCTGACGCTGAACATGTTCTTGTAGGGGCCATAGAGATTGGCCCGGCCCAGGATCTTGAACTTGCCGACCTCGTGAGTGGCCGACAGCGTGCTGCGCCAGCGCGGAGCGGCATGCTTGAAGTCGTAGACGCTTTCACCGTCGAAGAAGGTGTAGGTCACGCCCGAGGTGTTGGGCGTGGGCTTGTTGACCTTGTCGACGACGAAGCTGTTCCAGTTGCCGCTTGCGGTGAAACTGGTCATCTGGCCGTTTTCCCAGGCCTTCTTGTAGGTCGCCACGACGTCCACACCAAAGGTCTGGGAGTCGAAGGCATTCTGGAAGAACTGGACCTGGCCGATGGTGTCAGCACCCGGGATCGAAGCGGCGATCAGGGCATTGCGGATCGTCGGTGTGACCGTAATGGCGCTGGTCGCGTAGAACTGGTCTTTGATTTCGATGCTGTAGAGGTCGACTGTCAGGCTAAGGCCGTCAAACAGGGATGCGCTGAAGCCCGCCGCCAGGTTGAAGGATTTTTCCGGCTTCAGTTCGCGTGCGCCCATGAACTGGGCGACAGGGTTGGTGGCCGGGAACAGGCCCGAGGCGATGATCGCGCCGTTCTCAACGCGGGTCGAGACGTTGGTGGTGAACAGCTGACCCGGCGTCGGTGCGCGGAAGCCGGTGCCGACCGAGCCGCGGATGCCGAACGCGTCGGTCAACTGGTACTGCGAGGCGATCTTGCCGTTCCAGGTGCTGCCGAAGTCAGAGAAGTTCTCGCCCCGGACGGCGACGTCCAGGAACCAAGCTTCGGTGACATTGGCCGAGGCTTCGGCGTAGCCGGCATAGGAGTCGCGCGTCAGTTCACCCGAATAGGCCGGGGTGTTGCCCGGGAAACCGTTCGAACCGACGGCGAGGGCGTTGTAGACCGGGTCTGACGCCAGATTACAGTTGATGGACGCAGGCGCTCCGGCAGCCTTCGTGCGCGATGCGACGAGTGTTTCGTTGGAGCAGTAGTTGAACGGATCCGGCACGGACCACGGCCCCGCCACATAGGAGGGCACGTCGCCCGCGGTGATTTCATAGCCCTCCTGGCGATACTCGGCCCCGAAGTTCAGGGTCACCGGGGTGTGCAGACCTTTCAGGGCCCAATCATAGGCAAAGTCGGCGTTCAGGGCCTGCTCATCGGAGATCAGCGAACCGTCGTAGAACGCCTTGGGCGAAGCCGGGCCCATCGAGGGGTTGACGGTGTCCCACAGGGTGTAGGCGATCTTGTTGTTGCCGTAGCGGCCGCTCAGGTCATAGCTCAGGCCGTAGCCGGTCTTGCCCTTGATGCCGCCGGTCAGGCTGTAGTCGGTGACGTCACCGCCGAACATCGGGGTAAAGCCGGCCGGGAAGATCGAGCTGAACTGGAAGAGGCTGCCGTCCTGCAGGCGGATCGGCGTGGCGTTGACCGCGTTGCTGACCGGCGGACGATAGTTGAAATACTCGACCGCGCTGCTCTTGGAGTAGTTGCCGAAGGCATAGACCGCCAGGTTTTCGCTGATGTCGTAGCCGGCATTGATCACGCCGCGCAGGGCTTCAGAGTCCGGCTGGCCCCACTTCTGAACGTAGTCGGTGATCAAGGCGCCATAGGCGGGATTGGCTGCCGCGTGGTTGGCGACGCAGAACCCGGCCGACTGGTTGGGAATGCCGACATTGCAGTACTGCTTGCCGCGGTGAACCTGGTTCTGGCTGGTGTATTCGAAGGTGCCGTTGACGAAGCCCTTGTCGCCGATCGGCAGGCCCAGATTGCCGGTGATCATGACGTCTTCGCCGTCGCCGAGGAAGAACTGACCGTATTGGGCGACGAGCGAACCGCCGCTGGGGCTGTCCTTGAGCTGGAAGTCGATGACGCCGGCGATGGCGTCCGAACCGTATTGCGCGCCGGCGCCGTCGCGGGTGACGACCACATTCTTCAGCGCCGAGGCCGGGATGGTGGCCGCGTCAGGCGCCTGCGCGCCCGTGCCGCCAATGCTGACCAGCGCCGAGCGGTGGCGGCGCTTGGAGTTGACCATGAACAGGGTCTTGTCGGTGGGCAGTCCGCGCAACGAGGCGGGGCGGACGAAGGTGGCGCCGTCCGAGATCGGCTCGCGAGCCAGAGTGTAGGACGGGACCAGCGACTTCAGGATGTCATTGGTGTCGGTGAAGGCGGCGGATTTCAGGTCTGCTTCGCTGAAGGAGTCCACCGGGACCGCGCTGTCCAGAACGGTGCGGGGCTTGCCGCGCGCCGTGACGATCAGGGTCTCAAGTTCGGAAGTGGTTTCCGCGGCCGGGTCGGCGGCCGGGTCGGCAGCATGCGCTGCGACAGAGTATCCAAAAGTAACAGACATCGCAGAGATACCTGCGAGTAGAGTCGTTTTAAAGTGCCGATTCATAGAGAGCCCCCTCGTTCAATTTATCAACGCAAGATTGATTCCTTCTCCACGACGTTTATCTCCCGAACTTTTCTGCTTTTGATACTGACGCGATTTTTCACTCGGACGTTGCCGGCTAATTCAGCGTGGAGCGAAGGTGGCGGCTTCTGCAATGGGGGCGGCGACAAGAAGTCGTCACAAATACGCGCTGCGGCCCCGGCGCCCCTTTGGGGGGCGTCGAGACCGCATTTTTAGGCAGAACACTGCTTGTGAAGTGTACGGATCGGAGGCCTTGCCCCCTTCAGGTCAGGCCACGAGGCGGTGATTAACCGGTTCGTGAACCTCGGACTCGAACAGATCATAGGCGTCTTCCCAGGCCGCCAGACGCGAGTCGCGGCGCTCGGCGTCGTCGATGACCCGGATGATCTGGTCCTCGCGATCGTTCCACACCACGCCCAGATCGACCACCCGCTCGGCGTCGCGGCCCAGCAGCAGGATGACATCGGCGCGGGCGGCGCGTTCATGGCTGATCCGCATCAGGGTGCGTCCAGCGCCCAGGTCGCGATGAATGTCCGCGAAGGCCAGAACGGCCGAGATCATCGGCGCGTTTACAGGGGCGATGGCCCAGACGGGGCAGGCAAAGCGAGACATGAAGTCCTCCTTCGTTCGGACCAGACCTGTTTGCACGTGCGGTGCGCCAGATTCGGTCGTATGGAGAACGTATGAGGCACGAAAAAGCTGCAAGGCTCCTGGATCTGGCTCGCATGCTGGCGGGATCGAGCGAGGGCATGACCCTGGATGAGATGGCGCGCGCCCTGGATGTGGGCCGGCGCACGGCTGAGCGCATGCGCGATGCGGTCTGGGCCGCCTTTCCCCAGATGGAGGTGGTCGACGATCCGCCGACCCGCCGCTTCCGCATTCCCGCCGGTCTGGACGGCCTGTTCCAGACGCCCACGGCCGAGGAACTGGCGGCGCTGCGGACGGCGGCTGATGCCTACAAGGCGTCGGGGGCCGAGGGGCGGGCCGCCTCGCTGTTCGCCCTGGAGCGCAAGCTGCTGTCGGCCCTGCGCGGCGCGGCCCGCCGTAAGGTCGCCCCCGATGTCGAGGCCCTGGTCCAGGCCGAGACCATCGCCATCCATGCCGGCCCCCGGCCCTATGAGGACGAGACCGCCCTGGCGGCCATCCGCACGGCGATCAAGGGGCTGAGCGCGCTGTCGTTCCGTTATGACGGCGGCAGCACGCCGGGCCGAACCCGCGAGGTGACGCCGCTGGGCATCCTGTTCGCCCGCAGCAACTATCTGGTGGCGCTGGAGGGCGAGGACATGCGTCCGCGCTCCTGGCGGCTGGACAAGATGACGGACCTGAAGGTGCTCGACCGGCCGGCCCCGCCGCCGGAGGGCTTCTCGCTACAGGCCTTCGCCGACGAGAGCTTTGGCATCTATCATGGCGCGGTCGAGGATGTGGTGCTGCGCATCCGACCCGACCGGGCCGAGGATGCGATGCGCTGGCGTTTCCACTCCACCCAGACCGTGCGGCCGGAGCCGGACGGCTCGGTGACGGTGGCCTTCCGCGCGGCGGGCATGCTGGAACTGGCCTGGCACCTGTTCACCTGGGGCGACGGCGTCGAGATCATCTCGCCGCCAGGCCTGCGCCAGATCATGGTCGAGGAACTGCGACGGGCCATGGCGGTGCATGATACAGCCAGCGCCGCTTCCGGGAGCCCGCCTCAGACATGAACTACCGCCACGCCTATCACGCCGGAAACTTCGCCGACCTGCAGAAGCACGCGATCCTGCTGGCGGTGCTGGAGGCGCTGAAGGCGGGCTCGCCCAGCCTGTCGGTGATCGACACCCATGCCGGGGCCGGCGGCTATGACCTGAGCGGCGAGATGGCGCGGCGGTCGGGCGAGGCCGACGCCGGGATTTTCCGTCTGCTGCAGGAAGCCGACGCGCCTGCGGTGTTCGTCCCGCTGATCGCGGCCGTGCGGGCCATGAACGGCGGCCGGGACGGGCCACTCTATCCCGGCTCGCCGCTGCTGATCGCCGGGGCGTTGCGCCGTGAGGATCGCTACACCGCCTGCGAACTGCGCGATGATGATTTTGACCTGCTGCGCCGCTCGCTGGCGCCCTACGCCTTCGCCCAGGCGTCCAAGGCCGACGGTTACGAGACCGCCGCAGCCAGGGCCGGTCGGGGAGGGCGGGCCTTCATCCTGATCGATCCGCCGTTCGAGCGTCCGGACGACTATGCCCGCATCGTCGAGGTCACGCGTCAGGCGCTGCAGCGCGATCCCGCCGCCGTGCTGGCGATCTGGACGCCGCTGAAGGATCTGGAAACCTTCGACGCCTTTGTCCGCGGGCTAGAAACCGTCACGAACGACGCGCTAGTGGCCGAGGTCAGACTTCGCCCCTTGCTGGATCCGATGAAGATGAACGGCAGCACCATGGTCCTGGTCGGCGCCCCGCCCGAGGTCGAGCCCGCCGTGCGTGCGGCCACCGACTGGATCGTCCGAAATCTGGGCCAGGCCGGCGGCGCGGCCAGGGTCTGGCGGACGGCCGGGTGACTCAGGGCCTGCCCAGCTTTGGCGAGGCGCTGGGCGTCTGGCTGAAGATCGGCTGTCTGGGCTTTGGCGGCCCCGCCGGCCAGATCGCGCTGCTGCACAAGACCGTGGTCGAGGAAAAGGGCTGGGTCGACGAGGCCCGGTTCGCCCATGCCCTGAGCTTCTGCATGCTGCTGCCAGGCCCCGAGGCCCAGCAACTGGCCGTCTGGCTGGGCTGGCGGCTGCATGGCGTGCGGGGCGGCGTGGCGGCCGGGTTGCTGTTCGTGCTGCCGGGGCTGGCGATCATGCTGGGCCTGTCGGCGCTCTATGTCGTGTACGGACGATCGGAATGGGCCGGGCCCGTGCTGCTGGGCCTGAAGGCGGCCGTGGTGGCGCTGGTGGCCCAGGCCCTGCTGCGCATCGGCGGCCGAACGATCCGCGACCGCGCCGGACTGGCGATCGCCGTCTCGGCCTTTGCCCTGCTGAGCTTTTCGGTCTTGCCGTTCCCGCTGCTGATCCTGGCGGCGGGCGCGATCGGGTGGGGGCTGGGCGGCGGAGCGACCTTCGCGGTCGAGTCGGAAGAGGGGCGCGAGCGCGGGGGAACGCTGAGGACCGTCATGATCTGGCTGGCCGTATGGCTGGCGCCGGTCGCGGCGGCCCTGGCCATCGCGCCAGACTCCGTGGTGGCGCGGATGGGGGCGATCTTCAGCGGCCTGGCGGTGGTCAGTTTTGGCGGCGCCTATGCGGCCCTGGCCTATCTGGGGCAGGCGGCCTCTGCTTTCGGCTGGCTCACCCCGGTCCAGATGCTCGATGGTTTGGGCCTGGCCGAGACGACTCCCGGGCCGCTGGTGCTGGTCTTCGTGTTCGTCGGCTTTGTCGGCGCGTTTCAGGCCGCCGCGCCGGAGTGGGCCTGGATCGCGGGCCTGGCCGGCGGCCTGATGGCGGCCTGGGCGACCTTCGCGCCGTCTTTCCTCTGGATCTTCGCCGGGGGGCCGTTTGTCGAGCGTCTGCGCAGCCACCCGCGTCCGGCGCGCGCCCTGGCCATGGTTTCAGCGGCCGCCGTTGGGGTCATTGGTCAACTGGCGGTGTGGTTTGCCACGCATCTGCTGTTTCGCACGGGCGGAGCGCTGGCCTGGGGCCCGTTGAAGGCCGCCATGCCTGACCCCGCCAGCCTGGACATCGTCGCCCTGGGCATGACGGTTCTGGCTCTGGGTCTGACCTTCGCCCTGCGCCTGCCGGTGCTGGCCCTGGTCGCGGTGATGATGGCCACAGGGCTGGCCCTGAAAGCCTCCGGACTGGCTTGACCTAGCGGCAACAATTTTGCACTTGCGAACGCCAGAACTGTGTTATGTTGCATTGCACAAAAATCGCGGTTGCCGGAGCGCGCGCCATGGTTTCCAACCTGTCTGTCTTTCCTGAGTTCAAGGCCGAGCGGGGCGACCCCGAAACGGCGCCACACGTGATAATCGGCGCGGCTTCGCCGCTGTGGCTGATGTTCGGCGGCGCGGCCGCTGCGGGCGCCGCCTGGTGGTGGTGGGCGTCGCGCTGGCGCGAGGCCGTCAATGTCGAGGCGCTCAGCGCCTTGGCGCCGGAACCGCTGGCGCCGCCCGCCTCAGAGTGGGTTGAGCCGATCGCCGATCCCGTCGTCGAACCCGCGCTGGACTTGGCCACCGAGGCCCTTCTCCAGCCGCTCGAGCTTGCCGCAGAGGCGACCGTCGAGACGCTCGAGGCCGTCGAAGCCGCCGGCGAGCGGGTGGCCGAGGCGCTCATTGACGTCGCCGAGGCTATCGTTCCCGAGCCCGTCGCGCCTGTCGCCATGCTCGAACCGGCGGCAGACGTCGAGGCTGTGGCTGTCGAAGCTGCGCCAGTCGAGGCCGCAGCCGAGGCTCCGATCGAAGCGGTCGCAACGCTCGCCGACGACCTGACCCGCGTGGTCGGGATCGGTCCCAAGCTGGCGGCGTCGCTGGGTGAGCTGGGCGTGACCAGCTTCCGCCAGATCGCCGCCTGGACCGCCGAAGACATCCAGTCGATCGACCAGTTGCTCAATCTCAAGGGCCGGGCAGACCGTGACGCCTGGGTCGCCCAGGCCAAGCGTTTCGCCGGCGCCGCGACCGAGGCCTGAGGCCAACGGCCGTTGATCCTGACCTCAGAGGGTCCAAATCTGAAAATACGCCGTCACCCCGGGAACAAGTCCCGGGGTGACGGGGATATGGAGCGCGAGGCGTCGAGCTCAGCGGCGCCTGGTATGGGGCCCCGGTCGTATCCTTAGGGTCGCAACCGGGGGTCAGCGGCTCGGGCCGATGCCCCCGGGGCCGCACTCGGTGTTGAGGTACTTTTCGATCTCGACCAGCTGCGTCTCGATCATGGCCGGCTCCATGGTGACGGAGCCGTGGCCCATGTCCTTGATCTCAAGATAGCGGTGCGGCTTGCCCGCTGCCTTCAGCGCATCGACGAACTTGCGGGACTGTCTGACATCGACGATCGAGTCGCGGTCTCCGTGGTAGATGAACAGCGGGATCTGGGCGGTTTTGGCCTGTTCGAGGGCGTCGAGGCCTCTGATCGTCGGGTTCTGGAATTCCCGTTGGAAGCGGTTGTCGAACGTGGCCTGCTTGATGCTGGCCAGGTCGCCCGCGCCCGCCCCCGAGATCGCGCACTGATACAGGCCGTTGGGCCGGATGGCGGCGGCCAGGGCTGAATAGCCTCCGTAGGAATAGCCGAACATGGCGACCGCGTCGGGCGCGGCGATCTTCTGGTCGATCAGCCATTTGACGCCGTCGTCCTTGTCGTCCTGCATCTTCTGGCCCCACTCGCCGTCACCGGCGCGCCAGAGCTTCTGACCCCAGCCCTCCGAGCCGCGAAACTGAGGCTGCAGCACGGCGTAGCCGCGGCTGGCGAAATACTGAACCCAGCCGGAGGCGTCCCATTCCAGGTTGTCGCGCGCCCAGGGACCGCCATGCGGCTCGATCAGGGTGGGGTAGGGGCCAGGACCGAACTGGCCGGCCGGCGGCGTGGTCAGGAAGGCCGGGATCGTCAGACCGTCGCGGGCCGCATACTGCACCAGCCGCGTGGCGCCCAGCGAGGCAGTGTCCAGGTCAGGGCGCACCTTGCCGAGCAGTTGGAGAGCGCCAGACGCGTCGAGCAGGTAGTATTCGCCCGGATTGCCGGGGCCGGACTTCTCGACGATGAAATGCTTCAGGTCTTCTGACCAGTCGGTAATCATCGCGTCGGCGCCGTCCGTCACGGGCAGGCGCGTCGCCGCCCCGGTGGCGGGATCAACCCAGTTCATGGCGATGGTCTTCACGCCCAGCGCCGTCCGCAGGCCCTTGTTGAGCGCAGCCAGGGTCTCGTCGGTCCAGTAGATGCTGTTGGTCGGGCCTGAATAGCTGAAGCCCAGCACCCGGCCATAGTCCCTGACGGCGCTTGATGTGATCACGCCGCCGGCGTCGAACAGCTTGTGCTCAAGCAGCGGCTCGACGATCTGGCGGGCCTTGATGTCGTAAACATACAGGCCCGCCTTGTCGCGCCCCTTGCTGGACGAAATATAGATGATGTTGGGATCGTCGGTGAACCCGACGATCGAGACCGGTTCACGGTCCTTGGCGTACCAGCGGAAATGCTCTGACCACTCGCCATTGGACGGATCGCGGATCCACTGGGCGAAATAGACCGCCCCCTTGTCGTAGTTCAGTTCCTGGCGTGTTCGGATCTCGCCCTTGAGGTCCAGCCGGAAGCCGCCGAACCGGTCCGAGCCGCGCATCAGGCGCTCGGTCTCTCCGGAGTAGATGTCGACTTTCACGATGTCGCCCCGCGTGTCGATCCGCGCGTCTTCGACCACGACGTGGCGCGGATCGGCGGGCAGGGTGTCGATCAGCGTCGCATCGTCAAACTTGGCCAGATAGGCCTCGAGCTCAGACTTGGCCCGCGTATCCGGCAATAGGGTCGTCCACGACTTGCCCTGCAGATCCGACACGTACTGCCGGGTCAGGTGGCCCTTGTCATTGCCCTGGGTGAAGGTCTGGATCGTCCGCACCAGCAGGCGGTCATTCTTCAGGAAGCTGACGCTCAGGATGCGGACCCTGGCGGCCGAGATGACCGCCGGCGGCTTGTCCAGCGCGTCGGTGGCCCAGACCGAGATTGTCGGGCTCTGACCGGCAGGCGAGGTCAGGGCCACAATGTGCCGGCCATCGCGCGAGATCTGTACGTTGCTGATGGCCGGCGGGTCGGAGAAGACCTTGGCAGGCAGTGGCGCGGCGTGCAGCGCCGGGGCTGTCAGCCCCAGAAAGGCTGCGGCGGTTGCGACGAGTGTGCGCAGATCAGATCTCACGGGGGGCTCCAAGGCGAAGGGCGAGTCGCAGTCTGGGCGTTACTCGCGCCACGGTTCTCATAATAGCGTTCATAGAAAACCGGCCAAGCCGTCAAATGGCGTCGCCGGGGGCTTGCTGGGCCGGAAACTGCGTGCCGAATGTCACACCGTGTCGAAATTGCGTCAGCTATGCGACGTAGAAGTTGCAGCGGGCGCCCGGAAAAGTTCAATTCTAGGCGCGGTGAAGTGTTGCTCGCTTAAGGTGAGTGATCGTTAAAACTCGCCACGTTCTGCGAAACCACAGAGGCTTTATCTGTCATGTCCAATCATCGTAAGCATCTTCTAGCCTCCACGGTTATCGCCGGGCTGGCCGCCGGCGTCATGTCGCCGACGCTCGCTCTGGCTCAAGCCGCCGCGCCGCTGGCCACCACCGGCCAGCAACCCGCCGAATCGACCGAGATCGAGGCCCTGATCGTCACGGGCTCGCGCATCAAGCGCAGCGAATTCAACAGCCCCGACCCGATCCAGGTGATCAGCGCCGAGCAGGGCAGGCTGAAGGGCATCTCGACCGCCGCCGGCCTGCTGCAGACCTCGACGATCGCCTCGGGCTCGCCCCAGGTCACCTCCGCCATTTCCAGCGCCTTCGTCACCGACGGCGGCCCCGGCGCTGAAACCGTCTCGCTGCGTGGCCTTGGCGCAAACCGCACCCTGGTGCTGATCAACGGCCGCCGCACCGGCCCGGCCGGCGTGCGTGGCGGCGTGTCCGCCGTCGACCTGAACGTCATCCCGCTGTCGGCTATCGACCGCGTCGACATCCTGAAGGACGGCGCCTCGTCGATCTATGGCTCCGACGCCGTGGCCGGCGTGGTCAACATCATCACCAAGCGCGACACCGACGGCTTCGAGATCGACGCCTTCGTCAGCCAGCCCCAGGACAAGGGCGGCGAGCAGCAACGCGGCAGCCTCAGCTGGGGCAAGACCTTTGACCGCGGCTTCTTCAATATGTCTTACGACTATTCGAAGACGTCGGAGCAGACCAACGGCCAGCGCAGCTACACCAACTGCGGCCGCCAGTACATCACCGACGCAAACGGCAAGCGCAAGGACACTATCGATCCGCGCACCAATTCCGAGCAGTGCCGCGATCTGCTCTACGATCAGATCTGGCTGTATGACTTCAACTTCAGCGGCATCGATGGCAAGCTGCAGTATGACTACGACGGCAAGCTGGGCGGCCTGATCCCGCAGATCCCGCCAGGCCAGGCGGCCAACTATCCGGGCGTGCCGGCTGGCTTCTACACCGTTGGCTACAGTGACGATCCGCAGGCCAAGGATATCGGCGTGCTGGACTATAACAGCCCGTTCAACCTGGCCTCGTCGCTGACCCCCCGCACCGAGCGGTCGACCGTCTACGCCCAGGGCGCCTTCGACATCACCGACAGCGTCGAAGCCTATGGCGAACTGCTGCTGAACCGTCGCTCGACCAAGACCAACGGCTATCGCCAGTTCTGGAGCTACTTCTACACCGGCGACTACGATCCCCTGAGCGCCGGTTTCACCGGTGACTTTATCCTGTCGCCGACCCCGGTGACCAACCGCAACCGTGCCGGCCAGCGCGTCGACTATCAACGCTATGTCGGCGGTCTGCGCGGCGACTTCGGCAAGATCGACTTCCTGAAGGGCTGGGACTGGGACGTCTTCACCCAGTACAGCCACTCCAAGGGGATCTATTCGCAGGACGTGATCCTGCAGGACGCCGTCGACATCGGCGCGTTCCGCACCGGGTCGTGCGCGGGTCAGGTCACCCCGGTCAGCAAGAAGCAGTGCGTCGACGTCAGCTGGGTCACGCCCGACTTCCTGGCCGGCAAGTACACCGCCGCCGAAGAAGCCTTCCTGTTCGACAACGAAGAAGGTTCGACCACCTACAAGCAGCTGGTCATTGAAGGCTCGACCTCGGGCACGCTGTTCAAGCTGCCGGCCGGCGACGTGGGCGCCGCCTTCGGCTTCCACTACCGCAAGGACTCGATCAACGATACGCCCGGCGCGATCACCCTGGCCGGCAACGTGTGGGGTTCCTCCACCGCCGGCATCACCAAGGGCGACGACCTGGCGCGCGAGTTCTTCGGCGAACTGAGCGTTCCGCTGCTGAAGGGCCTGCCCTTCGCCGAGAGTGTCGAGCTGTCGCTGTCGGGCCGCCATACCAAGGTCAACAGCTATGGCGAGGACGACACCTACAAGATCGGCCTGAACTGGCAGTTGATGCCGTCGTTGCGCGTGCGGGCCACCAAGGGCACCTCGTTCCGCGCTCCGGCTCTGTTCGAGCTATACAAGAACGCCGAGACCAGCTTCGCGTCACAGCGCACGCTCGACCCCTGCATCCGCTGGGCCACCAATCTGGCCCAGGGCAACCTGCCGCAATACGTCGCCAACAACTGCGCGGCCGCCGGCATTCCGGGCACCCACACGGGCTCCGGCTCGTCGGCCACCGTCACGGCGGGCGGCGGCAAGGGCACTCTGGAAGCGGAAACCTCGAAGGCTGTCACCTACGGCGTGATCTGGACCCCCAGCTTCGCCAACCTGAACGTGGCCGTCGATTATTTCGAGATCGAGGTCAATGACGAGATCACCCAGCTGGGCGCCGCCCGTATCGTGTCGGGCTGCTATCGGTCCCTGTCGTTCCCAACTGACCCGCTGTGCAGCCTGTTCACCCGCACCCCGGGATCGAACCTGATCAGCCGGGTCACCAACAACTATCTGAACATCGCCGAACAGGCTAACCGCGGCATCGACCTGACCGTTCGCTACGGCCAGGACCTGCCCTGGGACTCCAAGCTGACGGTCGATCTTCAGACCACCTGGCAGCTTGAGGACACGACGGCCCTGTTCGCCGGCACGACCATTGATGAGAACGGCTTCGTCGAAAATCCCGACTGGACCGGCCAGCTGAACTTCCGTCTGGTCAAGGGCGACTGGACGGGCTTCTGGGGCATCGACATGGTCGGCAAGGCGTCTGACGCCGAAGACTATGCCAACAAGAACGCCGCCGGCACGACCTTCTACAAGATCCACACCGAGTTCACGGCCTATCACGCCATCTCGCTGCAGAAGAAGTTCGACGACTGGTCCATCCTGGGCGGCGTGGCCAACGTGTTCAACGAGGAGCCCCCGGCTGTCTCGCTGGGCCAGGGCAACTACAGCACGGTCGGGAACTCGGTCTTCGCCTCGCAATACGACTATATCGGCCGTCGCCTGTTCCTGAACATCACGGCGCGCTTCTAGTCTTTTAGACAATTGGACTAACATGACGGCGGCGGGGTGACCCGCCGCCGTTTTTGTATCGATATCCGTGTTGGGGACCTGATCGCGTGAACGCCATCATCCGGGGCAAGCCCGACAATCTCGACGAGATCGGCCTGCGCTTCGAGCGCGCAGCGCTGACGACGCCGGTCTATCTGAACAGCGTGCCCAAGGCCGGCACCCACCTGATCCGCAACATCCTGCGGATGTTCGTCGCGCCCGAGCAGCACTGGCGGCGCGAATACATCCAGCACGCCATCCTGCGCCAGTACGGCCCTGAGGCGTTCTCAAAGGCCAAGCCGATGATCAGCTGGGGACACATGCTGTTCTCGGACGAGTCGGCCATCGCCCTGCGCGACGTGCGCCACATCGTGCTGGTCCGCGATCCCTATGACTGGGTGCTGGCCCGGGCGCGATTCTACCTTTCGGACGAGTTCCAGGGAAACCTGAACCATATCAAGGGCGGCGCGGCATCTCCTGAGGATGTGATCATGATGATGATCATGGGCGCGCACGGAAAGGTGCCCGACCTGAAGGACATCTTCGCCCTCAACGCCGTGGCGTGGATGGGCTCCAGCGCCGTCGTCGTGCGCTACGAAGACATCACCGACAGCCTCAACGACCTCGGCTCAAGGCGGGCGGAAGCCTTCTTCGCGCAACTGCTGGGCGATTGCGGCCTGGAGCTGCCGGCGGACTGGCGTGACCGGGTCGAGGCTGGCGCCGACCGCCGCGAGAGCCGCACCGCCAGCGAGAACCTCAATGTGACGGCGGATTTGCCCAAGGTGCTGTCGGAGACCCACAGGCGGGTTATCGACTTCCATGCGCCCGGCTTGAGGTCGCTGCTGGGCTACGTCTAGAGCAAAGGTCGCCATGATTGAATCATGTCGTTTGCTCTAGATTCTTGTTTTGACACGTTATTTCAGCGGCGAACCGGTATCCACTTCGCCGAATAACGCTCTAGAGAACGACTGCGGTCCCAGACACCGAGACCATCATCATCGAGCCGTTCGGCCCGACGGTATTGTAGTCGAGATCGACGCCTACGATGGCGTTGGCGCCCAGCTTCTCGGCTTCCTTGATCAGGTTCTTCATCGCGTCCTCGCGAGCGCGGGCCAAAACCCGCTCGTAGGACTTGGAATGGCCGCCGATGAAGTCGCGGATCGCCGCCATCAGATCCAGCACCACATTGGCGCCCAGGATCGACTGGGCGTAGATCGCGCCCTTGTAGTCCTGAACCGGCCGGCCTTCGATGAAGGGCGTGGTCGAGATCAGCATGGATAAACCCCTGTGCGACGCACGCGCCAACGTCCTTAACTTAGGCGTAAACGTCGCCCTTCGCGAGGGGCTCCCCCACAAAGCGTCACTTTCTGACGCCATTCTCCCGCGAGGCGGGAATCTGGCGTTCTTCCACTTCCTGCGCGCCGATGGTTAAGGCAGATTGACCCTAGTTTTTGCTCCCGGAGTTTTCCTGGTGATCTTCGCCAAGTCGCATCTCGACCTGCACAACATCCGAAGCAACGTCGAGCGGGTAAAGAAGCTGTCGGACAACGTCGTCGGCGTCGGGCCGCTGGGCGTTGGTCTGGACGGCCTGCTGACCTGGATCCCCGGCGCGGGCGAGCTCTACAGCCTGGGCGCGGGCGGCCTGATCATCATGGACGCCGTGCGGGCGCGGGCCGCGCCGATGATTGTCATCCAGATCGTCGCCATCATCCTGATCGATACGGTGGCCGGCTCGCTTCCGGTGGCGGGCAAGGTCGCCGACCTGCTGTTCACCGGCCACAAGTGGTCGGCCGACATGCTGACCAAGCACATGGACGACACCATCTATTTCGAAGGCACCCGCAAGGAGGTCCAGGGGACGGCGGAGTATCGCGACCTGCTGGCCCGTATCCAGGCCGGCAAGGAAAAGCGCCGCGTCGTTTTCCTCGGCTAAGCGTCGACAACCATAGTGCAGGCAGGGCGTTGATCAGAGCATGACCGTTGAAGCCGCCCCCTATTCCGACAGCCGTCGCTCGCGCGCTCATCGCGCCTGGAGATCGGCTGAAACCATCAAGGGTCTGTCCGATCGCCTCATCGGCATCGGACCCTTTGGCCTTGGCCTGGATGGCGTGCTGTCCTGGGTGCCCGTTGTCGGGCCGCTCTACAGCATGGGGGCCGGTGGCCTGCTGCTGATCCACGGCATTTCGGGCGGGGCTTCTTTCGTCACCCTGGCGCGGATGGCGGCCTATATCGTCATGGACACCGCTACCGACGTGGTGCCGATCGCCGGCTCTGTGGTGGACATGATGTTCCCCGGCCACCTGATGGCCGCCAAGGCCCTGCAGAAGGACATCGAGGCGCGCCATGGCCTGCCTGACGATGTGGCGCTGAAGCGCGCCCCCAAGACGCGCGCCAAGGCCGGCAAGCGCTGATCAGCAGGCTTCAGTCGGTAGTCGGCAGGTCGGCCACACGCACGGTCAGGTCCGGAAAGGCGAGGGGAACGACCTCGCCGTCGCGATCAACCTGAGTGATCTCGCCATAGCCGTCTGGCCCGGGCCGACGATGGACGAAGATGCGCCGGCCATAGGCGTCGACAACCCAATAGTCGGTCACGCCATGGCGCGCATAGAGCGAAGCCTTGAGGTTCAGGTCGCGAAGGAGTGAGCTGTCGGCAACCTCGATCAGCAGCAGGACGTCGGGGCCGCGCACTTCATCCACGCGTTTGTCCGCCGCGTGAAGCCAGATATCGGGACTCGGATTAGCGCCGCGCGCGAGGCTGAGCGTTCCCTCGACATGCACATCAACGTCGTCGCCAAGCTCTCTGATGAACAGCTTGATGAGCATCTGCTTGGCATACATGTGCGGGGCATTTTGCGGCGACATGTCGAGAAGTTCCCCGTCGATCAGCTCCACTCGCTCATCGGGATCAAGCGCGCCAAGCTCAACCATAAGGAACACTTCGTCGAGTGTGAAGCGGACGGGCTCGCTGGTTGTCCGATCGATGAAACGGCCATCGATCAGCGCCAGCTCGTCATCACACGGCAGCAGGCCCGCTGCCTGCATGATGACGATCTCATCATGGGTGAAGCGGTGAAGGGGCGTCGACTGCTGGAAGCGGACGGGCGCGTTCATGACCGCAAGCCTATCACGATCATGAACGTGTGGGCGCCCTGCGATTACGCCGCCGCCCCCTGGGTGTAGCCCAGCTGAACATTGAGCTTTTCCAGCACTTCGATGGCCGCCTCGGCGATCACTGTGCCGGGCGGGAATATACTGGCCGCGCCGGCGTCGAGCAGGGCCTGGAAGTCTTGGGGCGGGATCACGCCGCCGACCACCACCACCATGTCCTCGCGCCCGAGCTTGGCCAGTTCGGCCTTCAGCTCAGGTACCAGGGTCAGGTGACCCGCCGCCAGGGATGAGGCGCCCACGACATGGACGCCGGCCGCGATGGCGGCCTGCGCGGCCTCACCCGGGGTCTGGAACAGCGGGCCGATCTCGACCTTGAAGCCGAGGTCCGAGAAGGCGCTGGAGATCACCTTCTGACCGCGGTCGTGGCCATCCTGGCCCATCTTGGCGACCATAATGCACGGTGGTCCGCCATGGGCTTCCTTGAAGGCGGCGACCATGGCGCGGGCGCGGGCGGCCTTGGGATCGGCGCCGGCTTCCTTGCCATAGACGCCCTGGATGGTCTGGATCACGGCGCGGTGGCGGCCAAAGACGTTTTCCATCGCCAGGCTGATCTCGCCGACCGTGGCCTTGGCGCGTGCGGCGTCGACGGCCAGGGCCAGCAGGTTGCCGTCGCCGCGCGCGCCGTCTTCCAGCGCCTGCAGCGCCGCCGCCGTGGCGGCCGGATCACGCTCGGCCTTCAGGCGGGCCAGCTTTTCCAGCTGCTGGGTGCGGACCGAGCTGTTGTCCACCTTCAGCATCGGGATCACGTCCTCGACGTCAGGCTTGTAGCGATTGACGCCCACCACGCTCTGGCGATTGGCGTCGATGCGGGCCTGGGTCTTGGCGGCGGCCTCCTCGATGCGCAGCTTGGGCAGGCCGCGCTCGATGGCCTTGGCCATGCCGCCGGCCGCCTCGACTTCCTCGATGTGGGCCAGAGCCTTCTGGGCCAGATCGTGGGTCAGGCGCTCGACATAGTAGCTGCCGCCCCAGGGGTCGGCGACGCGGGTCGTGCCGCTTTCCATCTGCAGAAACAGCTGGGTGTTGCGGGCGATCCGGGCCGAGAAGTCGGTGGGCAGGGCCAGGGCTTCATCCAAGGCGTTGGTGTGCAGGCTCTGGGTTTGGCCGTTCACGGCCGCCATGGCCTCGACGCAGGTGCGCGAGACGTTGTTGAACACGTCCTGCGCCGCCAGCGACCAGCCCGAGGTCTGGCTGTGGGTGCGCAGGGAGAGGCTGCGGTCGTCCTTGGGGTCGAACTCGCGCTTCATCAGGCGGGCCCACAGCAGGCGGGCCGCGCGCATCTTGGCGACCTCCATGAAGTAGTTCATGCCGATGGCCCAGAAGAAGCTGAGGCGCGGCGCGAACACGTCGATGCTCATGCCGGCCGCTACGCCGGCCCGGGCATATTCGATGCCGTCGGCCAGGGTATAGGCCAGCTCCAGGTCGGCCGTCGCGCCGGCCTCCTGCATGTGATAGCCGCTGATCGAGATCGAATTGAACTTCGGCATATTGGTCGAAGTGTATGAAAAGATGTCGGAAATGATCCGCATCGAAGGTGCTGGCGGATAGATGTAGGTGTTCCGCACCATGAACTCTTTGAGGATGTCGTTCTGGATCGTGCCCGACAGCTTGTCGGGGGAAACGCCCTGTTCCTCGGCCGCCACGATATAGAGCGCCAGGATCGGCAGCACCGCGCCGTTCATGGTCATCGACACGCTCATCTTGTCCAGCGGGATGCCCGAGAAGAGGGTGCGCATGTCGAGGATCGAGTCGATGGCGACGCCCGCCATGCCGACATCGCCCTTCACCCGCTCGTGGTCGGAGTCATAGCCCCGGTGGGTGGCCAGATCGAAGGCCACCGACAGGCCCATCTGACCGGCCGACAGGTTGCGCCGGTAAAAGGCGTTTGAGTCTTCAGCCGTCGAGAAGCCGGCATACTGCCGCACCGTCCACGGATTGGTGACGTACATGGTCGGGTAG
Source organism: Caulobacter sp. ErkDOM-C (assembly GCF_048541825.1). Lineage (GTDB taxonomy): Bacteria > Pseudomonadota > Alphaproteobacteria > Caulobacterales > Caulobacteraceae > Caulobacter. The sequence goes on along the minus strand of NZ_CP183332.1, from coordinate 2,351,736 downwards.
GGGCCGCGCACGAACGGCGCGACGCCGGGATAGCCGCCCGTAAAGTCCAGGTCTTCGACATCGGCGGCGGTGAAGACTGGGGCGACATCGACGCCCTCGGGTGTGTTCCAGACGGCGCCTTCAGGCGCGGCGTCGGTGGCGACCTCGGCGAAGTCGATCGTCGTGAAGTCAGGGAACTTGGTCATGGTTCAGGCTCCCTCAAAGGCGGCGGCGAAGCGGATGGGCGTCAGGGCGGGGCAGGTGGAGTCCGGCCCCGGCAGCCTGGGATCTGGACCCTCCACGGCCAAGGCGGACGGATCGACGCTCTCGACCTCGGCCGGCTTGTCTTCGGCGTTGGGGAAGACGGTGACACCCAGGATCTTGCGGCTCTTGTCGGCGAAGGCGGCTTGCTGGCCGGCGCGCGTGGCGGCGACGGCGTCAGCGATCAGGCCGCTCTCCAGCGCCTTGACGACCCCGCCGGCGCCCTCGATGGCCTGGAAGCTGGTCCAGGCAGCGCGGGCGATCTGGTCGGTCAGGCTGTCGAGATACCACGAGCCGCCCGCCGGATCGGCGACGCGGCCCAGATTGCTCTCCTCCATCAGCACCAGCTGGGTATTGCGGGCCTGACGGCGGGCGAAGGTGGTGGGCAGGCCGATGGCGTCGGTGAAGGCGCCCAGCACCATCACATCAGCCCCGCCGACCGCCCCGGCGAACCCGGCCGAGGTCAGGCGCAGCAGATTGGTCCAGGCGTCCTTGGTCGTCAGCATGCGGCCCGAGGATCGCGCCTCGATGGTCGCCGGAACGCTGACGCCGCAGGCCTGGGTGAGGCGCGCCCACAGGGCGCGGGCGGCGCGAACCTTGGCGACGCCGGTGAAATACTCGGCGTCCAGGCTGACACCCAGGACGATGCGGCCGAAGGCCTCGTCCATCGACAGGCCAGAACGGACCAGGGCCTTGGCATAGGCCAGGGCGCTGGCGGTCATCAGGGCCAGCTCCTCAACGTTGGAGCCGCCGGCCTCGTGCGCGGCGCGCCCCGTGGCCAGGAACAGGCTGGCCCTGGCATAGGTCGTCGCCAGGCGCGCGCCGACCGTTGCGGCGTTGAAGATGTGGCTTTCGATCGGGCCGGGGCTGGCCCCCGTTTCCGCAAAGGCGGTCAACGGGTCCATATGGAAGGCCATCGGCGCATTGGGGGCGGCCTTGGCCACCGCGCCCAGCCAGTCGGCGGCCTTGGGACCCAGCCAGCCGGCGTCCAGCGCCACGGGGGCCAGATCGATCAGAACGCCCGTCAGCGCCTTGGCCATGTCGTCGGCCGAGCCGATGGCAACGCCCCTGGCGCCGGTCGGATCGACGGCCAGCAGCAGTGAGGCCGCGCCGTTCTGCAGATCGACCAGGATATCGCTGGCCGCCCGTTCGGGATCGGCATGGGCGGCGCGCATCCGCAGGTCCCATGGCCGGTCGGCGTCGCGGGCGCGCAGGTCGCGGGCGACAATCACGCCGTCCCCGGCCGTGTAGAGCGGCTGAATCGTCAGGCCGTCGGGCGTGTTGACCGTCAGGGCCTCGTCAAAGCTCTGACCCTTCAGGGTTTTCTCGACCAGGGCCGTCCAGCGCGCGCGGACGGTATCGTCCGGAGCGGCGAAATCGTCGGCCAAAAGCGTCACGGCCTGGGTCAAAGCGTCTCTCTCCTGCAGTGCAGCATTCTTTTCTTTTTGACGGTGATGCGCCCCTGCCGCTAGGGCCGTCAAGTCTTGCGCCCGCCCCGAACAAGCGTTTAAGCTAAACGCTGTTTACATGCGCGGCGCTGAACGCCGCCTCCTAAGGGGAGCCGATTTTCATGGCCTTGCCGCCCGTTCTTCGTGACCGTCTTCGCCTGCCGGTCATCGCCTCGCCGCTGTTTATCATCAGCAATCCCGATCTGGTGATCGCCCAGTGCAAGGCCGGCATTGTCGGGTCCTTCCCGTCGCTGAACGCTCGCCCGATCTCGCAGCTGGACGAGTGGCTGCACCGCATCACCGAGGAGCTGGCCGCCTACGACCGCGCCCACCCCGAGGCGCCGTCGGCTCCGTTCGCGGTCAATCAGATCGTCCATCGCACCAACAACCGGCTCGAGGAGGACATCGAGCTGTGCGTGAAATACAAGGCCCCGCTGGTGATCACGTCGCTGGGCGCCCGCGAGGACCTCAACGCTGCGATCCATTCGTATGGTGGCATCACCATGCACGACGTCATCAACGACAAGCACGCCCACAAGGCCATCGAGAAGGGCGCTGACGGCCTGATCCCGGTCGCCGCCGGCGCCGGCGGCCACGCCGGCACCCTGTCGCCGTTCGCCCTGATCCAGGAAATCCGCCAGTGGTTCGACGGCCCGGTGGCGCTGTCGGGTTCGATCGCCTGCGGCCGCTCGATCCTGTCCGCCCAGGCCATGGGCGCTGACCTGGCCTATATCGGCTCGGCGTTCATCGCGACCCAGGAAGCCAATGCGGCCCAGGGCTACAAGGACATGATCGTCGAGAGCCACGCCGACGACATCCTCTATTCCAACCTGTTCACCGGCGTGCACGGCAACTATCTGCGCCCCTCGGTGATCAAGGCGGGCATGGATCCTGAAAACCTGCCGGTCAGCGACCCTTCGGCCATGAACTTCGGTTCGGGCGGCAACCAGGAGGCCAAGGCCTGGCGCGACATCTGGGGCTGCGGCCAGGGCATCGGCGCGATCGACGCGGTGCTGACCGCCGGCGAACTCATCGCCAAGTTCTCGGAAGAGTACGAGCAGGCCAAGGCCGAACTGGCCGCCAAGACCGCCCTGACATCGGGCCACCACCTGGCCTTCGCGGCCGAGTAGCGACACGCTGGAGCGGGGATGGGGGCGGGGATCGACCAAGGTCGGTCCCCGGCTCTGTCAGCGGGGTGATCCTTGAGGCGAGTTCAACGCCTTGAAGGATCTGCTATGTTCGACGAAACCACCCCGCGCCTGGGTTTGCCCTATGTGGTCGCCGCCCAGGCCCAGAAGCATATTCCCATCAATGAAAGCCTCGCCCGGCTGGACGGTCTGGTCCAGCTGGCGGTCGAGAGCCGCGTCGTCGCGGCGCAGCCGGTCAGCCCCGCTCCTGGCGGCGTCTGGATCCTGCCCGCCGGCGCGACGGGCGCGGCCTGGGCGGGGCAGCCTGTCGGGACCCTGATGCGCTTTGAGGCTGGCGCCTGGGACGCCGTCCCCCTGGGCGAAGGGGTGCTGGCCTGGGTCAAGGACGAGAACCAGATGGTCGCCTTCGACGGCGCGACCTGGGCGCCCTTGTCGGCCAGCTTCAAGAGCCTGACGGCCGCCGCCTCGCCGGGTCTGGCCAATACCCGGCTTGAGATCCGCGAGGAGGAGACCACGCTTTCGGGCGCGACCACCTCGACCGCCATCGTCATCCCGGCGCGGGCCATTGTGCTGGCGGTCTCGACCCGGGCCACGGTCGCGGTGACGGGGGCGAGCGCCTACAGCTGCGGGGTTTCCGGTGACGCGGGCAAGTTCGGTTCATCGCTGGGCGTCGCCAGGAACGCCAGCAATGTCGGGGTGATCGGGCCGACGGCCTACTATGCCGATACGCCGGTGCTGCTGACCTCGGCGGGCGGCAGCTTCACCGGCGGCAAGGTGCGGGTGGCGGTGCATCTGCTGCGGTTCGAGGCCCCGGCGGCGGTTTGATTCCCGCTTCCATAGGGAGAGGGCGGGGCCCATCGCTTGCGATGGGAGGATGAGGGGTTAAGGCGTTTGACGGCGTGCCGGCACGCCGGCCGACACCGTAACCCCTCATCCTCCCACGCCTGCGGCGCGGGCCCCTCCTTCTCCCTATGGAAGAAGGGGCTTTATTGACGACCCGGCTTTCCCTCGCTACACGGCGCTTACCTTTGGGGAGTAGCCGCCTGCATCTATCAGCAGGCCCCGCCGTCAACACACTTGGGTCTCTGGATCCATGGCGCGGGGAGGGAAGCGAATGATCCGCTTCCATGGCGAGACCAATGGCGCCGATATCCTCCCGGGCTGGGTGGGACGTCGACGCTATTGGCATGCGCCCGGCCCGGAAGGTTTTTGATCCCATGGAATCCCTGCTCGTCTCGACCCTGGTCGTGGCCATCGCCGAGATCGGCGACAAGACCCAGCTGCTGGCCATGATCCTGGCCACGCGCTTCAAGAAGCCCGTGCCGATCATCCTGGGCATTCTGGTCGCCACCCTGGCCAACCATGCCCTGGCGGCGACGGCGGGCTACTGGGTCTCCGACCTGCTGAGCGGCCAGGGGTTCAAGTGGGCCATCGCCGTGTCGTTCATCGCCATGGCCGCCTGGGCCCTGATCCCCGACAAGGCCGATGACGAAGAGGCCGGCGCGACCAGCCGCTACGGCGTGTTCCTGACCACCACCATCGCCTTCTTTTTGGTCGAGATGGGCGACAAGACCCAGATCGCCACGGTGGCTCTGGGCGCGCGCTTCCACAACATCGCCTGGGTCGCGGCCGGCACGACCCTGGGCATGATGATCGCCAACATTCCTGCCGTCTATCTGGGCGAGGCGGCGACCAAGATCGTGCCGCTGAACTATGTGCGCATCGGCGCGGCGGTGATCTTTTTGGCTCTGGGCGTCTGGGCGGCGGTCGAGGCGTCCGGCCTCTTCCGCTAGACCGGTCATCCCGGCCAAGCGCGAAGCGCGCCGAGCCGGGACCGCCGGAAGCTCGGAGCTTGTCGCGGTCCCGGCTCTTGGCTCCGCCACGGCCGGGATGACAATGCGAATGGAGGCGCTATGACGGGAGCACGCAAGGAGCCCCGCCCCCTCATGACTGACGATCAGAACCTGCGCGGCTGGGAGTTCTGGATCGATCGCGGCGGCACCTTCACCGACATCGTCGCGCGGCGGCCGGACGGATCACTGGTCACCCACAAGCTGCTCTCCGAAAATCCCGAGCAATATGCCGACGCCGCTGTCGCGGGTGTGCGGGCCCTGTTGCCGGCCGGCGCTACCATCGACGCGGTGAAGATGGGCACCACGGTCGCCACCAACGCCCTGCTGGAACGCAAGGGCGAGCCGACGGTGCTGGCGATCACCGCCGGCCACGCCGACGCGCTGCGGATCGGCTATCAGGCGCGCCCGAAGCTGTTCGAGCGCCACATCATCAAGCCCGAGGCGCTCTATGACCGCGTGGTCGAGATCGACGAGCGGATCAGCGTCGAGGGGCAGGTCCTGCGGCCGCTGGACGAGTCCGCCGCCCGGCAAGGGCTCAAGACCGCCTTCGACGCCGGTTTCCGGGCGGTCGCCATCGTGCTGCTGCACGGCTTCCGCTTCACCGACCACGAGGCCCGGGTCGCGGCCATGGCGCGCGAGATCGGCTTCACCCAGGTGTCGGTCAGCCATGAGGTCAGCCCGCTGATGAAGCTGGTCGGACGCGGCGACACCACGGTGGTCGACGCCTTTCTGTCGCCGATCCTGCGCCGCTATGTCGACCGGGTGGCAAGCGAGCTGGGCGCCGATACCCGGCTGCTGTTCATGCAGTCCAATGGCGGCCTGACCGACGCGCGGGCCTTCAGGGGCAAGGACGCCATCCTGTCGGGTCCGGCCGGCGGGGTGGTCGGCATGGCGCGGACGGCGGCGCAGGCCGGTTTTGACCGTGTCATCGGTTTCGACATGGGCGGCACCTCCACCGACGTCTGTCACTATGCCGGCGAGTATGAGCGGGCCTTCGAGACCGTGGTGGCCGGGGTGCGGATGCGCGCGCCGATGATGAACATCCACACGGTGGCCGCCGGCGGCGGCTCGATCTGCAGCTTCGACGGCGCGCGCCTGAGGGTGGGGCCGGCCTCAGCTGGGGCCGTGCCTGGCCCGGCCGCCTATCGCCGGGGCGGGCCGCTGACGGTCACCGACTGCAACGTCATGCTGGGCAAGCTGCGGCCGGAGTTCTTCCCCGCCGTCTTTGGCCCCAATGCCGACCAGCCGCTGGACGCACAGGCGGTGGCCGCCGGCTTCGCCAGCCTGGCCGCCGAGATCCTGGCCGCCACCGGCGAGGCGATGGGCGTTGAGGCCATCGCCGAGGGTTTTCTGACCATCGCCGTCGAGAACATGGCCAAGGCCGTGCGGCAGATCTCGATCCAGCGTGGCTATGACGTCACCCGCTATGTGCTGGCCTGTTTCGGCGGCGCGGGCGGCCAGCACGCCTGCCTTGTGGCCGACGCCTTGGGCATGACGAAGGTGATGATCCATCCGTTCGCCGGGGTGCTGAGCGCCTATGGCATGGGCCTGGCCGACCTGCGTCTGATCCGCGAGGCGACGGTCGAGCGACCGCTGGCCGAGGCGGCCGGCGATCTGGCCCAACAGGCCAGGGTGCTGTCGGTCGAGGCCGAGGCTGCACTGCGCGCCCAAGCCGTGCCGGTGGCCTCGGTCGAGACATTGGCCACCCTGCGCGTGAAATATGCCGGGACCGACACCCCGCTGGTCGTACCGCTTGCCGACGAGGCCGATGTCCGCGTGGCTTTCGAAGAGATGCACCAGCGTCGGTTCGGCTTCACCTCGCCGACCACGCCGCTGGTGGTCGAGACCCTGTCGGTGGAAGCCATCGGCCATTCGGACGCCGGAGCGGCGCCGGATTTGGCCTCCGGCGCCTCTGGCGTTTCTGAGCCCTTGACGAGGGTCGAGGTCCGAATGGCGGGCCGGGCGAGGCCGACCCCAGTGTTCGACCGCGAGGCCCTGGCTGTGGGGGCCGAGGTCAAGGGTCCGGCCATCATCCGCGAGGCCACCGGCACGACCGTCGTCGAACCCGGCTGGCGCGCCACGGTCGATCCGCACCTGAACCTGATCCTCGACCGCATCGAGGCCCTGCCGTCCCGCCGCGCTATCGGGACCAAGGCCGATCCGGTCATGCTGGAGGTGTTCAACAACCTGTTCATGGCCGTGGCCGAGGAGATGGGGTTCGCCCTGCAGAACACGGCCTATTCCGTCAACATCAAGGAGCGGCTGGACTTCTCCTGCGCCCTGTTCGATCGCGACGGCAACCTGATCGCCAACGCCCCGCACATGCCGGTGCATCTGGGCTCGATGGGCGACAGCGTGCGGGCCATCCGCGAGGCGCGGCAGAGCGATGGGCGCGGCATGCAGCCCGGCGACGTCTATATGCTCAACGCCCCCTACAAGGGCGGCACCCACCTGCCGGACGTCACGGTCGTCATGCCGGTGTTCGATGCGACCGGAGCCCTGCTGTTCTACGTCGCCGCGCGCGGGCACCAGGGCGACATCGGCGGGATCACGCCGGGCTCGATGCCGCCCAATAGCCGTACGGTCGAGGAGGAGGGGGTTCTGATCGAGAACTTCCTGCTGGTCGAGGACGGGCGGTTCCTGGAAGCGCAGACCCGCGCCCTGCTGGCTTCGGGCAAGTGGCCGGCCCGCAATCCCGACCAGAACATCGGCGACCTCAAGGCCCAGATCGCCGCCTGCGCGCGCGGGGCTGAAAGCCTGACCGGCCTCGTCGCCGAGTTCGGCCAGGCGACGGTCGAGGCCTATATGGCCCATGTGCAGGACAATGCCGAGGAAGCCGTCCGCCGGGTATTGGCCACCTTGAACGACGGCGCCTTCGCCTATGAGCTGGATGACGGCTCGGTGGTGAAGGTGGCGATCACCGTGGATCGCCAGGCGCGCACAGCCCGGGTCGACTTCGCGGGCACCAGCGACCAGGTGCCGACCAATTTCAACGCGCCAGCCTCGATCTGCCGGGCGGCGGCGCTGTATGTGTTCCGTACGCTGGTCGATGACGAGATTCCGATGAACGACGGCTGCCTGCGACCGGTGCAACTGGTCATTCCCGAGGGCTCGATGCTGCGGCCGCGCTATCCGGCGGCGGTGGTGGCGGGCAATGTCGAGACCAGTCAGGTCGTGGTCGACGCGCTGTACGGCGCGCTGGGCGTCATGGCCGGCGCGCAGGGGACCATGAACAATTTCACCTTCGGCGACGAGCGCCGCCAGTATTACGAGACCATCTGCGGCGGCTCGGGCGCGGGACCGACCTTTGACGGAACCGACGCCGTCCAGACCCACATGACCAACAGCCGCCTGACCGATCCCGAGGTGCTGGAGACCCGCTATCCCGTGCTGGTCGAGGCCTTTTCGATCCGGCGCGGTTCGGGCGGCGCGGGCGCACATCACGGCGGCGACGGGGTGGTGCGAAAGATCGCTTTCCGCGAAGCCATGACCGCCACCCTGCTGTCCAACCGCCGTCGCGTGCCGCCGTTTGGGCTGGCGGGGGGAGGCGCAGGCGCCTTGGGCGCGGCGCGGGTCGAGCGGGCGGACGGAACGGTTCAGACCCTGGCGGCCACCGATCTGGTCGAGGTCGCGGCGGGCGACGTCATCGTCATCGAGACGCCGGGCGGCGGCGGCTGGGGCAAGGCCTGATGCGGCCTGCGGTATTGTTTGTCTGCCTGGGCAACATCTGTCGATCGCCCCTCGCCGAGGGCGCCTTTCGCGCTGAAGCGCGGGCGATCGGGCTGGATGTTCTGGCGGCTTCGGCCGGCACGGGCGGCTGGCATGTGGGGGCGGCTCCGGACCGGCGCGCCATCGCCGTCGCGCTGCTCCATGGCGTCGACATCAGCCGCCAGACCGCCCGCAAGGTCGAGGCCGACGACTTCCGGCGCTTCACCAACATCCTGGCCCTGGACCATGACAACCTGAAGAAGCTGCGCAGCCTTCGCCCGGTCGACGGGGAGGCGGAACTGGGCCTGCTGCTGGACTATGCCGAGGGGCTCGAGGGACGCGCGGTGGCCGATCCCTACTACGGCGCCGACTCGGGGTTCGAAGTGACCTGGCGCGAGGTCGCCCTTGCGGCGCGAGGGCTGGCGCAGTCGCTGGCGTCACAGGGGGACTAGGCGGCCGCCCGTGTCGCCCGCTGCTCCATCAGCAGCAGCGTTAGGGTCACCAGGAAACCGAACGCCAGCAGCAGCGCCGCCAGCTGGTGCGCCTCGTTCCAGCGCAGTTGCTCGACCAGCTGGAAGATCTCGACCGACAGCACCTGGGTTTCACCGGGAATGCCGCCGCCCAGCATCATCACCACGCCAAACTCGCCCACCGTATGGGCGAAGGACAGGATCGCGGCGACGGCGTAGCCGGGCAGGGCCAGGGGCAGGGCCACGCGGGCGAAGCTCTGCCAGCGCGACGCGCCCAGGGTGGCGGCGGCTTCCATCGGTTCCTCGCCCAGGGCGATGAAGGCGTTGCGCAGGGGCTGGACGGCGAAGGGCAGGGAATAGATCAGCGAGCCGATCACCAGCCCCTCGAAGGTGAAGGCCAGGGTGCGGATGCCGAGGGCCTGCAGCGGGGCCATCAGCACACTGTGCGGCCCAAGCGCGATCAGCAGGTAGAAGCCCAGCACGGTGGGCGGCAACACGATCGGCAGGGCGACCACGGCGCCGACCACGGGCCGCAAGTTCGAGCGCCCGCGCGCCAGCCACCAGGCCAGGGGCGTGGCGAGGATCAGCAGGAGGATCGTGGTGATCCCCGCCAGTTTGACCGTCAGCCACAGCACCGAAAGCATGGTCAGCGAACCTCGTAGCCGTAGCGGCGGATGATGGCCTTGGCCTCGGCGCCCTTCAGGAACTGAAGGAAGGCCTTGGCAGCGGGATTGCCGGCGCCGGTCTTCAGCAGCACCGCCTGCTGGTCGATGGGCGTGTGGTTGGCGGGCGGCACGATCCAGCGCGAGCCACCGGGCTGGTTGACCACCTGTGACAGGGCCACAAAGCCCAGCTCCGCTGCGCCGGTCTGTACGTACTGGTAGGTCTGGGTGATCGAGGATCCCGTGACGACCTTCGGCTTCAGACCGTCATAGAGCTTCAGCCTGGTCAGGGTCTCGACGGCGGCCAGTCCGTAGGGCGCGGACTTGGGGTCGGCGATGGCCAGCTTTTCGAACTTTCCCCTGGCCAGAACCGCGCCCCGGCCGTCGACCAGGCCCGGCGTCGTGCTCCAGAGGACCAGACGGCCTGTGGCATAGGTGAAGCGCGTGCCGGCCACGGCCAGGCCCTCAGCTTCGGCCCGGGTCGGCCGTTCGGCGTCGGCCGACAGGAAGACCTCGAACGGCGCGCCGTTGGCGATCTGGGTGTAGAACTGGCCCGAGGCGCCAAAGCTCAGGATCGCCCTGTGGCCGGTCTTGGCCTCGAACTTCGCCGCGATCGCCTTGGCGGGTTCGGTGAAGTTGGCGGCGACGGCCACCCGGGTCTCGTCGGCCATGGCCGAGCCGCCGGCCAGCAGCGCCAGACCGGCGGCGAGGACGATCATCAGGGGGCGGCGAGCGAGCATGAGGGACCTCGGCGGGCTTGGTGTTGGCCACCCGACAGCGTTATGTAGCAAGACTGCATAACGCTGTCCCGTTTTCCGTTCAGGCCTGATCAGGAGCGACCATGGCCATTGATGGCGAACTCAGCGCCTCGCTCGTCCTGCGCCGGGGCGCCCTGGCCCGGGTGGGGCTGGAGCGCGTCGCCCTGCTGGAGGCGGTCGGCGAGGCGGGTTCGATCACCGCCGCCGCCCAGCGGCTGGGCCTGAGCTACAAGGGCGCCTGGGACGCGATCCAGGCGCTCAACAACCTGTTCGAGGCCCCGCTGATCGCCGCCATCGCCGGCGGCCGGTCGGGCGGCGCGGCGACCATCACGCCGCGCGGCCATGCGGTGATCAAGGCCTTCCGCGAGGTGGAGCGCGAGATCGGCGCGGCCCTGGCGCGGCTGGAGGCCGGCCTGGCCTCCGCGCCCGAGCAGGGTCTGGGCGAGCTCTTCTGGAGCCTGGGGCTGCGCACCAGCGCCCGCAACGCCTTGCGCGGGAACGTGACGCGCATCGGGGCCGGGGCGGTGACCGTCGAGGTCGTGCTGTCGCTGGGCGACGGGGTCGAGATCGTCTCGGTCATCACCCGGCGCAGCGCCGAGGAGCTGGGTCTGACGGTCGGCAAGCCGGCCATCGCCCTGATCAAGTCCAGCTTTGTCAGGCTCGTGCGCGGTCGCGACGCGCTGGGCGGCGCCAATCGCCTGGCCGGCGCGGTCATCGATCGCGAGGATGGGGAAACGGCCAGCGAGATCAGCCTGAGCCTTTCGGCCGGCAAGACCCTGGTCGCGACCCTGCCGCGCACCGACGCCGACGCCCTGGGGCTGAGGCCCGGTGACGCAGTCGTCTTCACGGTCGAGCCCTCGGACGTCATCCTGGCCGTCGAATAGGATCGTGCGGGCGCCCTAGCCGGCCTCCAGGGCCTCGGCGGCGACGGAAATCCGGACGGTGAAGGTGCTGCCCAGATTCTGGCCGGCGCTTTCCACCTCGATGGATCCCTCGTGCAGCGCGACCAGTTGCTTGACCAGCGCCAGCCCGATTCCCAGGCCGCCCTGCGCCTTGGCCAGATGGTCCTCGACCTGGGCGAAGATCTCGAAGATGCGCGGCTGCATCTCGGGCGCGATGCCCACGCCGGTGTCCGTGACCTTGATCCGCGCCATGCCGTCGCTGACGGCTGCGGACAGAGACACCGTTCCGCCCGAGGGCGTGTATTTTGCGGCGTTGTTGAGCAGGTTGGACACCACCTGGGCCATCCGCGTGTGATCGACGTCCAGCCAGATGGGGTCCTCGGGGATCTCGGTCACGAACCGATGGCAGCCGGCGTCGAGATTGTGCTGGCTCGCCTCGATCGCCGACTGGAGGACCTCGCTGAGCGCGATCCGTTCCTTTTTCAGTGAAATCTTGCCCTGGCTGACCCGCGAAACGTCGAGTAGGTCGTCCACCAGGTGCGAGAGGTGGGTCAGCATCCGGTCCATGCGCAGGCGGATGTCCTGCGAGCGTTCCGGCGAAATGTCCTTGGCCAGCAGGTGAAGACCGCCGCTCAGGGCGGCCACGGGATTGCGCAGCTCATGGGCCAGCACGGCCAGGAAACTGTCCTTGTGGCGATCGGCCCGCCGCAGGGCCTGGGCGGCGGTCTCCAGTTCGTCGCGTTGCCGTTCGATCTCCTGGCGCTGCCGGTACAGATCGAAGAACACGGCGGCCTTGCTGCGCAGGATATCCGCCTCGATCGGCTTCTGGATGAAGTCGACGGCGCCGGCCTCGTAGCCGCGAAACCGGCGTTGCTTGTCGGCGGCGCCGGCGGTCACGAAGATGATCGGGATGTGTCGCGCGCGTTCGTTGCCGCGCATGAACTCGGCTAGTTCAAAGCCGTCCATGCCCGGCATCTGGACGTCAAGCAGCGCCAGCGCCACCTCATGCGTCAGGAGCAGCTCCAGCGCCTGTTCGCCCGAGCAGGCCTTGAGACAGGTCAGGCCTTCACGCTCAAGCAGGGCCTCCAGCGCGAGCAGGTTCTCTTCGAGATCGTCGACAAGCAGGACGTTGATCGGCTTTTCCGCGCTCATCGGGTGGCTCCCAAAGTCGACAGATAGGCTGCGATCGCATCCAGGGTCATGATCCTCGCGGAGGGGCAGGCTTCCAGCGCCGCCAGGGGCATGGCGGCCGCGTAGGCGCTGGCGGGGTCTTCCACGACGGCCAGCCCGCCGGCGTCCACAATTGCCCTGAGCCCTGCGGCCCCGTCATGATTGGCGCCCGTCAGCACCACGCCCACGAGTCCGGGCCCGTAGGTGTCGGCGGCGCTCTGGAACAGGACGTCTATGGACGGCCGCGAATGGTTCACGGGCTCGTCTTTCGACAGGGCCAGGCTTTCATCGGTCTCGACCAGCAGGTGATAGTTGGATGGCGCGAGATAGACTGCGCCGGGGGCGAGGACCTCCTTGTCTTCGGCCTCCTTGACCGCGATCTCGCAACTCGCCTGAAGAAGCGGCGCCAGTATGTTGGCGCGGTCCGGGGGCACGTGCACGACGACCAGCACGGGAAGGCCATAGTCAGCGGCCAGCGCGGGCAGGATGGTCTGTAGCGCCTGGACGGCCCCGGCCGACGCGCCGATCACCACCGCCTTGCGCGACACGCCGGTCATGGCTCGCGCCTCTGATAGATCTTTTCCTCGGGCGCAAAGTCGGTGAAGGCGGCGTGGGCGGAAAACCGCAGGCTCTCCTTGGAGCCCAGACCCAGGAAAGCCTTGCGCGCCAGCGAGTCGCGGAACAGGCCGATGGCCCGATCCTGCAGCGACCGGTCGAAATAGATCATCACGTTGCGGCACGAAATCAGGTGCATCTCGCCAAAGACGGCGTCGGTCACGAGGCTGTGGTCGGAAAACACCACACGCTCGCGCAGCGCCTTGTCGAAGACGGCCCGCCCGTAGGCGGCGGTGTAATAGTCCGAAAGCGAGGACTTGCCGCCCGACTTCTGGTGATTTTCGGTGAACTTCCGAATCCGGTCCAGGGCGTAAACGCCGGCTTCGGCGGCGGTCAGCGCGTCGGGATTGATGTCGGTGGCGTAGAACAGGGTGCGGTCATACAGACCCTCTTCGCGAAAGAGGATGGCCAGCGAATAGAGCTCCTCGCCGGCGCTGCAGCCGGCGATCCACACCTTCAGGGACGGATAGGTGCGCAGGTGGGGCAGCACCTTCTCCCGCAGCGCCCGGAAGTAGGACGGGTCGCGGAACATTTCGCTGACCTGCACCGTCAGAAAGCCCAGCAGGCGAGGCAGGATCGCAGGATCGTGCAGGACGCGATCCTGCAGCGCCGAGATGCTGCCAAAGCCCATCTGGTCGCGCGCCTGGATCAGCCGCCGCTTGATCGACGCGCGGGCATAGTGGCGAAAGTCATAGTGGTAGCGCTGGTAGAGCGCTTCCAGCAGCAGCTGGATCTCCAGGTCGAGAATGGCGTCAGGCACGGATCACGCTCATCGCGGCATCCAGACTCTGACGAGGGACAGAAGCTTGTCCACGTCGATCGGCTTGGCCATGTAGTCGTTGGCGCCGGCGGCGATACAGCGCTCCTGATCATCGGGCATGGCCTTGGCGGTCAGCATCAGGATCGGCAGCTTGCTCCAGCGGGGATCGCTGCGGATCTGCCGGGTCGCTGTCAGTCCATCCATGACCGGCATCATCACGTCCATCAGCACCAGATCGATGGCGTGGGCGGCATCTGCGCCCGACCGATCCAGGATCTCGATCGCCTCCTGGCCGTTGCGGGCGATTTCGACGATCCCGCCGCGGGGCTCGAGCACATTGGTCAGTGCGTAGACGTTGCGAATGTCGTCCTCGACGATGAGGACGCGGCGTCCCTCCAGGACGGCGTCGCGGTTACGCGCCTTCTGGATCATCTTCTGCTGCTCGGGTGGCAGGTTCGAGACCACCTGGTGCAGGAAGAGCGAAACCTCGTCGAGCAGGCGCTCGGGCGACTTTGCGCCCTTGATGATGATCGAGCTGGAATAGCGGCGCAGCCGCTGCTCGTCGTCCGCCGACAGATCATGGCCAGTGTAGACAATCACCGGCGGGAAAGCGTGGTTGCCGTCCTGGCTGAGGGTTTCCAGAAGCGAGAACCCCGAGGCGTCTGGCAGGGACAGATCCAGCACCATGCAGTCGAAGGTCTGCTGGCTGAGCTGCTCCAGGCATTCGGCGGCCGTGCCGACGCCGACGGTTTCGACCTCGCCCGATGACAGCAGCCTGCTGACGGCGTCGAGCTGGACCGGGTCGTCCTCGACGATCAGCACGCGCCTGATCGTACTGGTCAGCTTCGACTGCAGCATCTCAAGCATCTGGGCCAGCGCCTCGCGGTCCACGGGCTTCACGAGGTGTCCGATCGCGCCGAGTGACAGGGCCGTCTGGCTATGGTCGCCGGCGGAGATGACGTGGATCGGGATGTGGCGGGTCGCGTCATCGCGCTTGAGGCGATCCAGGACCAGCAGGCCGGATTCATCGGGCAGGCCCACGTCGAGCACGACGGCGCTGGGCTTGAAGCGCCTGGCCAGCTTCAAGGCCTCCTCGGCGGTTTCAGCCACCAGGCACTGGAACCCCAGTTCGCGTGAGAGGTCGCGCACAATGCTGGCGAACTTGTCGTCGTCCTCGACCACCAGCAGCAGGCGGCGGGCGCCGACCAGTTGGTCGCGATCGTCATCGACGGTGTGGGCCAGCGGCTTTGAACGCTTGGCGCGCTGAGGCGCAGGCGGGGAAGCCCCTTCGGCGCTGATCGGCTGTTCGCGCGGTCCCACCCCCGCAGGGTCGTAGGCGCGGGGTATGGTGATGGTGAAGGTGCTGCCCTGACCGGCCTGGCTTTCGAGGGTGATCGCGCCGCCCAGGAGGCGTGCGAGTTCCCGCGAGATCGACAGACCCAGACCCGTTCCACCGTACTTGCGGCTGATGGTGCCGTCAGCCTGGCGGAAAGCCTCGAAAATGCTCTGCTGCTGCTCGGGTGAAACGCCGATACCGGTGTCGCTTACCGCGAAGGCGATGCTGTCTGAGCCGGACGGCGCTATGGCCAGCCTGACCTGGCCGGCCTGTGTGAACTTGAAGGCGTTCGAGAGCAGGTTCTTGAGGATCTGCTCCAGGCGCTGGCGATCGGTCTCGATGATCGAGGGACAATCGTCGGGAATCTGGATCTGGAACTCCAGCTTGCGCTCGCCGGCAACCGGCTCAAACAGCTGGCGCAGATCCTCAACCAGTCTGGATATCGCGACGTTTTCCGGCCTCACCTCGATATGGCCCGCCTCGATCTTCGACAGATCCAGGATGTCGTTGATCAGCACCAGCAGGTCATTGCCCGACGAGCCAATGGTCTGGGCGAACTTCACCTGCTGGCTGGAAAGGTTGCCGTCGCGATTGTCGCTGAGCAGCTTGGAGAGGATCAGGAGGGAGTTCAGCGGCGTGCGCAGTTCGTGCGACATGTTGGCCAGGAAGTCGGACTTGTACTGGCTGGCCTGCGCCAGTTCGCGGGCCTTCAAGGCGACAGCCGCGCTGGTTCTTTCCAGGTCGTCGCGCTGGGCCTCCAGTGTATGGGCCTGCTCTTCCAGCTGGCTATTGGTCTGTTCCAGCTCGGCCTGTTGCTGCTCAAGCCGGGTTTGCGACCCCTTGAGCGCGCGCCCCTGTTCCTCGAGCTCCTCGTTGGAGACCCGCAGCTCCTCGCTCTGGGCCTGCAGCTCTTCAGCCTGGCGCTGGGTTTCCTCGAGGACGGCCTGCAGTTCGGCGCGATAGCGCGCTGATCGCAGGGCGATGCCTATGGACACCGAGGCCTGATCCAGAAGTTCGATCGCCAGGTCGTGGACGGGATGCAGGAAGCCCAGCTCGATAACGGCGTTGACGATTCCATCGGCATGGGCGGGCACCAGGACCAGATGTCTGGGATTGTCGCGGCCCAGCGCCGAGCCGATGGTCAGGTACCCGTCGGGAACGTCGCGGACGATCATCGCTCGCCCGTCGGCCGCGACCTTGCCAAGCAGACCCTCCCTGACGTTGAAGCGGAGCGGCACATCGGCGTCGGCCGGAATCCCGAGGGTCGCGGCGCGATAGAAATGGCCCGCTTCGCCCTTGAACAACGCGCCGGCCTGGGCGCCCAGATACTGCGACAGGAAGCTGAGGATGCTGTCGCCCAGGGCCTCGACGGACTGCTCGCCCATCATCGCGTCCGAAAGGCCGACCTGACCCGATTGCAGCCATTGCTGGCGCGCGCGGTCGCGCAGGCTTCGACGGGTCAGGACGGCGACGGCGGCTGTGAGGGCAGCCCCCAGCAGGCCCGACAGCACCCCGCTGATCTGCGCCGTCGTGTAGGCCGCCTCCATCTCGGCCACGCGGCTCTCGCGCAATCGGTTCTCTTCCCGCCGCATCACCTCCATCTGATTGCGGATGGCGTCCGTCGCGACCCTGCCGCGGCTGTTCATGGCCACCGAGAGCGCGGCTCCGAGGCCCTTCTCGCGGCGGATCGAGATGGTTTCCTCAAGCTCGGCCAGCTTGGCGTCTATGCGGCGACGAAGAGACCGCAGATTGCTCGTCTGGATGGGGTTGTCCCGAGTGAGCACTGCCGCGGTGTCGAGGCGCGAGGCGACGTTGGATACCGCGCTCCGATAGGGCTCGAGATACTGATTGTTGCCGGTCAACAGATAGCCGCGTTGACCCGTTTCGGCGTCCTGGGTTGTCGAGAGAAGCTCATCGAGCGCGACCAACACCGAGTGCGTGTGGCGGATCTCCGCGCTGCTGCTCCGCAGAACCTCGATGTTGCGATAGGCGATGACCCCGCTGACGAGAAAGAAGACGAGCACAAGCGCCAGTCCCAGCGTCGTCCAGGCTTCCACCCTTGAGCGGGAGGAGGGCGCGCCGGGCTGTTGTTTCAGCGACATGGAAATCTCAAGGTCAGGGTTGTTCAATCGCCCCGGCAGGGGCGAAGACGACGAGAGGCGGGGCTTTCAGGTCTCAGCGACCGAACGGCGCGTGCGCGTCACGGTGGCGTTGCGCTGGGGCGCACAGGTCCGGGAACCACAAGGATGAGGGGGCGCCGCACGACGAACGGCCTGCCTCAGCGACAGGCTGAGACCAGAAATACTCTAAAGCCACCCGATAGCTCCCCGGCCGCGCACCCCTTCACGCAAGCCTCTAACGGCCAGCGACGGCAGAGGTTCCACGCAATCGCAAATTGGCTTGCGCTGTCTGGCCAGACTGACGCTTTGCGCCTCGCCGCGGCAGGGTGACTCATTGATCTTGGTGAAGCTTGCGACGATGATACCGCCGCATCTGCGGCCCATCCCGAGAGATTCTTGATTCAGCTCCTGTCCTCCCGGCTCGGCAAAGGTGTGGCGGTGCTGGCCGTGATGCTGATCGCCATGCTGGTGGTTCAGACCCCCGTGGCCATGGTGGACCGTGCGCTGCACGCCAGCGGTCAGGTGCATGCAGCCAACGCCTTCGCTGGACCGCTCGCCGCCGACCTTGCCGATCACGATCACGATCACGATCACGATCACGATCATGATGCTGCGGCCGGCGCCGAGGTCGAAACCGATGATCGCGACCCCTCACCCTCGCAGGGCGCGCACCACCACCATGACGGCGCCTCGCTTCTGGGCCTGGCGGTCGCCATGACGGTCGCCAGTCCCTGGGGCTCGACGCTCGAATCCTGGTCGGGCCAGGACACCTCGCTCGACAGCGCCGAGCCCGCTCCGCAGAAACGTCCGCCAAAAGCCCGCCTCGAACACATCGCCTGATCGACGCGGCCCTCGGCCGCGCCCGCTTTCGTTCGAGAGATTCCCATGCCCCATTTCGACCATGGCCGCGCCACGCGGTCCTGGCTGCTCGCGTCGGCGTTCGCCGTTGCGCTGCCCCTTGCCGCCCAGGCTGAAACCCTGGGATTGCCCCAGGCCCTGGCCCGCGCCGCCCAGTCCGATCCCACCCGTCCCGCCGTCGAGGCGCGCCTCAAGGCCGCCGATGCGGGCGCCCGGCAGGCCGGCGTTCGCCAGAACCCCGTCGTCGGCGTCGAGCTGGAAGACCTGACGGGAACCGGTCCCTATTCGATGATCGATCGCGCCCAGGCGACGGTCTATTACCAGCAGAGCGTGGATCGCGGCGGCAAGCGCCAGGCCCGCACCGCCCTGGCCCGCACCGAGATCGATTTGGTTCGCCTTCGCTATCAGGTCCAGGTGCTGGACCTGTTCCAGACGGTAGAGCTGGCCTGGGTCGAGGCCCTGGTCGCCGAGGCGCAGGTTAGTCTGGCGCGCACGCGGCTGGACATCGCCCAGCGCGCCCAGGGCGAGGTGGACCGGCGCGTGAAGGTCGCCCGCGACCCGCTGTTCGCCGGGGCCCGCGCTGACACCCAGGTCGCCGAGGCCAGGATCGCCCTGTCGCAGGCCCAGATGGCCGCCGACACCGCGCGTCGAAGCCTGGCCAGCCATTGGGACGGCGACGGCGATTTCGACCTCGATCCAGCGGTGCTGGACGACACCTCCGTCGCCGATCAGGTCGCGGGCGAGGCGTCGGCCACGGACCTGGCGGTGCTCGACGCCGAGCGACAGGCCGCGACGGCGCGGGTTCGCCTGGAGGAGACCAAGGCTGTCCAGGATCCGACCTGGCGCGCCGGCCTGCGCTATCTGAACGAGGGGCGCGACATGGCGGTGCTGGTCGGCGGGTCGATCCCGCTGGCCCGCCATGACACCAATCGCGGCGCCATTGAGCGTGCGCAGGCTGAACGCACGGCGGCCGATGTCGACCTCGTCAGCGGCAAGGTTCTGCGCGAGCGGCGCATCGCCAGGCTGCAGGCCGGGCTGGCCGCGCGGGCCAGCGAAGCCCGTCGCATCGAGGCCGAGGTGCTGCCCGCCGCCGAACGGACCGTCGCCCTGGTTCGCGAGGGCTTCAATCGCGGCGGCTTCAGCTATCTCGACGTCATCGAGGCCCAGAAGGTGCTGATCGACGCCCGGAGCCGACGGCTTGACGCCCTGAAGGCCTTCCACACCGACCGCGCCCTGCTGGCCCGCCTGACCGGCCGCCACGCCGCCCTCATTCCCGCCTCGGAGACTGTCCGATGAACCGTCCCTACACCCGGCGCGCCAGCGTGCGCCTTGCCCTGCTGATGGCTTCCTCCCTTGTGCTGGCGGCCTGCGGCGACGGCGCCAAGCCCGCCGCCGAGACCGAAGGCCACGCCGCCAAGGCCGGCGATTATGAGCGCGGTCCCCATCGCGGTCGTATGTTGCGCCACGGCGATCTGGCCATCGAGATCACCATCTTCGAAGACGGCGTCGACCCGGAATTCCACGTCTATGCCTATCGCAAGGACAAGCCCGTCGATCCACGGCAGGTCCAGCTGTCGGTCGAGCTGACCCGCCTGGGCGGCAAGGTCGACCGGTTCAGTTTCGCGCCGCAGGAGGACTATCTGCGCGGCGCCGGTGTGGTGACGGAGCCGCACTCTTTCGACGTCAAGATCCGGGCCAGCCAGGGCGGCGACAGCCATCAGTGGACCTATCCGTCCTATGAAGGCCGCACGACGATCAGCGCTGATGCCGCCAAGGCGGGCGGCGTGAAAACCGAGATGGCCGGCGGCGCAGATATCGCCGAGCTGGTCGACATGGCCGGTCGCGTCGAGATCACGCCCGAGGGCAAGGGCGAGGTTCGCGCCTGGTATCCGGGCCGGGTGATGGCCTTGCGCGGCGAGCTTGGAAGTCAGGTCCGCAAGGGGCAGCTGCTGGCGCGCGTGGAGTCCAGTGAGAGCCTTCAGACCTATTCGATTTTCGCGCCGATCAGCGGGATCATCGTCGAGAAGAACCTCAATGTCGGCGACGTGGCCGGCGAGCGGGCGATCTTCGTGATCGCCGATCCCACCAAGCTGCACGCCGAGTTCTTCGTCTATCCGCGCGACGCCGAGCGGGTGCGGGTCGGCCAACCGGTCGAGGTGCGCAGCCTGTCGGGCGACACCCGGCTGATGGCGCGGGTCGAGGCGGTTCTGCCGACCGCCGACCTGGCCAGCCAGACCCTGATGGCCCACGTCCATCTGCCCGAGGGCTCCGCCGCGTTCCGGCCGGGCATGGGCGTCGAAGGCTCGTTCCAGGTCGCCTCCCGCCGCGTTCCGCTGGCGGTGCGCACCCGGGCCCTGCAGCGGTTCCGCGACTTCACCGTCGTCTTCGCCAGGGTGGGCGACACCTATGAGGTGCGGATGCTGGAGCTGGGTCGCCAGACGCTCGAATGGACCGAGGTCCTGGGCGGGCTTGAACCCGGAACCGAATATGTCGCCGACGGCGCCTTCCTGATCCGCGCGGACATCGAAAAGTCCGGCGCGAGCCACGACCACTAGGAGCGCGCAACCATGCTTGAACGCATCATCGCGCTGTCGATCCGCTATCGCTGGATCGTCCTGGCGCTCGTCCTCGCCTCGGCGGTCCTGGGCGTCTGGAGTTTCCAGCGCCTGCCGATCGACGCCACCCCCGACATCACCAACGTCCAGGTGCAGATCAACACCGAGGCGGCGGGCTTCTCGCCGCTGGAGGCCGAACAGCGGATCACCTTCCCGGTCGAGACCGCCATCGCCGGTCTGCCGGGCTTGGACTACACCCGCTCGGTCTCCCGCTACGGCCTCAGCCAGGTCACCGTCGTCTTCAAGGACGGGACCGACATCTATTTCGCCCGCCAGCTGGTCAATGAACGGCTGCAGGCCGCCCGCGCCCAGCTGCCCCCCAGCCTGACGCCCGAGCTTGGCCCGATCTCCACGGGCCTGGGCGAGATCTTCATGTACACGGTCGAGGCCAAGCCCGGCGCGCGCCGGCCTGACGGCAGGGCCTATACGCCCGAGGACCTGCGCACCCTTCAGGACTGGGTGATCCGGCCCCAGTTGCGCAACACGCCCGGCGTCACCGAGGTCAACACCATCGGCGGCTTCGAGCGGCAGTATCACGTCACCCCTCTGCCGGAACGGCTGTCGGCCTATGGCCTGACCATGGCTGACGTCACCGACGCCCTGGCCAAGAACAACAGCAATGTCGGGGCCGGCTACATCGAGCGCTACGGCGAGCAGTATCTGGTCCGCGTTCCCGGCCAGGCCAGCGGCGTCGAGGACCTGCGCGGCACGATCATCGTCAATCGCGGCGGCGCGCCGATCCGCGTCGGCGACGTGGCCGATGTGGGTCTGGGCGAAGAACTTCGCACCGGCGCGGCGACCGAGAACGGCCAGGAGGTGGTGCTGGGCACCGTCTTCATGCTGGTCGGCGAGAACAGCCGCACCGTCGCCCGCGCCGCAGCGCTGCGCCTGGAACAGGCCGCCAAATCCCTGCCGGCCGGCGTCACGGCCACGCCGGTCTACGACCGCACCGAACTGGTCGATCGCGCCATCCGCACGGTCGAGACCAACCTGGTGGAAGGCGCGCTGCTGGTGATCGTCGTGCTGTTCCTGCTGCTGGGCAATATCCGGGCGGCGCTGATCACGGCGGCGATCATCCCGTTCTCGATGCTGCTGACCATCACCGGCATGGTCCAGAGCCGGGTGTCGGGCAATCTGATGAGCCTGGGCGCGCTGGACTTTGGCCTGATCGTCGACGGCGCCGTGATCATCGTCGAAAACTGCCTGCGCCGATTTGGCGAGGCGCAGCATCGTCTGGGTCGACTGCTGACCAGGGACGAACGCTTCGCCCTGACGGCCAGTGCGGCCGGCGAGGTGATCAGGCCGTCGCTGTTTGGCGTGCTGATCATCACCCTGGTCTATGTGCCGATCTTCGCCCTGACCGGGGTCGAGGGGAAGATGTTCCATCCGATGGCCATCACCGTGGTCATCGCCCTGACCGCCGCCCTGGTGCTGTCCCTGACCTTCGTGCCGGCCGCCGTGGCGATGTTCGTCACCGGCAAGGTCGAGGAGAAGGAAAGCCGCATCATGCGCGGGGCTCGCCAGCTCTACGAACCGGCTCTGGCCATGGCCTTGCGGCTGCGGGCGGCGTTCGTGGCCGGCGCCGTGGCGCTGGTGGTCGTCGCGGCCCTGGCGGCCAGCCGCATGGGCTCGGAGTTCGCCCCCAGTCTCGACGAGGGCGACATCGCCATGCACGCCCTGCGCATACCGGGCACCAGCCTCACCCAGGCCGTCCGGATGCAGGCGGCCCTGGAGGCGCGGATCAAGTCGTTGCCGGAGGTCGAGCGGGTGGTGAGCAAGATCGGCACCGCCGAGGTCGCCACCGACCCGATGCCGCCCTCGGTCGCCGATACCTTCATCATGCTGAAGGACCGCAAGGACTGGCCCGATCCGCGCAAGCCCAAGGCCACGCTGGTCGCCGAACTGGAGGCCGCCGTCGCCACCATTCCCGGCAACAACTACGAGTTCACCCAGCCGATCCAGATGCGCTTCAACGAACTGCTGTCGGGCGTTCGCGCCGACGTCGCCGTCAAGGTGTTCGGGGATGACCTCGACCAGCTGCGGACCATTGGCGAAAGCGTCGGGGCGGTGGTTGAAGGCATTGAGGGCGCCCAGGATGTGGGTGTCGAACAGGTGACCGGGCTGCCGGTCCTGCAGATCACGCCGGATCGCGCCGCCCTGGCCTTGCTGGGGCTGAACGTGCAGGACCTGCAGGAGGTGGTCGCCACCTCGATCGGCGGCGCGGTCGTCGGCCAGGTGTTCGAGGGTGACCGGCGCTTCGACGTCGTGGTCCGCCTGCCCGAGGCGATCCGGGGCGACCTGGAGGGCGTCCGTCGCCTGCGCGTGCCGTTGCCGGCGACGGGGGAGGGGCCCCGCGGGTTCGTGCCGCTGCAGGACGTGGCCAGGGTCGAGACGGTGATCGGCCCCAACCAGATCAGCCGCGAGGATGGCAAACGCCGCGTGGTCGTCACCGCCAATGTGCGGGGCCGGGACCTGGGCTCCTTCGTCGCCGAGGTGCAACAGAAGGTCGGCGCCGAGGTCGAGATCCCGACAGGCTACTGGATCAGCTATGGCGGCACGTTCGAGCAGCTGATCTCGGCGGCGAAACGGCTTCAGCTGGTCGTGCCCGCCGCCCTGCTGCTGATCTTCGGTCTGCTGTTTGCGCTGTTCCGGTCGGTCAAGGACGCCGCCATCGTCTTCTCCGGCGTGCCCCTGGCCCTGACCGGGGGCGTGGCGGCCCTGCTGCTCCGCGGCCTGCCGCTGTCGATCTCGGCGGGCGTCGGCTTCATCGCCCTGTCCGGCGTGGCCGTACTCAATGGCGTGGTCATGGTCAGCTTCATCCGGAGCCTTCTGGCCGAGGGGCGGCCGCTGGATGAAGCGATCAGCGAAGGCGCCCTGACGCGCCTCAGGCCCGTGCTGATGACCGCCCTGGTCGCCAGCCTGGGCTTCGTGCCGATGGCCTTCAATGTCGGGGCCGGCGCCGAGGTCCAGCGCCCGCTGGCGACGGTGGTGATCGGCGGGATCATCTCCTCGACCCTGCTGACCCTGCTGGTCCTGCCGGCGCTGTATCGCCTTGTCGGCGGTTCGCCGATTGGCCGGACGCGGGCCGGCTGAGGGCTGGTCGGTGGGGGAGGCGCAGCGGGCCTAGTCGCTTGCGCCTTCCAACGCCGGCTCATGGCTCATGGCCGCATTGCCGAGCTCAACCTGCTCGGCAATGCGGCCGCTGGCTTTGCGCTCGCTGTAGCGATCAACCAGGTAGTCGGCGTGGTCGCGGGTGAGCAGGGTGAACTTCACCAGCTCCTCCATCACATCCACAACGCGGTCGTAATAGGCCGACGGCTTCATGCGGTCGTTGCTGTCGAACTCCTGGAAGGCCATCGCTACCGACGACTGGTTGGGAATGGTGATCATCCGCATCCAGCGTCCCAGCAGGCGCAGGCTGTTGACGGCGTTGAACGACTGCGAACCGCCGCTGACCTGCATCACCGCCAGGGTCCGGCCCTGGGTCGGGCGGACACTCCCGATCTCCAGCGGGATCCAGTCGATCTGGGCCTTGATGATCCCGGTGATCGCGCCATGCCGCTCGGGACTGCACCACACCTGCCCCTCGGACCACAGGGACAGGGCCCGCAGCTCCTGGACCTTCGGGTGGTCGGGCCCTGTGGCGTCGGGCAGCGGCAGGTCGCGGGGGTCGAAGATTTTTGTCTCGCACCCCAGCATCTGCAGAATGCGCGCCGCCTCCTCGACCAGCAGCCGGCTGAACGAGCGCTCGCGCAGCGACCCGTAGAGCAGCAGGATACGGGGCGGATGGGTCGCGGGTGACCGGCTCTCGAGTTGGCCCTGGGTCGGCGCCGTGAGAAATTGCGGCTGGAGCGCGGGCAGGTCGGTCATGATTTCCATAGTCCTCGAAGCGTCTTGGCGTCGTCACATATTTCTACTAACTTGGAAATATGGAATCGAAAGCCGCTGTCGCAAGTCTCTCCGCGCTGGGCCACGAAGGTCGGTTGGCCATTTTCCGCCTGCTTGTCAAAGCCGGCGGTCAGGGCGTTCCGGCCGGCGAGATCGCTCGCCGGCTCGAGATGCTGCCCAATTCTCTGTCGGCCAATCTCAATGTGCTCAGCCATGCCGGACTGATCGTTTCGCGCCGCGAGGGCCGCTCGATCATCTATTCGGCCGCCTACGGGGCGATGAGCGGTCTGCTGGGCTTCCTGATGGAAGACTGCTGCGGCGGTAATCCCGAGATCTGCGCGCCCTTGAACGAGATCCTCGCCCGGGCCGCCGACTGCGATGGAACCTGCCTTGTCGAATTGGAGACAGCATGACCGATCCACAGTCTAACCTGAAGCACGTCCTGTTTCTCTGCACCCACAACTCGGCGCGCTCGGTGCTGGCAGAGTCGATCATGAACCGCGTCGGGGCGGGCCGGTTCAAGGCCTATTCGGCCGGCTCGATGCCCAGTGGCCGGATCAACCCGCACGCCATCCATCTGCTCCAGCACCTCAACCACCCGACCGATCACCTGCGCTCCAAGGCCTGGGACGAGTTCTCCAAGGCCGGCAATCCGGACGCGCCGGATCTCGATTTCGTGTTCACCGTCTGCGACAACGCCGCCGGCGAGGTCTGTCCGATCTGGCCGGGCCAGCCGATGAGCGCTCACTGGGGCATCCCCGATCCGTCGGCGGTCGAGGGAACCGAGGCCGAGGTCGCCCTGGCCTTCGCCGAGGCCTATCGTCAGCTCAACAGCCGCATCACGCTCTTCTGCGCCCTGCCCATGGCGTCCATCGACAGGCTGTCGCTGCAGCGCCGGCTCGACGAGATCGGCAAGTCCTTCGCCCCCGACGAACCCGCCGCCTGAGGGGCGTCGCCCCGCTTTCTGTTTTCCTGACGAGTGACCCATGTCCGATACCGACTTCCCGATCGTGACCTTTCACAACCCCGCCTGCGGCACCTCGCGCAACGTCGTGTCGATGGCGCAGGCGGCCGGCTACACGCCCACGGTTGTTGAGTATCTCAAGGCCGGCTGGTCGCATGACCAGCTGCGTGAGCTGGCCGGGGAGGCGGGCCTGACGTTCCGCCAGCTGATGCGCGAAAAGGGCACGCCTGCCGCCGAGCTGGGCCTTCTGGCTGACAGCGCCACCGAGGACCAGATCCTCGACGCGATGGTCGCTCACCCTATTCTGGTCAATCGGCCGCTGGTGGTCACGCCCCGGGGCGTCAAGCTGTGCCGGCCGTCCGAAGTCGTGCTGGATCTGCTGGACCGCAAGCCGACCAGCTTCACCAAGGAAGACGGCGAGATCGTCGTCCTGTGATCCTCGCCCTGCTGATCTTCCTGCTCACCATCACCCTGGTCATCTGGCAGCCCCGGGGCCTCAGCATCGGCTGGAGCGCCACCCTGGGCGCCGGCCTGGCGCTGCTAACGGGCGTGGTCCACCCCGGCGACATCATCACGGTCTGGCACATCGTCTGGAACGCCACCGGCGCCTTCATCGCGGTGATCCTGATCAGCCTGCTGCTCGACGAGGCCGGCTTCTTTGAGTGGGCGGCCCTGCATGTGGCCCGCTGGGGCGGCGGCAAGGGGCGGCTGCTGTTCGCCGCGATCGTGCTGCTGGGCGCGGCGGTCTCGTCGCTGTTCGCCAATGACGGCGCGGCGCTGATCCTGACGCCGATCGTCATCGCCATGCTGATGGCGCTGGGTTTCAAGGACAAGGCGACCCTGGCCTTCGTGATGGCGGCCGGTTTCATCGCCGACATGGCCAGCCTGCCGCTGGTGGTGTCGAACCTGGTCAACATCGTCTCGGCCGACTTCTTCAAGATCGGCTTCAGCCGCTACGCCTCGGTGATGATCCCGGTCGACATCGCCGCCATCGCCGCCACCCTGACGGCGCTGATGCTCTATTTCCGGCGCGATATCCCCAAGACCTATGACGTCGGCCAGCTGAAGGCGCCGCGCGAGGCGATCAAGGATCCGGCGACCTTCAAGGCCGGCTGGGTGGTCCTGGTCCTGTTGCTGATCGGGTTCTTCGCTCTGGAGCCGCTGGGCGTGCCGGTCAGCGCCACCGCCGCCGTCGGCGCGCTGGTCCTGCTGGTCATCGCGGGCCGGGGCCATGTGATCAGCACCCGCAAGGTGCTCAAGGGCGCGCCCTGGCAGGTCGTGATCTTCTCGCTGGGCATGTATCTGGTGGTCTATGGCCTGCGCAATGCGGGCCTCACCGACCAGATCGCGGGACTGCTCAACTACTTCGCCCAGGGCGGCGTCTGGGGGGCGGCGTTCGGCACCGGCATCCTGACCGCCCTGCTGTCATCTGTGATGAACAACATGCCCACGGTCCTGGTCGGCGCCCTGTCGATCGACGCCAGCGGCGCGACCGGCGCGGTCAAGGAGGCGATGATCTACGCCAATGTGATCGGCAGCGACCTGGGCCCCAAGATCACCCCGATCGGCTCGCTGGCCACCCTGCTGTGGCTGCACGTGCTGCGCACCAAGGGGATCAGGATTTCCTGGGGCTATTATTTCAAGGTCGGGATCGTGCTGACCACGCCGATCCTGCTGATCACCCTGGCCGCCCTGGCGCTGCGGCTGACGCTGGCGCCCTAGGGCGACCGCGCGAGCCGTTCAGTCTGAAAAGGTGCGGGAAGTGAAGTCGGTCGGTCCCAAACCTTATGGGGTTTTGGGACCGATGGCGCCACTACAGGGGCTCAAGCCTCGGACCTCAGACCTCCCGAGGCTCGTGACCGACCTGCGCCAAACATCTTGTCTGTAAGGGGTTTCAGGGTCGCCGTTTAGAGGGCTCCCTGTTTTCCGCCCATGTCCTTAGCCGACCGCGCGTTGCATCATTGGAGCGTCGTCCTGAGGCCCCTCAAGTGCGATGCCGTCCTCAAAGTCCATAAGGATATCCATCAGATCACCGTAGCCCACCGCCATCGGCTTGGACCGGGGGAAGCGGTAGGACCAGAAACTGACAATGTGCTGGAGCGCGCCCAGGCGCTGGCCAAGCGACATGAACAGGTGGGGCGATTCGACCAGGAAATCGCGGAACACCACGGGTTTCCCATCGTTGGTCAGGGCGTGAAAGGCCCGGTCATACGCGGACAGCGTGGCTTGCACGGCGCGGATGCGAACGCGGATCGCGGCCACAATCCGCGCTCGCGCGAGCGGGATATAGGCAGCACTCTCGGCGTCGCGGACGCCGCGAGGCGTGACCGACACCATGCTCTTGATGGTCTGATCAACGCGCGGCATCACGTCGCTCAGCACCCACTTGTAGTAGAGAAATCCCCGCCAGGCGAAAATGCCATCCAGGAATTGCTGGTCCTCAAGTCTCAGAACCTCGCGCAGAGGGCCGAAGTCGACCTCAGGACGCGGCGAGAGCAGCTTGTCCACAAGCTTGCCGGAGGTCACTCCGGGCTGATCGCCGCCCGACAAGGCCGACAGGGCCTGAATGTCCATCTGGACAAATTTCTGCATGTTCAGGACGTCTGCGTCGGAGATGTTGAAATACTCCCGCGCCGGCTCGATTCCGAAGCGCCGGAGATATTCCCGCAGCAGGAACGGGTCGAGGGACGGCAGCTGGTCAATCTGGTCCAGAACGTTCCGGTCGCGAGCGCCCGGCCGCAGATCGGCGCCAAAGGCTTCCTCGGTCACCGCCTCGAAATCTTTCTGGCCAACGAAGAAGAAGTGGGCCCCGGCTCTGAGGTCGCCAGCGTCGATGGGCAAAAGAACTTTTGTCGCCGACCCGACGTGCGAGTCAAACATCTCAAGCTCATTGCCCCTCAGCTTGTGCTTGAGAATAATTGCCCGGTTCAGAACGCGATTTTTGAACAACGGCGCCTTTTCGAAGGCGGGTACGCCACAATGTCGCCGATGCACGTCGTACAGGTTCAAAACGCGCGCCGTCGATGAGGTCCTGGAAAGATTCGTCAGTCGTCTAATCGACCTGTCATTATCCAAAAGGCGTATCCAGGCTGGAGAAGATCATAAGAATGACCCCGATGACGGCTGGCCTTTGAGCCGCCGAGGTAAAGCCCCGGAAGAGCATACGGCCCACAGCGCTCGCCCTCGCGAAGCCAGCGGGCCAGTGCAGTCGCAGGTCACGGGCGCGCGATGGTTGCCGCAGCGCCCGGATCTCCAAGGCCAGAGGGAGAGATTCGCCAGACCTCAGGCGCCGTTCGTGACGGGTCCGGCCGGACGGCGAGGCGGTCTATGCGCTTTTGGAAAACACCGCTCCGGAAACGTAGGCGGGGTTGTTTCTGAGCCGGAGAAGTTCATCGGAAGGATACTGAAACAGAACGTCCCCATTGAGCCGGTCAACGGTTTTGTAGACGAAGGAACCGGTCGGTTTGTCCTGTTCAATCACCAGCCTTTGATTCTGGCCGTCGGCATGTGCCAAAGCCTTGCCGTCCGGCGCCGTCGTTGCCTGGGCAACCTTGGCATTGACCTCGACCACGGACATCGCTCGCCTGACAGCGGCATTGCCGCTCCAGTCAATAACCGCGCCGGCTTGAAGCGGTATCGACATCAGAAACCCCCTCTCGATAACATTCGGGGCTATTCGCACCCCGTTTCCAATGTGCAGCCTGTGTGGCGGCATGCTTAAGGGGTTAATCGCCAGCCGCACGCTTCTCAATTGGTTTTGTACCTATTCTGAGTAAAGCGCCGCCCGAAGGTCTGCCATTTTGAGACTTCGATCCCCAATCAATAGGTAATTTACCTTTTGTTAACTCGCGAAACCATCAACCGGTGCGACCGACTCATATTACTCATTATGGATACAATGCTTCTGTTAAGAATGGCAAGATTACGGGGCTCGTCTATTTTGTAAGCTTTACGGTAACACTATTCCAACTAGTCGATAACTCCAGTTTTTGGGGGTCGTCGCATGGAAAGAGACAGAACGGTCAGACGACTGACGCACATTCAGAAAACCGCTTCGACAACGCGGATTTTGAATCTTGCCAAAATCAGTCGAAGCCGATCTGGGTTGATTGCCAGTGATAAATCCCGCCTGTTTCGCAACAAGATACTAGAGAGCTCTGTTATTATTAAGCATCGGGTTCGTCCGCACGAAGTCGATATTTTTGAAGAGCCGCGATTTAATGCGACGAAGATTCTCGTACCTTTCGACGTTGATGATTTTCGCTTTGGCGCTCATTGTCTATTCGTCGGGCAGAAAAATTTTGATGCAGTCTCGGAGGACATGTTCGGAGATGACGTCAAATTCGGTAGATCGGACCGCAAGGTGCTTGATCTGATCGATGAACTGCCTTCGCTGGATCCTTTTCTGCTGCGCGAGCACCTTCGCAGAAGCGGTATTGAGCCTTCGCGAGACTACTTCTGCATTTCAGACGCCGACGTCGGGAAAATGCACAGCTATGTCAGTCAGCAGTTGGTGGGCCTCGTGCGCATGACCGGTGGCGGCGATGAGGCCACGGCGGTTGTCAACTCAGCAGACCGACTGGCAGAGAAATTGCTATCGTCGAGCCCTGACAAAAGCTTTGAGCCTCTGAAAAAGCTTCTTCGACTTAGCGAAAAAGAATATCAGGACGGCATATTCTGTTGGAGAGGTCTTCTTTACTACAAGTGGGTTTTGCACGACACCTATCCAAGCCTGGGATCTGTTCTCAGAGAGATCAAGGCGATTGCGCCCCTCGGGCGACGCGATGCGGCCAGCGACGCCTATATCGCCGAGGCGAAATTGCGCATCGAAGGCGCCATTCGCACGTCCATTGAACGCATTCGAAATGTCATCCTTCGATACGATGACGCCTATGGCTTGCTCGTCAACGAGGGCCAGTCAGCCGCCTTTCGTCAATTCCTGATCTCTGCACCCGATATATTCATGGATATTGGCGAGGAGATCGGCGCAATACAGCATGTCGTCAGTTACTGGACGTACTGGTCTCGAAATTCAAATCTTTCGAAAGTGAAGGCATCCGAACTGACGGATATTTTCATTGATTTCGAGGAGGGGCTGTCCTCCAGCCTGCACGGGAAGACCAATGCCTGGAGCTGATCTTGCCCAGCAGAGTGTGCGTCTCGTCGGCCTGGCGGTTGCCGGGGCCGATCTGGTCTTCGAGATCAGCGATGCTGGCAGCATTCTGTTCGCCTTGGGCGCCGCTGAACATCTGACGGGCTTCGATGATGACGCCCTGGTCGGCTGCGGCTGGAATGCGGTGCTTGACGATCAGGACGCAGCGATGATGGCGGCGATTGGCCCAACCGTCTCGCCCGGAGAGCGCCAGGGGCCCTTCCGGGTCAGGCTGAGATCTGCGCCCGGCTCCCGGCCAGCGCGCACGGCCAGCCTTTCGGTCTTTCGCCTGCCGCAGCGCGGGGCGAATCTGTCCTGCGCTCTGAGCGCCACCGCGCTCGACGCCGGCGCAGCCTCGGACGAACTTGCTGACCGGGACGGGTTTTGCGCGATCGCGTCGGACCTGATGCGGCAGGCCCGAAAGGACGGCCTGCCACTCAGGCTGGATCTTGTCGAACTGGAGGGTTACGGCGAGGCCATGGCGGCCCTGCCGACGGACATGGCCAATCTCCGACGCAAAATTGTCGGCCGAGTGCTGCAGGCCCAGGCGATCGCCGGCGGCGCCTCCGAAATCGCCGAAGGCCGTTTCGCCATACTCCGTGACGCCTCGGTCCCGCCCGGGCCTGTCGCCGAGCAGCTCGAGGCTGTCACCGGTATCAAGCCGGCCATTGCCGACCTCAAGGTCGACCTGGAGAACCCTGCCCAGGCCTTGAAGGCCATGCGCTACGCTCTGGACTGCTATATCGCCGAGGGCGCCGACGCCTCGGTCCGTGGCTTCGAAGCGACCTTGAACCGCGTGGTGCAGGATGCCGCCCGCTTCAGGACGCGGCTCGCCAACGACACGTTCCAGTTGGCTTTTCAGCCCATCGTCACCCTCGGCGGCGGCGTGCTGCACCACTTTGAAGCCCTGGCGCGCTTCGACCCCGATGTCAGCCCGGCGGACACCATCCGGATGGCCGAAGAGCTGGACATGATCGTCGACTTCGATCTGGCGGTGGTGCGCTGCGCCTGTCGTCACCTCGCAGCCCACCCCCATGTGAGCATTGCGGTGAATGTCAGCGGCGCCTCCTTGCTCGACGAGCGCTTCCTGTCGCCCTTCCTCAAGGCCACGTCGGGCGACCCTTCCCTGCGTGGGCGCTTGCTGATCGAGCTGACCGAAACCGCGGCCGTGCGTTGTCTTCAAGAGGCTGCCGCGACCCTGAAAGGCCTTCGGGACGCTGGCTTTCGCGTCTGTATCGATGATTTCGGCGCAGGCTCGGCATCGCTGGAATATCTGAGTGCGCTGGAGGTCGACATCGTCAAATTCGACGGTCGCTTCGTGCGAGACCTTGAGCGCGGGAGCCGCAATTACATTCTGCTCAAGCACCTGGCCGGTCTGTGCAAGGCCCTTGGGGCGGAAACCGTGGCCGAAATGGTCGAAACGCCCCCGATTGCCGCGCTACTGGCCGAGGTCGGGATCGAGTACGGCCAAGGCTGGTACTTTGGCATGCCCCTGACCCATCCCAACTGGGACGCGGGTCGGACCAGGCTGCCGCGCAGCGGTCCGGGTGAAGGGCGACCTCACCAGCCCCCCGTGGCGGCACGGGCGCGCTAAGGCCCAGGCGGGCCATCTACACCTGACGGAGCCGCCAGCCTTTCCGGTCAGACGCGTCAGGTCGCGATGTAGGGGCGGATCGTCTCGAGGTATGTCTTGGTCAACGCAAAGGATTGCTTGGCCAGATCGGCAAATTCAGGACGCGAAAGCGTCTCGGAGGAGATCAGGAACTCTCTTGATCCCTGGCGGTGACAATAGCCGCTCGCGACCAGCTTCATGACGTGTCGACGGGTGGTTTCGTAGGGCAGGCCCAGATAGTTGGCGATGCTCAAGGCGGCTACCGGTCGGCGCAGGGTATCGGGGAAGACGCCGTCTGCGGCCTCCGCACGCGGGACATTCTGGCGATTGAGATGGTCGACAGACGTCCTCGCCATTGTAAAAAATATCAGCATGGTTGTCGCGTCGCCGTCAAACAGCTCCAAATATACCGACATAATACTCATCAGGTAGTCGACGTTCTGGGAAAACAGGAAGCCAAGCATGTGAGCGCTAGGATATTGTTCCAGATCGTTTTTCACGCCATTTTCCATAACAGCCATCCGAATTTACAGCCCCAGCCTTTGCGCTGCACCCTGACGCTTTTGTCTGAGCACGGCTGGCGCGTGACCGCAACACTCTGCCTGGACGGCCACACATGGCATGGGCGCGCACCCCGCGAATCCTGCGCCCGGAGGCAAAGTGTAATGTTCAACGATCTAGCGCAGCACAGCTGAGGATGGTTGTTTTCGCGCTTATTACTCACTTCGGGTATTTTAATCGTTATGTCTGGACGTGTACGGGGATAGCGAAGGCCGCTATAGCGGCGTGCAAGATCGATCCATGTTTGCGCACCCTGCACAACGATGGTTTTTTCAGACATCTATCCAGAGACACCGATCTCGGGGACTCGAAAATCATGGCGCTAGCTAGGCTACTGATCTTGAGGTCTGCTTGGCGAGCTTTGGTAAACAGCAGAGAATCCGCTTGAGCTCAGCCAGCCGGACTGTGCCTGGCAGACGGCGTCGCCGCGCGTTCCGATGATCAAGCGCGTTTGGACCCCTGGCCGGTTGCGGACGGCGCTGTTGGGCCTTGCGGCGCTGGCCGCCGTGTCTGCGATGATCGCCTTGCTGACGGGCCTGAGCGCCGTTGACCCGATATCGGGTCGACTGATCACGGTTGATATCCTGTCGGCCAAAACGCTCGCGCACCTTTTGACCCAGGCGCCGGCAACGGTAACCGCTTTCCCCCCCCTCGGGATCTTTCTGCTGCTGGCGCTGGGCACCGCCGTGGCCGATCGGTCCGGGCTCTTTGCCGCCGTGGTTCGCGGCAGCCTGTCACTCATGCCCGCGGCGCTGCTCACGCCCGTTGTCATCCTGACGGGATACCTGTTTCACCAGATTTCCGATGCGCTCATACTTGTTTACCTGCCCTTGTCTGGCGCTGTTTTTGCGGCCCGCGGTCGCGATCCCGTTCTGGGCATCCTGATTGCTTTCGCCGCCTTTTCGGGGGGCTTCGCCGCAAGTCTAGGCCCGGGCATACCCGACATCATTCTGCTCCAGCTGACCGAAGATGCGGCCCGCAGCGTTGCGCCCGACTGGCGGTACGCCCTGTTCGGCAACTGGTTCATTCTGCTTGCCGTGGCCGGAATCTATGCCGGGGCCACCTGGGCGATTGCTGAGCGCTGGCTCGAGCCCCGCTGGTTCCCGCGCACCCCGTCGACCGCCGAAGCTCGTCCCGAAGCCCTTGAACTGCAGGCAAGCCTGCAGCCGGCGGAACGCATGGCCATGATCTGGGCAGGCCTCGCGGCGCTCGCAGCGGCGCTCGTCTTCATAGCGGTTATCCGCTGGGGCGCATCCGCACCCGATGGCGGCCACGATTTGAGAGCCGTTCTCACGCCATATTTCCGCGCCATGCCCGCCTGTCTGACACTGGTCTTGCTGAGCGCCGGCTGGGCCTATGGCGCAGTGACCGGCACGCTTACCAGTCCGATGGCCGTTCACGCTGCGGTGGTTGACGGCCTGGCGCGCCTGGCGCCCTTCATCCTGTTCGCAATCCTGATCGCCTTGTTCCTGTCCGTACTGCACGCATCCAGAGTGGACACGGTCCTGATGCTGTCCGGCGCGCGCACCCTGGCGGACGCGCACCTGGCGCCCCCCTTGATCCTGATGACGATCGTGCTCGTCACCGCCGTCCTTGATCTCCTTGTCGGTTCAGCAACGGCGAAATGGGCCATTCTGGCGCCGATCATCGTTCCGATGCTGATGTTGCTCGGCATATCGCCAGATATGTCGACGGCGGCTTTCCGGATCGGCGATGGCGCCCTGAACATCGTCTCGCCGCTGCAGCCGTGGATCTACCTCGTGGTACTCTACTGCCGGCGCTGGCGGCCCGGGTTCAGCCTCGCCGACGCTCTGCGAAACCTCGCGCCCTTCTCGGCCGCCTATCTCGTTCTCGGTCTCATGGTCGTCGGGATATGGTCCCTCGCCGAGTGGCCGGTTGGACCCTTTTCAAGCTTTCATTACGATCCCGGCGCGGCGGCTTCGCTCTCCCGGTAGGCCCGCCCTCAGCAGGCTATCGTCTGGACGTCCATGCGCAGCTCGCTCCGCGCCGGCCGTGGTGGCCAACCGTCAAGGCGCCTCGACCTCTGGCCTGCCGTCCCCAGTGGGTGGAGGGGCTTTCAGCGTCCGGGCGGCGCGTCCAGCGCGCCATGCCGCATTTGGGGCAGCTGCAGCACATCAGGCGCAAGTCGGCATGATGCCGCCAACAATGGGTGATGGAGCGACCGAATCCGTGGGCTTGGAGACAGGTACGCACGGGGAACGCGCTCCCCATAATCTCCCCAGTTTTCGGGGCGATAGTCTCTCCGCGTTCTCGTCTGACACTATAGAGCGTGAGATGAGGTTGGAGCCCCAACCCTTTGAGGGATTGGGGCTCCATGGTGCCACGACAGGGACTCGAACCCTGGACCTCAGCCTTACCAAGGATGCGCTCTACCACTGAGCTACCGCGGCGAAGAGGAGGGGCGTATAGCGAGCCAAATCGCGAATGCAAAGCCTAAATGCGACTTGACCCACAGACTTCGTCGCCGCACCCCTCGCCCATGCCGATCCCAGACGACAAATCCCTCCGTGAAGCCAGGCTCGCCGAAGCGCTCAGGACCAACCTGCGCAGGCGCAAAGCCGCGGCCCGACCGGCACGGAGCGGTGAGGAGAGGGCGCTCGCCGCCGCCGAGGCGGCGCCGCAGCCTTACAGCGTCATGCGTCGCCTAGAGGGCGTCGCGCACGGCGACGGGACGCGAGTCGCCCTGATCCTGGAAATTTCAGCGCCCTATGCCGCGCCGGAGTCGGACGAGGTCTGCTGCGCGGTGCGTCTGATCGGCGACGGCGGCCAGTTCGACAGCGAACACGGCAAGGCGGCGTTCGGTCTGGATGGCCTGCAGGCGACAAGGCGGGCCCTCGACCTGGCCCAGGTGGCCCTGGATCTGGCGAGCACGACCCATGATCTGCGCTGGCCCGATGGCCGATCCTATGACCTTTCCGCGCCCATTTGAGCCACGCCCCTTGCATGCCCTCTTGCAACGGATAGAACCCGCCCCTCACATGTGACCCGCGCGACGATCCGTCCCCGTCGCGCGCTCGAGGGACGTCATTTTGGATCGCATCGCCATCATCGGCGGCGCGCAGCTGCACGGGGACATCCCGGTCAGCGGCGCCAAGAACTCGGCCATCAAGCTGATGGCCGCCAGCCTGCTCACCGATGAGCCGCTGCGCCTGACCAACATGCCGCGCCTGGCCGACACCCGGTTCCTGGGCAAGCTGCTCTCGCGGCTTGGCGTCAGCGTCACCGAGAGCGACGGCGCCGACGGCCAGCAGACGATCCTGCACGCGCCCGAGATCACCAGTGGCTTTGCGCCCTATGACCTGGTCCGCCAGATGCGCGCCTCGTTCAACGTGCTGGGTCCGCTGATCGCCCGCACCGGCCAGGCCAAGGTCTCGCTGCCCGGCGGCTGCACCATCGGCGCGCGGCCCGTGGACCTGCACCTGCAGGCCCTGGAGGCCCTAGGCGCCAAGATCGATCTGCACGAGGGCTATGTCTACGCCCAGGCCCCGCGCGGCCTGAAGGGCGCGGAAATCACCTTCCCGTTCGTGTCGGTGGGCGCCACCGAGCACGCCATGCTGGCCGCCGTGATCGCCGATGGCGTCACGGTGCTGCACAACGCCGCCTGCGAGCCCGAACTGCTGGACCTGCAGGAGTGCCTCAACGCCATGGGCGCCAAGGTCGAGGGCGCGGGTACGCCGACCGTGACCATCACCGGCGTCGCCCGTCTGCACGGTGCGACCCATGCGGTGATCCCCGACCGGATCGAGATGGGCACCTATGCCGTCGCCGCCGCCATGGCCGGCGGCGAGGTGCGGCTGACCAATGCCCGCCCGCACCTGATCGACAGCCTGCTGGACAAGCTGGAAGAGGCCGGTTGTGGCGTCGAACGCACCAGCGACGGCGTCATCATCCGTCGCAACGGCGATCGCCTGAAGGCGGTCGACATCGAGACCGCGCCCTATCCGGGCTTTGCCACCGACCTGCAGGCCCAGTTCATGGCCCTGATGACCCTGGCCGACGGCGAGAGCCGCATCCGCGAGACCATCTTCGAGAACCGCTTCATGCACGCCCCGGAGCTGATGCGCCTGGGCGCCGACATCTCGGTGTCGGGTGGCGAGGCCCGCGTGCGCGGCGTCGCCCAGCTGGAAGGCGCCGAGGTGATGGCCACCGATCTGCGGGCCTCGGTCAGCCTGGTGATCGCCGGCCTGGCGGCGCGCGGCGAGACGATCGTCTCGCGCATCTATCACCTGGATCGCGGTTTCGAGCGTCTGGAAGCAAAGCTCACGGCCTGTGGGGCGCAGGTGCGCCGCATCAAGGACGACGGAGAGGCCGAACTCTAGATGGCAAAGACCGCTCCCGCCCTGCGACTGCTGGCCCAGGACGCCGACGACCTGGCGGTGATCTCCGCCGCCCTGCAGGACGCCGTCGCCAAGATCGGCGACATTCGCTGGGACGCGCACGGCAAGACCCTGACCCTGGCCTGCAATCGCTTTCGCTGGGAGGCCGGCGGCAAGAAGGTATCAGGCGAACGCGTGCGCTCGGCCCTGCAACTGGGCGACGTTACGGGCGTCCAGGCCCGCAACCTCAAGCGTGACGCCAAGGGCGCCATCGTCGAGCTGCTGGCCATCGCCTTCGAGCCCGGCGAGGCCCCCGGCGGCACGGTCTTGCTGACCTTCGCCGGCGGCGGCGACCTGCGGGTCGGCGTCGATTGCCTGGACGTGGTGCTGGCCGATGTCTCCGAGCCCTGGGCCACCCCCCACCGGCCGGGGCACGCCGACTAGGCGCCCTGCTCGATTTGCGGGCACGCCTTGAATCTGACTTCCAAACAGGCAGTGGCGGCGCCGAGGATTCGTCCCACGCGCTAGTGATCGCCGGCGAACTCGCCCGACGGGGGAACGGTGCTAGGTTAACGCCATGCGCCCGTCAGAGGCGTGAGCATCGTTAGGAGGCCGTCATGGCCAGGAAGTCCTATGCGACCGGGGAAACCCAGTCGGTGTTTTTTGCTGCGTGCGACATCACCAAACCCGCTCCGCCCGTGCTGCGGCATGGCGGCCCCTGTTTCGACTGGGGTCGATTGGCCCTGGTCAGCCTGTTCGGGGTCATGGTCGCCGGCATCGCGACCCTGGCCTATGCGGGACTGACCTAGCCGCCGACGACGGAGGCGGCGTTGCTGACCGTGACGCGCCTCCGCCATTTGCCACGCAAGCCAAACCCCACCTAAGCTCGTCCCTCGCGTCCGAGGCGGGGGCCGGCGCGAGCTGACGTCCTGCGCCCGCGGGAAGCCGACGCATGAGCGCCCCCGACCGCGATCTCTGGAATGAAGACCTGGCCCCGACGGGCGAGGCGCAACGCACCTGGCGCTGGTGGCACTTCGCGGCCCTGTGGCTGGGCATGGTCATCTGCGTGCCCGCCTACATGCTGGCCTCGGGCCTGATCGAGCAGGGCATGTCGGCCGGACAGGCGGTGGCGACCGTGCTGCTGGGCAATCTGGTCGTGCTGGTTCCCATGCTGCTGATCGGCCATGCGGGGGCGCGGCACGGCGTGCCCTATGCGGTGCTTGCGCGGGCCTCGTTCGGCTGGAAGGGCGCGCGGATCCCCGCCGTCGCCCGGGCGGTGGTGGCCTGCGGCTGGTACGGCATCCAGACCTGGATCGGCGGCGGCGCGCTGCTGACCCTGCTGGGCGTCATTATGGGCCGCAGCCTGGTGGGCGCGCCGATCCCGCTGCTGGGCATCGGCCTGGGCCAGTTGCTGGCGTTCCTGGCCTTCTGGGGCATCCAGCTGCTGTTCGTCACCAAGGGCCTGACCGCTGTGCGCCGGCTGGAGACCTGGACCGCGCCGATCAAGCTGGTCATCTGCGCCCTGATGGTCTGGTGGGCGATGGACAAGGCCGGCGGGCTGGGTCCGATCTTCCACCAGCCCTCGGCCTTCGTCGACGGCGGCCCCAAGGCCGGCCAGTTCTGGAGCGTCTTCGTACCGGCACTGACGGCCATGGTCGGGTTCTGGGCGACCCTGGCCCTGAACATTCCCGACTTCACGCGCTTTGCGAAGAAACAGGCCGACCAGATCCTGGGCCAGGCCATCGGCCTGCCGATCCCCATGGGCCTGCTGGCCCTGGTCAGCGTGATCACCACCTCGGCGACGGTGATCGTGTTCGGCAAAGCGGTTTGGGATCCGGTGCAACTGGCCGGCGATATCGGCGGCATCGCGGTGGTGATCGGCCTGTTGATCATCAGCCTCGACACGGTGTGCTGCAACATCGCCGCCAATCTGGTCGGCCCGGCCTATGACTTCTCGGCCCTGTGGCCCAGCAAGATCACCTATCGCATCGGCGGCTGGATCACGGCCGGCATCGGGGTGCTGATCATGCCGTGGAAGCTGCTGGAGACCACCCAAGGCTACATCTTCGTCTGGCTGGTCGGCTATGGCGCGCTGCTGGGGCCGATCGCGGGGATCCTGATCGTCGACTACTGGCTGCTGCGCAAGACCGTGCTGGCGGTGGATGACCTGTACGCCAAGGACGGCGCCTACACCTATCGCGGCGGCTGGAACCCGGCGGCGCTGGCCGCCCTGGCGGTGGGCGTCGCGCCGAACCTGCCGGGGTTCCTGGCCTCGGCCGCGCCGCACCTGTTTGTCGGCGTGGGGGCGTTCTGGACCGGGCTTTACACGTATGCGTGGTTTGTGGGGCTGGGGATCGCGGGGGCGGTTTATTGGGGGATGATGCGGGTGGCTCGGGCCGGAGGCGGCGACTGAAGGCGGGTTTGAGGGGGGGGGACTTGCCGGTACCGGAGAATGCGGCCGTCGGTGCGGAGAGCGGACATTTCGACTGTCAGTTCGGGGTGGGGAGCGGACCTCGGAACCCCTCTCTCATAGAGAGAGGGATTCAGAACGTCCGCTCAGGGTCGGAAGCAGACATCCCCGCCCATCCAACAAGCGGACGCCCCGCGTCCCGCTCATCCTTAAATCTCCTGGAGGTTGCAGCGTGCCGGACTGTCCAGGTTGGTCAAGGACTGGCCTGCGGCCAGCCGCTCCGCGGCGGCGCGGAGCGCCGTCCTTGAGCAACCTGGACAGACCGGCGATCGTCTCGCCGTGAGATTTAAGGATGGCTCCCTTCGGCGCAAGGCGGGCGGGGCGCCCAGATCGAACCCTTCTCCCAGAGGGAGAAGGAGGGGCCCGCGCCGCAGGCGTGGGAGGATGAGGGGTTTGCGAAGCCGCTCCGGACAAGGCAAGGCCTTCGGGCGCCAGGACGGCTGACGGTGTAACCCCTCACCCTCCCACGCAAGCGTGGGTCCCTCCCTCTCCCCCGGGGAGAGGGCTGGGCGTTCGGGGATAGACCGCGCTCAATCCCCGTACTTTCCCGAACAAATGCCAACCCAATCAACCGCTTGTAAAATAATCGATCGCGCCAATCAGACGCGCCGAAACCGCCCGCATAATCAATCTCACCTGACAGCACGGGAAGGGCGCACGTACGGCGACCGTTGCGGCTGTCAGGGGTGGTCGAGCGGGAAGCGTCCGTCGGCCGTCGTCTGAAGGCCCGGCAGGGTCTGGTGGAGCGGATCGGTCCTTGCGGGGGCCGGACGCGTTGAAGCCGGACCGGGACCGCTGGGAACGCCCTTTGGCGACGCCCGCACGAAGCGCAGCAGGCATGGGCTGAAATCGCCCATGCGGTCTGGACGGGGTCGCTAACCCCTCCACCCGCCGGAGGCCGAATGTCGGGAGCGGGTTAAAACCCCGCGCCTCGAAGGCTTCCGTCTGAAGATCACGCGGAGCGTCTGTCTTCGTCGAAACGGTATTCAACTATCCCATCCTCCGGGCGAGGCCCGGACGCTCCGCGACCCTTCCCATCAACTCGGCGGTTTCCGCGCGAGGCTGCGAAACCGTGTCCGCCAGACTTGCCCCCTACGGGCTGCTGCGCAGCCGTCCTCCCCCGGAGGGGGAAGATGAAACGCGCCGACCCTCATCTTCCCCCTCCGGGGGAGGACGACCTGCGAAGCAGGTCAGGAGGGCGCAACTGCGCCAACACCCCTTGTCTCCCACGCAAAAACCCGCATCTACACCCCATGCGCCGCTTCGACTTTTCCGCTCCTGATTTCGCCGCCGCCTTCAAGGCCTTCCTGGACGAGGATCGGGGATCGCCCGCGGATGTCGACGCCTCGGTCGTTCAGGTGCTGGACGCCGTCCGCACCGGCGGCATCCAGGCCGTGCTGGACCTGACCCGCAAGTTCGACCGCGTCGACCTGACCGAACAGACCGTCCGCGTCACGGCCGAGGAGATCGAGGCCGGCGCCGCGCAGACGCCCGCCGACGTGCGTGAGGCCATCGCTTTCGCCGCCGCCCGCATCCGCGCCTATCACGCCCGCCAGCGTCCGGCCGACCAGGCCTGGACCGACGAGGCCGGGGTGCAATTGGGCTGGCGCTGGACGCCGATCGAGGCCGTGGGCGTCTATGTACCAGGCGGCCGCGCGGCCTATCCCTCGACCGTGCTGATGAACGCCGTGCCCGCCCAGGTGGCCGGGGTCGACCGCATCGCCATGGTCACCCCGCCCGGCAAGCTGCAGCCCGCCGTGCTGGCCGCCGCCAAGGAAGCCGGCGTCACCGAGATCTGGCGCATCGGCGGGGCCCAGGCCGTCGCGGCCTTGGCCTATGGCGCCGGACCGATCCAGTCGGTCGACAAGATCGTCGGCCCCGGCAACGCCTATGTCACGGCCGCCAAGCGCCGCCTGTACGGCGTGGTCGGCATCGACGCCCTGGCCGGTCCCTCCGAGATCGTGGTGGTGGCCGACAACCAGAACAATCCCGACTGGATCGCCGCCGACCTGCTGAGCCAGGCCGAGCACGACCCCGCCGCCCAGTCGATCCTGATCACCGACGACCCGGCTTTCGCCGACGCCGTCGAGGCCGCCGTGCTTGAGCGCCTCAAGACCCTGGCTACCGGTGAAGACGCCGCCGCCTCGTGGCGCGACCACGGCGCGGTGATCATCGCGCCGCTGGACGAGAGCCCGGCCCTAGTCGACGCCATCGCCCCCGAGCACGTCGAGTTCGCCCTCGACAATCCCGAGCGTTTGTCCGACCGGGTGCGCCACGCCGGCGCGATCTTCCTGGGTCGCCTGACGCCCGAAGCCATCGGCGACTATGTGGCCGGCTCCAACCACGTGCTGCCCACCAGCCGCGCGGCGCGTTTCCAGTCGGGGCTGTCGATCTACGACTTCCTCAAGCGCACCTCGATCGTGAAGTGCGATGCGGCCTCGTTCGCGATCCTGGGTCCGCACACGGCGGCCCTGGCCATGGCCGAGGGACTGCCGGCCCACGCCCTTTCGGCCCAAATCCGACTGGGCCGGTTGCCTTCGGCCGGCTGACGCGCAAAGCTTGGGCGACCCATGACCGACGCCAACGCCAACCAGCACCTGAAGTCGATCGTCATCGACGACGACAGCCTCGCCGCCGCCTCGCGCGACCAGGAGCAGGAGCGTCAGGTCGCGATCTTCGATCTGCTCGATTCGAACTATTTCGAGCCGGCGGACGGTAAGGGCGGTCCCTATGACCTGAAGCTGTCGCTGATCGAGAACCGGCTGGCCTTCGATATCGGCGGTCCCAATTACGAGCGCCGGCATCTGCTGTCCCTGTCGCCCTTCAAGGGGGTGATCAAGGACTACTTCATGATCTGCGACAGCTATTACTCGGCGATCCGCAATTCGACGCCCCAGCAGATCGAGGCCCTGGATATGGGCCGGCGCGGTCTGCACAACGAGGGCTCGTCCCTGCTGCGCGAGCGACTGGAGGGCAAGGTCAAGACCGACCTCGACACCGCGCGCCGCCTGTTCACCCTGATCTGCGCGCTGCACTGGCGAGGCTAGGGCGCGTTGCCTGCTCTGCCGGACGCCGTTCTCTTCACCTGCAACTACAACCGGGTGCGCTCCCCCATGGCCGAGGGACTGTTCAAGCGGTTCTACGGCACCCGGGCCTTCGTTGATTCGTGCGGGCTGCGCGGCGACCCCACCGATGAGGGGATCGACCCCTTTGTCGTCGCCGTGATGGACGAGCTGGGGCTGGACGTTTCCGATCACAAACCCAAGACCTTCGCCCAGCTGGAAGACGACAGTTTCGACGTCGTCGTCTCGCTGACGCCTGAGGCCCAGCACCGCGCCGTCGAGCTGGCGCGGGACCGGGCGGTCGATATCGAGTACTGGCCGACCCATGATCCCACCCTGGTCGACGGCTCCCGCGAGGCCCGGCTTGAGGCCTATCGCGAGGTCCGTGATGGTCTGGCCGACGCCATCAAGAGACGTTTCGGCGCGCCATCGACGTTCGGGGGGTGAATGCGCTATAGAGGCGCCTCGCCGCGACGGCTCACGTCTCGACCACCCGGTCGGGGCGTCCTCGCGGCTATCTGTTTGCTCCAATTGAGAGGCCTGATGGCTAAGGAAGAACTTCTTGAGTTTCCCGGTACGGTCAGCGAATTGCTGCCCAATGCGACCTTTCGCGTGACGCTGGAAAACGCTCACGAGATCATCGCCCACACCGCCGGCAAGATGCGCAAGAACCGCATCCGCGTGCTGGCCGGCGACAAGGTGCTGGTTGAAATGACCCCCTACGACCTGACCAAGGGCCGTATCACCTACCGCTTCAAGTAGGGGCGATGGCTTCCGCTACGGCCGTCCAGCCGGCGCTGGTTCTGGCCAGCGCGAGTCCCCGGCGCCTGGACCTGCTCGCGCAGGTCGGCGTCACGCCCGACCGGATCGATCCCGCCGACATCGATGAAACGCCCTTGCGTGACGAGACCCCGCGTCTCCACGCCCTGCGCCTGGCGCGGGAAAAGGCGCGCGCTGTGGCGGGCCGGGCTCCGGGCGACTTCGTCCTGGCCGCCGACACGGTTGTCGCGGTCGGACGTCGCATCCTGCCCAAGGCCGAGACCGAGGACCAGGCGATCAAGTGCCTGGCCCTGCTGTCGGGTCGCAACCACAAGGTCCTGACCGCCGTCGCCGTCATCGCGCCGGATGGCCGCGAGGCCTCGCGACTGGTCGAGACCCGGGTGCAGGTCAAGCTGCTCTCCGATCTCGAGAAGGCCGACTATCTGGCCGGCGGCGAATGGCGCGGCAAGGCGGGCGGCTATGCTGTTCAGGGCGTGGCCGGCGGGTTCATCATCGACCTGCACGGCTCCTATACGAGCGTCGTTGGCCTGCCGCTGTACGAGACGCTGAACCTGCTGCGCGGGCTGGGCTGGAAAGCATCATGAGTGAACGTCGCGCCTATCTCTATAGGGGCGTCGGCGAGACCGTCGGCGTCGTCACCCTGGACGGTCGCCCCGAGCGGCTGATCGCGACCTGGGACGGCGATGATCCGCTGGACGTCGAAGGCGTTCGCGGCGTGGCCCGCATTCGCAAGATCGAAAAAGCCTTCGCCTCGGCCTTCGTCCAGCTGCCCGGCGGCCAGGACGTGCTGCTGCCCCAGCGTCCCGACATGCCCAAGCTGGTCGAGGGCGGTCTGGTCGAGATCGAGATCCGCACCCCTTCGCGCCGCGACAAGTCGGCCGTGGCCCGTTTCATCGGGGAAGGGGAGGGCGAGCCTCGCGTGCTGGAGCCGGCCTTCACCGTCGAACAACAGCTGCGTCTGCTGGTGAAATCCGGATCGCCCACCAGCGGCGAATCGGCCCTGGCTGCCGTCGAGGCGGCCGAGGCCGAAGCGCTGGAAACCCTCTTCGCCCTGCCCGGTGGTGGCGATATCAGCATCGAGCCTACGAGAGCCCTGGTGGCGATCGATGTGGATCTGGGCGCCCGTGAGGGTCTCGACGCCAAGCGCGCCGCTCGGCAGGCCAATATGGCCGCTCTGGGCGTCGCAGCCCGGATTCTGCGTCTGAAGGGGCTGGGCGGCATTGTCGTCTTTGACCTGGTCGGGCGCGGTCATGACGGCCAGGCCCTGTCGACGGCGGCCCGCAACGCCTTCTCGGTCGACAATCCCGGCGTGGCCATCGGGGCGATCAGTCGCTTCGGCACGCTGGAGATGACGATTCCCCGACGCGGCCGATCGATTCTCGACCGACTGCTGGATGAGCGCGGGCAGGCCAACCCGCCGGCC
The DNA here is from genome assembly GCF_048541825.1 of Caulobacter sp. ErkDOM-C. Classification (GTDB taxonomy): domain Bacteria; phylum Pseudomonadota; class Alphaproteobacteria; order Caulobacterales; family Caulobacteraceae; genus Caulobacter. Next base: position 2,306,824 of record NZ_CP183332.1, on the reverse strand, counting down.
ATGGCGCGCCGTTTGGCGCGAGCCCTGGAGCGCGAGGGCCGGGCCGATCCCGGCGGACGCCTGATCGCCCGCTGCGCGCCCCTGGTCGCGGCGGCTTTCAGCGTGCTCGACGCCGGCGTCGCCGACCGCCTGGGGCGCAGATTCGTTGTCGAAGCGGTCGAAGGCTGGCCGGTCGACCACATGGAGGTGTCTGCATCATGAGCAGTGGCTGCCCCATCTGCGGCAAGCCGGTCGATCCGGCGGCGCGACCCTTCTGTTCCAAGCGCTGCGCGGACGTCGACCTGCAGCGCTGGCTGTCGGGTCGATACGTGGTCTCCGGGACCGACGATGACGACGAGAATCCGCTCTCGGAAGAGATCCGCAGGAATGACGATTAGGGCGCTGGACAACCAAATCGGCCTCGCCTATAGACGCGGCTCCCCGCTGCAAGGCGGGCGCTGAAGCGGTTTTCGAACCGCTTGGCCCAAGGGCCTGGATAGCTCAGTTGGTAGAGCAGCGGATTGAAAATCCGCGTGTCGCTGGTTCGAATCCGGCTCCAGGCACCATTTTTTTCTCTTTCCGACCTCGTTTGATGTTTTGCAGCGGGGCTGGCCGTTTGGGTCGACCTCTTGGCTGGCCCGGACCGCCCCGTCCAGCCCGCCGCACAGCCTGAGCGTTCCGCCTCGCTGGCGAGGCTGGATTACAATCGCCCTGGTTGGCTGGGCGCCTGTCTCTCACCAACCGCTGTTTTGTTTCCATGCTGCACTGCAGCGCGAATATTCCCGTTGCTAGGGAAAAACCGCCCTCAAATCCTGATTTAGCTTTTGTGCAGTGCAGCAAGGTGGGGGCAAGGGGAATTGCGACGATAATTTTATGCCCAGAAGAACCCCTTGACGGTACGAAAAGGGGTTGCCAAAGGACCCCTGCCGCAATTCTAACATTGGGGTAAGGTCAGAGCCTCTTCGGGGGCTTTGGCCATTCGCGCTTCGAAACGATCCTTCTGGAGGGCTTGGTCCTCGCGAGGGGCGTAACGGGTCGAGCGCAGCGAAGCGGGTCCGCTGAGGTTGGAAGAGATTTCGACCGCCTTAGGGGACTATTCAGAGTTAGGGTAGAAACGCTCTCGCGCGACGACCCTCGGTCCAAACGTGCTAGACCAATCAGGAACTGGCGACAGATGCTCGACATTAAACGGAAGACCCCCCTCATCGCTCTCGTCGGCGCACTCGCGCTGATGGCAAGCGCCCCGGCTTTCGCTCAGGACGCCGCGGCTCCCGCCCCGGCCGCCGCCGAAAGCGCCGCAGTCCCGGCCGCTGACGCCGCTGCTGCTCCGGCTCCGGCTCCGGTTGAAGAGCCCGCCGCCGAAGAAGCCAAAAAGGAAAGCCACTCGCTGACCCCGGTCGGCATGTTCATGCAAGCTGGCGTGGTCGTTAAGGTCGTTATGATCGGCCTGATCCTCGCCTCGATCTTCTCCTGGGTTCTGCTGATCACCAAGATTTTCGAGTTCGGTTCGCTGAACAAGCAGTCGGACAAGTTCCTGGAAGCCTTCCGCGGCGCGCGCAATATCGCTGATATCGCTCGCATCAGTTCGTCGGAAGAGTTCGAAGGCAACCCGATGGCGGATATGGCCTCTGCTGCAGCTCAGGAAGTCGAGCTCTCGCGTCAGGCCGGTCTGGCCGTCGCCGGCGAGCACCGCGACTCCACCCTGACCCGCGCCACCTACGCCATCAACGCGGTTCAGTCCTCGCTGGCCAAGCGTCTGTCGGGCGGCATGGTGTTCCTGGCCTCGGTCGGCTCGGGCGGTCCGTTCATCGGTCTGTTCGGTACGGTTTACGGGATCATGACCTCGTTCATCGGCATCGCGAACACCAACACGACCAACCTGGCCGTCGTCGCCCCCGGCATCGCCGAAGCGCTTCTCGCCACCGGTATCGGTCTGTTCGCCGCTATTCCTGCGGTTATCTTCTACAACTACTTCCAGACCCGCATCTCGGCTTACGGCACCCGCTCGGAAGGCTTCGTTGCTGAACTTATGAACGCCATCTCGCGTCAGCTCGACAAAGGGGCGTAAAAGCGATGGCCGCCAAACTCTCAGGCGGTGGGGGCGACAGGTTCAACGTCGAACAGAACAGCGAGATCAATGTTACGCCCTTCGTGGACGTCATGCTGGTTCTCCTGATCATCTTCATGGTGGCGGCTCCGCTAGCCTCCGTGTCGGTCGAAGTGAACCTGCCGCCGGCGGTCGCGAAAGCATCGCAAAACCCGCCAAAACCGGTCTACATCTCCATCAAGGCCAACGGTAACGTCTTCATCGGCGACTACCAGACGACCGTGGATGAGATGGGGCAGGACCTCGCGAAAAACATCGGCAAACGCGATCCGACCAAGGAGCGTATTTTCATCCGGGCTGACGAAAAGACGCGCTACGGAGCTTTCATGGAGGTTATGAACACCCTCCAGGATAACGGCTTCTACAGCGTGGCGCTTATCGGCCGGGATGATAGCTAGGGGTGAATGCATGGCTGAACAACAGACGCCCGAGCATCGCCGCTACGATCCGCTCACTTCGGATGGTCCGCGACGCAAAAAGGGTCTAGGCGCCTTCGGGGTTGCCACCCTGGTTGTGGTTGGTTTGCACGCTGCTTTGTTTGCCTATCTGGCGAAGCAGAAATTTGAGTCGGTCTTTAAAGAGTATTCGGACGACGCCGTAGACGTGGAGCTTCCGCCCCCGCCGCCGCCGCCGCCGCCTCCTCCGCCGCCGCCTCCGCCGACCAATGAGCCTCCGCCTCCGCCGGCGGTGGTTCAGCCTCGACCTCCGATTGCGCCGCCGCCGGACATCACGCCGCCGCCGCCGCTGCCGATCCCTCCCGTTGAGAAGCGGGTGGAACAATCGGCTCCGCCGGTGATCTCGGCCGCTCCGCCGGTGGCTACGCCGCCGCCGCGCGCTTCGGTGATCACGCGTCCCGACTGGGCCCGCAAGCCTGGTTCGGACGACATGGCCCGGTACTACCCGGACCGTGCACAACGGATGGAAGTCAACGGCCGCGCGACGATCTCGTGCACCGTGACGGCCAGGGGCTCACTCGAAGGCTGCTCCGTGGTCTCCGAGAACCCTGCCGACTACGGCTTCGGGGATGCCGCGATCAAGCTGTCGCGCCTCTTCCGGATGAAGCCGAAGACCCTCGACGGCGCACCCGTCGATGGCGGCGCCATCACGGTTCCGATCGTCTTCCAGGTCCCGCAATAGGGCCTGGCCAGACCGGAAAAGACAGGAACGCCCCGGAGTCTCGGCTCCGGGGCGTTTTCCTTTTGTGGGGGCTGTTTCGGTGCTTGATCCTGCTCGCGCCTCCGACTAAAGACACTCCCTCGCGATGCGCTGCCTTAGCTCAGTTGGTTAGAGCGCCGGTTTGTGGAACCGGAGGTCCTCAGTTCAAGCCTGAGAGGCAGTACCATCGCCAGCGACTGAAAAAGGCCCCGGCGGAAGCCGGGGCCTTTTCATTTGTCGTCCGTGTTGGCCAAGAGCGTGTCAGATGCGCTCGATGATGATCGCCGGGGCCATGCCGCCCGCCGCGCACATGGTCACCAGGCCGCGCTTCAGATCGCGGCGTTCCAGCTCGTCAAGGATCGTGCCGATCAGGATCGATCCCGTCGCGCCGATGGGATGCCCCAGGGCCATGGCCCCGCCGTTCACATTGACCTTGTCGCGATCCAGGTTGAGGTCGCGGATGAACTTCTCGGCGACCACCGCGAAGGCCTCGTTGATCTCCCACAGGTCGATGTCGTCCACCGTGAGCCCGGCCTTGGCCAGGACCTTGCGGGCCGCCGGGACCGGGGCGTTGAGCATCAGGGTCGGGCTGTCGCCCATATTGGCCATGGCCACGACACGGCCGCGGGGCTTGAGCCCGTGGGCCGCCGCATAGGCCGGAGAGGCCAGGAGCACTGCCGCTGCGCCGTCCACCACACCAGAGGAGTTGCCCGCGTGATGGACGTGGGTGATCTTCAGGTCCGGATAGACTTGGTTGATCAGGCCGCCCAGGGTCGTCCCGGCCTCGTCGATCGGCACGCCGGCCATCATCTCGAACGAAGCCTTCAGCTGCGACAGGCTCTCCAGGGTGGTCTGGGGGCGGGGGAACTCTTCGCGGTCCAGCGCCACTGAACCATCGTCGCGCAGCACCGGCACCAGGGCGCGGTCGAACCGGCCCTCGCGGATGGCCTGATCGGCGCGCTGCTGACTGACCACGGCCAGTTCGTCCAGCGCCTGGCGGGAGATGCCTTCCAGGGTCGCGATGGCGTCTGCGCAGACGCCCTGGTGGGTCTGCGGATGGCGAGCCCGCAGGCGCAGATTGCCGGAGTCCAGCAGGCCCACTGATGAGCGGTCCGCCGTGGCGGCGGTGTAGGACATCATCTCGGTCCCGCCGGCGATGACCAGATCTTCCATGCCCGACATGATCGAGGCGGCGGCCAGGTTCACGGTGGTGATGCCTGAACCGCAGAAGCGGTCCAGCGTCATGCCGCTGGCCCGCACGTCATAGCCGGCGTCGAGCGCGGCCATGCGGCCCAGATCGCCGCCCTGCTTGCCGCGCTGGGTGCTGGTGCCCCAGATGATGTCGTCGACCTGGCTCGTGTTCAGGCCGTTACGGTCGGCCAGGGCGCGCAGCACGGTGGCGGCCAGGTGCTGGGGGTGAAAGTCGGCGAGGGCGCCCTTGCCGACCTTGCCTATGCCGCGCGGCGTGCGGCAGGCGTCGATGATGAGAGCTTCGGGCATACGGCGTCCTCCTGATCCTTGAGCCGATCTCGCGTCGAGGCGGAACGGTGGACGCGATCAAACGGGCGGCGCCCTTGGGTCAGTCCAGTCCCATTTTTTCGACGCGACGCGAACATCTCTCATCGAGCTCCGCACTAGGGACTGCAGGCGCGCGGCGAGGTCGAAAACGACAGGCTGGACGAAGCCTCTGTCGAGCACGACGGCGCCAAGACGCTGATCGACGAGATCGAGGCTGTGACGCCGAGTGAGGCGTAGTGCGACGCCAGGGTCAAGGTGCTGAGCGAGCGCATCAGACCGCACGCCGTGGGCTCAACAGGCCAGTCGGCCTGGCCAGACGCCAGCGGTCGAGCCTTGGCGATTGATCCGCGCCCGGGTCCTGTCGCCTGTTCGGCTCAGGCGAATGTCGACGACCTTGTCGCCCAGGACGATGCTGTCGATATCCAGCCGATCGACGCCGATGGGTAGGCGAGGATCTTTCAGGGTGACCTTGCCCTTCCAGCCATCCACCGTGACGCCCAGGCAGGCCTGCAACATCATGAATACCGACCCGGCCGCCCAAGCCTGCGGCAGGCAGGCGACAGGATAGGCCACGGGCGGCTCGCCGGCGGCGCGCGAGAAGCCGCAGAACAGCTCTGGCAGGCGCATTTCGAAATGGGTGGCGGTTTCGAACAGGCCGGCCAGCATCCGCACCACGCCCTGGCGCTCGCCATAGCGGGCCATGCCCAGAACGCACAGAGCGGTGTCGTGCGGCCAGATCGAGCCGTTGTGATAGGACATCGGATTGAAACGCGGCTCGCCTGAGGCCAGGGTTCGCAGGCCCCAGCCGGCGTGAAACGCCGAGCCCAGCAGGGTCTCGGTGACCCGCTTGGCCCGTTCCGGACTGGGTAGGCCCGAAAACAGCAGATGACCCGGATTGGAGCCCTTCACACGGCAGGGCTTTCCCGCGCCATCGATGGCCATGGCGTAGAAGCCCTGATCCTCCATCCAGAAGCGGTCCTCGACGGTCTGGCGCAGGCTCTCGGCCCGCTCGGCCCAGCGGTGGGCGCTGGCGACTTCGCCGCGCCGTCGGGCCAGATCGGCCATGCCCCTGAACGCGGCAAAGGCGTAGCCTTGCACCTCGACCACTGCGATCGGCCCGACGGGGAACTTACCGTCGGCGTGGAAGACGCTGTCTTCGCTGTCCTTCCAGTTCTGGTTTGACAGGCCGCTGGTTGCGCCGCGCGCATAGTCGATCAGGCCGTCGCCGTTGCTGTCGCCGAACTGTTCGATCCAGCCGATGGCCTTGAGCAGGACGGGCCACAGGCCGTCGACAAAGGCCATGTCGCCTGTGCGCTCGGCATAGGCGCAGGCCAGGCCGACGAACAGCGGCGTGGTGTCGACCCCGCCATAGTAGCGGCCAAACGGAAGCTCTCCCAGGGCGGTCATCTCGCCCCGCCGGGTCTCGTGCATGATCTTGCCAGGGGCGCTGTCCTGGAAGGCCGAGATCTCTATCGCCTGGTGCTTGCCCAGATAGGACAGCACCCCGCGCGCCAGTTCGGGCTGGATCCACAGCACCTGCCAAGCGGTGATGATCGCGTCGCGACCAAAGGGCGTCGAGAACCAGGGGATGCCGGCATAGGGATAGGGGCCGGTGTCGAGCTCTGTGGTCAGCAGGGCCAGGTCGGCGCGTGACTTGTCCAGCCACTCGTTGAACAGCCGGCCGGAGCTGTGCAGACGGGCCCCGCGCCGGGTGCGCTGGCGCATGCTCAGCCGTGCCCGGGCGGCCGCCTCGCGCCAACGCTGCCGGGTCGGCGGATGGGCCAGGGTCGGCCCGATCTCGACATACAACTCGAAGCGGTCGTCGGCCGACAGCATGAACAGAAAGTCGGCGCGGGAGGGCGAGAGACGGCCGGGCGGTTCGGAGAAGCTGATCACGCTGCCGCGCTCGACCTCGTCCAACCCCGTATACGCAAAGTGGACCGAGCGGCCTTCCGCGACGGGCGTCGTCCGCAACCCGCGGGCCCCACGTTTGGAGCCGCGCACCTCGAACATGTCGTTGAAGTCGGCCTCGAACTCCAGGCTGACGGGCAGCATGACCAAGTCGCGGCTATAGTTGGTGAAGGTCAGGCGCTCGTAGCAGCGCTGATCCCACAGGAAGCGCTTGCGCTCCAGGTGGATCGTTCCGTGCGGCGCCGCGCCCGCGCCCAGCAGCGGCAGGTTCTGGTTGGTGGCGTGGCAGTTGAAGAAGACGTTGTCCTGCGACATCGATGAGCTGAGATGCGAGGGCGCCGCGCCGCCGAGTGTCAGCCGGAATTTCGACAGCACCCGGGTGTCGTTGTGAAATAGCCCATCTCCGACCCCGCCGATGTCGCCGAAGAGGTCAGCGACCAGGAAGGTGTCGTGGTCTTTGAGCGCATAGAGCGGGAAGGGCGGGCGCGGCTCGCCCGTCCTTTCCTGTTCCGCGGCCAGGGGCGGGACGTGAGCAGCGTCATCCATGGGGTCGCCCTGTCTTGTCAGGCGCTTCGCGCCAAGCTTAGACCAACGTCGCCCGTCTCGATCATCTGATCGTAGAGGGTCTGGTAGCGTCGGGCCATCGCAATGGCCGAGAACCGCAAGTCGAAGCGATCCCGGATGGCGCGGCGGCTCAGCTCGCCCAGGCGGCCGACCGCAGCGACGGCTTCGGCCTGGCTGTTGACGATGAAGCCGGTCAGGCCTTCCTCGATCACCTCGCGCACAGAACCACGCTCATAGGCGATCACGGGCGTACCGGCGGCCATGGCCTCGATCATCACCAGGCCGAACGGCTCTGGCCAGTCGATGGGAAACAGCAGGGCGTCGGCGCCGCCCAGGAACGCGCCCTTGTCCTGGTCGCCGATCTCACCGACGAACTCGACCAGCGGATCCGCCAGCAGCGGTTCGACCACTTCATGGAAATAGGCGACGTCGGCCTGATCGATCTTTGCGGCGATCTTCAGCTTGCGACCGACGCTCCGAGCAATCGCGATGGCGCGCTCGGGTCCCTTTTCGGGCGAAATGCGGCCCAGGAAGGCTAGATAGCCCTCGCTCTTGTGGCGATAGGTGTCGACGTCGGAATGTAGCCCGTGCAGCACCGTGCCCACCCAGTTGGCTTTCGGCAGGGGCGCGCGCTGGGAGTCCGAGATCGAGACCAGGCCAAATTCGGGATAGCGCCGATAGAGGTTGGGCAGGTCCTTCAGGTCCAGTCGGCCGTGCAGGGTGGTCAGGGTTTTCTCGGCCATGTCCGCGAACAGGCCAAACTGCAGCATGTCGGTGTGGAAGTGGATGATGTCGAAATCGTCCGCGCGATCGCGAACCTCCAGCAGCATCGCCAAATGCGCCGCCAGGTCGGATTTCAGAGGGGCGGGGTCCAGCCGGATGGCCTGATCGCGCACAATGACCAGCTTGGCCTTGGTCTGGGCCTCCGCGCTGGCGAACAGGGTGACGTCGTGCCCAAGTTCGACAAGGGCATCGGTCAGATGCGCCACGACCCGTTCGGTGCCGCCATACAGGCGAGGGGGAACGGCCTCATACAGCGGCGGGACTTGGGCGATACGCATGACGGACTGTTCCCCTGGCTGGCCACGACTAGGCCGCATCCTGAAACCGCTCTGACCCTGCCAAGGTTCCGCTCCAAGGCTTGAGTCGTTGGCTGCCCTTCGGCGATGCGCCACCGATGCGCCTAGCCAGGCGCCGCAATAGGCCTTCCAGAGAGCGGGCCGGCCATGCAGTTTGCAGGCTGTTGTAACCCCGCGGATTCGGCCGTTCCCCCTGAACTCGGACGCCAGAGATCTCCAGATGAACCAGGACATTCATGCCGGTTGATTTACCGCCTCCCGACGTGGCTGCGGTCGTGGTGACCGCCGCCCGCCTGCCGCCCCTTCGCGGTGAAGTCGCCTTCTCGGTCGTGCGGATCGATCAGGCGGATCTGGGCTCCGCGGTGCGGGTCGATGAAGCGCTCGGCCGGACGCCCGGTGTGTCGCTGTTTCGGCGAACCTCGAGCCTCTCGGCCAATCCGACGACCCAGGGGATCAGCCTGCGGGCCATCGCGCCCTCCGGCACCGGGCGGACACTGGTCCTGCTGGACGGCGCGCCGTTGAACGATCCGTTCGGCGGCTGGGTGATCTGGTCGCAGTTGGCGCCGGAGGCCCTGGCTGGGGCCGATATCGTGCGCGGCGCCGGGGCGGGACCCTATGGCGCGGGGGCTCTGACGGGCGTCATCTCCCTGCGCGAACGCGACGCCGGTACGGTTGCTGATCTCTCGACAGGAACGCTTGGCGTGACGCGCGCTTCGGCTGCGGCGACGACGCAGATCGGCGGCGTTCAGCTGTTCGCCAGCGGCGCCTACGACCATGGCGACGGCTATACGCCGGTGCGCGGCCCGGCGCGCGGCGCGGCGGATACGCCGGTCGATCTCGACGCCCGCAGCGCAGCTCTGCGCCTCGACGCTCCATTGGGGGGCGCCGAACTGTCCGTCCGCCTTGGCGGTTACAGCGAAGAGCGCGGAGCGGGTCTGGCCGGAGCCCGGGCCAAGGCCTCAGGCTCATCGATCAGCGCTACCCTGGCCAGAGCGCCGGCGGAAGCCGGCTGGGGCTGGCGACTTCAGGCCTGGCGACGTGAGAGTGACCTGGCCAACAGCTCCGTCGCCGTCGCCGCGAGCCGCGCCACGACAACTCCGGCCAATGATCAGTATGCCACGCCGGCCACCGGTCAGGGCGCCAACGCCGCCCTGCGCTGGAGCTCGCCGCAGTTCGAGGGTGAGGTCGGCCTGGATGCGCGCTTCACGGAGGGCGAGGTGCGGGAGCGCTTCCGCTATCTGGCCGGAGCCTTCACCCGGGACCGTCGCGCTGGCGGCGAGACCTCCGTGGCCGGCGCCTATATCGAAGGTGCCTGGACCCCGGATCGGTGGCTGGTGGCTGGCGGCCTGCGTCTGGATCGCTGGACCTCTGGCCAAGGCCTGCGGGTCGAGCGCGACGCCGCCAGTGGCGCGGTGCTGCTCGACGACAGACCTGTGGATCGCGATGGCCAGGTCGCCACGGCCCGCCTGGGCGCGCGTCGGGATTTTGGCCAAGGGCGGGCCCTGAGGCTAGCGGCCTATAGCGGCTTCCGCCCGCCGACCCTGAATGAACTGCACCGCCCCTTCCGGGTCGGTAATGATATCACCGAGGCCAACGCCGGCCTGATGCCCGAGCGACTGTTCGGGGTCGAGGCCGGGGTTTCGAGCCAGGGCGAGCGCCACCTGATCGAGGCGACGGCATTCTGGAATCGGATCGAGGATCCGATCGCCAATGTCACCCTTGGCGCGGGGCCCGGCGTCTTTCCTCGCGCGGGCTTCGTGCCGGCCGGCGGGGTGCTGCGCGAACGACGCAACACCGGCGAGATCTCCGCCATCGGCCTTGAGGCGCGCGCCACCCGCAAGCTTGGCGGGGCGGTCGATCTCAGCGTTGCCGCCTCCATCACCGACGCGCGGGTGGACGGCGGCGCAGCGGCGCCTCAGTTGACCGGCAAGCGTCCCGCCCAGGCGCCGATCTGGAGCGCGACCACGGGCCTGTCGTGGCGGGTTTCCGACCGCCTCAACCTTGACGCCGACCTGACCTGGGAGGGCAAGCGCTTCGACGACGACCTCAACAGCCGGGTCCTGGCGGCGGGGCTCAGGCTTGACGCCCGCGCCGACTGGCGGCTGGCCAGCGGGGTCACGGCCTATCTGGCCGCTGACAACCTGCTGGACGAAGCGGTCGAGGTCTCGCGCACGGCGGATGGCGTCGCGGGTTTCGCCAGTCCCCGCATGGCGCGGATCGGTCTGCGCGTGGCGTTTGACTGAGGATCAGGTCCGCAGGGCTTCGATGACCGCCTGGGCCGTCCGCTCCGCCTGAACGCGGATGTCGGGCACAGCGGTGATCTCCCAGAACGCTCCGCGCGTCACGGGGCCGACCGCGAACAGCCGGTGTTGTGCGGCGCCATCGCCGCCGATCAGCCGTCCTTCGCCATCAACCTCCAGGCCAAGGCCCTGAGGGTCGGGGCGCGCCTGGCCCTGTGAGCACAGGGCGTCGAGCAGGCGATCATGGTGGGCGCCGAAAGTGGCGGCGGGGCCGGTGCAGTTGATGGCGCAGCCGACGTCCAGGGTCTGGGTTTGATCTGTCCCCCGTCGCCGCCATTGTAGCCGCAGGCCCTCGGGGCCCTTCGTCAGGCTTTCGATGCGCCCGGTCAGCAGGACAAGGGCTCTGCTGTCGATCAGGGCCTGGACGCGAGCCGCAACCTCGGGCGCCAGCCGATGCCGGTGGACATCCCAATAGGGCCGGGCATGGCGCAGGAAACGGGCGCGCTGGACCCTGTTCCAGCCACGCCAGATCGCCTGGGTGTGCGGGCGCAGGGCATCGATAGCCTCGCGCCAGCCCTGGCGTTGCGCTTCGGACTTGAGCCAGACCAGCAGGGCCATCGGCGAGGCGCTGGCGGGCGGCGTCCGGGCTTCGACCGGCGACGTCGCGGCGTGGGCCAGGGGGGCGAGACCGCGGCGCGACAGGGCGATCATCGTGCGGTCGGGCGTGGACCGGGCCAGACTCAGGGCCACATCGACCATGGTCAGGCCTGAGCCGATCAACAGGGTCGGCGCTGTCATGGCGTCGTTGATCAACGCCTGAAGACGCCAGGGATCGGCGTGATACAGCGGACTGTCGGTGACCTCGGACGCTACGCCCACAGGTGTGGCCGGCGGTGGATTGCCCAGGGCCAGTACGACTGCATCGACCTGCTCGGCCTGGCCTCTGGCATAGTCGATCCGCCATCCAGCGCCATTCGGGTTCAGTCCGACCGCCTCGTTAGCGGCGAGGGACAGGCGTCCGTCAGCCCCGGCGGCGTTCGCCAGAAGGGCTTGCAGGTAGAGGCCGTACTCGCCCCGGCTGGCGAAGGCTCCGGCGTCGGGGCGACGCTGGGCAAGCCATTGGGCGAAATGGTCCGGCTGGTCTGGCCAGGCGCTCATATTGCCGGCCCGGACATTCAGCAGATGGTCGGGGTTGGCCGTGCAATAGGCTGCGCCTTGGGCGAAGTTTGCAGACCTCTCAATCAACCGCACCCGGACGGTTCCGGCTCTCGCCAGGTGCAGGGCCGTCATCAGACCGCTGAAGCCGCCACCGACAACGGCGACGAGGGGGAGAGGGGGCATGGATAAATTCTATCAAAAAAGTAGAGTATTAATTCCTTGTCCCGGATTCTGGGTCGCGACGCAAGCGTGGCAAAGTCTCCCCGCGTCTTTCAACGCACGACCGGACCGTTTGACCGCATCGAGTCAGCGGATCGCGTCGGTCCGCGTTGCATCAGCCTGGTTCGTCTTCGACCATCGCCCGGACCAGATCGACCACACGCCGGCGCAGGCGTCGATCGTCGAGCCGCGGGAACAGGGCGGCCAGTTCCAGGCCTTCGGGCGTCGAGACGAATTCGGTCATGCGCTGGGCGAAGCCGTCGTCATTGCCGCCATCGGTCTCACCCAGGCCCTCGAAGAAGTAGGACACCGGGGCCTGCAGGAGGCGGGCGGCATCGTAAAGTTTGGAGGCGCTGATCCGGTTGGAGCCGCGCTCGTACTTCTGGATCTGCTGGAAGGTGATGCCCAAGGCGTCTGCGACTTGCGTCTGGCTCAGGCCCATGACCTTGCGCCGTATTCTGAGGCGGGCGCCGACATACAGATCGACGGGGTGAGCCAGGTCGGCGGCGGGCTTCTCGTTCATGCCAATCCATTCCTTCCAATGGCGCGGACCAAAGCCTCCTTAGGGAGAGCGGCGCAATTGGACGCTGCAAGATAACCTGACCCGACCCCCATAGTCACGTCTGTGCACCCACACTGCGTCAATGCGCGTCAGGGTGGAGCCATTTGATCTGGGCGAGCAAAAGTTCTGGGCAGCAAGGGCTTGACCTTTGGCGCCTCGGGAGGTGATTGCGCCGCATGGGAACTGTGTCAGGCGCGCGTATTGCGGTGGCCGGCGCCGGAGCCTTCGGCTCGGCGACGGCCCTGGCCCTGGCGCGCGCTGGACTGGCCGTGACGGTCTTCGATCCGGCCACGCCCGGTGACAACGCCTCGGGCGTCGCCGCCGGCATGCTCGCACCTGCCAGCGAAGCGCTGTTCGATGAAGCCTCCACGCCCCATCTGGCCCTGTTGCGGCGGGCCAGGGACCTGTGGCCGGTCTTTGTCGATGGGTTGGACATCGAGGTCCTGAAGGACGGCGTCCGCATCGAAGGCGGCGCCAGCTGGCTCGCCGCGATCGCGGCGCGGCGGCTTGCCTTGGGTCTGCCTGACGATCACCATGCGGATGGCGCGCTACTGCTCGTCGAGGACTGGCGGCTGGATGCTCACGCCGCGCTTGCGACCTTCAGAGCTGCGGCGAGCGCGTTGGGCGTCCGTTTCGAGAGCGCCTCTGTCATCAGCTATCAGAACGGCGTCCTGAGCCTGTCGGACGGCCGGGCAGAGCGCTTCGACGCCCTGGTGCTGGCGACCGGCGCAGCTTCACGCAACGGCGCCTTGGCTCCGGAAACGGCAGCCCTGGCGCCGATCAAGGGACAGATCCTTCGTCTGGATCATGACCTGGGCGCCGGCTCGGTCGTGCGCGGTCCCGGCGTCTATCTCTGTCCTGGCGCCCCCATGGTGGTGGGGGCGACGATGGAGTTTGGGCGAGATGATCTGGCGCCCGACCCGGTGAAGACGGCTCCGTTGCTGAAGGCGGCGACGGCGTTGCGGCAAAATCTGGCGGGCGTGACCGCGACAACGCAGGTCGGCGTGCGCGCTTCGACAGTCGATGGCCTGCCGCTGGTGGGCTGGAGCGCAAGACCCGGTGTCATGCTGGCGGTCGGCGCGCGACGTAACGGCTGGTTGTTGGCGCCGCTTGTGGCGGGTCTGGTCGCGGCGTATCTGACGGACAAGGACCCGGGACCGTACGCGGCGCAGTTCGATGCGCGCCGTTTCGATCGAGAGCCCGAGGCATAGGCAAGCAGGGGAATGAGATGTCCGGATTTTGGCTGACCGACGAACAGGAAGCGATCCGCGAGGGCGTGGCCAAGCTGTGCGCCGGGTTCGACGACGACTACTGGCGCCGCACCGACGAGAGCGGAAACTTCCCTGAGGACTTCGTCGCCGCCATTGCCGCGGGCGGATGGCTGGGCGTGGCCATGCCGGAGAGTGTCGGCGGCGCGGGCCTGGGCCTGACCGAAGCGTCGATCATGATGCAGGCCGTGACCGAGTCGGGCGCGGGCTTCTCGGGCGCCTCGGCCATCCACCTCAACATTTTTGGCCCGATGCCGATCGTCAAGTTCGGCAGCGACGAACAACGGGCCAGGCATCTGCCCCGTCTGATTTCTGGCGAGGACAAGATGTGCTTCGCGGTGACCGAGCCCAATTCGGGCCTGGACACTTCCAGCCTCGAGACCCGGGCGGAAAAGGTTGACGGTGGCTATCGCCTCAATGGCCGGAAGATCTGGACCACCGGCGCCCAGCGGGCCAACAAGATCCTGATCATCGCCCGCACCACGCCCAAGGACCAGTGCGCCAAGCCGACCCAGGGCCTGAGCCTGTTCTATACCGACCGCGAGAAGATCGAGGCCAAGCCGATCCCGAAGATGGGCCGCAAGGCCGTCGAATGTAACATGCTCTTCATCGAGGACCTGTTCGTGCCGGCCGAGGATCTGGTCGGCGAGGAGGGCAAGGGCTTTGCCTACCTGCTGCACGGCCTTAACCCGGAGCGAGTGCTGTTCGCGGTCGAGGCGGTTGGCCTGGGCCGGGCGGCCCTGGCGAAGGCCACGACCTACGCCAAGGAGCGGGTGGTCTTTGGCCGGCCGATCGGCCAGAATCAGGGTGTCGCCCATCCCTTGGCCCGGTCGTGGGCCGAGCTGGAGGCGGCCAACCTGTTGGCCTTCAAGGCGGCCGCGCTCTACGACATGGGCAAGGACTGCGGGGCCGAGGCCAACGCTTCCAAATATCTGGGCGCTGAGGCCGGCTTCACGGCCTGCGAGAACGCCGTCCTGGCGCATGGCGGCATGGGCTACGCCAAGGAATATGACGTCGAGCGCTATTTCCGCGAGGCGATGATCGCCCGCATTGCGCCGATCAGCCGCGAGATGATCCTGAACTTCATCGCCGAGCGCGTGCTGGGCCTGCCCAAGAGCTACTGACAGAGAAGGCCGGACCTCGAGGGGGAGGTCCGGCCACCACCTCAGTCTGGAAGGAAGCCGGAACGGGGTCGGCCTACAGACTGAAGCGGATTGGGATGCGCACCGTCGCGCCGTCGACGGCCTGGCCGTCCTCGGTCTGCGGGCTCATGCGGAAGAAGCGCGACAGCTTCAGGGCCGCGTCGCCGAAGCCTTCGCCAACCGGCGTCTCCGACACGATCATGCAGTTGCGCACCGCGCCATTGGCCGCCACGGCGCAGTTCAGGGTGGCGCTGCCCGAGATTTCGCGGCGGGCCGCGCCGTCGGGATAGTAGCGCGCCAGATCGCCGGCCGAGGGTTTGCGCAGCCAGTTGGCGCGGGTGATGACCTTGGCCGTCGGTGCGACCGGAGGGCTGACCAACGGCGGGTCTGAGGTCAGGGTCGGCGGGCCCGCGAGGCTGGGCGGCGCGACGAGGTCCGGCGGCGCGATGGGCAGAGTGACTGGCGGCGTGAAGGGTGTCACCAGAGGCGGATGCAAGGGAGTCGGGTTCGAGGGTGGGCGCTCGGTCGACCTCGGTGGCGGGGGAGGTGGCGGTTTGATCCAAGGGGGCTGGATCGTGATGACCGAGTCTTCGCCAGCGTCCGGCAACGGCGTCACGTAGCGCGTATAGGCGAGATAGGCGATCAGCCCGATGTGGACGGCCGCGGACGCGCCGAGCGCCACGACCAGCACAGGCGAGGGCTTGCGCGGACCGCGGTCCAGTCCTGGAAGGCCTGAACCCTGGGGATTGAGCGCGATGGCCATGATGATCTCCCTTTTGAACATTACGACTGTAAGTTCAGATCACCACGGCGCTCGGGCGCTGTAAATTGACAATCGTAATCTATCGTCGATAATTTGTACGCCTGTAATTTTCCCTATTCGATGGGGTGCGGCATGTTGCGCCTCGCGCCTGCCAAACTGACTTGGTTAAGGGCCGATTAACCATGATCGTTCAGGCATGGACGCTATGGCCGTCCAATCCATCCGCAGTGTCGTAGAATCGGCGATCCAGCGCGCGTCCAGCGCGACGGGCGTTGATTTCACGTTCCTGATGGGCACCGCCAAGCGCGAGAGCGGCTACAACCCCGCCGCCAAGGCGCGGACCTCGTCGGCCTCGGGCCTGTTCCAGTTCGTCGATCAGACCTGGCTGGGCACGCTGAAGAAGCATGGCGCAAAATATGGCTATGCTCGTTATGCCGACCTGATCTCGCAGGGCTCGGATGGTCGCTTCAAGGTGGCCGGCGACGAGGCCCGCAAGGCGGTTCTGGCGCTCAAGATGGATCCGCACGCCGCGTCCCTGATGGCCGGCGAGCTGGCCTCGGACCATGCCTCCTATCTGCGCGGCCGGGTGGGTCGCACCCCGACGGCCGGTGAGCTCTATGCCGCACACTTCCTGGGCCCGCAGGGCTCGGCGCGCCTGATTGAGGCCGCCAACAAGACCCCCGGCGCCAGCGCCGCCGCGCTGTTTCCCGACGCCGCCCAGGCCAATCGTTCGATCTTCTATCGTGACGGTCGTCCGGCCACCGTGGGCGAGGTCTATGCCAACCTGACCAAGACCGGCGGCGCCAGCCGCGCGGTCGATCCCTCCAGAGGCGCCGGCGCCGACCAGGGCTTTGTCCAGTATGCCAGCGGTCGCCGCCTGGAGCGCCTCCACCAGCAGGAAGCGGTGGTTCAACTGATCCTTCGCGGCTCCCAGGACGCCGATACGACGTTCGGCAGCCTGGGCTCCGGCGCGGGCTCCGGTCAGCGTCTGGCCAGCTCGATGTTCTCCAGCGAAATGCTGCGCGTCCTGGCCGAGGCCAAGGACGACAAGATCAACCGCTAGATCCCGTCAGGGCCGCGATTTGGCCCTCGGACCACCCCAGTTCCCTGAAGACCGTCGCCGTATCCGCGCCCAGCTTCGGCGCGGGACCGCGCGGGCCATCCTCGGCGCCCGGAAAGCGGGCCGGGGAGGCCGGCGCCTTGAACGTCCCGCCGGCGCCATCGGGGGTGTCAACGAAGCAGCCCGCTGCCTCGGCCTGGGGGTCGCCCACCAGTTCGCGCGGGGTCTGATAGGGCGCCCAGGTCAGGTCGCCCTCGTCCAGAGCGACGGCGACGTCCTCGTAGTCCATGGCGCCGAAGGCCGCATCCAGCAGGTCGACCAGGGCGGCGGTGTTTTCGCGGCGAGACTTGGCGGAGGCGAAGCGTGGATCGTCGACCAGTTCGGGCTTGCCGGCGGCCTGGGCGATACGGGCCCAGTCGGTGGCGCCCTGGCGGGGCAGCAGGCAGATCCAGCGCCCGTCGCGGGTCTTGAAGAAATTGGCCAGGGGCTGGATCGCCTCGCGCCGGCCGCGGGTCGAAGCCAGCTTCCCGAACCTTAGCTGGATCGCCATGTCGGAACCGATCGCATAGACGCCGGCCCGGAGCAGAGACGTCTCAACCAGGCGGCCAACGCCTGTGGTTTGCCGCTCAAACACTGCCGCCAGGATCGCCGAGACGGTGGCCAGCGAGGTGACGTGATCGCCCATTCCGGTGCGGATCGGAAAGGGCTCTGCGCCCTTCGGCGCGGTAATGGATCCCACCCCCGCCCGCGACCAGAAGGCGGCGACGTCCATCCCGGCCTTGTCGGCATCCGGGCCTTCAAGGCCGTAGCCTGTGAGGCTGCAATAGACGAGGCGCGGATTGAGCGCCCTCAGCGTCGCGTGGTCCAGGCCGGCCCGCGCCAGGGCGCCAGGGCGAACATTGGTCAGGAAGACGTCGGCCGTGGCGACCAGGGCCTCCATTGCCTCGCGCCCGGCGTCAGAGCGAATATCCAGCACGACTGCCCGCTTGCCCCGGTTGTCGAGCTCGAAGACGGGATTGGCGTCCTGTTGTGAGGCGATCGTGTCGAAGAAGCGCCGCATGGGGTCGCCCTCAGGCGACTCCACCTTGATCACGTCGGCGCCCCAGTCGGCCATGATCCCCGCAGCGCCAGGCGCGGCGATATAGGTGGCCAGCTCGACGACCCGGAGTCCTTCCAGCATCGCATCCTCCCGCTTTTCTTCTCGTTGCGAGGAGTGTGGGCGAGGGAAGGGGCTGGTGGAAGACTTACCCAGCGGCAGGTCGTGCAAAAGGTCTCTAGGCGGCGGCCCGGCCCGCGGCCTTCAGGCGTTCCAGCGCCGAGGCGTCGGCGACTGCGCGGGCGACGCCTGCCACGGTGACCGGCTTGCGCAGAACGATATCGGCGCCGGCGTCCATGCACGCCCTTGCCTCGTCGGCGTCGCCGTCGATCACGGCGATGATCGGCATGTCGCGGTTCTTGCCGTCCAGGGCGCGAACCGCAGCGGTGGCGCCGGGGCCATCCAACACGGGCATGCGGCCGTCGAGCATCAACAGGTCGAAGTCGGCGATCCTGGCTAGGTCGGCGGCGCGCTGTCCGTTCTGGGCGTGGACCACCTGGTGGCCTAACTGCTCGAGGATGGCGCGCAGCATGGCGGCGTTGAGGGCGTCGTCCTCGGCGATCAAGACGCGCAGGCTGCGTGGCGAGCCCTGGGCTTCGGCCGCCTGGGCGGCTTCCTCGGCCGTTTCGGTTTCGCAGGTCAGGGCGTCGTCGAAAGGCAGGGTCAGGGTGAAGCAGCTGCCCACGCCGACGGCGCTGCGCGCTTCCAGAGCGCCGCCCATCAGGCGCGCCAGTTGGCGCGACAGTGACAGGCCAAGGCCCGCGCCATTGACGCCCGCGCCGGTGCGCTCGACGCGGCGGAACGGTTCAAAGGCCTGTTCCAGTTCTTCGGCCGACAGGCCCGGGCCGGTATCAGCCACCTCGATGGCCACGACGTCGCCGCGTCGCTCGATACGAACTTCGATACGACCGCGAACGGTGTACTTGACGGCGTTGCCCAGCAGGTTGGCCATGATCTGCCGGGTGCGCATCGCGTCGGCCAGCACGGCGCCCCGGGCGCGGCGTTCCAGCAGCGGATCGACATGGACGGCCAGTTCCAGACCCTTGGCCAGGGCGTGCGGGCGTTCCAGCAGCGCCAGGTCGCGCAGAAGGCGGACAGGCTCGAAAGGCAGGGCGTCGACGGCCAGGCGTCCGGCTTCGGCGGTCTCGGAATCGAGTGTGGCGTTGAGTACTGCGATCAGATCCTGTGCGGCGTCGAGTGCAGCGTTCAACTGCTCGCGGGATGGGGCGGCGCGGCCGCCCTTGCCGGCGGCGGCGGCCAGGACGTGGGTAACGCCGGTCAGACCGTTGCGGATCTCATGGCTGAGCGTGGCGACGATATCGGATTTGGACCGCGCGGTACGCTCTGCAGCGTCCAGCACGGCCAGGCGTTCTTCGATCAGCCGCTCGTGAACCTGCGCCAGGGCGTGTTGGCGGCGGATCATGCGGTTGAGCACCAAGGACAGGGCCAGGGTCAGGGCGATCGCGCCCCAGGCCATGACGCCGGCGTGACGAGTTTCCGGGCTCGAGAACAGCGCGATCAGGGGGCCGGCGGCGGCGATGGGCGCCGTCAGCAGCAGGGCCGGCAGCGAGGTGGCCGAGAAGAAGATGCACATCACAGCCGCCGCCGTCGCCAGCAGCAACAGGGTCTCGCGCGCGGGCCCCGCAGCGTTGGCGAAGGCCGAAAGCTGTATGACCGTGACGGCCCAGAGCAGGCCTCCAAGCAGTTGGACCCGGGCGCGACGTTGAAGATCTTGCGACGCTTCGCCGCGCAGCCAGCTGACGGCGCCGTAGAAAGCCCCCCAGTTGATGGCGAAGGCGACGAGGCTGGCGACCATCCAGAGCGCGTCATCGGCGAAGGAACCCGCCCAGACGAAGATGGGCAGGCTGACCGCGAAAACCCCAAGCGCATAAGGCAGCAGCGCTGTCTGGGCGTCGAGCGCCATGGCGAGGTTTGCGCCGCGCGTCGGAGGCTCAGTAGGGCGGCGCTCGGCGAACAAGGATCGCATTCCTCGGCTGTTGAGCGGGGAGCCTAGGTGATCACGGTTTGCGTCGAGTTACGGGGTATCGTTAATCCACAGGTTTGAGGTTCAAACAATCATTAAGCCTAACAGGCGATGATAGGGGTCACGTGCATTCCTCTGGTTCGGCGAACCTCCTATGGCAACCACCCGCGCAGCGCTTACAGACAACGATATCCGGATGCTCGTGAAGGGCGCGACGGCTGACGAGCGCGCCCTTGCGGCGCACAAGCTCTGCCGGACGATTGACCGCGCCGAGCTGGCGGACGACGAGCGCCAGATCGCGCATGACATCCTGCGCGTGATGGCCACCGACGCCGCCGAGCTGGTTCGCCGCGCCATGGCCGTGACGCTGAAGAACTCGCCCAGCCTGCCGCCGGATGTCGCCAACCGACTGGCCCGCGACGTCGAAAGCATCTCGCTGCCGATCATCACCTTCTCGCCGGTCTTCAGCGACAATGACCTGGCCGAGATTGTCCGCATGGGCGGGGCGGCGCGGCAGATGGCGGTGGCCCGCAGACCCAAGCTCTCGACCCGTGTCACTTCGGTTCTGGTCGAGTCGGGCACCGAAGAGGCCGTGGCGGTCATTTGCGCCAACGACAATGCCCGCTTCTCCGACGTCGCCTTGCAGAAGGCGCTGGACCGGTTCTCCAAGTCCGAGCAGATCCTGCAGGCGGTCGCTTACCGCGCTGCCCTGCCGCTGGCGGTCAGCGAGCGGCTGATCGACATGGTCGGCGACAAGCTGCGCGATCACATTCTCAGCCATCACGCGCTGTCGCCCGAGCGGGTGCTGGAGCTGGTGGTCGGCGCCAAGGAGCGGGCGACGATCGATCTGGTCGATCAGGCTGGACGTACCGCTGATCCAAAGGCCTTCGTCCAGCACCTGAATCGCGTGGAGCGCCTGACGCCATCACTCCTGCTGCGCGCCCTGGCGCACGGTCACATGACCTTCTTCGAGTGGGCTATCGCCGAGCTGGCCGGGGTGCCGCATCATCGCACTTGGCTGATGATCCACGACGCGGGGCAGTTGGGCCTGAAGGCGATCTGCGAGCGGGCCGGCCTGCCGTCGCGCCTGTATGCGGCCTTCCGCGCCGGTGTCGACGCCTTCCACGCCATGGAATTCGATGGTCGCACCCAGGATCGCGAACGCTTCCAGGAGCACATGATCCAGCGCTTCCTGACCTCGCCACAGTCGATCTCGCGCGAGGATTCCGACTACCTGCTGGAGCGCATGGACCGGTTCGCGCGCCAGAACCATGCCGCCACGGGCTGAGCCGATAACGGGCGCCAGTCGAACACTTGTTCCAATCTTGACTGGGCAAGCCGTCTGAACCGCGTCAATCTCACGCGATGTCAGACTCTTCGCATGATTTGATCCGCCCGGCCGCCACCGTACTGCTGCTTCGAGACGCGCCCGCCTTCGAGGTGCTGATGGTCAAGCGCCACCATCAGATCGACTTTGCCGCCGGCGCCCTGGTGTTTCCGGGTGGCAAGAGTCACGCCGGCGACGACGATCCCCGCTGGCGAGACCTGGCTACCGGCTGGGATGCCGTCGGCGAAGACGGGCCCGCCCTGCGCATCGCCGCTATTCGCGAAGCCTATGAGGAGGCGGGCGTGCTTTTGGCGCGGGACCGCAGTGGGGCCTTTTATGAGGGCGAGGCGGCGGTCGAGGTCCGCGCGGCGGTGGCCGAGGATCGCATGGCGTTTATCGATGTGGTGGGTGAGCTGGGTCTGAGACTGGACCTGGCAGCCCTGACCATCTTCGCCCGATGGATCACGCCCAAGCTGATGCCCAAGCGGTTCGACACCTGGTTCTACGCCGCCCACGCACCGGGCGCCCAGCAGGCGATCTGCGATGGCCACGAGGCCGTCGATGCAGAATGGATCGCGCCGGCCCAGGCGCTGGAAATGGCCGCCGCCGGAACCCGCAAGGTGATCTTTCCCACCCGCATGAACCTGCAGCTTCTGGCCGAGAGCGCCAGCCCCAACGAAGCGATCGCGCGGTCGCTGACTCGCCCGCTGATCGCTGTCGAACCCTGGGTCGAGGGGACGGGCCTGCGCATCCCGGCCGACGCCGGCTATGGCGACGTGATCGAGCCTTTGTCAGCGCTGTAGCGTGTCTTTGCGCGAAACAGCTCTCGGTTCGCGCGAAGACCCCGGGCGATGACCTACTTGATGCCGGCGCCGGACGCGCTGACCCAGCCGGTGAGGTCGGTCAGCACCTTGGCGGTGGCGGCGTCATAGGCTTCCACGATTGCGCCCACGCGATTATTCGAGGCCTTTACCCGCGCCTCGAACACCTGATCACCGACCAGCGCGCGGTCGCTGTTGCGATTGATCACGCCGCGCACCTGCACCAGGACTTCGGGCGCGGCCTTGGGGCCGTTGACATAGGCGACCTCGAACGAGCGCACTTCCAAGCGCAGGACGAGATCGGCCTTGGCCACCTCGCCGCGACCGATCAGCCGCGCGCGGCCTGGATCGGCCTCAAAAGCGCGCGCGACGGCTTCGTCGAACAGTGTGCTGGCCGGGGACACCCAGCGCGCGCCGGCGATATAGGCTGCCTCGCCCTTGGTGATGGTCAACAGGCGGTCGCCGGCCGAGGCGCGGGTAAAGACCGTCGGCGTCTTGAAAACGCCAAACAGCGCGCCGGGCGGTCCCTTGGCGGCCGCGACAGGCTCGACACCAAAGCGATGTAGGCTGACCGGCTCGGCCTTGGGAAGCAGGGTGATGCAGCCCGTCAGGGCCATGGCGGCCGCCGCGACGGCGAGCGCCTGCGGGATGAAGCGGATCGGGTTCACGGCTTGACCTCCAGTTCCTTGGCGGGCGCCTTGCCGACCAGGCCACGCGGGTTTTGTTCGACGTCACCGACCAGCCGGTCAAGTGACTCGGCCGCCGACTGCAGGGTGACGATAGCGGCTGAAAGCTGGGGCAGGCCTGTGCTGGCGAAGTCGCTGGTGGGGCCTTCCAGCTTGGAGATCATGCCGCGGGCGTCCTTGGCGGCGCCCTTCAGCTCGGTCGCGGCGTCAGCCAGCTCGGCCAGCGAACGTTTGGCGTCGCCGTTGACGATGCCCTCGGTGGACTTGGAGAGATCGGCAATCGACTGCGCGGTGGCGTCGATGCTCTGCAGCGCCTTCTGCGCGTCGGCGATGAGCGCCTTGCGCTCGCGCAGCTCGGAGGTGACGGCCTGGACGTCGTTGAGTGCAGCGCTGAACGTCTTGACGTTATCGTCCGACAAGACGCGGTTCACCCGGTCCAGCGCCTCGATGGTGCGGGTCAGAACCGTGCCGCCACCCTCCAGAAGGTCGGACAGGGCGCTGCGCTGACTGCGGATCACCGGAACCTTGCCGTTTTCTACCGTATCTTTCAGCAGCTTCTTGTCGGGCGTGCCCGCAGTGATCTGGACGTAGTTGACGCCCGTGATGCCCTGCGGCTCCAGGGTGGCGTAGCTGTCGGTCTTGATCGGCACATCCGAGCTGACGCGCGCCCGGGCGATCACGCGGTTGGGGTCGCTCTTGTCGAGGGCGATCTTGGCGACTTCGCCGACCTTGATGCCGTTGAAATGTACCTCGCCGCCCTCGGACAGGCCGCGCACCGGCCCGACGAACAGGATGTCGTACTGGTCGTATTCCTGGTTGAAGCTGAGCTTGGCCAGCCAGACCACGAAAACCACCAGTCCCATGAACAGGAACAGGGTCACCGCGCCGACCAGGGCGTAGTTGGCGTTTCTTTCCATCAGCTGGTCCTCGTCGCAGTGGTCTGGGCCGAAGCCCTCTTGCCGCCCGCCGCGCGTCCACGCGGTCCCAGGAAGTATTCTTTGATCCAAGGGTGTTCGGAGTGTTCGAGCTCCGCCACCGGCGCCAGCGCCACCACCGTCTTGTCGGCGATGACGGCGACGCGGTCAGTGATCGCGTAGAGGCTGTCCAGGTCGTGGGTGATCATGAACACCGTCAGGTCCAGACTGTCGGACAGGTCCTTGATCAGTTCGTCGAAGGCCGTTGCGCTGATCGGATCCAGGCCGGCGGTCGGCTCGTCCAGAAACAGCAGTTCGGGATCCAGGGCCAGGGCTCGCGCCAGACCGGCGCGCTTGCGCATGCCGCCCGACAGCTCGGCCGGCTTGAGGTCAGCGGCGCGGGCGGGCAGGCCCGACAGCGCGATCTTCAGATCCGCCAGCTCCTCGATTTCGCGTTTGGGCAGTCGCGTGTGTTCGAACAGTGGAGCGGCGACGTTCTCTCTTACCGTCAGGTTCGAGAACAGTGCGCCCTGCTGGAACAGCACGCCCCAGCGGCGCTCAAGCGAGCTCCAGCGGCGGCGATTGGCGGTGCGCATGTCGTGGCCAAACAGCTTGACGACGCCGCCGTCGGGGACCTTCAGGCCGATGATACTGTTGAGCAGAACCGACTTGCCCGAGCCGGAGCCACCCACCACGCCCAGCACTTCGCCGCGTTCTATGGTGAGGTCGAGGCCATTGTGAACGACCGTCTCACCGAAGCGCGAGACCAGACCCGTGATCTGGATGGGGTGGGCGTCGTCGTCGCCGTCAACGTCCGGCTGGGGGGCAGGGCCCTTGGTGCGCACGACGGTCATATGTCAAGCTTCATGTAGATCAGGGCGAAGATCGCATCGATCAGGATGATGGCAAAGATGGCGTGAACCACCGCGGCGGTGACCCGCCGGCCCAGGGATTCGACGTCGTTGCCGACCTCCATGCCCTGGCGGCAGCCGATGGCGGCGATGACCGCGGCCATCACAGGCGCCTTGGACATGCCGATCCAGAAATGGGTGGGCCCCACATAGTCGACAATGCGCTGCATGAAGAAGCTGGGCGACAGGTCCAACACGACCCAGACCACCATCATCCCGCCGGCCAGGCCCGCCAGGGTGGCAACGAAGGTGAGCAGCGGGATCGTCAGCAGAAGCGCAGCGAAGCGCGGCAGGACCAGGGCCTCATAAGGATCGACGCCCATCACCTGCATGGCGTCGATCTCCTGGTTCATCTTCATCGAGCCGATCTCGGCGGCAAAGCTGGAGGCCGAGCGTCCGGCCAGCAGGATGGCGGTGATCAGGATGTTGAACTCGCGCAGCACCGATATGCCGATCAGTTCGACCGAATAGACCTGGGCGCCGAAGTCGATGAGCATGTTGGCGCCCAGCAGGGCCACGACTGCGCCGATGAAGAAGGTGGTGATCGCCACGATCGGCAGGGCGTCGAGGCCCGCACGCTCGGCCAGAGAGAAGATCGGCGCCCAGCGAATGCGGCGCGGGTCCACGACACAGCGACCGATCGCCGTCAGCAAGTGGCCCAGGAAGACGAGGGTGCCATAGCCATCTGCGGCCAGACCGAACATACCCCGTCCGATGCGCTCGAGCAGGGCTTGGACGCCGGGGGGGCGGCGAGTCACTTCTGTCTCGACCTGAACCGCGTTGCCGACCAGTTCGAGCAGACGGAGCGTTTCCTTGCGCGCCTTGATCACGCCAGCCGACCTTCGGCCATCGGCGGCGCGGATGATGGCGTAGGCGCCGGCTGTGTCGCATCGGTTGATCTGGCTGAGGTCTAGGCAGACCCCATCGGAGTCGATCAAGGCCTCGGCAAGCCGACCGGCGGTGTCGTAAAGGCCACGCGCCGTCCAGTCCCCAAACAACACGACGGTTCTTTGGCCGTCCGTCTCATCAAAGCTGAATTCCGCTGGAACGGCCATGGACGCGAACAGATCCCTTGTGGGTAAAGCCAAGCCTAGCAAATCAATTGAATAGCCCCAAACGCACCAAAGCGCAGCTTGTTGCGATCGAGGCAAAGTTTCCGAAAACGCCCGCGCGGGGACCTTTCCGGTGCGACACATGCGCCTTTCGCGTCAGGCTTCAATCATGGTTAACAAATTAAGTTCAGGTCTGGTGCCGTAACTTTCGAGTCGGAGCCAACGGCATGAGCGCTAACCCAAAGCTAGATGAGCGTATGTCGTTTATGCGCTTCAATGAGCGCGACCGCGCTGCGCTGCGCGGCCTCAAGCCGCTGATTGATTCCGAGATCTCTGATGCCCTTGGCAAGTTCTACGGCCAGGTGCGCGCCTTCCCGGAAACACGCAGCAAGTTCCGTGACGAGGCCCATATTGCGTCTGCCGAACGCGCCCAGGCCAGTCACTGGCGTCGTCTGGCGACGGCCGACTATGGGTCCGACTATATTCGCGACGTTGAACGCATTGGCCGCGCCCACGTGGACGCTGGCATCGAGCCTCGCTGGTACATGGGGGGCTACGCTGTCGTCTCCGAGGAACTCGTGCGCGTCATTGTGGCCAAGCGGGCCAAGGGCCTGTTCGCCAGCGCCAAGTCTGACGCCGATCTGGCCGACAATCTGGTGGCGCTGAACAAGGCCGTGTTCCTGGACATGGAACTGGCGGTCTCCAGCTATCTGACCGTGATCGAGGAAGAACGGGCCGCGCTTGAGGCCGAACGTGAGGTCGCCGCCCAGGCGCAGGCCCAGGCGGTGAAGGCCATCGGCGAGGCGCTGTCCCGCCTGGCGGCTGGCGACCTGTCGGCGCGGGTCGATGGCGCCCTGTCGCCCGAGTTTCAGTCGTTGAAGAGTGATTTCGATCAGGCCGCCAGTGCGCTGGGCGAGGCCATGAAGGCTGTCGAGCGCGCGTCATCGGGCATCCGCTCGGGCGTCGATGATATCGCTCGCAGCGCCGACGATCTGGCTCAGCGCACCGAGCAGCAGGCTGCGACCCTGGAGCAGACGGCCGCCGCCGTGGACCTTCTGACCGCTACCGTCGGCAAGACCGCGCAGAGCGCCCGGGAAGTCTCCGTTCGGGTCGGCGAGGCCAGCGCCGAGGCCGAGCGGTCGGGTGCTGTCGTCACCCGCGCCGCCGAGGCTATGACCAAGATCGAAGGCTCGTCCAATCAGGTTTCGCAGATCCTGGGCGTCATCGACGAAATCGCCTTCCAGACCAATCTTCTGGCCCTCAACGCGGGCGTTGAAGCCGCTCGAGCCGGCGATGCCGGCCGAGGCTTTGCGGTCGTTGCCCAAGAGGTGCGGGCGCTGGCCCAACGTTCGGCTGACGCCGCCAAGGAGATCAAGCTGTTGATCGCCGAATCCAGCCGGCAGGTCGGCGAGGGCGTCGATCTGGTCGGCCAGACGGGCGCAGCCCTTCGTGGCATCGTCGAGAAGGTCGGCGGTATCGATAGCCTGATCAACCAGATCGCCGCGTCGGCCAACGAGCAGGCCTCTGCCCTTAGTCAGGTCAATACGGCGGTCAACCAGCTGGATCAGGTCACCCAGCGCAATGCGGCGATGGTCCATCAGTCCAGCCAGTCGACCCAGACCTTGCGCGTGGAGGCGGCCGATCTTGCCAATCGTGTCGGCGCCTTCCGCACGGGTGGCCAGATCCAGGCCGAGCCGGCGCCGGATCAAAATCCGGTTCACGCGGCGCGCGCCCGGGTCGCGGCCTTCGCTCGCCCGGGCCGTTGAACCTTGCCCGGCCCAAGCCTTGACGAGGTTTCGCTTTAGAGCGAGGGAGGCGGGGCGGTTGACGCGCGGTGAATGAGCTCGAAGGGCAACAGCTCGTCCAGCGGCTCGCCTTTCGAGGCTGAGCCCTTGATGACCCCGGAAATCAGGAGCCGGGCGGCCAGAGACGCCATCTCGACGACAGGCTGGCGCACGGTCGTCAACTGCGGCCGGCTAAAGCGGGCGCTGGGGCTGTCGTCGAAGCCCGCCACGGAGACCTCACCGGGCGCCATCAGGCCAAGCTCGGCTGCGGCGGCCAGGCAACCCAGGGCCATGTCGTCATTGCTGGCGAAGATCGCGGTCGGGCGATCGGGCAGACTCAGCAGGGCCTTGGCCTGATCAAGGCCAGACTGGAATGTGAAATCGCCCTGCCGGACCCAGCTGTCGGCGACCGGCAGGTCAAGCTGTTTCATGGCGTCCAGATAGCCGCTGTGCCGGGCCTGGCTGGCGCCGTAGCGCGGCTCGCCGACGATGAATCCGATGCGGCGATGGCCCAGGCCGGCCAGGTGCTGGGTCATCTCCCGCGCGGCAGCGAAGTCGTCCATGTGCACACGGGGTCCAAAGCCGTCCCGGCGCTCGGGGCCAAGCCGCACATAGGGCGTTCCGGCCTTGTCGAGCAGTTCGAGGACGGTTTCGTTGTCGCAACTGGGCGGCGTCAGTATGACCCCGTCGGGCTTTAGCGCCGCCAGCAGTGCTGCGACTTCCTGTCGGACGCGCGGCGCATCGTGGTCGATCAGTTCGATCAGCAGATGATAGCCGGCATCGCGGCACTGCAGCGTCGCGCCCAGCTGAATACGGCTGAGATAGTCGGCGCCACGCTCGCTACGCCAGTGGTCGATGGTCAAGGCGGCGTCCACGAACACCGCGATCACGAAGGACCGCGAACCGGCCAGGCTGCGCGCTGAAAGGTTCGGGCTGTAGTCCAGCGCGCTGGCCGCCTCAAGCACGCGCTCGCGCATGGCGGGCCGCACATTGGGCTCTTTGTTCATGACCCGGGAAACGGTCTTGATGGAGACGCCAGCCCGTGCGGCGACGTCGTAGATCGTCACCGAGGCCATTGAACCGCCAAGTCCTGTCGAATGAGACTCAAACCCATGACTGCAGCCTAGAGCATTTCCTGTGGCTCTAGCGACGCTTGCGGCGAGAAAAATTCACGCGGGTTCAAGGGCATCGACCAATGACATGCGGGCGGCCTTGTGTCGGCCGACCCGGAAGGCCAGTCTGACCCGAGACGCGGCGCAGACCGCGCTAGGGGAGCGCCCATGTCGCCAAGCGACGAAGCCCGGCCGGCTACGCCGGTCAGGACCAGTTTCATCGCCGCCTATACCCTGGCCCAGATCGGCGCCTTCGTCAGCTTCATGCCTCTGTTGCAGGTGTTGCTGCCCCTGAAGGCCGAGGCGATCGATCCGGCGAACAAGGCCCTGCTGCTCAGCCAGGTAGCGTTCTATGGCGCCCTGGTCGCCAGCGTGGCCAACCTGCTGGCTGGCGCGATCAGCGACCGCACCACCTCACGCTTTGGCCGACGTCGGCCCTGGATGGTGGTCGGCTCGCTGGGCGCGGCCGGAGCCTATCTGCTGATCATGGCCGCCAAGACGCCGATGGCCCTGATCGGCGGCATCATTCTTTTTCAGCTGATGTTCAACCTGATGTTCTCGGCGCTCGTGGCGGTGCTGCCCGACCGCGTGCCGGACACCCAGAAGGGACGCGTGGCTGCGTTTCTCAGTCTGGGCAATCCGATTGGCACCATGGCCGGCGCCGTACTGATCGGCGGCCTGCTGGTGACCGAGGTGACGCGGTATGTGGCCATTTCTCTGGTGCTGCTTCTGACCCTAGCGCCCTTCGTGTTGAAGCTGGACGACAGGCCGCTGGCCCGGGACGCTCGGCCACCGTTCAAGCTTGGCGCATTCATCGCCGCCCTGTGGATCGATCCGCGTAAGCACCCCGACTTCGCCTTTGCCTGGCTGGGTCGGTTCATGGTGCTGGTCGCTCTCAGCCTGGTGCAGGGCTACATGCTGTATTTCCTGCAGGACGCCATCGGCTATTCGCGGTTGTTCCCGGGTCACCGGGCCGAGGAAGGGCTGGCGATCCTGACGACGGTCTCGACGGCCTCCAACGTCACCTTCGCTCTGCTGGGCGGCATCCTGTCGGATCGTCTGAAGCGTCGAAAGCTGTTTGCCGCCGGCGCCGCCCTGACCATGGGTCTGGCGATGGTGGTTTTCTCGCTCACACCAAGCTGGCCCGTCATGCTGGGCGCCTATGTCCTGCTGGGTTGCGGGGCGGGCTGCTTCTACGCCGTCGACATCGCCCTGGTGACCCAGGTGCTGCCTTCGCAGCGCGACGCAGGCAAGGATCTGGGCGTCCTGAACCTCGCCAACACCCTGCCGCAAGCCCTGGCGCCGATGCTGGCCTTCGTATCGCTGGGGCCCAGTCACATGGACTTCCGGGCCTTCTTCCTGGTGGCCGCCGCGCTCGCCGTGGCTGGCGGTCTGGCCATCCTGCCGATACGAGGCGTGCGGTAAGCCTCTCGGAAGCCCGCAACCGTGCCGCAGTTCATCACCGTCACCGATCCGCACGATCCGCGCGTCGCGGCCTATCGCGATATCCGCGAGCGCGATCTGGTCGGCCGCCAGGGCCTGTTCATCGCCGAGGGCGAGACGGTGCTGCGCGCTTTCGTCCGCGATGCGCCCGAACGGGTGGTCTCGCTGCTGATCGATCCCAAGCGCCGCGACAAGCTGGACCAGGTGTTCGCGGGGTTGTCCAACGAGACGCCGGTCTATCTGGTCGAGCAGGCGGTGCTGGACGCCGTGGCCGGCTTCCATCTGCATCGCGGCGTCCTGGCCGTGGGGCGCAAGCCTGAGCCGATGCCGGCCGACACGCTGCTGGCGTCATTGGAGGGCAGGGCGGTGGTGCTGGTGCTGTGCGGCATCGCTAACCACGACAACATCGGCGGGATTTTTCGTAACGCGGCGGCCTTTGGCGTGGATGGCGTGATCCTCGACAGCGACTGTTGTGATCCCCTTTACCGCAAGGCCATCCGGGTGTCGGTCGGCGCGACGCTCAGCGTACCCACCGCCTGGCTGGCGCGTGACGAGGACTCCGCCGGGCTCCTGGAACGCCATGGTTTTGAGGCCCTGGCCTTGTCGCCGGCCGCCACAGAAACCCTGGCCCAACTGAGGCCGCCGGAGCGTTCGGCAGTGTTGCTTGGGGCTGAGGGGCCCGGGCTGTCGGCCGCCTTGATGGCCCGCGCCCGGCCCATCGGCATCCCGATGGCGAATGGCTTTGACTCCCTGAACGTGGCCACCACCAGCGGCGTCGTGCTGCATCACCTGCGGTTCGCTGAGCGCTAGGAAACCGGTTTCCTGAAATCGTTACGGGTCCTAAGGTTCGCGGCGAAACGTCAGTCAGTTCGCCGGAAGGTCTGGTCCATGCTCAATCGTCGCGGCGCGCTGGCCACCTTCGTCACCGGCCTGCTGGCCTCGGGCCTGGCGCGCGGGGCGAAAGCGGAGACCCTTCCCATGACCGACCCGACCGAGATCATCGAGCTTTGGCCGGCCGGCCCGCCCGGGGCCGCGAAAGTCACCGCCGTCGAAGCCGTCATCGAACGCGGCGACCCCAAGGGTCTGCGTGACCGCGCTCTGACCCACACCCGCAAGCCGACCCTGGTGGTGTTCAGGCCCAAGACTCCGAACGGCGCCGCGGCCGTGCTGATGCCCGGCGGCGGCTATGAGCGGGTGGTGCAGGACAAGGAAGGCTACGAGACCGCCCGCTGGCTCGCCGACCGGGGCTATACCGCTTTCGTCCTGTTCTATCGTCTGCCGGGCGACGGCTGGAGCGCGGGTCCAGATACGCCGCTGCAGGACGCCCAGCGGGGCCTGCGTCTGGTCAGGTCGCTCGCCGCCGCCATGGGCTTCAGCGCCGACCGTATTGCCATCATGGGCTTTTCGGCCGGTGGTCACGTCGCGGCCAGTCTGACGACCCGGTTTGCCGCCAAGGTCTATGAGCGGATAGACGCCGCCGACGATCTTTCGGCCCGCCCCAATCTTTCGGCCCTGATCTATCCGGTGATCACCATGGACCCCGCCGCCATGCACGGCGGATCGCGCAAGCAACTGCTGGGGCCCAACCCGACGTCCGAGCAGATCGTGCTGTATTCGCCCGACAAGCAGGTCAGCGCCGACCTTCCGCCGGTGTTCCTGCTGCACGCCGCCGACGACAAGTCGGTGCCGGTCGAGAACGCGCTGCTGATGTTCTCGGCCCTGAAGGCCAAGGCCATCCCGACCGAGATGCACGTCTTCGAGGAGGGCGGCCACGGCTTTGGCCTGCGCTTTGTGGCCGGCAAGCCGGTTGCGGCTTGGCCAAGTCTGTTCGAGACCTTCGCCAAGCGCCACGGGCTCTAGTCTGGATCCTGGCGCTTCCAGGCGGCGTGTTCCGCTTGGATATGCTTTTGCCAGCGGACCCGAAGCTGGCCCGGCCGCTGGCCATGGCGCTCATCGAGGAACTGGGCCTCGACAACGCGGTCGGTGCGGAAGGTGCGGAAGTCCTGCCGCAGCTCACACCAGCCGACCAGCATGCGGACAGTCTCGCGATAGCCTACGGTCACCGGCCAGATCACCCGCTGGCTGACCGCGCCCTGTTCATCGCGATAGTCCAGCCGGATCTTGCGGCCTGCGTGGATCCAGGCCCGGGCCTGGGCGATGTCCAGCCCATCGGGCGCGGCATTCCAGGCCGGCGCTGCGCCCGTCGCGGGCTCCAGCACATAGGGCCGCAATCGCTCGGGCACGGCGGCGGCGATCTTGCTGATCAGGTCGCGGGCCGCCTTGGCCAGCACCGGATCGCCCCGGCCGGCCACCCATTGGGCGCCCAGTACGGCGGCTTCGATCTCGTCGGGCGTCAGCATCAGCGGCGGCATGTCGAAGCCCGCCTCCAGCACGTAGCCGACGCCTGCCTCGCCTCTGATCGGGGCCCGTTGCCCGACCAGGGCGGCGATGTCGCGATAGACGCTGCGCTTGGAGGTCTCGAGTTCGACAGCGATCGCGTCGGCGGTGACCGGCGAATGGCTGCGGCGCAGGATCTGTATGATCTGGAATAGGCGTTCGGCGCGTCTCATGAGGACACCATGGCAGAGCTCTGCTGACAGCATGTTGGCAGTAGCAAGGGTGATCG
Source organism: Caulobacter sp. ErkDOM-C (assembly GCF_048541825.1). Lineage (GTDB taxonomy): Bacteria > Pseudomonadota > Alphaproteobacteria > Caulobacterales > Caulobacteraceae > Caulobacter. Next base: position 2,274,343 of record NZ_CP183332.1, on the reverse strand, counting down.
ACTGACGCGACCTTTTCGAAGCCTTGGCCGCCTATCGGATGGCCTAACCCTGCCGCACCACGCAGCGAAAGCCGATGTGGCTGGTGGTGGTGTCGATCGGCTGCGGGTGACGCGCCGCTGGTCGATAGCGCCGGCAGTAGTTTTCCGCGCACAGGTGCGAGCCACCCTTCAGCACCCGCCGAGGAATGACCGGACCCGGTTGGGCGGGGTCATGGCTGCCGCCGCTGGCCGGACCGCGAGGATTGCGGGGCGCGCAGCAGGGCCTTGTCGGGCTGCCCTCGTGGCGGTCGGCCCACCAGTCGGAGGTCCATTCCCAGACATTGCCGATCATGTCGTAGAGGCCGTAACCGTTGGCCGGGAAGGTCCGCACCGGCGAGGTACGCTCGAACCCGTCGGTCAGCAGGTTCTCGCCCGGAAAGGCGCCCTGCCAGTAGTTGGCCAGCATCGCCCCGCCGGGCGCCAGTTCCTCACCCCAGGCATAGGCGGCGGCTTCCAGACCGCCCCGCGCTGCGAATTCCCACTCGGCCTCGGTCGGCAGGCTTTTGCCGGCCCAGGCGGCGTAGGCGGCCGCGTCGTCATGGCTGACATGGATCACTGGATGATCCTCGATCCCGGCGATGGAGCTGCCGTCGCCAAAGGGCTGGTTCCAGCGGGCGTCCAGGATCAGCCGCCACCATTCCCCGCCGCCGGCGCGCGGATCGACCCGGCGGTCTGGCCGCACGAACACCGCCGAGGCCGGGTGGGCGAAGGCCGGGTCCATGCCGGGATAGAGCTTCGGATCGGGCGGGATCTGCGCCAGGGTCACATGGTCAGTGGCCGCGACGAACCGCGCGAACTGGGCGTTGGTGACCAGGGTCTCATCGATCCAGAATGGATCGACGGCCACGGGATGGGCCGGGGCCTCTTCAGGATAGTGTTCGTCCGAACCCATCTGGAAGACGCCGCCGGGCAGGGCGATCATGCCGTCGAAGGAAGCCTGGCTCATTGTCGCTGTTCTAGGTCGCGGCGGGGGATCTTGTCACGCTCCGTGCCACTTTTCCGTCAGGCGCCCCCCGACCCAAGATACCGGGTGAAATGGTGCGCTCGATGCCGGTGGCCGCCGACGGGGCGGCAAGGCTCCCATCAGGCAGACGAAGGCGGCCGCGCCGGTGACGGCGCGGCCCTGACCTCAGCCCAGGGTGCGCTTGTACAGCGCCAGCAGTTCGGCCCAGGCTTTTTCGGCCGCAGGCTCATCATAGACCTGGCTGCCCTTCACGGTCCAACCGTGGGCGGCGCCGGCATAGACCTCGATCTTGTTTGGCCGCTTGGCCGCGTCGAGAGCGACCTTCAGCTTTTCCTTGTCGGCCGGATCCTTCTTGTCGTCGTTGTCGGCGACGCAGATCAGGTAGTCGGCCTTGCTGACCGGCAGGGTCAGGTGCGGGCTGGTCGGGGCCTCGGTGACCAGACCGCCGCCGTGGAAGCTCGCCACGGCTGCCACGCGCGACGGCGAGATACCCGCCGTGCGGAAGGCTAGCGGACCGCCCATGCAATAGCCCTGGACGCCGACCTTCTTCTTCTTGTTGGTCTGGGGCAGGGCGTCGAGGAAGGCGATATAGGCCGTAGCGTCCTTGTCGGTGCCTTCCGGAGTCACGGTAGCCCGCATCGGCATGATCTTGGCGCGGTCCTCGGGACTGGCGAAGTTGAAGCCGCTCTCGACCACCGGGGCCTTCTTGACCCGATAGTAGAGGTTGGGAACCAGCACCACATAGCCGGACGACGCCAGCCGCCGACCCATGTCTCGGAAAGCTGGACGCAGGCTGACCACGTCGGGCCAGACCACCACGGCGGGCCAGGAGCCCTTGCCCTCGGGGTAGTAGAGCGCGGCGTCGGCCATGCCGTCCGGCGTCTTGATCTCGACGTCCTTCTCCACGACCGGCGCGCCCGCATGGGCCGCGCCGCCGAGCCCGGCGGCCAGCACGGTCATCAGACCGAAGGCGCGGCGGGACACGGTGGGGTCGTGGATCAGGCCCGGGTGGATGTCGTCGTCACACATGGCCGATCCTCGCATTGCGATTTGAAACAGACCGGGACTTTCGCTGCGAATGCGCGGCGAGGGAAGCCCATTGCGACGCGCCGTCGATGTTCGCGTCCAGGCGTTGGGCTCTGAGGTTATCCACAGGCATTGTGGATAACCTATGGTCGGGTGGCGACTCTGCGCAGGGATGGCCGCTGGGCTAGCTGCCTAAAGCTGCGCCATAGTGTCCCGATCCATGGAATTACCGGGTCCCGGCCTTGATTGTTTTGTTGGAGGCGCTACCTGACAAGTTGTGAGGCGCAAGCGCCTCTGCCCTTCCTGGGCGTTTCCTCCCTAATGACTGGCCCGGCCTGCAAAGGCCGGGCCTTCTTTTTTGGCCGGAACGCTGGCGGTGCGGCGCGCACGAGCGCGGCGACGTCCACGAACCATCTGAGTCAAAGAGAAGGGGAAATGGTGGTCGCGACAGGGATTGAACCTGTGACATCCTGCGTGTGAAGCAGGCGCTCTCCCGCTGAGCTACGCGACCTAACCGTTTCGGGCGGTTCGGTTGAACCGTTCTCGCTGGTGGACCCGTCCTGTACAGGACCGCTCCGCGAGAGGGACGGGCCTATAGCCCGGTGTTTGGCTGGGGGCAAGAGGCCAACAGGCGGATACAGGCCTTTGGCACATCCAAAAAGCTGTGGATGACCAGATCGCCGCCCAGGGTCTCCACCGGCTCCTCGGTATAGCCGAAGCTGACCAGCAGGGCCGGAACATTGGCGCGATTGGCGGCGAGCGCGTCGTTGATGCTGTCGCCGACCATGACCGCCCGGCGCGGATCGCCGCCTACGGCCTTGATCGCGGTCAGGATGTGGATCGGGTCGGGCTTGGCGGCGGGCGACAGATCGGCGCCGATGACTGCGTCGAAGGCTGTGGACAGGTCCAGGGCGTCCAGCAGAGCGACCGACAGATTGGTCAGCTTGTTGGTGCAGACCACCAGCTTCGCCCCCGCGCCGCGCAGATCGGCCAGAACCTCGACCACGCCGGGGAAGGGCGCGCTCTCGTGAGCGATGCGATCAAGATAGACCGCGATGAAGCGCTCGACGAGCCTGGGCGCCGTCAGGGCGTCCAGTGGATGACCGGCGGCGGCGAAACCGCGCTCCAGCAACGCTCGTGCGCCGCGTCCGACCATCAGTCGAACATCGTCGAAAGGCAGCGGCGGTAGACCCTCTTCGATGAGGATCATGTTCAGCGCTCCGACAAGGTCGGGCGCGGTGTCGACGAGGGTTCCGTCGAGATCGAAGGCGATGGTGGCGCCCTTGAGGGCTTGAAGGTCATGCATTGATCTGGCCTTTCGGCTAAACGGCCGGCTAATGCAACTTTGGTTCGTTCCCTAGAGAGTCGCCAGGACCATGACCAGCACCGCCTCGAGTCGCCCCCGGGCCGCCGTGATCCTCGCCGCCGGCCAGGGGACGCGGATGAAATCGCCGACCCCCAAGGTGCTGCACAGGATCGCCGGCCGGGCCCTGCTGGACCACGCCATTGACGCCGCCGAGGCGCTGGGTTGCGCGCGCATCGTCGTGGTGGTGGGCGCCCACAGCCCCGCCGTCGGCCTCCATGCCCGCAAGCGTCTGGGCGAAGCTGCCGTGGTTATCCAGGATCCGCCGATGGGCACAGGCCATGCTGTGCTGGCGGCCAAGGACGCCCTGGCCGATTTCGACGGTGACGTGGTGGTGACCTTCGCCGACTGCCCGCTGCTGAGCGCGCCGGTCATCGAGCCGCTGTTCGACCTGCGCGCTTCCGGCGCCGATGTGGCGGTGCTGGGCTTCGAGGCTGCCGATCCGGGCGCCTATGGCCGCCTGATCCTGGCCCCCGGCCATGTGCTGCTGCGCATCGTCGAAGCCAAGGACGCTGATGACAGCGTCAAGCAGGTCAGGCATTGCAATTCCGGCGTTCTGGCCGCCGACAGGGCCCTGCTGTTCGATATTTTGGGCAAGGTCGGCAACGACAACGCCAATGGCGAATACTACCTCACCGACGTGGTCGGTATCGCCCACGGGCGCGAGCTTTCGACCCGCGCTAGCTTCGCGGCCGAGGCCTCTGTGCAGGGCGTCAATTCCCAAGCCGAACTGGCCGCCGCCGAAGCGGTCTGGCAAAAGCGCCGCCGCAACGCCCTGATGGTCGAGGGCGTCACCCTGCCTGCCCCGGAGACGGTGCACCTGGCCTGGGACACGAAGATCGCCGCCGGTGTGACCGTGGAACAGTTCGTTGTCTTCGGACCCGGCGTCAGCGTTGCCTGCGGTGCAGTGATCAAGGCCTTCAGCCATCTGGAAGGCGCGACCGTAGGCGAGGGGGCCCTGATCGGTCCCTATGCCCGCCTGCGGCCCGGGGCGGAGATCGGCCCGGACGCCCACATCGGCAACTTCGTCGAGGTCAAGAAGGTCAAGGTCGGAGCCGGCGCCAAGGCCAACCATCTCAGCTATCTGGGCGACGGCTCGGTAGGCGAGAAGGCCAATATCGGGGCCGGCACAATCTTCTGTAACTATGACGGCTTCGACAAGTTCGAGACCCATGTCGGGGCGGGGGCCTTCATCGGCTCCAACAGCGCCCTAGTCGCGCCGGTACGGATTGGTGACGGGGCGATGACCGGTTCAGGCTCGGTGATCACCAAGGATGTGCCGCAAGGCGCTCTGGCGCTGTCGCGCAGCGAGCAGAAAAACAAGAGCGGCTGGGCCGAGGCGTTCCGGGCGCTGAAACTGGCCAAGAAGGCCAAGGCCGCCAAGAGGGACAAGACATGAGCGCCGACGATCAAAAGCGTCTGTCTGGCGAAGCCGCCGCCGAACTGGTCGAGGATGGCATGGTGGTGGGCCTGGGCACCGGCTCCACCGCCGCCTGGTTCGTCAAGGCGCTGGCGGCCCGCAAGCTGGATATCCGGGGCGTTCCGACCTCGGACGCCACCGCTAATCTGGCTCGGGAACTGGGCATCACCCTGGCCGCCCTGGATGACGTCAAGGCGCTGGACCTGACGGTCGATGGCGCCGACGAGATCGGGCCGGGCCTCAGCTTGATCAAGGGCGGCGGCGCGGCGTTGCTACGTGAGAAACTGGTCTGGGAAGCCTCCAAGCGCTGCGTGGTCATCGCTGACGCGGCCAAGCACGTGAAGCGGCTGGGCAAGTTCCCGCTACCGATCGAGGTGGTGCGGTTTGGCCATGTGCATACCGGTCAGCGCCTCGCCGACATCGCCGCCGAGTTCGAGCTGCCGCCGCCGCGCCTGCGGATGGCCGATCGCGGCGTGGTGGTCACCGATGGTGGCAACCTGATCTACGACATGGCTTCGGGCAAGATCGAGGAGCCGGCGGCCCTGGCCGCTGCGCTGAAGGCCGTGACAGGCGTCGTAGATCATGGCCTGTTCCTGGATCTGGCCGACGAGGCGCTGCTGGGAACCGACGATGGCGTGGTGCGCCTGACGCCTTGAGTTCCTAGATAGAGCGCCGCTGTTCCTTAGCCTGACTGGAGCCTTCGATGGCTGACTATGACTTCGATCTGTTCGTCATCGGCGCCGGCTCCGGGGGTGTGCGAGCCGCGCGTCTGGCTTCGCTATCGGGAGCAAAGGTGGCGGTGGCGGAAGAGTACCGGGTCGGCGGCACCTGCGTGATCCGGGGCTGCGTGCCCAAGAAGTTCATGGTCTATGCCAGTGAGGTCTCCGCGCAGCTGAAGACCGCCGAGGGCTTTGGCTGGACGATCGGCGAGCGGTCGTTCGACTGGAAGCGGTTCCTGCACGACAAGGACGTCGAGATCGCCCGGCTGTCGGGCATCTATGTCACCAATCTGCAGAAGGCCGGCGCGCACCTGCTGCATGGCAAGGCCCGGGTGATCGACCCCCACACCGTGGAGGTTCTGCCCAAGGAAGGCAGTCAGGACGCCGGCCGCTATACCGCCCGCAAGATCCTGATCGCCACCGGCGGCCGCCCCGTGAGACCAGACTTTCCGGGTGCCGAGCTGGGCATCACCTCGGACGGGGCCTTCCACATGCCCACCCTTCCCAAGCGGGTGCTGGTGGTGGGCGGTGGCTATATCGCGGTCGAGTTCGCCGGCATCTTCAACGGTCTGGGCGTCGAGACGACCCTGCTCTATCGCGGCGCCAACATCCTGCGTGGCTTTGACGACGACGTCCGCTCGCACCTGGCCGACGAGCTGGAGAAGCGCGGTATCAAGGTGGTGTTGGGCTGCTCGCACAAGAGCATCGAGCAGACCGACGCTGGCCTGGTCAGCACACTCAGCAACGACCTGACGTTCGAGACCGATGCGGTGATGTTCGCCACCGGCCGCGAGCCCTATGTCGAGGGGCTGGGCCTGGACAAGGTGGGCGTCAAGCTGAACGAGCGCGGCGCGATCGCTGTGGACAAGCATTCGAAAACCAGTGTCGACGGCATCTGGGCCGTCGGCGACGTCACCGACCGCATCAACCTGACGCCCGTGGCGATCCGCGAGGGTGCGGCCTTCGCCCAGACCGAGTTCTACGACAATCCGACCAGCTTCGATCATGACCTGGTGGCCTCGGCCGTGTTCTCGCAGCCGCCGGTCGGGGTGGTCGGCATGACCGAAGCCGAGGCTCGCCACGAATTTGGCAAGGTGGATATCTATCGCTCGGTCTTCCGGCCGATGAAGGCGACCTTCTACGGCGGCCAGGACCGGTGCCTGATCAAGCTGGTGGTCAAGCAGGACGACGAGAAGGTGGTTGGCGTCCACGTGGTGGGACCGGACTCGCCCGAGATCATCCAGATGGCGGCCATCGCCGTGAAGATGGGCGTCACCAAAAAGCAGTGGGACTCGACCTGCGCCGTCCACCCGACCCTGGCCGAGGAACTGGTGACGATGAAGGAAAAATACGCGCCGGCCGATGTGGGCGCCGGATGAGGTCTGTCGGCGGCGCGCAACGTTCCACGAAATGGCTAGGAGCTGTCGCGGTGTTCACCATCGCGCTGGTTCCGTTCGTGGGCTATCTCGCGCCGCTGGGCTTTGCGCCGCTTCTGGCCCTGTGCGGACTGCTGGCGACGCCGGGACTGGCGCAGTCGCGGCCGGCCTCGCCTCCAGCCATGGCGCTGTTCGTCCTGGTGGTCTGGGCCCTGATCAGCCTGTCCTGGAGCCCCGGCGCGCCGAACCTGGCCGACCTGAAGGACAGTGCGGACATAGAGTCCTTCACTGGACTCAAGCTGCTGTTCCAGCTGGCGCTTTACGGTTCGGCGATCGCTGCCATGCGCGGTCTGTCTGACCGGTCCGCCCGCAGCGCCGCCACGGTGCTTGCGGTAAGCGCCCTGTCCCTGTCCCTTCTGGTCGCCCTGGACGGAGTGAGCGGGGCGGCCTTCTATCAATGGCTGAGATCCGTGACCAACGATCCGATCCGGCCCGACCTTGCGGTGGTGAAGGTGTCGATCGCCACCTATGCCCTGGCGCTGCTGTTCTGGCCCACGGCGCGGATCATGAGCGGGCGGGGCTGGACGCCAGCCGCTTTCGTGCTGCTGGGCGCGGTGATCATCGGCGCCCTCGCGTTGAGCGCCGACGCCAGCTGGGCCGCCCTGGCGTTTGGTTTCATGGCCTTTGGGGCTGTTCGCCTGTTTGGCAAGGTGGCCGCGCGCCTGCTGGTCGCCGCCGTCGCAGCGCCCTTCGTGCTGGGTCCGATCATGTTGCTGTGGGGCGTGCATTCGGGACTGATCGCTTGGCTGCATCGCCACGTGCCGCGCTCCTGGGACGCCCGCCTGGATATCTGGGCCTTCACCGCCGACCATGTGCAGGCCCATGCCATTCGCGGCTGGGGCCTGGACGCCAGCCGTACTTTTGGCCCGGCGATCCCGCTGCACACCCACAACGCCGCCATGCAGCTCTGGCTGGAGCTTGGCGCGGTGGGCGCAGCCCTGGGCGGCATCTTCTTCAGCTGGGTCGCCTACAGGATTGTGGCCCTGACCGGCGAGTCCCAGGAGGATGGCGCCATAGCGGCGGGCGCTCTGGTCACCTATCTGGCCATTGGCGCTCTGAGCTTTGGGGTCTGGCAGGAATGGTGGCTGGCCCTGGGCGCTCTGACCGTCATTGCCTGCGATATCTCGCGCAAGGATTGAAGTCGCCACGCCGTCCGCTAGGATGAACTTTCCTCACTCTCGTCAAAAAGCGGCGATCGGCCGCATGATTTTGCCTTTTCCCTGCGGCTACGGTAAAAGCCGCTCCCTTTGAAGTTATAGAGCCTGTCATGACCTCGCGTTGGACCCCCGCCACCTGGAGAGCAAAACCCGCCAAGCACATCCCGTCCGACTATCCGGATGCGGGCGCTGTGGACCGGGTTGAGCAAACACTTCGCCAGATGCCGCCGCTGGTGTTTGCGGGCGAGGCGCGCCGGCTGAAGACCCTGCTGGGCGACGTGGCCGAAGGCCGCGCCTTCCTTCTGCAGGGCGGCGACTGCGCCGAGAGCTTCAAGGAATTTCACGCCGACAATATCCGCGACACCTTCCGGCTGATCCTGCAGATGGCGGTGGTCCTGACCTTTGCCGGCGGCAAGCCGGTGGTGAAGGTGGGCCGCATCGCCGGCCAGTTCGCCAAGCCGCGTTCGGAGCCGATCGAGACCATCGATGGCGTGACCCTGCCGTCCTACCGGGGCGACAACATCAACGGCATGGACTTCACGGCCGAGGAACGCATTCCCGATCCGGATCGTCTGCTGAAGGCCTATGGCCAGTCGGCCTCGACCCTGAACCTGCTGCGCGCCTTCGCCAATGGCGGCTATGCCGACCTGCACAACATCCACCGCTGGACCTTGGGCTTTGTGGGCGACAGCCCGCAGGGCGCGCGATACCGCGAGCTGTCGGAAAAGATCAGCGAAAGCCTGGCCTTCATGGCCGCCATCGGCGTGACGCCGCAAAGCCATCCGGGCCTGCATCAGGTGGAGTTCTTCACCAGCCACGAGGCCCTGCTGCTGGGCTTCGAGGAAGCCATGACCCGCGTCGATAGCACCTCGGGCGACTGGTACGACACCAGCGCCCACCTGCTGTGGATCGGCGAACGCACCCGTCAGCTGGACGGCGCGCACATCGAGTTCATGCGTGGCGTCAAGAACCCGATCGGCCTCAAGTGCGGTCCCACCATGGAAGGTGACGACCTGCTGCGCCTGATCGACGTGCTGAACCCGCACAACGAGCCGGGCCGTCTGACCCTGTACGGCCGTTTTGGCTCAGACAAGATCGCCGACCGTCTGCCGCGCCTGATGAAGGCGACCAAGGCCGCCGGCCGCTCGGTGGTCTGGGCCACCGACCCGATGCATGGCAACACGCTGAAGGCCTCGACCGGCTACAAGACCCGGCCGTTCGACCGCATCCTGTCGGAAGTGAAGTCGTTCGTTGAGATCGCCCATGCCGAAGGCGTGCACCCCGGCGGTGTCCATCTGGAAATGACCGGCCAGAACGTCACCGAGTGCCTGGGCGGGGCGCGGGCGGTTGGCGAAGGCGATCTCGCCGACCGCTACCACACCCACTGCGATCCGCGTCTGAACGGCGAGCAGGCCCTGGAACTGGCGTTCCTGGTGGCCGAGAAGCTGAAGTCGGCGCGAGAGGATCAGCGCAAGCTCGCCACCGGCTGACCCATCGGCGGTCATCGCTAGCGCCGCTTCAGGCGCGGGTATAGCCTCCTCCCGCAACGGAGGAGGCGGCGATATGGTGGATTCAACCATCTCTCGCAGGGGAATGGCAGGGCTGGCGGCCGCGCTGCTGGCTCCTCCAGCCTTCGCCCGCGATCCCGACGTCAGCCAGGTCTCCAGCAGCGAACCGCTCAAGTACCTGGACGCCGCTCGCCGCCTGACGGTGCAGGTCATGCTGAATGGCCAGGGTCCTTTCCACATGATGGTCGACACGGGGGCCAACAGCTCGGTGATCTCGATCGAGACCGCCGACAAGCTGGGTCTGGCGCGCGGCGCTCCTGTGGCGCTGCACGGCATTGCTGGCGTGCAGACCGTCGACACGGTGGTGATCGACACCCTGCAGATGGGCCATCGCATGCGGCGGCAGATGAAGGTGTCTATTGTCGCAGAGCGCCATTTGGGCGCGGCCGGTCTGCTGGGCCTGGACTGGTTGGGCGCCAACAGCCTGATGCTGAACTACGGCAAGCGCCGAATGGCGGTAGGCGAGCCGCTGCCCCTGCCGGACGAGCGAACAGTGGTGGTCAAGACCCGCACCCGCAGCGGCCTGACGCTGATTGACGCGTCGATTCCCAGCCAGAAGATCACGGCCTTCATCGACAGCGGTTCGACCACGACGGTCGGCAATCTGGCCCTGCTCAGGGCAGCCCAGGCCCGCAAGGCGATCATCGGCGCGGTGTTCGATATCGAACTGCGCAGCGCGACCGGGCAAACCTTGTCTGGTCGGTTGGCCGTGCTCAATCGGCTCACCCTGGGCAAGATGACCCTGATGAATGTGCCGGTCGTGGTGGCCCCGATCCATACCTTTGATTACTGGGGAATGTCCGACGAGCCGGCAATCCTGATCGGGTCTGACATCCTTCAGAAGTTCGAAACTGTGGCCCTGGATTTCAAACGCCGGGAGGTCAGGTTCAAGATCGCCGACCGCGGTTGAGGCCTTGGCGGTCGCCGCTTGATTGAAACGCGCGCGGCGCGCGACGGTGCGGCTTGACCCGCCGCGCGGCGCTCTCCAATGGTTGTTTGAACGGAGGGTGCTTATGCGTTTGCAGGCAAGGTTGAAGCGCGAGTGGGTGTTCCTGAAGGGGCTGATGCGCACGCTCAAGCGCGTGAAATCCATCGCTCCCGATAGCGCCAACCTGATCTGCGATGATCTCGAAGCGGCGGTCGATCGTTGGTCTGGCAGCCCCGCGATCACCTTTGAAGGCAAGACGATCACCTATGCCGAGCTGGATGCCATCGCCAACCGTTACGCCCACTGGGCCAAGGGGCAGAGCATCACCCGCGGTCAGACGGTGGCGCTGTTCATGCCCAACCGCCTGGAATATCTGGCCATCTGGTACGGGCTGTCCAAGGTGGGCGTCGCCACTGCGCTGATCAACAACCAGCTGACCGGCCCGGCCCTGGCCCACTGTCTGAACATCTCCCAGGCCTTGCACTGCATCGTCGATCCCGAGACCTCTCCCTGTTTCGAACAGGTCAAGGATGGTCTTGGCCGTCACGTCCAGCAATGGGTGCTGGGCAAGGCTCATGGCGACCAGCGCGATCTGGTCAACGCCCTGAAGAGCTGCAGTCAGCTGCGTCCCGACCGCGAGACAGCCCGGGGCGGGCTGACCGCCAAGGATACCGCGCTCTACATCTTCACGAGTGGCACCACCGGGCTGCCAAAAGCCGCGCGCATTACCCACATGCGGACGCAACTCTATATGCGCGGCTTCGCCGGTTCGACCGACGCGCGTCACACCGACCGCATCTATGTGACCTTGCCGCTCTATCACGCCACCGGCGGCCTCTGCGCCATGGGGGCGGGGCTGTTGAATGGCGGGTCGATCGTGCTTCGCAAGAAGTTCTCGGCCACGCACTTCTGGAGCGATATCCGCACCGAGAACTGCACGATGTTCGTCTATATCGGCGAGCTGTGCCGCTATCTGGCCAACCAGCCGGCCAGCGACGAGGACCGCAACCACAAGATCCGCCAGATCTTCGGCAACGGCCTGCGGCCCGACGTCTGGGACGACATGATGGATCGCTTCAAGGTCGGCGGCGTACTGGAATTCTATGGCGCCACCGAGGGCAATGTCTCGTTCTTCAACTTCGACGGGCGGCGCGGGGCCATCGGCCGTATCCCCGGCTATCTGAGGAAGAAGTTCAACACCCGCATCGTGCAGTTCGATGTGGAAACAGAGATGCCGATCCGTGGCGCCGACGGTTGCTGCATCGAGGTGGCGCCGGGCGAGGTTGGCGAATGTATTGGCCAGATCGCCAATGACGCCCGATCCAACTTTACCGGCTATGCCGACAAGGCCGCGACCGAGAAGAAGGTTCTGCACGACGTCTTCGCCAAGGGCGATGCCTGGTTCCGGACCGGCGACCTGATGCGCACCGACGGCGACGACTACATCTATTTCGTCGACCGGATCGGCGACACCTTCCGCTGGAAGGGCGAGAACGTTGCCACCAGCGAGGTCTCCGAGCGCCTGGCCGGGGTGCCCGGGGTGCTGGAGGTCAATGTCTATGGCGTCAAGATCGGCGACCTCGACGGCAAGGCCGGCATGGCCTCGCTGGTGGTGGGACCCGAGTTCGATATCACGACCCTGGCCGAACATGTCGATCGGGAACTGCCAGCCTATGCCCGGCCTATCTTTGTGCGCCTGCAGCGCGAGATCGAGACCACCGGCACCTTCAAGTATCGCAAGATCGATCTCGTCACCGAGGGGTTCGACCCGGCCATGACCAAGGACCCGCTTTATTTCCGCGATCCGGCCAAGGGCTATGTGAAGATCACCAAGGCGGTCTGCGCCAAGATCGTGGCCGGCGGATTCAAGCTCTAAGAAGAACTTTACATTTCAAAGTGAGTTCGCTATCCCTCGTCTCATTGAGCGCTGGGGATATGCGTTGTGACTGAAGAGATGAAGGCCATCCGCGACGACATCGCGTTCATGCGCGCCCTGGCCGAAGAGGGGCGTCAGGCTCCTTTGCTGGGCGGCTCGATGCTGGTTGCGGCGGGCGCGATCTTCGGCACGGCCAGCCTGATCCAGTGGGCGATCCTGTCGAAGGTGTTGCAGGCTCCATCCGTGATGCTGATGGTGGTCTGGGTCGCCGCCGTTCTCCTTCACCTGGTGATGGTGGGCGTGCTCAGGCGCGGGGTCGGCGCCAAGCCCGGGGCGGGATCATCTGGCAATCGCGCCATGCGCAACGCCTGGATGGGCGTGGGCTGGGGCTGTTTCGTGATCTTCACCGCCCTGGCCGTGGCCAGCTGGAAAACCCGGGACCTCAACCTGATCAACTTCTCACCGTCCATCGTGCTGGCGCTCTATGGCGGCGCATGGTCGGTGGCGGCGGCTATGTCTCGGATAGTCTGGCTAAGGGTCGTTGCGGTCGCCTCGTTCGCGAGCGCCATCGGGATGGCGCTGCTGATGGGCAGTAGCTGGGCCTGGCTGGGTTACGCCGCCGCCCTGTATCTGCTGGCGATGGTCCCGGGCCTGATCCTGATGCGGCAAGAACCTTCGGACATCGTCTAGGTCGCCATGGACGATTTCGAGATCGAACACATCGACGAGGTCATTCACGGGCGTGTGCGCCTGGGGATCATGGCCTATCTGTCGGGCGCCGAGGTCGCGGAGTTCAACGCGCTGAAGGCCAGGCTGTCGGTCACCGACGGCAACCTGTCGGTCCACCTGCGCAAGCTGGAAGACGCGGGCTACGTGGCCATCGACAAGAGCTTCGTCGGTCGCAAACCGCTTACGCGCGTCAGCCTGACCGAGATCGGCCGCACGGCCTTTGGCCTCTATCTCGACGCCATCGGCAAGCTGGTCGATGGGCGCTGAAATCGCCTCGTCCAAACCCGCGTTTCTCGCGTATCTGTAACAAGACGCAGGGGCGGAGCGAGACGTGGTGAGTGGTTCTATGACGCGACGCGTCGGCTTGACGGCCCTGGCGGGATCCCTGGCAAGCGCTTGCTCGCCGCTTTCGATGTTCGCGACCCTGACGCCCAAGGACGCTGCGCGCACGCCCATGCGGGGCGCAGCCTACGGGAAAGGCGCGCGTCAGACGCTGGACGTCTATGCGCCGCCCACGGCGACGGGCGCCGAGCCGGTGGCGGTGTTCTTCTATGGCGGTTCGTGGGATTCTGGTCGGCGCGCCGACTATGCCTGGGCGGGCAGGGCGGTGGCTGCGCGCGGTTTCCTGACGCTGGTGCCAGACTATCGTCTCTATCCCGAAGTCGTCTTTCCAGACTTCCTCGACGACTGCGCGGCGGCGGTGCGCTGGGCGGTCGACAACGCCAGGGCCCTGGGAGGGGATCCTGACCGGGTCGTCCTGATCGGTCACTCGGCCGGCGCCTACAATGCCGCCATGCTGGCCTTGGACCCTCGCTATCTAAAGGCGGCGGGCGTCGAACCCGGGGCTGTCCGGGCTTTCGCTGGACTGTCGGGGCCCTATGATTTCCTGCCCCTGGATGGGCCGATCACGCGGCGCACCTTCGGTCAGGCCCCGGATCTGCCGGCCACCCAGCCGGGACAGTTCGCGAGCGCCCGCTCGCCGGCCGCTTTCCTCGCCTCCGGAGACGCCGACACCACGGTCTATCCGCGCAACACCCGCAAGCTGGCCGCCGCCCTGCGCCAGGTGGGCGGCAAGGTCGAAGAGCGACACTATCCGGGGCTGGACCACGCCGACACGGTGCTGGCCCTGTCGCGCCCGTTCCGCGCCAAGACCAACCTTCTGGGCGAGATGACGGCCTTCCTGAAGGCCGCAGCGATCTAGCCGCAGACCCCGCCGTTCAGCTTGCGCTGATAGGCCTCGGCCAGGCTGAGATAAGGCGGGATGAAGGTCTGGACCGCCACCGGCTTGCCGTCGGTCGTCACTCCGGCCAGGCCCGCCCGCATCTCGAAATGCAGGTGGATGGTAGTGGGCGTGCCGCCAAAGTCGTTGGACACCTTGCCCAGCTTCTGGCCGGCCGTGACCTTGGCTCCCTCGGCCACCGCCAGGGTCGACATCTGCATGTGCAGGTAACGGTAGGTGTAGTGTGGCGCGGCCTTGCCCACGAGCGTCACGGTATAGGTCCCGATGTCGGTGATCGTGCCGGCCTCGGTGGCGACCGCCCAGTGTTCGTTCTTCTTGCAGGTGGCCGGGCGGATGTCCTGGCCCTGGTGACCGGTTCCCGAGGCGCAAAGGGGGCTGGTCCGCGAGCGCGCCTCGCAGAAATTGTCACGCCAGGGCAGGGTGTAGTTCAGGCTGTCGCACTGGCTGGGCTTGCCGGGCGGACCCATGCCGCCGCCGGGGCCATAGACCTGGGAGTTGGCGAAGCCGGCTTCCTGCAGGGGCCAGCACATGGTCGGCGCCCAGACGGTGCGGTCCAGATAGCCCGAGCCCTGTCCGCTGGGTAACTGGCCGGCGGGGCCGTGGTCGAAGGTGGCCGGCGAGGGGGCGGGCGGCTCTGCCGGCTGCACCGGATCGCCGGGGCTGGGCGGCAGGGGCTCGGAGGCTTCCTGCTCGGCGCCGCCATCGACGGGCTCGTCATCGGCCTTGGGCGGGCCGGGCTCGGCCGACGGCGGCTTGGGCGGCGCGTCGGGCGCGGGGGTCTTGGGATCGCAGGCGGTCAGGGCCAGGGCGGCCAGAACCGCCAGGGCCAGGGGCGCGGTCAGCTTGCTCATCGGCTCAGCCCCCCAGGCCGGCTTCGGCGCGGGCGGCGGCGCCCAGCACCACGGTCGTGGTCTTGCCGACCAAACCCAGCACATAGTTGTCGTCAGCGCAGCGCAGATCGCCCGCCTTCTCGCAGCGGATCTCGACGGTGTAGAGCACGCCATAGCGGATGAAGCTGGCCAGCTGGCCATCGACCGTGCGCTGCACCGTCAGGCCTTCGGGACCGACGGGATCGATCTTCAGGGGCTTTGCAGCGGGCAGGGGAATGATGGCCGTCGTGCCGCTCAGCGAGATGCCGGCTCCGGGGGCGTCGGCGGTGATCGTATAGTAGTCGCCGAAGCTGTAGATGCGCGCCCCGGCCGTCAGCTTGGCGTCATTGGGCAGCAGGATCGGCACGCGGGTGGCGTCCACCTCGCCCTTGTCGAGATTGGCGCCCAGGGTGTCGGACGCGCCGCCGCTCTGGCGCAGGCCGCCCACGGCGCCCTGCCAGTCGACCCGGCCGCCTCGGCGGGGCGGAACGGTCGTCGCGGAAGGGACCCGGGTCAAAACTGGCGAGCGCGTGGCGCCGATCGGCGCGCCCGTCGCTGGATCCACCCGTGTCTGCGCCGTGACGCGCGAGGCGATGGTCCCGCCAACGCCCACGGTCGCGACGACTATGGCCGCCGCGACGATCAGTTGTCCGTTACGCATGGTCCCCACCGCATAACCTCGTTCGTTCAACCCTAGCGCGGATGGAAGGTGTTGTTAACCCTTTCGACTCACTCTTACGACCGAGGGGCCGAGGCGATTGAACCGGCGCGGCTTCGTGGCTATATGGCCGCATTGCCTTGGGCCCATGTGTGTGGCGGCCGTGGCAAAGTCCAGCTTAGTCAAGGGGATACAGGTTCCGCCATGCTGCTCACCATGCTCAAGGCCAAGCTTCACCGCGCCACCGTCACCCAGGCGGACCTGGACTATGAAGGCTCGATCGCCATCGACCGCGACCTGCTGGACGCCTCGGGCATCCTGCCCAACGAGCAGGTCGATGTGTTGAACATCACCAACGGCGCGCGCTTCACCACCTACGCCATCGAGGCCCCCCGCGGCTCGAAGGTGATCGGCGTCAATGGCGCCGCCGCGCGCCTGGTGCAGAAGAACGACACCGTCATTATCGTCACCTACTGCCAGTTGCCGGCCGAGGAAGCGCGCAACTACGCGCCGACCGTGGTGCTGCTGGATGACGGTAACCTGATCAAGAAGGCCGCCTAGGATGCGCCGTCTGGTCGGATTCACCCTCGTCGCCGGCCTGCTGGCCGGCTGCGCGCCCAAACTTCCCGAAGGGATCGATGAGACCCGCCTGACGGAAACCATCGGTCGCGCCATCGGCTCGCCCTCGACCTGCGTGATGATGGCCGACGCCTCTGGCGCGGTGGTCTGGCGCGCGGGCGGCTACATCACCTGCGCCCGCAATCTGCCCACCTGCGCGGGCGGCCAGCCGGTGATCGCCGAGGTCGTGCTCAAGAGCGCCATCGGCAAGCCGGCCCGCTTCGCCAGCTGTCCGACGGGCACGGGCGGGGTCAACACCGTCGGCTGGGCCTTGGGCCCGGTGCCGACCAGCGAGGGCAAGCCCGCCCGCAACCTGACCTATGTGGCGGTCATGGAAGGCGAGCGGGCCCTGCCGGGCCGTGAGGTTCAGGAACGCGTCGAGCGGGCCTTCACCAAGGCTGGCTTTTAGCGGGCCACCTCATAGGTGGCCGTTACGTCGATCCGCACCTTCAGCTCGCCGGCGGCGATCTGTGTGGAGTCGGCCATTTCGCGCTTGGCCATGGCGAACACCGGCATCGGCTGCGCGGGCGAATAGCCGCCGCCTTCGCCCAGATTGACCAGGCGCACGATCTTGTAACCCGTGGCCCGGGCATAGAGGTCGGCCTTGGCCTGCAGGGCTTTAACGGCGTCCATGCGAGCCGCGTCCTCGGCGACCTGCGGGTTCTGCAGGCCAAAGCTGATGCCGCCCACGGTGTTGGCGCCGGCGCCGACCGTGGCGTCCACCGCCTGGCCCAACTTGCCCAGGTCGCGCACGGTCACCGTCACCTGGTTGCTGACCTGATAGCCGCTGAACTTGGGCGGCTGGTTCTGCTCGTAAACGTACTGAGGGTTCACGTTCAGGTTCGAGGTCTGGATGTCGCGATCGGCGATCCCGGCCCTGCGCAGGGCGGCCATCACCTGGTTCATCTTCGCGCCATTGGCCTTCAGAGCGCCGGCGGCCGTCATGTCGTCGGTCTGCACGCCCAGGGTGATGGAGGCCATGTCGGGGGCGACATTGGTCTCGCCGAAGGCAGCCAGGCTGAAGGTGGTGGCGCGGAAGGCGGCGTCCGGCGCGCTCTGGGCCATGGCGGGGGCGGCGGCGAGGGCGAACGCGCCCCCCAAGGCGGCTGGGAGCAGGGCGGCCGAGGCGATGCGGGCGGCGAACGAAGTCATGACTGAAGTCTCCTGTCGGGTGGTCCTGAAAGCTTGACCGACCCTGTATGGTTCCCTGATGACGGACCGAACCTGAACGGGAGCTTTAAGCCGCGTTGTGCCCATGCTAATGCGCCTTCCTCCGAACGTGACGCCCGTTCATGGGGGCCTGTAGCTCAATGGTTAGAGCCGACCGCTCATAACGGTCTGGTTGGGGGTTCGAGTCCCTCCGGGCCTACCAATTTTCTATATTTATATAATTAAAACAGTACCTTGCTCAAGGTTTGACGGTGGCGGCTTAGCACCCCCGTTTTTCGCGGCCGGCGGTCTTCGGTGGAGGCGCTCTTATCGGCGCTTGCCCGAGGTCAGTTTACGCCAATCACCAGACCATCCCTGCGGCGCTAAGGGTGGTTTGGGGACGTTGCTCCCTCTCCCATAGGGAGAGGGTTGGGGTGAGGGGTTACGGCGTTCGACGGAGTGCCGGCACGCCGTCAAGCCTCGTAACCCCTCACCCTCCCACCGCTTCGCGGCGGGCCCCTCCCTCTCCCTCTGGAAGAGGGATTTAGGTCAGTAATGGGTCGTTTTTCCCCGTTGGGTTCGGGCCAACAAGCGGACGGTGGCATCCGGTTCTGGGAAGAAGACGTTCGGAACGGGCGAGATGAGTCAGAAGCGGCGGTTTGCGCCTAAAGCGCATTGCCGGCAATTTTCCGAGCAGATTTGGACCGTGAGTGGCCGCACCGGCGCAACGCTCTAGGGCGCCGAGATCTCGAACCAGAGGTCGAAGCGATCCAGGAGCGCCAGCAGGTTGACCAGGGCGCCCGCGCCCGGACCCTCCAGCGCAACCTCGTCGGGCGTCTTGGCGCCGTGCACCAGATCGACCAGAAGGTCCCGGGTCAGCTCGACCTGCGGCCCGCCCGCGCCAGGCCTATGGTGCAGCACAGCGTTCTCGACGCTGACCGCGAAGCGCTCGCCGGTGTCGGTGAAGACCGCCGTGAACGCGATCTCCGTCGCCCCGGCCTTCTCGCCGTTCAGCCGCACCGAAAGGGAATCCAGTACATTGTCGGTGGGCATGGTCCGCAGCTGGCCGGCCGAGGCCTGGCGGGGCGTGGCGCTGGGCGGCCTGGGATTTCGCAGCTCCTGGGCGCCGGTCAGGTAGAAGTCCCGCCACGGCCCGGACTCCGCCTGAAAGCCCATCTGCTCGAAGGCGTCGGCCTGCAGGGCCCGGGCTTCCAGGTTGGCCGGATCGGCGAACACAAGATGGCCGACCAGTTCGGCGACCCAGCGGTAGTCGCCCGCCGCGAACGCCTCGCGCGCCTGCGCCAGCAGCCGCTCGGCCCCGCCCATCGCCGCGACATAGCGCCGGCCCGCAGCCTCGGGCGGATGCTTGTGCAGGTTGGCCGGGTTGCCGTCGAACCAGCCGAGGTAGCGCTGGTAGACCGCCTTGGCGTTGTGGCTGAGTGTTCCATAGTAACTGCGCGTGTGCCACTCGGCTTCCAGGGTCGGCGGCAGCCGCAGAACCTCGGCGATCTCGGTGGCGTTGAGCCCGTGGTTGGCCATCCGCAGCGTCTGGTCGTGGATGTACTTGTAGAGGTCGCGCTGCTGGGTCAGGAATCGGCGGACCGGACCGGCGTCCCACCGCGGCCAGTGGTGGCTCGCGAACATCACCCTCGTATCGGCGCCGAACAACGCCAGCGCCTCGTCGATGTAGAAACTCCAGGCCTTTGCATCCCGCACCTGGGCCCCGCGCGGCGTGTACAGATTGTGCAGGTGGCAGGTACAGTTCTCCGCCATGCACAGCGCGCCGAACTTCGGGAAGAAGAAGTTCATCTCGGCCGGCGCCTCGGTGTCCGGGGTCACCTGGAAGCGGATCTCGATCCCGTCGACCGTCAGGGTCTGGCCGGTGTGGGTGATGGACTCGGTGGGCGCCACCAGGGCGACACGGCCAGTGGACGTGCCCTTTCCGAGCCCGGAGTCCACATGGCCCTGCGGATCCTTGGGCAGCAGGCCGCCGTACATGTACGTCGCCCGGCGGCTCATCACATTGCCGGCCAGGACGTTCTCGGCGACGGCCGCCTGCAGAAAGCCCTCGGGGGCGATGATCCGCAGGCCCGCGGCGATCTCCTCCGGCGAGGCGACACCCAGGATGCCGCCGTAGTGGTCCACGTGGCTGTGGGTGTAGATCACCGCGCTGACCGGCCGGTCGCCCTTCTCGTCGCGCAGCAGCTTCAGCGCCGCTGCCGCCGGCTGGGCCGAGGTCAGCGGATCGATGACAATCCAGCCGGTCTCGCCCTCGATGAAGGTGATGTTGGAGATGTCGAAGCCGCGCACCTGGTAGACGCCGGGCGTCACCTCGAACAGGCCATGATGGGCGTTGAGCCGCGCCTGCCGCCAGAGGCTGGGGTTCACGGTGTCGGGCCGCTCGCCCTCCAGAAAGGCGAAGGGACGTTGGCTCCAGGCGCCGGGCACGTCAGCGTCGGGGATCGAGCCGACGAAGCCGCGCTTTGCCAGCGCGAAGTCGCCGCCGTCATCGGCGGGCAGAGCCGCCGCCATGGCCGAATGCGCCGCCCGCGTCGCCTCGGTGGCGGTCTTCCGTGTCAGGTCCATGTCGCTGTCTCCCCCCGGCATCGTCTTCCAGCGCCTATGCCGGAATGCCACCATACAACAGCGACTTTGGGTCGAAAGGCAGGCCCGTCAAATAGCGGTCCACCAAGCCCTGTGGAATTTACAGGTTAACTCCGCCGAACCAAAGAGGGCCCCCGACCCATCGATCCGAAATAGCTGGCCCAGCAGGTTGGACAACCAGCATTTAAGCCGTTGGTTTCTCTTTGGCGGCCACTGAGCGATTTGACAGGGCAAGGCTCTGAAAAGTCTCGTTTCTCCCTTGCCCTCCGGGCCTAACAAGCCTTCTCCATGAGAGGGGCATCGATCGCCGACTCATGAGATCGTCACGCTCTGGCGGCATGGTCCTGCCCGAACCGATCTGGGAAACCCCATGAAACCGCCGATCAAGCGCCTGTCCGACCTCAAGCCCGCCACCCAGGCCGAGGTCTATGCGCGCGCTACGCCAAAGGCCTCGCGCCGCAAGACCGCCAAGGTCCTGACCCCTGCGGAGAAGGCGGCGTTTCTGGCGTCGCGGCCGGATCTGGCTCCGAAATCCTGAGCCTGCCTGATTTTCTAGATTGATGTGGGTTCGCTGGAGGTCCCCGCCAACCGCGTCCGCAGCCCAACCTTCTCCGACGTCTTGTTGAACTTCTCCGCCACCGCGCGGTCCAGGTCGATGCCCAACTGCATGGCGATCAGGTCGGCGCAGATGATGACGTCGGCCAGTTCTTCGGCCAGGTCGGCGACGCTGGCCCGCGAGCCGGCAATGCCCATGCGCTCGCGTTCCAGCTTCTTGATCAGGTTGCAGGCTTCGCCCACCTCGCCGGCCAGTTCGTTGCCGCGATAGGACAGGGTGATCTGGCCGTCGGTGTCCCACTCGGCCTGCCGAGCCAGGTTGGCGGCGCGCAGGGTGGGGTAGGGGACATCGCTCATCGTCAGGCCTCGTCGAGAATGCGGCGGACGGCGGCGCGCAGCACCTCTGACGCCTTCTCGATGCTCAGGCCCTGCTCGCGGCGCAGCCGGGACCAGGCCTCGAAGCTGAGCAGCAGGTCCAGGGTCTCGACCTTCAGCGGGTCATCGGCCAGCGGCGGGCGGAGCTCGCGCACCAGGATCTGGCGCAGGACGATCACCAGCTTGCCACTGTCCTGGCTGAGGAAGCGCGAGCGGTGGCGATAGGCCTCCGAGGCGTGCTTGAACGGCGCGATCCGCTCGAAGGCGAAGGCGCGGCGGTCAACCAGTTCGAGAATGCGGTCCTTCCAGTCGGTTGAGCGGAACGGGGTGTGGACCACGGCGCGCAGCTCGTCCTCGATGGCGACGGACATCTCGCTGTACAGGCTGTCCATATCCTTGAAGTGCCGGAACACGGTGCGCAGACCCACATCGGCGCGGGCCGCCACCTGCTCGGCGCTGGGCGACATGTCGCCGGTGCGGATGATCTCCAGCATGGCGTCCACGATGCTGGCGCGGTTGGTCTGGCCGCGACGGCGCCGGCCATCGGTCTGCTGCGCCGGCTTCTCGGTCGCCTTGCTTGCTTCTTGCGTCACGCAACCCCGCCAGACAAATCAGCTCCAGATTTCCTTAAGGTGCGGCGCCGTCTGGCGCCAGTGTTCACGCAAACAGCGGCGCGCAGCCGGTGGCCTCCATCAGGTCGTCGATCAGGGCCTTGTCCGGCGCGTCCAGCGCCTCGCGGGCCTCGCGCAGCCAGCCCAGGCACTTGGCCTGATAGGGGAAGGGCGGCTGGGTCCAGGGCAGGCCGTCGACTGTGGTCTCCACCGTCGCCGCACCGGTCATCACCGCCCTGGCGTTGGCCAGCATGACGGGCGGATAGACCCGGCCGATCTGGGCGAGAACGGCCGCCAGCGTCGGAGGCGGCGCGTCCAGGCTAATCCAGTCGTCGTCGCCCGGCTCCAGGCCCGACAGATCTTCCATCTGGCTGACCCAGGCAAACACCCGGGGCGCGATCTCCAGAGTCAGGGCCATGGGGGTGGGGTCGAACTGCGCCAGCTGGGTCAATTGTCCGTATACGGCGAAGTCGCCGGCAGCGGGCCGCGCTCCCAGCAGGAACGGCTGGACCGTCAGATGCGCCTCGAAGGCCTCGAGGAAGCGGCGATAGCTGGCCTCGATCACCGGCGCGGTGGTGGGGTTGGAGCCCACCACGTACAGGCGGTCGATCTGCCGTCGGCTGAACTGCTCGCCGCGCTGGGCCAGTTCGGCGTCGGGAATGGTGGCCCCGCGCCAGCAGGGCAGGATGGCGGCGGCGCGGGCGATGTCAGCTGGATAGCTCCAGCGATAGTGGAACATCGCCTTGGTCAGCCACTCATCGGCATAGTCCTCGATCAGGGCGTCGACGAAGGCCAGGGCCGGATCGGGCGGAACGATCGCGCGGCCGGCGTGCTCGGCCTCCAGCCGGCGGATGATCGGCGAGGAGTCGACCACCGCCTCAAGCGCCCCGTCGGGACCCGGCAGGTAGAAGGTCGGCAACAGCTGCACCTTGGGCCGGGGCAGGCCGTCCAGCGCCTGTCCCGAGCTGGGCAGGAAGCGATAGGCCAGGCGGCGATAACGCAGCACCGCCAGCATCTTGCGGGTGTAGGGCGAGCCGGGCGCGCCGCTGAGGGCGATGGGATCGGTCATGGGGCCTCGGCTAGCGGAACATCTTGAGGCGATCGCTGACCACGATCTCCTTGGAGCCCGCCGGCAGGCTGACGAAATCGCCGTCGCGGCCGATCTTGATCTTGCCCGGGAAGATCTTGCGCGAGTCGCTCAGGAACGGACCCTCCAGCGCGCCGATCGGCAGGGCCGGGGTGATGTGGGTGAACAGCAGCATGCCCACCTTGTCGCGCTGGGCCAGACCCGCGACCTGCTCTGGCGAGGCGTGATAGCCGGGGATGTCGCTGAAGATCTTGGCCAGCCGCTCGCGGCCCGCCGCCTTGGCCGCCCGCTGTTGGCTGGCGACCAGATTGGGGGCCAGGGCCTCATGCACCAGAAGATCGACGCCCTTCGCGGCCGCCTCGACACGGGGCGACAGGGCGGTGTCGCCGCTGATCACCACGGTGCGGCCCTTGTAGGTGAAGGCGTAGCCGACGGCAGGGCTGACAGGGTCGTGCTTGACGGGGAAGGCGGTGACCTTGAGGTCCGGTTCGTCGATCAGCACCACGTCGGGCTGGTCGGCGGCAGCGGTGAAGGTCAGGGCCTGGCCGCCGAAACCCGAGGGCGGCACGACAGCCGCGCCGTGGTGGCCGGTGCGATAGCCCTGGTCCATACGGTAGGCCGACATGAAGCCTCCGACTATGGGCTCGACGCCCAGCGGACCGTGGACGGGTACGGGGCTGGCCGAGCCGCTGCCGGCCCAGCGCTGCAGCATCAGCTCGCCCAGGCCGTCGATGTGGTCGGAATGGAAGTGGGTCAGGAACACCGCCTCGATCCGGGCGGGTGGCAGGTTCATCAGCGACAGGTTGCGGCTGGCGCCCGAGCCGGCGTCGATGATGAACAGGCGCTTGCCGGCCAGAACCGCCGTGCAGGGACCTGTGCGTTTGGGGTCGGGCAGGGGCCCGCCGGCGCCGCACAGGCCGACATGCAGGCCGTCGGCCAGGCCGTCATCGGGGGCGCGGGCCATGGCCTTCACATAGAGCTTCTCGACCATGGTTTGCGCGATCTGGCCGCGGGCCATCCAGCCGCCCAGTCCGGCCGTGACCACCAGTCCCAACACCGCAAGTCCGACGACTGTCCTGCTTCGCATGGTCGATCCTCCCGTTCGGACGGGCTTGACCCCGTCCCGATGTAGTGACACGCATATTGCCAATATATGTCGCGCGATCAGGCGACGTGTCAACTGGAGGAGTGGGAATGCAGGTTCTGAGGACGCCGGACGACCGGTTCGAGGCTCTGGCCGACTGGCCGTTTGCGCCGCACTACATGACGATCACCGACGCTGACGGCACGGCCCTGCGGCTGCACTATGTAGACGAGGGCCCGCGCGACGGGCCGGTTGTGCTGCTGATGCATGGCGAGCCCTCCTGGGCCTATCTGTACCGCAAGATGATCGCCGGCCTGACAGCGCGCGGCTATCGCGTGGTGGCCCCCGACCTGATCGGCTTCGGGCGTTCCGACAAGCCGGCCGCCCGGACCGACTATACCTTCGAGCGCCACGTCGCCTGGATGAGCGCCTGGCTCACGCAGATCGACCTGAAGGACGCCACCCTGTTCTGCCAGGACTGGGGCGGCCTGATCGGCCTGCGTCTGGTTGCGGCGTTTCCGGAGCGCTTCGCCGCCGTGTGCGCGGGCAATACCGGCCTGCCGGTCGGCACGGGCATGAGCGACGGCTTCAAGGCCTGGCTGGAGTTCAGCCAGAACACGCCGGTCATGCCGATCGGCCTGATCGTCAACATGGGCACGGGTCGTGAACTTTCCGCCGAGGAGATCGCCGCCTATGACGCGCCCTTCCCGGACGAGACCTTCAAGGAAGGCACCCGCCAGTTTCCGACGCTGGTGCCGGTGACGCCCGAGCATGGCTCCGTCGCCCAGAACAAGGTTGCTTGGGAGGTGCTCGAAGCCTTCGACAAGCCGTTCCTGACCGCCTTCAGCGATGGCGACGCCGTGACCAGGGGCGGAGAAGCCATCTTCCAGGCCGGGGTGCCCGGCGCCGCTGGCCAACCTCACGTCATCGTCTCCGGTGGCCACTTCCTGCAGGAAGATTGCCCCGAAGTCCTCACCGAATTGCTCGACGGGCTGGTCCGTCGCGCCCATGCCTGAGGACAACCTCACGCAGGTCAGGAACGCCGGACTGGCCGGCCAGTTGAACAGTCGGACCAAGGACGGCCTCGCCCCTTAAGGGGCGGCCTTATCGGCTCTTTCAGGCAGACAAAAAGCCCCGCCCTTCCGAGAAGGGCGGGGCTTTCTCTTTGACCCCGGCCGGGGGTCTAGTTGTTCCAGTAGATGAACTCGTCCGTCGGCTTGTCTTCAACGTCGAGCGGATGGTCGATGGTGATGGCGCCGCGCAGCAGCGATGGCCAGGTCGGTTTGACGCTGCCCTTGTCGCGATTGACCAGGAGCGCCTTCAGTTCCGCCACCTTGGCTGTATTGGCCGAGGCAAGGTTCTTTTGCTCGGTTGGATCGGCGGCCAGGTCGAACAACCAGAGCTTTTCGCCCTTGCCCTCCGGCAGGGTCAGAACCTGCAGCTTCCAGTCGCCCGCGCGCACCATGCGATAGTCGCCGGAGCGCCAGAACAGCGCCTCATGCGGCCGGGCAGGATTCTTCCCCGTCAGGTGGGGGATCAGGTTGACCCCGTCGATGGGACGATCCGTCGGTACAGCCGCGCCCGCCGCCCCTGCGGCGGTGGCGAACATGTCGATATGGCCAACAGGGCTGGCGAACTTCGCGCCCGCCGGCAGGGCCTTGGGCCAGCGCATATAGTAGGGCACCCGGATGCCGCCCTCGAAGAAGGTGGCTTTCCAGCCGCGATAGGGACTGTTGATCTGCGGTAGGCCCACATAGTGCGCGCCGCCATTGTCGCTGGTGAAGACCACCAGGGTGTTGTCATCCAGACCCTGGTCCTTCAGCGTCTGCAGCACCCGGCCGACATTGCGGTCCAGGTTGCGGATCATGGCCCCATAGACCCGCTGGCGGTGGTCCTTGATCTGGGGCAGGGCGTCGTAGTCGGCCTTGGGCGCCTGCAGCGGCGTGTGCGGCGCGTTGTAGGCCAGGTACATGAAGAACGGCTGGTTCTTGTTGGCCTTGATGCTCTTGATGGCCTCATCCGACAGATAGTCGGTCATGAAGCCCTTGGCCTTCATCATCGGCTGGCCGTTGTACTGCACGGTATAGGGCAGGTTGGCCCACAGGAACTTGTCGATCGGGTCGAAGCTCTGCTTGGAGTTTTCCACGCCCGGATCATTCTCGGGCAGGAACATCGAGGCGCCCGCGATGAAGCCCAGGCTTTCGTCGAAGCCCTGGTCCTCAGGGCGCGAGCCCTTCGAGCCGCCCAAGTGCCATTTGCCCAGATGCACCGTGTGATAGCCCCGGGTCTTCAGCACCTCGGCGATGGTCGTTTCCGAGGCCGGCACCGCCAGTTCGTCCATTGGCGGCATCTCGCCGGCCTGTTCGCGATTGAAGTGCGGCGGGTGCAGGGCGCCGGGCGTGCGGAAGCTGCCGACCAGACGCGAGAAGCCGACCGGGGTCGGGGTGAACTCGAAGCCAAAGCGGGTGGGATAGCGGCCGGTCATCATCGCCGCGCGCGAGGGCGAGCAGGTGGCGTTGCCGGAATAGCCGTTGGTCAGGTCTACGCCCTGTTGGGCGATGGAATCGATATTGGGCGTCTTGACCACGCCGCCGACCCCGCCGCCGTTCAGGCTGACGTCATTGTAGCCCAGGTCGTCAGCCAGGATGAAAATGACGTTGGGCGGCCGCTGGTCGGCCGGTGCGGCAGGCTGAGCGGGGCCTTCCTGCCAGGCGATGGGCTTGTTCTCGGTCCCCTTGGGGACCATCAGCCGCCCAATATGGTAAATCAAGAAGTCGCGGCCGAGCCACGCGCCGGCCAGAACGGCGGCCAGAACCGCCAGAACAATCCCTGCCCACTTCAGAATTCGCATCCCGACTCCCCCTTATCGCCTGACTTTACGGTCGTCCTTGGCAGGGAGTGTATATTGACATTGCGCGTGCCGAAAGATCAGATCGCGTGGTCTTTCCAACCCTTGCCTGAGAGTGATCTGATGCGCTGGATACCGTTGGTGGTGCTGGGCCTTATGGGGCTGATCAATCTGGGACGGGGCGCGATCCATACCTTCACCGCCGATGGCGGCGCCCGTTCGATCGCGGGTCTTGATCTGTCCACAAACCGCGAGACCATAGTGTCGTTTCTGGCGACGCTCGGCCTGGCCCAGATGGCCAAGGGTGTATTCGAACTCTATGTCGTGGCGCGCCGCCGCGATCTGCTGGCCCTGTTTCTGGCCATGCAAACCGTCGATACCCTGCTGGCGGTCGTCAATCTGTACTTCTGGCGCCCCTTGCCCGTCACGGTGCCGGGACAGCCGTTCAACCTTGTTCTGTTATTCGTCCAGATGGCTGCCTTGGCCCTGGCCCTCAGGCGCGCGCCGTCAGGCCCTGCTGGTCCAGCCGCCACTTGAACTGATCGAAGCGGTCCTGTCCAAAAAAGGCCTCGCCGTTAAAGGCGATCATCGGCACCCCGTAATGGCCCGCCGAGCGCTGGGCGACCTGGCTTTCCTCGACGATGGCGGCCAGACGCTCGGCCTCCGTATCGACGGTTCGCATCAGGGCAGCGGCGTCCAGGCCGGCACGCTCGGCGGCACGGGCGATGTGATCACCCTCATGCCAGTTGTCGACCTCGCCGCTCCAGATCACCCGGCTGACCTCGGTCAGGAAGGGCAGGCCGCGCCCCAACTGCGCTGCCACGACGCCCATGTGGGTCAGGCGGTGAATGTGCGGCTGCTCCTTGGGATAGGTGCGGGTGGCGAAGTCCATTTTCACCGGGTCCGGGATCGGCCAGCGGAAGGGCAGGCCCAGGAAGGCCGCCTCGCGGTGGATGTCCTGCATGAAATAGCTGAACCACAACGGGTCGCGGGTTTCGAAAAACTCCGGCGTCCGCACGGCCAGCGGATAGACCGGACGGATGTTGCCGACCACGTCGAACTCGCGCTCCAGCGCGGTCAGGCGGTGGGTGATCATGTACGAATAGGGCGAGCGGAAGGACCAGTAGAGGTCATAGGCCAGGGTCATGGTCTCAACTCCCGCCATCTTGAAATAGTGGCACTGTTAGTGCGATTATATCGGCAAAATAGGCGCGGTCCACCGTTCCTGCAGGGGAGGCGCAAGTGATTTACAAGCTCCATGGCACGCCGGGGTCGCTCTATACCGCCAAGGCGCGGTCCTATCTGATCAAGCAGGGCCTTGATTTCGAGAACTGTTCGGTCGGCGCGGCGAGGTTCCGGGCCGAGATCGTCCCCCAGATCGGCCGCTGGATCATGCCGGTCCTCGAGGCCCCTGACGGCTCCCTGATCCAGGACGGCTCGAACATCATCGAGACCCTTGAAGCGCAGGGCGAGGGGCGCTGGGAAACCTACCCTGATACGCCACGCCACCGCGTGATCGGCCAGATCTTTGAACTGTTCGGCGGTGAGGGCCTGCTGCGGCCGGCCATGCACTACCGCTGGAACTTCGACGACATCAACCAGCCTTTCCTTCAGCGCGACTTCATTGCGACCCTGGCGCCTGGAGCGACCCACGAAGACGGTGAAGCGGTCTATGCCAATGCCAGTCGGCGCATGCGTGCGGCGATGGCGTCATTCGGCGTCAGCGAGGCCTCCATTCCGGCGGTCGAGGCGGCCTATGAGCAGTTTCTCGACCTGTTCGAGGCGCATCTTGAGCATTCGCCCTATCTCCTCGGCGGCAGGCCGACGATCGGCGACTATGGCCTGGTTGGCCCGCTCTATGCGCATCTGGCGCGGGACACCTATCCTGCCGATTTGATGAAACGCCGCGCCTACCGGGTCTGGCGCTGGGTCGAGCGCATGAATGCGCCCGACCTCGACTCCGGCGACTATGGCAGCCCGCCGCCGCAGCTCTTTGCCGATGACGGCGTGCCGCAAAGCCTGATCGATCTCCTGCGGTTTGTCGCCGAGGACTATCTGCCCGATATCAGCGCCCAGGTCGGCTTCGCCCGTCAATGGCTGGAGGCGCGGCCGGATCTGAAAGCGGGGACCAATGGTCTCGCCCGTCCCGGCGACCGGGCCCTGGGCAAGGTCGCTTTTGAATGGCGCGGCACGCCTATTGAGGTCGCGGTCATGCCTTACCGACTGTTCCTGCTGCAAAAAGTCCAGGACGCGGCGGGCGGACCCGGAGAGGCGGAGATTCAGGCCCTGCTGCTGGCCACAGGATTGTCGTCCCTGTTGACCCTGAAAACCCAGCGCCGGGTGGAACGGCAGGGGCATGTGGAGGTCTGGGGTGAGCCTTTGGAAGGCCCCCGATAGCGACGCCTATTGCCAGGTCAATAAAGTGGCAGTTATATTGCCACAATAATTATGACAGGGTGGACCTATGCAAAAACTGACACGAGGCCTGGTTGGCGTTGCGGGCCTTTTGGCCTTGCTCATGGCTGTAGCCTTCTGGATCCGGCCGGCGGAACTGGGCGCCAAGCTAGGTCTCGAGCCGATCGGCGCCCTGGGTCTGGCGTCGATGCGCGCCGACCTGGGAGGCTTCTTTGGCGCCGCAGGCGTCTTTGCCCTGCTGGCGGCGGTCCGTAATCGTGGCGACCTGCTGCTGGTGCCGATCACGCTGCTCGGCATCGCTCTCAGCGGGCGGCTGCTGTCTCTGGCCCTGACCGGCTTTTCGCCGCCCTTGCTCCAGCCGATCGTCGTGGAAGCAGTCCTGCTCGTGATCATGGTCCTGGGCTATCGCGGCCTGGCCCGGCCTCAGGCCTGAGCCTCGGAGACAGATCATGGATGACGACAACAAACCCAAGATCGACCGTCGCTCGCTACTGCTGGGCGCCGGACTGGGCGTGGTTGGAACCGGCGTGGTCGTGGCTGGCGGGGCGGCCCTCAAGTCGGCGACCAGCGGCATCCTCACGCCCAAGGCCGTCGGCAAGGGCAAGGCGGCGAAGATCGGCCTGTCGTTCAAGGACTCGCGGCCTGCCCACGCCGAAGAGGCCAAGGCCCCGGCCGGCGCGCCTAATGTGGTCGTGATCATCCTCGACGATGTCGGGTTCGCCGACCTGGGCTGCTACGGCGGCGAGCTGCAGACCCCGGCCCTGGACGCCCTGGCCGGCAAGGGGCTGCGCTATACCAACTTCCGGACCACGGCCATGTGCTCCTGTACGCGCGCGGCGCTACTGACCGGGCTGAACCACCACTCGGCCGGCATGGGCTGGCTGGCCGATATCGACAGCGGCTATCCCGGCTATCGCGGCGACCTGACCCGCCAGAACGCCACCCTGGCCGAGGTGCTGGTGGAGGCCGGTTGGTCGACCTTCCTGCTGGGCAAGTGGCACGTCAACAACGCCGACCACTCCGGTCCGACGGGCCCGTTCCACAACTGGCCGACCCAGCGGGGCTTCGAGCGGGCCTACTGGTATCAGGGCCACTCCAGCGACCACTTCCATCCCGGCGCGCTCTATGAGGGCACGGCGCAGGTCGAGGCGGGCGGGGAGGGCTATTACCTATCCGACGATCTGGCCCAGCGGGCGGTCACCTATCTGCGCACCCAGCAGCTGATGGCGCCGGACAAGCCGTTCTTCATGCAGCTGGCCTTCGGCGCGGCCCACTCGCCGCTGCAGGCCAAGGCCGCCGACCGCGATCTCTACAACGGCAAGTTCGAGGCCGGCTGGGACGAGATCCGCAGGCAGCGCCTGGAGCGCCAGAAGGCCCTGGGCCTGATGCCTGCCGAGACGCAGCTGCCGCCTCTGTCGCCGGGCGCCAAGCCCTGGGCCGAGCTGACCGCCGACCAGAAGCGGCTCTATGCCCGCTATATGGAGGTCTATGGCGGCATGGTCACCGGCGTCGACCGGGCCATCGGCACGGTCATGGCCGAGCTGGAGGCCATGGGGGTGCGCGAAAACACCCTGGTGGTGGTGTTCTCCGACAACGGCGCCTCGGCCGAGGGCACCGAAACCGGCACGCCCAACCTGTTTGGCCCGGCGTTCGGACGTCCGGCCTCGGAAGCCGAGGCCCTGGCCCTGTACGACACCATGGGCGAGGACGGCACCTTCCCGCACTATCCCATCGGCTGGACCAACGCCTCCGGCACGCCCTATCGGCTCTACAAGCAGAACACCGCCCTGGGCGGCGTCGCCGATCCGCTGATCGTCTCCTGGCCCAAGGGCGTGGACGAGAAGGGCGGGGTGCGAAAGCAGTTCGTGCACGTGGTCGATCTCTACCCGACCCTGCTGGAGGCCTGCGGCGTCAAGCAGCCCGAGCTCTATCGCGGCGAACCGCAAAAGCCGCTGGAAGGCGCCAGTGTCGCCCCGACCTTCGCCTCGCCCAAGGCGGCGACGCGAACCGACCAGTATTACGAGCTGGGCGGCTATCGCGCCTTCCAGGAAGGCGACTGGCGGCTGGTCGCCCAGCACCAGCGCGGACAGCCGTTCGAGGATGACCACTGGGGGCTCTACAACACCGCGTTGGATCCCAACGAGCTGCGCGACGTCTCGGCCGATCATGCCGATGTCGTCGCGCGCCTGAAGGACAAGTGGAACAAGGCCGCCGCCGACCACGACGTCCTGCCGCTGGACGATCGGCCGCTGCTGCTGAAGCTGGTCCAGACGCGCGCCGCCAAGCTGCGCAAGCGCTGGGACATCCGGCCGCCGATCGACCCGATCCCGACGGATGTGTCGCCCATCGTCTGCGGACTTTCCCACACCATCGAACTGGAGCTGTCACGCCCCAATGGCGATGAGGACGGCGTGCTGATCGCCCATGGCTCGATGCCTGCAGGCTATGTACTGTATGTCGACAAGGGCCGGCTGATCTACGAGACCAGCCTTGTGCCCTGGAGCGAGATCATCGCTTCGCCGGCGCGCCTGCCGCGCGGCAACGTCAAGGTGAAGTACCAGCAGACCATGACCTCACGCCCGTTCGAGGGGCGCGGCGCGCTGTTTGTGAATGGCCGCAAGGTGGCTGAACGCAAGTTCGACCGGGTGCTGTTCGCGCCAGGCTATGACGGCTTCTGCGTTGGGGCTGACCACGGCAATCGGGTCTCGCGCGCCTATGAAGGGCCAAACCCCTTCAAGGGCCAGATCCAGCGGGTGCTGATCGACGTGGACACCGCCGCCATGAAGCCGCTGGAGATCATGCGGTTCATGAAGGCGATGAGCATCAGGGTCTGATCCAGGCTTAGAACCGCGAGGGATAGACCTGCTGGGTCTTGCTCTCGTTGTAGGACGAGCCGGGGCAGTCGACCGCATAGCTGCTGGCGTTCTCGCGCAGGTAGGGGCCCTTGCCGCTGAAGCCATTCAGGGCGGCGCAGGACACGGCGGTCTTGTAGTTGACCGAGCCGTCCTCGCTGAGTTCGGCCATGAACTGGTCGAAGGCCAGGTCCATCAGGCCGCGCGTGGCGGCCAGACGACGGGCGCGGCCGGCGACGGCGGTGGTCACCTCGCCATCGGCCGAAACCGGGCGGGCGACCGGGGTCGGACCGGCGGCCGCGCCGGCGGCGGTGATCACGCCGCCCGCCAGCATGGCCTCAAGATCGGTGAAGCGGCCGCTGGCGCTGCCCACCGCAGCGGCCGCGGCGAAGGCCGCGGCGAAGCCTGCCGGGGCGTGGCTGGGGCCGCCAATCCGCGAGGCTTCCAACGCGCCGACCAGGCCGGCATAGGGCGCGTCGGCGATCGAGACGACCAGGTTCTGGTTGACATAATAGCCCAGGGCCAAGCCCTTGAGCGCGCCGCCGACGGGAGCCAGCACGGCGTCCTTTGAGGCCAGCAGCGGACCGCCCAGGGCCGCGCGGGTCATTTCGGGCGTAAAGCCTGTCCACGCGGCGCGATAGCTGGTCTCGACGGTGGATTCCCTGACCAGTTCGCCCGTGCGCCAGCGCACCAGTCGGAAGGTCACGCGGGCCGAGGCCAGCTTGTCGGTTCCCAGCCAGAGGCTGGGTCCGCGCAGTTCGTCGAACCGCACATACAGCATGTATTCGCTGTCCAGCCGGCTGCGGGCCAGCAGGTCGGCGCGATCCAGGTGGCGCGTAAGATTCTCGACCACCTGCACGCGGGTGGGGCGGGTGGTGATGATCGCGCCGCCGTCGAACCAGCGAAACTCCGGCGCGCCCTCGACCGCCTGCAGCGAGACATTTCGGAAGAAGGGCTTGTGCTGGGCCGCCTTGGCGATCGCCACCGGCGGCATGGCCGGCTGGCGCAGGGCCGCGACGTCATCGGCGCTGGCGCAGGCGCTGAGCAGGACCGCGGCGCTGGTCATCGCGAGCAGCGCCTTCAAGGGCTTGGACGTCGTAACCATCGGAGCTCTCCAAAATCGCGCTGGAGCATGCCCTGACAACCTTAATGGGCCATTTCGCCGCGCGCGTCAGGCTAGGGTCAAAAAAGAGCCCCCACCGGGCAGGTCCGGCGGGGGCTTCAGGGGAGCTGAGGAAGGCAAAGGTCAGGCGGCGGGGCGGGAGCCTGTCGCGCAATGGCGCGCGATGAAGTCGGCATGGCTGGGCAGCCCCTCGATCGCGCGGCTCATGATCTGGCGGATATTGGCCAGGTACTCGTCCAACTGCGCATCGGTGACGACCCGGGTCAGCGGATGGGTCGCGGCAGGGACCACGCCCTGGCCGATCAGCACCTGGATCCAGCTGGCCTCCTTGAAGAGGTCGTCTTCCTGGCTGAACAGCCGTCCTGACTGGGCGAATAGGTCAATACGGGCCTTCAGGGTGTCAGGGATGTCCATGGCCTTGCAGGCCCGCCAGAACGGCGTGTCTTCGCGGGTGGTGGCCTTGTAGTGCAGGATCAGGAAGTCGCGGATGTACTCGTATTCCAGCGCGGTCTGCCGGTTGTATTCGTCGATCTCGACGGCGTTGAAGTCACCGTTTGGAAACAGGGCGATCAGGCGGCCCAGAGCCGACTGCACCAGATGGATGCTGGTCGATTCCAGCGGCTCCATGAAGCCGCTGGCCAGGCCCATGGCCACGACGTTCTTGTTCCAGAACCGCTTGCGCTTGCCGGTCGTGAATTTCAGCTGGCGCGGCTCGGCCAGGGGCGCGCCGTCGAGGTTGCGCATCAGCACCTCGGTCGCTTCGGCGGCGCTGATGTGCTCGCTGCAAAATACGTGGCCATTGCCGGTGCGGTGCTGCAGCGGGATGCGCCACTGCCAGCCGGCGTCGCGCGCGGTGGACCGGGTGAAGGGCGTCAGTGGCGTTACCGATGCGCAGGGCACGGCGATGGCGCTGTCCATCGGCAGCCAACTGCGCCAGTCGTCATAGCCGGTGTGCAGCGTCTCCTCGATCAGCAGACCGCGAAAGCCCGAGCAGTCGATGAAGAACTCGCCGCCGACCGTGCGGCCGTCCTGCAGGGTCAGGTTGGTGACGAAGCCCGTCTCTGGGTGTTGGTCGACGCCGACGATGCGGCCCTCGACGCGGCGCACGCCTTGCGCTTCGCTATAGCGGCGCAGGTACTGGGCGTAGAGCGCCGCGTCGAAGTGATAGGCGTGGACCAAGCCCTCCAGATAGCCCCCGCCCGCCGTCTGCAGCCGATCGAACTTGCCGGCGCGTGCGGCCAGGGCGTTCAGCGAATAGTCCCAGAGACTCTCGTCGCGGCCCGCCAGGCGACGGCGCATCCAGTAGTGATGGAAGGGCGCCATGCCCAGCGGCCGACCGACCGGTCCGAAGGCGTGCAGATAGGATTGGCCGACCGTGTGCCAGTCGACGAACTCGATACCCAGCTTGATCGTGCCGTTGGTGGCCGCGAGGAAGTCGTTCTCGTCCAGGCCCAGAAAGCTGTTCAGCAGCTTGATCGCCGGGATGGTGGCTTCGCCGACCCCGACCGTGCCGATCTCGTCGGACTCGACCACGGTGATCGCCACCGTCGGTCCCAGGGCGCGCGAAAGCATGGCGGCGCTCATCCAGCCTGCGGTTCCGCCGCCGACAATGGTCAGGGACTTCAGCCCGCCGTCCGCCATCACTGTTCCGCCCGGTTTGCCCCTGAAGGGGTCTCTCATAAAAAAGCCCCCGCCAGATCGCTCTGGCGGGGGCTGTAGTTGGGGATAGTGGACCGTCTAGTAGCGGTAGGAAACGCCGATCATGTAGGTCGAGCCATACTCTTGATAGTCGATGGTCTGGCGCGGATCGTTGTTGTCGTAGGTCTTGAAGGGCTCGTTGGTGATGTTGTTGGCCTGCAGCAGCAGGGCCATGCCGGTCAACGGGCCGTCGCGGAACTCGTAGCCAATCTGGGCGTCGAGCACCGATTCCGCTTCCACCGTGCGGAAGATCCGCGCGGCGCTCAGGCCGGCGACTTCACCCAGGAACTTGCCGCGATAGCGGTTGCTGACCCGGGCGTTGAAGCCGTTGTTTTCATAGTAGAACGTCGTGTTGACGACCTTCTTGGACAGACCCGGGATGGTGATCGGATCTTGGTTCTTCTCAAGCGAGACTTCGCTGTCGGTGAACGAGCCGCTGACGATCAGACCGAAGTTCTTCAGCGGCTGCCACAGCATGTCGCCCTGGACCGAGGCCGACAGTTCGATGCCGCGGATAAAGCCACCCTCGCCGTTGTCCGGACCGGAAACCAGGCCCTGGGTCGTGCCCAGCGCAGCCTT
The DNA here is from genome assembly GCF_048541825.1 of Caulobacter sp. ErkDOM-C. Taxonomy (GTDB): domain Bacteria; phylum Pseudomonadota; class Alphaproteobacteria; order Caulobacterales; family Caulobacteraceae; genus Caulobacter. The sequence continues at coordinate 2,238,753 of NZ_CP183332.1, read as the reverse complement.
CTGAGCCGGGCTCAGCAGGAACAGGTAGTCGGAGAAGTCCTTCAGGCTCGACGAGCTGGAGTTGACGAAGTTCGACAGCTCCTTGTGGTAGACCGCCGCCGAGATGTAACCCGAGCGACCGAAGTACTTTTCGACCGACACATCGACGCCGTCGGCGATATAGGGCCGCAGCTTCGGATTGCCGCCGTTGGCGCTGAAGTACGAGGTGTTCGGATCGGTCGAGGTCAGGCGCACGATGTTCTGGTTGAACGACTGGCTGGCGCGCAGTTCGTCCATCCGGGCGCGGGCCAGGGTGCGGGCCGCGCCGACGCGGACATAGAGCTCGTTGCCCATGTCGAAGGTCAGGTTCAGGCTGGGCAGGGCGTAGGTGTAGGTGTCGCCGTCGTCGGTCACGGTCGGATTGGCCGTATCGTTCGGATTGACGGCCACGCCCTTCGAGAACTGATCGGTGCGAACCACCTGCAGGCCGACATTACCGCGAACCGGGATCTCGCCGGCCTGGGTGTCGATGCCGAACTTGGCGTAGGCCACCTGGACGTCTTCGCGAACCGACCAGTTGCGGGTCTGCACGGCCGGGTTCTGGTCGGCGATCAGGGTGTAAACGCCGTTCTTCAGCAGGTAGGTCGGATCATAGGCGAGCATGCCCGAGATGCCGATCATGTCCAGCTTGGCGACGCCGACGATCGCGGCGGTCGGAATGGCGCGGCTGAGCGGAGCGCCCTGGGCGATGCGGCCGCCGAAGGTCAGGAAGCTTTCGTGGACTTCCTTTTCCTTTTCGCGACGGCTGGCGTTGAAGCCGACCTCGACATTGGTGATCGGGCCCCAGGCCAGGTCGTGCTTGGCCGTGAAGCGCGCAGCCGACAGTTCGTCGGTGATGGACGGGGTGTTGTAGAAGCCCGCCTGGGTCAGCGCGCCGCCGGCGGCGCCGCCGCCCCAACCTTGCGGGTCGGTCAGCACGAACAGGTTGGCGTTGGTGTAGTCCAGCGTGGAACGGAACACCGTGCCGCCGCCCGGGGTGGTCGTGAAGCCCAGGGTGTCGGTCGCGCCGACGCCGTTGGGACCCGTGCCCGAATAGGATTCGAAGATCACGTCGGTGCGGTCGGCCGAGGAGTAGCTCAGGTCGGCGACCAGACCCCAGCCGTTGTCGGTCTGGTAGTTGACGTTCCAGCCGGCTGACTTGAGGGTCGTGTCCCGGGTGTTGAGGTCGTTACGCATCACGCCCTTGACGCCCGCGAAGGTGCCCTGGGTGATCAGGCCGGCTTCGGTGGTGCGGGTGGGCTGCAGCGAAGCAGACGACCATTGCAGGGGCAGTTCGATGCCGCGCAGGATCTGCTTTTCCGCGAATTCCGAATAGTACAGGTCCAGCGACGTGCTCAGCTTGTCGTTGGGCTTGTATTCCAGAACGCCGATGACGCCGGTACGCTTGAGGTTGTTGGACTGGTTGTACGGCTTGGCCCCGCCGATCACGCGGTCATTGGCCGCGTTGATGGTCGGATAGCCCCACGCGTTGAAGCGACGGCTCTGGGTCGGGGTCGAGATGTCAGAAACAGCCAGGGCGACGCCGACGGTGTCATTGGCGAACTGGTTGACATAGGTGGCGCTGAAACGGTGGCCGGTGTCCTTGGCGTCCGGGTTCAGCTTGTCTTCGCTGTTCATCTCGTAGCGTGCGTTCGCCGAGAGAATGCGCTTGCCGTACTTCAGGGGGCGGATGGTCTGCAGGTCGGCGGTGCCCGACAGGCCCTGACCGATCAGCGACGCGTCCGGGGTCTTGTAGACCAGAACGCCCGAGAGGATTTCCGACGGATACTGGTCGAACTCGACGCCGCGGTTGTCGCCGGTCGAGACCTGCTCGCGGCCGTTCAGCAGCGTGGACGTGAAGTCGGGGCCAAGGCCGCGGATCGAGATGACTTGGGCGCGGCCGTCGAGGCGCTGCGCGGTCAGGCCGGGCAGGCGGGCCAGGGATTCGGCAATGGAGTTGTCCGGCAGCTTGCCGATGTCTTCGGCCGAGATGGCTTCGACGATCGAGGTCGAGGTCTTCTTGAGCGCGATGGCGTTTTCGATACTGGCGCGAATGCCGGTGACCACGATCTCCTCGACGGCCGTATCCTCGGCGGTCTTGGTGGTGGTTTCCTGGGCCTGAGCCATACCGGCCGAGGCGAACAAGAGCGCCAAGCTGGTCGCTGCGCCGCCCATCAGACGCACGCGGTTGTGCTGAGTTCTTGAGTTCATAGTCTCACCCTCCCTGTATCGGCTCTGCGCGTTTCTGACGCTGCGGTCGGAGCCGTTGTGCAAATTACTGCAAATTAACGCGGTGTAATCAACCCAAAAAAACGCAAACCCTGTCAGAGCGCAAGCCTTGGGAGCCTGTTTCTGGCCGTGGGTGATGTAAAATTGCCTCTTATTCAATGGGGATGCGCCCATTATCCGCTAAGGAATGACGTTGTTGCGATTGACAGCTAGGCAAGGCGGCTGCAAATTTATGCAAATTATTGCAGTGGCCAGGGCCGATAACGGCTCGGTTGCGCGGTTTAGGGGGAAACGATGTCGGCCTGGGGCTCCTGGCGACAACGGCTGGTGGCCATGGCGGCCGGCATGGCTATGACAGGGGGCGCCGGCGTGGCTGGTGCCGCGCCTGAGTCTGCCGTCTATCTGCAGCGCAAGGCTTCCGATGAGGTGATCTATTTTGTTCTGCCGGACCGGTTCGCCAATGGCGATGCGGTCAATGATCGCGGCGATCTGACCGGCGGTCCGCTGGCTACCGGCTTTGATCCGACGCGGGCGGACTTCTATCATGGCGGCGACCTGCAGGGCCTGACCCAGCGCCTCGACTACATCCAGGGCCTGGGCGCGACGGCCGTGTGGCTGGCGCCGATCTTCCGCAACAAGCCGGTGCAGGGATCGCCAGGCCGTGAATCGGCGGCTCACCACGGTTACTGGATTACCGACTTCACCGACGTGGACCCGCATTTTGGCACGCGGGCGCAGTTCAAGGCCTTTGTCGACGCCGCCCATGCGCGCGGGATGAAGGTCTATATGGACATCATCGCCAACCACACCGCCGATGTGATCCAGTACCGCGAGTGTTCGGCCAATGACTGCGGCTATCGCGGCAAGGCCGACTATCCCTACGCCCGGCGCGGCGGGGTGACGGGCGCAGCGATCAATGAGGGCTTCGACGGTCGCGATTTTACCAGGCTGACCCGGCCCGACTACGCCTACAGCCCCTATGTTCCGGCCGACGAGGCGACCGGCAAGACGCCCGCCTGGCTGAACGACCTGGCCTACTATCACAATCGCGGCGACAGCACCTTTGCCGGCGAGAGCTCGCTGGACGGCGACTTCGCCGGGCTGGATGACCTGTTCACCGAGAACCCGCGCGTTGTGCAGGGTTTCATCGACATCTATGGCCAGTGGATCGACGACTTCGGCATCGACGGCTACCGGGTCGACACCGCGCGCCATGTGGCTCCCGCGTTCTGGCGGGCCTTCATCCCGGCCATGCGGGCGCGGGCCAAGGCCAGGGGCATCGAGAACTTTCATATCTTCGGAGAGGTGTTTGACAGCGATGTCGCCACCCTGGCCCGTCACACCCGGGTCGACGGCTTCCCGGCGGTTCTGGATTTTGCCTTCCAGTCCACGGTCACCGAGATCGTGGCGCGCAAGGCCGGCACGGATCGGCTGGCCCGAGTGTTCGCCAGCGACGCGGTCTATGAGGGTGGCGAGGCGACTGCGCTGCAACTGCCCACCTTCCTGGGCAATCACGACATGGGCCGCTTTGGCCACTTCGTGCTGCAGGCCAATCCGGGAATTTCCGACGCCGAACTCCTGGACCGCGTGACCCTGGGCCACGCCCTGATGATGTTCTCGCGCGGTGTGCCCACCATCTACTACGGCGACGAGCAGGGCTTTACCGGCGACGGGGGCTATGCCGACAGTCGCGAGGACATGTTCGCCAGCCAGGTAGCCAGCTACAACGACAACCGGCTGGTCGGGAACACGGCCAAGGCGGCGGCAGACAGTTACCGCACCGACGGGCCGCTCTATCGCCGCATCGCCGACATGGCCAAGATTCGCAGCGGTCATGCCGTCCTGCGCTCGGGTCGTCAGGTGTTGCGGGCCCAGAGCGACAAACCCGGTATCCTGGCCTTCTCGCGGCTTGGCGAGCAGGGCGAATACCTTGTCGTCTACAATACAGGCTCCACGCCGATCACCGCCCAGGTCGAGGTCGAAACGACCTCGCGCGCCTGGCGGTCCGTGCGGGGCGCCTGCGCCGGGACCGCCAGCGCTGCCGGCAGCTATCGGGTCGAGGTCGGCCCGCTGGACTACATGATTTGCGTTTCCGAGGGGCTACAGTGACGGTCAAGGTTCTTTCACGTCCGGCTGTGGAGCCCGCCATGGACGCCGATTGGTGGCGCGGCGCGGTGATCTATCAGATCTATCCGCGCAGTTTCGCCGACTCGAACGGCGATGGCGTCGGCGACCTGCCGGGCATCACCGCGCGCCTGGAGCACATCGCCTCGCTGGGCGTCGACGCCATCTGGCTGTCGCCGTTCTTCAAGTCACCGATGAAGGACTTCGGCTACGACGTTTCGGACTATCTGGACGTGGACCCGATCTTCGGAACCCTGGCCGATTTCGATCGACTGATCGAAAAGGCCCATGGCCTGGGCCTGAAGGTCATCATCGACCAGGTGTTCTCGCACACCTCCGATGAGCACGCCTGGTTCGAGGCCAGCCGTCAGGATCGCACCAATCCGCATGCTGACTGGTATGTCTGGGCCGACGCCAAGCCCGACGGCTCGCCGCCCAGCAACTGGCAGTCGGTGTTCGGCGGCCCGGCCTGGACCTGGGACGCCCGGCGCGGCCAGTACTACATGCACAACTTCCTGGCCTCGCAGCCGCAGCTGAACGTCCATGCGCCGGCCGTTCAGGACGCCCTGCTGGCCAGCGCCAAGTTCTGGATCGACCGTGGCGTTGAAGGCTTCCGTTTCGACGCCATCAACTTCTCGATGCACGATCCGGCCCTGACCGACAATCCGCCCCTGCCGCCCGGCGGCAAGCGCACCCGGCCATTCGACTTCCAGGACAAGATCCACAACCAGAGCCACGCCGACATTCCGGCCTTCCTGAGCCGTCTGCGGGCCCTGACCGACGCCCACGGCGGCCGATTCTCGGTGGCCGAGGTGGGCGGCGACCACGCCGATCGCGAGATGAAGCTGTTCACGGCCGGCGAGGATCGTCTCAACAGCGCCTATGGCTTCCTGTATCTCTATGCCGACCGCCTGACCGCCGAGATGGTGCGCGAAGGCGCGGCGATGTGGATGGGCGGGGACGGCGAGGGCTGGCCCTCCTGGACCTTCTCCAATCACGACGCGCCGCGGGCTGTGTCGCGCTGGGCCGAGGGGCGCGACCGCAAGGCCTTCGCCGAAATGGCGCTGCTGCTGCTGGTGGCGCTGCGGGGCAATGTCTTCGTCTATCAGGGCGAGGAACTGGGCCTGCCCCAGGCCCACGTGCCGTTCGAGCGTCTGCAGGATCCCGAAGCCATCACCAACTGGCCCCAGACCCTGGGTCGCGACGGCGCCCGCACGCCGATGCCGTGGGTTTCGATCGCGCCCAATGCCGGGTTCTCGGCCGTCGAGCCATGGCTGCCCGTCGATCCGGTCCATCTGCCGCTGGCCGTCGACGCCCAGGAAGCCGATCCCGCCTCGACCCTGCATGTGACGCGCCGGCTAATGGCGCTGCGTCGCGCCTATCGCGCTCTGCGGACGGGCGTGGTGAGTTTCGTCGAGACCAATACCCCCCTGCTGATCTTCGAACGCGGGGAGGGGGGCGAGGCGCTGCTCTGCGTGTTCAACCTGGGCCATGAACCCGTCGCCTGGTCGCTGCCGGGCGGCTGGGCTGTGGTCGAGAGCGTCAACCTGACCCAGGACGGGGTTATGCCGGCTTGCGGCGGACTGATGGCGCGGCGGGTCTAGCTTGTCATCCCGGCCCAAGCGCAGCCAAGAGCCGGGACCGTACCAGGCGCATGCACGCACCGTGGTCCCGGGTTTCGGCTTCGCTTCACCCGGGATGACGCGGCTTAAGGGGTCACCCCCCGCAGCTTTCCCGGATGATCAGGTCCGTGGGCACCCGTTCCGACCGGCTGGCCTTTTCGCCACTGGCGTCCAGCAGCTTGGAGACCATCAGACGGCCGGCCTTGGCCGTGTCCTGGGCGATGGTGCTGAGCGCGGGGCTGCTGTAGCGGGCGAAGGGCACGTTGTCGAAACCCACCACCGAGACATCGCCGGGCACCGACAGGCCGGCATGTTTCAGGGCGCGGATGGCGCCCAGGGCGATCAGGTCGGAGGCCGCGACCACGCCGTCGAACGCCACGCCGCGATGGATCAGGGAGTCGATGGCCGCCTCGGCGGACTCGACCTCGAAGTGGGCGGGCACGATCAGGTCGGGATCGATGTTCAGCTTCTGATGCTCCAGCGCGTCCAGATAGCCGCGATGGCGCTGCATGGCTTCCGGGGCCTCGGTGTCGCCCAGGAAGACGATGCGCTTACGACCCAGCCGCGCCAGGTGCAGCGTCGCCCGGCGGCCGCCCATCGGGTTGTCGGAGCCGACCGAGCAATAGTTCTGGTCGGGCAGCTGTGCACCCCAGACCACGAAACGGCCCTCGGTTTCAGCCAGGCGGTTGAAGGCCGCATGCAGCGAGCTCTGGCCCAGAAAGATCACGCCCTCGGCCCGGCTGGTGGTCATGGCTACCGACAGATCCTCGAAATTGGCCGGCGCGATGTGGCTGATCAGCACGTCGCATCCGCGCTCGCTGGCTGCTTCGCCGACACCGGCCAGCAGCTCCAGGAAGAACGGGTCGGACATGCCGCTGTCGCGACCCTGCGGACGGGGCACGACGATGGCGATCGTCGCTTCGGCGCCGATCGGGCCGGCGGGCATGTAGCGGCGGAACGGATAGTCCATCTCGCGCGCCAGCTTCCAGATCGCCTGCTTGGTGCGCTTGTTGACGGCGGGGCTGTCATTCAGCGCCCGCGAGGCGGTCGAGATCGAGACGCCGGCTATCTTGGCCAGGTCTTCCAGTCGGGTGACGCCCTTGCTCATACGATCCGGGCCTCGACTGCAAAATTTGCCGCAAAAGTTTTCATAAGCCTGTTTAGGCGTCGGCAGGGAAGCTTGGCAAGTCCGGGCGCTGCCGACCTTCGTGGAGTTTCCGCATGCTGTTTCGCCTAGCCCTGGCGGCCTTCCTGCTGGTCGCCGCGCCATCCGTGGCGGCGACCTCGGCCCGGATCGCGTCGCCCGACAATGTGCTGTCGGTCGAGGTGACCACCGACGGCGACGGTCGGCCCAGCTATGCGGTGTCGCGTCTGGGCAAGCCGGTGATCGCCCCGTCGCGCCTGGGCTTCATCCTGGTCGACGCGCCCAAGCTGGAGCGCAATCTGGCGCTGGCCGGCGAGGCGAGCAAAAGCTTTGACGAGACCTGGGAGCAGCCCTGGGGCGAGCGCCGGTTCGTGCGCAATCACTATAACGAGCTGCGCGTTACCCTGGCCGAGAAGAACGGCCTGCAGCGCCGCTTCGACGTCGTGTTCCGCGTCTATGACGACGGTATTGGCTTCCGTTACGAGTTCCCCGACCAGACCAACCTGAAGACCGTGAAGATCGGCGAGGAACTGACCGAGTTCAGCCTGGCCGAACCGGCGACGGTCTGGTGGATCCCCGCCTTCGAATGGAACCGCGAGGAATATCTCTATAACCGCACGCGGGCCGAAGAGGTCGGCGACGCCCAGACCCCGATGACGGTGCGCACCGACGATGGCCTGCATATCGCCTTTCACGAGGCGGCTCTGGTCGACTATTCGGGCATGAACCTGACGCGGGTCGAGGGGCGGCGCTTCAAGGCCAACCTGACGCCGGGCATCGGCGGCGCCAAGGTGGAGCGCGCCGCGCCGTTCCCGACGCCCTGGCGGACGCTGCAGATCGCCGACACCGCCGGCGGCCTGGTGACCTCCAACCTGATCCTGAACCTCAATGAACCCAACAAGCTGGGCGACGTCTCGTGGATCAAGCCGATGAAATATGTCGGCGTCTGGTGGGAAATGCACCTGGACAAGAAGACCTGGGCGTCCGGTCCCAAGCACGGCGCGACCACGGAAAACGCCATCAAGCACATCGATTTTGCGGCCAAACACGGCCTGGGCGGCGTGCTGGTTGAGGGCTGGAATGTCGGCTGGGACGGCGACTGGTTCGGCAATGGCCAGGACTTCAGCTTTACGGAGGCCTATCCCGATTTCGACATCAAGCGCGTCACTGATCATGCCCGCGAAAAGGGCGTCGTGCTGATCGGCCACCACGAGACCTCGGCCAATGCGGCGCACTATGAGAGCCAAATGGAGGCCGGGTTCGACCTCTACAAAAAGCTCGGCGTGACCGCCGTGAAGACCGGCTATGTCGCCGACGCCGGCCAGGCCAAGGTGATGGGTCTGGACGGCAAGGTCCACTTCGCCTGGCACGAGGGCCAGGACATGGCCCGGCATCACCTGAAGGTCGTCACCGAGGCGGCCGAGCGCCAGATTGCGATCAATGCCCACGAGCCGATCAAGGACACCGGCCTGCGCCGCACCTATCCCAACTGGATCTCGCGGGAGGGCGCGCGGGGCATGGAGTTCAGCGCCTGGGGCCAGCCCGGCAATCCGCCCGAGCACGAGACCAACCTGATCTTCACCCGCATGCTGGCCGGACCCATGGACTACACGCCGGGCATCTTCGGCATGAAGACCAAGGCCCCAGACGGGGTGGCCACCACCTGGGCCAAGCAGCTGGCGCTGTATGTCACGATCTACAGCCCCATCCAGATGGCGGCCGATCTGCTGGAGAACTATGAGGCCAATCCCAAGCCCTTCAAGTTCATCGAGGACGTGCCCACCGACTGGTCCGAAACCCTGGTGTTGAACGGCGAGATCGGCGACTTCGTCACCATCGCCCGCAAGGACCGCAAGAGCGACGACTGGTATCTGGGGGCGATCAGCGACGAGGAGGGCCGGGTGCTGACCGCGCCGCTGGGCTTCCTGGAGCCTGGCCGCCGCTACAAGGCCCAGATCTATCGCGACGGCGACAAGGCCGACTGGAAGACCGCCCCGCAGGATATCGTCATCGAGGAGCGCGAGGTCGCCAGCACCGACGTGCTGACCCTGCGGTTGGCCCCCGGCGGCGGTCAGGCCATCCGCTTCATGGCGGCCAGCAAGGGCAAGCCGCGGCAATAGGAGCAGCGCGCGGCGCTGCCGGCTTTTAAACACCTCGTCACCCCGGGACGTGTTCCCGGGGCCCTTGGTTCAGCTTCATCGTGAGAGCGTTTTCAGGCTCCGCCCATGCGGCTGACGAATGGGTCCCGGGAACACGTCCCGGGATGACGACCGTTCGAGAGCAGCGCGTAGAGGGGCGTTCTTGAATCAACGTCTCCGCATACGGTCCGTGCCGGAAGCGACTTTGCAAATTCTTGCAAAATACGGGCAAACCTTGAGGCGCTTCAGGGCGCCTGAGCGCGCGAGATCCAGGCAAGTCTAGCCGTAATGGACGTGAAGAGCCCTGGCATTACCCCTGAAATCCCTTGCGATAAGGGAAATCCGGATTGCACGGCGCTATCCGACGTGCGCAAATGCCAGTCGCGAGATGTTATGAAAAAACTTGCGCATCATCGGCACGAACCGATGGGCGGGCGGGGAAGCGAATGACCAAGGCCAAGCTGAGTTTCTTCCAGATCTGGAACATGTGCTTTGGATTCTTCGGGATCCAGATCGGCTTTGGCCTGCAGAACGCCAATACCAGCCGCATCTTCCAGACCCTGGGCGTCGATGTGAACGACCTGGCGATCCTGTGGATCGCCGCCCCGGCCACCGGCCTGCTGGTCCAGCCCATCATCGGCTATTTCAGCGACAAGACCTGGGGCCGGCTGGGGCGCCGGCGACCCTACTTCTTCTGGGGCGCGATTCTGACGACGGCCGCGCTCTTCGTCATGCCCAACTCGCCGACCTTGTGGATCGCGGCCTCGGCGCTGTGGATCATGGACGCCTCGATCAACATCACCATGGAGCCGTTCCGGGCCTTCGTCGGCGACAACCTGCCCGACGAGCAGCGCTCGACGGGCTACGCGATGCAGAGCTTCTTCATCGGCCTGGGCGCGGTGCTGGCCTCGGCCCTGCCGTGGATGCTGACCAACTGGTTCAACGTCGCCAACACCGCGCCGGCCGGCCAGATCCCCGACGCGGTGCGCATCGCCTTCTATGCCGGCGGCGCGGGCCTGCTGCTGGCGGTGATGTGGACGGTGTTCACCACCAAGGAATACAGCCCCGAGCAACTGGCCGCCTTCGAGCGGGCTGATCGCGCCGACCGGATGCAGGACGCCGCCGCCGAGCTCAAGCGCTCGGATCCGTCGATCAATGCCTATGGGCTTCTGGGTTTCGGTGGCCTGCTGAGCGGCCTGGCCCTGGCGGCGCTGGTCTGGTCCCTGCGGCTGGAGAAGGAGCTCTACGTCCTGGCCGGCCTGCTGGCCGCTTTCGGCGTCGCGGGCGTGGTCGGCGCGCGCCTCAAGCGGATGGGGCAGACCGAAAACGGCTTCTCCGAAGTGCTGGAGGACGCCTTTATGATGCCCGCCACCATGCGCCAGCTGGCCGTGGTGCAGTTCTTCTCGTGGTTTGGCCTGTTCGCCATGTGGATCTACACCACGCCCGCCGTGTCGGCCTGGCACTTTCACGCCGTCGACGCGACCTCGAAGGCCTATAACGAGGGCGCTGACTGGGTGGGCGTGCTGTTCGCGGTCTACAATGGCGTTGCGGCCCTGGCGGCCCTGCTGATCCCGACCATGGTTCGGCTGACCAATCGCCGGATCAGCCATGCCGTCTGCCTGACCCTGGGCGCGGCGGGCCTGCTGTCGATCCCGCTGATCCGGGAGCCTGGCCTGCTGTGGATCTCGATGATCGGCGTCGGCTTTGCCTGGAGCTCGATCCTGTCGGCGCCCTATTCGATCCTGGCCGGAGCCCTGCCGGCCCGGAAGATGGGTGTCTATATGGGCATCTTCAATTTCTTCATCGTCATCCCGCAGCTGTTGGCCGCCACCGTGCTGGGCCTGCTGCTGAAGACCTTCTTCAGCGGCCAGGCGATCTTCGCCCTGGTGCTGGGCGCGGCGTCCTTCCTGCTGGCCGCGATCAGCGTCTTCGCCGTCACCGATCCTGATGAGGTTAAGGCGCCCGCGCGCGCCTAGCCGTCCCTCCCTTCACGAGGCTGTCCCCATGCGTATGCTCAAAACCCTGGCCCTGACCACGACCGCCGCCTGCGCGCTGGCGGGCGTCGCGTCCGCCCAGACCGCCCCCGGCGCGCCTGGAGCGCCCTCGACCTGGGCCTATGCGGCCAAGACCGGCGTGGGCGCCGCGTACGAGGCCTATGTCGACGGCGCCTACAAGGACGGCGGCCGGACCGGAACGGTGTCCAAGGTCTGGTTCTCGATCGCCGACGGCGTGCTAACCGAGACCATGTACGGCCTGATCCACGAGGCCCAGATCAAGCAGCTGCGCTTTGCCGTCCAGACCTCGACCGGCCTCGCTGTCGAAGGGACCGACACCGTCGCCAAGACGGAGTATCTGCACGTCGACGCCCAGGGCCGCCCGCTATCGCCGGCCTACAAGGTCACCACCACCGACAAGCAGGGCCGCTTTGTCATCGAGAAGCGGATCTTTACCGACCCGGACCGCCAGAGCCTTTTCCTGCGCGTGACGGTGCGCGCCCTGAAGGGTTCGGTGACGCCCTATCTGCTGCTCGAGCCGCACATGGCCAATACCGGCGCCAATGACGCGGGCGCCGCCGGCAAGACGGCCCTGACGGCCAATGAAGGCGACAAGTTCCTGACCCTGAAGGGCTCAAAGCCCTTCGTTGCCGCCAGCGCGGGCTTCATCGGCGCTTCGGACGGCCTGACCGATCTGAAGGACGGCAAGCTCGACACGCTCTACGCCAGCACTGGCCCCGAGCGCGGCGCGATCATGCTGACGGGTCAGCTTCCGTCCACGGACAATGAAGTCAGCATCGACTACGCCATCGGCTTTGGCCCGACCGCCGCCGCCAGCGCCGCCGCCGCCAACGGTTCGCTGAAGACCGGCTACGTCAAGGTTCTGGCCGGCTACAACAGCGGCTGGGAAGGCTGGCTGACCTCGCTGGCCGAACTGCCCCGCCTGCGCGAAGCGGCCATGGACGGCGGCAAGCTGGTCCAGGCCAGCGCCCTGATGCTGAAGGTGCAGGAAGACCGCACCTATGCCGGCGCCCTGATCGCCTCGCTGTCCAATCCGTGGGGCGACACGGTGGACGCCTCCAAACCCTCGACCGGCTACAAGGCCGTCTGGCCGCGCGACTTCTACCAGTGCGCCATGGCGCTGGCGGCCCTGGGCGACATCCAGACGCCGCTCGCCGCCTTCCACTACCTGCCGACGGTTCAGGTCGGGCCCAAGACCAAGGGCAATACCGGCGCCGGCGGCTGGTTCCTGCAAAAGTCCGAGGTCGACGGCACGCCCGAATGGGTCGGCGTCCAGCTGGACCAGACCGCCATGCCGATCATGCTGGGCTGGAAGCTGTGGAAGCAGGGCTGGCTGCCCGAGGCCGAGCTGAAGACCTATTACGCCAGCATGATCAAGCCGGCCGCCGACTTCCTGGTCGATGGCGGCAAGGTCGGGCTGGGCTGGAACAGCGCCACCATCATCCCTCCGTTCACCCAGCAGGAGCGCTGGGAAGAGCAGGGCGGCTATTCGCCCTCGACCACAGCCGCCGTGATCGCCGGTCTGGTGGTGGCGGGCGAGATCGCCGAGGCCTCGGGCGACGCCGCCTCGGCCGCCCGCTATCGGGCTACGGCCGACGACTATTCGGCCAAGGTCGACAGCCGCATGGTCACGACCAAGGGCTCGCTGGGCGACGGCAAATACTTCCTGCGCCTCAACAGCGATCAGGACCCCGACAACAGGAGCCCCGTTGAAGAGCGCAACGGCCAGCAGGCCGTGCCCGAGGACAGGATGCTGGACGCCGGCTTCCTGGAGTTCGTCCGCTACGGCGTGCGCCCGGCCGACGATCCGGCCATTCTCGCCAGCCTGCCGGAGCTGGACGACGAGTCGATGGAGGATCTCTATCGCGTCCGCTACAGCTTCACCTTCCCGGGCGTGGACGGGACCTTCCCGGGCTGGCGGCGCTATGGCGTCGACGGCTATGGCGAGGACACCAAGACCGGGGCCAATTACGGGGCGGGCGACCAGATGCGTCCGGGCCAGCGCGGCCGGGTCTGGCCGATCTTCACCGGCGAGCGCGGCCACTACGAGATCGCCCGCCTCACCCTGCGCGGCAAGCCCGCGTCGGGGGCGCTGGAGCCCGTGCGCCAGACCTATGTCAGGGCCATTGAGCTGTTCGCCAATGACGGCCTGCTGATCCCCGAACAGGTCTGGGACGGGGTCGGCGCCGACACCGCCCATCCTTATGTGAGGGGCGAGGGCACCGACTCGGCCACGCCCTTGGCCTGGTCGCACGCCGAGTACATCAAGCTGCTGCGCTCTGTGGCCGATGGCGTGGTCTGGGACAGCTACCAGCCGGTCAAGGCGCGATACGCGCGCTAGCCGTTCCAGATCCTCCCTTTCGAATCATGGTCCGCAGGGCCAGAGGGGGCTAGCTCTGCCAAGGCCGAGCCAGCCCCTGCAGCCGCGTTGCGACCGCTCCCTCAGAGGTGGAGCGCCTCCCCGTTCTGGGGGCGTCCAAAACGTCGCACCCGCTCTGGGTTAATGCCGGATTTACGATTCGGGGCCGATGGTCGCGGAGCCTAGGCGATTCCTCGGAGACTCCCGTCCATGCCCTCGTTCCGCCGCTTAACGATCGCCTGGAAGCTGATCCTGGTCGCGGGCCTGGCCATTGGCCTGCTCCTGATCGCCGCCGCCTGGGCGGTCTCGTCGCACACCAGCTCCATCGTTTCGGGCCTGACAAATCAGTATGCCGGCGCGGTGGCTGACGAGGCCATCGAGCAGGTCCGCAGCGACATCAGTTCGGCCGCAGCGGCCACCAACGCCATGCGCGGTTCGATCGCCTCGGCCCATGAAGCCGGCCTGACTGAGCGCGACAAGTTCATGGCCCTGGTCAAGCCCAACGCCCTGGCGACCGAAAGCGTCATGGGCGCCTGGTTCATGGCCGAGCCCAATGCGCTGGACGGCAACGACGCCGCGCTCATCGACAATGCGGCCCTGGCCTCCAACAAGGACGGCCGCTTCTCGGTCTATTGGGTCAACCAGAACGGCACGCCGGGTCTGGAACTCGAGGCAGACGGCTCTGATTTCGCCGAGGACTACTATACCGGCGTGGCGCAGTCCGGGAAGCCGACGCTCACTGAGCCGTATTTCGAGACCATCGCCGGCGGACAGGTCGCCATGTCGTCCGTCGCCCTGCCGGTGATGTCAGGCGGCAAGCTGATCGGCGTCGCCGGTCTGGACATGTCGCTGGACAATCTTTCCAAGGCGCTGGGCGCCCTGCACCCGCTCGAGGGTGGGCGCGTCATGCTGGTCTCCTCCGGCGGACAGTGGGTGGCCCACCCCGACGCTGACCTTCGCATGAAGGCCTATGGCGACGCCGGCGCGGACGCCGTGCGCGCCGTGCTGGGCGGCGGGAAAGCGGTCGAGATCAAGGGAATCAAGGCCGGCGATGTCGCGATGATCCGCGTCGTCCATCCGATCGCCATGCCGGCCCTCAATACAACCTGGGCCCTGATCATGGACGTGCCGGTGGCCGCCATCACCGGCCCGGCCACCAAGCTGGCCCGCATCCTGTTCATCGGCGGCGCGCTGATCACTCTGGCCGTGCTGGCGGCCCTGTTCTTCGCCAGTGTGACCCTGGTGCGTGGGCCCCTGGCGGGGCTGACGCGTTCGGTCGACAGTCTCAGCGCCGGCCACTACGACCGGCCGGTCTCGGGCATTGCAGGCGGCGACGAGATCGGCGCCATCGCCCGGGCCCTCGACGGTTTCCGCCACGACCTCGCAGACGGCCAGCGCCGCCGTACCGAACAGGAGGCCGAGCGCGCGGTCGCCGAGGCCGAGCGCCAGCGCCATGGGATCGAAGCGCAGGCCCGCGCCGAAGCTCAGGCCACGGCTGTTTCGGCCCTGGGCGAAGGCATGGAAAAGCTGGCGGACGGTGACCTGATCTGGCGGATGCGCGAGGACAGTTTCACCGCTGACGCCCGCAAGATGCCGCGCGACTTCAACGCCGCCGTTGAAAGCCTTCAGGCGACCATGGCCGGTATCCTGAACGCCGCCCGCAGCATCCGCGCCGGCTGCGCCGAGATCAGCAAGGCCTCGGACGACCTGGCGCAGCGCACCGAACGCGGCGCGGCCGGTCTGGAACAGACGGCCGCCGCACTCGACCAGATCACCTCGACCGTCAAGCGCAGCTCCGAAGGCGCCGACCGCGCCCGCCAAGTGACCCAGAGCGCCAAGATCAATGCCGAGCGCAGCGGCGCGGTGGTCAAGGAAGCCGTCGAGGCGATGGGCGGCATCGAAAAGTCCTCGAACGAGATCACCAATATCATCGGTGTGATCGACGAGATCGCCTTCCAGACCAATCTTCTGGCGCTAAACGCCGGGGTCGAGGCCGCCCGGGCCGGCGAGGCCGGTCGCGGCTTCGCCGTTGTCGCCCAGGAAGTCCGGGCCCTGGCCCAGCGCTCGGCCGACGCCGCCAAGCAGATCAAGACCCTGATCCGCACCTCGACCGAACAGGTCGGGCGCGGCGTGCGTCTGGTCGGCGAGACGGGCGAGACCCTGGACCAGATCCTGGTCCAGGTGGCCGAGATCAACGATCTGGTCGGCGAGATTGCCGCCTCGTCCAAGGAGCAGGCCGTGGGCCTGGCCGAGGTCAATCAGGCGGTCAATCAGATGGACCAGGTCACTCAGCAGAACGCCGCCATGGTCGAACAATCCACCGCCGCCAGCCACGCCCTGGCCAGCGAAGCGGCCGAACTGGAACGCCTGGTCGGCCGGTTCCAGGTGGGCGCCGAGGTTCGTGAGCTGCGGTCCCCGGTTGCGGCTCCGCGCCCCACCGCCGCCCCGTCCCGCGAAAGCTTCCGCCAGCGCTATGTGCAGGGGGCCAACGCCCTGAAGGTCGAGCCGTCAACGCGGCCGGGCGATTGGGAAGAGTTCTAGGGTCCTTTCCGCCCTGATGGCTTCATGAGGGCAGGCGGCGCTGGAGGCGGAACGCGGGCTGACGGAAACTTTCCCAGGCCAGTGATTTCACTTCGCCTCGATGGATAGCGGTCGCCCGGGGAAAGATGGTCATGCCCTGGCGGATCATCACGACGAACCATCTTACACCAACGGCCGTTGATCCTGACCTCAGAGGGGCCAGATCTGAAAATACGCCATCACCCCGGGACTTGTTCCCGGGGCCCATGGGTCAGCTTCCTCGTGAGCGTTCTGTTCTGCACCGCACCTGCGGTTGCACAATGGGCCCCGGGAACAAGTCCCGGGGTGAAGAGGATATAGAGCGCGAGGAGCCGAGCTCAGCGGCGCTTGGTATTAGGCCTGCAACCGCCTTCCTTGTTTCTGGAAGAGACCCTTGTCAGGGGTGTGGCGGGCATCTGGCGGGCCGGTGGCGCAAGCCTGGCGTGGCGCCGGGGTCGTCTTTGGGGTTTCCCTCGGACATCTGATACCCAGGGCGTGGGAGCCAAGAATGTTCTTCAAGACCGATACGGCAAAGATCAAGCGCTGGCGCGAGGAGCGTCACTGGTCCCAGGAGCACCTCGCCCAACTGGCCGGCGTGGGCCTGAGAACGCTGCAGCGGATCGAGAACGGACAGAAGGCCTCGGGCGAAACGCTCAAGGCGCTGGCGAACGCCTTCAACGTCGATGTCGTCGCCCTGTGCGTTGATCCAGAGATCGAGGCTGCGCAGATCGTCCAGAGCCGTCAGAAGAAGGTTGTCTGGGACCTGCGTCTGTCCTTCTGGATTCATGGAGCCTGCTACGTCGTCGTGGCCGCCGTCTTCATCACCATCAGCGTTGGGCTCGGCGCCTTCGTCATGAAGTGGCCCCTGATGTGGGTGACCGTCGCCTTGCTCGGCCACGGCGCTGTGCTCGCCGTCGTCGAACTGGTCGTGCGCTATGACGGACAGCGCGACTATGGATCGTGAGCGCAGGGTGAGGCCTAACGACCTGGTCGCTACAGTCTTTTCCCTAGCCTGACCGGCGATTATCTCGCCGTGAGATGCAGGGATGGCTCCCTTCGACGCGAAGGGCGCGCTCCCAAGTCCTCCCCCCGAAGGGGGAGGCGATCGCGGAGCGATCGGAGGGGGTAGTGCTGCTGAGCCATTGCGGTCTTCCCCCACCGGCCTGGCGGCCGCCTCCCCCTTCAGGGGGAGGACTTGGCTGAGCGCCTGTGTCCGCCACGCCCCTCGCAATCGCCCGCGAACGCGCTATATCCCCGCTATCATGGCTGAAGCTTTCAACGACAAGACCCTCGCCGCCGACAAGGCTGTTCGCTACGCCGAAGTAGCCGCCGAGATCGCCTCGGTGCTGGACGGCGAACCCAATGTCACGGCCCGCATGGCGACCGTGGCCTCGATGCTGGCCAACAGTTTCGACCACTATTTCTGGACCGGCTTCTATGTCGTTGATCCTGCGAAGGAACGCGAGCTGGTGGTCGGGCCCTATCAGGGCACGCTGGGCTGCCTGCGCATCGCCTATGGCCGGGGCGTCTGCGGGGCGGCGGCCCAGACCGGCCAGACCCAGCTGGTGGCCGATGTGCATGCCTTCCCCGGCCACATCGCCTGCGACAGCCGTTCGGAAAGCGAGATCGTGGTCCCGGTGTTCGACGCGGAGGGGCGGCTGATCGCGGTGTTCGACGTCGATTCTGACCGGCCCGCCGCCTTCGACGCGGTCGATCAGCAGGGCCTTGAGACCATCCTCAAAACCACCTTCGGGTAAGTGGCGTAAGGGTTGCAGCCTGGTCTCCATCATTCCCTAACCGCTTCGGTTTAGGACAGGTGGACCATGCTCAACGTCGAAACCCTGCACCCGAGCCATCTGGCGCCCGCCGACATCGCCCTGTGGCGCGACATGGCTGCGGCCGAGCCGGCGTTCGCCAACCCCCTGCTGGGTCCCGACTTCACCCAGGCCGTGGGCCAAGTGCGCGAGGATGCGCGCGTCGCGGTGATCCGCAAGGAGGGGGAAACGCTTGGCTTCCTGCCGCACCATCGCCGTCCCGGCCGCCTGGCGCGGGCCATCGGCTCGCCGCTGTCGGACTATCACGGCATCGTCTCGCGCCCCGATCCGGGTTTCCGGGCCGAGGATGTGCTGCGCGCCGCCGACCTGGGCGTGTTTCGCTATACCGGCCTGATCGATCCGTTCGGCCTGTTTGGCCAGCCGGCCGAGGGCGGTGAGGCCCAGTCCGGCTTCGTGATCGCGCCCGAAGGCTCGGCGGAGGATCACCTGGAGGTCGTCCGCGCCGCCAGCCCTAAGAAGATCAAGAACTACCGCCGGCTGGACCACAAGCTGGACCGCGAAGTGGGCGCGGTGCGTCTGGTGGCGGCCGACACCTCGCGTCAGGCTTTCGACCAGCTGCTGACCTGGAAGCGCGAGCAGCTGCAGCGCACCGGCATGCACGACTTCCTGCGTCCTGCCTGGACCAGCGGCCTGCTCACCGACCTGTTCCAGCGCCAGACCGGCGATTTCCAAGGCCTGATGATCAACCTCTATGCCGGTGACGAACTGGTGGCGGGGCATTTCGGCGTGCGTCTGGGCAGCGTCTATCACCCGTGGATCGCCTCGACCAATCCGGCCTTCGGCGCCTGGTCACCGGGCCAGATCTTCTTCCTGCGCGCCATCGCCGCCATGCCGGACCTGGGCTTGAGCCGCTATGACCTGGGTCCCGGCCATGACCACTACAAGCGCGCCTACGCCTTCACCCAGACCCCGGTTCAGAGCGGGGCCGTGATGGCCGCCAGCGTGGCCGGCCTGATGGCCAGCTCTGTTGAAAGCGCCTGGAACCTGGCCGGCGCGGGCGGCAATGGCGTTGTGGCTCGCTTGCGTCGCCGGATGGACGTGATCAACAGCGTCGAGCTGACCATGGGCGGTCAGGTGCGCGGCCTGGTCGACGCCGTCGCCGGCCAGTCACGCCGTCGTGTCGGCGCTCACGAGGCCGGCTGATGGTCCACGTGACGGTGATGATCCCGACCCAGAGACGGCTCGGCGGTCTGGCCGTCGCGGTGCGCTCTGTGCTGGCCCAGCGTGCGGTGGATTTCGCCGCGCTGGAGATCATCGTCGTCGATAACGATCAGGTCCCCTCCGCTCAGGTCACGATCGAGGCCTTGGCTCAAGGCGCGGCCTGCCCGCTGCACTATGTTCACGAGCCCCGCGCCGGGGTGGCCAACGCCCGCAACGCCGGCATGGCCAAGGCTTCCGGCGCCCTGATCGCCTTCTTGGACGATGACGAGGAAGCGCCCGAGGGCTGGCTCGCCGCCTTGCTGGCTGCGCAGCTTCGCTATGACGCCGATGTCGTGTTCGGACCGGTCCGGGCCCGGGCTCCGGACAGCGTCGCCGAGCATCGCGACTATCTGGAGCGCTTCTTCTCGCGCCTGGGTCCCGCCCAGGCCGGCGTCATCGACCACTACTACGGCTGCGGCGACAGCCTGCTGCGCCGCGCCGCCTTGCCCGACCCCGTCTCGCCGTTCGCGGCCGAGCGCAACCAGATCGGCGGCGAGGACGACATGCTGTTTGGCCAGATGAAGGCCGCCGGCGCGACCTTCGCCTGGGAACCGGCCGCGTGGGTCTGGGAAGATCCCGTCCCCGACCGCCTGACCCTAGACTACACGCTGGCCCGCGCCTTCGCCTATGGCCAGGGGCCCTCGGCCCACTGCGCCGCGTCCAGCCCGCCGGACGCCGTGGGCGTGGCCCGCTGGATGGCGATCGGGGTGGGGCAGGCGGCCGTGTTCGGCGCGGTGGCCGGTTTCAAGTGGCTGACCCGTTCCAGCGACCGGGCCGACTGGCTCGACAAGGCCGCGCGCGGCCTGGGCAAGGCCCTGTGGTGGGGGCCCTTCAAGATCCATTTCTACGGGAGGACCGCGTGAGCATCATCCGCGACTGGACGCCGGAGAAGGCCAAGGCCTTCGGCGGCGAGAACCTGGCCTTCGAGCACGGCCTGCACGAACGCCCGATGTTCGACGATGAAGGCCTGGCGCGACTGCTGGACCTGTATCCCCGCGACCAGCTGGGCGTCTTCACCATGGGCGAAGACCCCAAGGCCTGGACCACCTGGCGCCGGGGCGCGGCCAGTGGTCTCTCGGGCGACCAGCTGCTGGACGCCGCCAAGAGCGGCCGCATCTGGCTGAACCTGCGCCACACCAACGACCACGTGCCGGAATATGCCGCTCTGGGCGACGAGATCTTCGCCGAGAAAGAGTCTCACGTGCCCGGCCTGCGCACCTTCAAGCGCGACCTGGGCATGCTGATCAGCTCGGCCAACGCCCAGGTGTTCTACCATCTGGACGTACCGCTGGTCTCGCTGTGGCAGCTGCGCGGCCAGAAGAGGGTCTGGGTCTATCCGGTCGCCGACCCCTATGTCGGCGAGTTGGACCTGGAAAAGATCGTCCTGAAGGAAACCGCCGAGCAGTTCGCCTTTGATCCCGACTGGGACAAGGGCGCGGCAGTCTATGACCTGACCCCGGGCAAGATGGTCACCTGGCGGCAGAACGCCCCGCACCGGATCGAGAACGGTCCGATGCTGAACGTCTCGCTGTCGATTGAATTCATGACCCCGCCGGCCCTGATGCGGGCCAATGTCATCTATGCCAACGGCGTGCTGCGCCGCCGGCTGGGGGCAAGGCCCCGCATCCAGAGCGGCTTTGGCCCGACGGCGCTGGGCAAGCTGGCTGTGGCGCGCGGGGCCAAGGCCCTGAACCTGCAGACGCCGCATGTGCGCCACCTGCCGATCACTTTCGGCCTGGATGCCAGCAAGCCCGGTGTTCTTGTCGAGGGCCAGCGCGCCTAGCGCTTGCCCCGGCCCGCGCTTCATCGCAGAACACGACGATGAGTCAGGCAGTCACGATTGAACTGGGCGAGGGCGCCGAACACGACGCCCGGGCTCTGCGGAATGCGTTCGGGTGTTTCACCACCGGTGTCACGGTCGTCACCACCGTCGGTGCGGACGGCCGCAAGGTGGGGCTGACAGCCAATTCCTTCACCTCGGTGTCGCTGGATCCGCCGCTGGCGCTGATCTGCGTGGATCTGAAGTCCAGCAGCCTTGCGGCTTTGGATACGGCGGGCGTCTTCGCCGTCAATGTGCTGCCGGCCGAACAGCAGGACGTCGCGAACCAGTTCGTGCGCAAGGGGGGCGACCGGTTCGAAGGGCTGGAGACTGAGGTCTGGCGCACCGGTGTACCGATCCTGCCTGACTGCATGGCCAATTTCGAGTGCCAGACCCATCACGTCTTCGATGCTGGCGATCACCGCATCTATGTCGGCCGTGTCGTGAAGCTGCGCTACGATCCGGACCACGAACCGCTGGTCTATCTGCAGGGCCGGTTTAGGCGGGTTCACGTCGACGCCGAGTAGTCCGGCAGGATTTCGCGCGATACGGCGTGATCTCGGGATGCTATTGACGCGCAAAACAAGATCCAGGGAGCGCTTCATGCGAGACATCGGCCATTTCGTGAACGGTCAGACCTTCGTCGGGACCTCGGGTCGGTTCGGCGACGTCTTCAATCCCAACACTGGCGAGGTCCAGGCCCGCGTGCAGCTGGCGACCGCCGCCGAGCTGGACGCCGCCGTCCAGGCCGCCGCCAAAGCCCAGATCGGCTGGGCGACGACCAATCCCCAGCGCCGCGCCCGGGTGATGTTCGAGTTCAAGCGCCTGATCGAGCGCGACATGAACAGCCTGGCCGAGATCCTGTCGTCCGAGCACGGCAAGGTCATCGCCGACAGCAAGGGCGACATCCAGCGCGGGCTGGAGGTGATCGAGTTCGCCTGCGGCATCCCCCACATCCTGAAGGGCGAATACACCGAGGGCGCCGGCCCCGGCATCGACGTCTATTCGATGCGCCAGCCGCTGGGCGTCTGCGCGGGCATCACCCCGTTCAACTTCCCGGCCATGATCCCGATGTGGATGTTCGGCATCAGCATCGCCGTGGGCAACACCTTCATCCTCAAGCCGTCGGAGAAGGATCCGACCGTGCCGGTGAAACTGGCCGAGTTGATGATGGAAGCCGGCGCGCCCGAGGGCGTGCTGAACGTGGTGCACGGCGACAAGACCGTCGTCGACGCCATCCTGACCCATCCGCTGATCCGCGCGGTCAGCTTTGTCGGCTCGTCCGATATCGCCCACTATGTCTACCAGACCGGCACCGCGCACGGGAAACGCGTCCAGGCCATGGGCGGCGCCAAGAACCACGGCATCGTCCTGCCCGACGCCGACCTCGACCAGGTGGTCAAGGACCTGTCGGGCGCGGCCTTCGGTTCGGCCGGCGAGCGCTGCATGGCCCTGCCGGTCGTCGTGCCGGTGGGCAAGGCCACGGCCGACGAGTTGCGCGAGCGCATGGTCGCCGAGATCGAGACCCTGCAGGTCGGTATCTCCAGCGACCCCGCCGCCCACTACGGCCCGGTGGTCTCCAGCCAGCACCGCGCCAAGATCGCCGACTACATCCAGATCGGTGTCGACGAGGGCGCCGAGCTGGTCGTCGATGGCCGAGACTTCTCGCTGCAGGGCTTCGAGAAGGGCTTCTTCATCGGCCCGTCGCTGTTTGACGGCGTCAAGAAGGGCATGAAGACCTATCAGGAAGAGATCTTCGGTCCCGTCCTCCAGATCGTGCGTGCCGAGAGCTTCGAGGAGGCGCTCAGCCTGCCCAGCGAGCACCAGTACGGCAACGGCGTCGCCATCTTCACCCGCAACGGCCGCGCGGCCCGCGAGTTCGCCAGCCGGGTCAATGTCGGCATGGTGGGCATCAATGTGCCGATCCCCGTGCCGGTGGCCTATCACACCTTCGGCGGCTGGAAGCGCTCGGCGTTTGGCGACACCAACCAGCACGGCGTCGAGGGCGTGAAGTTCTACACCAAGGTCAAGACGATCACCGCGCGGTGGCCTGAAGGCGAGGTCGAGGACTCGGCCTTCGTCATCCCGACGATGAAATAGCGCCAAGGGGGCGGCGATGAACGGTCTGGTTCGACGATCCTTCCTGTCCATCGCCGCCGCCGGCCTCGCCGCTCCCGCCGCCTTCGCCCAGAGCCGGGCCGAGTGGGCGGCGGTCGGGCAGTATGGCGACAAGGCCGCGCCGGTGACCGTTTTCGAACGGGACGGCGCGCTGCACCTCTTCGCCAAGGACCTGCCTGTCGCGCGGCTGACGGCGCTGGGCGGCGGTCGCTACGCGATCGCAAGCGGTGGGGCGCTGATCCTGGAGAAGGGCGCGATCCGTATGAACGGAACCCGGCTGGCCTTCCAGGATTTCGGCGCGGAGACCCAGGCGGCGATCCAGAGGGCCGTTCGCGCTGATCCGCTGGCCCTGCGCCAGCGGGCCCTGGCCGCGACGCCGCCGGTCGAGACCGAGACGCGCCTTCCGGCCGACCTCGTCGACCTGACGGCGATCGACCCGCGCATCCGGCTCGACATCCGCTATGCCGGCTCCAACAACTTCATGGGCATCCCGCTGTACGAACGCGCAGCCGCCTGGCTGCAGCGGCCCGCCGCGCAGGCCCTGGGCCGGGTCCAGCACGCCCTGGCCGGCAAGGGCTTTGGCCTGCTGATCCACGACGCCTATCGCCCCTGGTTCGTCACCTGGATGTTCTGGGAGGCGACCCCGCCCGAGAGCCACGCCTTCGTCGCCGATCCGGCCCGGGGCTCGCGCCACAATCGCGGCTGCGCCGTCGACCTGACGCTGTACGACCTCAAGACCGGCAAGCCCGTCGAGATGCCCAGCCGCTATGACGAGTTCTCCGACCGCGCCTATGCCGACTTCATCGGCGGCACGACAAGGCAGCGGGCCCTGCGCGCCATGCTGCGCGACGCCATGACCGCCGAGGGCTTCGAGGTCTTGACCGACGAATGGTGGCACTTCGACTACAGGGACTGGCGCCGCTACGGGATCGGAACCGCAACCTTCACCGAACTGGACAAGCCCGCGCGATAGTCAGGCGCCCCGTGGTCGCCAGGGCAGGACGTCGGCGCTGTGACCGATACCCAGCTTGGCGCAGTCGTGCTTCAGCGGGCAGGCGCCGCAGCTAGGGGCTTGATCCGGGCACAGCATCTGTCCCAGGCCCCGCTTCATCAGCCAGTGCAGTTCGAACAGGTCGTCGGCCGTCCACGAGCCTGGGGCCAGCCGCATCAGAGCCTGATAGGCGAGGGTCGTATCCCCCGGCCCGACCAGTCCGATCCGCCGGGCCACCCGATGCACGTGGGTGTCGACCACCAGGGCCCGCATGGCCAGACTGCTGAAATTGAGCACGCTGGCGGCGACCTTAACCCCCACGCCGGGCAGGCTCTGAAGTTCCCATCGCGCTTCGTCGACAGGCCGGCCGGCCAGATGGTTCAGCGACAGCCAGCCGACCTTCTGTTCGATCAGGCGAAGGGCGTGGGTCAGATGCCTTGCCTTGTCTTCGGCACAGGCGACATCGCCGATGATCTCCAGGACTTGCGCGTCGGAGGTTCGGGCCAGGTCTTCCCAGCAGCTGAACTCGGCCCGCAGGCGCAGGAACGCGCCCCACGATACGGCGTCGGGCGTCCGACCGCTGATCGACGACTTTACCAGTTGCGAGATCGGATCCATCCGCGCCACCGGCCGTTGCGGACCAAACTCGCACAGCAGGGTGTCACGAACGCTTTCAAGCGGAGAGCGCGAGAGGCCTAGTGAAAGCTGCATGGGACCTCGCTTCGGAACATAATGAGAACATTATGCGGCAGCGATCCAATTGTCCACAGGCTGTGACTATCGTCGGGAGCCGCCCAGGAACGTCGTCACCCGGCGGCGAACACGCTCCAGGGCCACCTTGAGCGGCGTCGGCGCACGGGCGGGGGCGGGACGTTCTTCCTCTGGCAACTCGATATGTGCGAAGCGGGCAATCACGTCGCGCAGTTCCGGCTCCTGCACACCCAGGGCGGCCTCGGCGGGGCTCATCCATTGCAGGGTGCGCTGGCCCTTCTCGGGCCAGTTGGCGTTCTCGCCGGTGACCCGGAGGGGATAGACATCGACCTTGACCAACCGCGCCATGCCGCTTTTCAGGCGTTTGAGATATTCGTAGTCGCCGACGGACTGCTCTGCGATCACGCCGTCGAGGCCGGCTTCCTCATAGGCTTCCTGGGCGGCGGCGGCCGGATCGGTGCGCCCCTTCATCGGCCAGCCCTTGGGGATCACCCAGCGCTTGGTCTCGCGCGACGAAACCAGCAGGATCTGCAAGTCCGCGCCTTCGCCACGCCAAGGCAGCGCCGCGACCTGGCGACGCTTTCCAACAGCTTGTTTGACCGGCTTTTCCGTCACTTCACCCAGAACCCTAGACCCGCATCCACACTGACGGCGCGCGCCAGCCGACTATAGCGCCCGTGATTGCGTGAGTCGTCGACTTCGGAGCCTGAAAACTGCCGCACGAAGGCGCGTTGTGCAGGTTTTGCCGGCTTGAGGCCAAGACCCGCATCGCGAGTTCGCCCTCCCCAAGGTCAGAGTTCGGCGTTCCGAAACCCGCCTCGGCTGTCGCGGACCATAATCCGTGTCCGGATCATGAGTTTGAGCTGTGCGCTGCAACAGGCTTTTGGGTCTCTGTTTTCTGGCGGTCGCAAGCGCGCGCAACCTCTCGTGCTCCCCGCAAGACTGAGGCATTATGCCCCGGAAAACGGCAGATCAGGAGTCGGGCATGGCGTTCACGCTGACCATCAATGGGGAAACCCGCTCGGTCGAGGTCGAGGGCGACACGCCTCTGTTGTGGGTCCTGCGCGACACCCTGGGCATGGTCGGGACCAAGTTCGGGTGCGGCGCGGCCCAGTGCGGGGCCTGCACGGTGCATATCGACGGCGCGCCGGTTCGCGCCTGCATCACGCCGGTCCGTCGTGTCGGCGCAAAGAAGGTCGTGACCATCGAGGGCGTTGGCCAGGATCCGGTCGGCGCCAAGGTGCAGGAAGCCTGGAAGACCATCGACGTGCCCCAGTGCGGTTACTGCCAGGCCGGCCAGATCATGTCGGCCACGGCGCTGCTGACCGCCAACCCCAAGCCCGATGACGCCGCCATCGACGCGGCGATGAACGGCAACCTATGCCGCTGCGCCACCTACATCCGCATCAAGGCGGCCATCAAGGCCGCTTCCGGCCAGGGAGTTTGAGCATGGACGGCGAGATGCTCCGCGACCCTAACCGTCGACTGTTCCTGCAGACCGGCGCCGCCCTGGGCGGCGGCCTGATGATGTCGTTCAGCCTGTCCGGACCCGGACAGGCGGCGGGCGACGGGCAGTTGAACGCCTATGTCCGCATCGGACCCGACGGCGGCGTCACCATCGTCTCCAAGGTTCCCGAGGTGGGGCAGGGGATCAAGACCTCGCTGCCGATGCTGATCGCCGAGGAACTGGACGTCGAATGGTTGGCCGTCACCGTCGAGCAGGCCATCGCCGACACCAAGGTGTTTGGCCGTCAGGTGGCCGGCGGCAGCATGGCCACCACGCTTGAATATGATGGACTGCGCCGCGTGGGCGCCACGGGGCGGGCCTTGCTGATCGCCGCCGCCGCCGCGCGCTGGGGCGTCGCCGCCGAGACCTGCGCCACCGAGCCGGGCTTTGTGATCCACGCCGCCACCAACCGCCGCCTGGCCTACGGCGACCTGGCCCAGGCCGCCGCCGCCCTGACGCCGCCTGATCCCAAGAGCCTTACGCTGAAGGACCCCAAGGCCTTCCGCATCATCGGCAAGCGCCAGCAGAGCCGCGATATCGACGCCATCGTCACCGGCCAGCCGCTCTATGGCATCGACACCCGCGTGCCGGGCATGCTGTACGCCACCTTCGCCAAGGCCCCGACCTTCGGCGCCAAGGTGGCCAGTGTCGATCTGACCCCGGCCAAGGCTGTGGCGGGCGTCAAGGACGCCTTCTTGGTCGAGGGCGGGACCAATCTGGCCAGCATCCTGCCCGGCGTCGCCGTGGTCGCCGACAGCTGGTGGGCGGCGCGCAAGGGGCGTAACGCCCTTGAGATCAAATGGGCCGAGCATCCCACCGGCGCCCAGAGCAGCGCCGGGTTCGCCGCCAAGGCGGCTGAACTGGCCAAGGCGCCCCCGCAGCGCACGCTGCGCGCCGACGGCGATGTTGACGCCGCCCTCAAGGGCGCGGCCAAGGTTGTCAGCGCCGCCTACAGCTACCCCTTCATTGCTCACGCCAATCTGGAACCCCAGAACTGCACGGCCAGCTTCAAGGACGGCAAGGTCGAGATCTGGGCCCCGACCCAGAATCCGGAGAGCGGCCGCAAGCTGGTCGCCGCCGCCCTGGGGATCACCGAGGCCGACATCGTCATCCACCTGGTGCGCGGCGGCGGCGGCTTTGGCCGGCGTCTGATGAACGACTACATGGTCGAGGCGGCGGTCATCTCGAAACTGGCCGGCGCGCCGGTCAAGCTGGTCTGGACCCGCGAGGATGACACCCAGCACGATTTCTATCGTCCCGGCGGCTGGCACAATTTCACGGCCGGCCTGGACGCCAAGGGCGACCTTGTGGGCTGGCGCGATCATTTCGTGACCTTTGGCGAGGGCGACCAGTTCGCCCTGGCGGCGGGCATGAACGCCACCCAGTTCCCCTGCCGGGCTGTGGATAACTACAAGCTCGATGTCTCGGTCATGCCCTTGGGCGCGCCGACCGGCTTCCTGCGAGCGCCGGCCAACAACGCTTTCGGCTTCGTCATCCAGAGCTTTACCGACGAACTGGCAGTCGCTTCCAAGCAGGACCCCGTCGCCTTCCGTCGCAAGCTGCTGGGCGAGTCGCGCCTGCTGGGCGAGGCGGGGCAGGGCGACGCCTTCCACACCGGCCGGATGCGCGAGGTCCTCGACCTCGTCGCCGAGAAATCTGGCTGGGGTCGCAAGACCGCCAAGGGAACCGGTCTCGGCGTGGCCTGTCACTTCAGCCATCTGGGTTATGTGGCGGTGGTCATGGAAGTGTCGGTCGCCAAGGGCGCGCTGAAGATCCACAAGGTCTGGGCCGCCGTCGATGTCGGCTCGCAGATCGTCAATCCCAGCGGGGCCGAGCAGCAGGTTCAGGGCTCGATCCTGGACGCCATCGGCAGCACCCTGCATCAGGCGATCACCTTCGAGAACGGCGCGACCACCCAGGGCACTTTCGCCGACCACCCGCTGCTGAGAATGGCCGAGGCCCCGCCGATCGAGGTGCATTTCAAGCTCAGCGACAACCGGCCCACGGGTCTGGGCGAGCCGGCCTATCCTCCGGCCCCGGCCGCCCTGTGCAACGCCATATTCGCGGCGACGGGCAAGCGCATCCGGTCCCTGCCGATCGGCGATCAACTGGCCTGAGGGCAAGTCGCCTGCTAGGAGCGAACGCTCGCTCCTAGCAGGGTCTTCCAATGTCCAACGTCACCGTCGTCAGCCATCCGCTCGTCCAGCACAAGCTGACCAGGATGCGGGACAAGACCACCTCGACCAAGACGTTCCGCGCCCTGATGCGCGAGACGGCGACCCTGATCTGCTACGAGGTCACCCGCGACCTGCCGATGGACGACGTCCAGATCGAGACCCCGGTCGCGCCGACCATGGCCAGGGAGATCGCCGGCAAGAAGCTGGTGTTCGCGCCGATCCTGCGGGCCGGCCTGGGCATGGCTGACGGCATGCTGGATCTGGTGCCGTCGGCCCGCGTCGCCCACATCGGCCTCTATCGCGATCCGGAGTCGCTGGAGGCGGTGGAGTACTATTTCAAGGCTCCGCAAGACATCGCCGGCCGCCTGGTCATCGTGGTCGATCCGATGCTGGCCACCGGCCACTCGGCGATCGCGGCCATCTCGCGCCTGAAGGCGGCGGGCGTTACCGACCTGCGCTTTGTCTGCCTGCTGGCCGCCCAGGTCGGGATCGACAACCTGCGCGCTGCCCATCCGGAGGTGCCGATCTGGACAGCGGCCATCGACGCGCAGCTCAATGACCATGGCTATATCGTGCCGGGCCTGGGCGACGCCGGCGACCGGACATTCGGGACGCGCTAGTTTGGCAGGGCTTTGACGAAGGCCTTCACGACGCTGGCCGAATTGTCCGAGGCCAGCTGCATGAAGGTGTGCATCTCGTTTGCCTCGTCGCCGCCGCCGGCCAGGTCTGACAGGCTGCGGAAGGCGATGAACGGCGCGCCATTGGCATAGGCCACGTGGGCGACGGCGGCGCTTTCCATGTCCACCACCCGGGCCTGGAAGGTGGCGCGGGCATATTTGCGGTAGGCGGCGTTGTCGAGGAACACCGGCGCCGAGATGCCGTTGCCGCCGACCACCACCTTTGGCGCATGAACCAGGCACTGGCTGGTGACGCAGCGTGCCAGTGAGACCGTCGAGGCGATGGCGCGCGCGGTCTCCAGCATGGCCGGATCGACCGGGAACCAGCGGCGCCGCTCGGTTGGGCCATCGGACCGGGCGATCATGATCGAGCGCGGGATCATCATTCCGAAGCCCGGCAGGTCGTCGTTGCGGGCCATTTGCGAAACCTCAAAGCCCTTTTCGGTCTCGCGGGCGAAGGCCGTCTCCAGGTTCTGGCTCCACTGGTCAGCCACGATCACGTCGCCAATATCGAGGCCTTCATCCACACCGCCGGCGATGCCCGAAAACACGATGCGGGTGACGTTGAAGCGGTCCAGGGCCAGCTGGGTGGTCATGGCGGCATTGACCATGCTGACGCCGCTGAGGAACAGCACGATGGGCTTGCCCTCGAGTTCGCCCGTCGTGAAGGTCACGCCCGCCGCCGTATAGCGCTTCTGGTCACGGGTGGCCGAGGCCAGGGCCGTCAACTCCGGCGGAAAAGCCGAGATCACCGCGATGCGCGGCGCGGCGTCGAAACGCTCGGCCGCTGTGGCGGGCAAAACCGTGAAAAGGCAGATGGCCAGGGCGGCGAGCAGGCGCATGGTGGAACTCTCTTGGTGGAACTGCGGACGACGGCAGCACGGCGGTAAGCGCTTGGACATAGCCTGCCGGCGATCCCGGGCCAATCGCCGCCCCTCTGATCAAGCGCAGCGCATCGGCAGGGCCATTTCCACCAGGGCGTCATGACTTTGCACTGTGCGCGGGAGATTTCCTCTGCGTTAACCGGAGGTGCAGACGGGGATGACAGGGTGGCGCGGCATGACCCGAGCCCCGCCATCTCCGTACTGGACCGACGAGGCACGACGGATCACGGCTGCGGCCGCTCTGGGTCTGGTGGTGGCGCTGCTGGCCTATATCTGTGTCGAGCTGCCGGGTGACCTCAAGCAGGTCGCGCCGATCTGGCTGGCAAACGGGGTCGTGCTGACCGTGCTGCTGTGGACCGATCGGTCGCGCTGGCCGCTGCTGATCGCCTTTGCTCTGGCGGGAAACATCGCCGCCAGCCTGCATGGAGGCGGGCAGCTGCCGGTGGCCCTGGGACTTAGCGTCGCCAATGTTGTCGAATATCTGCTGTCGGCCCTGGTCCTGCGCCATGTGCTGGGTCGCGACATTGATGTCAGTCGCCCCCGCGACCTGAGCTGGATCGCCCTGGTCTGCGGATTGTGTGCGCCTTTGGTCTCGGCCGTCATCGCGAGCCTTGTCCTCTACGCCGCGCGAGACGCCGACCCAGGTCGCACGCTGGTCAGTTGGGGCCTGTCCAACGCCCTGGGTCTGATGCTGGTGACGCCATCGCTGATCGCCTTCCGCCAGGCCCGCGCGCTGCTGGCCGAGCGGCCGGTCACGCGGCGCGGCTGGATCGCCCTGGCGCTGTTGGTCCTTAGCATCGTGCTGGTCTTCACCCGACCCCGGTATCCGCTGCTGTTCATCATTCCGCCGGTCCTGGCTTTTGTGGCGCTGGAGCTGGAGTTCCTGGGCGCCGCGGCCGGTATCCTGATCCTGTCGGGTCTGGCGATCGGCTTTACGGCCATGGGGCTTGGTCCCGTCGCCCAACTGGCCGGGGACATGGCCGAGCGCGCGCTGTTTCTGCAGGTCTTCCTGGTTGTCGCGATCTTCGCCGCCCTGCCCCTGGCGACGATCAACGCGCAGAGACGGCGCTTGCGAGATTTGGCGCAGGAACAGACCCGTTGGGCCGATATGGCCGAAAACCTGGCCGGCGTCGGCTACTGGCGGCTCAATCTGACCACCCGCGCCATGACCTGGTCGGATCAGATGTACGCTATCGTGGGCGTTGACCCAGGGACGGTGATCGCCGCCGATGAATGGTTGGCGGCGGTCCATCCCGAGGATCGCGAGGAAGCGCGCCTGCGCTACCGCGCTTTGATCGAGACCCTGGCGCCCAGTCCCACCACGCCGACGCGGCTGCTGCGACCCGATGGCCAGATCCGGCACGTCATGGGCAACATGGTGGTCGAGCGCGACGCCGACGGACGTCCCGTGACTGTCTTTGGCGTGATCCTGGATGTTACCGCCCAGAAGGCGGCCGAGCGGTCGATCGTCGAAAGCGAAGCGCGGTTCCGGATGCTGGCCGAGAACGGCAGCGATATTCTGGCGCATTCGGGTCTGGACGGCCTGGTCACCTATGTCTCGCCATCGGTCGAGCACCGCCTGGGCTTCAAGCCTGAGGAGTTGATCGGGAGGGCTTTCGTGGATTTCGTCCACGAAGACGACGTCGAGGCGGTCCAGACCGCTGTTCGCGCGCAGTTCGAAAGTCGGGGGCGAGTCCCACCGATGCGGGTCGAGTACCGGTCGCGCCACAAGGACGGGCGGGAAATCTGGTTCGAGGCGCGCCCGACCCTGGCTTTCGATCCCGCAACGGGACGGATCGACGGGGTGACCGACATCGTTCGCGATATCTCGCGCCGCAAGATTCTGGAGATCCAGCTGCGCCAGGCCCGGACCGACGCTGAGGCGGCCGCAACCGTGAAGGGCGAATTTCTGGCCAATATGAGCCACGAACTGCGGACGCCGCTGACAGCGGTTCTCGGATTCACCCAATTGGTCGAGGTCCAGCCGGAGCTTAGCGACACAACCCGGGCCTATGTCGAGCGGGTCTCCAACGCCGGCAAGGCGCTGCGGGCGACCGTCAACGACATTCTGGACTTCTCCAAGCTCGAGGCTGGACAGGTCGATATCAAGCCACGGCCAATGTCGCCCACCGAGTTGGCGCGCGAGGCGATCGAACTGTTCGATGCCCAGGCCCGGGCCAAGGGCCTGGTGCTGACGCTGTCGGGCTTTGAAACCGTGCCTGAACAGGTGCTGGCCGACCCTGACCGCCTGCGCCAGGTCCTGCTCAACCTGATCGGCAACGCCATGAAGTTTACCGAGCAGGGCGGCGTCGATCTCGAGGCAGGCTTCGATCCTGCGACGCAGCGCCTGTCGTTCTCGGTGGTCGACACTGGCCCGGGCGTGCCCGCCGACCGGATCGGACACCTGTTTCAGCGCTTCTCGCAGGTCGATGGTTCAGCCACGCGCAAACATGGCGGTACGGGCCTTGGTCTGGCGATCTGCAAGGGCCTGATCGAGGCCATGGATGGCGATATCGGGGTCGAGAGTCGCGAAGGCGAGGGCTCGCGGTTCTGGTTCTCGCTGCCCGCTCCGTCCGTTGATCATGGCGAGGACCAGGATGTCGAGGCCGACCAGCCTCGGGGCCTGCCCGACAACTGCCGGGTGCTGATCGTTGATGACAACCGCGCCAACCGCGAACTGGTTCGGGCGATCCTGGGGCCGTTCGGCGCCGAGATGACCGAGGCCGCCGACGGCGACGAGGCGATTTCCAGCGCGGGGGTGACGCCTTTCGACGTGATCCTGATGGACCTGCGGATGCCCCGGGTCGATGGCCGGACCGCCGCCATCCGGATCCGTGAGGGCGGCCTCAACGCCAGGACGCCGATCCTGGCCTTTTCCGCCGACGCCTCGACCCTGGCGATCGACGCGGTCTTTGACGGCCAGATCGCCAAGCCCCTGTCGAGCCTGGGACTGATCGAAACCCTGGCGCGGACCCTGGCGACAAGCAGGGTTTGACGAACCCGGCTCGAAACGACCAACTGTCGATGATCCCTGTCGCGTCGGTGGCGCGACGCCCCGATTCCGTTTTGAGCCTGATCGCGACCCGATGCCCAAAGCCGCGTCCCTGATCTATGTCGCCGACGATGACCCCAGCATCCTGGAGCTGGTCTCGATCGTCCTGACACGGGGCGGTTTCGAGGTGGTGGGGTTCGAAACCGCCGACGCCCTGACGGCGGCGCTCGCCCTGCGCGCTCCCGCCGCTGTGCTGCTGGACGTGCGCATCCCGGGGCTGAGCGGTCTGGACGCGCTCAAGGCCATCAAGGACGATCCCGCCACCGCCCGTATTCCTGTGCTGATGTTGACCGGCGATGGCCGGCTCGACCGCATCGTCCTGGCCATGCAACTGGGCGCGGCGGGCTATGTGATGAAACCCTTCGACGGCGCGCAACTGGTCGAGCGGGTCGGTAGTCTTCTAGCCTAGCTGGCCTTGGGCAGCGTGAAGGCCCGCCAGGCCAGCATGGCCCAGCCGGCCATCAAGGCCAGGCCGCCCAGCGGCGCCACCGCCCCCAGCCAACGTGGACCGCCCAGGGCCATGGCGTAGAGCGATCCCGAGAACAGCACCGTCCCAGCCAGGAACAGGCCGGCGACCAGACCCATGCCGCGCGCTCCGGACCGGGCCATGGCGAAGGCGCCGAACACCGCCAGGGCGTGGGTCATCTGGTACAGCGATCCGGTGCGCAGCCATTCGGCCGGCTTGGGCGCCTCGACGCCATGCGCCGCGAACGCGCCCAGCGCGACGGCGCAGAGGCCGCTCAGCGCCGCAAGACCCGTCCAGGTTCGGGGTGTCCATATCATGGGTGTCGAGGTCGCCATCGGCTTACGCTCCGTCACTGTTGCAATCGCCCGGCGCGACCTTAACGTTGTTCACCTGCCCGTAAAGCCGCCCCGTCAGAGGGCCTGGCCCGTGCAGTTGGGAGGACGGCATGGCGCTCACCTGGGGTGATGACTATCCGATTCATCAGACGCCGGAGCCGGTGGCCTATGCCGGCACGGATCGCAATTTCTACGATCGCTATTTCTTCAACGGCTACGCGCTCGACGGCGACGGCAGCGACCTGTTCTTCGCCGCCGCCTTCGGCGTCTATCCGCACCTGAACATCGCCGACGCCGCCTTCTGCGTGATGAAGGACGGCAGGCAGGTCAATCTTCACGCCAGCCGCTGGCTGCGCATGGAGCGGATGGACCTGAACGTCGGCCCGATCCGCATCGAGGTGCAGCAGCCGCTTCAGCGCCTGAAGCTGACGGTCGAAGCGCCCGAGCACGCCATCCGCGCCGAGATCGTCTTCGAGGGCCGCGCCTTTCCGATCGAGGAGCCGCGCTTCATCCGGCGCAACGGCCCGCGCACCTTCATGGACTATACGCGCCTGACCCAGAACGGCCGCTACAGCGGCTGGATCGAGGTCGATGGCGTGCGCTCCAGCGTCGACGGCTTTGTCGGGACGCGCGACAGGTCCTGGGGCGTGCGCCCGGTCGGGGCCCGTGACCCGCAGGAGGCCGCGCCGCCCACGCCGATGCAGTTCTTCTGGCTGTGGTCGCCGTGCAACTTCGAGGACGGGGGCCTGTTCTTCCACACCAATGATGACGAGCTGGGCCGGCCCTGGAACCGCAGGGCGCTGTGGTTGGCGGACGGCGGCCGTGAGGACGGGGAGGGCGAGTTCGAGCAGGCGGTCTGCGCCGTCGACTGGCGCTCGGGGACACGCCATGCCCGCGCAGCCACCCTGGATCTGGGCGCCGGCGGCAAGGTGGTGATCGAGCCGCAGACCGAATTCTTCATGCTGGGTCTGGGCTATGGCCATCCGGCCTGGGGGCATGGCCTCAATCACGGCGAACTGGCGGTGGAGCGCGAGGACTTCGTCACCGCCGACCTCGAACGCCGGATGCCGCATCATCTGCATGTCCAGGCGCTGAGCCGCATCACCTTCACCGACGCGCAGGGCCGGGCCCGGATCGGACGCGGCGTGTTCGAGCAACTGGCGCTGGGGCCGCACGCGCCTTCGGGCTTCGTCTCGATCCTGGATGTCGCCCCATGACCCTGGCCGAGCGGCTTGAAGCCTATCTGACCCGCCATTTCGGCGTGCCCACCACCGTGCGGGACCTCTCGCGCATCCCTGGCGGGGCCAGCCGCGAGACCTATCGCTTTGACGCGATCGTCGACGGCGCGGTCCGGCCCCTGATCCTGCGCCGCGATCCGCCTGCCAGTCTGATCGAGACCGACCGCAGCCTGGAATATCTGGCCTTCCAGTCGTTCCATGACCGCGCGCCCGTTCCCGAGCCGATCGTGCTCGAGACGCAAGGCGCGGAGCTGGAGCGGCCGTTCTTCATCATGACCCGGGTCGATGGTGGCGCGGCGGCTTCGCCCTTCACCGTCCAGCCCTATGGCCCGCACGCCCAGGTGATCGGCGAGACGTTCTTCGCCGCTCTGGGGGCGATCGCGGCGACCGATCCAACAAGCCTGCCGCTGACCCAGGCCGCCGTTGCGCCCGAGCCCGGCGAGTGCTGGCGCGTGGCCCTGGATCACTGGGCCGCCGTGATCGAGGCCGACGAGCAGCATCCGCAGCCCATCGTCCGCGCCGCCATCCGTCGCCTGCGCCGCGCGCCACCGCCGCCGGCGACCGCCGTGCGCGTGGTGCATGGCGACTATCGCACCGGCAATTTCCTGCATGACGGCCAGGGGAAGATCCTGGCGATCCTCGACTGGGAGATGGCGCATCTGGGCGATCCGCTGGAGGACCTGGCCTGGGCGATCGATCCGCTGTGGGGGCACTATGACGAGGGGCGCGTGGCGGGGATGATCCCGCGCGACGAGGCCCTGGCGATCTGGAGCCGGACCAGCGGACTGCCCGTCGACCCCGCGGCCCTGGCCTGGTGGGAGCTGTTCAGCGCCGTGAAGGGCCAGGCGATCTGGACCTCGGCGGCGCGCGAGTATCGCGACGGCGGCTTCAAGGACCCGGTGCTGGCCATTTCCGGCTGGTACACCGCGCGTCGACACGATCAGATCCTGGCCGATGGCCTGATGCGTCTGGAGGGCCTGTCATGACCCCGAGTTTGCCTGACATCCTGGTTGGCAATTTCCTCTGCATCGCCGAGCCGCCGCCACCCGAATCCGCCGGCGAGTTCATGGCCGGCAAGGTCGGGGTTGTGGCCCTGCTGTCGCTGCTGGCCGCCCAGGAAGCCGAGCGCGGGCCTGCAGCGCGGGTGTGGGAGAACGCCACCCTGCGCGCGGTGCTGCTGGACGCCGCGCCTGTTTATGGCGAGGCCTTTTCGGAGGCCGCGGGGGCCGCCGACGGGGACTTCACCCTGGCGGTTCTGGACCGCGCCAACGCCACGTTGCGGCGGGCGCTGATCGCGCTGCACGAGGCCGTCGAGGCGGCCGGCGATAGCGCACGCGACCAGGCGATCCTGCGGCTCTATCGTGAGATGGCCGATGCTCGGCGGCTCGACATGCCGCCGTTGCCGGGGCGGTAGATCTACTTTTTGTGCTTCATGTGATCGGCCAGTTCCTCGGGGCCGATGTCGATGAAGCCTGGCGCCATGGCATTGTAGGCGTCGGTCTTGCCCAGGTCGATCACCACGCTGCGGTGGCCTTGCCAGATCATGTGGACGGCCACGTAGAGCACGATGGCCAGACCGACGAAGCCGATCCAGCGATGCTTCTGCAGCAGGCTGGCGATGGCCGAGGCGGCCAGGCCCATCAGAACGATCGACAGGAGCAGGCCAAAGACCATGACGCCGGGGTGCTCGCGCGCCGCGCCGGCCACGGCCAGCACGTTGTCCAGCGACATCGAGACGTCGGCGATCAGGACTTGGATAAAGGCTTGTTTGAAGCTCTTGACCGGTCGGGCGCGCGGTTCGGTCGAGGGGTCATCGTCGATTGACGCGACGGCGTCGGCCTGATCGTGGGTGGCCTGCTCGCGCAGTTCCCGCCACATCTTCCAGCAGACCCAGAGCAGCAACACGCCCCCGGCCAGCAGCAGGCCGATCACACCCAGTAGCCAGGTGGTGATCAGCGCGAAACCGATCCGCAGGACGACCGCCGCGCCCAGACCATACAGGATGACCTTTTGGCGATCCTTGACCGCCAGACCGCCGGCCGCGAGGCCGACGGCGACGGCGTTGTCGCCCGCCAGAACCAGGTCAATCATCAAGACCTGCAGGAAGGCCATGAACGGGCCGTCCAGCCCGCCCGCCTGGGCAATCAGAGTGTCAAACATGACCCCTCATGCGGCAGTGCGGGCGGCGTTGCAAGTCCGACCTAGTGGTGGGCGTGCTCGAGTTCCTTGCCATGATGAGGATCATGGGCGTGATCGGTCTTGGCATGACCGTCGTGCGCATGCTCTTCATGGCCGTGATCGGCGGCATGGTCATCGTGCCCGTGAGCGTCATGCCCGTGATCGTCGTGGGCGTGAGCGTCATGGTGACCATGATCGTCATGACCCGAAACAGGCGTCGCAGCGGCCACCGGCGTTACGTGGGCCACGTGCTCGGCCGGCGCATGCGGATCGGGGTGAGCCCCGGCGTGCGGGTCAGCCGCATGGCCGTGATCGTCATGCCCGTGATCGTCATGGGCATGGTCGCCATGACCATGGTCGTCGTGCGCATGAGCGTCGTGGCCGTGGTCGTCGTGGTGACCATGATCCGCATGCGCCGACACCGGCGAAGCGGCGGTCACGTGGGCGACGTGCGCGGCCGGCGCATGGGCGTCGTGGGCATGGGCGTCATGGCCATGATCGGCAGCATGGTCGTCGTGACCGTGAGCATCGTGCCCGTGATCATCATGACCATGGCCATGGTCGTCGTGACCGTGGCTGTCATGACCATGCGCATCATGAGCGTGGTCATCATGGCCGTGGCTCACGGCCGTGGCGGCCGCAGCGCCGGCGGCGGCGGCGACCATCGGATTGACATAGGAGACGTGCGCCGTAGTCGGCGCGCCGTCGGGCTCCATCTCGTTACGACCATAGTCGGTAAGCGTGCGGAACTTCCGGCGACGCTCGGCCTGGCTGCGGCTGGCCATGGCGTTGCGCGAAATGATCGCCAGGATAAGGACGGCCAGCAACACCAGAGCGCCGCCCAGAACCGATTTCATCGGGGTCTGGCCCAGGCCCGGCAGCACGACACTACCGTCGAGGCCCGGCAGGTTCAGCTTTGAAAGCAGACCCTCGGTCTTCTTCTTGGCCTCTTCCTTCAGCGGTGCGACGCGCTTGACGATTTCACCGAGCGAGAACGACTGAGCGGTCTTGGCGCCGTTCAGGTCGACGCCGAATTCCGACTTCAGTTGGCCCTTGGCTTCCGCGCCCGGCTTGACCTGCCAGGCGAAGGTGGTGGGCTCGCCGGCCTTGACGACGGCGGTCTGCTTGCCGTTCGGGGTGACCTCATAGCCTTCGCCTTCGAGCTTGGCGTAGGCGCTGGTGTTGGACGCGGCCTTGCCCAGGCCCAGCTTGGCGGCCTGGGCCTTGATCATGTCGCCAAGGGTGGCGGGCAGCGACAGGGTCACCTGCCCGGCCTCGCCCTTGCCCAGGCTGTCTCCAGCAGCCAGGACAGCGCCCTTGGTGGCTTCCGGCGCGATCGCGGCCTGAAGCTGTTCGAGCTTGGTCGGCGGCTTGGTCGCGACCGGAGCGGGAAGGGCGGGGGCGGTGGCCTTGGCCAGCGGCGCGACCGGCTTGATCGGCGCGACGGGCTTCAGAACAGGCGCTGCGGCCACGGTTACGGGCTTAGCCGCAACCAGAGCGACTGGCTTGGCCAAAGGCTTGGCGACCGGCGCAGGCGCCACAGCGGCCCGATTGGCCGGGGCGGATGACGCGCGCGGCGCATAGCGAACGGCGCGGCGTTCCTTGGGGTTGGGGATAGGCCGCATGGCCGTCACCAGCGTCCCGTCTGGCCGACGCCAGGTCTTCAGCGTGGAGCTCTTGCTCGGCGCGGAGTCGACCATGACGGCGACAGGCGGGGTTGCCGCAGTCGGCGCGCCCAGCAGGCCGTCCGGCGACGCGCCGGCGTCTGGCGCTGGCGGCGCGCCCATCAGATCAGGCGAGGTCTCGGCGCTCGAGCCGGTCATCGCCGAGGGCGGTGTGGTGTCCACATCGCCCGCGCCGCAACCGGCAAGCACCAAGACGCTCAGCGCCGAAGCGCTTAGAGCCGCCAAACGCGTATTACGTCCAAACATCGGGTCCCCCGATCCCATGCCAGTATTTTCCGACGAGCAGCGCTCGCGGAACACTAGTCCGTAAGAGAAGCATGAGCGTGCGACGAAATCAAAACGGTTAAGCAAGATTCACGAACCGATTTCATCCCCTGCGCGAAACTCGCGACGCCTCGTAGAGCGCGATTGCCGCCGCAGCCGACACATTGAGGCTCTCAAAGCCACCGGGCATGGCAATTTTTCCCATGGCATCACAATGCTCTGCGACCAAACGGCGTACGCCTTCGCCCTCCGAACCCAGAACAAGTACGGTCGGCGTTCCATCGAGCACGGTATCGAGGGTTTCTTCGGCCTCGCCGGCCAGGCCGATGGCCCGCCAGCCCATGTCGGCCAGTTCCTCGAGCGCGCGTGACAGATTGACGACGCGGACATAGGGCACCTTGTCGACGGCCCCGACCGCCGTCTTGGCCAGAACGCCCGTCAGCGCCGGCGCATGACGGTCCTGCAGAATCGCGCCCCGCACGCCGAAGGCGGCGGCCGAGCGGAAGATGGCGCCGATGTTCTGGGGGTCGGTGATCTGGTCCAGCATGACGATCACCCCCTGGGCGGGCGAGCCCAGCTCAGCGATCGACAGCGGTTCGGGCTCGTCGATCTTCACGGCGATGCCCTGGTGCACGGCGCCTTGCGGCAGCTCGCGGGCGATATCCTTGCCTTCCATGATCTGGACGCAGGGGAGTTTGGCCACAGCCGGCGCGAGTCGCTTGGCCCGATCCGGGGTGACCAGAAGGCGCTTCGGAGCGGGTCTGGCGGGGTTCGTCAGGGCCGCCTCGACGGCGTGAGTCCCCCAGATCCAGTCCTTTGCGTCCTCGCCACCCTTTGAAAAGCTCTGCTTATTCCGAGGCTTGTGACTAAAATCACGTCCTGGCGCAGAAGGCTTCCGGCGGTCGTTGCGTTCGGAATGAGAGGACACTATAAGACGCGCTCCGATTTGGGGCCCTGAGGGTTTCCGCGAGCCAGGACGGCGCTGCTTTAGCACCGTCCGACCCAGCTCAAGGAAGCTTTTGTTCCTTTTTCGTGACGAGCGGTTCGCCGCTGGTTCCGGAATGGGAAGGGTCGCACTGAGGTTGCTCAACGCGCGCTGGGGGAATGTCCCGAGTGGCAAAGGGGGGGGACTGTAAATCCCCTGGCGTACGCCTTCGCAGGTTCGAGTCCTGCTTCCCCCACCACGCGCGTTGAACGTCCTCATGGCGATCGAGATGGACGCCAAAGCCAGAGACCGGGAGCCGACCGCGACCCCGCTAGCCCGATGGGGTGTATGGGCGGGTATAGCACAGTGGTAGTGCAGCAGCCTTCCAAGCTGAGGATGCGGGTTCGATTCCCGCTACCCGCTCCAGCTCCCTATATAACGACCCACACTCATAGCCGCCGGCGCGCAAGGTAGAGACCATGGCCAAGGAAAAGTTCGAACGTAACAAGCCGCACTGCAACATCGGCACCATCGGTCACGTTGACCATGGCAAGACGACGCTGACGGCTGCGATCACCATCACGCTGGCCAAGACCGGCGGCGGCAAGGCGATGAACTACGCCGACATCGACGCTGCGCCGGAAGAAAAGGCCCGCGGCATCACGATCAACACCGCGCACGTGGAATATGAGACGGCCAACCGTCACTACGCCCACGTCGACTGCCCCGGCCACGCCGACTATGTGAAGAACATGATCACCGGCGCCGCGCAGATGGACGGCGCGATCCTGGTGGTTTCGGCCGCCGACGGCCCGATGCCCCAGACCCGCGAGCACATCCTGCTGGCCCGTCAGGTCGGCGTTCCGGCCCTGGTCGTCTACATGAACAAGGTCGACCTGGTCGACGACGAAGAGCTGCTCGAGCTGGTCGAGATGGAAGTGCGCGAGCTGCTTTCGTCGTATGACTTCCCGGGCGACGACATTCCGATCACCAAGGGCTCGGCCAAGGTCGCCATCGACGGTGGCAACCCCGTGATCGGCGAACAGTCGATCCTGGCGCTGATGCAGACGGTTGACGACTACATCCCGCAGCCGGCGCGTCCGCTGGACCTGCCGTTCCTGATGCCGGTCGAAGACGTGTTCTCGATCTCGGGCCGCGGCACCGTGGTCACGGGCCGTATCGAAAAGGGTATCGTCAAGGTCGGCGAAGAAGTCGAAATCGTCGGCATCCGTCCGGTTCAGAAGACGACCTGCACGGGCGTCGAAATGTTCCGCAAGCTGCTCGATCAGGGCCAGGCTGGCGACAACGTCGGCGTTCTGCTGCGCGGCACCAAGCGCGAAGACGTCGAGCGCGGCCAAGTGCTGTGCAAGCCGGGTTCGATCACGCCGCACACCAAGTTCGTTGCTGAGGCCTATATCCTCAACAAGGAAGAAGGCGGCCGTCACACCCCGTTCTTCACCAACTATCGCCCGCAGTTCTACTTCCGCACCACGGACGTCACCGGAATCATCAAGCTGCGCGAAGGCGTGGAAATGATCATGCCGGGCGACAACGCCGAGCTGGACGTCGAGCTGATCACCCCGATCGCCATGGACCAGGGTCTGCGCTTCGCCATTCGCGAAGGCGGCCGTACGGTCGGCGCCGGTGTGGTTGCCAAGATCGTCGAATAGTCGACCGATCTTCAGCAACAAGCTGAGCTAAAAGCGAAGGCCCCGGCGGAAACGCCGGGGCCTTTTGCTTTGGGGGCGTTAGGGCGGCGACCCTCTGGGCCGCCGCAGCGCGGCCGGTCGCAGACCGGGCCTTGAGTGACCTGGACAGACCGGCGATCGTCTCGCCGTGAGATGCAAGGAAGGCTCCCTCCGGCGCGGAGGCGGCGCGCGCACGGAACCCCTCTCTTTTTGAGAGAGGGAGGGGCCCGCCGCGTAGCGGTGGGAGGGTGAGAGGTTTCGCCGCCAGCCGGAAAATCTCGATTCCCGTCGTTGAGCGACCCGAGCGCCTGAGGCCATGCTCTGCCCATGGAAAGGATCGCCAACGCCCGTCGACTTCGCCGCAACCAGACCCTCGCCGAGAAGACGCTCTGGACCCTCGTCCGCAATCGTCGGCTGGGCGGGTTCAGGTTTCTGCGGCAGGTCGCGATTGATCGATACTTCGCGGACTTCGTTTGCGAAGCCACCAAGGTGATCGTGGAGCTGGACGGCGCGGTCCATGAAGGGCGCGAGGACTACCACGAGCGCCGGACCCAGACGCTGGAGCTGTATGGGTATGTTGTGCTGCGGTTCCCCAACGCGCGGGTGCTGGCCGATCCCGGTGGCGTGACGGACGACATCCTGGCGGTGCTCCGTTCTGACAGGGTGTAACCTCTCACCCTCCCACCGCCTGCGGCGGCGGGCCCCTCCCTCTCTCTATGAGAGAGGGGTTCCGTGCGCCGGCCTCTATCCCCGTTCCCGCACGGGGATAAGCCCGCCCCGCCCCCAACGATTTCAACGCCCTGACCGCCCCACCCAGCGTCACGATCCAAAATCGACGCAGCCCCCTGCAAACCTACCGCATACTACCTCTCGTCCCGCCACTGGGGAGGCCGTCCAGCTGGCGACCTGACGGGTGGCGGGGGCGGTTGTGCGGGTCGTGCTCGCCTGACCGTTGTCGAAGGACCCGCTCGGGTCTGGTCGGCGGAGCGTGGCTAGCCCCTCATCGGGGAGGCGGGCGCTCCGGACTAGGCTCCAGCGTCGCGGGACACCCCTTCGGCGACGGCGGCGAGCGCTGCAGGCGCGGGCTGAAATCGCCCGCGCGGTCCGGAGGGGTCGCTTCCCTTCCGCCCGCCTGGGGCCTCTGATCGGGAGCGGGTTAAAACCCCGCGCCCCGAGGGCTCATCGGATAACAGCCGCGCGGAGCGCTCCGGCCACGGCCGAAACGGTACTCCACTACAACCCCATCCGGGCCTGGCCCGGACGCTCCGTCGCCTCCCCACACTTGCCGCTCAAACCGGCGAGGATGCGAACCCGTGCGTCTCTCTCTAGCGGCAGATTCCAGGATCAGCATTTGTCGTGACGGAGAGCCGCGCGGCGCGATAGGTTCATGACCATGCCGATGCCTTCCGTCACCCATCGCGCCGCCGCCCAGTGGCGCGCCGGCGCCCAGATCCAGCCCATTGAACGCGCTGTGCCCGACGAGGTCGCGGTGGGGCTGTCGTTCAACGGCCGACCCCATACGGTGCTGATGGCGACGCCGGCCGATATCGAGGATCTGGCGCGGGGCTTCACCCTGACCGAGGCCATAGCCGGCGCGGGCGACATTCTGGCCATCGAGATCACGCAGGCGGAGTTGGGCCTGATGGCCGATGTGCGGCTTGCGCCGCAGGCTGCGCCCCGCAAGGCTAGGCCCCGCACGCTTGAGGGGCGGTCCAGCTGCGGGCTGTGCGGCGTTCAGCGC
The DNA here is from genome assembly GCF_048541825.1 of Caulobacter sp. ErkDOM-C. Classification (GTDB taxonomy): domain Bacteria; phylum Pseudomonadota; class Alphaproteobacteria; order Caulobacterales; family Caulobacteraceae; genus Caulobacter. The sequence goes on along the minus strand of NZ_CP183332.1, from coordinate 2,195,054 downwards.
CTGGCCGACGCCGTGCGCCCCCTGCCGCAGGTCGGCGAGGGCCGGGCTGTGGCGCATTCGGCGATCCAGCGGGCGCTGGACGCCCTGGCCGAGACCCAGACCCTGGGCCGGCTGACCCGGGCGACCCACGCCGCCGCCTTCGCCGACGCCGACGGGCGCATCCTGCTGTCGCGCGAGGACGTCGGCCGTCACAACGCCCTGGACAAGCTGGCGGGGGCGATGGCCGCCAGCGGTCTGGACGCCGACGCCGGCTTTGTTCTGGTGACCAGCCGCTGTTCGTTCGAGATGATCGAGAAGACCGTCCGTATCGGTTGCCCGATCCTGGTGGCTGTGTCGGCGCCCACCGATCTGGCCATCCGCAAGGCGGAGGAGGCGGGACTGACCCTGGTGGCCCTGGCCAGGTCTGACGGCCACACGGTGTTCACCCGCGCCGACCGCCTGGTCGAAGTCGAGCTGGAGATCGCCTGATGGCTGATCCGAAAATCCCGGGCGTTCGCGCCTATGACGGCCCGGCCGGCGGCTGGGGCGCGCTGAAGGGCGTGGCCGGCGCGCTCAGTGACCAGGCCACGGTGATCGAGGGCGGCCGCACCCTGCTGTCGGCCAACCAGCCCGAGGGCTTCGACTGCCCCGGCTGCGCCTGGCCCGATCCCAAGCACACCAGTTCGTTCGAGTTCTGCGAGAACGGCGCCAAGGCCGTGGCCTGGGAGGCGACCAGCAAGCGCGCCACGCCCGAGGTGTTCGAACGCCACACGGTGAGCGAGCTGCTGACCTGGAGCGATCACGCCATCGAGGACCTGGGCCGGCTGACCGAGCCCATGGCCTATGACGCCGCCAGCGACCGCTACTTGCCGATCAGCTGGGACGAGGCCTTCGCGCGAACCGGGGCGGCGCTGCGGGCGCTGGACCATCCGGATCAGGCCGAGTTCTACGCCTCGGGCCGGGCCTCCAACGAGGCGGCGTTCCTGTATCAGCTGCTGGGCCGCCGATTCGGGACCAACAATTTCCCCGACTGCTCCAACATGTGCCACGAGCCGACCAGCGTCGGCCTGCCGGACTCGATCGGCATGGGCAAGGGCTCGGTGACGCTGGAGGACTTCGATCACGCCGACCTGATCCTGTGCTTTGGCCACAATCCCGGCACCAACCATCCCCGGATGATGGGAACCCTGCGCGAAGCCTCAAAGCGCGGCGCGGCGATCCTGGCCTTCAATCCGCTGCGTGAACGATCACTGGAAAAGTTTGCCTCACCGCAGGACGCGATGGAGATGGCGACCCTGTCGTCGACGCCCATCGCGTCGGCCTATTACCAGCTGACCATCGGCGGCGACGCCCTGGCGGTGCATGGCATGATGAAGGCGGTGCTGGCCCTGCAGGCCGTGGATCGCGACTTCATCTCCGAGCATACCGCCGGCTTCGAGGCGCTGGTCGAGGCGCTGGACGCCCTGAGCTGGGAAGAGATCGAGACGGGCTCGGGCCTGTCGCGCGCCCAGATCGAGGAGGCCGCCGCCGTCTATGCGCGCTCGAAGGCGACTATCCTCTGCTACGGCATGGGCCTGACCCAGCATCGGGACTCGTCGGGCACGGTGCAGCAGCTGGTCAATCTGCTGCTGTTGAAGGGCAATATCGGCCGGCCGGGAGCGGGGATCTGTCCGCTGCGAGGCCATTCCAATGTTCAGGGCGCGCGCACTGTCGGCGTGGCCGAGAAGCCGGGGGCCGCCCTGCTCGATTCCCTGCGCGACGTGTTCGACTTCGAGCCGCCGCGCGAGCATGGCCACACCGTGGTCGAGGCCATCGAGGCGATGGAGCGGGGCGAGGCGACGGTGTTCCTGGGGCTGGGCGGCAATTTTGCGGTGGCCGCGCCCGATCCGATCCGCACCTTCGCCGCCATGCGCCGGCTGGACTTTGCGGTCCACATCGCCACCAAGCCCAACCGCACCCATCTGCTGGTCGGCCGGGAGAGCCTGCTGCTGCCCTGCCTGGGCCGCACCGAGATCGACATCCAGGCCAGCGGCCGCCAGGCGGTGACGGTCGAGGACTCGATGTCGATGGTCCACGCCTCCAAGGGCCTGAACCCGCCGGCCTCGGACCAGCTGAAATCCGAGCCCGCCATCGTGGCCGGCATCGCCAAGGCCGTGCTGGGCCAGGATGACACCGTCGACTGGTCGGGGCTGGTCGCTGACTATGACCGCATCCGCGACCTTATCGCCCGTGTGTTTCCGGGCGCCTTTGACAACTATAATGAGCGCATCCGCATTCCCGGCGGTTTCCGCCTGCCGGTGCCGCCGTCGGATCGGGTCTGGAAGACCGCCTCGGGTAAGGCCAATTTCATGGCGCACGCCCCCAAGGCCGGCGATCCGCGCCAGGGCGATCCCGAGGTGATGATCCTGACCACCCTGCGCAGCCACGACCAGTACAACACCACCATCTATGGCCTGGACGACCGCTATCGCGGGGTGTTCGGACGCCGCGACGTGGTGTTCGCCAATCCCGACGATATCGCCGCTCGCGGGCTGTCTTCCGGTGATCGCATCGACCTGGCCGCCGCCTTCGACGCCGGCGGCCAGCGGGTGGTGCGCGGCTTCACCCTGGTGGCGCGCGACATCCCGCGAGGATGCCTGGCCGCCTACTATCCCGAGACCAATATCCTGATCGACCTGGACGATCGCGACACGCGCAGCGGCACGCCGGCCTACAAGTCGGTCCCCGTGCGGCTCAGCGCCGCCAGGGAGGAGTCGCTCAACTAAAGCGGTTATTAGGAAAGGTCGCTGTAACCTCTCGCAACTTTGGGAGAGCGGGCTTTGCACGACGGGGTTTCCGTGGAGGCGGTCAGGGTGTCAGAGCTGGGCGCGCCCGAACGCGCCCGGTGGAACGCCCTGCGTCGGGCCAACCCCCTGCTGGGCAGCCCCTATTTCGACCTTCGCTACCTCGACGTCGCCGGCCAGATCGCGCCCGGCGCGGCCATTGCGGTGATCCGGCGGGGCGACGAGATCGAGGGCTTCCTGCCGTTCCAGCGGCGTGGCGTTCTGATCCAGCCCCTGGCCGCGCCGATGAGCGACAGTCATGGCCTGGTCGCGAGCGCCGACACCCGCCTGGACCTGACCGATATCCTCAGAAAGCTCGGCGCCGAGCGCGCGCGCTTTGGCGGATTGATCGCTCCGGGAACCAACGAGGGGCGCGGGCTTTCGGTGCGCCACGCCATGGCCGCCGACGTCTCCGCCGGTTTCCCGGCCTATGAGGCCGGGCGCAGCGCGGGATTCCTCAAGGACAAGCGCCGCCGGCTGCGGGCGCTCGAGCGTGACCACGGGCCCGTGCGTTTCAGTTTCGATGCGCCCGCCGCCGCGATGCTGGACCAGATCATCGCCGGCAAGCGCCAGCAGCTCCGTCGGACCCACCAGTACGACATCTTCGCCTGTGGATGGACCAGCGCCCTGCTGCACCGGCTGGCCGGGGCTGCGGAAGCCGACTTTGGCCTGAAGCTGGCGGTTCTGCGGGCCGGCGACGCGATCGTCGCGGCCGAGCTGGGCCTGACCAGTGGCGATCGCCATCACCTGTGGTTTCCGATCTACGATACGGCCTATGCGCGCTACTCGCCGGGCAGCCTGATGACCCTGGAGACCCTGCGTGCGGCTGCAGAGCAGGGGATCGCCCGGGTTGATTTCGGGCCTGGCGGCGAGGCCTACAAGCGCGACTTCGCCGAGCCGGCCGAGCCGGTGTTCGAAGGCATGATCCATACCCGTCCCCAGGCGATCGGACGCCTAGGCCTTCCGGATCTGACCCGCCTGTCGCGCCGCTTTGACGGCATCATCGCCTGCGAGCCCGGGCTGGTGGGGCAGGTGCGGGGCGCCTCGTCCTTTGTTACGGCCATGACCCGCCGCCACCCCCGCATCGGCGCGGGCGTCGGCCTGGGGGTCGGCATTGGCCTTAGTCTTTCGCTTCTGGCCGACTAGGAGTTCTCGATGTCCGATCTGATCACCGCTTGGTCGCCCGAGCAAAAGAACGCCTTCGGCAAGACGCCAATCACCTTCCAGCACAAGCTGGTGGAGTCGCGCCTGTTCGAGGACGAGGCCCTGGCGCGCGTGCTCGACGCCTATCCGGCCGAGCTCTACGACATCAACCTGTTCGACTTCGACGCCGACGGCCAGCACACCATGCGCACCGGTGCGCGGGGGCGGCGCTCCGGCCAGGAGGTGCTGGAGGGCGTCAAGGAAGGCCGCATCTGGGTGCAGCTGCGCCGGGCCGAGGCCTGGTATCCGCAACTTGGCCCGCTGATCGAGGAGGCCTTCGCCGGCATTTCGGGTCAGGCGCAGGGCTTCAAGCCGATCCAGCTGAATGGCCAGCTGATCCTGTCGGCGCCGGGGGCGAAGGTGCCGTTCCACGCCGATGCGCCCGGGGTGGTGCTGTTCCACCTGCGCGGCCGCAAGCGGATCTGGATCTATCCGCCCGACGAGACCCACATGCCCCAGGAGGGCATGGAAAACATCCTGCTCAAGCAGCAGACCGAGGACTTGCCCTACCGCCGCGAGATGGACGCCGCGGCTCAGGTCTTCGACCTGGAGCCCGGCATGGCCGCCGCCTGGCCGCTGCATGCGCCGCACCGGATCGAGAACCTCGGGACGTTCAATGTCTCGTTGTCGGTCGACTACCAGACCTGGGAGTCCCGCCTGATCAACGGCGCGCACTATGCCAACGGCGTGTTCCGGCGCTGGGGCATGCCCGTGGCGGCGATGGGCAAGACCCCGGCCCTGGCGCGGGCCGGCCTTTGGGCGGCGTCTCTGGGCTTGAAGCGCGCGCGTCTGGTCGAGGACCGGATCAAGGGCTTCGAGCGCAGTTTCGAGCTGGGAATGGACGCGACGCCTGAAGCCCGACCTTGAGGCCGATTTGTGACATCGCGGTCATGACCGCGAATTAAGTCGTCTCGCCTGTCGGGCGCCGCTAGCTTTCCCTTATCAACGCCATCCGACAGGGGAAATATCTCGATGCGCGCACTTCTCGTTCTGGCCGCCGGCGCGGCCGCCCTGGGCTTCTCGGGCGTCGCCTCCGCCGCGCCTTCGGTCCGGATCAAGGATGCGGTCGCCCGCGTCGTGGTGATCCCCGAAGCCCGCAACGACATCAAGGTCGAGTTCCTGACCACCAACAAGAGCCTGCCTCTGACCATCCGGCGGAATGGCGCGGACACGATCGTCGACGGCGATCTGCGCATGAACAAGATCCATGGCTGCAACAGCAAGATGGGCCTGACCACGATCAAGGTGCGCGGCGTCGGTGAAGTGAAGTGGGAGGACATCCCGCAGATCGTCATTCGCACGCCGATGCGGGTCGATGTGTCCGGGGCCGGCGCGGTGTTCGGCAGCGTTGGCCGCAGCGACAGCCTGGCCCTGGCCAACGCCGGCTGCGGTGACTGGACCGTCGCCAATGTGAAAGGCGAGCTGGAAGTCAGCCAGGCTGGTTCAGGCGACACCAATGTCGGCACTGCGGGTTCGGCCGAGATCAGCATTGCCGGCTCCGGCAGCGTGAGGACCCAGGAGGTTGCAGGCGACTTCACTGTCTCGATCGCCGGCTCGGGCGACGCCGGGGCGGCCAGTGTCGGCGGCAAGGTCGAGGTCAGCATCGCCGGCTCGGGCGATGTGGTGATCGCCGGCGGTCGCGCCAAGTCGATCGAGGTCAGCATCATGGGCTCGGGCGACGTGACCCATGACGGCGAAGTCGGTGATGTCGAGATCTCGGTGGCCGGTTCCGGCGACGTGCGGATCGCCAAGGCGATCGGCAATGTCAGCAAGTCGGTGGCCGGTTCGGGCGACGTCTATATCGGCCACTGAGCCGCGTTCGACGATCACACACACATATATAGAGTGAAGGCCCCGGGACGGATGTCCCGGGGCCTTCCGCTTTTTTAGCCTCGCCGCGTTTAGCGGACGCCGAAGCCGAACAGCGTGCCAGCGTCGATCAGGTCGGCGCCGGCTGCGTCACGAGCCTTCAGGCTGCCGCCGAAGGTGTAACGCACGCCGATCTTGACCGAGTCCGACTTCAGGTCGGCCAGGTCTTCGCTTTCGGTGTGGGTGTACTTGCCGAAGGTCGACCAGCCGGTGTTGGCGAACTTGTATTCGCCGCCCAGGCTGGCGTCCCACGCTTCGGCTTCCACCAGGGTGTCGAGCTTGGAATAGCCCAGGCCGCCGTCGAGCCGGAAGTCGTCGGTCACGAAGTAGCGGGCCTCACCGCGCACGGCGTACAGGTCGGCGTCCAGGTCGTTGGACTGGCCATAGGCCGCCAGGCCCGAAAGGGTGACATTGCCCAGGTACTTGTGGGCTTCAGCGCCGACGGCCCACAGGGTGTCGTTGCTGGGACGCGACAGGGCGGTAAAGCCGCCGACGCGCCAGGTGTCGCCAATCTTGGTGGTCAGGTGCACGGCGCCGGAGGCGACGGTTTCGTCACTGATGTCGTTGTCCGAGATCGACACGTCGCCATTGGCGGTGACGGTCCAGGCCGCGCCGACCGGAACGGCGACCGAGCCGTCGATCTTCACCGACGAGCCGTCACCGCTGAGAACGCGGGTGTCGATGTCGCTGTAGTTCACGGCGGCGCCGACCGAACCGACTTGCTGGGCGAAGGCGGGAGCCGAGAAGGCGAGGACCGCGACAGCGGCGGCGGCAAAAAGTTGGGTCTTCATAGTGGGTAATCCCCTTACTGGAAAAACCCCGGCGCTGGCGGTCATTGGGGGGAGGGGCCACCAGTCCGCCGGGGAGGGGCGGCATCTATGGCGCGTCGGCTGGCGCCACAAGGGGCAATAGCCGTGCTTCAGGGTCAGTTGATGCTCAATTGCGACACTTGAAAGATCAGGACGGCCGACTAGTCGCATGTCCGCGCACGTTCCCACCCATGTGACGGTGTTATTCGACAATCCCATGACAGATGAGGGGTTGCGGAGATGGGGCCAGGCGCCTATCCAGAAGCGGCTCGCCGAGTCGCCTCAGTTTCTGGCGCGACAAGGCAAGCGGAGCGCTTGACGAAACCGGATTCGGAACGTACAAGCGCGCCTCTGTTGGACCGGCTGTGAGCTTTAGGGCTCAAACGCGGTTCGCGAGACGCCCGGACATAGCGCCGCCAACCTTCTTTCGAGAAGGGGCGCAATATCTGGACATAACCCCCACGGGCAACCGTGAGGGCCATTTGTTTTGCGGACGCTGCGTTCGAACTCTCCCAAGGGTTCGAGTTGGTCTTTGAAATGGTTCGAGACGCGGGCGCAGCCCACTAGGAAACCGAGCGATATGGATCGTCAGAACATCCGCATCCGGCTCAAGGCCTTCGATCACCGCGTGCTGGATCATTCCACACGCGAGATCGTCAATACGGCCAAGCGCACTGGTGCGACGGTACGGGGCCCGATCCCCCTGCCCACGCTTATCGAGAAATTCACCGTCAACCGTTCGCCGCACGTCGACAAGAAGTCGCGCGAACAGTTCGAGATCCGTACGCACAAGCGCGTTCTCGATATCGTTGACCCGACTCCGCAGACCGTGGACGCGCTGATGAAGCTCGACCTGTCGGCCGGCGTTGACGTCGAAATCAAGCTGTAAGGAGGGCCGAATCTTATGACTCTCCCCGCAAATCGTACTGGCGTGATCGCCAAGAAGCTCGGCATGACCCGCTTCTTCGATGAAACCGGACAGCACATCCCGGTCACCGTCCTGTCTCTGGATGGCTGCCAGGTCACCGCTCAACGCACCCAGGAGAAGGACGGTTATACCGCCCTCCAACTTGGCGCTGGCGCCAAGAAGCCGAAGAACACCCCCAACGGCATGCGTGGCCACTTCGCCAAGGCCTCGGTTGAACCCAAGCGGGTTGTCGCCGAGTTCCGCGTCGAAGAAGCCGCTCTGATCGAAGTGGGCGCGGAAATCACCGCCGACCACTACGTTGCCGGCCAGAAGGTCGACATCCAGGGCGTCACAGTCGGTAAGGGTTTTGCCGGCGCCATGAAGCGCTGGAACTTCGGTGGTCTGCGCGCAACCCACGGCGTCTCGGTCTCTCACCGTTCGCACGGCTCGACTGGTCAACGCCAGGATCCGGGTCGTACGTTCAAGGGCAAGAAGATGGCCGGTCACCTGGGTCAGGAAACGGTCACCACGCTGAACGTCACCGTCTGGAAAGTCGATGTCGAGCGCGGCCTGATCCTGGTCAAGGGCGCTGTCCCCGGCCACGAAGGCAGCTACGTGAAGGTTCGTGACGCGATCAAGAAGGCCCCTCCGGCCGACCTGCCGCGTCCGGGCGCCTTCCGCAAGGCTGGCCAGGCTCCGGCGACCGCCGCTGCTGAAACCCCCGCTGAGGAAGCCCCCGCGGCATCGACCGAAGAGGGCGAAGGCTAATGAAACTCGACGTCATCAATCTGGACGGCGGCAAGGCCGGCTCCGTTGATCTCGACGACGCCATCTTTGGCATCGCCGACATCCGCGGCGACATCCTGCAGCGCGTCGTCACCTGGCAGCTGGCCAAGCGCCGCTCCGGCAACCACAAGATTCAGGTCCGTAACGAGGTCTCTCGCACGGGCAAGAAGATGTACAAGCAAAAGGGCACCGGCGGCGCTCGTCACGGTTCGCGCCGTGCGGCTCAGTTCGTCGGCGGCGCCAAGGCTCACGGCCCTGTCGTCCGCAGCCACGCGTTCGATCTTCCCAAGAAGATCCGTGCGATGGCTCTGCGTCACGCTCTCTCGTCGAAGGCCAAGGCCGGCTCGCTCATCGTGCTGGACAACGTCGCTCTGACCGATCCGAAGACGGCCGCCCTGCGCGCCACCTTCGACAAGATGGGTCTGAAGAACGCTCTGGTCATCGCGGGTCCGGAAGTGGACGGCAACTTCAAGCTCGCCGCCCGCAACATTCCGAACATCGACGTGCTGCCGAACGCCGGCCTGAACGTCTATGACGTGCTGCGTCGCCACACCCTGGTCCTGACCAAGGACGCGGTGGATGCGATCTCGGCGCGTTTCGCTGAGAAGGAAGCCGCGTAATGGCCGCAACCGCCCGCCACTACGACACGATCCTGTCGCCGGTGATCACCGAAAAGGCCACCCTGCTTTCCGAGCAGAACAAGGTTGTCTTCCGAGTGTCCGCCGATGCGTCCAAGGACGAAATCGCCGCCGCAGTCGAAGAACTGTTCAAGGTCAAGGTCACCAAGGTCAACACCATGGTCACCAAGGGCAAGACCAAGCGCTTCCGCGGCATCATCGGACGTCGTTCCGATGTCAAAAAAGCCATCGTGACCCTGGCCGAAGGCCAGTCGATCGACATCACGACGGGGCTCTAATCAGATGGCCTTGAAGCACTTTAACCCGACCAGCCCAGGCCAACGCGGCCTGGTCCTGATCGACCGCAGCGAGCTCTACAAGGGTCGTCCCGAGAAGAAGCTCGTTGAAGGCCTGACCAAGTCGGGCGGTCGCGGCGGCAATGGCCGTATCGCGGTCCGCTTCCGCGGCGGCGGCGCCAAGCGCCTGTATCGCCTGGTCGACTTCAAGCGTCGCAAGCAAGGCGTGGCTTCGGTTGTTCGTATTGAATACGACCCCAACCGCACCGCGTTCATCGCCCTGATCAAGTATCAGACCGATGGCGAACTGGCCTACATCCTGGCCCCGCAGCGCCTCAAGGTTGGTGACGAAGTCGTCACCGCTGACAAGGTCGACGTGAAGCCGGGCAACACCTCGCCGCTGCGGACCATGCCAATCGGCACGATCATCCACAATGTCGAGCTGAAGCCCGCCAAGGGTGGTCAGATCGCTCGCTCGGCTGGGGCCTACGCCCAACTGGTCGGTCGTGACGCCGGTTATGCCCAGATCCGCCTGAACTCGGGCGAGCTGCGCATGGTCCTCGACACCTGCCTGGCCACGGTTGGCGCAGTCTCCAATCCCGACCACATGAACCAAAACCTCGGCAAGGCCGGTCGTGTTCGTCACATGGGTTTCCGCCCTCACGTTCGCGGCGTCGCCATGAACCCGGTCGACCACCCCCACGGTGGTGGTGAAGGCCGGACCTCGGGCGGTCGTAACCCGGTGACCCCGGCCGGCAAGCCGACCAAGGGCGCCAAGACCCGCGTCAACAAGGCCACGGATAAGTTCATCATCCGTTCGCGCCACAAAGCGAAAAAGGGCCGCTAAGCCATGACACGCTCCGTCTGGAAAGGCCCGTTTGTTGACGGGTACCTCCTGAAGAAGGCCGACGCATCACTGTCGTCGGGCCGCAAGGATGTCATCAAGACCTGGTCGCGTCGTTCGACGATCATGCCGCAGTTTGTCGGCCTGACCTTCGGCGTCCACAACGGTCTCAAGCACGTCCCCGTTATCGTGTCGGAAGACATGGTTGGTATGAAGTTCGGCGAGTTCGCTCCCACCCGTAACTTCCCCGGCCATGCTGCCGACAAGAAGGCGAAGAGGAAGTAGGCCATGAGCCAAGCTAAACAACCTCGCCGCCTGCCGGCCAACGAAGCGATGTGTAAGGTTCGCACCTTGCGCACCAGCGCTCGTAAGCTGAACCTGGTCGCTCAGTCCATCCGTGGCCTGAACGTCCAGCGCGCTCTGAACGAGCTCGAATTCAGCCACAAGCGCATCGCCCAGGACGTCCGCAAGGCGCTGTACTCGGCCATCTCCAATGCCGAGAACAACCACAACCTCGACATCGACTCGCTGGTCGTGTCCGAGGCCTATGTGGGCAAGAACCTGGTGATGAAGCGCTTCTCGCCCCGCGCCCGCGGCCGTGCGACGCGCGTTGAAAAGCCGTTCTCCGAGATCACCATCGTGGTCCGCGAACTGGGTGAGGCCGCCTAATGGGTCAGAAAGTCAATCCGGTCGGGCTTCGGCTCGGCATTAACCGCACCTGGGACAGCCGTTGGTTCGCCGACGGCGCCCAGTACGGCAAGCTTCTGCATCAGGACATCGCTGTCCGTAAGATGCTCAAGAAGCGGCTCTATCTGGCTGGCGTCTCGCGCATCATCATCGAGCGTCCGCACAAGAAGTGCCGCGTCACGATCTATGCCGCCCGTCCGGGCGTCATCATCGGCAAGAAGGGCGCTGACATCGACAAGCTCCGCAAGGACCTGTCGATCATGACGGAAGGCGAGGTTCACCTGAACATCGTCGAAATCCGTAAGCCTGAAACCGACGCCCAGCTGGTGGCCGAGTCCATCGCCCAGCAGCTCGAGCGCCGGATTGCCTTCCGTCGCGCCATGAAGCGGTCGATTCAATCGGCCGTCCGTCTTGGCGCCAAGGGCATTCGCATCAACGTGTCGGGCCGCCTCGGCGGCGCTGAAATCGCGCGGATGGAATGGTATCGCGAAGGTCGCGTGCCGCTCCACACCCTGCGCGCTGACATCGACTACGGTTTCGCGGAAGCCAAGACCACCTACGGCATCATCGGCGTGAAGACCTGGATCTTCAAAGGCGAAGTGCTGGAGCATGACCCGATGGCGCTCGACAAGCGTCTCGCCACCGAGTCCGGCCCTGCCGGCGAAGGTGGTGGGCGCGAGCGCGGCGATCGTCCCGACCGGGGCGACCGCGGCCGTCGCGATCGGGGCTAAGGATAGAGCGCTATGCTGTCACCGAAAAAAACCAAGTACCGCAAGCAGTTCAAGGGGCGCATTCATGGCGTCTCCAAGGGCGGCACCCTGCTGAACTTCGGCTCCTACGGCCTCAAGGCCGTTGAGCCGGAACGCATCACCGCTCGCCAGATCGAAGCGGCTCGTCGGGCGATCACTCGCCAGATGAAGCGCCAAGGTCGCGTGTGGATCCGCATCTTCCCCGACGTGCCGGTCACCGGCAAGCCGGCCGAAGTCCGGATGGGTAAAGGCAAGGGCGCCGTGGATCACTGGGCCGCGCGCGTCGCGCCGGGCCGGATCATGTTCGAAATCGACGGCGTGCCGGACGATGTCGCTCGCGAAGCTCTGCGCCTCGGCGCGGCCAAGCTGCCGATCCGTACCCGTGTCGTCACCCGCATCGACGCAGGTGCGGCTCTGGAGGCCGAAGCGGCATGACCAAGATTGCTGACATCCGGGGTATGACGCCCGACCAACTCGCCGAGCAGCTGCTCAGCCTCAAGAAGGAGCAGTTCAACCTGCGCTTCCAGGCCGCGACCGGTCAGGTGGAAAAGACCCACCGCGTTGGCGAGATCCGCAAGGATATCGCCCGCATCAAGACCGTGCTGCGCGCCAAGGCCGCGGCTTAAGGAGAACGATATGCCCAAGCGTATCCTCGAAGGGGTTGTCGTCTCCGATAAGGGCGACAAGACCGTAGTTGTTAAGGTTGAACGGACCATCGTTCACCCGCTGCTCAAGAAGATCGTGCGTCGCTCCAAGCGGTACCACGCTCACGATGAGTCCAACGCGTACAAGACCGGCGAATCCATCAAGATCGTCGAGTGCGCTCCGAAGTCCAAGCTGAAGACCTGGGAAGTCCTTCCCAAGGTCTCGGCTTAAGTCTGGAAGGTTTAAACCATGATCCAGATGCAAACTAACCTGGAAGTCGCCGACAACTCCGGCGCTCGCCGGGTCATGTGCATCAAGGTGCTGGGTGGCGCAGGTCGTCGCTACGCCAGCGTCGGTGACGTGATCGTCGTGTCCGTGAAGGAAGCCATTCCTCGCGGTCGCGTGAAGAAGGGTGACGTGCTTCGCGCCGTCGTCGTTCGTGTCAACCAAGGCATGAAGCGCAAGGACGGTTCGCTGATCCGCTTCGACAAGAATGCTGCGGTCATCGTCAACAAAGCGAGCGAGCCGGTCGGCACGCGGATCTTCGGCCCGGTTCCTCGTGAACTGCGCGCCAAGAACCACATGAAGATCATCTCCCTCGCCCCCGAGGTGCTGTAATGGCTGCCAAGATCAAGAAGGGCGACCGCGTTGTCGTTCTGGCGGGCAAGGACAAGGGCAAGCAAGGCGCTGTGTCCCAGGTTCTCCCCAAGGAAAACCGCGTTTTCGTGGAAGGCGTGAACCTCGTTCAACGTCACACCAAGGCGACGCAAGCCGATCCGCAAGGCGGCATCAAGAGCAAGGAAGCGGCGCTTCACGTTTCGAACGTGGCGATCGTCGACTCCAACGGCAAGCCCACCCGCGTCGGCTTCAAGATTGAAGGCGACAAGAAGGTGCGCGTCGCCAAGACCACCGGCGAGGTGATCAATGGTTGATCAAGCTTACGAGCCGCGACTGAAGTCCGAGTACCGGGCGCGCATCCGCGCCTCGCTCAAGGAACAGTTCGGTTACACCAACGAAATGCAGATCCCCAAGCTGGACAAGATCGTCCTGAACATGGGTATCGGCGAAGCTGTCGCGGACTCCAAGAAGGCCCAAACGGCCATCAAGGACCTCACCCTGATCGCTGGTCAAAAGCCCGTCGCCACCAAGGCCCGCAAGTCGATCGCCGGCTTCAAGCTGCGCGAAGGCATGATCGTCGGCGCCAAGGTGACGCTCCGCAAGGATCGGATGTACGAGTTCCTCGACCGCCTGGTCACGATCGCGCTGCCGCGCGTGAAGGACTTCCGCGGCCTGAACGGCAAGAGCTTCGACGGCCGTGGCAACTATGCCATGGGTCTGAAAGAGCACCTGGTGTTCCCGGAAATCAACTATGACCAGATCGAACAGATCTGGGGCATGGACATCATCGTCTGCACCACTGCGAAGTCCGATCAGGAAGCCAAGGCGCTCCTGAAGGAATTCCAGTTCCCGTTCACGAATTAAGAGCGGGCAGGGAAACACACCATGGCCAAGAAAAGCGCCGTCAATCGTAACGAGATGGTCAAGTCTCTCGTCAAGCAATTCGCCGACAAGCGCGCCGCGCTCAAGGCAATCGCCAATGACGACAGCCTGCCGCTCGAGGATCGCTTCGAAGCTCGTCTGAAGCTCGCGAAGCTGCCGCGTAACTCCTCCGCTGTTCGCATTCGTAACCGTTGCGAAGTCACGGGCCGTCCGCGCGCCTATTATCGCAAGCTGAAGATGAGCCGTATCGCGCTCCGCGAGCTCGGCTCGTCGGGCCAGATCCCCGGCCTCGTCAAGTCGAGCTGGTGAGGACGATCATATGTCGATGAACGATCCCCTGAGCGACCTGATCGCTCGCATCAAGAACGCCGCCACGCGCAAGCGCGCCAAGGTAGCGACGCCGGCTTCCAAGCTGCGCGCTCGTGTCCTGGACGTGCTGGCCGACGAAGGCTACATCCGCGGCTACTCGCTCGTCGAGAAGCCCGGTGCGTTCCCCGAATTCGAGATCGAGCTCAAGTATTTTGACGGTGAGCCCGTAATCGCCGAAATCGCACGCGTCTCCAAGCCGGGCCGCCGCGTCTATTCGTCGATCAAGGACCTGAAGCCGATCAAGAACGGCCTGGGCATCTCGATCCTTTCGACGCCGAAGGGCGTCATGTCGGACTCCGCCGCACGCGACGCTAATGTCGGTGGCGAAGTCCTCTGCCGCGTCTACTAGGCGCGGGAGGGAAAGAGCATGTCACGTATCGGTAAAAAAGCCGTCGCGATCCCCTCGGGCGTGAATGTCACGATCGACGGGCAGACGGTCACGGTGAAGGGCCCCAAGGGGCAACTCGCTTGGACCATCGCTGACGAGATCGCCGTCACCCAGGAAGGTTCCGACCTCCTTCTGGTGGCTCGCGAAGAGAGCAAGCGCGCCATGTCGATGTGGGGTCTGTCCCGCACGCTGGTGGCCAACATGGTGCAAGGCGTCACCGCCGGCTTCGAGGAAACCCTCGAACTGGTGGGCGTCGGTTACCGCGCGGCGATGAAGGGCGATGCGCTCTCCATCCAGCTCGGTTTCAGCCACGATGTGAACGTCGAGCCTCCGGCTGGCGTCACCTTCGCGGTTCCGAAGCAAACCGAAATCAAGATCGCCGGTGCTGACAAGCAGGCGGTTGGCGAGATTGCCGCGAAGATTCGCCGCATTCGTCCTCCCGAGCCCTACAAGGGCAAGGGCGTTCGTTATGCCGGCGAAAAGGTTCGCCGCAAGGAAGGCAAGAAGAAGTAAGCCATGGCGCTCACACCTCGCGAATCCGCCGTGCGTCGTGCCCAACGCACCCGCACCCGCCTCAAGGCCCTGTCCAACGGTCGTCCGCGTCTTACGGTCTTCCGTTCGTCCAAGAACATCTACGCCCAGATCATCGATGATGAACGCGGCGTGACCCTGGCTGCCGCCTCCACCCTCGAAGGTGAAGGCAAGACCAAGGGCGCGGACAAGGACGCGGCTGCACTGGTCGGCAAGCTCGTCGCCGAGCGCGCCATCGAAAAAGGCGTCAAGGACGTCGTCTTCGATCGCGGCGGCTACATCTTCCACGGTCGGGTGAAAGCCCTGGCCGACGCCGCGCGCGAAGCCGGCCTGAATTTCTAAGGGAAATCACAGCATGGCTCGTGGTGATCAACAGCGTGGAGACGGCGGCCCCAATCGCGGCCGTCGCGACCGCAACGCCCCCGAAGAGCGGGTCGACAGCGACATCGTCGAAAAGCTCGTTCACATCAACCGCGTCGCCGCCACCGTTAAGGGCGGCCGTCGCTTCAGCTTCGCTGCTCTGATGGTCGTTGGCGACCAAAAGGGCCGCGTCGGCTTCGGTCATGGCAAGGCGCGTGAAGTGCCGGAAGCCATCCGCAAGGCGACCGAAGAAGCCAAGAAGACCATGGTTCGGGTCCCCCTGCGGGAATCGCGCACCCTGCACCACGACGGCTACGGCCGTTGGGGCGCAGGCAAGGTCATGATGCGCGCTGCCCCTCCCGGCACGGGCGTCATCGCCGGTGGTCCGATGCGCGCGGTTCTCGAAACCCTGGGCGTCCAGGACGTTGTGGCCAAGTCGACGGGTTCTTCGAACCCGTACAACATGGTTCGCGCCACGTTCGAGGCCCTGAAGGTTCAATCGTCGCCCCGCCAGATCGCCGCCAAGCGCGGCAAGAAGGTTGGCGACATTCTCGGCCGCCGCGCCGACGGAGCTTCGGCTCCGGACGCCATCGAGGGCTAAGACATGGCTGAAGCTAAAACCGTCAAGGTTCGCCAAACTGGCAGCCCGATCCGCCGCAACGCCACCCAGCGCGCAACGCTGGCTGGCCTGGGTCTCAACAAGCTGGGACGCGAGTCCGAGCTGGAAGATACCCCTTCGATCCGCGGCATGATCCGTAAGGTCCAGCATCTGCTGGAAATCGTCGAGTAGTTCTGCTACGAGACGCGCAAATCGCCACCCCGGTGAAAGCCGGGGTGGTTTTCGTTTGAAGTTCCGCTGTCTGATCCCGCTGGGAACAGAGGGCAGGGGCCTCAACGATCACTCGTTTTTCAAGCCGAGTCTGGCCGCTGGCCGGGCGCAGATCTCCAAGGAGAGGCACATATGACCAAGCTTAATGAACTGGCTCCGACCCCAGGTTCGACCAAGAACCGCATGCGCGTTGGCCGTGGCCCGGGTTCGGGCAAGGGCAAGACCGCCGGTCGCGGCGTCAAGGGCCAGAAGGCGCGCTCGGGCGTCGCCATCGCCGGCTTCGAAGGCGGTCAAATGCCGCTGCACATGCGTATGCCTAAGCGCGGCTTCAACAACCCCTTCCGCCTGGACTTCGCTGAAGTGAACCTGTGGCGCCTGGAACAGGCCGTCGAAGCGGGCAAGCTGAAGGCCGGCGCCGACGTGTCGGTGGCTGACCTGATCGCTGCCGGCGTGATCCGTCGCGAACTGGACGGCGTGAAGCTGCTGGGCAAGGGCGAGATCAAGTCGGCCCTTAAGCTGACCGTCTATTCGGCGACCGAAGCGGCCATCAAGGCCGTTGAAGCCGCCGGCGGTTCGGTGACCGTGACCAAGAAGGTCAAGGTCCAGGCCGAAGACGCCAAGGCCTAATCGACATAGCTGTCATCCCGGACGGCCGTCAGGCCGAGCCGGGACCGCGGCATGCGTCGGCGCCTTTCAAGGTCCCGGCTCTTCGCTCCGCTTCGGCCGGGATGACAGTTCTTTTTGAGGCTCGCCGTGACATCACGGCGGGCCTCACCTATTTGTGGCTCAGTATTAGAGTCGTGGGGAATTGAATGGCCTCGGCCGCCGAACAACTCGCAGCCAACATGAATTTCGCGTCGTTCCAAAAGGCGACCGAACTTCACAAGCGCATCTGGTTCACGATCATCGCTTTGGTCGTCTTCCGCCTTGGCACCTATGTGCCGATCCCCGGCATCAACCCGGAAGCCTTCGCCAACGCCTTCGCGGGCCAGTCGAAGGGCATCCTGGGCATGTTCAACATGTTCTCGGGGGGCGCTGTCGAACGGATGGCGATCTTCTCGCTGAACGTGATGCCCTACATCAGCGCCTCGATCATCGTGCAGCTGATGGGCTCGGTGTATCCGCCGTGGGAAAAGCTGAAGAAGGAAGGCGGCGAAGCCGGCCGCAAGACCCTCAACCAGTACACGCGCTATCTGGCCGTGGTTCTGGCGATCGTGCAGTCGTTCAGCATCGCGGTCGGCCTGCAAAGCCAGCCCGGCCTGGTGTTTGACGGGATCAGCGGTCCGTTCTTCATTGCCTCGACCGTCGTGGCCCTGACCGGCGGTACGCTGTTCCTGATGTGGTTGGGTGAGCAGATCACCAGCCGCGGCGTTGGCAACGGCGTTTCGCTGATCATCTTCGCCGGCATCGTGGCGGGCCTTCCGCGCGGCATCGGCCAACTGCTGGTGCAGTCGCAGACTTCGGGAAACTATCTGCCGTTGTTCGTGATCGTGTTCCTCGCCGTTGCGGCGGTCTGGGCGATCGTCTTCATCGAGCGCTCGCAGCGTCGCCTGCTGGTCCACTATCCCAAGCGCCAGCAGGGTAACCGCATGATCGGTGGCGACACCTCGTTCATGCCGCTGAAGATCAACACCGCCGGCGTCATCCCGCCGATCTTCGCCTCCAGCCTGCTGCTGCTGCCGACGACCGCCATGGGCTTCCTGTCGACGGCGGCCCTGCCGGCCTGGGCCGCCTGGCTGCCGGGCACGGTGGGCGCGCTACAGCACGGTCAGCCGGCCTTCATGCTGATGTATGCGGGGCTGATCATCTTCTTCTCGTTCTTCTACACCTCTGTGGTGTTCAACCCCGACGAGACGGCCGAAAACCTTCGTAAGTACGGCGGTTTCCTGCCAGGCATCCGCCCGGGCAAGCGAACGGCCGAGTACCTGGATTATGTGCTCACCCGCCTGACGGTGATCGGCGCGGCCTATATCACCGCCGTCTGTCTGGTACCCGAAATCATGATGACGAGCCTGGGCGCGACCCAGTTCGCCCTGGGCGGCACCTCGGTGCTGATCGTGGTGACGGTGACCATGGATACCGTGGCGCAGATCCAGTCCCAACTGCTGGCGCACCAGTATGAGGGCCTGATCAAGAAGTCGAAACTCCGCGGCGGCAAAGGCCGCTAGAGGATAAGGCGTTCTGGAAGCCGGTTTGTCACAAAACCGGCTTCCGTTTTTTCCCCCCGCACTCTAGGTCTGCGTGGGAAGATGACCGAGCGTAGACTCGGCGACGCGCGAAGGGGCATTCATGAACTTGATCCTGTTCGGACCGCCGGCGGCGGGGAAGGGGACCCAGGCCAAGCGGCTCGTCACCGAGCGCGGCATGGTCCAGCTTTCCACCGGCGACATGCTGCGCGCGGCGATCGCGTCCGGCTCCGAGCTGGGCGCCCGCGTCAAGGGCGTGCTGGACCGGGGCGACCTGGTGACCGACGAGATCGTCATTGCCCTGATCGAGGACCGCCTGGCCGAGGCTGAGGCCGCTGGCGGCGCCATCTTCGACGGATTTCCCCGCACCGTGGCCCAGGCCGTGGCGCTGGATAAAATGCTGGCCGCTCGCGGGCAGAAGATCGACCTCGTCCTCCGACTCAAGGTAGACGAGCCCTCCCTGATCGAACGGATCTCGAAGAGATTCGCCGAGCAGGGCAGGCCTGACGACAATCCGGAAGTTTTCGTGACCCGTCTGGCCGCCTACAATGCCCAGACGGCGCCTTTGCTGCCCTACTATGTAGAGCAGGGTAAGCTGACGGAACTGGATGGCATGGCGCCTGTGGAAGCAGTCGCGGCCTCTATCGACGCGGCGCTCTCGGGCGCGGTGTAAGACATTTTCAATTCGTTGATTTTCGGCGGATTCAACCATTGACGGCGGCGCAACGATCCCTATAACGGGGCGCTTCCGCGAAAGGGCGCGATCTGTGCGCGCCGGACTGGGTCGTAAGACCGGGCCGGGCGCGCCGTTCGCGTCTTTAGTGCGTGACTAGGAGAACATTAGACGTGGCCCGTATTGCAGGCGTCAACATACCGACGAACAAGCGCGTTTTGATCGCGCTTCAGTACATTCATGGCATCGGCCAAAAGTCCGCTCGTGACATCGTCACGAAGGTGGGTCTCGATGACGCCCGCCGGGTCAATCAGCTGACCGACGCAGAAGTCCTGCAGATCCGTGAAACGATCGACAAGGACTTCACCGTCGAAGGCGACCTGCGCCGCGAAAATTCGATGAACATCAAGCGACTGATGGACCTGGCCTGCTATCGCGGCCTGCGTCACCGTAAGGGCCTCCCGGTCCGCGGTCAGCGCACGCACACGAACGCTCGCACCCGCAAGGGTCCGGCCAAGCCGATCGCCGGCAAGAAGAAGTAAGGTAGCCTGACGATGGCCAAGGAACCGGGTCGCGTTAAAAAGCGCGAACGCAAGAACATCACCTCGGGCGTGGCGCACGTTAACGCCTCGTTCAACAACACCATGATCACCATCACCGACGCCCAGGGAAATACCATTTCCTGGTCCAGCGCCGGCGCGATGGGCTTCAAGGGTTCGCGCAAGTCGACCCCGTATGCCGCTCAGATGGCTGCGGAAGACGCGGGCAAGAAGGCTGCCGAGCACGGCGTGAAGACCCTCGAGGTCAACGTGTCGGGTCCGGGTTCGGGCCGTGAGTCGGCTCTGCGCGCCCTTCAGGCCGCAGGCATGACCATCACGACGATCCGCGACGTTACGCCGATCCCGCACAACGGCTGCCGTCCGCCCAAGCGTCGTCGCGTCTAGTACTTTTTAGACACAATTCTCCTTCGCCGGCTGCGCAAAACGCGGCCGGCGAGCCGCGTTCAAGGGATCGACCACGTGATCGAAAGAAACTGGAACGAGCTGATCCGTCCTGAGAAGCCGCAAATCGAGACTGGCGCCGACGCGACCCGCAAGGCGCGGATCGTGGCTGAGCCGCTCGAGCGCGGCTTTGGCGTGACGCTCGGCAACGCGCTCCGTCGCGTTCTGCTCTCGTCGCTTCAGGGCGCAGCCGTTACCGCCATCCAGATCGATGGCGTCGTACATGAATTCTCCTCGCTCGAAGGCGTCCGCGAAGACGTCGTCGACATCGTTCTGAACATCAAGCAACTGGCCGTGCGCATGCACGCCGAGGGTCCGAAGCGCATGACGCTTCGCGCCACCGGCCCCGGCCCGGTGACCGCTGGTCAGATCGAAACGCCTTCAGACATCGAAATCCTGAACCCCGACCACGTGCTGTGCACGCTGGACGACGGCGCCACCGTGCGCATGGAGTTTACGGTCAACACCGGCAAGGGTTACGTCCCGGCCGACAAGAACCGTCCGGAAGACGCGCCGATCGGCCTGATCGCCGTCGACGCCCTGTACTCGCCGGTTAAGCGCGTCGCCTATCGCGTCGAGCCTACCCGTCAAGGCCAGTCGCTGGACTATGACAAGCTGATCCTGGAAGTCGAAACCAACGGCGCCGTCACTCCGGTGGACGCCGTGGCCTACGCCGCCCGGATCCTGCAAGACCAGCTGCAGATCTTCATCACCTTCGAAGAGCCCAAGGCCAAGTCGGCCGACGAGGCCAAGCCTGAGCTGCCGTTCAACCCGGCGCTCCTGAAGAAGGTCGATGAACTGGAACTGTCGGTGCGTTCGGCCAACTGCCTGAAGAACGACAACATCGTCTACATCGGCGATTTGATCCAGAAGACCGAAGCCGAGATGCTGCGCACGCCGAACTTCGGCCGCAAGTCCTTGAACGAAATCAAGGAAGTGCTGGCTGGCATGGCGCTGCACCTGGGTATGGACGTGCCGAACTGGCCGCCCGAAAACATCGAAGACCTGGCCAAGAAGTTCGAAGACCAGATCTAAGACGAACTATATCGCGCTCGATCCGGGCCGCTCGCCACCCTTCGGGGACGGCGGGCGGCCTGGGCCTTTTGAAGCCGCAACTGCGGTGGAGGGCCCCGGCGCTTCGTTCTGACCCGGCTGGGAACAGGCTGGGATGGGTGACAATCAGCGCTAGATCGCGCCACTGCGGGCCAAGGCCCAGGAGACACTCCAATGCGTCACGGTAAAGCTCACCGTAAACTCGGCCGCACGTCCGCTCACCGCACCGCCATGTTCGCCAACATGTCGGCCTCGCTGATCAAGCACGAGCAGATCGTCACCACCCTGCCCAAGGCCAAGGAACTGCGTCCCTTCGTCGAAAAGCTGGTCACCCTGGCCAAGCGCGGCGACCTGCACGCGCGTCGTCAAGCCATCAGCATCGTTCGCGACGTTGAACAGGTCGGCAAGCTGTTCGCCGCCATCGGCCCGCGCTATCAGACCCGTCAGGGCGGCTACATCCGCGTCCTGAAGGCCGGCTTCCGCTACGGCGACAACGCTCCGCTGGCCGTGATCGAGTTCGTCGACCGCGACGTCTCGGCCAAGGGCAAGGATTCGGGCCCGGACTACTCGGCCCAAGCCGAAGACTAATTCTCAGCCCAGGCTGAACGGAAAAGGCCCCGGAGCGATCCGGGGCCTTTTTTGCGTTTTGGGGCCGCTGACTGGACAGATCGGTCGCCCTGAACCACTCTTCCGGGACCATATCCGGGGGCTCAATCCATGTTGCGCGCCATCCTTGCTGTCCTGGGCGCCATCGCCGCCAACATCATACTCGTGACGCTTTGCGAGATGGTCCTGAAGGCAGGCTTCCCACCGCCTCCGGGCCTGGATCTCAACGATCCGGCCCAGTTGAAGGCCTTCGCCCAATCCATGCCGCCTGCGGCTCTGGCCGGGCTTCTGGTCGGATGGGCGGTCGGCGCGTTCGGCAGTGCGGCGGCGGGCTTTCTGATTGCTCGCAAGGCCTGGGCGGCGTGGGTAGGGCCCGCTTTCAACCTGCTGGGCGTCGTGATGAGCATCACCATGATCCCGCATCCGCTCTGGGTGGCGGCCATCGGCGTGTTGACGCCCTTTGTGGCGGCCTGGAGCGCGCCGCGCCTGTGGGGCCCGCGTCTTGCGGTGTCGCCATCGCCTCCGGCAACGGACGCCTGACCGCTACTCCCGCGTCAGATCCTGCCGCTGGAACAGCACAATGGCCCCGGCCGTCAGCGCCGCGATCCAGCTGACCAGAACCAGCAGCGCCCAGCCGGCCGGTCCGCCGTCCGGCCCGGCATGCGATGGCGCGGTCACAAAGGCGCGCAGCAGGTCGGCGTCATAGGCGGGAATGGCCAGCACCTTCCAGGTCGGCTCCGGGCTCATGGCCCCGAGGGCGCCCGCCAGGATCGACTGGACGAAGCGAACCACCAGACAGACCACCACGGCGGCCATCGGCGAGCGCGTCACGACTGCGACGCAGGCGGCCAGGGCGGCCAGGCTCATCGCCTCCAGCCAGGTGACCACGAAGACGCCGGCGATTTCGGACAGGCCCAGGGCCGAGCCGACGATGGCCTTGGTGTTGATCGCCGCGCCGATCACGGCCGCCGCCAGGGTCAGCGCCACGGTCAGGACCAGGCTCCACATAATCGCCTCGCCGATGACAATCAGCTTGGCCGCCAGCAGGTTGAAGCGGCTGTTGCGCGGCGTGCGCAAGCGCCAGGTCTCCCAGCGATAGTCGCCGGCCAGGATCGAGGCCGCGCCGATCATCAGGAACAGCGCCGCCATGGTCGAGGCGCCGTTGCCCAACGCCTTGATGACCTGGACCGCCAGATCGATGGTCGCGCCCGGCATGGGCCGCTTGATGATGTTGCGGACGAACAGGTCGCCGCCGATGGCGAGGAAGAAGCCCACCAGCGGCGCGAAGCCGAAGCCCCAGAACAGGGCCGAACGGTCGCGCAGCAGGCGGAAGCGTTCAGCGGCGATGGCGTCGGCCAGCATCAGGCGGCTCCTTCCGGGGTGGCGGCCGTGGGCGCCTGGCCCAGCGATTTCAGATAGACACCTTCAAGGTCGACCTCGCGCCAGCGAGCCTCGACGATCTCGGCGCCGGCCTCGACCAGGGCGCGGATCACGGCGGGCGCCTCGGCGCGCGGAATGTCGGCCAGCACGGCGTCGGGTCCATCGGCCTCGCCGCGATCACCCAGCACCGCCAGGACCGGGGCGAGGGCGGAGGCCAGGGTCAGGCGCAGGCGGGCTTCCCCGGCGGTGAGTTCAGCCACGCCGCCTTCCGCCACGACCTTGCCGCGCGACAGGATGGCGACGCGATCACAGACGCGCTTGACCTCGTCCAGCTGGTGGCTGGCCAGGATGACCGTCACGCCCTCGCGTTTGGCCAGATCGACGATCAGGGCGCGGATCTCCTGGATGCCGGCCGGGTCCATGCCGCTGGTTGGCTCGTCCAGGATCACCAGTTCAGGCCTGGTCAGAAAGGCGGCGGCCAGGCCCAGGCGCTGCTTCATGCCGACCGAGAAGCCGCCGGTGGCGCGGTCGGCGGCATGGGTCAGACTGACCCGCTCCAGCCAGGCGGCGATGTCGGGGTTCTGAAACCCGCTTTCGAGGGCCAGCATCTGCAGCGTGTCGCGCGCGGTCAGATAGGGCGGATAGCGCGGCGTCTCGATCATGGCGCCCACCCGGCGCAGGGCGGTCAGGTCGCCCGCCGGGGCCCCGAACAGTCGCGCCGAACCGCTGGTGGGGCGCACCAGACCCAGGGCGATCCGGAACAGCGTGCTCTTGCCGGCCCCGTTGGGACCCAGCACGCCGAACACGCCGCCGGCCGGTATGGCGATGGAAAGGTCGTCGAGCGCGCGAACGGTCCCGTAGGTCTTGGTGAGGCCGGTGGCCTCAAGGGCGATGCTCATGCGGATGCGACTTCCGTTACAGGAGAATCCTGCCGTTGGCGGCGACTATGAGGGTGCGGTTCTCGCCCGCCAAGTTAAGACGAGGTCATGCGCCGCTGTCGCAAGCCCCTGTCACACGCGCCTGTCACATGGGCGAGACGTCCGGCTGGCATCGACGCCGCACGACTGTCGAAAGGGTTGCGCCATGAAGAGCCTGTTCCGCCTTGTGTCCCTTGGGGCGACCCTGGCCGTCGCCCTGGTGCTGTCGGCCTGCGCCTCCATGCAAGCGGGCGGGGGCGAGGCCGCCGCGCCGCCCAAGAGCCGGCTCACCATCCTGGTGTCCAGCGACGGCTTCCGGGCCGACTATCTGGGCCAGGGCGACACCCCGACCCTGGACGCCCTGGCCGCCGACGGCGCGCGCGGCGCCATGCGGCCGTCCTTCCCGACCCTGACCTTTCCCAATCACTACACCCTGATCACCGGCAAGCGGCCCGACCGCAACGGCATCGTCAACAACGTCATGGAAGACAAGACGATTCCCGGGGTGCGCTTCTCGATGTCCAACGCCGACGCCGTGCATGACCCGCGCTGGTGGAGCCAGGCCTGGCCGCTGTGGGTCTCTGCCGAGAAGCAGGGTCTGAAGGCGGCGGCGATGTTCTGGCCCGGCTCGGAGACGCAGATCAGCGGCGTGCGTCCGTCGCGCTGGATGGCCTTCAACCAGGCCATGCCGTCGAATGACCGGGTCGATACGCTGCTGGCGTGGCTGGACGATCCCAAGGGGCCTGAACTGCGGCTCTCCACCCTGTATTTCGATGTCGTCGACACCGAGGGCCATCACTATGGACCGGGCTCACCGCAGGCCCGCGCCGCCGTGGCCGAGGTGGATCAAGCGATGGCGCGGCTGGTCGAGGGCCTGAAGGCGCGCGGCCGGTTCGAAACGACCGACATTGTCTTCGTCGCTGACCATGGCATGGCCCCGGTTCCGCCGTCCCAGCGCTGGCCGCTGGACGACGTGCTCGACCTGTCCACGGTCAGGCTGGTCACCACCGGCGCGGTCGTCGGCCTGACGCCGCTGCCCGGCTTCGAGGCGCAGGTCGAGGCGGCGCTGCTCAAGCCGCTGCCGCACCTGACCTGCTGGAAGAAGGGCCAGATCCCCGAGCGCTATCACTACGGCCGCAATCCGCGCGTGCCGGCCATCGTCTGCCTGTCGGAGACCGGCTGGTATGTGACGACCCGCAAGATGATGGAAAAGCCCGGCAAGTGGGAGGGTCTGGACGGCGGCCAGCACGGCTTTGATCCCTATGACCCGGCCATGCGCGCGGTGTTCATCGCCAGGGGGCCGTCGATCAAGCCGGGCGTGGTGCTGCCGGTGTTCGACAATGTCGACGTCTATCCGCTGCTGGCCAGGATCTCGGGCGTGAAGCCTGAGAAGGGCGACGGCAGGCTGAAGGTTGTGGGGCAGGCTCTGAAGTAGGTTCCATTAGCCGCTCTTCCCGGCGAAAGCCGGGATCCAGATCGAACCCGGGGAGCCTTGGGTTTGGCTCTGGTCGAAGGCGCGTCGACTTCAGACGCTCAGGCGGAATCTGGGCCCCGGCCTTCGCCGGGGAGAGCCGAGTTTTCCCCGAAGCTTGCGCACATAGTTTCGATATGCGTTAAATATCGTCGATATCCGACAGGAGCGACACCATGGCTGACTGGCGTCCCAACCTGATCTCGGCGGTGTGCTACCGCGATCCCAAGGCGGCTCTGGTCTGGCTCGAAAAAGCCTTCGGCTTCGAGCTGGTCTTTCTGGTCGAGGACGCCGACGGCAATCTCGGCCATTCCGAGATGCGCTTCGGCAATGCCTGCGTGATGATCGGCAACGAGTGGAGCGACGATCACCAGAGCCCGGCCTCGATCCACGGCAAGAACACCCAGACGGTGCATATCCAGCTGAGCGAGGGCGAACTTGACGCCCACTGCGAGCGCGCGCGGGCGGCGGGCGCCGAGATCATCGTTGAGCCCGCGACGCAGTTCTACGGTGATCGCACCTATCGCTGCAAAGATCCTGAGGGTCACATCTGGACGGTGGCGCGCACCGTTGAGACGGTTTCGGTCGAGGAGATGGAGCGCCGAACCGGCCTGAAGATCACAGGGCAGGGCTGAGCCAGAGCCAAGCGTGACCACGTCTATCGACCGCACCCTGGCCGCCCTGGCCGATCCGCATCGCCGCAGGGTCGTCGACCTGCTGCGTCAGCGACCGCATCGGGCTGGAGAGTTGGCGCAGGCCGTTGGCCTGACCCCGCCGGCCATGAGCCGCCACCTGCGAGCCCTGCGCCAGTCGGGTCTGGTCGAGGAGAGCCACCCCGATTTCGACGCCCGCGTGCGGGTCTATCAGCTGAGGGTGGGGCCCATCGACGAGCTCAAGGCCTGGCTGGAAATCGCGGAAACCCACTGGATCGGCCAGCTGTCGGCGCTGAAGGCGCACGTGGAGGGCTCATGAGTTCGCGAGTCGTCGTCGCCCTGCGCATCAAGGCCCCGCCGATGCGGGTGTTCGAGGCCTTCACCCAGGAGATCGCTGCCTGGTGGCGGCCCAATCCGCTGTTCGCCTTCACGCCCCGGTCGCCGGGTGTCATGGCCTTTGAAGCCGTCGAGGGGCAGGGCGAAGGCGGTCATCGTCTGGTCGAGCGCCTGGCCTCGGGCAAGGTGTTCGAGGTCGGCACGGTGCGGGTCTGGGAGCCGGGCCAGCGGCTGGTGGTCGGCTGGCGGCAGGCGACCTTCGCCCCCGACATGGACACCGAGGTCGAGGTCCGCTTCGAGGCGGTTGAGGACGGCACGCGGGTGACCGTCGAGCATCGCGGTTGGGACAGCGTGCCGACCGCGCACGTGGCGCGCCACACCTTTCCCAATGACCTGTTCCTGCGCCGGCACGGGGAATGGTGGCGCGATCTGCTGGATGGCCTTGCGGTCACGGCGGCGGACCGGCAACTAGGGCGCGCCGGGGAGCACGACGCATGACTCAGACCATCACGGGCGGACGCCGAAAGGCGGCGCTGGGCTTTATCTTCGTCACCGCCTCGATGGACGTGCTGTCGCTGGGCGTCATGATCCCGGTGCTGCCCGAGCTTGTGAAGCGGTTCAACGGCGGCGACACGGCCGACGCCGCCCTTTGGAACGTGCTGTTCGCCACCACCTGGGGCGTGATGCAGTTCATCTGCGCGCCGATCCTGGGCCTGTTGTCCGACCGCTTTGGCCGTCGCCCGGTGATCCTGACCTCGATCTTCGGCCTGGGTGTCGACTTCCTGTTCATGGCCTTCGCGCCCAGCCTGTGGTGGCTGTTTGTCGGCCGGGTGTTCAACGGCATGACGGCGGCCAGCTTCTCGACTGCCGGGGCCTATGTGGCCGACGTCACCACGCCGGAAAATCGCGCCAAGGGTTTTGGCTTGATGGGGGCGGCTTTCGGCGTCGGCTTCACCTTCGGTCCGGCTCTGGGCGGCTGGCTATGGCAGTTCGATCACCGCCTGCCGTTCCTGGTCTGCGCGGCCCTGGCCCTGTGCAACTGGCTGTACGGCTATTTCGTGCTGCCCGAGTCCCTGCCGCCTGAGCGCCGGATCAAGACCTTCGACTGGAAAAAGGCCAACCCGCTCGGCTCGCTGGCCCTGCTGCGGAGCAAGCCTGACCTGCTGGGCCTGGCCGGTGTCGGCTTCCTGTTCCAGCTAGCCCACAACGTTCTGCCGTCGGTTTTCGTGCTGTATATGGGCTTTCGCTATCAGTGGTCGGTCCAGACCATCGGCCTGACCCTGATGGCCAGTGGCATTTCCGGAATTCTGTTGCAGGCCCTGCTGGTCGGCCGGATCGTCAAGGCGGTGGGCGAGCGCGGCGCGCTGCTGATCGGCCTGTTCTGCGGCTTTGTCGGCTTTCTGATCTACGCCCTGGCCCCGACGGGCTGGCTATATCTTTGCGGTCTGCCGATCTTCGCGTTCTCGGGTCTGATCCAGCCGGGATTGCAGGGCCTGATGACCCGCCGGGTCTCGCCCCAGCAACAGGGACAGCTGCAGGGCGCCAATTCGGCGATGATGGGCATTACATCGATCATCGGGCCGACGCTGTATCTGGCGCCGTTCGCCTGGGTGGTGCGGCACGACGCGACCCTGCATATGCCCGGCCTGCCGGTGCTGATCGCCGCGGCGCTGATGCTGGCCGGCACGGCTCTGGCGTTCCGTTTCGCCCACCCTATCTCAGCCGAGCCGCGCCCGGCCTGACCGGTCAGGACGCCGCGCGGCCATTAATGCGCCCGAAAGCTCAGGCGATGTCCGGGTCGCTTCCAAGGAGACGCTCCACACCCATGCGAGCCCATCGCGCTTTGTTCCCCGCCCTGATCCTGCTGGCGGCCTGTTCGCCGCAAGGCCCGTCCAGCGCCCAGGCGATCCCGGACCTGGCCCAGCCCACCCGACGTGCGCCCAGTGATCCGGCCTCGATGAAGGCCTCGTTCTCGCCGGTCGTGAAGAAGGCCGCCCCGGCCGTGGTCAATGTCGCCAGCCGCCGGGTCGTGCGGACCCAGGCGCGGGATCCGTTCTGGGACATGTTCATGGGCGGCGGCGGCGTGCCGCGCGAACAGGTGCAGGGCTCGCTGGGCTCAGGCGCCATCGTCCGCGCCGATGGGGTGATCATCACCAACCATCACAATATCGAGGGCATCGTCGAAGGCCGCGGCGAGATCACCGTCCAGCTGGCCGACCGTCGCGAGTTCATCGCCACTGTCCTGCTCGATGATCCGCGCGCCGATCTGGCCGTGCTGAAGATTGACACCAAGGGCGAGCGGCTGCCGGTCATGGCCATCGACGATCAGGAACAGCTGGAGGTCGGCGATCTGGTGCTGGCCCTGGGCAATCCGTTCGGCGTCGGTCAGACCGTGACCAACGGCATCATCTCGGCCATGGCCCGCACCGATGTCGGCGCGGCCGATTTCGGCAGCTATATCCAGACCGACGCCTCGATCAATCCGGGCAATTCCGGCGGTCCGCTGGTCGACATGGACGGCGACCTGATCGGCATCAACACCTTCATCATCTCGCGCTCGGGCTCGTCCAGTGGGGTGGGCTTCGCCATTCCCGCCGCCGTGGTCAAGCAGGTGGTCAACGCCGCCCTGGGCGGCGGCCACAGCGTGGTGCGGCCGTGGCTGGGCGTGAAGGGCCAACCCGTCACCGCCGAGATCGCCCGCAGCCTGGGCATGCCCGCGCCGCGCGGCGTGCTGGTGGCCCAGGTCTATCCCGGTTCCTCGGCCGACAAGGCGGGGCTGCAGGAAAGCGACATCATCCTGTCGATCGACGGTAGCGTCGTGAATGACGAGGGCGGCGGCGCCTTCGCGATCGGCACCCACAAGGTCGGTGACCGCGTGCCGATGGTCATCCGCCGCGGCGAGCGCGAGCAGACCCTGACCGTCCGCGCCGAGGCCGCGCCCGAAAGCCCGGCCCGGGACGAGAAGACCCTGACCGGCCGCAACCCCTTCGACGGCGCCACGGTGCTGAACCTGTCGCCGGCTGTGGCCCAGGATCTGGGCGCCGACCCGTTCGCGGGCCGGGGCGTGCTGGTCAGCAAGATCGGCCAGGGTTTCGCGCTGAGCGCCGGCCTGCGTCCCGGCGACTTCATCCGCGAGGTCAATGGCCGGCCGATCAACACGGTCTCTGACCTGGCCGCTCTGTCGAACAGCGGCGGCCGGGCCTGGACCGTGACCATCGAGCGCGGCGGCCAGCGGATCACGGCGCGGTTCAACACCTGATCTCAAGCCTCGAAGATCGGGGGCTATCCCTTGATCTTCGAGGCGATGGACCAGCAGTGGCCGAACGGATCGACGATCATGCCGAAGCGGTCGCCCCAGAACTGGTCGGCCAGAGGGAAGCGAATGGTCGCACCGGCGGCCACAGCGCGGTTCCACCAGACATCGGCGTCGTCGACCTGCAGGTGTAGGGTCACCGAGGCTGGCGGGGTAAAGGGCGCGCCGCCCATCATTTCGGAGAAGTGGTCGGAGACCATCACCCAGGCGCCGTTGATCAGCATTCGCGAGTGCATCAGCCGCTCGCCGTCGTCGGCGGTGTTGCGGAACGTCTCCTGAGCGCCGAAGGCCTGTTGGTAGAAGGCGACAGCGGCCTTGGCTCCGACGACAGAAAGATAGGGCGTGACCCCATCTTCGGGGCCGCGTGTCGGATCGCCGTCGTTGGTCATGGTGGTTCCTCCCGGGATTTCGTAAACCTGCGCCCATGTCCGATCTTTTCCAAGCCGCCGGCCTGACGCCGCATGCGCCGACGCCGCTCGCCGAGCGTCTGCGGCCCCAGACGCTGGACCAGGTGGTGGGGCAGGAGCACCTGCTGGGTCCCGAGGGGCCGATCGGCCGGATGGCGGCGGCCAAGCGCCTTTCGTCGATGATCCTGTGGGGCCCGCCCGGCACCGGCAAGACCACCATCGCCCGCCTGCTGGCCAAGGCCGGCGGCTATGAGTTCCAGCAGATCTCGGCGGTGTTTTCGGGCGTCGCCGACCTGAAGAAGGCCTTCGAGCAGGCGCGCGGCCGACGCATGGCCGGCCAGAGCACCCTGTTGTTCGTCGACGAGATCCACCGCTTCAACCGCGCCCAGCAGGACGGTTTCCTGCCGTTCGTGGAGGAGGGGGTGATCACCCTGGTCGGGGCCACCACCGAGAACCCGTCGTTCGAGCTGAACGGCGCTCTGCTGTCGCGCTGTCAGGTCTTCGTGCTCAAGCGCCTGGATGAGGACGCGCTGGAAGCCCTGCTGGCCAAGGCTGAAGCGGTCGAAGGCCGCAAGCTGCCGCTGGATCCGGAGGCGCGCTTCACCCTGATCGCCATGGCCGACGGCGACGGCCGCTACCTGCTGACCCTGACCGAGACCCTGCTGTCGGTCGGCACGGACACGCCGCTCAATGCCGTGCAACTGGGCCAGTTCCTGCAGAAGCGCCGGCCCGCCTACGACAAGAACCGCGAGGAGCACTACAACCTCGTCTCGGCCCTGCACAAATCGGTGCGGGGCAGCGATCCGGACGCGGCGCTCTACTGGCTGGCGCGCATGCTGGAGGGCGGCGAGGATCCGCTGTTCATCGCGCGGCGCCTGGTGCGGATGGCGTCCGAGGACATCGGCGCGGCCGATCCGCTTTCCCTGCTCCTGACCACGGCCGCCAAGGACGCCTTCGACTTCCTGGGCAGTCCCGAGGGCGAACTGGCCCTGGCTCAGTGCGTGGTCCACATGGCCAGCGCCCCCAAGTCCAACGCCGTCTACACCGCCTTCAAGGCCGCCAAGCGCGCCGCCAAGGAGACCGGCTCCCTGGCCCCGCCGGCCCATATCCTCAACGCCCCGACCAAGCTGATGAAGTCGCTCGGCTATGGCGATGGCTACGCCTACGACCACGATGTCGAGGGCGGCGTCTCGGGCCAGAACTACTTCCCGGACGGCATGGCGCGGCCCCGGTTCTATGAGCCCAAGCCGATCGGCGCTGAGGCCAAGGTTCGGGAACGGCTGGACGCGTGGAACAAGCTGCGCAAAGACGGGCGATGACCACGCGTCCCCCCCGCCGTCCGCCCCTCGCCCCCAAGCCCAAGGCCTCCGACGCTCCCATCACCCTGACGGACTACGAGATCGCCCTGGCGCGGTCCTGGGTGATCCATGAGGACGACAGCGTCATCGTGCTGAACAAGCCCGCCGGCCTGTCCAGCCAAGGCGGCCGCATCCAGGCCCATACGCTGGACGACCTGCTGTGGACCTTCGCGCGGCCCGGCCGTCCGCGTCCGCGGCTGATCCACCGGCTGGACCGCGACACTTCCGGCGTCATCCTGACCGCCAAGACCAAGCCGGGGGCGGCGTTCCTCGGCAAGGCCCTAATGGGCAAGCGCTTCCGTAAGTCCTACATGGCCATCGTCGCGCCGGGCGCGCCGGAGCCCAAGGGCGGCATGATTGACAGTCCGCTGCGCCGCGAGTCGATCGGCCGCGAGGCCTATATGCGGGTCTGCCTGCCCGACCACCCCGACGCCGAGACTGCCCGCAGCCGCTATCGCACCCTGTCGTCCAACGCGACGGCGGCTTTGGTGGAACTGTCGCCGGACACTGGCCGCATGCACCAGCTTCGGGTCCACATGGCCTCGATCGGCCGGCCGATCTCGGGCGACAGCCGCTATGGCGGAGCGCTGATGCTGGGCGGGACGGCGGTTCCGCGCCTCATGCTGCACGCCGCCCAGCTGGTGTTTCCGCATCCCGAGGGCGGCGAGCGCCGCATCGCCGCGCCGGTCCCGGCCGATATGGTCGCCATGCTGGAAAAGCTTGGCCTGCCGCTTCCGGAACAGCGCGCCTAGCCAAGCCGTTTGACCGTCAGGAGAAACGCCATGAAACGCCTCGCCGGTCTGGCCCTGTCGCTCATGCTGCTCGGCGGCTGCGCCAGCGCGCCCACGCTCTATGCCGCCAGGGTCACGCCAACCAGCGTCGGCTATTCGGAGTTTCGGCTGGAGCCCGGCCGCTACCGCGTCACCTTCCAGGGCGGCCCCGGCGCGCCCGTCGAGCAGGTTTCAGACTATGCCCTGCTGCGCGCAGCGGAACTGGCCGTGCGCGACGGCTATGACTGGTTTCGGGTGTCGGATCGCCTGATCTCGAGCACGGGCGCCGGTAATGGACCGCGCCTGTCGGTGGGCGCGGGTTCCAGCCGCTATGGCGGCCACAGCGCGATTGGCCTGGGCCTCGGCACAAGCTTCGACCTTGGCCCCGGACCCGCCGTGACGAGCTCGCTGGAAGTGGTGTTCGGCAAGGGCCCGGCGCCGCGTGACGCTGACGTCTATATCGCCCAGGCGATCATCCGCTCGGTGGGCTACGGCCGCAGCAGGATCTAGGCGGCCGCCGCCGTCCTGGCTGACAGCGGATGGTTGGCGCGCAGGGCCGCGTGGGTCAGGCCCGCCGTCTCGGCCGCCGCGAAATAGCCATCGGCGGGCAGGCCCTGCAGGGTGGTCATCGGCGCCACGCCCTTGGCGTCGCGGCCGAAGTTCATGATGTCGGTCGCGATCTTCTCGGCCGGACCGGCGAGGTCGGAGGCGTCCAGCGTCAGGCCGCTCAGGCGCGCCTCTTTCAGGCCGCGCAGGGAGTCCTTCTCCGGCGGCACCCGGGCGATGACGCCGCGTGTCAGGGCCTTGAGCAGGCCAACCACTTCCAGCAGGCGGCCCGCGGGCGTACCGCGGGTGATATCGACCAGCTCGATCATCACGCCGCCGCGCAGCAGGGCCAGCGACAGGCCCGGCGTCCCGGTCAGCATGTCGCGGCCGCGCTGGGTGCCCAGGGTGCGGAACGAGGCCGGCAGGATCAGGTCAGGAACGTTGTGGCCCTGGGCACCGCGCGCGAACACGGCGGCATACTTCAGGGTCGCCTCGTCGATAAAGGCGATGTCGCGGTCGGGCAGGCGGGTGATCGCCCGTGCATTGGCCTGACGCCCGCTGGCCAGGTGGGTGACCACCGGCTCTATACGGATCGCCGTGGCCACGTTGCGGCGCAGGCTGATCACATGTTCCAGCGTGAAGTCGACCCGCAGGGCCGCGCCGCCGGCGGTGGTGAAGGCCACTGGCGTGCGGCGCGCCTCGTCGCCGGCCTCCACCGCGCGACGCACCGGCGAGCGCTGGGAGTCGCGACGACCCCGGGCCGCCAGCACCGTGGCCGCGTCGATCCGGCGGCAGATGGCCTCGCCGCCGTTCAGGCCGATGACCGCGCTGATGCCCAGATCGCTCATGTCGACGGAGCCCAGCAGGTGGGTCAGCACGTCTTCGAGGATGCGGACGCTGGTGGCCTGGGCGGCCAGGCCCTGGTCGCTGTTCATGGCGATCAGGAATTCGCTGTCGGAAATGCGGGCCCGCATGTCGTTGCGGTCCAGGTGTTCGGCCAGCTTGCGCTCGACATAGGTCCAGACATCGCCGCGCTTCTGCGACCACCAGTCACCGGCCCAGGCGCGAATGGCCCCGACGCTGATGACGTTCACCGAGCCGCGCGCGATCAGCTCGCTCCCGGCCAGCCGGTGCAGGACCGGGGCGGGCAGAGCGAGACGCTGGGTCGTATCGTCCTGGGCGTTGCTGTCGAAGGGCATGGGGCTCGGTTCACAAGAGGAGCGGCCAGAATGCCGTCGGCACGCTTAACCTCTCGTTCGGAAAGAAGGTTTCCAGCGATGTTCACCGTGAAGAAATCCGTGCGCGACTTGGCGTTCGGCCCCGCTCGGCGCATAAGGAGCCAATGACCAAACTGCTTCTCGTAGCTGCCGGCGGCGCCGTCGGCTCGGTCGCCCGCTATCTGGTGGGCGCCCAGGCCCTCCGGCTGATGGGATCGGCTTGGCCTTACGGCACCTTCGCGGTGAATGTGATCGGTGGTTTCCTGATGGGCGTGCTGGCCTCGTGGCTGGCGCACCGGGGCAACGCCAACCACGAACCGGTCCGCCTTTTGCTCGCCGTCGGCGTCATGGGCGGCTTTACGACCTTCTCGGCCTTTTCGCTGGAGACCGCGCTGATGATTCAGAAGCGCGACTACAGCCAGGCCTTCACCTATTCCGCCGCCAGCGTGCTTTTGTCCGTGGCGGCCCTTTACGCGGGCCTTCTGATCGCCCGCAGGATGTTCGCGGCATGAAAGAAGTACGCACGCTCTATGTGGACGCGGGCGAGGACGGGAGCCGGGTGGACCGCTGGTTCAAGCGCCGCTGGCCCCACCTCAACCACATCCAGCTCAACAAGCTGTTCCGCTCCGGCCAGGTGCGGGTCGACGGCTCGCGCGTGAAGGCCGACACCAAGCTGGCGGCCGGCTCGCAGGTGCGCGTGCCGCCACTGCCCGACGCGCCTGATCCCGACGAGAAGCTGGTGCTGTCCAAGCGCGACATCGCGTTTGCCAAGTCGCTGGTGCTTTACGAGGACGAGGAAGTCCTGGCCCTGAACAAGCCCGCCGGCCTGGCCGTGCAGGGCGGCACCAAGACCACCCACCACATCGACAAGCTGCTGTCGGCTTGGGGCGAGGGCGTCAACCGGCCCAAGCTGGTCCACCGCCTCGACCGCGACACCTCGGGCGTGCTGCTGCTGGGCAAGACCCCGGCCGCCGCGGCGCGCCTGTCGGGCTCGTTCGCCAAGCGCAAGGCGCAGAAGACCTATTGGGCCATCGTTCAGGGCAATCCGCACCCGGTCGAAGGCGTGATCGAGCTGCATCTCGCCAAGCGCGGCGTCGGCGACCGGGAACTGGTCGTGCCCGCCGAACCCAAGGACAAGGACGCCCAGCCGGCCGAGACCGAGTTCGTCTCGATCAGCCGCGCCGGTCCGCGCGTCACCTTCATGGCCCTGCGACCGCACACCGGTCGCACGCACCAGCTGCGCGCCCACATGAAGGCCATCGGCCACCCGATCCTGGGCGACCCCAAATACAGCGACGAGAAGTCGACCCAGCTGTCGGAAGGCCTGAAGCTGCAGCTGCACGCCCGCTCGGTGATGCTGCCGCACCCGTCGGTGGGCATGCTGTTCATCGAGGCGCCGATCAGCCCCGAGCTGAAGGCGGGCTTCGCCAAGTTCGGCTTCTCTGAAGACGAGGCCGATCAGGATCCGTTCGCAAAGAAGCAGATCAAGCGGCGATGACGGCGGAGGTCGTTCGGCAAGCCTGGACGCTTCTGGACCAGGGCCGCTCGACCGACGCGGTCGCCCTGACTCGCGCGCCTGCGGCTTCGCCGCTGGCCGGCGCCGGGATGCTGATCGTTCATGCGGCGGCGCTGAAGGGCGTCGACCGGCATGACGAGGCGCTGGTCTTTAACCGCCGGGCCGTGGCCGCCACGCCCAATGACCGGATCGCCTGGTACAATCTGGCCGCCACCCTGGGTGACCTGGCTCAGGCGGACGAGGGCGAGGCGGCGATCCGCAAGGCCATCGCCCTGGGCCTCGACGCGCCTGAAGCCTGGCTGGTGCTGGGCCGCGCCCTACAGGGTCAGAGCCGCTACGACGAGGCCGAGGCCGCGTTCAGGGCGGCCATCACCCGCCGGGACGGCTTCAGCGAGGCCCATCGCAACCTGGCCCAGCTGCGCTGGATGCGATCGGGCGATCTGGTCCTGGCCCTGGAGGCCCTGACAGCTTCGCTGGCGCGAAATCCGGCTGACAGTCAGCTGATCCTGCTCAAGAGCACGGTCGAGGAATTCGCCGGCGACAAGGCCGCCGCCTTCGCCACCCTGAACAACGCCCTGATCCGCCAGCCGAACGACGCCCTGCTGTTGCTGGCCGCCTCGCACATGGCCGGCGAGATCGGCCAGGCCGACGCCATGCTCGCTCACGCCCAGGCCGCCGAACGCCTGGTCCCGCAGGCCCCCCAGGTGCTGATCGCCCTGGCCGAGGCCCATCTGGCGGTCGGCGATGCGGCCGCCGCGTCCCAGACCGCCGAACGCCTGAGGGCCATCGCGCCGCTGGATCAGCACGGCCTGGCCCTGCAGTCGACCGCCTGGCGATTGTCAGGCGATCCGCGCGGCGCGGTGCTGAACGACTACGAAGGCCTTGTGCGGGCCTACACCCTGCCGACCCCGGAGGGCTGGGACAGTCTGGACGCCTATCTGGGTGCCCTGCGTGCGCGGCTGGCCCAGCGGCACGACCTCAAGACCCATCCGCTGCAGCAGTCCCTGCGCGGCGGCAGCCAGGTTCCCTCGCTGCACCAGTCGCCCGACCAGCTGTTCCAGGCCTTCTTTGCCCAGGTTCGTAAGGTGGTGGCGCGCTATCTGGCCGACATCGGTCCCGGCGATGACCCGCTGCGCGCCCGGGCCGGCGGTGATTTCCGGGTCAGCGGCGGCTGGTCGGTGCGGCTGTCGCCCAACGGCTTTCACGCCGACCACGTGCACCCGCAGGGCTGGATTTCGTCGGCCTTCTATCTGGACCTGCCCGGCGGCGTGGCCGATGAGGACAGGCGCGAAGGTTGGATCAAGTTCGGCCAGCCCGGCTGCGCCACCCGACCGGCCCTGGAGCCCGAGCACGAGGTGCGGCCGCAGCCAGGAATGCTGGTGCTGTTCCCGTCCTACATGTGGCACGGCACCCGGGCCTTCACCTCGCCAGAGCACCGCCTGACCCTGGCGTTCGACGTCGTGCCTCGGTAAATCCGAGCGCCCTAAGCCCGAGGCCCAAACCCGGCCGTTGGCGCCGAGAGCGGACCTTGCGATCGGCTGTTGGGGGTGGTTTGGGGACGTTGCTCCCTCTCCCATAGGGAGAGGGTTGGGGTGAGGGGTTACGGCGTTCGACGGAGTGCCGGCACGCCGTCAGGCCTCGTAACCCCTCACCCTCCCACCGCTTCGCGGCGGGCCCCTCCCTCTCCCTAAAGGAGAGGGATTTAGGTCAGCAATGGGTCGAAAGCAGAAATGGGCGCGGTTGCAGACTCCAGACCTTCAGATCGCGACCGCGAGCCCTTGTCGGTCCCGGTGACCACCCGCCGCGGAGAGCGGGAACGATCAAACCAGCCCCGTCACCGCCTTGGCCGCCGCGCTGCCCGGGAACACCCGGTTGTCCAGCGCCGCGCGGTCGACGCCCATGTGATCACCCAGAAGGCCCTTGAACAGGCCGCGCATGTCCAGCGTGGGCGCCAGGTCGCGGTTCTCGAACAGCGCGGGCTGGGACAGGCCCGGCCAGTCGCCGATGATCCCGCCCGGCTTCAGCGCCCCGCCCAGCACCAGCGCCGTCGAGGCCGTGCCGTGGTCGGTGCCGCCGGTGCCGTTGGCGCGGGCGGTGCGGCCAAATTCGGTGACGGTGACCACCACCGTATTCTTCCACTCCTCGCCCAGGCCGGTGTTGAGGCCCGACAGCACCGAGTCCAGATAGGCCAGCCGGGTGTTGAGCTGGCCGACCTGGCCGGCATGGGTATCCCAGCCGTCCAGCGCGATGGCGGCGATGCGTGGTCCGCCGTCCTGGACCATGAAGCCGGCCAGGGTCGCGCCCAGCTTGCGGGCCGCCTCGCGTCCCTCGCGTCCGCCGCGGCCTGATGCGGCCGCCGGCGCCATCATGCCCGGCGCAGCCATGCCGTCCTTCTCGACGGGCGGCGCCATCGCGGTCATGGTCGCCTGGGCCATGCTCTCGGTCTCCAGGCCCCGGGCGAAGGCCGGGCCCATCAGGGGATCGCTCCGGTAGAGGTCTTGCAGCAGGGTGGGCAGGCGGGCGGTCTCGTCCACGCCCTTGCCCGGCGACCAGCTGGCCGCCTGGACCTTGCCGCGTAGGATCAGGGGCGTGGTTGCGCCCACATACAGACCCTCGGCCTTGCGCGAGGCGGGCAGGGTTTCCAGCGTCCGGTTCAGCCAACCCGAGGTGGTCGCATAGACCTGGGCCGAGCCGCTTTCCAGCACGTCCTGGGCCTCGAAATGCGAGCGGGCGCGGTCGGGCGTCGCCACCGCCGGCGCGATCCGGGCCTGCCCCTTCATCGCCAGGGCATGGACCGAGGTCAGGGCCGGATGCAGGCTGAACGTGCTGTCCAGCTTCAGGCCGTCCTCGGGCTTGATGGAAATCCCGCGCCTCAGGCCTTCATAGCCCCGGTCGCCCACAGGAGGGCTGACCGACAGGCCGTCCATGCCGCCGCGACAGATCACGACGACCAGCTTGCGCTTGTCCAGGGCGCTGTCGGCGTCGGCCAGGGCCGGGCGGCCCAGGAAGGTGATCGACAGGCCAAGGCCGGCGGCCGAGGCCAGGACGCGGCGACGGTTCATCATCGGGCAGTCGGTCATCGGCGTTGGAACTCCGGACTCATCAGTAGCAGGGCGATAGCCTCGCTGCGGGTCTCGGCCCGGGCGATGGCCTGGGCGGTCGGGGGTGTCAGCCGGGCGCCGAGGGCCGCGACAGCCGCCGCGTTCGGGTCCAGCCGGTCGGCGACCACGGCGGCGAAGGCCTGGCTCCATTGCAGGCGCTTGATCAGGCCGTCGGGCGAGCACCATTCGCCGGCCATGTCCGACCAGCCCTTGGGCGAAGGGGGCGAGAAGCCTCGTTGCCCCAGGCCGATCAGGGGCACGGTGATACGCTCATAGGCCGAGGGCTGGGCGCCGATCACGCGCCAGGCCGAGATCAGGAACTCGTAGGGGGTCTTGAACTTGGTCGCCGCCGGCTCCCACGCCTCGGGCGCCTCGACCAGGGTGCGGGCCAAACGGTCTAACCGGCCGCCGCTCTTGAGGAAGCTCTGCTCCAGCCGCGCCACCAGGGCCGGCGGCGGATCGTCGGCGACGAAGTGCCGGGCGATCTTGAAGGCCACATGGCGGGCCGTGGCGGGATGGGCGGCCAGATCCTTCAGCACCGCCAGGCCCTGACCGATCTCGTCGTCCCTGTAGGTCTTGCCCAGGATGGCGCGGGCGCCGGGTTCATGGACGTTTTCCCGGAACACGAACTGGCCGGCCCGGTCTTCATCCTCGCGACCGACGCTGAAGCCGGTCAGGGCGCGGGCGAACTCGGTGACATCGGCCTGGCTATAGCCGGCCTCGATGCCGAGGGTGTGCAGTTCCAGGATCTCCCGGGCCAGGTTCTCGTTCAGGCCGCGCCGGCCGTTGCGCGACCCGGCCATGCTGCCTGGCCCGACCGACTGGGCCTGGTCCAGATAGGTCAGCATGGCCGGATGGGTGCTGGAGGCCACCAGCAGGTCCTCGAAGCGACCGAAGGCGTAGGGGCGAATGACCTCCTGCTCGAAGGGGCCGACCATGGCGGCGGTCAGCTCCTTGGTTCCTGAAACGGTGAAGTGGTTGGCCCAGAACAGCGCCCAGCGCTCGCGAAAGCCGCCGGCCGTGCTCGCGCCCAGCTGGGCGCGGCTGAGGAAGTCAGCGGCGGCCTTCTCGCGGATGACCCGGTTGGCCTGCTGGACGGCGACGTTTCTGGGCTCGCCGTCGTCCTTGGCCTCGCGGCGCAGCTCCTGATAGGCCCGCATGGCGATGAACCGCTGGGCCGAGGTGTCGGCCCCAGCCTGCGGCTGGTCGGCGCCTTTGGGCGTGATCTGGCCGAGCAGGGATCCGCGCGGGTCCCTCATCGCGGCGGCGATGTCGCCCGGGCGGGCGCCCAGGCCAAAACGGGTCACGGCCAGGGCCGCCATCATATCCTTGGAGGGCAGGGACAAACGCGCTCTCTCCTTGCGTCCGGGGCCTTGTGCCCGGGACCGTTCTTGACCATTCAACGCCCTGAAGGGGGCGATCCGTCGACCGCCCCGCAACATCACCGCTCAGGGAGCCATTATCCGTGGCCGAGAAGACCCCGCCCATCGAAAAGCCACGCCGGTTCTACAAGGCGGCGACGGTTGGGCCCGTGGAGGGCGGTTTCGCCGTACTGCTGGACGGTCGCACCCCCAAATCGCCGGCCAAATCAGCCCTGGTGCTGCCCAGCCTGGCCCTGGCGCAGCGCGTGGCGGACGAGTGGGAGGCGCAGGACAAGGTCATCGATTCGACGATCATGCCCGCCACCCGCCTGGCCTTCACCGCCATCGACCGCATCTCCGAGACTCGCGCCGCCGTGGCCGCCGAGGTTGCCGCCTATGCCGGGTCTGACCTGTTGTGCTACCGCGCCGACCATCCCACACCCCTGGTCGAGCGCCAGACCCGCGAGTGGCAACCGGTGCTGGACTGGGCCCAGAGCGCCCTGGGCCTCAACTTCACGCCGGTGACGGGGATTATCCACACGCCGCAGCCCGCCCAGACCCTGGCTGATGTCGAGGCCCTGGCCCTGTCGATGGATGATTTCAGCCTGGCCGGCGTGGCCTATGCCTCGGGCCTTCTGGGCTCGACGGTGCTGGCCCTGGCCATCCGGGCCGGCGAACTGGACGGCCAGCGGGCCCTGGACCTGTCGCGTCTGGAAGAGACCTTCCAGGCCGATATCTGGGGGCAGGACGCCGAGGCGCGGCTGCGTGCCGATAATCTGGCCATCGAGGCCCTGGCCCTGGAGCGGTGGTTCACCGCCCTGCGGGCATAAACGTCCGAATGCTGCACTGCCGTAAGGGCTGGCTTGCCAGTCCGGCCGCGCGGCTTTACCCCTCGTCCGATAAGGCGGCCCCACGGCTTGGGAGACCGCAGGAGCAGGGGAGCGCATCCGCGTGCAGCATATTCTCGAGGAACTGGATCGTCGTCGCGAGCAGGCCAAGGGCGGCGGCGGCGAAGCGCGGGTGGCATCGCAGCACGCCAAGGGCAAGCTGACGGCGCGGGAACGCATCGACCTGCTCCTCGACGAAGGCAGCTTCGAAGAGTTCGACATGTTCGTCGAGCACCGCTGCGCCGACTTCGGCATGCAGGACCAGAAGATCCCCGGCGACGGCGTCGTCACCGGCTGGGGCACGATCAACGGCAAGGTCGTCTACGTCTTCTCCAAGGATTTCACGGTGTTCGGCGGCTCGCTGTCGGGCGCCCACGCGGCCAAGATCGTCAAGGTCCAGCGCCAGGCGATGAAGGTCGGCGCGCCGGTGATCGGCCTGTTCGACGCCGGCGGCGCGCGCATCCAGGAAGGCGTCGACAGCCTGGCCGGCTATGCCGACATCTTCATGGAAAATGTCATGGCCTCGGGCGTGATCCCGCAGATCAGCGTGATCATGGGCCCCTGCGCCGGCGGCGACGTCTACAGCCCCGCCATGACCGACTTCATCTTCATGGTGAAGGATACCAGCTACATGTTCGTGACCGGTCCTGACGTGGTCAAGACCGTCACCAACGAGGTGGTCACCGCCGAGGAACTGGGCGGGGCCCGAGTGCACGCCGCCAAGTCGGGCGTGGCCGAGGGCGCGTTTGAGAACGACCTGGAGGCCATGACCCAGGTGCGCCGCCTGGTCGACTTCCTGCCGTCGTCCAACCGCGAACCGGCCCCCGAGCGGATGAGCTTCGATGAGCCGCTGCGCGAGGAGATGAGCCTGGACACCCTGATCCCCAGCGATCCGGGCAAGCCCTACGATATGAAGGAGCTGATCCTCAAGATCGTCGACGAGGCCGATTTCTTCGAGATTTCGAGCGAGTGGGCCAAGAACATCATCTGCGGTTTCGCCCGCATGGACGGCGAGAGCGTCGGCATCGTCGCCAACCAGCCCCAGGTGCTGGCCGGCGTGTTGGACATCGATAGCAGCCGCAAGGCCGCGCGCTTCGTGCGCTTC
Source organism: Caulobacter sp. ErkDOM-C (assembly GCF_048541825.1). Taxonomy (GTDB): domain Bacteria; phylum Pseudomonadota; class Alphaproteobacteria; order Caulobacterales; family Caulobacteraceae; genus Caulobacter. Next base: position 2,153,007 of record NZ_CP183332.1, on the reverse strand, counting down.
TGCGACGCCTTCAATATCCCGATCGTCACCCTGGTCGATGTCCCGGGCTTCATGCCGGGCACCAAGCAGGAATATGGCGGCCTGATCAAACACGGCGCCAAGCTGCTGTTCGCCTATGCCGAGGCCACGGTGCCCAAGATCACGGTCATCACCCGCAAGGCCTATGGCGGGGCCTATGACGTGATGAGCTCCAAGCACCTGCGCGGCGACCTGAACTATGCCTGGCCCACCGCCGAGATCGCGGTGATGGGCGCCAAGGGCGCCGTCGAGATCATCTTCCGCGCCGAGGCCAAGGACCCCGTCGCCCTGGCCGCCCGCGAGGCCGAGTACAAGGCCGCCTTCGCCAATCCGTTCGTGGCCGCTTCGCGCGGCTATATCGACGACGTGATCATGCCGCACGGCACCCGTCGCCGCATCGTCCGGGGCCTCAAGAGTCTGAGGGGCAAGGAACTGACCAACCCCTGGAAGAAGCACGACAACATCCCGCTTTAGGGCGTGGGCGGGCGCCCGGCACGGGGATAGCGATCGCGCCGTCCCCGGATGGGCGCGGGGATTGGCACCCCAAGTCCTCCCCCTGAAGGGGGAGGCGGCCGGAGGCCGGTGGGGGAACACCGCATTGATTCAGCAGGACTTCCCCCTCCGTTGGCTTCGCCGACACCTCCCCCTTCAGGGGGAGGACTCGTGCGGGCGTCCAGACAATCGACGCAGCCCCCCTGAAACCTACCGTATTCTTGACCCACCTCGTCGCGAGGAAAGGGCGCAAGGCCAGCGACCATTGCGGCGGCGGGGGGTGATCGAGCGGGGCTGGGGTCGAGGGGGATACTCGACCGGTCCGGGGATCTGGTTGCTGGCCAGACCCGCCCGCCGTCGGCGTGGTTGAAGGCAAAAGGGCGTGTCTGGCTGAAAGCCCGTCCTCTTCGACCGCCGGAACGCGCTGGAAACGGCGCGGTCCGGGTCCCGGTAAGGCCTGAAGAGGGCCACCCGACGGGAGGCTGACGGATAACGATGACGCGGAGCGCTCGGCTTCGTCGAAACGGTTACTTCTATTCAATTCCGGACGTGGTCCGGACGCTCCGCGACCCTTTCTCTAGCTCAGCGAGTGATCGCGTGAGGTGGCGAAGCCGTGCCCGCTGAGTAGCTGCTCCCCCTGTGGGGGAGCTGTCGCGGAGCGACTGAGGGGGCCGTCGCGGCCATCTCAGAGCTGTCCCCCTCCGGCCCTCTGGGCCACCTCCCCCAAGAGGGGAGGATCACCGCGCTAAAGATCAAACCTCACCCCCTGCGCCAGTGGCAGGGCTCCCGAATAGTTCACCGTCGCGGTCTGGCGCCGCATGTACTGCTTCCAGCTGTCGGAGCCGCTCTCGCGACCGCCGCCGGTTTCCTTTTCGCCGCCGAACGCGCCGCCGATCTCGGCGCCCGAGGGGCCGATATTGACGTTGGCGATGCCGCAGTCGCTGCCGGCGGCCGACAGGAAGGCCTCGGCTTCGCGCACGTCATTGGTCATCACGCAGGAGGACAGGCCCTGGGGCACATCGTTCTGGATCGCCACAGCTTCGTCGAAGTCGCGATAGGGCACGACGTGCAGCAGGGGCGCGAAGGTCTCGCGCTGCATGCCGGGGCTGGGGGCGGGCAGGCGGGCGAGCGCCGGGCGGACATAATAGGCCTCCGGATGCTCGTCGATCAAAAGACGCTCGCCGCCGCTGACCGTTCCGCCGTCGGCCCGGACTTGATCCATCGCCGCGACGAAGGCGTCATAGGCGGCCTTGTCATGCAGCGGGCCCAGCAGCACGCCCTCGCGGCGCGGATCGCCGACCGGAAGACGGGAGAAGGCGCTCTCGACCGCGTCGGCGACCTTGTCGACCAGGCTTTCGTGGACGATCAGGCGGCGCAGGGACGTGCAGCGTTGGCCCGCCGTGCCCGCCGCCGAAAAGACGATGGCGCGCACGGCCAGCGACAGGTCGGCGCTGGGCGTGACGATCATGGCGTTGTTGCCGCCCAGCTCCAGGATCGAGCGGCCAAAGCGGCCGGCGACGATCGGGGCCACGGCCTGGCCCATGCGGGTGGAGCCGGTCGCGCTGACCAGCGGGATGGCCGGATCGCGCACCAGTCGTTCGCCGGCGTCGCGGCCGCCCAGAACGACACAGCACAGGCCCTCGGGCGCATCGCCGAAGCGGGCGATGGCGCGCTCCAGGATCGCGTGGGTGGCGATGGCGGTCAGGGGCGTCTTTTCCGACGGCTTCCAGATCACCGGATTGCCGCAGACCAGGGCCAGGGCCGCGTTCCAGGCCCAGACCGCGACCGGGAAGTTGAAGGCGCTGATCACGACCACGGGGCCCAGCGGATGCCAGGTCTCGCGCATGGCATGGCCGGGCCGCTCCGAGGCGATGGTCAGGCCGTAGAGCTGGCGCGACAGGCCGACGGCGAAGTCGCAGATGTCGATCATCTCCTGGACCTCGCCGGCGGCTTCCGAGGCGATCTTGCCGGCTTCCAGGGTGACGATGGCGGCCAGCTGATCCTTGGCGGCGCGCAGTTCCTCGCCCAGCAGGCGGACCAGTTCGCCGCGACGCGGGGCGGGGACGCTGCGCCACGCGCGGAAGGCCTTGGTGGCGGCCGATACCTTGGCGTCGATGGCCCGGGCGTCGTCATAGGCGACCTGAGTCAGGATCGCGCCATCAAGGGGGCAGCGCACAGCCACACCGCCATCGGCGGGCAGGCCGGTGACGCCCAGATCGGCCAGAACGGCGCGGGCATGGGCGGCGGGGTTTGGGAAGGACTGGGTCATGACCGTGGAAAACGCCGACATGGGCTTCGGGTCAAGTGGGGGCTGCTTGACGCCTCCGACGGGCGCCTTCAAATGAACTGCCCACAATGGGGTGACTGTGACGGCAGCGACCCGCCTATGGACGATAACGCCGCCTACCTTCAGCGCCTTGAGACCCTGCGGGCCGGTGTCGATCGCCGCCTGGGCGAGCTCGCGCCAAGGCTCGGCGCGGCGCCGGATCGCCTGGTCGAGGCCGTGCGCTATGCCTTGCTGGCCCCTGGAAAGCGCTTCCGGCCGATGCTGACCCTGCTGTCCGCCGCCCAGTTCGGCGCGGACGAGGGCGCGGCGCTGGATACGGCCTGCGCCTTCGAGATGGTGCATGCCGCGTCGCTGATTCTGGATGATCTGCCGGCCATGGACGACGCCGGTCTGCGCCGGGGCCTGCCGACCATCCACCGCGCCTTTGACGAGGCCACCGCCGTGCTGGCGGGGGTCGGCCTGCTGAACCAGGCCTATGCCGTGGTCGCCGCCGATGCACGGCTGGACACCGCGCTGCGGGCCGAGATCGCCGGGCGCATCGCCGGCTCGGTCGGCTTTTCGGGTCTGATCGCCGGTCAGGCGCGGGACCTGTTCGATCGCGACCAGCTGCGCGACCTTCCGGCGCTGGACCGCCTGAACCACGAAAAGACCGGCGTGCTGATCATGGCCGCCGCCCAGTCGGGCGCCCGGATCGCCGGAGCCCCCGACGAAGCCGTCGCGGCGGTGGGCGAATTTGGCCGACGCATGGGCATGGCCTTTCAGATCCGCGACGACCTGATCGACGCCGAGGACTCGGTCGAGGGCGCCGGCAAGGACGTGGGCAAGGACGCCGCGATGACCACGGCCGTCTCGCTGCTGGGGATCGCCGGCGCGCGGGCCGCCATGGAGGCCCACCTCGCGGCCGGCCGGGCGGCGCTGGACGCTGTCGGCGGCTGCGACCTCGTGGCCGGCTATGTCGGCCGCCTCTTCGCCGGACGCAAGGCGGCGGCTTGACCGTGTCTCCCATTCTGACGGTGTCGGGCGTGACCCACGCCTATGGCGACAGGACCGTGCTTCGGGGCGTCGACCTGACCCTGGAGCCCGGCGAGATCTACGCCCTGCTGGGTCCCAACGGGGCCGGCAAGACGACCCTGATCAAGAGCATCTGCGGCCGCTTTCGCCCCGACGGCGGCGAGGTTCGGCTCAACGGCCAGGACCCGGCGCGGGTCAGCGCGGCGCGGGCCAGCCTGGGCCTGGTGCCGCAGGAGATCGCCCTCTACGCCCACCTGACCGTGGCCGAGAACCTGGCGGCGTTCGCCAGTCTCGCCCAGGCGCCGCGCCGGACCATCCCGGCCGCCGTGCAGCGGGCCATGGAACTGACCCGCACCGTCGACCGCGCCCATGTGCCGGTGCGCCACCTGTCGGGCGGCTATCAGCGCCGCGCCAATATCGCCGCCGCCATCGTCCATCAGCCGGCCCTGCTGATCCTCGACGAGCCCACGGTCGGCGTCGACATCGACGCCCGCGAGGCGCTGGACGCGGTGATCCGGGGCCTGCGCGACCTGGGCGTGGCGGTGCTGCTGACCACTCACGACCTGGAACAGGCCGGCGCCCTGGCCGATCGCGTCGGCTTCCTGCGCGAAGGCTCCCTGGTGCTGGAAGGCCAGCCCCGGACCCTGATCGCCGAGGCCTTCGGCGCCCAGATGGAGGTGCTGGTCGAGCTTTCGGGCGAGCCCGACGCCGCCGGCGAGGCGCTGCTGACGGCGGCTGGCCTGGCCAGAACCGCCCATCGCGCCAAGCTGTGGACCCGCCTGGATGTCGACGGCTACGCTGCCGCCGGCCGGCTCGACAAGCGGCTGCGCAAGGCTGGACTGATCCCGCGCGAGATTCGGGTTCGCGAGCCGTCGCTGCAGAACCTGTTCAGCCTGGTGGCCGAGCGGAAGCTGGCCGCATGATCCGCCTTGAGATGACACTGGCCATGGTGCGGGTCATGGCGCTGGAGCTGTGGCGCGATCGTGCGGCCCTGGTGATGACCTTCCTGCTGCCGCCGCTGGTGTTCCTGATTTTCAGCTCGGTGTTTGCCGGGGCGACCGGCGAGGACATCAAGCCCAAGCTGGCCATGGTCGATCTGGCGCGCACCGAAACCTCGGGCCGGGTGGCTGGCGCTCTGCTGGCCAGTTCCGAGATCCGCGCCGAGGCCACGACGCCCGCCACGGTCGAGGCGGTGCGGGCGCTGGTGAAATCCGGCCAGGCCGATGTTGGCCTCGTGATCCGCGCCGATCCCGCCGCGCCGGGCCGGCCGTTCCTGATCATTGCCGATCCCGGCCGCGCCGTGGCCGCGCCCCTGACCCAGGCCCGGGTGCAACTGGCCATGGCTCGCGCCGCGCCCGACGCCGCCCTGCGCCGCAGCGTCGATCAGCTGACCCCTGCTCTGGGGGCCCTGACGCCGGCCCAGACCGCGCGCCTCGACGCCGCCGCCGCCGCGCTGAAGGCCAAACCGCCCGCTGTCACCGGCGGCGACCTGTTCGGCCGCGAGGACCTGCTGGGCGCCAGGAAGGGCGGCGCGACCATCGCCTACTACGCCGGGGCGGTGATGATCCTGTTCGCCCTGTTCTCGGCCATGCAGGGGGCGCTGGGCCTGATGGAAGAGCGCCGCACCGGCGTCGCCGACCGGCTGCTGGCCGGCGTGGCCGGCATGGGACCGGTGGTGACTGGAAAGTTCGTCTTCCTGGTCGGGCAGGGCATCGTCCAGGCCGTGGCGATCTTCGCGACCGCCCAGCTCGTCTATGGCGTGGCGGTGGTCGAGCATTTTGGCCTGTGGCTGCCCACCACCCTGGCGGCCTCGGTCTGCGCGGCGGGTCTGGCCCTGGGTCTGGTTTCGGTGTGCCGGACGCGGGAGCAGGCCCAGATGCTGTCGACCTTCGTGATCCTGGTTCTGGCCGCGATCGGCGGCAGCATGGTGCCGCGTTTCCTGATGCCGGCCTGGCTGCAGACCGTCGGCTGGTTCACGCCGCATGCCTGGGTGATTGACGCCTATCAAGGCGTCCTCTGGCGCGACGCGTCCATTGCGCAGGTGTATAAGGCTTGGGGCGTGCTGACCGCCGCTGGCCTGGCCGGTCTGGCGCTGGCCCAGACCCTGGCGCGACTGTCGCGTCGATAGGACCCGTGATGACGACCCTGGCGCTTGATATCGTGCTGTTCCTGGCGGCCTTCGCCTTCATGGAAGGCTTTGCCTGGGTCACGCACCGCTATGTCATGCACGGCTTCATGTGGGTCTGGCACAAGTCGCACCACGAGCCGCGCGAAGGCCTGTTCGAGCTGAACGATCTGTTCGCGGTGGTCTTCGCCGCCCCGGCCATCGTGGCGATCTATTTCGGGGTGCACGGCACGCCATGGCTGCTGCCGGTGGGTCTGGGGATCACCGCCTACGGCTTCATGTACTTCATCTTCCACGACGGCATGGTCCACCGGCGCTTCAAGACGCCGTTCGGGAAGTCGGCCTTCTGGAAGCGGGCGATCCAGGCCCATCGCATCCATCATGCCGTCCACACCAAGGAGGGCGCGGTGTCGTTCGGCTTCCTGTGGGCCAAGCCTGTGCGGGAGCTGAAGGCGCAGTTGAAGTCGCGCGGCGTCGAGGCCTAGATCTTCGACCACAGGTCGGGTCGCGCCGGCGGCTGGATCAGTCGATCAAACAGGGCCGAACGCAGGGCGATGACGCCGCCCTCCAGCGCTCGCCAGGCTTTCATCCGGCCGCTGACCACGACCCGCTCGTCCCAGGCCTTGTCGCCGACCTTGACCACGTCCATCCCGATCTGCCGATAGACGCCCCGCGCCGCCGCGATGGCCCAGGCGCAGCGGACCGGCAGGTCGCGCAGACCCCAGCGAGCCGAGGCGTAAAAGGGCTCTGCGGCGTCGACGAGGCGCCTGGCCATCACCGCGACTGCAGCGCGATGGGCCGGATCGGCGACTGCCGTCTCGGGCACGCCCAGCTCCGCCAGCCAGGCGCGCGGCACATAGATTCGGTCGTTGCGGGCGTCCTCGACGATGTCGCGGGCGATGTTGGTCAGCTGGAACGCCAGGCCAAGATCCTGGGCGCGGCGCAAAGTCGCCAGCGCGTCGGGCTTCGTGCCCATGACCAGGGCCATCATCGTGCCGACCACGCCAGCCACGCCCCAGCAATAGTCGAGCAGCTCGTCCAGGTTCTGATAGCGCCGGCCTTCGACGTCCATAGCGAAGCCGTCGATCATGTCGAGGGCGTAGCGCTCGGGGATCTGACGGCGCCGGGCCACGGTCTGGAAGGCGGCGAACTGTGGATCGGCGGGAGGCTCGCCAGCCAGGGCGGCGCGGGTTTGGGCGTAGAGCGCGGCGAGGCGGGCCGGAGCATCCTCGACCGGGCTCATGCCGTGACCCAGGGTCTGGCCGTCGATCACGTCGTCGCAGTGCCGACACCAGGCGTACAGCATCTCTGCGTCGGCCCGGGTTTCCGGGTCGAACAGGGCGGCGGCGGCGGCGAAGCTTTTGCTGCCCTTCTGGATCGCCTCGCGGCTCTGAACCTCTAGGTCACTCACGCGGTTTGCGTCTGGAAGTCGTCGATCATCAGCCCGGCTGTAGCCTTGGCAGAGCCGACGACGCCGGGAATGCCGGCGCCTGGATGGGTGCCGGCCCCGACGAAATAGAGGTTGGGAATGACATCGTCGCGATTGTGCGTGCGGAAGAAGGCGCTCTGGGTCAGCAGCGGCTCAAGCGAGAAGGCCGCGCCGTTCCAGGCATTGAGCTCGGTGGTGAAATCGTCCGGCGTGAAGATCCGGCTGGTCACCAGGTCCCGCGAGAGGTTGGGGATGTAGCGCTCTTCCAGATAGTTCAGAATCCGGTCGCGATAGCCTGGCCCTTCCTTGGACCAGTCGATCTTGGCGGTTTCCAGATTGGGCACCACCGACAAGACATAGAAGCTGGTGCAGCCGGGAGGGGCCATGCCGGGGTCGGTGGCGCAAGGCGAGTGCAGATAGAGCGAGAAGTCGTCGGACAGGGCGTCCTTGTTATAGATATCGCCGATCAACTCGCGGAAACGCGGGCCAAAGCAGATCGTGTGATGGCGGATCTCTGGATGCTCGGCCTTCAGGCCGAAATAGATCACGAACAGCGACGGGCTCCAGCGCTTGTTCTCCAGCGCCTTGCTGGCCTTCTTGCCGCGCGGATCATCGACCAGAAGCTCGCGATAGGTGTGCATCACGTCGGCATTCGAGGCGACGGTGTCAAAGGCTTCGAAGTCGCCGTCGGAATTGATAATCCCGGTGACGCGGCCCTCGCGGGTGGTGATCTTCTGAACGGGCGCGTTGAGCCTGATCGTGCCGCCCAGGTCCTCCAGCAGACGCACCAGGCCGCGGATCAGTTCGCCAGTGCCGCCACGCGGGAACCAGACGCCCCCGCGGCGCTCCAAGGCGTGGATCAGGGCGTAGATCGACGAGGTTGCGAAAGGGCTGCCGCCGACCAACAGGCTGTGAAAAGACATGGCCTGACGGACATGCTCGTCCTTTATGAACGAGGAAACCTTGTCATAGACGCTGCGCCAGGCCTGCAGCTGCATCAGGGCCGGCGCCGCTGAGATCATGCTGCGAATATCGAGGAACGGCACGGCGCCCAGCTCGACATAGCCTTTTTGATAAAGCTCCTCGGAATAGGCGTGGAATCTGCGGTAGCCCTCGACATCGGCCGGGTTGCGGGCGGCGATCTGGCGGTCCAGTTCGGCCTGATCGTTGACATAGTCGAACACGTCACCGTCTTCCCAGACCAGCCGGTAGAACGGGTTGACCGGCAGCAGCTCGACATAGTCCTCGATCTTGCGACCGCTGATCGTGAACAGCTCCTTGAGACAGTCGGGATCGGTGATCACGGTCGGGCCGGCGTCGAAGATAAAACCTTCGTCCTCCCAGACGTAAGCGCGGCCGCCGGGCTTGTCGCGACTTTCGATCACGGTGACGTCGAAGCCGGAGGACTGCAGGCGGATGGCCAGGGACAGACCGCCGAAGCCGGAGCCGATAACGGCCGCGCGCGGCTTTGGAACACTCATGCTTTGTCCTCAATCACTGAGCTCTCGCCCAGATACCCCAGGGCGGCGACGATAGGTACGGGCGGTTTGCCCATCAAGACGCGGGCCTGATCAAAAGGAGTCAGGCGCGCTGCGTAGAAGCGCTGAATCAACGGGGCGCCCAGACGGTAGAAACGCTCCAGAACCTTGTAGCGCTGGTCCGGCGCGCAGGCCCTGAACAGCATGCGATTGAGCAGACGGAAGAACCGTCGGCGGCGCCAGGCCGCTTTGGAGTGGGCCTCGGCGCAGGCGCGGACATGGGCGCTGGTGATGTGGGGCAGGGCGGCGATCTGTTCCGCCAGCCTGGCGGCGTCGGGCAGGGAATAGCCAGTGGTCGGCTGGAAGAGCGCCGCGCGCAGACCCACCTCCGCGACCTGGGCGCGGGCCTCGCGCCAATAGGCGTCGATGTCGCCCGCCAGGGCGATGGGCAAGACGCCATGTTCCTCGCGCTCGACCTTGGCGATGGTCCAGCCCTGCTGGACGGCATAGGCGGCTATGGCGGCGCGAACATCGGCATGGTCGAGGGCGTCACCGTCGCTGTATCGAGTGTCCTCGATCAACAGGCGGGTGGAGTCGAGGGGCAGGACATAGAGGAAACGATAGCCGTCCAGTTGCGGGACGGTGGAGTCCATGACGATAGGACGCGTCAAACCATGGGGCGCCGACAGGCGTACCCCCTGGCCCAAGAACTTCTGCCATCCCAGCACAAGACTGCGACTGCGGCGCGGACCGCGCCCGTCGATGACGGTGGCGGCGGTGATGCGGCGACCGTCCGACAGGGTCACCTGATGGGGCGACACATCCGAAACCGTCGCGCCCAGCCAGACGTCATCGCCAAGGGCGGTCGAGACAGCCTCGTGGAGGCGCTGAGAGGTAATGGCCAGATAGGCCGTGTCCAGGGTGCGCCGATGGGCTGGAAAACGAACCTCGTAACCCGACCAGCGATGCACGATCAGCGGTCGCAGCCAGCCACCGATCGCGGGGCTGACATCGGTCTCGAAGTGACACCAGGTGTGCTCGCCGCCGATTCGCTTGTCGCGCTCCAGCAGGATCACGCGCAGGTCGGGACGTAGGGCCCTCAAGCGCAGCGCGATCAGGCCATTGGCCAATCCGCCGCCCACGAGGACGACGTCTGCTCTGGAGGTTGAAGACGTGGACGCCATGTTTGAGCGTCTAACATGATTGTGCGGTCGCCACGCCAGCGTTGCGCCCATCAAAATGACCGGCTAGGCACGGCGAACTGGAGTGTGGCAGCCGAAAGTGTGAGCGGTTTCGGCGCCTGCCACGCTCCGCATGTTTGGTTTGGAGCCTTTAGCCAAGGCTAAAGGCTCCGGGAGGCGCCCATGTCTGAGGCCAGGATCATTGATGGCAAGGCCTTCGCGGCCGACCTGCGCGAGCGGGTGGCCGAGGATGTGAAGGCTTTGAAGGCAGATCACGGCGTGACGCCCGGCCTGGCCGTGGTGCTGGTGGGCGAGGATCCCGCCAGCCAGGTCTATGTTCGCAACAAGGGCGAGCAGACCCTTGCGGCGGGCATGTATTCAGAGACCCATCGTCTGCCGGCCGATGTCAGCCAGGACGCGCTCCTGGCCCTGGTCGGCAAGCTGAACGCCGATCCGGCGATCCACGGTATTCTCGTACAGTTTCCAGTGCCCGATCACCTCAAGCAGGCCGATATCGTCGCGGCGATCTCGCCTGACAAGGACGTCGATGGCCTGACCGTCACCAATGCTGGTCGTCTGGCCAGCGGCCTCCCGGCCCTCACGCCCTGCACGCCGCTGGGATGCATGATGTTGCTGAAGGATGTGCTGGGCGATCTGCGCGGCAAGTCGGCGGTCGTGATCGGCCGGTCCAACCTGATGGGCAAGCCGATGGCCCAGATGCTGCTGGCCGCCGACTGCACCGTCACCATCGCCCATTCGCGCAGCGTGGATCTGCCCGGCATCGTGCGCCAGGCCGATATCGTCGTGGCCGCCGTGGGGCGCGCCGAGATGGTCAAGGGTGACTGGATCAAGCCGGGCGCGGTCGTCATTGACGTCGGCATCAGCCGCTTTCCGTCCCGCGATCCGGTCGCAGCCGCTGCGGGCAAGACCCGGCTGGTCGGCGATGTCGCTTTCGACGAGGTCAAAGCAGTGGCTGGCGCCGTCACACCGGTGCCGGGCGGTGTGGGGCCAATGACCATCGCCTGCCTGCTGGCCAACACCGTTACGGCCGCCAAGCGACTGCACGGGATTGACGCCTGATGCGCGCCGCTCGATTCCTGATGCTCGCGGTCTTGTCCCTGGCCGCTTGCGGGGAGAAGATTCCGCCGGCCCCGACGCCGGAGCAGGCCCTGCTGCTAAAGCCGACCGACGCCAAGCTGGCGGGGCTCTATGAGACCTCGTGCAAGGCCTGCCACGCCATGCCGGGAACGGGCGCGCCGCTGGTCCAGGATCGCGCCGCCTGGGACCCGCGCTGGAAGCAGGGCGAGGCCGTGCTGCTTGACCATACCATCCAGGGCTTCAAGGCCATGCCGGCTTCAGGTCAGTGCGTGGCTTGCGCGCCGGCTGATTTCCAGGGCCTGATACGATTCATGGCGGGGCGCGAAGACCCCGCGTAAGCGGGGGAAACGCATGATCTCGAGACGAGGCGCTCTGGTCGCGGGCGGTACGGGCGTTGCGGTGGTCGCCACCGGCGGCGCGGGTTTTGTGGTCGCCACCCATGAAAAGCCTGAGCCGTTGGCTCCCGCCTCCGTCAATGCTGACGGCAAGCTGCTGTGGCGCAACTGGTCGGGGGTTCAGACCGCCTATCCCTCGGCTCGCCTCGCACCGAAGGACGAAGCCGAACTGGCCCTGATGCTCAAGACCGCCGCAGCGCCGATTCGGCCGGTGGGGGCGGGGCACTCCTTCACAGCCCTTGCGCCGACCAGCGGAGCGCTGGTGTCACTGGACGCCATGTCCGGCGTGGTCGGCTGGGAGGGTGACGAGGCCGTGGTCCTGGCCGGCACTCGACTTGGCGCGCTCGGCCCTGTCCTGGCGGCCAAGGGGCGGGCCATGGCCAATCTGCCCGATATCAACAAGCAGTCCCTGGCCGGCGCCCTGGCCACGGGCACGCACGGCACCGGCGTCAAGCTCCAGGCCCTGCATGGCGACGTCACGGCCTTGCGCCTGGTGACGCCGAGCGGGCGTGTGATCGACTGCGACGCCGCCCGTGAGCCTGAGGTCTTCCAGGCCGCCAAGGTGTCTCTGGGCGCGCTGGGCGTAATCTCTCAGGTCAGGCTGAAGACTATTCCCAATCGCCGCGTGCGTCGCCGCGTCTGGGTCGAGCCGTTTGGCGACGCCCTGGCCAAGGCGGAGGCGCGTTGGGCGGCGCACCGCAATTTCGAGTTCTACGCGGTGCCGTTCACGGGGCTGGCCGTAGGCATCAGCCATGACGAGACCGACGATCCGGCTGAGGCAAGGGGCCCCGATCAGGACACCGCATTTCTTGACGCCCTGAAGGGCTTGCGAAACCTGCTCGGTTTTTCGAGCCCATTGCGCAAGGCGGCTGCCAAGGCCCTGCTGGCCGGCGCCAAACCCGAGACCGCGGTCGATGAAGGTTGGAAGCTCCTCTCCACCGAGCGACCTGTTCGCTTCAACGAGATGGAGTTCCATCTGCCGGTCGAGGTTCAGCTCAAGGCTCTGGAAGAGGTAGTCGCGACCATCGAGAAGGAGCGTCCCGATGTCTTCTTCCCGATCGAGGTGCGCCGTATCGCCGCCGACGATGCGTGGCTATCGCCATTCCACGGCGGGCCCCGCGGGTCGATCGCCGTGCACACCCACTACAAGGATGACTTCGCGTTCCTGTACGATCTGATCGAGCCGATTTTCCGCCGCCATGGCGGCAGGCCGCACTGGGGCAAGCTGCACAATCTGCGCGGTCAGCATCTGGCGGCGCTGTATCCGCGCTGGGGGGATTTCCTGAAGGTGCGGGCCGAGCTTGATCCGGAGGGGCGGATGCTCAATCCGTATCTGAAGGGGCTGTTCGGGCTGATCTGAGGCGTTCAGGCCTTCAGATATTCCGTAACCCGGCCTTCGAGTTCTTCGGCGAGGGCCTTGCCGACGGGGTGCGTGTCGACCTTGATGTCGCCGCGCACCGCCGCCTTGATGGCGTCGATATGGGCGTCCACCAGGAACATCGGCGCAGACAGTCGCGTCTCGGGCTCGTCGATCAGCTTGCAAAGCGAGGCGGCGATGCGGGTGATCAGCGGGAATTCGTAGGTGGCGCCCAGACCCTTGAGGTCGTGAGCACGAAGATACAGGGTCTCGACCGTGACGGCGGTCAGGCCCTCAGTCTTCACGTCTTGTCGCGCGGCCTCGAGCTTGGTGATTTCGTCCTGCAGCCACTGGGCGAAATTGCCGGACAAGCTCTTGAGAGCAGCCTCGGCTTTGGCGATCGCGGCCATGTCGATGCCGCCGCGTCCGCCTACCTTAAGCTTCAGCATGTTAGGCACCTGGATCACTTCGGCGGTGGGCTTAGTTGTCAAGATCGCCTCCCCGGCGGCGGATATTTCGAGATCGTTATCATAGCAGGCGTTAACAACGAATGAGACCTGCGTTTCTCTGCGGCGCAACGTCTCAGGCGGAGAACTGTTCTGCGAGTACGCGTTCGTCAAGGCTGCGACCGGCGTCGAACAGCATCGCCAGGCTGGTGCCGCGGTCTTCAGAGATGTGGACTTCTAGCACGTCACGAACCTCGAAGTTATCGGCGACGGCGCTGACGGGGCGCTTGTCGGCCTCGATGATCTCGAAGGTAATGCGCGCCAAGCGCGGCAGTAAGGCCCCGCGCCAACGCCGGGGACGGAAGGCACTGATCGGCGTGAGCGCCAGGACCTGGCCGCCGATGGGAATGATCGGTCCGTGAGCCGAGAGGTTATAGGCTGTTGACCCCGCCGGTGTAGCGATCAGGGCACCGTCGCAGACCAGTTCACTCATCCGGACCTTGCCGTCGATCGAGATGCGCAGCTTGGCGGTCTGGCGGGTCTGGCGCAGCAGCGAGACCTCGTTGATCGCCAGGGCGCGGTGGTTGCGACGATGGGAGTCGATTGCGGTCATAGCCAGAGGGTGGATTACGGTGCGCTCGGCGGCGTTGATCCGCTCCAGCAGGTCATCCTCGCTGTATTCGTTCATCAGGAAGCCGACCGAGCCGCGGTTCATGCCGTAGATCGGGGTCTGGCTGGCAATGGCGGCGTGCAGGGTTTCCAGCATGAAGCCGTCGCCGCCCAGGGCCACGATCACCTGAGCCGACTCCTCGCCGACGTCGCCATATCGGGCGATCAGGCGATCTCGCGCCTCCTCGGCCTCGGGGCGATCACTGGCCTTGAAGGTCAGGCGAGTCAGAAAGGGTTGTGGCTGGTACATCGCACCCAAGAGGCGCGAAGCCTCCCGGCTTGTCAAACCGCGCCGACGGCCTGTCGGAAAGCCATTCCGGCGATGTCCGGTGTGAACGGGCCAAAGGCGCTGCCGGCGCGTCTGGCGCCCTCGTCGCCGCCGCCGGGACGACCGCCGTTCAGCTGACGCACATGTTCCAGGATGGTCGGAAACACGCTCCGATCGATTCCAACCGCAGAGCAGGCCAGGGCCAGAAGTTCAGGGCGGTTGCTATCGATGGCGCGGCGGATCTGGGGGGATTCGAAGCGGCCCAGACGCGCAAGGGCCGTGACAAACAACGTCAGGCGGCCTTCGCGCAGCACCCGCAGCAGGTAGCCGGGCCGCAGTTGCCCGGCAGAGTCGAGCTTTTCGACCAGTGAGCGCTCCATTTCCGCGCGATCTTCGTCCGACTCTACCCCCCCGTCCGGCGCTGGGCTGTCGCCGCGATGGGCAGCGCGGAGCGTTTGGTCGAGGGCGAGCGCAATCGTTTCGGGATCGAGATGGAAGCGGTTCGTGAGGGCGTCGCGCAAGGCGCCTCCGACCCACAGATAGAGTTGTTCGGCCAATTCGCTGGAAAGCAGCGGATGACGCGCCAGCGGGGAGCGCAGGGCGACGATGTCCTTGGCGCGCCCAACGAGGCGACGCAGACTGTCGGGCGATAGCTCGGCGGTGTCGTTGCTGGCCAGGGCCGTCAGGACGGCGTGCTCGTCGCGGGCCAGAATGGCTTCGACCACAGAAGCCGACAGGCGCGGGCGGCGCGCGACCTCGATCTGGTGTTCCAGAGTGGCCTGCACCATCAGGCGGATCAGGTCGTGATCCTGCAGCACCTGACTGCGCGCGATGATCGGGCGGGCGATCTCGATCTCGTCGAGCGCCAGGATGTTGATCAGGGCCGACGGTGCCCAGGGAGCGTCAGCCAGGCGCTCAGACAGGCGCTGGCGAATATCGCGCTCGGCTTCGACGACCAGAGTCATGAAGATCGAATCGAGCAGGCACTGGATATCGGGATCGGTTGGGGCGCCGGCGGACTGGCCAGCTTCGCAAAGTTCAATGATGCCAGTGAGCAGCCGTTCGCGATCGCCCGGATCGCGGCTGCGCGCCAGTGTCAGAAGCTTGGCGGTTTGGACGGCTTGGATGACCAGCCTCCTCGAATCCCGAATTGTGTGAGCATGACCTTGCTGTCAGCAAATGAAAACATGCTTAAACAGGGCGGCTCGACACGCGATAAAAGCAGCGGCGAGTTGTCACGGGTGAAGCTTGAGGGCGGGAGGCGCGAGTATGGCTGAACAACTGATTCTGGCCCTGGATCAGGGCACAACCAGCACCCGTGCGATCTTGTTCGATGCGACAGGCGGCGCCCTGGCCGATGCAACGCGGCCTTTGCGGCAAAGCTACCCTGCCGACGGCTGGGTGGAGCACGACGCCGAGGAGATCTTCGCGGCCTGCGTGGCTGTGATGAGAGAGGCCATGGAGACGTCCGGTCGCGATGTCGCCGACGTCGTCGCCATTGGCGTGACCAACCAGCGCGAGACTGTGGTGGTCTGGGACAAGGCGACGGGGCGACCGATCCATCCGGCTATCGTCTGGCAGGACCGGCGCACCGCCGACGCTTGCGACCGGCTGCGCGCGGCCGGCCATGAAGCGCAGGTCTCCCAAGTGACAGGGCTGTTGCTGGATCCCTATTTTTCGGGCGCCAAGATCGCCTGGATCCTCGACCGCGTGCAGGGCGCCCGGGCGCGCGCTGAGGCCGGCGAACTCCTGTGCGGGACCATGGACAGCTGGGTGATCTGGCGACTGACGGGTGGAAAGGTGCACGCCACCGACGCCACGAACGCTTCGCGCACCCTGTTGTTCGACATCGAGGCCCAGGCGTGGTCGCCGGCGATGCTCGACCTTCTCGACGTGCCGGACAGCCTGCTGCCCAAGGTTCTGGACTGCGCTGACGACTATGGTGTCACGACTGCGGATGTTCTGGGCCGTGAGGTTCCGATCCGGGGCGTTGCTGGCGACCAGCAGGCGGCTCTGATGGGGCAGGGGTGCATTCTTCCCGGCCAGATGAAGGCCACCTACGGGACGGGTTGTTTCATGCTCATCAACACCGGCGAGACCCGACCGGTGTCGCGTTCGCGCCTGCTGACCACCGTCGCGGCGCGGGTCGGCGGCAAGACGACTTATGCTCTGGAAGGGTCCATCTTCGTCGCTGGCGCCGCGATCCAGTGGCTGGGCGAGGGGCTTGGGATCACCGGTGGCCCGCGCGCCGCAGAAGCCCTGGCGCGAGCAGCCAGGTCCGACCACAGCGTGGTGGTGGTGCCCGCCTTCACCGGGCTGGGGGCGCCCTGGTGGGACGCGGGCGCAAGGGGCGCGATCTTCGGACTGACGCGGGACGCCGGCCTGCCCGAGATCGCGGCGGCCACCTATGATTCCTGCGCCCTGCAGAGTCGCGACCTGATCGAGGCCATGCGCGCCGATGCTCCGGAAGCTTTCGGAGACGACGCCCAACTCCGGATCGACGGGGGCATGTCCAAGAGCGCCTGGTTCTCGCAGCGGCTCGCGGACCTGACGGGCATGCAGGTCCAGCGGGCCAGCTATCTGGAAACAACCGCCTTGGGTGCGGCGCTGTTCGCGGGCCTGGGGGCCGGCGTCTATGCCTCGCTGGAACAGGCGGCTGCCGCGCGTCCCGCTGCCGAGGGTTTGACCCCATCCATGCCCTTGCATCAGCGCGAGGCGGCCTATGCGCGTTGGCTGGACGCTGTGCCGCGCGTCCGCACCCGACTTTTTTGACCCCAGCGCGTAACGCGGGTCGCCAGAGAAGGGGAGGATTGCTATGACATCGCTGTCATAACGTGAGGACCCAACCCCATGACGCCGACGCGCCGTTCCATCACCCTGGGGGCCAGCGCCGCCGTTCTTGCCGGAGGGTTCTCCGTGTCTGCCCACGCCGCCCGTCCGACGGTTGGAAGCATCCGTCGCCTGTCTCGCGCGCTGGACGCGGTGGTCGCGCCCGACGCCAGGATCGAACAGTTGGCCGACGGCTTCGTCTGGTCCGAAGGGCCGGTCTGGGTGAGGGAGGGTGGCTATCTTGTCTTCTCCGACGTGCCCGCCAACACGATGTATCGCTGGAGCGAGGCTGACGGCGCGAGCGTGTTCCTCAAGCCGTCGGGCTATGACGGCCCGCCGACTAAGGCCTTCCGCGAGCCTGGCTCGAACGGCCTGGCGCTGGACGCCGCAGGCGCGCTGCTGGTCTGCGACCATGGGAACCGGGCGATCTCCAGAGTCGATCTGAAGACCAGGCAGAAGACGATCCTGCTTGACCGCTATCAGGGCAAGAAATTCAGCAGTCCCAACGATCTGGCTGTCGCCCAAACGGGGGCGATGGCCGGCGCGATCTATTTCACCGATCCGCCCTACGGCCTTGAGGGCATGAACAACTCGCCGCTGAAGGAGATGGCGTTCAACGGCGTCTACCTGCGGCGCCCCGACGGCTCGGTCGTCGTGGTTGATGACAAGCTGACCTTCCCCAATGGCCTGGCGCTGACCCCAGATGAGAAGCGGCTCTATGTCGCCGTATCCGATCCTGAAGGGCCGGTGATTATGGTCTATGACCTGGGCGACGACGGCCTGCCGGTGAAGCGCCAGCTGTTCTTCGACGCCATGGCCCTGCACAAGTCCGGGGGTGCGGGCCTGCCGGATGGGATGTGCCTGGACACCGAGGGACGCCTCTACGCCACGGGCCCTGGCGGTGTGCTGGTGATCACGCCAGCTGGCGAGTTGATCGGCGTCATCGACGCGGGTCGCCCCATCGCCAACTGCGCGTTCGGCGAGGACGGCCACACCCTGTTCCTGACCGCCGACGACATCCTGGCCAGGGTGCGCCTGAAGACCACCGGGCTGATCTAGGCGGCGCTTCTGGTTTCGGCGCCTCTAGCCGGCCGCCTCGATATAGGCCTTCACGCGGGCGAACAGGTCCTCGAACATCGGCGTAGTGAGGCGGCCCGTGTTCGTGTTGAGCCGCGAGCAGTGATAGCTGTTGAACACCCGATAGGGGCCGGCCTGGAACTCCGAGCCATGGCCGGGGATGCCGGCAGAGCCTTTCAGGCCCAGGGCCTTCAGCACATTCCGCCGCGACACGTCGCCCAGGGTGACGATGGCCTTCAGCCTCGGGAAGGCCTCTATCCGGTTGGTCAGGAAGGGCCTGCAGGTGTTCTCCTCGCGGGTCTCGGGCTTGTTGCCGGGCGGGGCGCAACGGACGGCGTTGGTCACCGCGCTGCCGATCAGCCTGAGGGAGTCGTCCGGTCGCGCCTCGAACTTGCCGGTGGCGAAGCCGAACTTGATCAGGGTTTCGTAGAGCAGGGTCCCGGCATAGTCGCCGGTGAACGGCCGCCCGGTGCGGTTGGCCCCCTTGCGACCGGGGGCCAGTCCCACGATAAGGAGCCGCGCATCCCGGTCGCCGAACGACGGCGCGGGTCCATTGAACCAGTCGGGATAGAGATCCTGGTTCTCGCGGCGATAGGCCACCAGCCGAGGACACAGCGGACAGTCGCGCGGCGGCTCGGCGGGTGAGGGGACCTGTTCGCCAGCGATGTTGGAGGGCTGCTCAATATTCATCGTCCGCCTCGCGTTCGGCCTGGGTGCGGGCGTCGACCATCGGGCGTGGCGCAGGCGCGCGCTGTGGACGACCGACGATGTTGGCCAGGTCGTTCAGGTCGACGAAGTCGTCTGCCTGGCGGCGAAGGTCGTCGCTGGTCATCGGCGGCTGGCTCTTCATCGTCGAGACCACGGTCACCCGGCGCCCCTTGCGCTGCACGGCCTCGACCAGGGCGCGGAAGTCACCGTCGCCGGAGAACAGCACCAGATGGTCGGCGGTCTCGGCCATCTGCAGCATGTCGACGGCGATCTCGACGTCCATGTCGCCACGCCAGCGCTTGCGGCCCTGGCTGTCGGTGAACTCACGGGCCGGCTTGGTGACGAGGGTGAAGCCGTTGTAGTCGAGCCAGTCGACCAGCGGCCGGATGGGCGAATAGTCGTCATTCTCGTTGATGGCGGTGTAGTAGTACGCCCGTATCAGAACGCCCCGCTTTCTGAACTCGTCGAGCAGCTTGCGGTAGTCGATGTCGAAGCCCAGCGCCTTGGCGGCCGAGTAGAGGTTGGCCCCGTCGATGAACAGGGCCAGACGGTCTGTGGGATGGAAGGTCAAAGCGGCAAGTCCTTGGAAAATACGGTCGATCAAAATGGCTTGGACGAGACCATAATCGTGGCGCTCGGCTGTAATCTGTCGGGAGCCTACACGAGTCGCGAAGCCTTGTTGGAAGCCGCGCTGGAGGCCTTTTCCTCTGAGGGTCTCGCTGTGGTGGCGCGCTCGTCGTGGTGGACATCCGCCGCTTGGCCTGATCCAGCCGGGCCTGCCTATCTGAACGGTGTGGCGGTGGTGAAAACCTTGCTTGATCCGGCGGCGACGCTTGCAGCCCTGCATCGTATCGAGGCGCGCTTCGGGCGCGTGCGCGGAGAGCTCAATGCTTCCAGGACCCTGGATCTCGACCTGATCGCTCACGGCCGCCGTGTGATTTCCGACGTCGTGATGGCGCCGCACCCGCGCGCTCATGAGCGCCTGTTTGTGATGGGACCCCTGGCCGAGATCGCGCCGGATTGGCGCCATCCCGTCAGCGGCGAGACCGCCGCCCACTTGGCGAACGCCGCCAGCGTTGGACGCGACGCCAGGCCCTGAACTTCGCGCACTGGACTTACCGGCGCGAAGCGGGCATAAGCGCCCCCTCGCGAAAGACGGGCAAAGACTCAGCGGCGTTGCGTAACGCCGCTCAAACCCTTATTTTGCAGAGCGTCACGGCTAGCCCGAGGAATTCATGGCCCGCGTCACCGTCGAAGATTGCGTCGAGAAGGTTCCGAACCGTTTCGCACTGGTTCTGCTGTCCGCCCATCGGGCGCGCGGCATCTCGGCTGGCGCCGCCCTGCTGGTCGATCGTGATAACGACAAGAACCCGGTCGTCGCCCTGCGCGAGATCGCCGACGACGTCGTCGATCACGAAGGCCTCAAGGAACAGCTGATCAGCACGCTGCAGCGCGTCGATGAGCACACCGAAGCCGAAGAAGAAGCCGAGACCCTGGCCCTGCTGGCGGATCCGAGCCACATGCAGATGAGCGAACTGGAACTGGTTCGCGCTCTGCAAAGCGACCGCGATGGCGGTCAAGAGGAACGGTACTGAGCCCCGACGGCACAGACCCTCTGATTCTTGAAGCGGCGCCTGCCGCCGCTCCATCCGAACGCGCGTCCGAAGTTCCCCCGCTTGGGGGCGACTCGGGCGCGTCGTCGTTTCTGGCGGCCAGCGAGGTCCAGGCGATCCCGACGCCGGCTGCCAAGCCGCGCCAGAAGATTCTTCGCCAGTACGAACTGATCGAGCGGGTCCATTCCTACGACCCGACCGCCGACGAGGCGCTGCTGAACCGCGCCTATGTCTACGCCATGCGCATGCACGGCAGTCAGACCCGGGCCAGCGGCGACCCCTACTACGCCCACCCCATCGAGGTGGCCGGCATTCTGACCGAGTACCGGCTCGACACTGCGACCATCGTCACGGCTCTGCTGCATGACGTGATCGAGGACACGCCCGTCACCCGCGAGGACATCGCGGGCCTGTTCGGCGACGAGATCGCCGAGCTGGTCGAGGGCGTGACCAAGCTTTCCAAGCTGGAGCTCCAGGCTGAGCATTCGCGCCAGGCCGAGAACCTGCGCAAGTTCATCCTGGCCATCAGCAAGGACGTTCGCGTCCTGCTGGTGAAGCTGGCCGATCGTCTGCACAACATGCGGACGCTGCATTTCATCAAAAGTCAGGCCAAGCGCGAGCGCATCGCCCGCGAGACGCGCGACATCTACGCGCCCCTGGCCCGCAACATCGGCTGCCACCGCATCTGCACGGAGCTGGAGGAGCTCAGCTTCGAGCACACCAATCCGGTGGCCCGCAACGCCATCATTCGACGGCTGGACACCCTGCGCGCCGAGCAGGGCGGGGCGGTAGCGCTGGTCTCGCAAGAGATCGCGGCGCGACTGGAATCCGCCGGCGTTCCGGCCCGGGTCTTCGGCCGTGAAAAGTCGCCCTATTCGATCTGGCGCAAGTTGCAGCGCAAATCGATCGGCTTCTCGCAGATGTCCGACATCTATGCCTTCCGCGTGATCGTCGACAGCGAGGAGGACTGCTATCGTGCGTTGGGCGTCCTGCACCGGTCCTGGTCCAGTGTGCCGGACCGCTTCAAGGACTTCATCTCGACGCCCAAGCGCAACAACTACCGCTCGCTGCACACCACCGTGGTGGGGCCGCGCGGTATGCGCATCGAGATGCAGATCCGCACCGAGGCGATGGACCGCGTCAACGAAGAGGGTGTCGCCGCCCACTTCCGCTACAAGGACGCCTCGTACGGCCTTGACCTGGAAGGCATGGAAGCCGCCGGCGGCCGCGATCCGCTGGCCAATCTGCGCCAGTTGGTCCAGGTGCTGGAACACGGCGGCGACGCCGAAGAGCTGGTCGAGCACGCCAAGCTCGAGATGTTCCTCGACCAAGTGTTCGTCTTCACGCCCAAGGGCAAGCTGGTCAGCCTGCCGCGCGGCGCCATGCCGCTCGACTTCGCCTATGCCGTTCACACCAGCGTCGGCGACACCTGCATTGGCGTGAAGATCAATGGCGAGCTGAAGCCGCTGCGCACCGGCCTCAATAACGGCGACGTGGTCGAGGTCATTCGGGGCGCCAAGCCCGTGGTGCCACCGGACTGGCGTTCGCTGACCGTGACCGGCCGCGCGCGCTCGGCGATCCGCCGCCACATCCGCCAGACCGAGAAAGAAGAGTTCCTGCGCCTGGGCAAGGCATCCGTGGAGCAGATCTTTGAGCGGGCCGGCAAGAAGTTGAAGGACGTCTCGCTGCGCCCGATCCTGGAGCGGTTTGCGCTGGACAGCGACGAGACTCTGTTCGACGCCGTCGGCCGTGGCCGGGTCTCGCCCAGCCAGGTTCTGGAAACCGCCTTTCCGGGCATGAAGGACAGCGACATGGCCGCCGCCTCGGCCCGTCGCAAGATCGAGGGCGGCAAGGGCGCGCGGCTTTATGTGCGCGGCGGCGGTCTGACGCCGGGCGTCTCGCTGCACTTCGCCCATTGCTGCAGCCCGGTGCCTGGCGATCGCATCGTGGGCATCCTTCGCGAGGATGGGGAAGCGGGCCAGGACGGGGGCCTTGACGTCCACACCATCGATTGTCCCAAGCTGGCCGACTACGAGGATCGCGAGGATCTCTGGCGCGACCTGAACTGGACGCCCGAGGCCGAGCGCGAGACGGTGTCCCTGACCCGCCTGCACGCCACGATCCAGAACGCGCCGGGCGTGCTGGGCCAAGTGTGCACGATCATCGGCGAGGCCGGCGGCAATATCGTCAACCTGCGCATGCACCATCGCCAGAGCGACTTCTTCGACACCGACATCGATGTCGAGGTGCGCGACGCCAAGCACCTGACCAATATCTCTGCGGCGCTGCGGGCCTGTCCTTCGGTCGAGACCGTGGACCGGACGCGCGGTTAGGCTTTCAGCGCTGCGATAGCGTCGGCCGTGGAAGCCGTCAGCGGCGAGGGCAGGGCGTTGAGAGCGAACCAGCCCCACTCCGACAGGGCGTGGTCTTCCTGGATCACCGGATCGCCTTCGAAGCTATCGGTTCGATAGGTGATCGCCACCCAGTGATAGTCGTCGGCGATCATGTCGGTCACGGCCAGCACCGGTCCGGCGACAATTCTGACCCCCAGTTCCTCGAGGATCTCGCGTTCGGCGCAGGTGCGGGCGGCCTCGCCCCAGTCGAGCTTGCCGCCGGGAACGCCCCAGTGATCGGCCTCGGGAGGCTTGACGCGCTTCACCAGCAGCAGGCGACCCTGGTCGTCGAGGATGGCGGCGCCGCAGCCGATGCGGGGGCGGAGAGGTTCGGTCATGGGGGCGATAGAGCCAAATCCGATCCGCGACGCAAGACGTGACCCCCGTTTAAAGACTCGCGCGCCTCAGCTATATCCCCGCCATGACCAATGATGACGTCCTCGACGAATTCCGCGCCGCAGGGGCCTTGCGCGAAGGCCACTTCGTGCTGTCCAGCGGCCTGCACAGCCCGGTCTTCCTGCAGAAGAACCTGGTGTTCATGCGGCCCGAGCGCTGCGAGCGCCTGTGCAAGGCCCTGGCCGAGAAGATCATCGCCACCGTCGGCCAGCCCGATGTGGCGGTGTCGCCGGCCGTGGGCGGAATTATCCCCGGCTATGAGACCGCTCGTCATCTGAACGTCGCCTCGATCTATGTCGAGCGTGAGGGCGGCGGCTTCAAGTTTCGGCGCGGCTTCCATCTGGAGCCCGGCCAGAAGGTCGTGATGGTCGAGGATATCGTCACCACCGGTCTGTCGTCGCGCGAGTGCATAGCCGCAATCCAGGAGGCCGGCGGCGACGTCATCGCGGCGGCCTGCATCGTCGACCGCTCGGGTGGCAAGGTCGATGTCGGCGTGCCGCTGGTCTCGCTGTGCAGCCTGGAAGTGCCGGCCTATCCCGCCGACGCCCTGCCGCCGGAGCTTGCCGCGATCCCCATCGAAGATCCAGGCAGCCGCCGGCTTAAAGCCCAGTAGTCCCTTGGCCGCCCCCTACTTGGCAGAAGGGGGCGTCAGCTGCTTGACCGGCCATTCGACGCCCAGTTGTTCCAGATAGGTCCCGTACTTGGCGGGATCGTAGTAGAACTTGCTCATCGCCGGGCGGTAGGTGGCCATGATGTTGGCGTTGATCTGGGTCTGCGGCTTGTCGGTCGCCGCCAGCATCGGCACGTATTTCTGGTCCTTGGTCTGGACGTCCTTGAAGTAGCTGTTGGCCGCGGCCAGCAGCTTGGGCTGGGTCAGGAGATCCAGCGCCGTCATCGCCACAACCTTGGAGCCCGCCGCCACGCCCTTGTGGGCGATGGGCGTGGCCATAGAGATCGCGTTGGCCCAGTGGTGCCCCGGTAGTTCGGGGATATTGGACGGATAGTTGATGGTGATGGTCGGCATGATCCACGAAATGTCGCCGATATCGTCCGAGCCGCCGCTTTCCGGCTTGGGATCCGGCGGCGACAGGCCCTTCAGCTTGATGTCGAGACCGGTCTGCTTGGGCGCGCCGATATTGGTCTGCACGGCCTTGGCGAAGGCCTGCTCGTCGGCGGTCCAGACCGGCAGGCCGACCGCCTCGATATTGGCCTGAGCGGCCTGCGCCATCGGTCGGTTGAAATGGCGAGGCGCGGCCGTGCCGATCACCTGGTGGTCGACCTTGGTGTCGGTCATGTCAGCGGCGGCCTGGGCGATCCTGTCGCCGATGGCGTAGTTCTTCTTGATCGCGTCGAAGCTCTGCTCGCGGAAATAGTACCAGACGCTGGCTTCCGACGGCACGACATTGGGCTGATCGCCGCCATCGACGATGACATGGTGCGAGCGTTGCGTGGGATTGAGGTGCTCGCGGCGCATGTTCCAGCCGATGTTCATCAGCTCAACCGCGTCCAGCGCGCTGCGGCCGCGCCAGGGCGCGCCGGCCGAGTGCGCGGATTCGCCATGGAAATTGTACTTCACCGACACCAGCCCCGTGCCCGTCGGTTGGCCCCAGGTGGTGGCCAGATTGGTCCCCACATGGGTGAAGATCGTGGCGTCCACGTCTGTGAACACCCCGTCGCGGACCATGTAGGCCTTGCCGGCCACCAGTTCCTCGGCGACGCCGGGCCACAGCATCAGGGTCCCGGCGATGTTCTCCTTGATCATCAGGTCCTTGAGCGCCAGGGCGGCGACGACGTTCAGGGCTTGGCCGGAGTTATGGCCCTCGCCATGGCCCGGTGCGCCGGCGACGATCGGGTCGTGCCAAGGCACGCCGGGCTTTTGCGAGGCCTTGGGAATGCAGTCGATGTCGCTGCCGAAGGCGATCGTGGGGCCGCCCTTGCCGTGGGTCCAGGTTGCGGTCCAGGCCGTCGGAATGCCCGACACGCCGCGCACCACGGTAAAGCCGTTCTCCTCCAGCACGCCGGTGATGTATTTCGAGGTCTCGACCTCCTGGAAGCCCAACTCGCCGAAGGAGAAGATCTGGTCGTTCATCACCTGGGACAGCTTGGCCCGGGACTCGACGCCGGCCACGGCCTGCGCCTTCAAGGCCTTGAGCCGGCTGGCCGAAACGGTCGTCTCCGCCATCGCCGAAACAGCTGTCGTCGCCATCAGCATGGCCAGGGCCGCAGTCCGCGCAGTTTTCAGGATCATGTTCCGTCCCCACAGTTTCCCAAGGACGCGACCTTCAACGGCGGCGGGCCTGCTGTCCACGCCGTTTTCCCCGGGTTGAGCAGAACTGCGCGGCTGTTGCTTTTCCGGTCTCCACCCGTCGGCCGGAAGGGGATAGACTGTCACGGACGGCCAGCCATCGGGCGCCGATCGCGATCGAGGGCGGAAAAATTCTTAGCGAGCATCAGCTGAACGTCCGACTGGGCGTCAACATCGACCACGTGGCGACGATCCGCAATGCACGGGGGTCCACCTATCCCGAGCCGGTGCGCGCCGCCGAGCTGGCCCTGGCCGCCGGCGCCGACGGGATCACCGCCCACCTGCGCGAGGATCGTCGGCATATCTCCGACGCCGACATCGCGCTGCTGAACGAACTGTGCCTCAAGCGCGGCAAGCCGCTGAACTTCGAGATGGCCGTCACCGACGAGATGGTCGGTATCGCCCTGCAGGCCCGGCCGCATGCCGCCTGCCTGGTGCCCGAGCGCCGCGAGGAGGTGACGACCGAGGGCGGCCTCGACGTGCTGCGCGGCTATGACGCCATCGCCGCCGCCACCATTCGGCTGCGCGAAGCCGGCGCCCGAGTGTCGCTGTTCATTGACGCCGAGGCCAGCCAGATCGAGGCCTCGCATCGCCTGGGCGCCCAGGTGATCGAGCTGCACACGGGCGCCTATTGCGACGCCGCGCGGGCCGGGGAGGTCGAGCGGGCCGCCGCCATCCTCAGGCGCCTGCAGGACGCCGCAGCCCTGGCCTCCAGCCTGGGTCTGGAGGTTCACGCCGGCCACGGCATCGACTACGCCACGGTCAAGCCGATCGCGGCGATCCCGGAGATCGCCGAGCTCAACATCGGCCATTTCTTGATCGGCGAGGCAATCTTCGTGGGGCTGCCTCAGGCCATTCATCGGATGCGGGCCCTGATGGATGCCGCGCGCGCCGAGTTGGCCGCGTGATCATCGGCATCGGTTCGGACCTGTGCGACATCCGGCGGATCGAAAAGTCGCTGGAGCGGTTCGGCGACAGGTTCACCAACAAGGTGTTCACCGACATCGAGCGCAAGCGCTCCGAGCGCAAGCCTGATCGCGCCAGCAGCTACGCCAAGCGGTTCGCGGCCAAGGAGGCCTGCTCCAAGGCCCTGGGCACCGGCCTCAAGCGCGGCGTGCATCTGGCCGGCATGGGCGTGGTCAACCTGCCGTCGGGCAAGCCGACCATGGCCTTGAGCGGCGGCGCGGCGGCGCAACTGGCCTCGATGGTGCCCGCCGGCATGACCCCGGTGATCCATCTGTCGCTGACCGACGATCATCCCTATGCCCAGGCCTTCGTGATCATCGAGGCCATCTGAACCGCAAAAGAGGACGCCGGCCCGATGAGCGAGTTTCTTCTGTTGATGCATGGCGACGCGGTCAACGAGGCGGCGGCGGACTGGCCGGCCTATCTGGACGGACTGGCCCATGGCGGGCGTCTGCGCGGCGGCAGCAGTCTTGGCGACGGCGCCTGTTTTCGCCGGGACGGGTCGTCGCGAGCGACGTCCGATCATCTGACCGGCTTCATCAGGGTGGCGGCGGAGGGCTTGGAGGACGCGCGATCCTGCCTGGCCGGCAATCCCGTTTATGAGGCCGGAGGAACCGTGGAGATCCGCCTTTTGGTCGAGGATGAATAGCCTCCGCGCGGCGGCCCAACCTCCGCCATGAAGACGAGTTAACCGGCGTGGAGCTTGCCCGTAGTGTAAAGCGCGTCTAGCTAAGCCTGTCCGGTTCGCCGGAATCCCATTGCTCGAGAGCCCAGCGCCCGCATGACCGACGCCGCCGACGATAACGCGCAGCCCGAGGAACAGGGCGGAGCCGTCAAGGAATTCATCGAGATCATCAAGACGGTGGCCTATGCCTTGGGCATCGCCCTGGTGCTGCGGGTCCTGCTATTCCAGCCCTTCACGATCCCTTCGGGTTCGATGGAGCCCAACCTGCTGGAAGGTGACTACATCATCGTCAGCAAGTTCAGCTATGGCTGGAGCAAGCACTCTATCCCGTTCAGCCCGCCGATCCTGAATGGCCGGATCCTGGATAAGGCGCCCAAGCGGGGCGACATCGTCGTCTTCAAGCTGCCGCGCGACAATCGCACCGATTATATCAAGCGCCTGATCGGTATGCCGGGCGACAAGGTCCAGGTGCGCGGCGGCGTGGTCAACATCAACGGCAAGCCCCTGGCTATGGCCTCGCGCGATCCCGCCCTGGTCGACATGGGCTATGGCTTCACCCAGCAGGTCCAGCGCTTCGAGGAAACCAATCCCGAAGGCCGCAAGTACCAGACCCAGGACTACGGCCCCGACAGCCGCGGCGACAATACGGGCATCTATACGGTGCCCGAGGGCTGCTATTTCTTCATGGGCGACAACCGCGATAACTCGGCCGACAGCCGGTTCGACCCGGGCGTCTCGCCGTTCAAGACTGGTCCTGGCGTCTGCAAGTGGGACTATGAGCTGGACCAGTATATCGGCGACGAGGTCGGGGTCGGCTTCGTTCCTGCCGAGAACCTGGTTGGCAAGGCCCAGATCATCCTGCTGTCCTGGAACCGTAAAGCGGCCCTGTTCAAGCCCTGGACCTGGGTTCTGGACGCGCGTCCCAGCCGCTTCTTCCGCGTCCTGAAGTGAAGCTGAACCATGGATAGACGGGTCGTCGCCGTCGGCGACCTGGAGCGCCGGATCGGTTACACATTCACGGATCGCGCCCTGCTGGAACAGGCCCTGACGCACGCCAGCGTCGGGGACGGCGCCAAGAAGACCGCCGACAACGAGGTCCTCGAATTTATCGGCGACCGCGTGCTGGGCCTGCTGGCCGCAGAAGCCCTGGCCGACCGGTACCCGCAGGCCAAGGAGGGCGAACTGGCCCCGCGCCTCAACGCTCTGGTCAGCCGCGAGACCTGCGCCCGCGTGGCCCGCGCCGCCGAACTGGGGCCGGCCCTGCGTCTGTCAGCCTCGTCCAGCAAGGTAGGCGGTCGCGAGACCGACTCTATCCTGGCCGGCGGCTGCGAGGCCCTCATGGCCGCCTTGTATCGTGATGGTGGGCTGGAGACGGCGCGCCGGGTGTTCCTGGACCTGTGGAGCGCCGAGTTCGACCGCGCCGCCCTTGGCAAGCCCCGCGATCCCAAGACCGCGCTGCAGGAGTGGGCTCAGGCCCAGGGCAAGCCCTTGCCGACCTATGCCGTCAAGGACCGCACCGGACCCGATCACGCGCCGGTTTTCACCGTCCAGGTGAGCGTCCTCGGCGTCGATTCCGTCTTCGCTGCCGGCCGCTCGCGCCAGGACGCCGAGAAGGCCGCCGCCAAGGCGCTTCTCGAGCGCGAGGGGGCGGAGTAGGGGCCAGTCTGGTAACTCAGACCTCCTGGCCCCTTCCGCCGAGTTTAGACGCTTTCCAGGGCTCGGCTTTCCGCAGCGACCGGCGTGAGCCGGCCGGTCAGGGCTTCCAACTGGGCGTAGAGCGCCTGAGGCATGCGCGAGCCGAGGCGCTTGTAGGCGTCGAGGATCAGGGCGGCTTCCTCCAGCCAGATCGATCTGTCGACCGTCAGCAGCAGATTCAGCGCCGCCTGGTCGAGTCCCAAGCCGGACACATCCAGCGCGCCCGAAGCGGGAAGGCGGCCGATGGCGCTGTCCACAGCGTCCGTCTCGCCTTCGAGTCGCTCGACGATCCATTTCAGGACGCGGGCGTTTTCGCCGTAGCCGGGCCAGACGAACTTTCCGGTCTCGTCCTTGCGGAACCAGTTGACGAAATAGATCCGCGGCAGCTTGGCGGGATCGGCGCTGGCCCCGACCTTCAGCCAGTGGCTGAAATAGTCACCCATGTTGTAGCCGCAGAAGGGCAGCATGGCGAAGGGATCGCGGCGCAGTTCGCCGATCTTGCCTTCGGCTGCTGCGGTGCCTTCCGAGGCCACGTTAGAGGCCAGGAACACACCGTGCTCCCAGTCGAAGGCCTCGGTGACCAGCGGCACGGCCGAGGCGCGGCGGCCGCCGAACAGGATGGCCGAGATCGGCACGCCGGCCGGATCTTCCCACTCGTCGGCGATGACGGGGCACTGGCCGGCCGGTACGGCGAAGCGGGCGTTCGGATGGGCGGCAGGTTCGCCCATAGCGGGGCTCCAGGCTCTGCCCTTCCAGTCGGTCAGCCCCTCAGGCGGCGTAGGCGTGAGGCCTTCCCACCAGACGTCGCCGTCGGCGGTGAGGGCGACGTTGGTGTAGATGCAGTTGGCGTGCAGGGTGTCGATGGCGTTGCGGTTGGTCAGAACCCCTGTACCCGGAGCGACGCCGAAGAAGCCGGCCTCTGGATTGATCGCATACAGCCGGCCGTCGGCCCCGAACCGCATCCAGCAGATGTCGTCGCCGATGGTCTCGGCCTTCCAGCCGGGCAGGGTGGGCTGCAACATGGCCATGTTGGTCTTGCCGCAGGCGCTGGGGAAGGCGGCGGCCACATAGCGGACCTTGCCGGCCGGCGAGGTCAGCTTGAGGATCAGCATGTGCTCGGCCAGCCAGCCTTCGTCGCGGGCCATGACCGAAGCGATGCGCAGGGCGTAGCACTTCTTGCCCAGAAGGGCGTTGCCGCCATAGCCAGAGCCGTAGGACCAGATCTCGCGGCTCTCCGGGAAATGGACGATGTATTTGTCGTCGTTGCAGGGCCAGGCAACGTCGGCCTGACCTTGCTCCAGCGGCGCGCCCAGGGTGTGAAGAGCGGGCACAAAGAACCCGTCATCGCCCAGCGCGTCGAGCGCGGCCTGGCCCATGCGGGTCATCACCCGCATCGAAACGGCCACATAGGCGCTGTCGGTGATCTCCACGCCCAGGGCGCTGATCGGCGAGCCGACCGGGCCCATCGAGAACGGCACGACATACATTGTGCGGCCGCGCATGCAGCCGTCGAACAGGCCATGCAGGGTGGCGCGCATTTCCACAGGGTCGCGCCAGTTGTTGGTCGGGCCGGCGTCTTCCTGATCCTGCGAACAGATGAAGGTGCGGCTCTCGACCCGGGCGACGTCTCGCGGATCCGAGGCGGCGTAAAAGGAGTTGGGGCGGAGCTCGGGGTTGAGGCGCTTGAGCGTGCCGGACGCGATCAGTTCGCCGGTGAGGCGCTCCCACTCGGCGTCCGAGCCGTCGCACCAATAGATGGCTTTGGGCTTGGTCAGGGCGGCGACTTCGTTGACCCATGTCACGAGACGCGCGTGTTTGGTCGGGGGCGCGATGGCGCCAGGCCCTTCATTTTGCATTGCTCATCCTGCCTGCGCATTTTGGCGAAACTATTGTCCGCCTTGGGCGTGAGTATAGCGCCCCACGGCTTGGCGGATAGACTGTCTTATCTATGACAACGTTGTCGGTTTCTGGATTTGCGCAATGTTGCCCGTTAAGTATCCGCCAGGTGATGGCAGACGATGTTTATCGCGGCGGTAGGGCATCGCGCCTTGGGCAGTTTCCGGCGTGGGCCACGGTTCCTTGGAACGGCGTCGGCAGGGTGCGTTTCGTCTCTCGGGCCTGGCGCGGCCGACCCGGCTGGACGCGTTGATCCCGGCCCGGGCCTCGCAAGGACGCGGCAAAACCCCTCTTACGGCGTCGCCTGCAACAACCGCCCTATGCGCAGCTATTGAAACTCGGCCCTGGAACACCCAAACTCTAGACACGTTGTCCTCTGCCGGGTCTCGCTAGAACTCGGTCTTGGCTGCCAGGAGAGCGCATGAGCCCGGACGACCTGCACGCATCGGAGGCCGTCCAGGCGTCCGCCGCGCGAGACCTTGAACGCTATCAGGCGGTCAGACGGCGCACCGAGGCTCTAGCGGTCCCGCTGTCGGCCGAAGATCAGGCCGCCCAGTCGATGGCTGACGCCAGTCCGACAAAGTGGCACAGGGCGCATACAACCTGGTTTTTCGAGACCTTCCTGCTGGTCCCCTATCTCGATGGCTACGCGGTGTTTGACCCCCGCTTTGGCTACCTGTTCAATTCCTATTACGAGGCGCTGGGGCCCCGCCAGCCGAGGCCGGCGCGGGGCTTGCTGACCCGTCCATCGACCGCCGAAGTCGGCGCCTATCGCGCCCATGTCGATGCGGCGATGGCCCGGCTGTTGTCGGGCCCGTCTTTGCTCCGGGATGCCCGTGAGCGCCTGGATCTGGGGCTTGCCCATGAGGAGCAGCATCAGGAGCTGATCCTGATGGACATCCTGCATCTGTTTGCCCAGTCGCCGCTGGACCCGGTCTATCAGGCCCAGATGGGTCGCCGCGGCCAGGAATCGTTCGATCCGGAGCGCTTTGTGCCGTTCGAGGGCGGTGTGGTCGAGGTCGGCGCCGGCGGGACAGGCTTTGCGTTCGATAACGAGCGCCCGCGGCACAAGACCTATCTGGCGCCCTATCGCTTGAGTGACCGACTGGTGACCAACAGCGAGTGGATCGCCTTCATCGACGCGGGGGGTTACGCCAGGGCTGAGCTGTGGCTTTCCGACGGCTGGGCGCGCGTGGTCGAGGAAGGATGGGCGGCGCCGCTGTATTGGCGCCAGGAAGGGAACGGCTGGTCGGCCATGACCCTGGCTGGACGTCAGCCTATCGAACCCGGTGAGCCGGTCTCGCATGTCAGCTATTACGAGGCGGCGGCCTATGCGACCTGGTCGGGTCGGCGCCTCCCGACCGAAGCCGAATGGGAAGCTGCTGCGCGCGCGCCGGGCGCCGGCGGCCTGCGCCAACTGCACGGCCATGTGTGGCAGTGGACCTCCAGCAGCTATGCCGCCTATCCCGGGTTTCGTCCCGGCGCGGGCGCGCTGGGCGAGTACAACGGCAAGTTCATGGTCAACCAGATGGTGCTGCGCGGCGGTTGCGCGGCGACACCGCCCGGCCATACGCGGGCGACCTACCGCAATTTCTTCCATCCGGAGAAGCGCTGGGTTTTCGCCGGCGTCCGGCTGGCCGACGACCCCGAGATCCTGGACGTTCCGAGCGACAACCGCTTCCTGGAAGATGTGGTGGCGGGTCTATCGGCCCGTCCAAAGACGCTGCCCAGCAAGTATTTCTATGACGCCGAGGGCTCGCGGCTGTTCGAGGCGATCTGCGATCTGCCGGAATACTATCTGACCCGCACCGAGACCGCGCTGCTTCGCCAGATCGCGCCGGAGATTGCTGCGCGGATCCCCGATGGTGCAGCGCTGGTGGAGTTCGGCAGTGGGGCCAGCGTCAAGACCCGGATCCTTCTGGACGCGGCGCCGCAACTCTCGGCCTATGCGCCCATCGACATCAGCCAGAGCGCGCTGGACGAGGCGACTGCGGCCATCAAGACCAGCTATCCTTCGCTGACGGTTGCGCCGCTGGTCGACGACTTCACGCGGGCCCTACGGTTGCCATCCGCCGTGGCGGGACGTGTCGCCGTCGGGTTCTTTCCCGGATCCACCATCGGCAACTTCCCGCCGCTCGAAGCCGAAGACTTCCTGCGTCGTGCCGGCGACCTGCTGGGCGATGGCGCGATGATGGTGGTGGGCGCAGACGTCGCCAAGTCGGCCGCAGTGCTGATCCCGGCCTATGACGACGCCCAGGGCGTCACGGCGGCCTTCAACCTCAACATCCTTGCACGGATCAATCACGAACTGGGCGGCGATTTCGATCTCGCGGGCTTCGCGCACAGGGCCGTCTGGAACGAGCAGGAAAGCCGGGTCGAGATGCACCTGGTCAGCGCGACGGCCCAGCGTGTGACGATAGCGGGACGGACGTTCGACTTCGCGGCGGGTGAAACCATCCACACCGAGAACTCTTACAAGTACCGGCCCGAAGCTTTTGAGGCCATCGCGCGCCGGGCGGGGTGGGCTGTCTCGCGCAAGTGGGAAAGCATCCAGCCCGCGTTCGGGGTCTATGTGCTGACACGATAGGCTAGACGCGCGAAAGCGCGCTGGACGGGGGGATCCAGCGCGCTTCGAGCATGTTCAGGTCAGGCGTTCAGTCGCCGGGGCGCACGGTGCGGGAAGAAGATCCACCCTTGCGACCCGCATTGGCGGCAAGATCGCGATCCTTGGCGAAGCTTCGCTTCTCGCTGGGCACGCTGGCCCCGCCTTTGCGCGCGATCTCGCGGCGACGTTCAGGGTCCATGGCGGCGAAGCCGCGGCGGCCACGGGGCCGTTCGCTGTCGAGGTCCATACGGTGCTCCTAATCGATACTGGTCACGGTCGGCGAACAGGGCGCGGCGTCATAGGGGCGGTCGTCCCCAGGATCGACCGGTGACACGGGGGAGGGCATTTCATCAGGCGTTGACCCCGGGTCGTATTCCGGGGGCTGCGGCTCGACAGGAGGTGGTGCGTCGGGGTCGGTCATGGCGTCGTGTCCTGCGCGTTCAGAGAGGTAACCAGCGAAGCCACGTTCGGTTCACCTCAAAGCGTGAGTAAATGCACGCAACAGGCGCAGCGGCTGCAAGGCAAAGGGATTCCGAGCTTGTCAAAGACCGCCAAATCCAGGGCAAAGAGCCACATCACGCCGCCGCACTGGCGGCTTGGTGCGGGCTGTGTGGTCGGCCTGTTCGTCTGGGCGACGGCCTTCTGGCTGCAGGCTCCGACAGGCTCGCATCTGTTGCTGGGCTGGGACGGGGCGGCCCTCACCTATCTGATCCTGACCTGGCGGATGTTCCTGCGCGCCGACGAGGCCGAGATCCGCGATCGGGCGGCTGGGGACGACGAGGGTCAGCCGGTGCTGCTGTTGATCGTGCTGGCCGCCATCGTCGCCAGCCTGGGCGCGGTGGTCGATGCGATGGTGGCGGCGCGGACCGCGCAGGGCCTGGCCAAGGCGTTCATCGCCACCAGCGCGGGCGCGACCCTGGTCCTGTCATGGCTGGTGCTGCAGTCGGTCTTCGTGCCGCACTACGCCCATCGTCATTTTGGGGACGGCAAAAGCAAGGGCGGCATCGGTTTCCCCGGCGAGCCGCCGACCAGCTACATGGATTTCGTCTATCTGGCCTTCAGCGTCGGGGCGACCTTCCAGGTCTCAGACAACACCATACTGACCTCGCGCCTGCGCCGGCTGGTCACCGCCCATGCGGCGACCGCCTTCGCCTACAACACCGCCATCCTGGCCCTGGGCATCAACATCATCGCCAGCGTGGTGGGCGGTTAGCGGCGCCGCGCCTGGACGGGGGTGGCGGGCAGCTCTTCCACGCGGAGAAGGGCATCCTTGTCCGCATCAAGCAGCGCAAAGCGTGACTTGGCGGCCTTGACGGCTTCGTCCCTGGAGATGCGGCGGTTGAAGTCCGCGTCGGCGCCCATCACCGGCTGCGGCTCGGCCAGCAGGGCGTAGGGGGCCGCCCCCTGCAGGGCTCCGCCGACCAGTCCGCCGCGCTTGCGAGGCGGACCATCGCCGCCGCCGGGAGGACCGCCGCGTCCGCCGCGTCCTCCGCCAGGCGGTATATTGACCCCCTGAAGGATTTCCGGTGCGATGTTTCGCTCATAGGCCGAGACCTCAAAACCGTCGATCACGCCGTCCTTGTCCGTATCGAGCACGGTGAAGAAGCGGCCGGCGTCGGCGACGAACTCATCGCGCGACAGCGCGCCGTCGTGGTTGGCGTCCCCGGCCGAGAACCATGCCGCAACAGGATAGGGAGCCTCGGCCGGCGCGCGGAAGGGCTCGCCAGCAGGGCTGATGAAGAGTTGCGGGCGACGATGCCCCGGTCCGTGTTCGCCGTCTTCTCGCGGGGGCGGTCCGAAACCTTGACCAGGCCGGGGCCCTTCGTTCCACCGGGGCGTGGCGTGCACGCCTGTTGACAGGAACAGGGCAGCCAGGACGGCGGTGGTCGCAACACGAGATGTCATGAGGAGCTCCTTCCCCCGGCATCAAGCGCAGCGAGATTGCCGGAGAATGTCAGTCTCCAGGCTGAGCCTTGCAGGCCGGCAACAAAGCCGCGCCTGGGGTTAGATCGGCAGGCGAACGCAGGCGCGCAGGCCGCCCTCGGGTCGGTTGACCAGGGTCACGTCGCCGCCATGGGCTCGGGCCAGCGAGCGCACGACCGCCAGACCAAGGCCTATGCCGCCGGTTTCGCGATTGCGCGAGGGCTCGCCGCGGAAGAACGGCTCGAACACCCGCTCCTGCTCGGCCAGAGGGATGCCGGGGCCGTCATCGTCGATCTCGATGATCGCCATGTCGCCCTCGGCGAACACGCGCCCGCGCGCCACTTGGCCGTATTTCAGGGCGTTCTCGACCAGATTGGCGACTAGCCGCTTGAGCGCGATCGGATCGCCCTCGATGACGATTTTCTCGGCGCGCTCGACCGTGGCCTGGCCTCCGGTCTCGGCGGCTTCGTCGACCACGCTCTCCAGCAGGGAGGCCAGCTCAAGCTTGGTGCGTTCGGCGGGGCGGGTGGTGTCGCGAACGAAGGCCAGGGCAGCCGAGATCATGGCCTCCATCTGGTCGATGTCTGCGGCCAGCTTGGCGCGCACATCGTCGGGCGTGGCCTCGATGCGGAACCGCAGGCGGGTCAGGGGTGTGCGCAGGTCGTGGGCGATGGCCCCGATCATCGCTGTCCGGTCCTCGACATAGCGGCGCAGGCGCTCTTGCATCATGTTGAAGGCGTTGGCGGCGGCCACCACCTCGGTCGAGCCTGACAGCTCCAGGGGCGGGGCGCGGGGGTCGCGGCCAAGACGCTCGGCGGCGTCGGCGAAGGCGGTGATGGGCTCGGCCAGCCGACGCGCGAACAGCCAGGCCAGCGGCGCGACCGCCAGCACCGACAGCACCAGAATCAGCAACACGCGCTGCTGCCAGCTGTCGAAGCGGAAGGTCGGCTTGGGCTCGACCACGACCCAGCTGCCGTCGCTCTGGCGCACGCCCAGCTCGAAATCGCCGAAGATGAACGGCTCGTCGCGCGCCGGCCCGGCGCGAGCGCCGCGCTCGCCGGGCGGCGGTAGCTCGCGGGCGATGAACTGGTCGCGCGGGCCGCCCGGCCCGGCAGGACCGCCGGAACCGCCTGTCCGGTCATTCGGGGTCGCCTTGAAGCGCCGAACAAAGAAGCGTGGGCCGTTTTCGGTGACGATCTCGATGCGCGCCGGCGCAACGTCGATGGCGCGACCGATGCCGGCCTTGAACTCTGCCCGGCGAGCGGAGTCGGGGCCGCCGGAAGGCATCCTGGCGCGGGCCTGAACCACCAGAGCGCGTCCATCGCGGGGCTGCACCGTCTGGCCCGTTTTCAGGGCGCGCGTGATCTCCGACAGCCGATAGAGCTCGGGCGGCGGCGGCGGCAGGGTGAAGATGACGGCGATGGCGATCAGCTGCGCCGCCACCAGGGTCAGCGTCACCAAGCCCAGCGCCTGCACGAACAGCGGCGCGCCGCGGCGGCGCTGGTTCATGGCGTGCGAAGGACCTTGGCGGTGAACATGTAGCCCTCGCTGCGAATGGTGCGGATCAGCTCGCTACCGCCCCCGTCATCCAGTTTGCGGCGAAGCCGGCTGATCTGGACGTCGATGGCGCGGTCATAGGCGTCGGACTCGCGACCGCGGGCAAGATCAAGAAGTTGGTCGCGGGTCAGCACCCGCTGGGGGCGTTCCACGAAGGCGCGGAGCAGCGAGAACTCGCCGCTGGAGAGATTCACGACCACCGACTGTGGCGAGCGCAGTTCGCGGCGCACCAGGTCGAGCCGCCAGCCGGCGAATTCGCAGGCCGCGCCCATGCCGTCGTCGCTGTTGCGAGGCTCCTGCCGACGGCGCAGGACAGCACGGATGCGGGCCAGCAATTCGCGCGGGTTGCAGGGCTTGGGCAGATAGTCGTCGGCGCCCAGTTCCAGGCCAACGATACGGTCGGTTTCTTCGCCCATGGCCGACAGCATGATGATGGCGGGGCCGTCCTGCGCCGACAGCCGCCGGCAGATGGCCAGGCCGTCCTCGCCGGGCAGCATGACGTCGAGCACCACCAGATCGACTGGCCCTCGCGAGAGGACCTGTTCCATGGTGCGGGCGTCGGAGGCGGTGTCTACGGCATAGCCGTGTCGGCTCAGGAAGTCGGACACGACATCGCGAATGCCAGGGTCGTCATCGACGATGAGAATCCGCGACGCTGCGCTGCGCGGGGCCTCCGGCTCGGCTGCGGGGCCGGTCTGTGGGATGGTCTCCATGAGACGCTCCTGTCATGTCCCCGTGGCGTTCAGATTTCACGCTTGAAACAGCCGTGCAACCCGACGGCGCGATTTGGATCCCAAACGGCTCCCCGCCTAGCCTGGAGAGTTGTTTTTAGGGATCGCGAAGTCGGCGCCCTGGATGTTCTGGGCCTCGATTGCCAAGTCGCTGACATAGGGATTGCTGCGTCGCTCGGCGGCGAAGCTGGACATCGGCCCATGGCCGGGGACGAACCGCACATCGCCGCCCAGCGGCCACAGCTTCTGGGTGATCGAGTCGAGCAGGTCCTGGTGATTGCCGCGCGGGAAGTCGGTGCGGCCGATCGAGCCCTGGAACAGCACGTCGCCGACCTGGGCGAAACGCGCCTCGCGGTGGAAAAAGATCACGTGGCCTGGCGTGTGGCCGGGGCAATGCAGGACCTCGAACTCGGTTTCACCCAGGGTTACGACGTCGCCGTCGTCCAGCCAGCGGTCGGGAACGAAGATCCGGGCTTCGGGAATGCCATAGCGCTCGCCGGACATCTGGATCTGGTCGATCCAGAACTGATCGTCCTTGTGCGGGCCCTCGATGGGAACCCCGGTCAGACGCTTCAGCTCAGCCGCGCCGCCGGCGTGGTCCATGTGGCCGTGGGTGATCCAGATCTTCTCCAGGGTCAGGCCCTGGTCGGCCAGAGCCTTCATCAGGCGTGGCACCTCGCCGCCCGGATCAATGACGGCAGCCTTCAGCGTCTTTGCGCACCAGACGATGGTGCAGTTCTGCTGCAGGGGCGTGACCGGCGCGATGAAGGCGCGGATCGGGGGCTGGGCTTGGCTCACGGGAACTCCTTGTCCCTGGCAACATAGGCCCTGGCGAGCGCCCAAGAAAGAAGGCCCGGGATTGCTCCCGGGCCTTCGATCGATTTCGACGAAGAAGATTGGTTACTTCACGTCGTCCACACCGCGAGCCATGGCTTCGGCGGGCGAGTTCATTTCGGTGTCTTCGGTGATGTCGATGCCCTTGGCGAGCTTCGAGTTCCAGAAACCGTAGGCGATGTAGATCAAGGCGCCGACGGCGGCATAGCCGGCCAGGATCATCAGGGGCAGGGGGTTGTCGTTCATGGCGTGAACGATCATCGGCTGGAAGTTCTGATAGGCCAGGAACAAGCAGGCCAGGATGCCGCAGACGGCGGTGGCGATACCACCGGGCACGCGGAACGGACGCGGCAGGTCGGGGTGCTTGATGCGCAGATAGATCACCGACAGACAGACGATCGAGAAGGCCACGGCGGTGCCCAGCGACACCAGATCACCCAACAGGCTGATCGGCAGGAACGAGGCGGCAATGGCGATCACGACGCCTAGCAGGATGGTGCCCAGCCACGGGGTGCGGAACTTGGGGTGGATCGCGGCGAAGACCTTCGGCAGCAGGCCGTCGCGGGCCATGGTGTAGAAGATCCGGGTCTGACCGTAGCACAGCACCAGCATGACCGAGGACAGGCCGGTGATCGCGCCGATCTTGATGGCGATGCTGATCAGGTTCAGCTTGCCGCCTTCAGCCGCCGCGTAGGGAACGTCGGCCCATTCCAGGGCCATGCGGTCGATGGCGACGGCGATCGGGGCCGGGCTGGCCAGTTCCTTGTAGGGGACGACGCCGGTCATGACGGCGGCGACGGCCATG
The DNA here is from genome assembly GCF_048541825.1 of Caulobacter sp. ErkDOM-C. Classification (GTDB taxonomy): domain Bacteria; phylum Pseudomonadota; class Alphaproteobacteria; order Caulobacterales; family Caulobacteraceae; genus Caulobacter. Next base: position 2,113,735 of record NZ_CP183332.1, on the reverse strand, counting down.
TAGATCAGGGTGCAGATGACCAGGGCGCCCAGGATGCCGATCGGCACGTCCCTGGACGGGTTCTTGGCCTCGGCCGCTGCGGTCGAGACGGCTTCGAAACCGACATAGGCGAAGAAGATGATCGCCGCGCCGCGGAAGATGCCGCCTACGCCGAACTCACCGGGCTGACCGGTCGGCTCGGGGATGAAGGGGTGCCAGTTGGCGGGGTTGATGTACTGAATGCCCACCGCAATGAACACCAGAAGCACGATCACCTTGACCACGACGATGGCGTTATTGACGTTGGCGGACTCGCTGACGCCCAGCACCAGCAAGGCCGAGACCATGGCAATGCCGATGGCCGCGACGATGTTCAGCGTGCCGGTCATGGCAAATGTCGTACCGCCTTCAGGCGTGGTGACGGCCTGGATCAGCGGCGTGGCCCACATCGGAGCCTCCGCGCCGGCGACCATGATCGTCGGGAAATCGACCCCGAACGCGTGCAGGGTGCTGACCACGTAGCCAGACCAGCCCACGGCGACGGTCGAGGCCGCGACGCCATATTCCAGAACCAGCAGCCAGCCCATGATCCAGGCGAAGACCTCGCCCAGGGTGCCGTAGGCGTAGGTGTAGGCCGAGCCGGAGACCGGCATGGTCGAGGCGAGTTCGGCGTAGCAGAGGCCGGCCAGGCCGCAGGCGATGCCGGCGACGATGAACGACAGCATGATCGCCGGGCCGGCATTGGCCGAGGCCACTTGACCGGTCAGCACGAAGATACCCGCGCCGATGATGGCGCCGATACCCAGGCTCATGAGGTTGATGGGACCCAGCGTTCGTTTCAGCTGGCTGTGTGCGGCCTCCTTCTGGATGCTCGCAATCGACTTCTTCAGGAACAGCCTGTTTCCGGCCATGTGTTTCTTTTCCCCAACGACCAGCGAACCCCCGCTAGTCAGGCATTGGGCCGGGACGTTAGTCAGACAGGCGGCTTCGCGCAACGCCTTGCGGTGACGAGAGCGGTTTGAGGGTCTATGCCTCCCCGCGATGCTGCCGATCGAGAATGTCCTGCCCGCATTGAAAGCGGCGATGCTCGCTTCCCATGCGACGGTCCTTGTGGCCCCGCCTGGCGCGGGCAAGACCACGGCCGTTCCCTTGGCCTTATTGGGGGAAGCCTGGGTCGAGGGCCGCAAGATCATCGTGCTTGAGCCCCGCCGGCTGGCCGCCCGAGCCGCGGCGACCCGCATGGCCTCCACCCTGGGCGAGGCGGTTGGTGAAACTGTAGGCTTTCGCGTGCGGTTGCAGTCGAAAGTCTCGGCCCGCACCCGCATCGAGGTGGTCACCGAGGGCGTCTTCACCCGGATGATTCTCGACGACCCGGGTCTGGAGAGCGTCGCGGCCGTCCTGTTCGACGAATTCCATGAACGCAGCCTGGATGCAGACCTGGGCCTGGCCTTCGCCCGCGATGTCCAGGGTTTGCTGCGCGATGATCTGCGGCTGCTGGTGATGTCGGCTACCCTGGATGGCGCGCGCGTCTCGTCATTGCTGGGTGACGCCCCGGTGATCGAGAGCCAGGGCCGGATGTTCCCGGTCGATACGCGCTACCTGGGCCGAGACGACCGTCTGCGGCTGGAAGAGCGTGTGGGCAGGGCCGTTGAGCGGGCGCTGGCGGAGGAAACCGGCAGTCTGCTGGTCTTCCTGCCGGGCCAGGGCGAGATCCGCCGGGTCGAGAGCTGGCTGGCCGAGCGGCTGCGCCGGCCCGAGGTCGATCTGGCGCCGCTGTATGGCGCGCTGGACCCGGCCGTGCAGGACCGTGCGATCGCCGCCGCCGCGCCGGGGCGTCGCAAGGTGGTTCTGGCCACCTCGATCGCCGAGACCAGCCTGACCATCCAGGGCGTACGCGTGGTGATCGACTGCGGCCTGGCCCGCGTGCCGCGCTATGATCCCGCCAGCGGCATCACCCGGCTCGACACCGTCCGCGTGAGCCGCGCCGCCGCTGATCAGCGGCGGGGCCGGGCAGGGCGCACCGAGCCCGGCGTCTGCTACCGCCTTTGGGATGAGGTCGAGACCCGGTCGCTGCTCGCCTTCGCCCGTCCGGAAATCCTCGAGGCCGACCTGTCGCGCCTGGCGCTCGATCTGGCCCGCTGGGGAGCCCGCGACGCCTCGGGCCTGTGCTTCATGGACTCACCGCCGGTGGCGGCCTTTGCCGAGGCTCGCACCCTGCTGCAACGCATTCAGGCTCTGGATGCTCAGGGCGGTCTCACCGCCCACGGCAAGGCCCTGGCCGAGATGCCCTTGCCCCCGCGCATCGCCCACATGGTGGTTCGCGCCGCCGCCTCGGGCCAAGCCCGGCGTGGAGCCGAGGTCGCGGCCTTGCTGACCGAGCAGGGTCTGGGTGGCCGGGAGGTCGACCTGCGTCGACGCCTGGAAAACCTGGGCCGCGACCGATCGCCCAGGGCCAAGGACGCCCAGGCCCTGGCCGACCGCTGGGCGCGCGCGGCCGGCAAGCCCTCGGGCGCGACGCCGCTGGATGAGGGGCTGATGCTGGCCGAGGCCTATCCAGAGCGCGTGGCCCGGGCGCGCGGCAAGCCCGGGGAGTTCCAGCTGGCTGGCGGACGCGGCGTCTATATGGAGCCCACCGATCCCCTGGCGCGCGAAACCTGGCTGGCCGTGGGCGAACTGGGCGGCGGCGACAGTCGCGACCGCATCCTGCTGGCCGCCGCCGTTGACGAGATCGCGCTACGCGAGGCTTTTGCCGACAGGCTCACCGCCGAGGACCGTCTGGAGACCAGCCCCGGCGGCAAGGTCCGCGCCAAGCGGCTGCTGCGGCTGGGCAGGCTGGTGCTGGAGGAGCGGCTGATCGACAAGCCCGACCCCGCGCTGATCGCCAGCGCCCTGCTGGATCAGGTTCGCTCTGAGGGTCTGTCAGCGCTGCGGCTGGGTGACGGTGCTCAGGGCTTGCGTGATCGTGTGGCTTTCCTGCGCGGCCTGGACGGCGAGGTTTGGCCCGACCTGTCGGAGGTCGCGCTTATGGAACGCCTCGGCGAGTGGCTGGAGCCGCTGCTGCATGGCCGCTCGTCACTCTCAGCGCTGGACGAGAACACGCTGGACGGCGCGATCCGCTCGCTGATCCCCTGGGACGCCCAGCAGAAGATCGACGCGGCCCTGCCGGCCCGCTTCAAGGCCCCGACCGGCACCACCGTCGCCATCGACTATGCCGCCGAAGCCGGACCGCGCATCGACATCCGGGTGCAGGAGCTGTTTGGCCTCACCGACCACCCCAGCATCGCCGGCGGCAAGATCCCGCTGGTGCTGTCGCTGCTGTCGCCCGGCCACAAGCCGATCCAGATCACGCGGGACCTGCCGGGCTTCTGGAAGGGCTCATGGCGCGAAGTGAAGGTCGAGATGAAGGGTCGCTATCCCCGGCATGTCTGGCCGGATGATCCCGCCGCCGCCGCACCGACGACGCGGGCGAAGCCCCGGGGGACATAAGTCCTCCCCCTGGCGGGGCAGGTGTCGGCGAAGCCGACGGAGGGGGAAGTACAGCGGACTCGGTGCGGTGTTCCCCCACCGGCCTTCGGCCGCCTCCCCCTTCAGGGAGAGGATTTCTACCCCGTCACCGTATAGATCATGATCCCGGTCGCCACCGAAAGGTTCAGGCTGTCGGCTCGCCCCCGCATTGGGATCTTGACGTTCACATCGCAGGCCGCCGCCAGTTCCGGCGGCAGGCCCTGCTGCTCATTGCCCATCAGAATCAGCGACGGTTTTACATAATCGGCGCTCTTGTGGTCGACCGTGGCGGTCAGCAGGGTGCCGACCACCGAGCCGGGCCAGGTCTCGCGCCAGGCCAGGAATTCCTGGATGGTGGCCTTGGCGATCTTGACCGCGAAGATCGAGCCCATGGTCGCCCGCACGCCCTCGACCGAATAGGGGTCGACGCAGTCGCCGACGAGGATCACGCCGCCGCAGCCGGCGGCGTCGGCGGTGCGGATGACGGTACCCAGATTGCCGGGATCGCGCACGGCCTGCATGGCCACCCAGCACGGCGCGCTCTGCGGGACGATGGCGTCCAGCGGCGTAAACACCTGCTTGAACACCCCGACCACGGCCTGGGGGTTGTCGCGGCGCGAGACCTTCTCGAGGATTTCCCGATTGACCTCAATGACTTCGCCGCCCGCCTTCAGACAGGCCTGCGAGGCCTTCTGCAGCATCGGATGATCGGCGGCGTCGCGGCCGTACATGATGATCGTGGGCGCATGACCGCAGTCGATCGCCTCGATGACGATCTTCAGGCCCTCAGCCAGGAACAGGCCGCTCTCTTCGCGCTCCTTGCGCATGTGCAGGGCGCGGACGGCCTTGACGGTGTTGTTCGACAGCGAGGTGACGGTCTTGGCCGGGTTGGGGGCGTTCATTGCTTAGGCCTCCCCAACGCTGTCTTGGGAAGACCAGCGCGCGAAGAACGACAGGCCGATCTGGCGGTCGCCCTTTTCCTCGACCAGGGAGAGCTCACCCCAATCGATGACGCCGCTGCGGCCGTCCAGCACCTGGGCCAGCAGACCCGACATGGCCGCGCCCGAAACGCGGGCCGCATAGGCGTTCATCAGCAGGAACGAGGCGTCGTCGCTGAGTAACTGAGCGCAGTTGGCGGTGAGCTCGGTCAAGTCCTCGAACAGCCGCCAGACCTCGCCGTCGGCGCCGCGTCCGAACTTGGGCGGATCCAGGATGATGCCGTCATAAACATTGCCGCGACGCACTTCGCGGGCGACGAACTTGCGGGCGTCCTCGACGATCCAGCGGATCGGCTTGTCCTCCAGCCCGGCCAGGGCGGCGTTCTCGCGCGCGAAGCCGACCGACTTCTTGGAGGCGTCGACATGGGTCACGGCGGCGCCGGCGGCCGCGCACACCAGTGACGCTACGCCCGTATAACCAAACAAATTCAGGATCTTGGGCTGACGGCCTGATGCCTTGGCGAAGGCGCGAACCCGCTCGTCCTGCCAGGCCCAGTTGGCGGCCTGCTCGGGAAAGAAGGCCAGGTGGCGGAAAGGTGTGAACTGGCCGTTGAATTTCGCTTCGCCCCAGGCGAGCGGGAACCTCTCGATCGGCTTGCCCTTGAAGCGCCAGCGACCGGCCTCGTCCTCGTCGGAGGGGTCGAACACGGCGTCAGCGTCCTCCCAGGCCTTGGCCGGCAGGCGCGGCGACCAGAAGCATTGCGGCTCGGGGCGCACGACCGTGTAGGGGCCATAGCGTTCCAGCTTCTTGCCGTTACCGCTGTCCAGCAGGGCGTAGTCGCTCCAGCCGGTGGTGCGCATCACGATGGGGGCGGGGGCGATCGTCGGGCTCATTGTCTCGCCCATACGCTTTCAGGGTATTGGCCGTCCAGTGCGCGGCGTGTGAGAGGTCTTGTCCCAGCGGTGCGGCGCGAAGAACAATTGCCACACGGCGCGGGGCGAGGCGAAGACCCACATCATCCAGTAGCCCACCATGCCAAACAGATGCAGGAAGCGCGGCCGGTCACCCGACCGCATCAGGCCGACGGTCGCGCAGACCGCCGAAACGCCCCATCCGAACATGTAGAGCACGAGGTCGGCGATGGTCACCGACAGCTTGCCATCGGCCATCCAGTTCACGGCCACCCCCACACCGGCGATCATCATGGCCGGGGCATGCAGATTGGAGGCGGCAATGGGCAGGCCCAGGGTCACGATCAGGGCCAGCAGGGTTCGGGGGCTTCGCCCCGTTGCTCCCTGTATGTGGACGGCGAGGGTTTGCACATGGCCCTTGATCCACCGCGCGCGTTGCGGCCCCCACTGGCTCAGCGAGGTCGGCGCTGTCTCCAGGGTGGGGCGCTCAATCACGTCCAGTCGATAGCCCGCGCAGGCCAGGCGAAAGCCGATGTCGGCGTCCTCGGTCACGTTATAGGCGTCCCACCCGCCGACCGCGCGCAGGGCCGAGATCTTGAAGTGATTGCTGGTCCCGCCAAGCGGGAAGGGCAGGCCCCAGCGCGCATAGGCGGGAAGCAGCACCTGAAAAAGGGCAGCGTATTCCAGTCTGAATTGCTCGGCGATGAAGGCCAGGTGGCGGGGCGTTTCCACCCGCAAGGGCGCCTGCAGGCAGGCCAGATCGGCCGGCCCCGCCGCGAACCGCGCCGCCGCCTCGCGCAGTTGCAGCGGATCGGGAGCATCCTCTGCGTCGTAGATGACAACGAGCGTTCCCTTGGCCAAGCCCAGGCCGACATTGCAGGCCCGGGGCTTGGTGCGCGGCTGGCCCGGCGGGGCGACCAGCACCTGAACAAAGGACGGCAGATCCAGGGCGTGAAGTGCCAAACGCGTCGCCAGATCGTCGGCCTCAAGCACGATCAGCGCCTGAAGGCGGTCGCGCGGATAGTCCAGTCGAGTCAGGTTGGCGACCAGTTCGCCGGCCACGTCGGCTTCGCGGTAGAGCGGCGCGATCAGCGTGTAGTGCGGCAGGTCATGGTCGGCCAGCGCCGGACAGACGCGCTTGCAGGGCGTCGTCAGGAGGGCGGCCAGTCGAATGGAGGCGCCGGCTGCGAAGACGCTGTAGAACAGCCAGTAGACACCTTGCAGCAGGTGACTGGGCGACAGCGCCCCAATCGCCAGAAGGCCGCACAACACGGCGACTATAGTCGATCGCTGCCGTCGTCCGAAGGCGAGGTGGGCGCCTTTCGCGACCTGCGGGACTGCGGGTGTAGCGTCCTCGACGATGAAAGCCGTGGCCGTCAACGCCTCCTTGGAAGCGACTCTCCGGTCTTCGCGCGCCATGTCGCCCTCCGACCGGTTTGCTCGGTCTTCGGGTGATCACTAGAAGTAATACAACCCATAGATGTCAAACAGAAAAACAATCGTTTTAGGCTTGATGTCGTGTCGCCTTGCGACGGCTGGGTGATTCCCGTTTAGTATCGGCTGTTGGGGAAACGCAGGGGAAAAGCTGGCCGTGACGCTTGTTTTGAAGAAGCCGCATAAGTCCGCCCGCAAGCCGAAAGGCGACGGGCACTTGCGTCGCGGCGAAATCCTTGCGGCCGCCGAAAAGATTTTCATCGCCGAGGGCTATGCTGGCGCGACCATCCGCAAGATCGCGGACGCGGTCGGCGTGTCGTCCACGGCCCTCTACATGCACTTTCGCGACAAGGATCAGATCCTGCTGGAGATCAGCGATGGCGCGATCGAGCGGCTCCTGAACCTCAATACCGACATCGGCGGTCGGCCCATCGACCCCGTTTCGCGGGTCCGGCTGATGCTGGAGGCCTATATGCGTTTCGCACTGGAGAACCCCAACACCTATGAGCTGGTGTTCTGTGGCTCCGGGGCCAGCATTTCGGTGGAGAAGCAGGCCGGCACCCTGGAGCTGGGGGATCGCTGCTTCGAGAAGTTCAGCGAGCCCTTCCGCGAGATCGCCGCCGCCGGTCGTCTAAGGTCGGGCACGGCGCAGAGCGCCGCCGAAGTGCTGTGGGCGGGTTGCCATGGGCTGGTGTCGCTGCTGATCACCAAGCCGAACCGTACATGGTCGTCGTCTGAGGAACTGATGGGCGTCATGCTGGATGGGCTGCTGAACGGCCTGGTCACGGACTGATCCGTGTCGATCGTCCGTGTGCTTGGCGCTGTCGCGGTGGCGATGGCTTTCGCGCCCCTGGCCGTCGCCGCAAGCCCGCGGGTGATGTCGCTTGATTCCTGCGCCGATCAGTATGTGCTGGCACTAGCCCCTCGGGAGTCGATCGTCGGCCTGTCGCATCGCGCCGGCGCGCCAGATTCCTATATGCGCAGGGCTTCGGTCGGGCTGCCGCTTCGCCGCGCCACGGTAGAGAGCCTTGTCGCCGCGCGGCCTCAGGTCGTGGTGCGTCATTGGGGTGGCGACGCCCGGCTGGTCTCGGCGCTGGACCGACGCGGCGTCCGCACGGTCAGGATCGATGACGCCGCCGATTTCGAAGCGGTGCGCGCCAATGTCCGACGCGTCGCCGCCGCCCTCGACCGCAAGCCTGCGGGCGAGGCGCTGATTGCGCGCATGGACGGCCAGCTCAAGGCCTCGGCCGGCGCCTGGCAGGGGGAAAGCGGCCTCTATCTGACGCCGGGCGGCTACACGGCGGGCAGCGGCACCCTGATCGACGCCATGCTGAGGGCTTCGGGCCTGTCGAACGCCAGTGCGGCGCCCTTCTTCAGCCCCGTGCCGCTGGAGAGTTTGGTGATGACGCCGCCGCGCGCGGTGGTGCTAGGCTTTTTTGACCTGACCCGCGCGGGCTCCGACCGCTGGGGCGCCGGGCGTCACGCAGCGCTCAGGCGCGCGACGGAAAACCGCACGATCGCTTCCCTGTCTGGCGCGGTGGTGGGCTGTCCCGCCTGGTTCGCGGCGGACGGGGTGGCGCAGCTGGCTCAGGCGCGGACCGCGCGATGAGCCTGCTTCGCCTCAGCCTTGCCATGGGCTGCCTGCTGGTGCTCGCCGCCATCGCCGCCGTGCTGCTTGGCGAAACGCCGCTGGCGCTCGGCCAGTATGCTCAAGCCATCGCCCATCCAGGCTCACCGCCCGGCGAGGTGCTGTGGACCATCCGGGCGCCGCGCGTCGCCATGGCGGCGCTGGTGGGCGCGGCTCTGGGCCTGGCGGGCGCGACGATGCAGGGCCTGCTGCGCAATCCTCTTGCTGACCCTGGCGTGCTGGGCGTCTCGGCAGTGTCGGGGCTGGGCGCGGCCCTGGCCATCGCCGGCGGCCTGGCGGCGGTTCCGGGCGCCATCGAACTGGCGGCTCTGCTGGGCGCGCTGGTCGCCGGCGGAGCGGTGGTGGCCATCGCCGCGCGTCTTCGCGAGCCCGAGGCCCTGATCCTGCTGGGTGTCGCCATCTCGGCCTTCGGCGGGGCCCTGACCGCCCTGGTGTTCAACCTGGCGCCGTCGCCGGTCGCCATCGCCGAGGTCCTGGCCTGGCTGATGGGGTCGGTCGAGAACCGCGACTGGACCGATAGCCTAAGAGCGCTGCTCCCCATGGCGATCGGCGCCGCCCTTTGCCTTCAGGTGGGGCAGGGCCTGCGTATGCTGACCCTGGGCGAGGAGGCGGCCGCGATGTCGGGTCTGCCCATGGCGCGCCTGCGGGTCTATGCCGTGGCCGGCGCCGCGCTGCTGACCGGCGCCGCCGTGGCCGGAGCCGGGGTCATCGGCTTCGTCGGCCTGGCCGCGCCGCACATGGTGCGGGCGCTGGTGAAGGACGATCCGCGCCAGATCCTGTGGCCTTCGGCCCTGGCTGGCGCCCTGCTGCTGGTATTGGCCGATCTGGCGGCGCGAGTCGTACCGACCGATCAGGAACTGAAGCTGGGCGTGGTCACGGCGCTGTTCGGTGCGCCGGCCTTCGCCCTGCTGGCCTGGCGCGCGTCGCGGAGCTGGCGGGCATGACGGCGGCCTGGACGATCAGCAGCGTCAAGGCGCGGCAGGGAGGCAAGCTGGTGCTCGACGCCGCCAGCCTGGTCGTCAGTCCCGGCGAGGTCGTCGGCGTGGTCGGCCCCAACGGCGCCGGCAAGACCAGCCTGCTGCGGGCAGGTCTTGGCCTGTTGCCCAGACAGGACGGCGAGGTCTGGCTGGGCGATCAGCGCCTCGAGGCCCTGAGCGCCGAGGCCCGCGCCGCGCGCGTGGGCTATCTGCCTCAAGATCGCCGGCTGGCCTGGAACCTGCCCGCCGAGCGGGTCGCCAGCCTGGGCGCGGTCGATCTGCCGGACGCTCAGGCTCTGGACGTCGCGCGCGAGCGACTGGCGCGGGTCGGTGCGGCGGATCTTGCAACGCGCGGCGTTCTCGACATGTCCGGCGGCGAGCGGGCCAGGGTCTTGCTGGCGCGGCTGCTGACCACGCGCGCGCCGCTGCTGGTGGCCGACGAGCCGATCGCGGGCTTGGACCCCGACGCTCAACTGCTGACACTGGACCTACTGCGCGCCGAGGCCGCCGCCGGCGCAGGCGTGGTGGTGACGCTGCACGACCTAAGCCTTGCCGCGCGCTGCTGCGACCGCCTGGTGGTGATCGATGGCGGACGTGTCGTGTCGGAGGGCGCGCCCGCCGTGGCCCTGTCGCCCGAGATTCTGGCGCGGGTGTTCAGACTGGACGGCGCGCTGGTGGAAACGCCGGCGGGGCCCGTGCTGGCCGCCCGCCGGCTGTAGGCTCAGGGCTGGGTCGAGGGCGCGTAGGCCTGGGCCACCGACGGCGTATAGACATAGCCGCCGCGCTTCAGTTCCCGAGACAGGGTCAGTGGCGTAGTGCCGCCATTGAGACGCGCGCGATAGACCATGGTCGTTTCCAGGGTCCGCATCACATAGTTGCGGGTTTCCGAGAACGGGATGCACTCGATGAAGTCGAGCGGGTCTGTCGTCGCGCCGCGCGGGTCGCCGCACTGGTTGACCCATGCGGCCGGGCGGCCCGGTCCTGCGTTGTAGGCGGCGGCGGCCATGATGTAGGAACCACTGAAGTTTTCGACCATGTCGCCCAGATAGGTCGAGCCCAGGCGCATGTTGTACTCGGGGTCCGACAGGCGATCGACCGAATGGCGCTCACCCAGCTGGCGGGCCACGATGGCGGCGGTGGGCGGCATCAACTGCATCATGCCCCGAGCGCCGACGCCGGAGCGCGCATTGGGGTCGAAATTGCTCTCCTGGCGCGAGATCGAATAGACGAAGGCGGTCTCGGCCGCGCCCGGACCCGGCGTGAAGTGGTGGTCCAGCAGGGGATAGCCCCGCTCGGGCAGGATGAAGCCGCGCTGGGCCGCCGTACGCACGGCGCGCATGCCCAGGTCCTGGTCGCCATAGCCGCGCGCGAAGTCGACCAGCAGGGCCGATTCCTCGGCGTTGGGCAGGTTGTCGTCGATGAACAGCACCAGCGAGCGGAACTGATCCTTGGCCCCGATATCGGCCAGCATCCGCGCGGCGCGCACCAGTTCGCGGCCGTGGAAGCGGGCGCGGTCAGCTTGGGTGACGATCGGGTCGCGCTCGAGCTTGAGCTCGGTCAGGCCGGCCTTCTCGGCTGACAGCTGGCCGTAGAAGGTGGTGAGGTGGCGGGCGCCCTCGGCATAGAAGGACTGGGCGGCGATGGGGTCGTTCTGGGCCTCTGCCGCGCGACCCTGCCAGTAGAGCGCCCGGCCCTTGGTGATCGGCGACGCGCCAATGGCGGCGATGGCGGCGAAGTGGCGAGCGGCCGCGTCCGGCTGCCTGAGGCGGGCCAGGGCGATCCAGCCCGCATAGAATTCGGCCTCTGCGGCGTCAGCGCCGACGCTAAGGCCGGTATTGGCGGCGGCGGCATAGGCGCCCGCGCTGTCGCCGGTTTTCAGGGCCGAGACGACCAGCGCCCGGCGCTCCTTCCAGATCGCGGTGGCGGCTTCGTCGGTCGGAGGCGGCGAGGGGAAATCGCGGACCAGCTGCAGGGCCAAGCTGTCCAGGCCGCGACGACGCAGATAGGCGGCGCGCTCGAACACCACCCCAGGGGAAGTCTGATCGCCGGGACCCAGGGTCTCGAACATTGACGTGGCGCCGCCCGCGTTCTGGCGGAAGGCGATGCGCACGCGGGCGGCGGCCTGCTGATCGGCGGGCAGCAGGTCGACCAACTCGCGCGCCGCCGGGCCTTGCTGGCCATACAGCAGGATATCGGCGCGGCGGGCATAGTCGTCGGCGGTCAGCATCGTCCCGAAGCGGGCGGCCATGCTGCGCTGGGCGTCGGCTTCGAACACCCTGTCGCGCCAGGTGCTGCGGATCAGGTCGATGGCGTCTTGCTGGCGGCCGCTGGCCTGATAGGCCGAGGCCAGGGCCATGGCGCCTTCGGCGGTCGCGGGCTGGCCGCCGCCGAACCAGGCGATGATCTGGGCGGGGCTGAGGCCGGAGACCGACAGCTGCTTCTCGGCGGCGGTCTCGCGTCGCCCGGCCCTGGGCCAGCCGGCCAGGTCGCGGCGGGCGGAATCGAGTTCGAAGAAGCTCATGGCCTCTGCTGAGCTGTCGACCAGAGCCCAGAGGGCGATTTTGCGAGCCACCGGGTCCTGCAGGCTGCTCATCGCCATGCGGGCGCGCGAAACGTCACCGCTCCTGGCGCCGGCCAGCGCCATGCGCAGGTTCTCGGCCTCGACGTCGGAGACCGTTCCGGCAATAGCGGTCGGTGGGGTGGTGACCAGGGCGGGCGTCGATGACGGCTGGTAGGGGACCGGACCGGACGTCTGGGCGCCCGCGACGCTGCCGAGCAGCACCAGACCGGCGCTTCCGAACATGATCCGATGCAACACTGAAGCCAAAACCCGTTCTCCTTCACGCACCGTCGAATCGAACCGACGGCCGCTTATGCGATCCATTAGGCCCGAACACACCTAAGGAACGGTTTTTCTGAGGCCTCAAGGGCTTGACCCTTGGGGTTTGGCCCATCAAACCGCTGCCTGCTCCGACGCACCGGTTGCGGGACGGCGGGGCGGCGACATATTGTCCGCTCCCATCGTCTGGCCGCAACCTTCGCGGCGCCCTTCTCACGGCAAATTGCAAGTTATGGTCCATTCTCCGTTCAAGGGCGTTATTCCCGCCCTGATTACGCCCTTCCGAGACGGCGCCGTGGACGAAGCGGCCTTCGTGGCCCTTGTCGAGCGCCAGATCGCGGGCGGCGTGCACGGTGTCGTGCCCGTCGGCACCACCGGCGAAACCTCGACCCTGAGCCATGACGAGCACAAGCGGGTGGTCGAGCTGTGCGTGCAGACCGTCAAGGGCCGCGTTCCGGTGATCGCTGGCGCGGGCTCCAACTCGACCGACGAGGCCATCGAACTGGCCCAGCACGCCAAGGCGGTGGGCGCTGACGCGGCTTTGGTGGTGACGCCCTATTACAACCGTCCCAGCCAGGAAGGCCTGTATCTGCACTACGAGGCGATCAACAACGCCGTCCAATTGCCGGTGCTGGTCTACAATGTCCCCAGCCGGACCAGTGTCGACATCTCCAACGAGACCCTGGTGCGTCTGGCCAAGCTGCCCAACATCATCGGCGTCAAGGACGCCACCGGCGATCTGGCCCGCGCCAGCATGCAGCGCATCCTTTGCGGCCCCGACTGGGTGATGCTGTCGGGCGATGATCCTTCGGCCCTGGGCTACATGGCTCATGGCGGCCATGGGGTGATCTCGGTGACCTGCAATGTCGCGCCCGAGGCCTGCTCGGCCTTCATCAACGCCTGCCTGAAGGGCGAATGGGAGACCGCGCTCTATGGCCAGGATCGCCTGATCAAGCTGCACAAGGCGCTGTTCCTGGATTCCTCGCCCGCCCCGACCAAGTTCGCCATCGCCCATCTGGGCCTGTGCGAGCCCGACGTTCGCCTGCCGATCGCGCCGTGCAATGAGGCGGTGAAGCCGGCGATCCTGGAGGCCATGCGCGAGGCGGGTCTGGTCTGATGACCAAGCCCATCGCGGAGAACCGGCGCGCCCGGTACGACTACTTCATCGAAGAGGTCTTCGAGGCCGGCATCATGCTGACCGGCACCGAGGTCAAGTCGTTGCGGGTGGGCCGGGCCAATATCGCCGAATCCTACGCCTCGGTGGAAGGTCGGACGATCAAGCTGATCAATGCCGACATCCCGCCCTATGGCCACGCCAACCGCTTCAACCACGAGCCGCGCCGACACCGCACGCTGCTGCTGCACAAGAAGCAGATCGAGAAGCTGATCGGCGCCGTCCAGCGCGATGGCCGCACCTTGATCCCGCTCAAGCTCTACTGGAACGAGAAGGGCCTGGCCAAGCTTGAGATCGGCCTGGCCAAGGGCAAGAAGACCCACGACAAGCGCGAGACCGAGGCCGCCCGCGACTGGCAGCGCGACAAGGCGCGGCTGATGAAGGGCGACCGCGGGGACTGAGCCCGGGGAAGGGTCTAGGCCGGCGTCCTCAGGGTGCTGACGGCGCCAAAGAAGGTGTTGGCGCTGAGAGGCTTGGTGATGAATATGTCCGCCCCTGCCTCCATCCCGGCCGCCCTGTGTTCAGGTAGTGCGTTGGCGGTGATCATAATGATCGGCGTCGGCGTACGACCACGGTCGATTTCGTAGCGCCGCATCCTGCGGATCGCCGTCAGGCCGTCCATCACGGGCATCTGCATGTCCATCAGGATCAGGTCGAACTCCTGAGACTCAAAGGCCTCGCAGGCTTCAAGTCCGTTCTCGGTGGACAGCACGGTCATGCCCAACTCGCTCAGCAGCGTCTCGATCACCAGGCGATTGATCGGATGGTCCTCACTGACCAGGACGCGTGTGGCCGCGTGCTCCTCGGCGATCTCGGCGTCGGGCGTCACATTGTGCGGGTCAAATTGAGAAGGACGAGCGTCCGTTTCAGGCAGCGGCATATCGAGCCTGAAGACCGCACCGTCGCCCGGTCGCCCTTCGGCGGTCAGCCGACCCCCCATCATCTCCGCAAGTTCGCGGGATATGGCCAGGCCAAGCCCCGTCCCGCCGAAGCGGCGCGTGACGCTGCCGTCGGCCTGCTGGAAGCGCTTGAAGATGGCGTCTTGCTGTGAGGGCTCGAATCCCACGCCCGTGTCCTGAACGGTAAAGCGCCAGCCGCCGGCCGCGTCGTCGGAGGCGGCGCGCACCGACAGCCGGATGTGGCCTTGCTCGGTGAACTTGATCGCGTTTGACAACAGGTTCGTCAGAACCTGGGCCAGGCGGACAGTGTCGCCCAAGACCCAGACCTCCGCTGCAGGATCGAGGTCCAGCTGAAGCTCAAGGCCCTTTTCCCGCGCTCGCGGGGCCATGATGTCGGCGATCGACTTGACCGCCCCGCTCAACAGGAAAGGCTCTGGCTCCAGTGACAGACCTTTTGCGTCGATGCGGGCCAGGTCGAGAATATCCGACAACAATCGGCTCAGCATCTGCCCGGACTTGTGGATCGTGTCGGCCATTTCGCGCTGGCTCGCCGTCAGCGCAGTCTTGGCCAAGGCTTCGGACAGGGCGTTCACGCCGTTCAAGGGCGTTCGGAGTTCGTGGCTCATATTGGCCAGGAATTCGGCCTGGGCATGATGATTTTCGAGGAGGCTGCGGGCTGCGCGCCTTGTGCTGTAGGACATCAGACCCGCTAGGGCAGCCAGAACGACCACCACGCCGCAGATCATCCAGAGCGATTGCTGAAGAAGATCGGCGCCCGGCCGTTCTGGCCGCCAGACAAGGGCGACGGGTATGGCGCCCGGATACGAGGCGAAGGTCGTGCTGGCCTCGTCGGGTCCGACCTTCCCGCCCCCCGGTTCGAACCGAAACTGCTGGAGCTTGTAGCGCTGCGCCAGCAAGTCCATTCGGGTCCGCGCGAGGAAGTCGCCGCCGATCACGATGGCGGCCTTGGCCTTGGCGGGCTTGGCCTTGCCAAAATCAGGCTGCACCAGGCTTGCGATCCACAAGTAGGGCCGACCATCGCGCATCTCGACCTGAGATGTGACGATGGCCTTCTGGGGCCGGTTGTCCGCCATCACAGGGCCGCCCGGAGCCGCGCTGCGCGCCGCTTCCTGTTGACGGATCTCGGCAATGATCGGCTCGGCCCGGTGTCGGAGCTCGGCAAGATCCTTCGCGGACAGGGGCGCTGTGTGGCCACTGCCCCATACCGCCTTGTCATCGCTGTCTACCAAGACAAAGTTCCAGGGGCCGATGCTCTGCTGGAGGTAGGTCGCGATTTGGTCGTTGGCCCAGGTGGGGTTGAGCCTGTTGTCCAGGTTCACAACCGCATCATCCCAGACCGTCTGCGCGATCAGCGCGTTCAAGGTCTGTTGAGCCTCGGCCCGGATGCCTTGGCGAACGAGGAACTCTTCGTGACGGCGAACCCGCAGGTCGACCTGACGGGCTCCCAGCACAAGGCTGACGGCCAGCAGCACGATCGCCGTCATCGCCAGGACTGTCAGCGGCCAAACCTGAAGAGGTCTGGAGGAGGTACGCTTCATGGCCATCCTTTCGGCCGCGAACGGCCGACCACACAGCGCGTTGGCGCATGCGTGTGGAAAGATAGGCAGCTTTGCCGAGTCCAGACCAGTTCGAAGGCCCCAGAATGAGGGCGGTGATAAAGTCTTGTTCGCAGCCCGGATCGCTGGCGTCGCGGGGGCTTGGGGGCGCGACCTATCCGTTGGTCAGGGCCAGCCTCAGGCGCGCGACAGGTGCAGGCCATCGAGATGAGCGATCTGGCCGTCGGTGCGATCGCTGACCGGGGCCGGCGCGAATAGGGTCAGGGACTGCCTGGCGGCCTCAGGCGTGCAGGGACGGAGACTGCCTGACGCAAGCGCGCACGCCCGCGTCGAACAGCGTGTCGCAGATCGCCAGGGCGTTCTTGTAGGCGGCTTCAACGTCTTCAAACCGGCCCATGGTGCGGCCTTCGTTCGAGACCACCCAGCCGGTGGACGCCTCGATCACTTCGATACGTTGATAGGATTTGGCGTCGTCGCTGAAAGCACCACACCGCATGGAGGCACTCGATCTTACTGTAAATGGGGCAACAATCCCTGAGCTTTGTCCAAGATTTGCAAGGCAGCATTAACGCCGGTCGCCCGACGCTAAAAGTTAAACACTGTAAATTCGCGCGAACCGCTACCGGATCTGTGGCTCCGGAGAGAGCGTTCAGCCGTTGGTCAGGGCCAGCATCGCGAAGGTCGCCAGCCAGTGCTCGCCCATATAGTCGCCGGCTACGTGCGGTACGGCGGCTGACAGGTGGGCCATGGCGGCGTTGATAACCAGCGGCTTGGCGGGGTCGAGCTCCGGCAAGGCCCCCGCGAGGGTGCGCCAGCACCAGGCGCGCGACAGGTTCAGGCCATCGAGATGGGCGATCTTGCCGTCGGTGCGATCGCTGACCCGGGCCGGCGTGAACAGGGTCACGGGCTGCTTGCGGGCAAGGTCGGGCAGGAAACGCACGAACCAGATCTCGAAGGTCTCACGCGGCAGCAGCCGGCGCATGGCCTCGGCCTCGATCAGGGCCGGAGAGAGGAAATCATCGCCCGAGGGCTCCCAGGCCTGACAGGCGGCGTCCTGGCCGTACCATAGCAACGCCTTGGTCGTCAGGAGCTGGCGGAAGACGGCGTTGCCAGCCATGTCGGCATATTCCGAGGCCAGGACCAGGGCGAAGGCTGTGTTGGTATGAACGCCCGCACGAACCGGATAGTCGGCCAGCGGCAAGAAGGCCTCGAACCGCTCGACGAACATCCTGGCCAGCGGCGCATGGCGGGCGGCCCAGGGACGATCCCTGTGCCGCATCAGTTCAGCCTGCAGCATCAGGCTCCACGCCCAGCCATAGGGCCGCTCGAAGCCTCGGCTTTCGGGACGGGCCAGATAGGCGATCTCGGCGGCGACCTTTTCCGCGGTGAAGGCGTCATCGAACAGGACGATGATCGCCTCGGCCTCGGCCATCTCGGGGCGGGCCCGCAACAGGGTGGCCAAGAGCCAGTAGCCGTGCACGCAAGAGTGCCAGTCGAAGCTGCCGAAAAAGATCGGGTGCAGGTCGCGGGGCGTGCGGGCGTCGGCGTCGCCGGCCAGCACATGGTCCAGCTTGTTGGGATACTCGCGCGCGATGTGGCCCAGGGCGATCTTGGCGAACCGTGACGCCGTGGATTGGGCAAGGCTTGGGCGGGCCGAACTCGGAGGGACAGGACTGGGGGCGCTAGACCCTGAAGGCGAGGACATTCATCAGGACCATGTTGATGACCAGCATAAGGACGGCGGTCGGCGCCTGGGCGCGGATCACGCCGTACCGGTCCTTCAATTGCAACAGGGCCGCCGGCACAAGGTTGAAGTTGGCGGCCAGCGGCGTCAGCAGGGTGCCACAGAAGCCCGACAGCATGCCGATGGCGCAGACCACGGCCGGGTCTCCGCCGAACCGGCCGATCACCAGGGGCAGGGCGATACCTGCTGTCATTACCGGAAAGGCCGCAAAGGCGTTGCCCATCAGGATGGTGAAGCCGGCCATGCCCAGGCAATAGGCGGCGACGACGGCGAAGCGGCTGTCGACGGGCGTCCAGGCCACAGCCAGTTCGCCGATGGTCTGGCCCACGCCGGCCAGGGCGAACACCGCGCCCAGCGCCGCCAGCATCTGCGGCAGCAGCGCCGCCCAGCCCACCAGGTCCATCAGGCGGCGACCTTCCTGCAGGGGCGAGGAGGGGGGCTGCTTGAAGAGGGCCTGGGCCAGGATGGCGGCCACGATCGCGGCCAGGGCC
The DNA here is from genome assembly GCF_048541825.1 of Caulobacter sp. ErkDOM-C. GTDB lineage: Bacteria > Pseudomonadota > Alphaproteobacteria > Caulobacterales > Caulobacteraceae > Caulobacter. The sequence continues at coordinate 2,095,619 of NZ_CP183332.1, read as the reverse complement.
AGAGAAATCAGGGTCGCGTGCTTGGCCTCGACCAGCGGCGCGCCGTTCAGGGTCATGGCCTTGAAGGCGAACGTGCCGATCAGCGTGATCAGCGGGATGACAAGCGCCGGCAGGAAAAGTCGGGCGCCCAGCTTTTCGGCCAGGGCCTGGCGCTCTTCCGGCGCTGTGGTGGTCGGCGCGCCGACGCCCAGTCGGCCCGTTCCCGCCAGCAGGGCCAGGCCCAGCACAAGGAACCCGTTGCCCAGGTCGCCCAGATAGTCGCCCAGCAGAAAGCTGACCGAGACCAGGGCCCAGAACGCGGCATTGCCCCAGCGCCGGGCGTTGGTCCTGTCGCCGGCGCTCAGCAGCGCGAAGGCGGCGAACATGGCGCCGGCGACCAGATAAACCAGGGGCAGGCCGATCATGCGTCCGCTCCCGTCTTTACCTGCGTCACCCGGCGGTCGAACAACAGGAGCCGAGCGCCATGCACCAGGAAGGCGGCGATGGCCGTCGGAATGGCCCAGACCGACAGGTGCAGAGGCTCGACCGTGATGCCGCTCTGGTCGAGGAAGCCGACGATCAGCAGGATCGAGCCGATGGCCATGAAGATGTCCTCGCCAAAAAACAGGCCGATATTGTCGGTGGCGGCGCTCATGGCCTTGATCCGCTCGCGCGACGCTTCGTCGACGGGGCCTTCGCTTTCGGCGGCGGCCTCGGCCATCGGCGCGACCAGGGGGCGCACGGTCTGGGCATGGCCGGCGACATGGGTCAGGCCCAGGGCGGCGGTGATCTGGCGCAGCGCCAGATAGGCCAGCAGAAGCTTGCCGGCGCTGGCTCCCTTCAGGCCCTGGATCGTCATGCGGGCGCGTTCCTGCAAGCCAGATCGTTCCAGCACGCCGATGGCTGGCAGGACCAGCCAGGCGATGCTGACATAGCGGTTGGTGTTGAAGGCCTTGCCGAAGGCGGCCAGCACCTCCAGCGGGCCGAGACCTGAGGCCATTCCGGCGCTCAGGGCGGCGGCGACGACCACCAGCAGTGGGTTGAAGCGCAGGGCAAAGCCCACGACGATCACCGCGACGCCCAGAAGGGTCAGCATGTTTGAAAGGTCTCCCGCCCGACGATTCCCCGCAGACCGTCTTGCCCAGACCGTCGGGCGTGCAGAGACGGCTGGCAAGTGCGAGCTTGCGTGAAGACGCGGACTTGACGCCGGAAGCCCCCGGCGCGACCTTCAACTCAACAATGATAACCTAGGGAGGCCTTCCATGGCCGACGGAGCCACGTCCATCAGCACGTCCCTCAAGGGCAAGGTCAGCGACGCCGAGTGGCAGGCGCGCGTCGATCTGGCCGCCCTGTATCGGCTTGTCGCCGTGCACGGCTGGGACGACATGATCTTTACTCACATTTCGGCCCGTATTCCGGGGCCGGAGCACCACTTCCTGATCAACCCCTACGGCGTGTTCTTTGGCGAGATGACCGCCTCGGCGCTGGTCAAGGTGGATCTGGACGGCAACGTCATCGACAAGACGACCTACTTCATCAATCCGGCGGGCTTCACCATTCACTCGGCCGTCCACGCGGCGCGCGAAGACGCCCATTTCGTCATGCACCTGCACACCGACCAGGGCGTGGCGGTCTCGACCCACAAGGAAGGTCTGATGCCGCTGGCGCAGCAGGCGCTAATCGTCTTGCCTCAGCTCGCCTATCACGACTATGAAGGCATTGCGCTCAATCTTGACGAGCGGGAGCGGCTGGTGGCCGATCTCGGCGACAAGAAGCTGATGATGCTTCGGAACCACGGCACCTTGTCGGCGGGTTCGACTGCGGCCGAGTGCTGGATGGGGATGTTCTTCCTGGAGCGCGCGTGCAAGCAGCAGGTAATGGCCCTCTCGGCCGGACGCGACAACGTGATGATGGCGCCGGACCACGCCCAGGCCGAGGTGCGGGGCCAGACCGGCGGTGGCCTGGGCATGATCGCCGGCCTCGCCTGGCCGGGCTGCCTGCGCAAGCTGGATCGGGAGTCGCCCGGCTACGCCGACTGACAATCCGTTATCGACGAAGCTCAGCCGCCGTGATCCTGGCGATCACGGCGGCTTTTCTTTGCCTGACAGGCGGCGAAGCCATGGCCGGGGCATGGCCGATGTCGAAAGGCCAGACCCAGGTGATCGCCAAGGTCGAACGGCAATCCGCCGACCAGGCCTTCGACGCCGATGGCGCGGTGCAAGATCCGGGGCGGCGCGAGGACGAGACGGCCTCGCTGTTCATCGAGCATGGTGTGACCGATCGCCTGACCTTGCAGGCCAAGGCCGGGCTTACGCGGGGCCGCGACCCGTTCGTGCGCTATGAAGGCCGCGGCCCGGTCGAGCTGGGGTTGCGTTATGCGGTGCTCAAACGACCCCGAACCGTCGCGGCGATCTATATTGGCGCGGCCGAGCCTGGCGTCGGCCGCAATGCCGGCTATGCGGCGCCGGGGCAGGGCGAGGTGGATCTGGAGGCGCGCCTGCTTCTGGGACGCTCTGTGACGACCCGCAGAGGAGAAATCTTTTCGGATCTGCAACTGGCCCGCTTGCGGCGATCAGGCCTGGCAGACGAGACCCGGATGGACGCGACCCTGGGGTTTCGGCCAACGCGCAACTGGCTGGTGATGGCCCAGACCTATGCCGGCGAGGCGGACGCCAGGCCTCGGAAATCCAGCTGGGTAAAGGCCGAACTGTCGGTCGTTCGCGGCTTTGGCGCCTGGAGCGTGCAGGCTGGCTGGCGGCAGACCCTCGCGGGTCGCGAGATTGCACGGGATCGTGGCGCTGTGCTGGGAATCTGGCGCGGATTTTGAGTGTTGCAGGACTGAAACGCTCCGTCATCCTGCTGTCACTGGACGCGGGTTTAGGGTGACGGCATATGTCCCCGCACCTTGTCGCCTCCGCCGACTCTCTTCGGCGCCTGGAGTCCGTTCCTTGATACGCAGGCACTTCTTTCTTCTGGCGGCGCTGGCCGCCGTGGTTCTCATGCTCGTTGTCGGGGGCATGAAACTGGCGTTTGGGCAAAAGGCTGCTGGCCAGGGTGGTCCTCGCGGCGGACGGGCCACGACGGTCTCCCAGACTGTCGTGTTGTCCAAGGCCTTCACCGACCGTATCGAGGTCCTTGGCGTGGCCAAGGGCCTGCAGTCGGTGACGATCACTTCCAATACCGCCGAGATGATCACGGCCGTGCACTTTGTGGATGGCCAGACCGTGTCGCGCGGCCAGGTGCTGGTCGATCTGAAGTCGGCCAGCGAGGACGCGGGCATCGCCGAGGCCAAGGTGCGCCTGGCCCAGGCCGAGCGCGACTATCAGCGCTGGAAGACCCTGGCCGATCGCGGCGTCGCGCCGCGCGCCACAGCAGAGCAGTATCTGTCCGCTGTCGAGACCGCTCGCGCCGCTGTCGCCTCGGCCCAGGCCCAGAAGCTGGACCGCGTGATCCGCGCGCCGTTCTCGGGACGCGTAGGCATTTCCGATGTCGCACCCGGCACGCTGATCAGCCCCGGCACGGCCATTGTCAGCCTGGACGATGTTTCGGTGATCCGTGTCGATTTCTCGGTGCCTGACCGCTATCTGGCCACCCTGCGCCAGGGCCTGCCGATCTCGGCGCGGCCTGACGCCTTGCCGGGTGAGACCTTCCAGGGCCGCATCGCCCAGATCGACACGCGGATCGATCCCACCACCCGCGCCCTAAAGGCTCGCGCCGAGTTCCCCAATCCGGGCGGTCGCCTGAAGCCGGGTATGCTGGTGAAGGTTTCCATCGACCAAGGCCTGCGCACCGCGCCCGCCGTACCCGAGGCCGCCGTTCAGTTCGAAGGCACCCAGGCTTCGGTGTTCCTGATCGCCAAGGGCCCCAAGGGCCAGGTGGCGCGTCGCACCAATGTCGAGACCGGCCTGGCCTCCGGCGGTTTCGTCGAGATCAGCTCGGGCGTGAAGCCGGGCGACAAGATCGTGGCCGATGGCCTCAACCGCGTTCAGGACGGCGCGTCCATCGGCGGCGGCCAAGGTGGCAAGAAGCCCGGCGCTGGCCCCGGCGATGTCGGTCGCAAGGCGAACTGATGATCTCGGATCTTTCCGTCCGCCGCCCGGTCTTCGCCGCCGTTGCGGCGATCATCCTCTGCGTCATCGGCCTGGCCGCCTTCACGGGTCTGCCGATCCGTGAACTGCCCAATGTCGATCCGCCGGTCGTGTCGGTTTCGACCGCCTATCGCGGCGCCTCGGCCGAGGTCATCGAGGAGCGCATCACCCAGGTGATCGAGCGCCAGGTCTCGGGCATCCAGGGCATCGACCGGGTCAATTCGTCGTCGCGCGACGGACGCTCGCAGATCAGCATCACCTTTACGCTGGATCGCGACCTGGACGACGCCGCCAACGATGTGCGTGACGCCGTCAGCCGGGTGTCGGCCAACCTGCCCGACCAGGCCGACCCGCCGCAGATCGCCAAGGCCACGGCCGACAGCTCGCCGATCATCATCCTGAACCTGACCTCGACAGGCCTGTCGCCGCTGGAACTGGCTGACTATGCCGACCGTTATCTGGTCGAGCGCATGTCGACCGTGCCCGGCGTGGCCCAAGCCGGCCTGAACGGCCAGCTCTACGCCATGCGCATCTGGCTCAATCCCGACGCCATGGCCGCCCGCGGCGTGACCGTCGACGACGTCGAGAACGCCCTCAACAGCCAGAACGTCGAACTGCCCGCCGGATCGCTGGAGAGCGACAGCAAGGACTTCACCATCCGGGTGACCCGCAGCTACTCCAAGCCCGAGGACTTCCTCAAACTGCCGCTTCGGGCGGCCAACGCCAGTGGTTTCGTCGTTAGGCTTGGCGACGTGGCGCGGGTGGAAGAGGGGTCAAACGAGCGTCGCAAGCTGTTCCGCGGCAATACCGTCAATCAGGTCGGCATCTTCCTGACCCGCCAGTCCCAGGCCAATGACGTCGCCATCTCCAAGGTGGTCGACGCCGAGATCGCGGAGATCAACAAGACGCTGCCCCCTGGCACGCAACTCATCAAGGCTGTCGACAACTCGGTCTTCACCGCCGAGGCGATCCACGAGGTGTGGGTCACGATGGGCATCTCGATCGGCCTCGTAGCCCTGGTCAACCTGCTGTTCCTGGGCAGTTGGCGGGCGGCGCTGATCCCGTCGATCATCGCGCCGATCTGCATCCTGTCGACCTTCATCGTCCTGGCGCCGCTGGGCTTTTCGCTCAACCTGCTGACCCTGCTGGCCCTGGTGCTGGCCGTCGGCCTGGTGGTCGATGACGCCATCGTCGTGGTCGAGAACATCCAGCGCCGGGTCGACGAAGGCGAACCCGCGCCTGTGGCCGCCCTGCGCGGCACGCGTCAGGTGTTTTTCGCGGTGGTCGCAACGACGGTCGTGCTGATCTCGGTCTTCGCGCCGCTGATGTTCCTGCCCGGTTACACGGGCCGTCTGTTCGTCGAGCTGGCCGTGGCCATCGCGGCGGCCGTGGCGTTCTCGGCCCTGCTGGCCTTCACCCTGTCGCCGATGCTGGCCTCCAAGCTGCTTCGCCCGGCGGGGAGCGGCGGTTGGCTGGCCCGCAAGGTCGACTGGGCGATGGACAGGCTGAAGGACAGCTATCGTCATTCGCTGGAAGGCCTGCTGGCCGCGCGCGCCGCCAGCTGGGCGACCGGCGCCGTGGTCATCATTCTGGCGGCGGCCGCTGGTGGCCTCTTCGTGATGCTGCCCAAGGAAATGGTCCCGGCCGAGGATCGCGGCCGCGTCGACATCAATATCAACGGGCCCGAGGGCGCGGGCTTCGACTACACCGTCAAGGCGGCCAACGAGGTTGAGCGCCAGCTGGAAAAGTATCGCGCCGACGGCGTCGCAGAGCGGACCATCATTTCAGTGCCGCGCTTTGGTCAGAGCCAGTTCAACACCGGCAATGGCGTGCTGGTGCTGAAGGGGTGGGGCGAACGCGACAAGACCGCTGACGAGGTGGCCGCCGAGCTCAACAAGACCCTGAGCAAGATCACCGGGGTGCGAGCCGTAGCCAGCGTGCGCGGCGCCTTCCAGCGCGGCGGCGGGGGAGGTGGCGGCACCAATGTCGACCTGATCGCGGTCGGCAATGACTATGTGGAGCTGGCCAACTGGCTCAAGCCCATGCTTGAGGCCGCCCAGGACAATCCGGGCCTGTCGCGTCCGCGCATCGACTACGAGCCGACCTCGCCGCGACTGTCGGTGCAGATCGACCGGGACAAGGCCGCCAGCCTGGGCATCTCGGCCCAGTCCATCGGCCGGGCGCTGGAGACCATGTTCGGCTCGCGGCGCGCGACGACCTACATCAAGAACGGCCAGGAATACGACGTCATCCTGCAGTCCACCCTGGAGCAACGCCGCAGCGTCGCCGACCTGGACCAGCTGCAGGTCCGCACCCAGTCGGGAACCCTGGTGCCGCTGTCGACCGTGGTCACAACTCAGCTTCGCGGCGACACGCCCGACCGCCCACGCGTCGACCGCCTGCGCTCAGTCACCCTGACCATGCAGCTGGCGCCGGGCTATACCGTCGAAGACGCCGTGAAGTTCCTGCAAGATCAGGCCGCTTCCCGACCGACCCCGGGCGTCAGCGTCAAGTGGGGCGGCCAGGCCAAGGACTTTTTGGAATCCTCCGGCGCGGTCGGCGTGGCGTTTGGCCTCGCCCTGTTGCTGGTCTTCCTGGTGCTGGCCGCACAGTTCGAAAGCTGGATCCACCCGGCGGTCATCATGATGACCGTGCCGCTGGCGGTGCTGGGCGGTCTGTTTGGTCTGCTGATGACCGGCTCGACCGTCAACACCTACAGCCAGATCGGCCTGATAATCCTGGTCGGCATTGCGGCCAAGAACGGCATCCTGATCGTTGAATTTGCCAACCAGCTGCGTGACGAGGGCCTGAAGGTAAAGGAGGCGGTGATCGAGGCCGCCGTCCTGCGCCTGAGGCCGATCATCATGACCTCGATCGCCACCGCCATGGGCGCCCTGCCGCTGGTGCTGTGGACCGGCGCCGGGGCCGGCAGCCGCCAGACCATCGGCGCCGTGATCTTCATGGGCGCGATCTTCGCCACCCTGCTGACCCTGTTCGTGGTGCCGGTGTTCTACAACCTGCTGGCTCGCTATACGAAGTCTCCGGAGTGGACGGCGCGGCAGATCGAGGACTATGAAGCCCGCGAACAAAGCGGTGAGGGGCAATCCTCACCGGCATAAACCGGTGAGGAAGCATGCCTGACGGCTCAATGACCGCGAAGCGGCAGGAGATTGCGCTCCTTCGCCGCATCGAGGAACGCATTCTCTGGTTGGCTTCGTGGACGATCCACAACGCCAACCACCTGCGCGAGAGCCGCGACGGCCTGAAGGTCGGCGGGCACCAGGCGTCCTGCGCCTCGATGACCACCCTGATGACGGCGCTGTACATGAAGGCGCTGCGGCCGCAGGACCGGGTGGCGGTCAAGCCGCATGCCAGCCCCGTGTTCCACGCCATCCAGCACCTGTTCGGTCGCCAGAGCCTGGACAATCTCAAGCGCTTCCGCGCGCTGGGCGGCGCGCAGTCCTATCCGTCGCGCACCAAGGATGTCGACGATGTCGACTTTTCCACGGGGTCGGTGGGTCTGGGCGTGGCCATGACCGCCTTCGCCTCGCTGGCCCAGGACTATCTGGCGGCGCGCGGGGCGGTGAAGCCCGAAGCCATGGGCCGGATGATCTCGCTGCTGGGTGACGCCGAGCTGGACGAAGGCAACATCTACGAGGCCCTCATTGAGGCCTGCAAGCACGATGTCCGCAACACCTGGTGGATCGTCGACTATAATCGCCAGAGCCTGGATGCGACCACCCAGGACCGGATGTTCACCCGCTATGGCGAGATCTTCGAAGCCGCCGGCTGGACGGTCGAGACGCTGAAATGGTCCCGGCGCCAGCGCGATGCCTTTGCCAAACCGGGCGGGGAAGCGTTGAGGATCTGGATCGAGACGGCTCCCAACGACCTCTATTCGGCCCTGACCTATCAGGGGGGCGCAGCCTGGCGTGAGCGACTGTCGGCCGATCTGGCGGATGATGCAGCAGCCCTGGCTCTGATCGCGTCCTACAAGGATATCGATCTCGCCGAGCTGATGACCGAGCTGGGTGGCCATTGCCTGGAGACGCTTCTGGAGGCCTTCGAGCGCGCCAGCCACGACGACGCCCCGCGCTTTTTCATCGCCTATACCGTCAAGGGCCTGCGGCTGCCGTTCCAGGGCCACAAGGACAACCATTCGGGCCTGATGACCCCCACCCAGATCGCTGAGCTGCGCCAGCGGCTGGGTGTGGTGGAGGGGGAGGAATGGGATCCACTTTCGGGCCTGTCCAGCGCCGAGCGCACGGCTCTGAAGGGCCTGATCGCCCGAGCGCCCTTTGCCGCCGATGTCCAGCGCCAGCAGGTGGCGCCGGTCATCTCGACACCCAGCGCCGACGAACTGCTGGAAGCCGTCGCCGGAGGCGGCGAACAATCCACCCAGGCGGCGTTCGGCAAGGTGATGTTCGAGATTTCGCGCCGCAGTGACGAGTTCTCGGGCCGGGTGGTGACCACCTCGCCCGACGTCACCGTCTCGACCAATTTGGGCGGGTTCGTCAATCGACGCGGCGTCTTCCATCGCCGCGCGCACGAGGACGTCTTCAAGCGCCGACGCATCCCTTCGGCCCAGGTGTGGTCGATGGTCGAGACGGGGCAGCACATTGAGCTGGGCATCGCCGAGAACAACCTGTTCATCGTCCTGGCGGCCCTGGGCCTGACCGCGCCGCTGTTTGGCGAACGGCTCTTCCCGGTCGGCACGCTGTACGATCCGTTCATCGCGCGTGGTCTCGATGCGCTGAACTATGCCTGCTACCAGGATGCCCGTTTTCTGCTGGTTGCCACCCCCAGCGGCCTCACCTTGGCGCCTGAGGGCGGCGCGCACCAGTCGATCAACGGGCCGGTGATCGGCATGGCCCAGCCGGGACTGGACACCTACGAGCCGGCCTATGCCGACGAGACGGCAGTCCTGATGGCCAGGGCCTTTGACCGCATTCAGGACCCAGACGGCGCCTCGACCTATCTGCGGCTGTCGACCCGGGTGATCGCCCAGCCCGAGCGGGTGGATGACGCCTGGCGGCAGGGAACGATCGACGGCGCCTACTGGTTGAGGCGCCCCGCACCGGGCGCAAAGCTGGCCCTGGTCTTCAGCGGCGCCCTGGCGCCCGAGGCCCTGGCGGCGTTTGAGGCCCTGTCGGAAGACATGCCCGAGGCTGGCCTGCTGGCCGTGACCTCGGCCGACGTCTTGCACCGCGACTGGACGCGCGGCGGACGTGCGCGCTGGACGGGGGAGGGCGCCCAGAACACCCCGCGGACCTCGACCATCGAGACCCTGCTGTCGACGCTGGACCGCGACGCGGGTCTGGTCACCCTGACGGACGGATCCCCCCTGGCGCTGTCGTGGCTGGGTTCTGTGCGCGGCCAGCGGGTGCGGGCGCTGGGGCTGGAGACCTTCGGCCAGTCCGGTGATCTGCCCGACCTCTATGCCAAGTATCGCCTGGACGCAGACGCTGTGCTCGACGCCTGCGCGGACCTGCTGGCCTAGAGGCCTTCCAGGATCGTCATGCGCCGGATCAGGCCGTCGGCGAAGTCGTAGGCCAGCACCGCGCGCGTGTCGGACCACAGCTGGCCGTCGCGGCTTCTGACTGCGTACTGGATGTCGAGCACGATCCTGGCCGGCGGCGCTTCGCGGACGGTCACCTGGCGGGCGTCCAGCTGCATCAGGTCGAACTGCCGGGCAAAGTAGTCGACAACGGCTGCGCGACCCTGCAGGACCCCGCCTTCCAGGCTGTTTGGCCACTCGGCGTCTTCATGCAGTAACGCCCCCAGCGCCCCGGAATTTCGCGCATTGTAGGCTTCATAGGCCTTGGCCAGCAGAGATCGCTCGCGGCGCATCTCAGATTCCAGTCGTCGAGTCGACGACCATTTCTCTGATCTTGCCCGCGTGTATGCGGTAGGTCGCTTCGACCCTGCCTTCCCCCCACATGCCGCCTTCTGAGCCGGTCACCTGCACATGCAGAGAGGCCGCGATCCGGTCATCGGGCATCAGACGGGTAGAGAGCAGCGAACTGCTGACCTGGATCGTCGCGAACTGGCGCAGATAGTAGGCCCGGATCTGGTCATGTCCCACCAGGGTATCGCTTTCCAGACTGTCGGGGATACGTGCGTCCGGCTCGAACAGCGCCATGACCGCGTCAATGTCCTGACGGTCGATCGCGTCGTAGAGCCCGCTCAGCAGGGCTTCCACTGAAGCGTCCGCAGCGCGCCCGTCCTGCTGGCCGTCCACTCTGCTGGTCACAGCGCCCTCCATCCGCCGTCGAGGACGCGATTGAGCTTCAGGTTGCGAGCTTGCGAGGGTGTCATGATGCGGAGGCGGTTGGTTGAAGTGTTCCACATCCATGCGCGAAACCTGGCCGTCGCGAAGCGTGTAATACTGCCGCACCTGAATGTCGGACCACAGGCTGCCCGTCACACCGCGCACCACCTGGTTGATATCGACCCGCACCCGACCGTCGTCCTGCATCGCGAAAGCAATGGGCGCCACCTCCACGTGAATGGAGTGGCTGTTGGCGTCCCAGTAGTCGCGCAACGCCGCATGGCCAACCAGACGGCCGCCCCGGGTCTGATCGGGCCAGTCGATGTCGTCGCACAGGTCCGCCGCGAATGCCGAGAAGTCGCGGCGGTTATAGGCTTCGAAGAGCCGGGTCAGCAGCGCTTCGGCCTCAATCATCAGGGCGCGGGCTTGTAGCCCGTCTCGACCTTCAGATAGGCGATCAGATCGATGCGATCCTTGGGATCCTTGAGACCCGCAAACGACATCTTGGTTCCCGGCAGGAAGCCGCGCGGATCAGCCAGCCACTTGTCGAGATGCTCGCCGTCCCAGACGAAGCCGGCGGCCTTGAGCGCTGGAGAATAGGCGTAGTCGGCGACCGCGCCGGCCTGGCGGCCAAACACCCCGTACAGGTTGGGGCCGGTCAGGGACGGGCCGCCCTCGGCGATGGTGTGGCAAGAGCGGCAGAGTGCGAACTTGCGCTGACCATTGGCCAGGTCACCCGTGTTGTAGGGGGCGGGAAGCGTGGCCAGCAAGGCGACCTTTTCGGCCTCGCTCGGGCCGGCTGCGACAGCGGGGGCGACGCCAGACGCGCTCTGCGTCTGGCCGTCATCCTTGGAACAGGCTGTCAGAATTACGCAGAGCGCCGCGATGGCGACGGAATGAAAAACGCGCATGAAAATCCTCGAGCGACACTTGGACGCAAACTATGCGACGCCGCGCCACATTCAATTACGGCCTTGGTTCTGAGCCACAATTTCTCGCGTAACGCCGTTATGCCGTCAAGCTTCCGCCATGGTTCAGGCGCGGCCCCTGCGACAATTGTTGGTACCTTCATGATTCCACTCACGAAAGGTGAATTCGCGAACCGTGGGTCTGCACATAAATATTTGACGGCCGTTAACCATGATCCTACCGAAAAGAGGCGGGGGGGCTGCCCCGCCTTGGGTTGGGAAAAACGAGATGGACTGGAACGAAGAGCGGACGGCGGTTTTGAAGAAGCTTTGGCTGGAGGGCATGAGCGCCAGCCAGGTGGCCCGACAGCTGGGCGGCGTCAGCCGCAGCGCGGTGATCGGCAAGGTTCACCGCCTGGGCATCACGGCTCGCGAAACGCCCCTTCGCCCCCGCGCCTCCTCGGTTCGCTCGCCTAGCCGCATCGCGGTCAGGACCCGTCCGACAAACGCGATAGCGCCGGCTCGCAGCCCGGTCATCCGGGCCGCGCCGATCATCGTCGACCTCGAGCCGACCTCTGGCATCCTCGGCCTCGAAATCCATTCCTGCCGGTGGCCGATCGGCAACCCCGATCAGAACGATTTCGGCTTTTGCGGCCGCGAGAAGCCCAAGCGCGGCTCCTATTGCGACCAGCACGCCCGGGGCGCCTTCCGTCGTTTCCAGTCGGCCGGCGAGATCGAGACGTGGACCCGCCAGGGCGTTCCGGAAAAACGTATCCAGCAGAGCCTCGGCTGAGACCGATCCACCCCTATTCAAATCTTCACCGCCTGCCTTGAGTAGATTCCCATGAACATGGTCCTGATCGAAAACACCGCCGGCAGCAGCCAGGTGATCACCATCATCGAAGAATTCGCCGGCCATTCGGTGTCGCGCGATCTTAATCCTGGCGATGCGGCGCGCATCCCCGTCAGCCAGTTCAAGTCGATCACCGTGCGCGAGACCTATCCCGACGACTGGCTCAGCCGCGGCCGGGCCCGCAACCGGGCTGTCGCCAACGCCTGATCATCTCTGAGATCCTCGAACTTCCCTGAACTATCTCACCCTGCCTTGACCCCGCGAGCCCCTCTCGCGGGGTTTCTTTTGCGCTCAAGGCGCGCGTCAGAGACGCGACTGGTGCGATCGCGCTCAATTTTACGTCGCGGTGGTCTGACCTTAGTTGCGCCGGCCAGGACCTCGTGACATGAAAGCGCCCACGCACGCCCGGGGGGACGCAATGCGAGTTCAGGACATCGGGGAAGAGTACGTCGTGCCGCTGCCAAGCTATCTCAGCTATCTGCTCTATCAGACCGAGCAGCATCGCCGCGCGCTGGCCTCCGACTGCATCGCGCAGCACGGCCTGACCTTCCCAAAATGGATCGCCATGGTCGCCCTGCGGCGTTTCGGCGAATGTTCGATGACCCGACTGGCAAAGCTCTCGGCCAGCGATCGCACCACCCTGACAAGGTCGATCGACGGCCTGATCCGCGATGGCCTTGTCGAGCGCAAGGCCTCGCCGACGGACCGCCGCATCGTGGTGGTCAGCCTGACCGCCGCCGGCGACGTGCTGCTCACCCGCATTCGCGCCGACATCCGCCCGCTCAACGCGGAGGTCTGCAGCGAGCTGACCGCCGAGGAGCAGGTCACGATGACGGGTTACTTGAAGAAGATGCTGGGTGGACTGATCGAAGAGCCCGAGTGGAAACATGATGTTCTGGGGTTCAACCAGCGCGCCGAAGCGCTGACGGTTTAGTCTTCGCCCTTGGGCTTGCCCCGCAGCGTCTTGATCCCCGCCCGCTTGCCCTTGGTCTCCAGCCGCTTGAGCTTGCTGGAATAGGTAGGCTTGGTCGGGCGGCGGGGCTTGGGCTTTTCCGTTGCGCGCTTGATCAGGTCAATCAGCCGGTCGCGCGCTTCCTGGCGGTTCATTTCCTGCGAGCGGCTGCCCTGGGCGAACAGCACCAGCACGCCGTCCAGAGTCATGCGGCTGCCGCCCAGCGTCTCCAGCCGCGCCTTCACGTCCTCCGGCAAGGTGGGGGAGCCCCGCACATCAAAGCGCAGCTCGATGGCGGTCGAGGTCTTGTTGACGTGCTGGCCGCCCGGGCCCGAGGCGCGGGTCGCCTTCTCGATGATCTCGTCGTCCTCGATCCGCAGCCAGCTGGTGATCTCGATCATCGCCGCCCTCGCGTGGCCTTGACCACCACCGTGTCGAGGGCCTGCAGGAACTTGCTGCGGTCATTGGGGCCAAAGGCCTTGGGGCCGCCGGTGATCTCGCCCATCGAGCGCAGATGCTCGCCGATCGAGCGCGAGGCCAGGGCCGAGCCGATCATGTCGGGCGTGAAGATCCGGCCGTTGGGCGCGAGCGCTGCGGCCCCGGCCTTCAGCACCCGGTCGGCGAGTGGAATGTCGTTGGTCACAGCGACGTCGCCGGGCTGGGCGCGTTCGGCGATCCAGTCGTCTGCGATGTCGGGGCCGGCGTCGACCACCACCTGCTCGACCGCCGGCGTCAACGGTACGCGGATCCAGCTGTTGGAGACCACGAAGGTCTTCAGCCCGTAGCGCGCAGCGACCTTGTAGATCTCGTCCTTCACCGGGCAGGCGTCGGCGTCGATGAAGATCACGGGCGGGCGAGGGGCGTTCACGGCGAGGCTCTCAAGGACTACGGCCACGCGCATAGCATGGGCGCTGGCCGGGAAGAGAGAGGCTTCAAGGTGAGGGGGGGAAGAAAAGCTCCAGCCCGCTGCGCCAGGCGCAGGGGGCTGGAGAGAAGTGGCCGCGCACGCGAGCGCGGTACAAGGGAATGGGATCGAGGGAGGGGATGTCCTCGAGCCTGGATTGTAAGCGCATGACGACGAAACAGGTTCCCTAGCGCTGTCGATTCACCGGTAGCGGCGCCGGCTCGACCGGCGTCGATCCGGCCTGGGGCAAGCTCTTGATCGGCACGCCCGGCAGCAGGGGTTCGCCAGTCCACTCCCAGTGCCAGGGCTCATAGGGGTAGTTGACGAAGCCGAAGCGTCCGGCGTTGAAGATCATCCACTGGAACACCGCAGAGCGGGCCATGGCCCGGCGATTGTCGTCGGCCGAGCTGTCGGGGCCAAAGCCCGGGGCGGCGGCGATATAGATATCCATGGCAAGGCCCGTGCGATGGGCCGAGCAGATGGAGCGCACCAGGCCCTGGCAGTTGTTGTCCCGGGCGCAGCGCTCGGCGTCGGCGGCCGGATCTCGGAAGCCGGAGAAGATGGTCAGGATCTCGGGACGAGGGACAACGCCGGCGGCCTTGGCCTGACTGACCATCTGGCGATAGGCGTCCAGCGCCCCGGGACGCAGCTGGATCGTCTTGCCGCCATAGCTCTCCTCCGAGCGCGCTGTTTCCAGGGCCGAAAGCGGCGGCGCGCCGGGACAGATTCCCTGGGCGTTGATCCGAGCGAACGGTCGCTCCAGGTGCCAGCCCGTCAGCATCGGTTGGAAGGTGGTCGCGTCCAGCGTTCCGGAGGGCGGCAGGCCGTTGGCGCGTTGCCAAACCGCAAGGGCTGCGGCGAAGCCCGGGGTGGAGGGCGCGCAGCGCGTGTGGATCTCGGCCGCGATGCGGGGCGCATAGATCTCCCAGCCAACCTCCGGCCGGCCGAACGGATACCAGATCATGCGGCTCAGCGAGGCCGTGTTGGCGCTGCGCGCGCCAGCCGGGGCCTGGCGGGACTCGCAGTCCTCGTCTGACCGAGCATCGGGAGTTGATGCGGGGGGATCGACCGAGGGAATGTATTGCGTCGCGGCCTGCTGCTCCCAAGGGGGGGGCTGATCGGTCATCAGGGACGATGGAACGGGATCGTCGCCAGGCCAGATCACCCAGACGACGACGGCTGCGACCGCCAGGGCGACGATGCCAAAGATCCAGCCCAGGCGGCGCAACAGCTTCAACCGGTTCTCCCTGGGCCCCTTGGAACTTCGCCATGACTGAAGGCTTCAGACGGGCAGTCGTTCCGTCTGGAGTTCCCACCATGCCCTTCGATCAGCGTCCCGTCGCCCTGGCGTTTGGCTGTATCCTCGCCTTGGCCGCGTGCTCGGACCCTGCTGCGGAGCCTCAGGCCAAATCGCCCGTCGCGCCGCCTTCACCCGCGCCCGCCCAGAGCGCCTTGCCCGTAGTCGCTGCTCCGCCCGCAGACGTGGGCGTGGCGGCCTCCAGTTCGCCCCAGGCTCAGGCCATAGATGCGGCGACCCTTGGTCCCGCGGGGGTTGATCCGGAGGCCATGAAGACAGCAATGATCCGCGCCCAGGTCCTGCTGGACCGCGCCCATCTGTCGCCCGGCGTCATTGATGGACGGCCCGGAACCAATCTCGCCCTGGCGCTCGAGGCTTTCCAGGCGGCCAACGGGCTACCGGTCAATGGCAAGCTCGACAAGGTGTCGTGGGACGCCTTGGTCGCCGCCGACGGCGGTCCGGTGATGACCGACTATCTCATCACCCCTGATGATGTGGCCGGCCCATTCCAGCCCGATATTCCCAAGAATGACTATGAGGCGATGGCCAGGCTTCCGGCCCTGTCATTCGGCGGCGTGGTCGAGGCCCTGGCCGAACGCTTTCACATGGATGAGGCGCTGCTCCTGGCCCTCAATCCCGGCGCTGATTTCGCCGTTCCCGGGACCTCAATCGTCGTCACCGCAGTCGGATCCGACAAGCTGGCGGGCAAGGTGGTGCGGATTGAGATCGACAAGGCCCGGGGGCAGGTCCGCGCCTTCGACGGCCAGTCCGTCCAGCTGGCGGTCTATCCGGCCACGGTCGGCAGCGCCGAGCGCCCGGCCCCGACCGGCGAGTGGGCGGTCAACACCGTCGCGCCCCGGCCGACATATACCTATGACCCCTCGCGCCTGACCTTCGGCAAGCCCAAGGGCAAGCTGACCATCAAGGCCGGACCCAACAATCCGGTTGGCTCGACCTGGATCGACCTGACCAAAGACACCTACGGCATCCACGGCACGCCCGACCCCAGGCTGGTCAACAAGCGCGCCTCGCACGGCTGCGTGCGCCTGACCAATTGGGACGCCGCAGAGCTGGGCGCCGCCGTCCAGAAGGGCGCCAGGGTGGTATTCCTGGGCGCCGAGACCAAGGCGTCTTAGGGGAATGGTGCCGGTTACAGGAATCGAACCCGTGACCTTCGGTTTACAAAACCGCTGCTCTACCAGCTGAGCTAAACCGGCCAATCGCCGCGCGAAGCGGACGGAGGCTTCCTTAGCGTCCGGACCGCTGCCGGGCAATGGCTTTGGTGTCTGCGCCGACCATGGTGATAGGGATCGCGCCGTCCTCGGATGGGCACGGGGATAGAGGTCCCGAATCCTCCGCCTGAAAAGGGAGGTCACGAGCCTTCCCATACAATCCCCGTCATCCCGGGGCTCGTCCCCGGGACCCATCGTTCCGTTGCGCCGTCAGGGGTTTGTGATCCACCGACCGTGCGGCCGACCCATGGGTCCCGGGGACGAGCCCCGGGATGACGGGCTTTTTTATCGTCACGCTTCTGGGCGTCGACACGGGCGTCCAGACAATCGACGCAGCCCCCTAAAAACCTGCCGTATTCTGTCCCCACCTCGTCGCGAGGAAAGGGCGCAAGGCCAGCGACCATTGCGGCGGCGGGGGGTGATCGAGCGGGGCTGGGGTCGAGGGGGATACTCGACCGGTCCGGGGATCTGGTTGCTGGCCAGACCCGCCCGCCGTCGGCGTGGTTGAAGGCAAAAGGGCGTGTCTGGCTGAAAGCCCGTCCTCTTCGACCGCCGGAACGCGCTGGAAACGGCGCGGTCCGGGTCCCGGTAAGGCCTGAAGAGGGCCACCCGACGGGAGGCTGACGGATAACGATGACGCGGAGCGCTCGGCTTCGTCGAAACGGTATTCTCTATCTCTCATCCGGACGTGGTCCGGACGCTCCGCGACCCTTTCCATCACCCTCGCAGTAAAAGCGCGAGGTCGCGGCGCCGTGTCACCCCGCCTTCGGCTTCAATCGCAACCCGCCCAGTAGCGCCCCACCGACGACATAGGTCAGCAATTGATAGCCGCCATCGATCCACAGCAACGGCAGGTTGCCGGCCGCATAGATGTAGTCGAGGCTGACCACCGTCAGGGCGAAGAACACGCAGGCGGCCAGGGCCACCCTGGCGCCGGCCATCCAGCTGCGGGCGTCCAGCCGGCCGATCAGCCAGTCCAGGCCGATCAGGATGATGACCATGTTGACGAAGCCCAGGCTCATCCGCCACTCGGTCCCGACAAACTCGGCTTCGGTCATTTCCATCGCCGCCATCCAGGCGTCGCTGAGGACCGCGCCATACCAGACGATGCCGATGATCTGTCCGACGACCAGGGCCGCGACGAGGCCCAGCCAGTTGATGCTCTTCATAGACGTTGTCCCCCGATGGGGCCGGATCGGTCTGTCCGGCTCCCCCAGGGGAAGGGAAGCTGCATAACGATGTTTGGTCAACGGTCCGGCGCTTTTGTTTCGCGGCCCGGCCTTCTATATGCGAACGCCTGTTTCCTTGATCCCTGACTCCCCGGAAGATTTGCGCCTCATGGCTCGTATCCTGATCACCTCCGCCCTGCCGTACATCAACGGCATCAAGCACCTGGGCAATCTGGCGGGATCGATGCTGCCGGCCGACGTCTATGCGCGGTTCCAGCGGGCCCGGGGCAATGAGACGCTCTATATCTGCGCCACCGACGAGCACGGCACGCCGGCCGAGCTGGCCGCCGCCGCCGCCGGACAGGACGTCGAGACCTATTGCGCCGAGCAGCACATCCTGCAGCGCGACGTGGCCGCCGCGTTTGGCCTGTCGTGGGACTGGTTTGGCCGTTCGTCGTCGCCGCAGAACCGCAAGCTGACCCAGCACTTCGCCGAAGTTCTTGAGGCCAATGGCCTGATCGAGGAACGCGTCGACCAGATGGTCTATTCCATCGACGACAAGCGCTTTCTGCCCGACCGCTATATCGAGGGCGCCTGCCCGCACTGCGGTTTCGAGAAGGCGCGCGGCGACCAGTGCGATAACTGCGGCGCCCTGCTGGACCCCACCGACCTGAAGAACGCCTATTCGGTGATCTCGGGATCGCGGAACCTTGAGGTGCGCGACACCCGCCACCTCTATCTGCTGCAGACCAAGATGGCCGACAAGATCCGCGCCTGGGTCGACACCCATGGCGACTGGCCGATCCTGGCCAAGTCGATCGCCTACAAGTTCCTGGATGAGGGCCTGATCGACCGCGGCATCACCCGCGACCTCGCCTGGGGCGTGCCGGTGGTCAAGGACGGCGCGCCGCGTCCGGGCATGGAAGGCAAGGTCTTCTATGTCTGGTTCGACGCCCCCATCGAATACATCGCCGCCACTCAGGAGTGGGCCGACGCCGAAGAGGGCCGCGACTGGCAGCGCTGGTGGCGCACGGACGCCGGCGCTGACGACGTCCGCTATGTCGAGTTCATGGGCAAGGACAATGTCGCCTTCCACACCGTCAGCTTCCCGGCGACGATTCTGGGCTCGGAAGAGCCGTGGAAGAGCGTCGACATGCTCAAGGCCTTCAACTGGCTCAACTGGTATGGCGGCAAGTTCTCGACCAGCTCCAAGCGCGGTGTGTTCATGGACGCGGCGCTGGAGATCCTGCCGCCCGACTTCTGGCGCTGGTACCTGACGTCGAACGCGCCGGAGAGCTCGGATACCGCCTTCACCTGGGAAATGTTCGCCAGCTCGGTGAACCGCGACCTGGCCGACGTGCTGGGCAATTTCATCAACCGCATCCTGAAGTTCACCGAGGGCAAGTTCGACGGCGTGGTGCCGGAGGGCGGCCAGCCGGGTCCGCTGGAAGAGAAGCTGTTCGCCGACGTCTCGGCCCGCCTGGCCGATCTGGCCGAACAGATGGACGCCATCGAGGTGCGCAAGAGCGCCCAGGCGCTGCGCGCTCTGTGGGTGGTCGGCAACGAGTATCTGCAGGAAGCTGCGCCGTGGACCGCGATCAAGACCGACCGCGACCGCGCCGCTGTGATCGTTCGCACGGCCCTGAACCTGGCGGCGCTGTACGCCAAGATCTCGACGCCGTTCATCCCGTTCGCGGCCGAGAAGATCGCGGAAGCCTTCTCGCTGGACTTCCCGGCCGCCTGGCCAAGCAACGATGCGGCGGTCGAGCTGTCATCGCTGCCGGTCGGCCTGTCGGTGCGCGCGCCCGAAGTGCTGTTCAAGAAGATCGACGAGGACATGATCGCCGAATGGACGGCCCGCTTCGGCGGGGCGGAAGAGGGGTGATCTTCATCCGCGACATGGACTGCGCCGGCCGATGAGCAGCCTGACGCGGCTCAGCTTTTTCTACGTCGCGATGTATCTCGGGACAGGCGTCAGCCTGCCCTATATCGGCACCTATCTTCGCGATCGCGGCATGAGCGGCGCAGCGATCGGCTTGATCCTGGCCATCCCGATGCTGGCCCGGCCCTTCACCGGCCCGGCCCTGGCGGTGTGGGCCGACGGCTTCGCCCTGCGACGCTCGCCGATGGTGTTATTGTCGCTGGGCGCGGGACTTGGCTACGCGGCCCTGCTGATCGCGCCGGGCGCTCTGGGCCTGGCCATCGCCTGGATGATCGGCCAGACGCTGCTGTCGACGGTTTCGCCCCTGGTCGACGTCATCGCTCTGCGGCGGGCGCGGACCGAGGGGTTCAACTACGGCCTGCCAAGGGGTACAGGCTCGGCGGCCTTCATTGTCGCCAATCTGATCATGGGCGTCGTGCTGGCGGTCGCCACGCCGGCCATCATTCCCATCTGGATCGCCGCAGCGGCTTTCCTGACGGCTCTGGCGGCGGCGGTGTTCGTCCCGCCTGAACGCGTTCATGCCGAGGGCGCCAAGCCCGTCGGATCCGAACGCTGGAAAGGCCTTGGCTCACTGCTGCGCGACCGGACGTTCCTTTTGGCCGTCATGACCGCCGGCCTGATCCAGGGCGCCCATGCCTTCTACTACGGCTTCTCGACCATCCTCTGGCGGGGGCAGGGGATTTCCGAGCCGATCATCGGCCTGCTGTGGGGCGTCGGCGTCGCCGCAGAGGTGGCCTTCATGTGGTTCCTGGAGCCCTGGCGCCGCAAGGTGGGGCCGGAAAAGCTGATGATCCTGGGCGGCGCGGCGGCGGTGCTGCGATGGGTGGCCTACGCCTTCGCGCCGCCGCTCTGGATGCTGTTTCCGATGCAGCTTCTGCACGCCCTGACCTTCGCGGCCAGTTTCCTGGCCTCGCTTCGTCTGATCGAGAAACTGACTCCGCCGGCCAACGCCTCGGCCGCCCAGGCGATCAACTCGGCCCTGTCGGGAGGCTTCACCCTGGGCGTCGCGACCCTGTTCGCAGGGCCGCTGTTCGACGCTTTCGGATCCTACGGCTATCTGGCCATGGCGGGTGTGGCAGCGCTGGGTCTGGCCGGCGCCATCGCCCTCAACCGCCGCACCGGCAGCCGTCAGATGTCGTAGTCGATCTCCTGGCCTTCCAGCCAGGCCACGATCCGTTCGGCGGCCTCGACCGGGCTCATGGTCGTGGTGTCGATGCGAAGCTCCGGCGCTTCGGGGGCCTCGTAGGGGCTGTCGATGCCGGTGAAGTTCTTGAGTTGGCCCGCCCGGGCCTTGGCGTACAGGCCTTTGACGTCGCGCTCCTCGGCCACGGCCAGCGGCGTGTCGACAAAGACCTCGATGAACTCGCCGCCCTCGAGGATCTCGCGGGCCATGCGGCGTTCGGCGCGGAACGGCGAGATAAAGGCGGTCAGCACGATCAGGCCGGCGTCGACCATCAGCTTGGCCACCTCGGCGACCCGGCGGATGTTCTCGACCCGGTCCTCCTCGGTGAAGCCGAGATTCTTGTTGAGGCCATGACGGACATTGTCGCCGTCGAGGAGATAGGTGTGACGACCCAGGGCGTGCAGACGCTTTTCGACCAGGTTGGCGATGGTCGACTTGCCGGCCCCCGACAGGCCGGTCAGCCACACGACCTGGCCGCGCTGGCCCTTCAGGGCGGCCCGAGATTGTTTCGTGACGTCCGTATGTTGCCAGTGAATGTTGTCGGCGCGGCGCAGGGCGAAATTGATCATGCCGGCGCCGACGGTGCGGTTGCTGATCCGGTCGATCAGGATGAAGCCGCCCAGTTCGCGGTTATCGGCATAGGCTTCGAAGGGCACAGCCTGGTCGAGCGACAGGTTCACGAGCCCGATCTCGTTCAGTTCCAGCCGCTTGGCGGCGGACTTCTCAAGCGTGTTGACGTTCACCCGGTGCTTGATCTCGGTGACGCTGGCCCCGACGGTCCGGGCCCCGATTTTCAGCAGATAGGCTCGGCCCGGGGGCAGGGGCTCGTCGTCCATCCAGACGACGGTGGCCTCGAATTGTCCGGCCACGGGGCTGGGCGCATCGGCGGCGACGATCAGGTCGCCGCGCGAGATGTCGATCTCGTCGGTCAGGGTGATGGTCACCGACTGGCCGGCCACGGCCTGGGGCAGGTCGTCGGGCAGGGTGACGATGCGCTCGACGCGGCTTTCGCGGCCCGAAGGCAACACGCGGATCCGGTCGCCTGGCTTGACCACGCCCGAGGCGATCAGGCCCGAGAATCCGCGGAAATCCAGATTGGGGCGATTGACCCATTGCACGGGCAGACGGAACGGCTGGGCCTGCAGATCGTCCTCGACCTGAATGGTTTCCAGCCAGTCCATCAGGATCGGGCCGTCGTACCAGGGCGTCGCGTCGCTCTTGCTGGCCATGTTGTCGCCGCCCAGGCCCGAGATTGGGATTGGGGTGAAGACCGACAGGCCGATCTGATCGGCGAAGGCCCGGAAGTCGGCGACGATGGCGTCGAAGGTCGGCTGGTCCCAGCCGACGAGGTCCATCTTGTTCACCGCCAGGACGATGTGGCGGATGCCCAGCAGGCTGACCAGATAGGCGTGGCGGCGGGTCTGGGTGAGAACGCCCTTGCGGGCGTCGATCAGGATCACGGCCGCGTCTGCGGTCGAGGCGCCGGTGACCATGTTGCGGGTATATTGCTCGTGGCCGGGGGTGTCGGCGACGATGAACTTGCGCTTGTCGGTGGCGAAGAAGCGGTAGGCGACATCGATGGTGATGCCCTGTTCGCGCTCGGCGGCCAGGCCGTCGACCAGCAGGGCGAAGTCGATCGCGCCGCCCTGGGTGCCGACCCGCTTGGAGTCGGCCTCGAGGGCCGCCAGCTGGTCCTCGAAGATCATCTTGCTGTCGTACAGCAGCCGGCCGATCAGGGTCGACTTGCCGTCGTCCACCGAGCCACAGGTGATGAAGCGCAGCAGCGACTTGTGCTGGTGGGCGACCAGATAGGCGTCGATGTCCTCGGCGATCAGGTCGGAGGGCTTGTAAACGGTCATCTAGAAATAGCCCTCCTGCTTCTTCTTCTCCATCGAGGCGGACTGGTCATGGTCGATGACCCGGCCCTGTCGCTCGCTGCTGGTGGCCAGCAGCATTTCCTGGATGATCTGGGGCAGGGTGGAGGCGGTGCTCTCGACCGCGCCGGTCAGCGGATAGCAGCCCAGGGTGCGGAAGCGGACGCTTTTCATCTGCGGAACTTCGCCTGGGCGCAGCCGGAAGCGGTCGTCATCGACCATGATCAAAGACCCGTCGCGCTCGACCACCGGCCGCTCGGCCGCGAAATACAGCGGCACGATCGGGATGTTTTCGAGGTGGATGTACTGCCAGATGTCGAGCTCGGTCCAGTTCGAGATCGGGAAGGCCCTCAGGCTTTCGCCCGGGTGCTTGCGGGTGTTGTAGAGCTTCCAAAGTTCGGGCCGCTGGTTCTTGGGGTCCCAGCGTTGCTCGGCCGAGCGGAACGAGATGATCCGCTCCTTGGCGCGGCTTTTTTCCTCATCGCGCCGGGCGCCGCCGAAGGCCGCGTCGAAGCCGTACTTGGAGAGGGCCTGTTTGAGGCCCTCGGTCTTCCACATGTCGGTGTGAAGGGCGCTGCCGTGGTCGAAGGGGTTGATGCCCTTGGCCTCGGCCTCGGGATTCTTGTGAACCAGCAGGTCAAATCCAAGGTCGGCGGCGACCTTGTCGCGCAACGCGTACATGGCCCGGAACTTCCAGGTGGTGTCGATGTGCAGCAGCGGAAAGGGTGGCCGCGACGGGAAGAACGCCTTGGCCGCCAGGTGCAGCATCACGGCGCTGTCCTTGCCGATCGAATACAGCATGACCGGCCGTTCGCACTCGGCCGCCACTTCGCGCAGGATGTGGATGCTTTCGGCTTCCAGGCGCTGGAGGTGCGTCAGGCGGGCCGGCGAGATGTCAGTCATGAACGGTTCCGGCGAAGCGCTGGGTGCGATCGATGCAAGCTGGGTAGGGGCCAAAACAAGCGTCCGCAAACAGAATTAAATGCCGATCGTCGCCGAATTCGGCAACAGCGGGCTGTGTACTGGCGAACTAGGCAGCGCGAGGGCCCGGGGCAAGCGGTGGAATTCTAGGGGCGTTGTCAGCTTGGGTGGCGCCGAACTCTGCGATCATGACCGAAAGTTCACTCGGTTAAGCTGCGAGCCTGTCGCATAATGCCGTTATCGCACGGTGGGTCGGTCATGAGCTTTCTGGCGGAAATGCTGGCTATAGTTGTGGTCTGGCTGTCGTCTCTGGCGCTGGGCCAACTGGGCGTTGCGCTCGATGCCCACCCCGTCGCCAAGTCGCCGCCCGAACGCAAGGTTTCTCGTTCGCCGCGTGGATCCATGAAAAGTCCGGTGACGGTCGCTCCGCCAAGCGGGGCGTCGCAAACGGTCTGAAGCGGCGCCTCTGCCCTCCGCGACGACGTGAAGCCCTTAAAACTCAACCGAAGCCGCTTTGCGCGCGGGCTTTTCGCCGCTAGGTTCATTCTCTACGCGAAATAGGGGCAGGGCGCGCGTTGACTGTCTTCGCCCTTCGCTGACCGCCTTGGGACCCTGGCTGTGTATGAAGCCTAAGAAGCGCCAACCGCTCGATTTCTCCGCCGTCCCCGTGGAGGCGCCCGCAGAGGATCAAGTCTCCTCGTCCGAAGCCGCGTTGGCCGAGGACGAGACGGAGGCTGACGTCCTTGCGCCTGTCGATCCGCCGATGGGCGAAACGGACCTCGATCTGGAGATCTCGGCGCCAGAGCCTTCCTCACCTCGGGCGCGGGCCGCTTCGCGCCGGGGAAGGATTAGCGAACCTTCGCAGGCGTCGTTCGAGCAGCAACATCTGTCGGCCACGTCTCTGGCGACCAGTGCGGCTCAACCGCCGGCTCCCGTTGTCGAACCTGAGCGCGATACGGCCCCGGCCCGTGCCGAGACGCGCGACGCCACGGCGAACATGCGACGCTCCAGCGAGGCTTTCGACCTG
The DNA here is from genome assembly GCF_048541825.1 of Caulobacter sp. ErkDOM-C. Taxonomy (GTDB): domain Bacteria; phylum Pseudomonadota; class Alphaproteobacteria; order Caulobacterales; family Caulobacteraceae; genus Caulobacter. Next base: position 2,071,019 of record NZ_CP183332.1, on the reverse strand, counting down.
CCCGATCGCTCCGAGCGCGGCCCCATGCCGGCTTTTCTTTTCTGGACCTTTGCGGTCGCCGCTGCGGCTCTATGGGCGCTGGCGCCCATTGCATTTGCGCTGGGCTATTCCCGCGATGTTCCGGCTCTGAAGGTGGAAGGCTTCGCCTTGACGGTCTTTGCTGGTCTGGCGATCGGACCGGCCTTGCTGACCTTGCTGGGCGCCTATCTGCTGCGTCAGGCTCAGGGCGTTTCGGCGGAGTTGCGTCGCACGCGCACCCTTACGGATCGTTTGGTTACGCCAGCCGTTCTGGCCGCCGCTGGCGCCTCGGGCGCGGTGGAAGCCATTCGCGCCCAGATCGATAACGCAACCCTGGCCGCTGATGAGGCGCGCGAACGCATCCTGTCATTGCGCCAGTCTCTAGCCGAAGAGACGGCGCGACTGGCCGATGCGGCGGCAAACTCCGCTCGCATGGCCAATCAGTTAGCGCAGGGCCTTGGCCATGAACGCCAGGCGCTCGAAACCCTGTCTTTGACGCTCGACACGCGCTCGACTGCTGTCGTCGACGCCATCGGCAGTCAGGCGCGGATGGTCGCCGAGGCCTCCGATCTGGCCGAAACCCAGCTTCGCGAAGCTGAAGCCGCGCTCGCGGCTCGCGCCGCCGATCTGGCCGCTGCCGCTGCCGAAGCCTCCGACGCGGCTCGTGTCGGCGCCGAGGACATTTCGCGTCAGATCGCGCGCCTGGAAACGGCGGGACAGGGCCTGGGCGACCAGATGAGCTCGGTCGAGAAGAATTTGGCCCAGCAGCGGGCGGCGCTGGTCGCCGCCAGTCAGTCGCTTCGGTCCGAGCAGGAAGATTTCGCGGCCGAGACGGAGACCCGTACGGCTCAGCTAACTGAGTTTGTATCCTACACCCGGGTCGGCGCCACAGAACTGAGCGATGTCGCTGCAATGGGGGCCGAGGTGCTGCGTGGCCTGATCTCGGCCGCTTCCGAGCAGTTCAAGGACATGGCCGAGAACGCCAAGGCCGAGCGCCAAAGCCTGGTCGAAGAGACCAGCAAGGTCCTCGCGGCGATCTCCGACGCCGCAGCTGGACAGCGCGAAGGGCTTGAAATCGAACTCAAGCAGGCGATGGAAGCCCTCGCGGCTTCGGCGCTGAAAGCCAGCGAGGGCGTGGACGCACGGGTCGAGTCGGCGCGTGGCCGCGTCGATCAACTCAACGAGATTGCCTTTGCGGCGGGCCAGAAGGCCGACACCGTCTTCGAGGCGCGTATGGAAGAGGCGCGCGACCTGATCGAGCAGTCTGCCCAGATGGTCGAGCAGGCCGGCGCCCGCACCGCCCAGAAGTTGGCCGAAGCCGTTCTAACTGCCCGCGGCACGCTCGGTGAACTCGAGGCCATGCTGGACGAAGTTGGCCAACGCACGGCGGACATGCCGGCTGAAGCGATGCAGAAAGCGGTCGAGGTTCGCGCCTCGATCGAAAAGGGCATCGAGGAATTGATGGCTGCCGCCCGCCGCACGGCGGAAGAAACGGCGGCGATCGACCAGGCGTTCCAGGATCGCGTTCGTCGCAATTACGATGCACTCAGCGAAGCCGCCGCCGCGATGGGCGGACCCTCTCCGGCGCGTCAGCCCCAACCGTCGATGACACGTTCAAAGGCCGCGCCTGTCGCGCCGCCGCAGATTGCGCCGCCCCCGCCGCCTGAGATGGATGACGACCTGCTGGCGGACGAGCCGGGACAGCGGCCCCGACTCCGTCTTACGCCTACGGCGACGGACGATGAGTTCCGATCGGTGTTCGACACCGCGGGCGGTCGTGGCGGGCCGGCTGCGCCCGAAGGCCCTGACGGGCAGAACTGGTCGTGGCGTTCCTTACTTTCTGGTATCGAGAACAGCTCACCGGGCGACGCGGCTCTGGGCGAAAAGCTTGCCGCCGAAATCTCGGCGATGGGCATCGACCCGCATGCCCTGTTGCCGCGCGGCCGGATCGACGAGATCGCCGCCGCCATTCAGACCCGAGACTCTTCCGGGGCGCGTGAGGTGGTCAAGCGTCTCGCGCCGGCGGCAATTCGCCGGCTTGTGCGGCGTCTGTTCTCGGACGCCACCCTGCGAGCCAATGCCGAGCGGTTCCTCAAGCGCTATGCGGGCATGATCGAGGAAGCGGGCGGTCAGGATCGCGAAGGCTTCCTGGTTGCGGCCTTGCTGTCGTCGGATGCCGGTCGCGCCTATCTGCTGCTGGACGCCGCGACCGGCGATCTGGCCTAGCCGCACGCTGATGCTGAAGCGCGTCTTCGACGTCGCGGCCGCCGCCGTGGGGTTATGGGTCCTGCTGGCGCCGCTTGCTGCGCTTTGGCTGCTGGTTCGTGTGACATCGCCCGGGCCGGCGCTCTACTGGTCCCAGCGGGTCGGCAAGGACTCGCGGCTGTTCTGGATGCCGAAGTTCCGGACGATGCGGATCGATACGCCGGAAGTCGCGACCCACCTGCTCAATGATCCTGACCACTGGCTGACCCCCATCGGCGCGCCTTTGCGTCGGCTCAGCCTGGATGAGCTGCCGCAACTGTGGAGCGTGCTGGTTGGCGATATGAGCCTGGTCGGCCCAAGGCCGGCCTTGTTCAATCAGGACGACCTGATCGCCGCACGGTCGGCGGCGGGTGTGGACAAGCTTCGCCCGGGCGTCACGGGATGGGCGCAGATCAACGGGCGCGACGAGCTCTCCATCCCCGACAAGGTCGCGCTAGACGCTGACTATCTGGCGCGGCGCTCGTTAGGGTTCGATCTTGTGATCTTGGTGAAAACGGTCGCCCCGGTCGTCACCGGCCGGGGCGTGACGCGCTAGTCGGAACTAGGCCAGATCGGCATAGGCCTTTTCGAGGGCCGCGATGAAGGCAGGGGTTGCCGCCAGGCTCGGCGGGAACATGGTGTCCAGCGCCAGGAACGCCGCAACGTCGGCTTTCGCGTCGCCCGAACAGATCGCGGCGATCGCGACAAGCTTGTCGGCCAGCGGATCGACGATCTTTTCTCCGGCCGCCGCGCGAAGGCACACGAAGCGCATCCAGGCGGCCAATGGGATGGCCAGCCGATCGACCGAACGCCCGGCCTTGAGCGCTTCGGTCAAGGCGCCCGAAATACGGAAGGGCAGTTTCTGCGATCCGTCCCACGCGATCTGCGCCAGAAGGTGCCGGATCTCGGGATTGCGGAACCGCTTGAGAATAGATTCGGCATAGACCGGCAAGTCTAGGCCGCGCGGAGCCGTCAGAGTCGGGATGATGTCCTCGATCATCAGACCGCGCGCGAGATTGGCCAAGACTGGGTCGCTCATCGCTTCGAACACCGTCTCGTGGCCGCGCAGGATACCGGCATAGGCCAGGGTCGAGTGCACGCCGTTGAGCAGGCGCAGCTTGGCGCGCTCGAAGCCGCGCACATCGTCAGTCAGGGTGACGCCGACACCGGCGAGGTCCGGCGCATCCGGGCCCAGAACATCTTCGACAACCCACTGCGTGAAGGCTTCGCGCTGGATCGGCCAAGCGTCATGAAGGCCCGTCGCCGTCTCGACCCGCGTCCGCAGAGCGTCGTCAGTGGCGGGCGTAATGCTGTCGACCATGGTGCGCGGAAAGCGGCCTTCGGCCTCGATCCAGGCGGCGAGCTCGGGATTGACCTTGGCGGCGAAAGTCGTCACGGCAGTCTTCAGTCGCCAGCCATTGTCGGCGAGGTTGTCGCAGGCGACCACGGCGTAGGGCGGCAGACCGATCGAGAAGCGTCGACGCAGTCCTTCGACCAGATAGCCGATCGCGCTGATTGGTTCGCGCGGGTTGGCGAGGTCATGGACAATATCGGGATGGCTTTCGTCCAGTCCGCCTTCGCTCGACAGGCAGTAGCCCTTCTCGGTCACGGTCAGTGTGACCATGCGGGTCATCGGGGCGGCCAGACGCGCGAAGACCGCCGGCGGATCCTCGGGCGCGACAAGCACCTCGACGATCGAGCCGATGATCCTGAAAGTGGTCTCCTGGTCGAGTTGGGCCAGGGTGTAGAGGCCATCCTGTGGCGCGAGGGCGTCGCGTACGCCCGGGCTTTTCAGCGAAACGGCGCAGATGCCCCAACGGGGATCCTTTGCCAGCAACTGGTCGAAATAGTAGGCTTGGTGGGCGCGATGAAACGCACCGGGGCCGAGGTGGACGACGCCGACGGTGATCCGGTCGCGGTCGTAAGCAGGCTGGGCGACACTCGGGAGCGCGGCCGGGCAGCTGTTGGCGCGAAGGCGGAGGGCGGAAGATACGGGAAGAGCCGTCACAGGGTCACACCACTTTTCCAGATGGCGATTTCACGCTCGCCGTTGAGTTCGGCATTGGTTGCCTTGCCGGACGCGGTCTCGATGACGAGATCCATCAGAGCCTCAGCCGCGTCGTCCATGGATTGACCAGACAGCACGACGCCGGCGTCGAAGTCGATCCAGCCAGGCTTGCGCGCTGCGAGGCCGCTGTTCGAAGCGATCTTCAGTGTCGGCGCAGGAAAGCCCAGCGGCGTGCCACGACCGGTCGTGAACAGGATCACAGTGGCGCCCGCCGCTGTCAGCGCCGTCGACGAGACCGCGTCGTTGCCGGGGGCCTCCAGCAGGGTCAGCCCATGGGGCCCTACGCGGTCGCCATAGCGGATCACTTCGACCAGGGCAGAGCGACCGCCCTTCTGCACGGCGCCTAGGGATTTCTCTTCCAGGGTCGTGATGCCGCCGGCGATATTGCCGGGGGATGGATTCTCGTAGATCGGCTGGTTGTTGCCGATGAAGTAACGCTTGAAGTCGTCGATCACCTGCACGGCGCTGTCGAACACCGCCTGGGTGGAGGCGCGCGCCAGCAGCATCTGCTCGGCGCCGAAAATTTCCGGAATCTCTGTGAGCACCGGTGTGCCGCCCGCGTCCGACACCTTGTCGGCGATACGGCCGACCAGGGGGTTGGCGGTGATGCCCGAAAAGCCATCCGACCCGCCGCACTTGAGACCGACCACAAGGTCGGAGACGGGGCAGGGCTCGCGCCTATCCTTTTCGGCGATGGCGATCAGCTCCTCGATCGCGGCCAGGCCATCCTCAAGTTCGTCGTCGACCGTCTGGGTGGTGAATGAGCGAAGGCGCGCGGTGTCGAGATCCGGAGCGCTTTCGAGCAGCGCTTTCAACTGATTGTTCTCGCAGCCCAGGCCCAGGATCAGCACGCCACCCGCGTTTGGGTGCGCAGCGAGAGCGGCGATGAGTTTGCGGGTGTGTGACAGGTCGTCACCCAATTGCGAGCAGCCAAAGGGGTGCGGAAACGCGAAGACCCCATCCGTGCGACCCGCGAAGCGAACACTGGCTTTTTCGGCGATGCGGCGGGCGGTGTTTGCAACGCAGCCTACTGTGCACAGAACCCAGATCTCGTTGCGCGTGCCAACCCTGCCGTTATGGCGGCGATAGCCCATGAAGGTGCGATCATTGGGCGCGGCGACTGGCGCGGGCGTTGAGGACTGCCAGACATAACCTTCGACGCCCGAGAGCTTGGTCTCGACGTTGTGGATATGGACGTGATCGCCGATGGCGATGTCCATGGTCGCGCGCCCGATTGGCCATCCATACTTAAGCACATCGTCGCCGATGGCCGCTGTGCCGATGGCGATCTTGTGGCCCTTGGGCACATCGGCGCGGGCCAGAAGAGATCGACCGTGCAGGTCAAGCGTCTCGCCCGCCAGGATATCGCGCAGCGCGGTTGCGACGTGATCGCGTGGATCGACGTCGTGAATCGATTCGCTGCGAACAGAGCTTGCCTGGGTCATTCATGCCTTCGTGCGGTGACGTTCGCAGCCGCGAAACCTCGTTCGGCGGAATGGTAACCGGTGTCAGATCTGTTGCAAACGCTCGTTTCGTCCATTGGTGGCGACGGCGGCACGTGTAGAGTATGACGATGCAGAGCGCTCAAAGTTGCATGGAAACGTCGTGAACTCATCAAAACCGCCTATGCCGTCGCAGGGCGACAACGAACGCGAGGGTGGCCTTGAAGGGGGACGCAAGCGGGCCACGATCAATGACATCGCCAGGCTGGCCGGGGTTTCCAAGAAGACTGTCTCGCGCGTGATCAACCAGTCGCCTTTCGTGCGCGACGAGACTCGCGAGCGGATTGAGGCTGTTATCGCCGAGTGGGGTTACGCGCCCGATCCCCAGGCCCGAGGCCTGGCGTTTCGTCGGTCGTTCCTGATCGGCATGATCTACGACAACCCCAATCCGCAGTATGTCGTGAACATGCAGTTGGGACTGCTGGATGGTATGCGCGGCTCGGGTTTCGAACTGGTCGTGCACCCCTGCAACCGCGCCAGTCCCACCTTTCTGGCCGACGTCCGCACCTTCGTCGAGCGGCAGAAGCTTTATGGCGTTGTGCTGCCGCCTTCGGTTTCGGAAGACGAGCGTGTCGCCAAGCTGCTCAACGAGATCGGTTGTTCCTACATCCGGATCGCATCGGTCGAACTCGACAAGCCCGAGAACATGATCGTCGGTCACGACCGCATGGGCGCCGCGCAGGCGGCGCGGCACATCCTCGATCTCGGCCATCGTCGCATCGCCTTCATTTCCGGCCCTGAAACCTTCCGTTCGTCGCATGAGCGGCGAGGGGGCTTCGAGGCGGCCTTGGCCGAACGCGGCCTGAAGCTGGAGCCGAGTGACATCATTCAGGGCGCCTATACCTTTGAGTCCGGTGTGGCCTGCGGCGACGAACTTCTGGCGCGAACGCCCCGTCCCACTGCGATCTTCGCCGGCAATGATGAAATGGCGGCTGGCGTGCTGCAGTCGGCGCGCAAGGCGGGGCTGAATGTCCCTGCAGATCTCACGGTGGTGGGTTTCGACGATTTCCAGATCGCCCAGGCGGTCTGGCCGCCACTGACGACCATCCGCACGCCTACCCGCGAGATCGGGCGAATGGCGGCCGAGAAGCTGATCGACGCGGAACGCCGCGAGCGCCGTGAAGAGCGCGATCCCGCCCGCACCGAGCCGACCCTGGTCGTTCGGGAATCGTCTGGCCCCGCGCCTTCGGTGTAGGCTGACCTCACGAAGGGCTGGCTTGCATCCAAACATGACACCGGTTACCAAGCGCGGGTCAGAAGCGGTCGACTGATAAGCCGCTGGCTGGAGAGGAAGCAGGAGAAATCCATGGCCAGGCCGCTGATCTTCCACGACGATCGACTGTTCCCGGCAGATGAGCGTACGCGTTCTATCGCGCGCGAGCTCTACGGAGCGGTCAAGGCGTTGCCGATCATCAGCCCGCATGGCCACACCGATCCCAGCTGGTTTGCGACCAACGCGCCGTTCCAGGACGCCACCGACCTGCTCCTGGCCCCGGACCACTACCTGTTTCGCATGCTCTACAGCCAGGGGATCTCGCTGGACGCCCTGAAAGTGCGCTCCAAGTCGGGTGTTCCGGGAACCGACCCCCGTGAAGCCTGGCGTCTGCTGGCCCAGAACTTCCACCTGTTTCGTGGTACGCCGTCGTGGATCTGGCTCAACCACGTGTTCAGCCAGGTGTTCGGTTTCGAGGTGTTCCTCTCTGGCGAAACCTCGGATCTCTATTTCGACACCATCAATGATGCCCTTGCGACCGAGGCGTTCCGGCCCCGCGCTCTGTTCGACCGGTTCAATATCGAAACCTTGGCCACCACCGAGGGCCCGCACGAGAGCCTCAAGCACCACCACGCCATCCGCGACAGCGGCTGGGGTGGCCATGTGATCACAGCCTATCGTCCCGACGCGGTGATCGATTTCGAGGACGAGCGTTCGCCGCGCGCCTTTGAACGCTTCGCCGAAGTCTCGGGCCAGGACGTCCGCAGCTGGAAGGGTTATCTCGAAGCCCACCGCATCCGTCGCGGCGCCTTCATCGACGCAGGCGCGACCTCGTCGGACCATGGCCACCCCACCGCCGCGACCGCCGATCTTTCCACCGCCGAGGCAGAGGCCCTCTTCCTCAACCTGGTGAAGGGCGAGGTGACGCCTGAAAAGGCCGAGCTGTTCCGCGCCCAGATGCTGACGGAAATGGCCAAGATGAGCCTGGACGACGGGCTGGTCATGCAGATCCACCCCGGCTCGCATCGCAATCACAATGTCGGCCTGCTGAATTCGCACGGCCGCGACAAGGGCGCCGATATCCCGGTGCAGACCGAATACGTCAAGGCGCTGAAGCCGCTGCTCGGCAAGTTCGGCAACGACCCGCGCCTGTCGGTGATCCTCTTCACCCTGGACGAGACCAGCTACAGCCGTGAGTTGGCCCCGCTGGCCGGCCACTATCCGGTGCTGAAGCTGGGTCCGTCCTGGTGGTTCCACGACAGCCCCGAAGGCATGATGCGCTTCCGTGAGCAGGTCACCGAGACGGCGGGCTTCTACAACACCGTCGGCTTCAACGACGACACCCGCGCTTTCCTGTCGATCCCGGCCCGCCACGATGTGGCCCGCCGCGTCGACTCCTCGTTCCTGGCCCGCATGGTCGCCGAACACCGCATGGACCTCGTCGAGGCCCAGGAGCTGATCGTCGACCTGACCTACAACCTGCCCAAGCGCGCCTACAAGCTCGACCAACCCCGGCCGACGCCTTCGTCGGTCCAAGCCGCTCAATAAGATTTCCGGAGCACCACAATGTTCAGCAAGACCTATCACGCCACCCATCCGGACATGATGTTCTCGGTCAGCAATGACGATCTGCGTGATCGTTACCTGATGGACGGCCTGTTCGAAGACGACGGCATTGTCCTGCACTACAACCACGCCGAACGCTTCGTGATCGGCGGCGCCGCCCCGATCTCGAAGGGCGTCAAGCTGCCCGACCAGACCGAGCCCGCCTCGGCGGCTGGCCACCCCTTCCTTGAGCGCCGCGAACTGGGCGCCATCAATGTCGGCGGCGGCAAGGGCAAGGTCACGGTGGACGGCGTCGCCTATGACATCGAGCCGCGGGACGGCATCTACGTGACCATGGGCTCCAAGGACGTGGTGTTCGAGAGTGTCGACGCCGCCAACCCGGCGCGCTTCTATCTGACCAGCCTGCCGGCCCACGCCGCGTTTGAGACCAAGAAGCTGGAATTCGCCAACGCTGTCCCGCTGGAGCGCGGCGCGCTGGAGACCTCCAACGAGCGCACCATCTACCAGTACATCGTGCCGACCACCTGCAAGTCGGCTCAACTGCTGCTGGGCATGACCGTCCTGAAGCCGGGCAGCGTCTGGAACACCATGCCGCCCCACCTGCATGACCGCCGTTCGGAAGCCTATTTCTACTTCGATCTGGGCGCCAACGACCGCGTCTTCCACTACATGGGCGAGCCGGACGAAATGCGTCACATCGTGATCGCCAACGAGGAAGCCGTGATGAGCCCGCCGTGGTCGATCCACATGGGTTCGGGCACCTCGAACTACACGTTCATCTGGGCGATGGGCGGCGAGAACCTCGACTATACCGACATGAACGTGCTGGACATCTGCCAGCTGAAGTAGGGCTTTCGGGCTCATTTCTCTGCGGTTGTCATCCCGGATCGGCCTTTCAGGCCGTCCGGGATGACAAGATTTTTGAACAGGAACACACCATGGCCAATCCGTTCAGCCTCGAAGGCAAGGTCGCGCTCGTCACCGGCGCCAACACCGGTCTGGGTCAGGCCGTGGCTGTGGCGCTTGCGGAAGCCGGCGCGAACATCGCCGCCGCCGGTCGCAGGGAGCCCGCCGAGACCAAGGCCGCCGTGGAAGCGACCGGTCGCAGGTTCCTGTCGATCAAGGCCGACTTCGGTTCGATCGAGCCCGTCCAGCGCGTGATCGACGAGACCGTCGCCGCGTTCGGCAAGGTCGATATCCTGGTCAACAACGCCGGCATCATCCGCCGCGCGGACTCCATCGACTTCTCCGAAGCCGACTGGGACGCGGTGATGGATACCAACCTGAAGGTCGTCTTCTTCCTGACCCAGGCCTTCGCCAGGCAGGCGCTGAAGCAGGGTCCGGTCGACGGCGTCGCCGGCAAGGTGATCAACATCGCCAGCCTGCTGTCGTTCCAGGGCGGCATCCGCGTACCGTCCTACACAGCGTCGAAAAGTGGCCTGGCCGGCCTGACCAAGATCCTCGCCAACGAGTGGGCGACCAAGGGCATCAACGTCAACGCCATCGCGCCGGGCTATTTCGACACCAACAACACCGAGGCCCTGCGCAACGACGCCGACCGCAATGCCTCGATCCTGGCGCGCATCCCGGCCGCCCGCTGGGGCAAGCCGAGCGACCTGGGCGGCGCCGCCGTGTTCCTGGCGTCGCCGGCGGCGGACTATGTCCAGGGGATTACTCTGCCCGTGGACGGCGGCTGGCTGGCCCGTTAACGGCATAAAATCACGCAAATATTCGATGGTAGCGCGATCATCGTGCCGTCTGGGTTTGCCCGGACGGCGAAGCGCGGTAAGGGCGCCGCTACGTCAGCGCCGAATAGGGCAGGGCGTCTAGGTTCATCCTTCTGTAGAGGCGCCTCTGGCGTCAGCGGAGCTCGCTCATGCGTAACCCGGCCCTGTCGCTCGGCGGTGATCGTCCTACCAGCCGCCACGTCCGCCAGAACGCCAACCTGCTGAGCGACCTGCTGTCGGAGGCCATCGCCTATCTGGAGGGCGAGGAGTCCGCCGCCCTGGTGACCAAGGCCCGCAAGGCTTCGTCCCGCGAGGAAGAGGGCGGCGAAGCGCCGGTTCTGGACCACCTGTTCGCCGATCTGTCGAACGACCAGGCCGTGTTCCTGGCCAGGGCCTTTGCCAGCCATTCGCTGCTGGCCAATATCGGCGAGGATGTCGCCGGTCGCCGTCGCCACGCCGAGGCTGACGCCCAGCCGGGCGATGAGCGGCCCCGCACCCTGGTCGACGCCGTGGGCGTGCTGAAGGCCGGTGGCAAGACCGACGCCGACATCGCCAGGATCTTCGCCGCCATGAACGTGGTGCCGGTGCTGACCGCCCACCCGACCGAGGTGCGGCGTCGTTCGATGGTGGACCGCGAGACCGAGATCTCGCGGCTGATGGCCCTGCGCCGCCACCACCTGCCGGCCGACCTTGAGAGCGACATCCGCGAGCGGCTGTTCCGCGAGATCGCCCTGATGTGGCGCACCCGCCTGTATCGCCCCGAGCGCATCACCGTGAAGGACGAGATCCGCAACGCCCTGTCGATCGTCCGCACCTCGATCCTGCCTGCCATCATCGACCTGTACGGCGACTGGACCGCCCAGATCGCCCACAACGCCGAGCTGGCGCCGCTGCTGAAGATGGGCTCTTGGCTGGGCGGCGACCGCGATGGTCACCCCGGCGTCAATGGCGAGACCCTGAAACTGGCGCTCAGTTCGCAGTCGCGGGTGATCCTCGACTGGTACGCCGCCGAGGTCCGCAAACTGTGGTCCAACCTGGCGATCTCGACCGCCTATACGCCGGTGTCCGACGAGCTGATGGCCTTGGCTGGCCAGGCCACGGATCCGTCGGTCCACCGCATCGATGAGCCCTATCGCCTGGTGCTGGAACTGATCTTTGATCGCCTGTCGGCGGTGTCCCAGAAGCTGACCAACCAGTGGGTCGCTTTCGCCAACGGGCGGACGGACGTTGAGCCCTATGCCCATCCCGACGCCTTTGTCGCCGACCTGTCGATCGTCATCGACAGCCTGGAGCGCAATGGCGGCGAGCGTCTGGTCGGAACGGCCCTGCGGACCCTGGTCGAGGTGGCCAAGGCCTGCGGCTTCCACCTGATGAGCCTGGACCTGCGCCAGAACGCCGATGTTCATGAGCGCACGCTGCACGAGCTGTTCCAGCGGGCCGGCACGGGGGTTCGCTATCTCGACCTGCCCGAGGAGGACCGCTGCAAGGTCCTGATCGAGGAGCTGTCGCATCAGCGGCCGCTGGTTTCGCCGTTCACCGCCTATGGCGAGGAGACCCGCCGCGAGCTGGCGACCATGGAGGCCGCCGCCCAGGCGGTGCGCGACTATGGCCACGGGTGCCTCGGCGCCTATGTGATCTCCAAGTCGGCGACCCTGTCCGACATCCTTGAGCCGCTGGTCCTGCTCAAGCAGGTGGGTCTGGTCTGGGGCGGCGCCGCGCCGCGCTCGTCGGTCAAGATCAGTCCGCTGTTCGAGACCATCGAGGACCTGGAGCAGGGGCCCCGGGTCCTGCGCCAGTGGCTGGAGCTGCCGATCAGCCGCACCATCCTGGGCGACCGGCCGGTGCAGGAAATCATGCTCGGCTATTCTGACAGCAACAAGGACGGCGGCTATGTCGCCTCGCGGCGCGGCGTGGCCCGGGGCGCTTCGGCCCTGGCCTTCGAGGCCGACCGGATGGGCGTCGGTCTGCAGCTGTTCCACGGCAGGGGCGGCAGTGTCGGACGGGGCGGGGGGCCTGCCGCCGAGGCGGTGATGGCCCAGCCGGCCGGCACCGTTCAGGGCCGCATCCGCATGACCGAGCAGGGCGAGATGATCGCCCGCCGCTTCGGCGACCAGCCCACCGCCCGCCGCAACCTGGATGGCCTGGCCGCCGCCGTGCTGATGGCCAGTGATCGGCCCATCGTGCGTCCCGACCCGAAGGTCGAGGCGGCCATGACCGCCCTGGCCCAGGCCTCGTTCGAGGGCTATCGGGCCCTGGTCTATGACGATCCGGCCTTCGAGGACTTCTTCTGGTCGGCCACGCCGATCGGCGAGATCGTCGGCCTCAACATCGGGTCGCGCCCTGCAAGCCGGACCGCCAGCCGCAGGATCGAGGACCTGCGGGCCATCCCCTGGGTGTTCAGCTGGTCGCAGTCTCGGTTCATGTTGCCCGGCTGGTACGGCTTTGCCTCGGGGGTCGAGCGGGCAGGGCTGTCGGTCCAGCAGTTGCAGGACCTGGCCGGCGGCTTCGACTTTTTCGCCTCCCTGCTGTCGAACATGGAGCTGGCCCTGGCCCAGAGCCATATGGGCATCGCCGCCCATTATGTGGCCCTGTCGACCGATCCGGCCAATGCGACCCGGATCTTCGAAACGATCAAGGCCGAGCACGAGGCCGCTCAGCGCCTGGCCCTGACCATCCGGGGCGGAACGTCCCTGCTCGACAACCAGCCCGAGCTGGCCGAGTCGGTCGCCCTGGCCGGTTTGTCGGTCGATCCGCTGAACCATCTGCAGCTGGAACTGCTCTCGCGGCGTCGGGGCGGAGACCTGGACGAGGCCGTCCGTTTGGCGATTCAGCTGACCGTGGCCGGGATCGCGGCGGGTTTGCGCAACACCGGTTAATCGTCGGTCGCTGAATTCTTCACGATTTCAAGGATCTAGTGAGTTTAGGCAAGCGCTTCAGGACGCTTGCCTAAACCACGGGTTTCTGATTATCTGCGCAATGACACCGGTGGCGCCACGAGCCTGTCTCGAAATGACACCGGTATCATTACGGTTCGGAACGACGTCGTCGGCCCGTCTCGTTGCGGCTCTTTTGAGCTCGCTCCTGCGCAAACTTCGGGGCGTCGGGTCTGACTCGACGCCCTCACTTTTACGAGGGCGGGTGACGAAGAGGACATTGGGGAAGGAAACAAGGCGGCGCGAACGCGCCTTTGTTTGACGTGGCGGCAGCCACGGAGTGGCGTCCGCGCGCGACGCGGTCTAAACGATCGCCCTGAGCCAATACCGGCGAAATCTTCCCTGCGACGGGTCCTTGAGGGGGCCCGCACGCACGAACGATGCTTTTGGAGGACTATGTGATGGTGAAAGATCGTATGGCGGTTCTGACCGCCATGATGGACCAGGGTGTGATCCCGGTTTTCTATCATCCCGACGCCGAGGTCTGTAAAAAGGTCATCCAGGCCTGCGCCGACGGCGGCGCGCCCTGCATCGAATTCACCAACCGCGGGGACTTCGCCAGCCACGTCTTCTATGAAGTCACCAGGCACTTCGCTACGGCCGACGAGCGCGTGATCATGGGCGTGGGCTCGATCGTCGATGCGCCGACCGCCGGCATCTACATCGCCAACGGTGCCAAGTTCGTGGTCGGCCCGATCCTCAACGCCGACGTGGCCAAGGTCTGCAACCGCCGCAAGATCCCCTATTCGCCGGGCTGCGGTTCGGCCTCGGAAATCTCGTACGCCGAGGAACTGGGCTGCGAGATCGTCAAGGTGTTCCCCGGCTCGTCGGTCGGCGGCCCCGATTTCGTCAAGGCGGTGCTGGGCCCGATGCCCTGGACCCGCATCATGCCGACGGGCGGCGTCGATCCAGACGAAGCCTCGGTCAAGAAGTGGTTCGGCGCGGGCATCGTCGCCGCCGGCATGGGCTCCAAGCTCATCACCCCTGAAATGCTCGAGGCCGGCGACTATGCCGGCATCACCGCCAAGGTCCGCGAGACGGTGGATCTGATCAAGAAGGTTCGTGGGAAGGCCTAAATGACCGACAACATCCTCAACATCCGCCCGGCTTCGGAAACGAAGTGGGATTGCGCGTCCTTCGGCGAAGTGATGCTGCGCTTCGACCCCGGTTTCGGCCGGGTTCGCAACGCTCGCCAGTTCAACGTCTGGGAAGGCGGCGGCGAATACAATGTCGCCCGCGCTTTCAAGAAGTGCTGGGGCAAGCGCTCGACCGCCGTCACCGCCCTGCCGGTGAACGATCTGGGCTGGCTGGTTGAGGATCTGATGATGCAGGGCGGTGTCGACACCTCCCACGTCATCTGGCGCGACTTCGACGGTCTGGGCCGCAACACCCGCGTGGGCCTGAACTTCACCGAGAAGGGCTTTGGCGTTCGTCCGGCCCTGGGCTGCAGCGACCGGGGTCACTCGGCCGCGTCGCAGATCCGTCCCGGCGAAGTGAACTGGGAAAAGCTGTTCGGCGAAGAAGGCGTGCGCTGGTTCCACACCGGCGGCATCTTCGCGGCCCTCGCCAGCAACACCGCTGAAGCCGTGATCGAAGCGGTCGAAGTGGCCCGCAAGTACGGCACCGTGATCTCCTACGACCTCAACTACCGCGCATCCTTGTGGAAGTCGCAGGGCGGCAAGGAGGGGGCCCAGAAGGTCAACCGCCACATCGCCCAGTATGTGGACGTGATGATCGGCAACGAAGAAGACTTCACCGCCTGCCTGGGCTTTGAAGTCGAAGGCCTGGACGAGCACATCAGCGCGATCGATCCGGCCAACTTCAAGAAGATGATCGAGACCGCCGTAACGCAGTTCCCGAACTTCAAGGTCGCCGCCACCACCCTGCGCAACGCCAAGACCGCCTCGGTCAACGACTGGTCGGCGATCCTGTACGCCGGCGGCGAGTTCTATTCGTCGATGATGCGCGAAAACCTCGAAATCTATGACCGGGTCGGCGGCGGCGACGGCTTCGCCTCGGGCCTGATCTACGGCTTCATGGAAGGCAAGGGCCCCCAGGCCGCCGTCGAGTACGGCGCGGCTCACGGCGCCCTGGCCATGACCACGCCTGGCGACACCTCGATGGTGCGCAAGGAAGAGGTCGAGGCGGTGATGAAGGGCAAGGGCGCGCGGGTCATCCGCTAGTCCGTCAGTCGCCCCATCCGCGGCGGTCTCGGCTCTTCGGCCGGGATGACAAGATCGTTGAAGCCCTCGGTCGAAAGATCGGGGGCTTTTTCGTGAGCGGCGGCTAGGGCTCGCTGGCGTGCAGCGGCTTCTGCGATGTGGCGCTTTGTGATCGCGAAACTCAGGCGTTGGACCCGCGCCCTGAATTCCTTGGTGCTTGTGGAGGTCCAGCTTGTCTCGGGATCGTAGCCGGCGCGTATCAGGGCGCGGGTCTTGCTGCGGGGCATGGTGGGGTTCCTTTCCGATTAGACGAGATCCTCCCCTCTCGGGGGAGGTGGCCCGGAGGGCCGGAGGGGGCTATCTGGGGGGATGCCGAATAGGCCCCCTCAGTCGGCCTTGCCGACAGCTCCCCCAGAGGGGAAGCATCTTGATCGGGCACGGCTTCGCTGCCTCGCGCTTCCGCTGCGAAGATCGGGGAGGGGGGCGGAGCGTCCGGGCCGCGCCCGGAGAACTTTGAAAAAATACCGTTTCGACGCAGATCAGACGCTCCGCGTGATCGCTTTTTCGACGGCGACCGGTCCTTGGGCGCTATTGACGCCGAACCGGTCTCAGCCGCCGACGGCGGGCAGGGCCAGCAAGCCCCGTCCCGGACCGCGAACGTTTCCGCCCGCCTGCCGCGCTCGCCAACCCCGTACATCCCACGTCGTTTCTGTGCTGCAAGGCCGACCGCCGCCAGAGGAATGCAGAGTTGCGTTGATCCCCCCACGGAGGGTCAACGCCGTCGACGAGCGCTCTCCGCTCGACCACACGCCAGGGCCGCGAAGGTCGCTGGCCGCGCGCCCTCCCCATCGCCCTGAGGTGAAGACAGTATACGGCGGTGCGCATGTCGGGGGAGTTGGCTCGGCCTGGGTGAGGGATTTCAGCGGGTTAGGCGCGGGAAGCCGGGGGGATACAAGATCGACGCCGGATGCGGACCGAATGAAGCCTTGGTCGGTGCGGGGTGCTAGACTGACCGCTTCGAGTTGAAAGACGTCGCCCTTGATCGATCAATATGGCTGGTCCGACGCGTTGGCGCGGGACTTTGAACCGCACGCCCGCGCCGGCCACGCCCCGGGGCGCGTCATCGTGCAACGGCGCGGGGCCTATGTGGTGGCCACCGACGAGGGCGAGCTGCGCGCCAAACCGTCCGGCCGCCTGCTTCACGAGGCGCGAGAGGCCGGCGTCCCGGTGGTGGGCGACTGGGTGGCGCTGACGACCAATCTGGCCGAACGCTCGGCTACCCTTCACGCCATCCTGCCGCGCCGCACCGCCTTCGCACGGCGGGCCGCCGACAGCGTCCAGACCCTGCAGGTGATCGCCGCCAATATCGACGTGGCGTTCGTGGTCACCTCGATGAACGCCGATTTCAATGCGCGCCGGCTCGAGCGCTATCTGGCCGCCGCCTGGCAGAGCGGCGCGAGGCCCGTGGTGCTTTTGACCAAGTCTGACCTCTCCGACGCGCCGCAGGCCCTGGTCGATGACGTCGCCGCCCTGGCGGCGGGCTGCCCGGTGATCGCGGTGTCGTCCCGTGAGGGCGCGGGTCTGGACGCTGTGAGCGCCCAGATCGCGGCAGGAGAAACCTGCGTGCTGATCGGCTCGTCGGGCGTCGGCAAGTCCACTTTGGTCAATGTGCTGCTGGGCGAGGACAGGATGGCCACCCAGGCGATCCGCGAGACCGACGCCCGGGGCCGCCATACCACCAGCCATCGCCAGCTGGTCCTGCTGCCCGGCGGCGGCATGATCCTGGATACGCCCGGCATCCGCGAAGTGGGGCTGATCGACGCCGAGGAGGGGCTGGGCGTGGTGTTCGACGACATCGAACGTCTGGCCGAGCAATGCCGGTTCCGCGACTGCGGCCACGCCAATGAACCGGGCTGCGCCGTGCGCGGCGCGCTGCAGAGCGGGACCCTGGACCCCGCCCGCTGGGCGTCGTTCCAGAAGCTGGGGCTGGAACTGGCGGCGGTTGAAAGCAAGACCCAGCGGATCGCCAAGGACACCGAGCGCCGTCGGCAGCTGACCCTGCAGAAGGCCTATCGGACGACGAAGAAGGATCTGCGGGACGCTTGAGGGCGGGGCGTCCGGCGCTTGCCAGGGGCTCAACACAGCCAAGCCCAGGTTCACCGTTCGCTTACCACCCTAGGGAACTATTCCTAGACACTTCGCGGCTTAGTTTTGCGTCATGTCAGACGTGGACGCCTTCCTGCAACAGCCTGTCGAGCGCCGCACCGCGAGCCGCCGGGCCTGTCTGTTGCGTGGCGACCTCGTCACCGGCGGCGGTCGCGCCGAGCCGGTGGCGGTTCTGGACCTGACGGCCTTTGGCGCGCGGGTGGCGATGCGGCGGACCCTGTTGCTGCCCACCCGCATGCTGCTGCGCCTGACCTTGATGGACGGCATGGTGCTGTATGACGCCGACCTGCTGTGGCGGCGCGGCCTGGACGCCGGCCTGGCGCTGTCGGGTCGACGCGAGACCGGCCCGGTCAGCCACTAACCCTCTTCGCCTACAGGACGATCTCGCGGCGCTCCGCGGCGCTGCGCTGGGCGGCGTCGATCACCTCCATGACCCGCAGGGCCTCCTCGACCGGCACCGGGCTGGCCGCGCCGCCGGTGATCGCGTCGCGGATCCCGGAATAATAGGCGCGATAGTCGCCGGGCAGGGGCTGCACAGGCGTGCTGACCGGTTCGCTGTCTTCCAGCTGGATCAGGACACCCAGGCGGGGATCGTCGCCATAGCCGGGCGCGCCGGGCCTTATGCCCGCCTTCAGATGGTCCTCCTGGGTGTCCAGGCCGCTCTTGATGAAGCTGCCGTTCGTGCCATGCACCGCCAGGCGCAGGTTGGTGGCCTGGGTCATCTGGCTGGCGTGCAGCAGTACCCGCAGGCGGGGATAGCGCAGCAGCAGGTGGAAATAGTCGCCGGCCACGCCGCCGTCCTTCTGAACCGCGATGTCGGCATAGACCGCCTCGGGCTTGCCAAACAGCACCAGGGCCTGATCGATCAGATGGGGCCCCAGGTCCAGCAACACCCCGGCGCCGGGCTTTTCGCGCCAGCGGTCGCGGACCAGCGGTCGGAAGCGGTCGAAATGGCTTTCGTACTGGACGATTTCGCCCAGATGGCCCCGGGCGATCAGGGCCTGCAGGGTCAGAAAGTCGCTGTCCCAGCGGCGGTTCTGGAACACGCTGACCAGGCGACTGGCGCGCCTGCCGTGGTCGGCGATGGCGCGGGCTTCGTCCAGGGTGACGGCGAAGGGCTTGTCGATCACCACGTGCTTGCCGGCATCGAGGGCGGCGTGGGCCTGGCTGGCGTGCAGGGCGTCGGGCGTGGCGATGACCACCAGGTCGATGGCCGGATCGGCCACGGCCCGGACCACATCGGCGTTGACCACCGCGACCTCGGGAAAGTCGGCCCGCACCTTGGCCGCGTCGCTCGACACCACCGTATGCAGCTCCAGGCCCGGCGTGGCGGCGATCAGCGGCGCATGAAAGGTCTTACCGGCGAAGCCGTAGCCGACCAGGGCGACCTTGAGCGGGGTGGGGGACATGGCGGCACTCCTCGAAACCGCTCTGGAAATAGGCTCTGGCTGGGCTACGGGCCAGAAAAAAGCCCCCGGCGCAAAGGCGACGGGGGCTCCAATCGTGTGGAAAGGACGAAGACCTAGATCTTCACCGGCTCCATCTTGGGGGTCAGCAGGTGGACCACCAGCAGGGCCACCAGATAGGCGCTGCCGGCGATGATGAAGATCGGGGTGTAGGTGCCGATCTCCTCCAGGACCTTGCCGATGTATTTGGAGAACACCATGCCGCCGACGGCGCCCAGCATGCCGCCGATACCGACCACCGAACCCACCGCGCCGCGCGGGAAGACATCCGACGGCAGGGTATACAGGTTGGCCGAGAAGCCCTGGTGAGCCGCGGTGGCGACGCCGATGATCAGCACGGCCAGCCAGACGCTGTCGACATTGGCCGCGAACATCACCGGCACGGCCAGTAGGGCGCAGATCAGCATGGTGATCTTGCGGGCCTTGTTGATGCTCCAGCCCATCTTCATGAAGTTCGACGACAGCCAGCCGCCGCCCACGCTGCCGACATCCGACAGCAGATAGATGGCGATCAGCGGCGGGCCGAAGGTCTTCAGGTCCAGGCCATAGCGCTTGCCCAGGAAGTCGGGCAGCCAGAACAGGAACATCCACCAGATCGGATCGATCAGGAACTTGCCCAGGGCATAGGCCCAGGTCTCGCGCTTGGTCAGCAGCTTGACCCAGGGGATCTTCTCCACCGGATCGGCTTCGTCCTGCTCGATATGGGCCAGTTCGGCGGCGCCGATCTTCTTATGCTGACGCGGCGTGCGATACAGGATCAGCCAGATGGGCAGCCAGACCAGGCCGGCCACGCCGGTGACGATGAAGGCCATCTGCCAGCCCCAGGCCAGCACGATGCCGGGCACCACTAGCGGGGTGACGATCGCGCCGATATTGGTGCCGGCGTTGAAGATGCCGGTGGCGAAGGCGCGCTCCTTCTTGGGGAACCACTCGGCCACGGCCTTGATGCCGCCTGGGAAGCCGCCGGCCTCACCGATGCCCAGGCCCATGCGGGCGAAGATGAAGCCGTTGAGGCCGCGCGCGCCGGCGTGGGCGATGTGGGCGACTTGCCAGATCAGGAAGGCGATGCCGAAGCCCCAGCGGGCCCCGATCTTGTCCATGATCTTGCCCCAGACCAGATAGGCCACGGCGTAGGACAGCTGGAAATAGAAGACGAGGTCGGCGTAGTCGCCCTCGCTCCAGCCGAACTCCTTGGAGAGATCCGACTTCAGAATGCCGATCGTCTGCCGATCGACATAGTTGATGACCATCGCCGCAAACAGCAGGCTGACGATCACCCACCGATACCGACCGATCTTCTCGGACGGTTCGGGAGCCTTGGGAATGACCATGGATACGTCTTCCTTACCCTGAGTTGTCGTTTTCTTATTTGGCCGGGACGGCGACGCACTCCACCTGTCCCAGCGCGCCGAAGCTAACGGTTGCGGCGTCGCCCGTAACCACGTCGTGGATGCCAGTGCTGGCCCCGGTGGTGACCAGCATGCCCTTCTTCAGCGGCCGGCCGCGCGAGGCGACGTGACCCAGCAGGAAGGCCAGGGCCGCGAGCGGCGAGCCGGGGATTGAAGCCGCCGTGCCCGTGCCGACGACGACGCCGTTGATCGTGGTCTCGACGGCCATGTCTTCCCAGGCGATGTCGCGCCAGTTTTCGAGCACGGGACCCAGGATCTGGCCGTCATTATTGCCGAAGTCCGAGGCCACGATGGGCGGGCCCAGGACGTTGATGGTCTTCAGCGGGCTGCCGGCGATCTCGACGCCCAGGATCAGCTCGCCCACATAGTCGGCGGTTTCCTCGGCGGTCCAGTCGGTCTTGCCCTCGGGTGCATCCTTTCCCAGGCGGACAATGAACTCGGCCTCGACGGCGGTGAAGCCGCCCTCGATGGCGCGGAACGGAGTCGGCGCGTCGGTGGCGTCCCACAGGTTCTTTTTGAAAATGCAGCCGGCCAGACGCTCGGCGCCCAGGCGAGCCTGATGCTGCGGCGGGACATAGCCGACCTTCCAGCCGACCAGTTCATCTGGCCAGGACTCGATGGCCAGGTCTTGAACGGCATAACCGTCAGCCATGGTGACAGGGAGCACGCCGCCTGGATAACCGGGGACACTGACGCCGGCGAGGCGCGCCTTGACGAATTGGGAAGCTATGGACGCCGGTGCGAACACATCGCTCTCGGCTGCGGAAACGGTCACGCCGCTAGTCCTCCCTACAATAACCCGACAGCCCGCTTTACGGGTCTGCGATGTCTCTAATGGAAACCGGTGTCATTGACAATGAGGAGGGTGAGACACCGGTGGCAAGATCGCGGTTCACCCTACCTGCAGGATTTTGCGCACCGCGGGTCAGCGACGCCGGCCGCCGCATGCGCTGCGCCGCTTGACAGACCACGCGACGGGTATAGCGTCAGGCAGTATTACGGATGTAATGAGTCATGCATATCACCTCGGCCGAAAGTCATGTGATGGAAGCGCTGTGGCGGCGTGAGCCGCTGACGGCCGACGAACTGGTGGCCGAGGTGGGCGCCAGCCAGTCCTGGGGCGAGGCCACGGTCAAGACGCTGATCAACCGGCTGCTGAAAAAGAAGGCCATCAAGTCCGAGCGCGCCGAGGGCAAGCACGGCTATCGGCCCCTGATCGCCCGCAGCGTCTATGTCCAGGCCGAGAGCCAGGGGCTTCTGGACCGTCTGTTCGAAGGCCAGTTGGCCCCGATGATCAGTCACTTCGCCCAGCATCGCGCGCTGAAGGCCGAGGAGATCGCGCGCCTCAAGCGCCTGATCGAGGACCTGGAACATGGCGACTGAGGCCCTCACCCATCTGGTCTTCTGCAATCTGGCCGCCGGTCTGGCGATCCTGCTGGTCCTGAGCCTGCGCCGTCCGACCCGGGCCCTGTTCGGGGCCGAGGTCGCCTATCTGCTGTGGCTGCTGCCGGTGGCGGCGGGCCTTGCGGCCCTGCTGCCCGCCCGCGCCGCCGAGCCCGGCGCCGCAGCCGCGCGTCACTTCATCCTGTCGGGCGACCATGCCGCGATCCTGGGCGGCGTCTGGCTGGTCGGCGTGTCGCTGGCCCTGGCGCTGCTGGTCTTGAGTCAGTCGCGTTTCATGCAGAGCGCCCGTTCGGGACGGGCTGGCCCGGCCGTGGTCGGGGTGCTGGCCCCGCGCATTGTGGTGCCGGATGACTATCAGACCCGGTTCACCGAGGCCGAGCGCGGGCTGATCCGGGCGCATGAGCGCGCGCACATCGAACGACTGGATCCGCGCGTCAATGCGTTGATGGCGCTGATCCAGTGCCTGGGCTGGTTCAATCCCCTGATCCATCTGGCGGTGCGCGAGGCGCGGCTGGATCAGGAGCTGGCCTGCGACGCCCGGGTCATGGGGCGGCTGTCGCGCGAGCGCGGCCTCTATGCCCGCACCTTGTTGAAGACCCAGCTGGGCGCCCGCGCCCTGCCGCTGGGCTGTCACTGGCCGGCCGCCGCGCCCCATCCGCTGGAAGAGCGGGTGATCATGCTGACCCGGCCCCAGCCGACCCTGCACCGTTCGGCCCTGGGCGGGGCGCTGGTGATGGTGATGAGCCTGACCGCCGCCGTCGGCGCCTGGTCGGCCCAGCCGGAAGGTCCGCCGAGGCCCGAGGCGGCGCCGGTGATCTGGCCCGAGGCCGTGATCTATGCACGGATGTCCCTGGCCCTCGAACCCTGACCCCCCGGGCCGCGACACGGCGCCATGACCTGACAGGTAATTGTACGCCTTCGGCCGGTGCTTCTAGGTTGCATCAGGCAAAACTTGGGAGAGCGCGATGTCAGGCTTCTGGCGCAACTGGTTGACGGTGTGGTGTTGGGGGGTCGGCGTCTTCGGCGCCGTTCTGGTCGGCGGCGGCCTTGAGGCCACCAGCGGGCCAAGCCGTCTGATCTTCGGTATGCTGAACGGCCCGGAGCCGCTGGATCTGAATGCGCAGATGCGCTTCAGCCTGGCCGTGATGGGCGCGGTGACCATCGGCTGGGCCGTGACGGCGGCGGTGACCATCCAGGCCGCGATCCTGCTGGGCGAGCGCGCCACCCCCGTCTGGCGCGGGCTGGTCGGCGGCGTACTGATCTGGTTCGTGATCGACACCCCGATGTCGATCGCCACAGGCTATGGGATGAACGCGATCCCCAACCTGGCCCTGCTGGCGACGTTCCTGCTGCCGGTCATCCGCAGCGGCGTGCTTCGGACGCCGCAGACCTAGGCTCCTCGTCCGGGCGGGTCTACTGCAGGGACAGCGAGGATGGGGCCTTCCTCTGGACCGGCGCCGGAGCGGAGGCCTCCACCAGCGCCCTGGACTGCGCAACCGGCTGGCCCTCTTCGGCGGGCGCCGTCAGGGCGCCGACGAAGGCGTCGCGCCAGGCGGTGACGTCCTTGCGCTGGACATTGTCGAACAGGGCCTCCCAGCGCCGCTTGCGCTCGGGCAGGCCCATGGCCAGGGCGCGGCTGAGGGCGTCGGAGATTTCCTCCGGACTGTTGGGATTGATGATCAGGGCTTCGGACAGCTGGCGAGCCGCGCCGGCGAAGCGCGACAGGATCAGCACGCCAGGGTCTTCGGGGTCCTGGGAGGCGACATATTCCTTGGCCACCAGGTTCATGCCGTCCCGCAGGGGTGTCACCAGCCCCACCCTGGCGGCGCGGTAGACCCCGGCCAGCTCGTCGCGCCGATAGGACTTGTTCACATAGCGGATCGGCGTGAAGTCCATCTCGGCATAGGCGCCGTTGATCCGGCCGATCAGGCCGTCCAGGCGCGAGCGCAGGTCCTGATAGGCCTCGACCTCATCGCGCGACAGCGGCGCGATCTGCAGCAACATGACCTCGCGGCGCATGTCGGGATTGTCGTGCAGGAAGCGCTCGAAGCCGATCAGGCGTTCTTCCAGGCCCTTGGAATAGTCCAGGCGGTCGACGCCCACGACCATCTTGCGAAACACGCTGTGGGCCAGCATGCGGTCATAGACCTTGCGGGCGCGCGGGCTCTGGGTGATGCGGGCAAAGTCCTCGGCATCGATGCCGATCGGGAAGGTGGCCGCGCGAGTGGTCTTGCCGAACGCCGTCAGCGCGCCGTTCGCGGCGACCGAGCCGCCGACCTCGGAGGTGACATAGCCCTCGAAGGCATGGCGGGACTCGTCGGTCTGGAAGCCGATCAGGTCATAGTCGAACATCGCCTCCACCAGCGGCCGGTGACGGGGCAGGGTGACCACCAGCTGGTGGGCGGGCCAGGGGATGTGCAGGAAGAAGCCGATGCGGTTGGTGACGCCCATCCGCCGCAGCTCACGGGCCATCGGGATCAGGTGGTAGTCGTGAACCCAGATCACGTCGTCGGGCTCGATCAGCGGCCGCAGGGTCTCGGCGAAGCGCTTGTTGACCCGGTCATAGCCCTCGCCGAACGAGCGGTCATAGGCGGTCAGGTCCACGCGGTAGTGGAACAGCGGCCAAAGGGTCTTGTTGGCGTAGCCGTTGTAATATTCCTGATAGTCGACTTCCTCGAGGTCGACCGTGGCGGTGGTGACGCCGTCGACCCTCTGCATGGCCAGCTGGCCGGTGAACTGCGGTGTGGTCTTGCCGCTCCAGCCAAACCAGATCCCGGAATATTCGCGCAGGGCCGCAGCCAGGGCCATGGCCAAGCCGCCGACGCTGCCCTCGCCGTCGCCCTCTCCGGGGCTGGGGGGCGGGTTGACCCGGTTGGAAACGACGATCAGCCGGCTCATGCGGGCATCAGCGTCGCAACGCCCTCCAGCCAGGCCGACACCGCAGCGGTGTCCTTCAGCCGGAAGCTGGCGGCGGTTGGGCGCATCTCGCCCACCAGAACACCGTAGCCGCCCAGACGCGCGGCGGCGGCGAAGCCGTCCTCGTCGGTCAGGTCATCGCCCACGAAGATCGGGGTCGAGCCCATGAAAGGCTGCTCGCGCAGGAAGGCCGCGACCGACTGGCCCTTGTCCTGGCCCGGGGTGCGCAGTTCGACGACCATGTCGCCCCTTTGCAGCACCAAGCCGGTGGCGCCGGCGATGCGCTCGGCGGTCTCGATCACCGCTTCGCCGGCGCCAGGCGCGTTGCGATAGTGCAGGGCGACGCTGACGCCCTTGTCCTCGAACTGCAGGCCCTTGTCGCAGCGGGCCAGATCGCGGAGCAGCAGGCGGGCGTCCGGGATGCCGCTGTGCGGCGTGGCGATCACGACATGACCGTCGGCGTCGCGCCGCACCAGGCCGTGAACGGCTGCCACCGGCGTGACGCCGCGCTCGAAGATGCGGTCCAGATCGTCCAGCGCGCGGCCGCTGACCACGGCCACCCGGCCTTTCAGGGTGGCGTTCAGGCGCTTGATCAGCATGGCGCGTCGCCGGTCCGGCCCCACGTGCTCGGGGCGCGGCATGATCGGCGCCAGGGTGCCGTCGAGGTCGAGAAACAGCGCGGCCGAAGCCGGCGGAAACGACGGCGGCGGGGGCAGGTCGTGGAGCTGCTGTCTTGCGCTTGACCCCTGCACGGTCATCACCAGACGCCCCTCTTCAAATCGGT
The DNA here is from genome assembly GCF_048541825.1 of Caulobacter sp. ErkDOM-C. Taxonomy (GTDB): domain Bacteria; phylum Pseudomonadota; class Alphaproteobacteria; order Caulobacterales; family Caulobacteraceae; genus Caulobacter. The sequence goes on along the minus strand of NZ_CP183332.1, from coordinate 2,045,441 downwards.
ACATGACCAGAGGAACGCCCGAGGCGAAGTTTCGATCCGGCGAGTCTATCGCACTGACGACCAGGGCCGGCTCAGCAGCATCGCGCAATTGATCAGGCCAACCAGGGAGTAGGTTTGCGGATAGTTGCCCCACAGCTCGCCGTCCGAAAAGCCGATGTCCTCCGACAGCAGGCCGGCGGCGGTGCGGCGGGCCAGCATGTCCTCGAACAGGGCGCGGGCCTCCTCGGCGCGGCCGGCCAGGTGCATGGCCTCGATCAGCCAGAAGGTGCAGATGTTGAAGGCGGTCTTGGGTTCGCCAAAGTCGTCGGGAATGGCGTAGCGCTGCAGGTAGGAGCCCTTGCGCAGGCCGCTCTCGACCGCCGCCACCGTGGCGATGTTGCGCGGGTCATTGGCGCTGATGAAGCGCAGGTCGACCAGCTGCAGCAGGCTGGCGTCCAGCTCGTCGCCGCCGAAGGTCGCCGCGAACCGGCCAAGCTCGGGATTCCAGGCGGCGGCGTCGATGGTGGCGCGCACCATGGCGGCGCGACCGTTCCAGAACCGGGCGCGGTCGGGCAGGCCCAACTTCTGGGCGGCGTTGCCCAGACGGTCGCAGGCGGCCCAGCACATCACCGACGAATAGGTGTGGACATTGGCCCGGCCCCGGAATTCCCACAGGCTGGCGTCGGGCTTGTCGTGCAGCTGGAAGGCACGCTCGCCCACCGGCTCCAGCGCCTCGAAATCGGCGACCGTGGCCTGGCGCAGCAGGCGTTCGTCAAAGAAGGCCTGGGTGCTGGACAGCACGATCTGGCCATAGACGTCGTGCTGCTGGTGCTCGAACGCCTGGTTGCCGATCCGCACCGGCCCCATGCCGCGATAGCCGGGCAGGGCGGGGGCAAAGCGCTCGGTCAATTGCGGCTCGTAGCCGACCCCGAACAGCGGCTGAATATGGCCGCCAGCGGCGCGGTCGATGATGTTGCGCAGATAGCCGAGATAGTTCTCCAGGATATCCACCGCGCCCAGCCGATTGAGGGCCTGGACCACGTAATAGGCATCGCGCATCCAGCAGTAGCGGTAGTCCCAGTTGCGGCCGCTGTCGGCGTGTTCGGGGATCGAGGTGGTCAGGGCCGCGACGATGGCGCCGGTCTCCTCGTGGACACAGAGTTTCAGGGTGATGGCCGCGCGGATCACCGCCGCCTGCCACTCCAGCGGAATGGCCAGGCCCCGCACCCAGGTCATCCAGTAGGCGGTGGTCTCGCGCAGCATTTTTTCGCAGGTCGAGCCCACATCGGCGCCGAAGCCTTCATCGGGACCCAGGAACAGCGCGATCGGCTGCTCGAGCCGGAAGGTCCGCTCTTCGAGGATGTGCGACACCGGGCAATCGGTGGTCAGCCGCATCGTCAGATCGGAACACAGATAGCGGATGTGGTTGGAGCCCGAGGTGAGCTCGGCCAGTCGCGCGCCCCACTGGGCGGTCGGACGCACCCGCACCGTGATGCGCGCGGTGCCGGCGACCGGGCGGATCAGGCGGATGAAGGCCGTGGGCCGGAAGATGCGGCCAAATTGCTGGTAGCGCGGGGCAAAATCGATGATCTCGATCTTGGCGCCGTCGGCGTCGGTGATCTCGGTGCGCAGCACGGGGGTGTTGCGCAGATAGGCCTGGGTGGTCGACACCGCCCGGTCGACATCGACATCCCAGACCCCGGTGGCCGCAACGCTCCTGGGATCAACGTCGCTGAGCAGGGCGCTGAACACCGGATCGGAGTCGACCCGCGGCGCGCAGGCCCAGACGAACCGTCCGCTGCGGTCGATCAGGGCGCTGACGGCGCAATTGCCGATGGGAAACAGGTCAAGGTTCTGGGGCGCGGAATTTTGGGGCACACGGTATCCGGAGTGTGGCGGGGCCTGGGGTCGGCGTGACGACACATCGGAAACCCTCTGTGTGGCTTCCCGGTTCCTGCGGCGCAAAAAGAACCCCGGGGATCGGCGCGACGCTCGCCTTTCACGATACTCGCGTTGACGCAGCCCCTGCAGAACGGCCATCTGGGATCACGCGGATCCTTCGCGCGGCAAGGTGTTACGAGATCCATTGGCGGTGAGCGGCTTGTCGAGACTATCATCCGCGCTGGCCGCAGGAGCGCTGTGGCTCCTCGCGAGCGGGCCGACCCTGGCGCAGTCCCAGATGCCCGCGCAGTACGGCGCGCGGCAGGTTCAGTCCGCGCCGCAGCCTCTGACATTCCCCGCCGACCCCTACGCCGTGACGTTGCGCGCCGACCAGATCGAGCTGCTGGGCCGTGTCTTGGCCGAAGCGCCCACCCATGGCTTCGAGCTGGGCGCCTACGCGCCTGATCAGGCCCTGGCGCTGCTGGTCTCGCGCGACGTCGCCGCCCGCCAGACCGGGCAGGGCCAGCTGATCGGCCTGACCCTGGCCTATGCCAAGGCCGTACGCTCGGGCCGGTTGCCGCTGAGCAGCTTCCGCACCGACTGGGGCCTGCGCCCGGCGGTCTATGATCCCAATGTCGAATTCGTCCAGGCCGTCGCCCAGGATCGCCTGGGAGCATGGCTGGACACTCTGCCGCCGCCCTATACGGGCTATCAGACCCTGCGCAAGGGCCTGGTCACCTATCGCGACATCGCTGCGCGCGGCGGTTGGGCCATGCTGCAGGCGGGGCCGGATCTGAAGCTGGGCTCGACCGATCCCCGCGTCGTGGCCCTGGAAGCCCGGCTGGCCGTCGAGGATGCGACCGTGGCCGTCGATGGCGTTGCGCTGTTCGACGAGGGCCTGGAGCAGGCCCTGATGCGCGCCCAGAAGCGCTTTGGGCTCAACCCCAATGGCGTGCTGGACAAGAAGACGCTGGACGCCCTCAATACGCCCGTCGAGCGGCGCCTGGACCAGATCCTCGCCAATATGGAGCGCTGGCGGTGGTTGCCGCAGGTGCTGCCGGCCGACCGCATCCAGGTCAATATCGCCGCCGCCGTGCTGTCGGTGTTCCACCATGACGTCCCGACCCTGACGATGCGCGCCGTCACCGGCCGTCCCGGCGACGAAACGCCGATGCTGCAGTCGAACATCCACAGCATCGTGCTCAATCCGCCGTGGAACGTGCCGTCCTCGATCGCCTCGCGGGAGCTGTGGCCCAAGGAGCGCGCCAATCCTGGCTATTTCGCCCGCAACGACTTCATCGTCATCCCGACCGAAGGCGGCGGCTCGCGCCTGCAGCAGAAGGCCGGACCCAAGGCGGCCCTGGGCCTGATCAAGTTTGATTTCGCCAACCCCTATGGCGTCTATCTGCACGACACCCCCAGCCGCGCGCGCTTCGCCAGCTTCAGCCGCCTGGCCAGCCACGGCTGCGTGCGCGTCGAAAGGCCGGTCGACCTGGCTCGCGCCGTGATGGAAGGCGACCTGACCTGGACGCCCGAAGTGATCGACGCGACCATCGCCGGCGGCAAGACCGTCCGCGCCAAGCTGCCGCAACGGATTGCGGTCTTCCTGCTGTACTGGACGGCCTATGTGACGCCCGACGGCCAGGTCAATTTCCGCGATGATCCCTATGGCTGGGACCGCCTGCTGGTGCAGCGGATCGCCGCAGCCCTCTCCGGCTCAGCTTGACCTTCTGGCCGGCCTGGGGTGTCCTGCGGGCAGTACGGTGTCAGGGATAGCGTCATGATCGCACGGCGTAAGTTTTTTCAGTTGGGTTTGAGCGCGCTTGGCGCCGCAGCGATAGGCCCGTCGGCCCACGCTCAGGACGACATTATTGGCGCGCTTCTGGAAGCCCAGACGCCGCTGACGCCAGCCCCCGTCGCCGCGATCCAGCCGGTGGCCGAGGCCGCGCCCAAGTGGGTCTCGCTGTATAACCTCCACACCGACGAAAAGTTGCAGGCTGTGTACTGGGAGAACGGAACCTATGTTCCCGACGCCCTGCAGGCCCTCAACAAGGTGCTGCGCGACCATCGCACCGGCGAGGTCGCCCCGATGAACGTCCAACTGTTCGACCTGCTGACCGACATCCACCGCAAGACCGAAACCAAGACCGCCTTCCAGATCATCTCGGGCTATCGCTCGCCGTCCAGCAACCGCCTGCTGTCGGAACGCAGCGGCGAGGTCGCAAAGCGCAGTCTGCACATGGACGGCAAGGCCATGGACATCTATCTGGAAGATGTCGCCCTCGATCACCTCCGCGCTGCGGCGCTGGATCTGAAGCGGGGCGGCGTCGGTTACTATCCCGACAGCAAGTTCGTTCACGTCGATGTCGGGCCGTTCCGGCGCTGGCAGGGCAGTTAAGCCCGCAAGGGCAGGGAGCCAGCCATGAGCGCTGAACGTCGCAGCAATCCGTTCGGATGGATCTTCCTGGGCTTTGTCGTGGGCGTCATCGCCACGTTCGGCGCCATCCTGTTCCTGACCGCCGGTCTGGGCGGCTATGACGAAGGCTCCGACGAACTGCGGACCGCCGCCGACGATGCGGCCGCCTCGGCGCTGAATACAGGACCTGTCGCCGCGGCCGTACCTCGCAAGATCGAGGCCCCGGTCGTCGCTCAGCCCGCCACGACACCGACGCCGGTGCGTGAAACGCCGCCGGTCGACGCCCAGATGGCCGACGACGCTGCTGCGGCGGGCATGACCTCGCGCGCGGCGCCGGACCAGCCGACCAACTAGAGCGTTGTTCGGCGAAGTGGAGACCGGTTCGCCGCCGAAATATCGCGTCAAAACAAGAATCTAGAGCAAACGACATGATGCAATCATGGCGACCTTTGCTCTAGAGCCTTTTCAGGATCAGGCCGCTTCGCTCTCGGGCGGGCGCACCCTTTGCGCCGCGAGATGCGCCAGGCGCGTGATGGTCAGTAGTTGCTGTTCCAGGTCTTCGATCCGCTCGGCCTGCCGGATCACCAGCCGCTCCAGATCCTGCAGGCGTTCTTCGACACGTTCGGCCATGAGGCTCTCCGCATTGGCAGGCCCGCCATGGGGCGCGCGCCGCTGCAGTCGGTCAAGCCCTTGGGTGCGATTGCACGATCGCGAGCCCGACGGGCGGCGTCATCCCGGAAACTTGGGCCGGAGCGTGGCTCCGGCCCAATTTTTCCGGGATGACGCGCCAGATCAGGACTTCGGGGCCGCCATGACCGGCAGGGTCTTGGACTTGGCCTTGTTGGCCTCGTGCTGCTGGGGCGGCAGCGGGATCAGGCCGCGCGACTGCAGATAGCCGCCCCGGCCAGTGGCGGCGTCAGAGACGAATTCGTTGACGAATTCCTTGAGGCCCGGCGTCACACCGATCTGGCTCTTCTTCACGTAGATGTAGAGCGAGCGCGAGATCGGATAGGTCCCGTTGGTGATGGTGGTCACGGTCGGTTTCACGCCGTTGATGCTGGCGGCCTTGATGGTGTTGGCGTTCTGCTCGAGGAACGAATAGCCGAACACCCCGATAGCGTTCGGCGTCTTCTGGATAGTGCCGATGATGGCGTTGTCGTTCTCGCCGGCGTCGACCCAGCCGCCATCGGTGCGCATCGGCGCGACCTTGGCCTTGAAAGCCTTTTCGTCATCGGCCTTCAGCTTGGTCAGGGGCGGCAGCTTTCCGGCGCCGCCCTCGATGCCCAGCTCGATCCAGGCGTCGCGGGTGCCCGAGGTGGGCGGCGGGCCATAGACCAGGATGCGGGTCTTGGGCAGGCCCTGGCTGACCTCGTTCCACGACTTGTAGGGGTTCTTGACCAGCTGGCCGCCGCGCAGGGTCTGGTCGGACAGGCCCAGGTAGAGGTGCTCAAGCTTGAAATTGTAGTCGGGCGACTTCTTGTCCATCGCCACGACGATGCCGTCGAAGCCGATCTTCAGCTCGACGATGTCCTTGACGCCGGCCTTCCTGCAGGCTTCGAACTCGGACTTCTTCATCGGGCGCGAGGCGTTGGCGACGTCGGGATACTTTTCACCCATGCCGCCGCAGAACATTTTTATGCCGCCGCCTGTGCCCAGGCTTTCGACCTTGGGCGACTTCTTGCCGGTCTTCTTGGCGTAGTTCTCCGCGACGCGGGTCGAGAACGGGAAGACGGTCGAGGAGCCTGCGGCCCACACATAGTCGCGCGCGGCATGGGCGGTGTCGGCGGCGGCCAGCAGCCCGAGGGCGGCGGCGGCTCCAAGAAGCTTGGTCATGGCTGTAGGTCCGGATTCTGCGGGTCAGACGGGAGAACGCGCCGTGTTCAAACATGGTCTGGCGACTTTTATCAAGGTTTTGCGACAGTCGGTGACGCGAAAATCTGTATGCGGATTAATGGCGCAGGCGCCCTTTCGCGCCTTGCGGGCAGCCTGTTCATCGCTGTCGCGGCTGCGGCGTTGCGCCTCTCGCCGGGCGAGCGCGCTGGCCCTATGTGGGGGCTGCTGTATCCTGTAGCGTCCCGCCCTGAATCAGATGCCGACCCGTGCGGCCAGAAGTGAATCGAGTCTCCGTGGCGCCTCCGACCAAAGCCATCATTCTCAGCGCGGGCCAGGGCAAGCGTCTGTCGCCGCTGACCGACACGCGCCCCAAGTGCCTGGTCGAGCTTTCGGGCCGCACCGTGCTGCACTGGCAACTGCGCCACCTGCGCCAGGCCGGGATCACCGAGGTGGTGGTGGTTACCGGCTTCGCCGCCGACACCGTCGAGGCCGAGATCGCAGGCCTGGACCTGCCTGGCATGATCGTGCGCACCCTATTCAACCCGTTCTTCGGACTGACCGACAACCTGGCCACCTGCTGGCTGGCGCGCGGCGAAATGGTCGGCGACTTCCTGCTGCTGAACGGCGACACACTGTTCGAGTCGGCCATCGCCGAGCGCCTGATGGCTGCTCCGCCGGCTCCGATCACCGTCACCATCGATCGCAAGGACGGCTACGACGCCGACGACATGAAGGTGGCGACGCAGGGCCTGTCGCTGCGCGCCATCGGCAAGACCATCGAGACCTATGACGCCGAGTCGATCGGCTTCCTGCGCTTTGACGCCGAGGGCGCGGCCCTGTTCACGAAGATCGTCGACGCCGCCCTGCGCACGCCGGAAGGCCTGAAGCGCTGGTATCTCAGCGTCATCAACCAGATCGCTCAGGACCACGACGTGGTCCGGGTGCAGTCCATCCAGGGCCTGGACTGGGCCGAGATGGACTTCCCCGAAGACCTGCCGCGCAATCACGAACTGGCGGCGTCATGGGTGGCGGAGCGGGTCGAGGCGTAAGGTCGCTCCGGCCTACTTGTAGGCCGGAATGATCCCACCCAGGCGCTTGCCCATTTCCTCGGCCAGGGCCTGCACGCCGTTCAGCGGCCGCATCATGACCTCGAAATCGACGATCTGGCCGGCTTCGTCGAAGCGGACGAAGTCGATCCCCTTGACCGCCTTGTCGCCCACCATGGCGCTGAACTCGAGCACGACGTTCAGCCCGTCGTCGGTCGCGGCCTGTCGGTGATAGGCGAAGTCGGCGAACACGGTCAGCACCGTGGTCAGCGCCAGCACCACGGCCTCGGCGCTCTTGTAGGGCTTGAAGGCTATGGGCGATCGGAACGTCGCGTCGGGATGGACGATGGACCGCAGGTCGCCCAGGTCGCCGCTTGCGACCATCTCATGCCAGGCCGACAGGCTTTTGGCGGCGGCGGGGTGGAGTTGGGGCAGGTCAGTCACTGTGTTTCTCCATCGGTTCGAGACGTTCAGCGCTCGATGATCGTCCTGACCAGATCCAGGTCCGACGGCTTGTCGACGTCCACCGCCGCCAGGCCATAGGACGAGCGCACGATGGCGGCCTTGACGCCGGCGGCCCGGCCCAGCCGCTCCAGCGTCTCGTCGATGGTCATCAGGCCCAGCACGTAGCGGCCCAGCATGACCGGGCCCAGCAGGGCGGCGATCTTCCAGGGTTGCTTGCGCAGGCTCTCGGCCTTGCGCCAGAAGGCCACAGCGTTGAGGGCGGTCTCGTTGCGCAGCAGGAACAGATTGCAGCCCGAATAGCCGCCGTCCTTGAACCGCCAGTAGGTCCGTTTGGTCTCCGGCGCGGCCGCGCGGACGACAGCCTCCGGCGCCATCAGGACGGCGAAGTCGCAGTCGGTCGGGGCCTTGGCCAGGAACTCGGTGATCCATTCCGCCTGCAGCAGGGCATGGTCAACGGTCGTGACCAGCAGCGGCGTGCCCATGATGCTGGCGCCGTCATGGACAGACTGGCTGGGACCGCCGGCGGCGGGCAGGGGAGAGGCCTTGGCGACGCCCGCCAGCGCTTCCACCAGGGCGATATCCGAGGTCGAGACCCCGATCCGCGTCGCGCCGGCCTGGTCCAGGGCCCGCAACACGCGCGTCAGCAGGGTCTCGCCGCCCAGGACAATCAGTCCCTTGTGGCTGACCCCGGCATAGTCGGCGACCGGATCGATCCCGCCGCGCGAACCCGCCAGAACCAGAGCCTGAAAGCTCACAACGCCTTCTCGTAGAGGCGATAGGTCTTGTAGATCGTCGCGCCCATGGCTTCGGAAATCCGCCGCATCGGCATGTTCTCTTCCAGAACCCATGAGAACTCGAACTTGGTGTAGCCCAGGGCCAGCGAGGCGTTGCGGCCGGCGTTCATCAGGTGGAAGGGCAGCAACTGGCCGCGCATCGTCTCGGCGAACTTGCGCTTCACGCCCATCAGCGGCACCCGCGCCGACTTCACGCCGCTGACCTTCAGTCGCCACAGAAGCTTGGCCCAGCCGAACGGCAGCAGCTTGCCCTTCAGGTCACGGATGGCCTCGTTGACATTGGGCAGCAGCACGATGAAGCCCGCAGGCTCGCCATCGATCTCGGCGAACAGGGTCATCTTCTTCTCGATGACGGGTTTCAGGGCCTTGGCCAGTTGGCGGGTCTCGGCCTCGGTGGTGGGCACAAAGCCCCAGTTGCCGGCCCAGGCGTCATTGAGGATGGCCGTCAGCGAGACGACCTCCTCGTCATAGCGGCTCATGTCCAGCTCGCGCAGCACCACGCCGGCGGGCAGGCCGCGCTTGACCCGGCGCACCACCACGGCCGGCAGGTCGGCGGTCGGGTCGCACAGATAGGCATAGACGTCCTTGGCCTTGGCATAGCCCTGCTGCTCGACGCGGCCGCCGGTATAGGCCGGGTCGTGGCCCATCATCACCATGGGCGGACTGTCAAAGCCGTCGACCAGCAGTCCGACCTCCTCGTTGATCGACAGGTTGAAAGGACCCAGGGCCGTGGTGCAGTCGCGGTCGCGCAGCCAGTCCTCGGCGGCGCGGAACAGCACCTTGAAGACGGCCGGATCATCCTCGGCGGCGATCAGGCCGAAATTGCCGGTCTTCTGGCCTTCCGCCTGCGGGGCCAGGGCGTCGATCTGGGCGCTGATCCGGCCGACGTCGCGCCCCCCGCGCACGGCCAGGAACAGCTGCACCTCGGCGTGCTCGAAGAACGGGTTGGTCTTGGGCGACAGGGCCTCGGACCGCTCCATCATCAGGGGCGTGATCCAGTTGGGATCGCCCGCGTTGAGGCGCCCCGGCAGGTTGATGAACCGCTTGAGCTCAGCCGGGGTGCGGACTGCGATGACCCGAAGGTCGGCGTCGTGGGCGTCGAACGGCATCAGCCCTCCAGATTGATCAGGGCGTTGATCGCCAGGGCGCCAAAGATGACAGGGCCGCCCCAGACGGCCAGCACCGGCGAGATCGCGCCGCTTTCGCCCAGCGCCGACAGCAGACCGTCGACGACCAGGAACACCAGGCCCGACGCCAGACCCACGGTCAGCAGCACAGCGCCCTGCCGGCTACGGAAATTGGCCAGGGCCACGGGCGCGCTCAGCAACAGCATGACCAGCGCCCCGAACGGCCCGGCATAGGCCCCGAGCAGGCGGGTCTCGTAATAGCTGGGCGGTCGATCGGTGCCGCCATTGAGCAGGGCCCGCCGGGCCGAGCCGGCCGACGGCGCGGGATTGTCCGAGAACAGGGCCTGGACGTCCACCGGCCTCAGGCTGGAGGGCCAGGTCATCTGGCTGGTGGTGACGGTGTCGACGCGTTGGCCGGAAAAGCGGGTTGTCACCGCTTTGGACAGGTTCCAGTCCTTGCCGGCAAAGGTCGCGGCGGGTGCGTCCACCCGCTCGATCAGGCGGCCAGTCGTGTCACGGCGGTAAATCCTGACGGTTTGCAAGGTGCGGCCGTTCGGCGCGGCGCTGGCGGCGATCACCAGGTCGTCGCCGACCCGGAAGCTGACGGGACCGGCGTCCTTGCGATCGGCAGCGGGGGTGTGGGCCTGCCACCAGGCGTCGAGGATCGGATCGGTGCGCGGGGCGATGACCTGGGCGCAGGTGAAGTCCAGCAGCATCATCGCCACTGCGGCCGGGGCGGCCATGGCCAAGATCCGATAGGCCGAGATGCCCGCTGCCCGCATGGCGATGATGGCGCTCTCGCGGGCCAGTTGCGAGAACGCGAACAGGCCTCCGGCCAGCACGCTGATCGGCGCGATCTGCTCGATCAGCCGCGGCGCGCGCAGGGCGGCGTAGAACAGCACCCCGCCCACGCCCAGCCCCCGGTCGAGGATGTCGGTGGTCACTTCCAGCAGGTCCAGGACCTGAAGGATGCCCATCAGGACAGCGGCGGCGCTCAGGATGCGGCTGGCTGCGACGCCCAGAACATAACGCTGAAGTCTCATGACGCGGCCTGACGGCGGGGAGCGACCATACGAACGGCCCGGTCGATCGTTTCGCCGATGCGGCGGACAACACGGCTGATGGGGGTATCGCCGGGCCGCTTGCGACTGCCCATGAACATCCAGACGCTGAAGCCGGTGAAGACCAGGAACGGACCCCAGATGGCCAGCAGGGGATTGGCCTTGCCGGCTTCGGCCAGGCTCTGGCCCAGCAGCAGCGAGTGCTGGAAGGCCAGCAGCAGCACGCCGGCCACGATCAGGCCGGGTGTGCGGTTGCCGCGCTTGGCGGCCAGGCCCAGCGGGAAGGCCAGCAGCGGCAGGAAGGGCAGGAACGCCGCTCGGGCCAGCCGGCCGTACAGCTCGGCCAGCAGGGTCGGCTTGGGCAGTACGGAGGTGTTCGACGCGGCCTGTCGGGCCAACTCGTTCAGGGTCAGTTCGCGCTCGTCGCCGCCGCGCGCCCGCAGCAGGGTGGCGGCGCCGGCCAGGGGCATCTCGGTGATGAACTGGTCGAAGGCCAGGGTGCGGTAGCCGCCGGCCGCGTCCACGCCGATCCGCTGGCCGCGTCGCAGCAGCAGGGTGACCTTGTCGCCGCCCGGGCTGGCGCTGAGCGTGGCGGTCTGGGCGGTGATAATCTCCTCGCGGCCCTTGTCGTCGAGGCGGCGAATGAAGATACGCGTCAGGCTTTGGCCGGCCGGATCAGCGCCGTCGGCCGTCATCAGCAGGTTGTCCTCGTCGATGAAGGCGCCACCTGACAGGCGTCCGTTCCAGCCGGCATTGACGGCCGCGTGCATCACCGAGCGATAGGCGTAGCGGCTGTAGGGCTGGCTGTAGCCGAACAGGGCCACGCTGAAGAGGCTGAGAAACAGGCCCACGCAGACAAAGGGAATGGCGATGCGGCTCAGCGACTGTCCGCTGGCCAGCAGGGCGTCGATCTCCGAGCCGTCCGACAGCTTGGTGATGACGATGAACAGGGCCACGAAGAAGGCCACCGGCAGGGCCAGGCCCAGATAGTGCGGCACCAGATTGGCGGCCAGTTCGGTGACATAGCCAAAGCGGGCGCTGCTCTGCGACAGGGCATCGAGCAGGCGCAGGACCCGCTCCAGCAACAGGGCGACGACCGTGACGCCCAGGCAGCCGACCATCGGCCAGGCCACCAGCTTGAGCATGTAGCGGTCAATCAGACGCAGATTGGTCACGCCGCCGACCAGTCCGTGGCCAGCAGGGTCGCCAGGGCGGCGGCGGCCTGCGGATCCAGATCCACCGTCGCGCCCAGGGCCGGGGCGGCGGGCCAGCCGGCGTCGGCGAAGCTGCGACCCTCGTGCACGCGGGCGCCTTCGTATCGGGGAATGACGTGGAAGTGCACGTCGCGGTCGACCATCATCAGCATCAGATAGTTGATCTTCTCGTACGCCACGAACCTGCCCAGCAATCGCTCGATTCCATCGATCGCCACCTTCAAATCAGCGAAGGCGGCAGGGCTGAGCTGAGAGAAGGCTTGCGCCTCTTCCTTGCATATCAGGACCAGGGCCCCAAGTGTCGGCTGCTTGGGGCGAACCAGAACAAGCCAGTAGTCAGTTTCGGCCACCTTGGTGTCGGGGTAGCCAAAGTTCACGGCGGTTGGATTGGACATGTGCGGGCTCTTCCCGTGGCGTCGAGCGCCGCCGATTCACAATAGGGACGCGGTCTTTTTCAGGGAAGTGCGATCAGCGTTAGGCCAGCACGTACCGACCCAGCTCCGTCACATCACCGGTTTGCGGATCCAGCCCTCGCGCGATGACCCGAACCGACACCGCGTCGGCGCCATCTCGGGTGATCTCTATGGCGTGCCAGCGCGCGGCCGGGTGCTTGCCCCGTCCCAGGGCCGAGGCCGAGGGCACGCCCAGGACGGGGATCGCTGTGCCGTCCGGACCCGGCATGGTCGCCACCAGCCCCTCGTGGGCATGGCCGTGCAGCACCAAGTCGGCGCCGTGGCGGGCCAGGATCGCACGCAGGGCGTCCCGGTCGTCCAGCGACTTGCGCCTGGAAACGGCGCCCGGAGTCGGCGGGTGGTGGATCAGGATCACCCGGAACAGGTCGCGATGGGCGGGGTCTGCCAGCAGGGCCTCCAGCCTCGCCAGTTGCGCCTGGCCCAACCGGCCGGTCGCCAGATGCGGCGCGGTGGGGATGGCCGAGCACAGATTGATGATCGCCACACCGTCGCGGATCCGAAGCCGGGGAAAAGCGAATTCGTCGCCGTCGCCCAGCCAGTCCGACCAGGCGACGAATCGTTCGGGTCCAACGGCGCCGACCAGGGCGTCATGGTTGCCCGGGCTCAGAGTGATCCTGTCTGACGCACCAAGGCCGCTCAGCCACTTGCGCGCAGCCTCGACCTCGACGGTGGAGGCGAAATTGGTCAGATCGCCGGTGACGGCGATGTGGTCGGGCGCATAGGTCTTGATGTCGGCGACCAGGGCGGCCAGCACGTCGGGCTGATGCTCCTTGTGCTTGCGCCGCCAGGCGATGCGGCTGAGCAAACGCTTGGATACGAGGTCCCGCCAGCCGAACGCCCCTGCGGGTGGCGGCAGATGCGGGTCGGAAAGGTGGGCTATGCGGAATATCGACAAGTCAGAATCGCGCTTTTTGGCCATAAACGAAACGAAGCTGCTTATCATTCGCCACGAATTTCCAGGGGTTCTCGCACATTGACCGGCGGAAGTAATCAGGGCGGCGACGCCAGGCCGGCGGCCATCACGGTCGGCCAGGCGTCCACGCGCATCTGGGGCATGACCTCGGCCCAGCGCCTGTCGAGGATCTATGGCCGCGTGGGGCTGAGCGAAGTCACGCGCGATACGGCGCCCGCCGACGGCGACGTGGTGGTGGTCGACGCCGGCTGGGTGTTCGATGAGGCGCTGATCCGCGCCCTGGCTGGACGGCCCGGCGTGGCGCTGATCGACGAGAGTGGCCGGGTCGTGGCGTTCAACCTGCCGGCCGATCGCGCCCTTGCGGTCGGTGAGGACCTCTCTGCAGTGGTCGGAGAGGCCCCGCGTCTGACCGCCATGGAACTGGGCTCGGCCTATAATAGCGAGCTGCGCAAGCGCGAGCCGCCGGTGCTGGAGCGCCTGACGCCCGAGACGGTCGATGCGGTCGAGAAGCGGTTGTTCAAGGGCTCATACAAGGGCGTCACGGACCTCGTGACAAAATACGTGTGGCCCGCGCCCGCCCGGGTTGTCACCCGCTGGTGCGCGCTTGCGAAGATCACGCCCAACCAGGTCACCTTCGCCAGCTTCCTGATGGTGCTGGCCGCCTTCTGGCTGTTCTGGACCGGCCAGTATGGCCTGGGTCTGGTCTGCGCCTGGATCATGACCTTCCTGGACACCGTCGACGGCAAGCTGGCCCGGGTGACCCTGACCTCGTCCAAGTGGGGCAATGTCTTCGATCACGGCATCGACCTGATCCACCCGCCGTTCTGGTGGTGGGCCTGGTTTGTCGGCCTGGGCGCCCTGGGCTTTACCGTGCCGCACGGCGGGTTGCTGCTGGCCATCGTGGTCGGCGGCTATGTGGCCCAGCGGGTGGAGGAGGGGATCTTTCTCTCCCTGTTCAAGGTTGAGATGCACGCCTGGCGGCCGTTCGACAGTTTCTTCCGGCTGATCACCGCGCGGCGGAACCCCAACCTGCTGTTCATGACCGCGACCACCCTGGTCGGCCGGCCGGATATCGGCTTCGTGCTGGTGGCCGCCTGGACGGCGATCTGTTTTGTGGTGCACGGCAGCCAGATCGTTCAGGGCCTGCTGACCCCCAGGGGCGGCGTCACCTCCTGGCTGTCGCGCTGATGAAAGTCGGCGTCGTCCATAATCCGCGTAGTCACGCCAATATGGGGCGCAGCGCGGAGTACTGGGCTCCGGATGATGTGATGCTGGTTCGGCCGGCCACGCGCGAGGCGCTGGAGGTCGACCTGATAGCCTTCGCGGCGCGCGGCGTTGAGCTGCTGGTCATCGACGGCGGCGACGGCACGATCCGTGACGTGCTGAGCCTTCTGCCACGCGCTTTTGGCCAAGCGCCCCCGCTGATCATTCTGTTGCCGTCCGGCAAGACCAATGTTCTGGCCATTGACCTGGGGGTCCGACAGGGCTGGACGCTGCACGAAGCGCTGATTGCGGCGCGCTCGCCCAAGGCGGTGATCAAGTATCGCGCGCCGCTGGAGGTGTCCTGGGACGATGGCCGGGCGGCCATGAGCGGCTTTGTGTTCGGGCTCGGCGCGTTCGTGCGGGCCACCAAGATGTCCAAAAGCGTCAACCGTATGGGAGCGTTTCACGGCCTGTCCGTGGGTCTGACCCTCGTCGGTGCGGCAACGGGCGCGTTGTTTGGCGGCGCACGCGACCACTGGCGCGAGGGGGTGCCGGTCGAGCTTTCCATCGACGGGGAGCCGGCCCCCAAGGGCAACCGCTTCCTGTTGATGGCGACCACCCTGAAGCGCCTGCCCCTGGGCATCAAGCCGTTCGGGCCGCCCCGGGAGGGCCTCAAGGCGCTGGACGTCGACGCCCAGCCCCAGCGGCTGCTATCGGCCTTGATCACCCTGCTGGGCGGCGGCGACGCGCCATGGCTGGCGCGGCGAGGCTATCGCCGCGGAGACGCAAAATCCCTGCGCATCCAGACCTGCGACGCATTTGTGCTCGACGGCGAGGTCTATGAAGGATCGGGCGGTCTGACCGTCTCTCTTGGGCCCACCCTGCGGTTCCTGGCGTCATGACCAGCCCCGTGCTGGCGATGGTCGAGGCCGAGTTGCGCGCCCCTGCGCCGCCGCATGCCGTCGCCTTCGCCCGCCAGCTGGTCACCGCCTTTGAAAACCCCGTGGCCGTGCTGTTCTACGGCTCTGTCCTGCGCACCGGCGATCTCGACGGCGTCATGGATTTCTATGTGCTGACCAGCCAGGCCCGACTCGGCTGGCGCGGTGTGGTCGGCCGCAAGCTTTGGCCGGACGTCAGTTATCACGAGGTCGAGCACGACGGGCGAACCCTGCGCGCCAAGGTCGCGTCCATGACCCTGGCGCAGTTCGCACTGGCGGCGCGGGGGCGTGAGATCGACACCACGATCTGGACGCGTTTCGTCCAGCCCTCGGCCCTGGTCTGGTCTTCGAGCGCCGAGATCGAGCCTGTCGTGATCAACGCCGTTGCCGAGGCCGCCCACTCGGCCGCGCGGTTTGCGGCGGCGCTGGGACCGGTCGAAGGCCCATCAGAGGCCTATTGGTCGGCCCTGTTCCAGCAGACCTACAAGGCCGAGTTCCGCGTCGAGCGCGGCGGTCGCGAGCAGTCGATCCTGGCCTTCGACGCTGCGCGCTATGATCGTCTGCTGGTCGCCTGCTGGCGCGAACAGGGGCTTCTCGACATTCTAACGCGTGGATCCGTCCAGCCCAATCTGACCGAAGAGGCGCGGGTCCGTTTCGGTCGCGCCTGGCAGGTGCGCCGCCGGATGGGCAAGTCCCTGAACGTGGCTCGGCTGATCAAGGCCGCCTTCACCTTCGAGGGTGCGGCCCGTTATGCGGCGTGGAAAATCGAGCGCCATACGGGCGTAGCCGTGCCGCTCACGCCGTGGCGCGAGAAGCATCCGGTGCTGGCCGCGCCGGGGGTGCTGTGGGATCTTTGGCGCGCCCAGAAGGCGCGAAAGGCCGAGGCTTAGCCGCCCCGGCCCTCGACCGGCGTCAGGCGGAAACGCGCTGGCGCTGGGTGTCGATCAGGCCCATGGCGGCCCCGATTTCGGCGAAGACGGACAGGACCTTTTCGAGCTGCTCGTCGGTATGGGCCGCGCTGACGCTGGTGCGCAGCAGCGGGCGGCTGTCGGGCGTGGCTGGCGGCAGGGCCAGGTTCAGATAGACGCCGTTCTGCAGCAGGGCGTTCCACATGCCGATCGCGCGTTCCTGGTCGGGCATGGTGATGGCCACGATCGGGCTGGCGGTCGGGCCGGTCTGGAAGCCCAGCTCGGTCAGGCCGTCATAGAGGCGACGGGCGTTGGCCATCAGGCGATGGCGCAGCTCCGGCATTTCTTCCAGGCGCCGCAGCGCAACCAGGGTCGAACTGACCACGGCCGGCGGCAGCGAGGCGGTGAACATGTAGGGACGGCAGACGACGCGCATGACGTCGAAGTCGTCCATGTTGCTCACGCAGAAGCCGCCGATGGCGCCCAGGCTCTTGGAGAAGGTGCCGACCACGAAGTCGACATCGTCCTCGACGCCTTCCTGTTCGGCCAGGCCGCGACCGTTCTCGCCCAGCACGCCCATCGAGTGGGCTTCATCGACCAGCAGGTAGCCGCCCAGTTCGCGCTTCACAGCGGCGATTTCCTTGAGCAGCGCGGTGTCGCCGATCATCGAATAGATGCCTTCGACCACGATCAGGCGCTCGCCGGGCATGTCCTTCATGCGGCGCAGGCGCTTGTAGAGGTCTTCGGGGTCGTTGTGGCGGAAGCGGATGACCTCGGCGTGGCCCAGGCGCGAACCGTCATAGATGCTGGCGTGGCTGTCGGCGTCCAGGATCAGGTGGTCGCCGCGACCCACCAGGGTCGACAGAACGCCCAGATTGGCCTGATAGCCGGTCGTGAACACCATGGCGTGCTTGCGGCGATAGAACTTGGCCAGGGCCTGTTCGAGCTCGACATGCGCCTCGAAACTGCCGTTCGCGATCCGCGAACCGGTCGTTCCGGTGCCCCGCTCCTGCACCGCCTTGACCGAGGCCGCGATGCTTTCGGCGTCGAAGGTCAGACCAAGATAGTTGTTGGTGCCCAGCAGGATCGTGGGTCGGCCGTCGATAACGCCCTCAGTCGGTGAAACTACCGCATCGAGTCGGACGTTGAAGGGGTCGGCCCCGGCTGCCCGGATCGCTTGATAGGCATCGCGGTAGCCGAGATGTTTGTCGAACAGCCCCATAGTTATCCCTTATTCCGAAGATCTTTTATCAGATTGGACAAGTCGCCCACCGTTTCGACCGAGGCCAGATGATCAAGCGGGATCGAGATGTCGAACGCGTCTTCCAGCTCCATGATGATGTTCATCAGAGCCAGGGAGTCGACCTGAAGGTCACGGCCGATATGCGTCTCGTCGGCAACCTCAACGGTGCGTCCCAGCACCGAGGACGCCGCCAAGCCGATTTCACGCAAGGTAAGATCTGTAACCGCTTTCATATCGACTCGCTGAAACCCCCGTTAGCGGGTCTGACTGGCTCCAATTGTAACAGCCTCATTGTCGGATTTCTGTCAAAATTGGCTGCTACAATCAGTCCATAGAAACTAAAAATCCCTTTGCGCGGTACCATTGCACGCTTTGGGCGAAACCTGAGTCGATCCCGTATCGCGGAGCGATAGCGCTGGGAAGACTTTCGCTGTCCGAGACGCTCCAATCCAAATGGAGCATTTCGCGCGCTTTGCCAGTCGTGAAAATCGAAATCTTCCCATTGGCGAGTGATACGCCTTCGGACAGTTGCGCCAGGGCGCTGATGAGCCATGTGGGCACGCGGGCGATGTAGGGCGCTTTGCCCACCGCGCGCGCGGCCGCAGTCATCACCTCGGTCCAGCTGTATCCGTCCGTGCGCGCGTCCGACAGGGCGAAGACCCCAGGCCGGTGATCGATGGCCAGACCCGCGATCGCGGCGACGGCGTCCTCGACATGGATCATGGCGATTCGGGCGGCGGGATCGAGCGCCGGCAGGAACGGCGCGGTCTGGGCCGCCTTGAACAGGCCCAGGGTTTCCATGTCGCCTGGCCCATAGATGGCCGGCGGGCGGACGATGGTCAGGCTGTCGCCGATTACCTCCCGCGCCGCCTCCTCGCCGCCGCGCTTGCTGGCGGCATAGTCCGACAGCGACGGCTCCCGCGCCGCCAGGCTGGAGACGAGTACGAGCCGCGCGCCTGCAGCTCGTGCGGCCAGGGCCACATCCCGGGAGCCGTCAACATTGGTGCGATCAAAGTCCGCCCGCGACCGCGCCTTGATCAGGCCCGCGACATGGATGACCAGGGTCGCGCCCGCGCAGAGCCGGTCCAGGGCGGCGCGATCCGAAAGGCCGCCGATGACGATCCGGGGCTCCAGCCCCTGCCAGTCCGGATCGATGATGTCACGACGGGACAGAACCCGCACGGTCCAGCCGTCCGCAACCAGGGCGCGGACAAGGTGACGACCCAGGAAACCGGTGGCGCCGGTGACCGCAACGACACCCCGGCTCATGGTCAGGCGCGCTCGGCGTAGGCGCCCGCCAGGAAGGCCGCCTTGGCCTTGGAGCGGCTCAGCTTGCCTGACGAGGTCTGGGGCAGGGCGTGGGCGCCGACCAGATGCACCTGGGTCTCGACGCTGTGGCGCAGGCGCAGGACCGTGGCGACCTGTTCGGCCAGGGCCTTGCGGGTCTCGGGATCGCCGCCGCGCGCCTGGACCAGGACGACCACGACCTCCTCGCCTTCGCCGGGCGTGGAGAACGCCGCGACGTCGCCGCTGCGCAGGCTCTCGATCTCGGCCTCGGCGGTCCATTCCAGGTCCTGCGGCCAGATGTTGCGGCCGTTGAGGATGATCAGGTCCTTGCCGCGCCCGGTGATGACGATCTCGCCGTCGATCAGATAGCCAAGGTCGCCGGTATCCAGCCAGCCATCGGCCGAGAGCACGCGGGCGGTCTCTTCGGGCTGCTCGAAATATTCCCGCATCAGGCTAGGTCCGCGGGCGTAGATCCGGCCCACGCCGCGCTCGGGCAGGACCGCGCCGTCCTGGCCCCGGACTTCCAGTTCATGGTGAGGCAGGACGGGGCCGTTGCGAGCGAAGTCGCGGGCGCGATCGGTGTCGGCGGTGATGACCGCCAGGCCCTGTTCCAGCTGCTCGACGTCCAGGGTCTCGACCTTCAGGCCCTGGCCCAGCGGTGACATCGACAGGGCCAGGGTGGCCTCGGCCATGCCGTAGCTGGCGACAAAGGCGCTGTCGGAGAAGCCCACGGCCTTGAAGCGCTCGGCGAAGGCGCGCAGCGGGCCGGTGCGGATCATGTCGCCGCCCAGGCCGGCGCTGCGCCAGCCCGACAGGTCCAGATGCTCGATCGAGGCGGCCTCGGCCCGGCGGGCGCACAGCTCATAGCCGAAGGTGGGGCTGTAGCTGATGGTGCCGCCGTTCTTGGTCATCAGGTCCAGCCACATCAGCGGCTGGCGTACGAAGGAGCCGGTCGGCAGCAGGTCCACCGTCATCTGGCTGGTCATCGGGCTCAGCAGGAAGCCGATCAGACCCATGTCGTGATAGAGCGGCAGCCACGAGATGGCGCGGTCGGTGGGGAGAACCTTCAGGCCGTCACGGGTGATGGCCTGGGCGTTGGCCATCAGGGCGCGGTGGGTGACCACCACGCCGGTCGGGAAACGGGTGCTGCCTGACGAGAACTGCAGATAGCAGGTGCGATCAGGCTCGATGACCGGCAGCTCGGCGCCAGCGGCGGCTGGGAGGTCGGCCAGGGTCCCGGCGAAGCTCAGCGGCTGCTTGGCGGCGATCTCGGGCAGCCAGGCGGCCATCGAGCTCGGGCCGATCAGGACCGAGGCCTTGGCCGAGGCCAGCATGCGGGCGATCTGCGCGATATAGGCCTCGCGACCGCCCAGCGGCGCGGGCAGGGGCAGGGGCGCGGGCGGCAGGCCGGCGTACTGGCAGGCGAAGAAGGCGCGGACGAAGTCGGCGTCGGTTTCGGCGATCAGGCCGACGCTGTCGCCGGGCCGGGCGCCGGCGGCCAGCAGGCGCTGGGCCAGCTCCATCGCCTGTTCGCGCAGACGGGCATAGGGCAGGGCCTCGACCAGTTCGCCGCGCAGCGAATAGAGGTTCACACCCGTCTCGCCCTGAGCCGCGAAGTCGAGCGCGGCCGTCAGGGTGGGGAAATCAGCGAAACGAACCGTTCGCGCGGCGCCAGTCGGAGTCATCATCATCACCTGCCGCCTTTGGCGTCGTTTGCGTCATCGGCGCAAGAGGGTTCGTTGTCACTGAGGACGGACGATCGCGCAAGGCGCAGGCGGAGTGTCAGAAACATCCCGATGGCCATGGCGATTGCCGCGCCGACCAGCGCGGCGCCGGCGCCGTTCATCCCGAACAGCTTGACCAGCGGCGCCAGCGCCAGAAGAAACACCACGCTGACCACCATCCGGACCCGCAGGGCGGCGCCCGCGGCGCGCATCGAGACCAGCATCGGCTCCAGGGGCAGGGCCAGCACGCCGATGGCGGCGGCGGTCACCTGCCAGGTCATCACGCCGGACGCCCCGACATAGGCCTCGCCCATGATCAGGCTCAGCAGGGGCTTGCCGAACAGGGTGGTGACCAGCAGCAGGAGACCGGCCACCGCGCCGCCCAGCAGGGCGACCTGTCCGGCCAGCTTGCGCATCGCCGCGTCGCCGCCGAGCGCGCGGAGCTTGGCCAGTTCGGGATAGAGCGCCGGGACCACCAGCCGGGCCGGCTTGGCCATGCCGTCGGCCACCTGGCGGCCGATTCGCCACAGCGCCGCCTGGGTAGGGCCCAGCAGCGAACCGACCATCAGGGTTATGACGTGGGTGAAGGCCACATCCAGGCTGCTGCTGAAATTGGTCGCCCAGGCAAATTTCCACACCCCGGGCAGGCCCTCGCCCAGCGGACCGATCAGCCTGAAGCCATCCAGCATCCTGCGCTGGGCAAGCTCACGCCAGGCGATGGCGCCGACATAGAGGAATGAGGCCAGCGGGCCGGCCGCCCAGGCCAGCAGGAACGCCCACAGCGGCGCGTGCAGGGCGAACGCGATGCCCGCGCCCACCAGCCGCACGATCGAGCTGACCGCCTGCTCGCCGGCCAGATAGCGGAACTTGTCGAACAGGCGCAGCAGGCCCACCGACGTCGCCGAGGTCATGACCGCGATGGTCAGGGCGTAGAGCGCCGCGGCGGGCGCGAGGTCCCGCGACCAGCCCAGCAGCGAGCCGAACAGCAGGGCGCCGACCACGCCCAGCGTCACGCCGACCAGGCCGCTGCTCAGGTCCAGAAACAGCGAAAAGCGCACCACCTGCTGAAAGCCCTGGCGGTCGTTCTTGAGCAGGGGCTCGGCGCCATATTGCAGGACCGTCTGCCAGGACTGGAACTTGACCACCTCGCCCAGGAACTGGGCGAAGGTGGTGATCAGGTACAGGACGCCCATCTGGGCCGGGTCAAGGCCCCGGGCGGTCAGGGCAATATAGGCCAGGCCGACAATGGCGTTGACCGTGCGGCCGCCCAGCAGGGTCCCGGCATTGGCCAGGACGCGGGCGAAGACGGAGCGTTCGGCGGTCATGCGGCTTTGGAAATCCGCGCCAGGACCCGCTCGGCGATGGCGCGGGCGGCGCGTTCGGACGACGGCGTGGCCGTCAGGTCAAAGCTCTCGGCGAAGCCGCTTTTCTGGATATCGACATAGTCGCCATGACCCCGCCGGGCGGCCTCGACGGCGTCTGTCAGGCCATCGACCGAGGCCAGCACCGGGCCGTACTGCCAGTGGTGGAAGCTTTCATCGCCCTGCCAGGCGACCTGGCCGGGATTGAGAAACAGGCACGGCTTGGGCGTGCGCAGGAACTCGTAGACCTGGCTGGAGACGTCACCCAGATAGATGTCGGCCGCGCGGGTATAGGTCATGTCGATGGCGGCGGGTCCGCCCAGGTCGATATGGATGCGGGGGTGGTCGCGGAAGGGCGCCAGGCTCTCCAGCATGGCCGGACTGGCGCCGTCGAACAGCCGGATGTGCGGCGCGAAGATCAGGTTGAAGCGGTCGTCGGCCGCGAACTGCTCCAGCACCTTGACGCCAAAGCGCGGCCACGAGCCCAGCGTGGCGTGGAAGTGCGGATTATAGACCACGAGGGGTTTGGCGCCGGGGAAGACCGGCATCGGCGAGCCGGGCAGGGCGTCGATGATGTCGAACTTGGGATAGCCGACCATGGCACAGTTTTCCGGCTTCACCCAGCCGCCCTCGACCATGCGGTCGCGCTGCTTGGGGCCGGCGGCCATGACGAGATCGAACAGGCGCAGCCGTGGCTCGAACACGCCGCCGCGGTCCCCCGCGCCGTGCTGGGTGTAGACCAGCATGGATTTGCGAACGCCGAACTTGCGCAGCAGGGCCGTGGTGCGCTCGGGCGTGACGATGGCGTCCATCTTGCCCAGGGCCATGGCGTTGGCGGCCAGCATCAGCGCCTTGGGCGGCGTCGAGGCCTCCTTCAGGCGCACGCCGCGCAGCCAGGCCGGCGGCAGCAGGCGCGAGGCGATGGGCGCGCCGCCAAGGGCGTCCAGAAGCTGGCGGGCGTAGTCGAGGTGTTCCTGGGTGGTGGCGGCGATCTCGACCTCGATCCCGGGCCAGCCCCTGGCCAGGGCGACAGCGATGGGCAGGCTGTGCAGGATCTGATGCGTCTGGGCGATGTAGAGAAAGCAGACCTTGGGCCTGGAGGGCGCGGACCTGACGGGGCTCATGAGCGTTGCGCCGGCCCGATCAATTGCCGGGATTGAGGCGCGAGCGCACCCGACCCTTGAAGATCACCCGGTCGCCCTTGTCGGACACCGAGTAGCTGTCGGCCTGCACCTGGTTGCCGGAGGCCGCGCCGCGCACGCCGGAGTCGCCCATGACCTCGCCGGTGCTCGTATCGATCACGGCCTTTTCGGTCCTGAACGCGTAGCCGTCGCCATTCTGGATCTGGACGTCGCCCGTCAGCAGCAGGGCGCCTTTTGACTCGTCGTAATTGCCCAGCCTTGCCACGACCTGGGTTGGGTTGTCCGACCCGTAGCCACGCGTCAGTTGCGGGGATTCCAGGGCAATCTTGTTGGGGTCGACCTTGTCGCGGACGGCGGCGGTGGCGACGATCAGGAACGTGCGGCCATCCTTCATGGCGCCCGAAAAGCGCGGATTTTCCATCCGCAAGGGCGCGGCGGCGATGACGCTGGAGGCCTTGGCCTCGGCGGCCCTTATCGCCGCCTGGGTTGCGATCGCGCCGCCGACGATCACGGCGATCGCGGGCAGGGCAAGCCTAAGCACACGAACCGACTTGCGCCGGCGAGGGCGGGTTTTACGCCTCACGACGAGGGCGGAAGACGGAGCGAACGAGGTCATGATGGCCGGGGCGCAAAGCTGAAGGTCACCGGCTTAATCCCGTCCGCGCCAACTCCCAAGAGATATTCGACCGCTGTCAGCGCCTGCCGCGCCCGACCTCTGTGGCGGCGAGCAGTAGCGCGCCGACGCCATAGAGTTGAGTGTCGTCGGGTTCGACCTGTTCCGGCGCGTAGCCCACCTGTTGAACCCAGGTCAGCTTGCCCTCGGGCGTCACGGCGCGTTCAAGCGCCGCCCAGCCCCTGTTGACCGCCGTCTGATAACGGGGTCCGGCCAGCACACCGTTGTTGACGCCCCAGGCCAGACCATAGGCGAAGAAGGCCGTGCCGCTGGTCTCCGGCGGCGAACCTTCGGGCGCCAGCAGGGACGGGGCCCAATAGCCGTCCGGCTTCTGGATCGCGACCAGCCTGGCCGACATGGCCCTGAACAGGGCGATGTAGCGGGGGCGAGACGGGTGGTTTGCTGGCAACAGCTTCAGGATGTTGACGATGCCGGCGTAGGACCAGCCATTGCCCCGGCTCCAGAAGACCTTGTGGCCGTGGTCATCGCGGCGGGTCAGATAGCGGCTGTCGCGGAAGTAGAGGTCGTTTTCCTTGTCCAGCAGGTAGTCCGTGGTCGCCCAGAACTCCTTGTCGGCATAGGTCGCATAGCGCGGATCGCCGGTGACCTTCGACAGGCCCACCCAGGTCGCCGGCGCCATGTAGAGCGCGTCGCTCCAGCACCACCGGGTCTGGCAGGGCGGCTCGCCAACCCCGTCCTGGAAGGCCAGGTCTTCCGTCGGCGGGGCAGCCAGGATGGCGTCGAAACGCGCGCGCAGGGCGGCGATCCGTGCGGGATCAGCCTGTTTGTCATAGGCCCAAAGCCAGCTCTGGCCGATCACGTGGTCATCGGCGTGCAGCGGACGGCTGCCCAGCTGCCAGTCCTGGGCGACGCCGTGGGCCAGGACGGCCTCGGCGTATTTTTCGTCCCCCGTCCGGTCGGCGAAGGTGAAGACGCCTGTATAGAGCGCGCCCTGGATCCAGCCCTTTGGGTCTACCGTGTTGTGCCTGAAGGTGCGCGTGTAGTCGAAATTGTCCATCCGCGAGAGCTGCCAGTCTGCGACCTTGCGGCCCAGGGCGAGGACGTCAGCCTCCTTGGGCGCGGGCGCGGCGATCGAGGCCGGCGGCGGCGAAGTGACGGCTAGCGGCGCGGCGCAGACCGGGGTCATGACCAGCAGGGCGGCGGTGAGGATCAGGCTGGCGCGCATCGGGCTCCCTTTTCGTCTCGCGGATTATGATTCCGCGTCGCTCGTGCAGATTTGGTCAGGCCAATGGCTAGACGACGCCGTGGCCAGCCGCGGGCCAAACCTAAAGATATGCCGCAGTGTGTCCAGTCCGGCGCGCCACCTTGGAGGTGACAGAGCGAAAATTGGTAAGACCAATTTGCTTGCCCGGCGGGATAGTTTCGATGTGGAACTGCTATACTCGGGCGAGGCGCTGGGTTTCGGCCTCGGCCTCGGCATCGACAACACCTGGCCGCCAGCATCCCGGCAGGTGCGCCCATCTGCCGGGGAACCATCTCGAGGACGGCAAGATGCTCAACGGGTAGCGGGCCCAATCCCGCGATGGCGATCAGGACGACCTATGGCTTCGCGCCAGGCAAGATCACCCGCACGGATGTGCCCTCGGCCGAGGCACCGCTGTCATCCGCGAGCATTGACCTGGATTTTGCTGGGTTCTCGTCTGCGCCGAGCATCTGGGGCGGCAAGCCCCGCTTCAAGCGCTGGCACGGTACGTCACGGCGTTCGCGACCAAGGGCTTCAAAAGTTGCCGTTCGCGACCGCTGGCCGATGAGAAGGCCTATCGCACCCCGACCGGGGCTATGATGGCCTTGGTCCAGCGCTGAACCGGGCGGTTCCGCATGGCGGAGCCCGTGATGCTGTCCTGGACCCTGGCCTACAGGTAGCGGGAAGAGAACGACCGGCGCGCCTCTGGCGTGCCGGTCGTCTCAAATCCCAGAGGATTAGCCGTTGACGGCGTCCTTGAGTTGCTTGGCGGGCGTGAAGGCGACCTTCTTGGAGGCCGCGATCTCGATCGCTGCGCCCGTGGCCGGGTTGCGGCCGGTGCGGGCCGGCTTGGCCTGGACCTTGAACTTGCCAAAGCTCGGGATCGAAACTTCTTCGCCGCGGACAGCAGCGTCGGTCACGGCCTTGAACACGCCGTCGATGATCGCCTTGGCCTGAGCCTTGGTCAGCTTGTCGTCAGCGGCGACTGCGGCGTCGACCAGATCGGAAACGTTCATTTTGATAGCTCATCCAATGTGGAATCAAGGAACGTCGAGCCTGACGAACCGGGAAGGATTTGTCACGTCATCCCAGCAAATACGGGCATTTCTCCGTCACGAAAGGCAAGGTTCACCTCCCCGGGCCTGTAAAACTCTGACAACATGCCGAGATATGCGGGTCTGAGCGTGGTGACGCTCAACTCATGCCATGGTAGCGATAACAGAAATTGGGGGATACGCATGGCGGACGCCGGGCATACGGGCGCGAAGGACGGCGTTGTAGTCGGTCGCAAGGACGGACTGGTCATCGGCGCCGCCTCGGTCGGCACGGTTTTCGAGTGGTACGACTTCTATCTATACGGTTCGCTGGCCACCTATATCACGCACCATTTCTTCTCCGGCGTGAACGAGACCACGGGCTACATCTTCGCGTTGCTGGCCTTTGCGGCCGGGTTTGCGGTGCGCCCTTTCGGGGCCCTGGTCTTTGGTCGCCTGGGCGATCTGTGGGGCCGCAAGAACACCTTCCTGGTCACCATGCTGCTGATGGGCCTGTCGACCTTCGTGGTCGGCCTGCTGCCCAGCTATGAGCAGATCGGCATCATCGCCCCCATTGCCCTGGTGCTGATGCGCCTGTTGCAGGGTCTGGCCCTGGGCGGCGAATACGGTGGGGCGGCGACCTATGTGGCCGAGCATGCGCCGGCCAACCGGCGCGGCCTCTACACCAGCTTCATCCAGATCACGGCGACGTTTGGCCTGTTCCTCAGCCTGATCGTCATCCTGGCCACCCGCAATGTGATCGGCGAGGACGCCTTCAAGGACTACGGCTGGCGCATTCCGTTCCTGATCTCGGTGCTGCTGCTGGGCGTCTCGCTGTGGATCCGCCTGCAGCTTTCCGAAAGCCCGTCGTTCCAGAAGATGATCGACGAGGGCAAGGGCTCCAAGAAGCCGTTGGCCGACAGCTTCGGCAAATGGGGCAATCTGAAGATCGTCATTCTGGCTCTGGTGGGCCTGACCGCCGGCCAGGCCGTGGTCTGGTACACCGGCCAGTTCTATGCGCTGTTTTTCCTGGAGAAGATGCTCAAGGTCGATGGCGGTCTGACCAATATGCTGGTGGCGATCTCGCTGCTGATCGGCACCCCGTTCTTTGTGCTGTTTGGCTGGCTGTCGGACAAGATCGGTCGCAAGTGGATCATCATGGTCGGCTGCATCCTGGCCTGTCTGACCTATTTTCCGCTGTTCAAGACCCTGACCGTCGCCGCCAATCCGCAACTGGCCGCCGCCGTCGCGACCTCGCCGGTGACCGTGTTCGCTGACCCGGCCGACTGCTCGTTCCAGTTCGATCCGATCGGCAAGACGGTGTTCAATACCTCCTGCGATCTGGCCAAATCCTATCTGGCCAAGGCCGGCATCACCTATACCAATGCAGCGGCTCCCGCCGGGACCGTGGCGCAGGTCAGGATCGGCGAGACCGTCCTGCCGTCCTTCGCGGGCGATACGCTGGACAAGGCGGCATTCAAGGATCGCAAGAAGGCCTGGGAAGCCGAGCTTGGCGCGGCGCTCAAGACGGCCGGCTATCCCGCCAAGGCCGACAGCGCGCTGGTCAACAAGCCGCTGGTGGTCGGGATCCTCAGCTTGCTGGTGATCTATGTGACCATGGTCTACGGCCCGATCGCGGCGATGCTGGTCGAGATGTTCCCGACCAATATCCGCTACACCTCGATGAGCCTGCCCTATCACATCGGCAATGGCTGGTTTGGCGGCTTCCTGCCGACTACCGCCTTCGCCATGGTCGCTGCTACGGGCAACATCTATTACGGCCTCTGGTATCCGATCGTGGTGGCAGGGGTGACGGCCGTGATCGGCATCCTGTTCCTCAAGGAAACCAAGGACGTCGATATCGAGGCCTAGGGTCGCGAGACTAGAGGCCCACGCGGCGGCGCGCCACGCGCTCGCGGGCCACAGCCGCCTGAGCCGGCAGGTCGAGGCGCTCGTACAGGTCCGCAAGCACCTGGTTGACGGGCAGGCCGTCGGGATCGAAGCCGCGGCGCAGCTCCAGTATCTGCTGGGCTTCGGACAGGCGGTCGGAACGGATCAGGGCGTCCAGCACGATCTGGTCGAAAAGGTCGCGCTGGGCATGGCTGCCGCCCACCTCGGCCAGACGGGGCATGGCTGCGCGCAGGCCTCGCAGGGCGGCGGGATAGTCGCCGCGCACATGGGCGACCAGACCCTCTGCGGCGGGCAGGGCGACATCACGCCAGGTGGCGCGAACGAAGTCGGGCGCTTCGAGGGCTGCCCGACGAATCGCCGTCAGCAGCTGTTCGGCCTCGGGTCGCCCGGCGCGGGCCAGGCCGAACAGATATTGCAGCGACAGGAAAGGCTGCACGACATCACCGGCGCGGGCGGCCAGGTAGCCGGCCAGATCGTTCCAGCGCGGCCCGACATCGACGCCGGCCAGCTCCAGCCGGGCCAGCAGCGACACCGCCCCGACCTGGTCCTGTGAATAGTCCCTGGACTGGCTCCAGCAGTGTTCGTCATAGGCCGCCAGCGCCGCCTCGAACCGGCCCTGGCTGAGATAGAACAGCGCCAGGTGCCACCACAGGTGGGTGTCCATGAACGAGTTCAGGTCGGTCCAGGTGTCGCGCACGCCCTCCAGAAAGGCGACGCCCTCGTCGATGCGGCCCTGGGTGAGCATGACATGGGCCAGGGCGTGCTGAGCCCAGGGCTCCTTGCGCTGCAGGGCCAGGGCGTGGCGGGCGGCGGCCTCGGCCTCGGCCAGCAGGTGGCACTGCTCATAGGCGAAGGCCAGCATGCCGTGCAGGTGGGGGATGTCGGCGGCGGCGGGCAGGCAGCGACTGGCCGCGCGCAGCATGGCGGGAAAGTCGCCCCGATTGAAGTCGTGGTACTGCGCCAGCTTCAGCATCAGCAGATCTCGCGGCCAGGCCTCGAGAATGGCGTCGGCGATCGCCAGCGCGCCGGGGATGTCGTCGGCTGACCAGGCCGAGACGAAGGCCACGATCTGGCGCTCCCGTTCATGGGCACCGTCGACGGCGCCCTGGGCGCGCGCCAGATAGGGCGCCGCGCGGGTCGCGGCGTCGGGCGCTTCGAGCAGCAGCCACAGGACCGCCGCATAGGCGTTGAGCAGCGGCTCGCCGGGCGCGGCGTCGGCGGCCGCCAGGATGTTGGCGGCGCGGGTCTCGTAGGCCAGGAAGCCGGCGATGAAATCGTCCACCGCAGCCAGGGCCGTGTCACTGGCGACGGAGACAGGGTTGCCGAGATAGTCTGTGCGCATGGCACCACCTTAGTGGAGCTTGGCGGCCTCGTCTTTGGTCGCCTGCGGGAAGATCAGGTCGGCGAGCCCGGTCGCGCTCCAGGTCGCGTCGCGCGGGGCCAGGACCAGCGGCGCGCGGGTCTCAAAGCCTCGCAGCATCTGGCCGGTCTGGACCAGATCGGGCGCGGCGAGGCTTTCGCTCATGACCAGGGCGGCCACGCTCAGGCCTCGGGACCGGATCACCTCCAGCGCTGTCAACACGTGGCTGACCGTGCCCAGATAGGACCCCGCGACCAGCAGGACCGGCAGGTTCAGTGCCACCATCAGGTCCAGATTGGTGGCCGCGTCGGTCAGGGGCGACATCACCCCGCCGGCGCCTTCGATCAGCAGCAGGTCGCGATCGGGTCGCGCCAGTCGCTCCCGGCAGTCCGCGACCAGATCGGCCAGACGCAGGACGTCGCCCTCCAGAGCCGCGGCCAGGTTCGGCGCCAGCGGCGCGCGATAGCGGCGAGGGGAGATGCGGGGCAGGGCGCCCGGCTCCTCCAGCGCCAGGGCCAGGCGGCCGGGATCGCTGACATCCGGATCATCTGGATCAAATCCGCTGACCACCGGCTTGAAGGCGTCGATGCTCAGGCCCCGCAGGCGGAGGGCGCGGATCAGGGCGCAGGCCACATGGGTCTTGCCGATATCGGTGCCGGTCCCGGCGACGAACAGGCTCTTCATGCGGCGGGGCCCCGGCGGATGTCGGCGATCAGATCCGCCAGTCGCATCACGTCGGCGTCCGAATGGGCGGCGCTGAAGGCGATCCGCAGCCGCGCCGTGCCCTCGGGCACGGTGGGCGGGCGGATGGCGACGACGAGATAGCCCTCAGCCTCGAGCTTCGCAGAAGCGGCCAGCGCCGCAGTCGCCGAGCCGATCACGACGGGCACGATCGGGCTCTGGGCCGGCGGCAGGCTCAGGGCCTCGGTGAAGGCGCGGGCCTTGGCCAGCGGCAGGGCGGTCAGGGCCGGCTGGGTCTCGATGATGTCCAGCGAGGCCAGGGCGGCGGCGGCGCAGGCGGGCGGCAGGCCTGTGGCATAGACCAGCGTGCGAGCCCGGGTCTTCAGCAGGTCGATCACGGCCTGCGACCCGCACAGATAGCCGCCATAAGAGCCCAGCGCCTTGGACAGGGTGCCCATCTGCAACGGGATGTCAGCGCCGGGGAACAGCGCCGCCGAGCCTCGGCCCTGGGCCAGCACACCCACGCCATGGGCGTCGTCGGACAGCAGCCAGGCGTCTTGCGCGTTGCAGAGGGCCGAGAGCTGGTCGAGTGGCGCGATATCGCCATCCATCGAGAACACGCCGTCGGTGGCGACCACGGCGTGGCGTGCGGCAGCGCGTTCGGCCCGCAGCAGGCGCTCCAGATCAACGACGTCATTGTGCTTGAAGGCGATCGTACGGGCGCCGGACAGCTTGGCGCCGGCCCATATGCAGGCATGGGCCAGTTCGTCGATCAGGATCAGATCGCCTGGCCCGGCGACGGTGGGAATCACGCCCAGGTTCGCCAGATAGCCGGAGCCAAACACGCAGGCGGCCTCGGTGCCCTTCAGCCGCGCCAGGCGCTTTTCCAGATCTCCCAGCAGCGGGTGATCACCGGTGACCAGACGCGAGGCCGCCGCGCCGGCCCCATAGTTCAGCGCCGCTTCGGCCGCCGCCGCCCGTACAGCCGGATGGTGCGAGAGGTTGAGATAGTCGTTGCAGGAGAACGAAATCAGCCGCCGGCCGTCACGTTCCACGACCGCGCCGTCCAGCCGGCGGGTGGGCTTCAGGCGGCGACGCAGGCTCTGGGCGTCCAGGGCGGTCAGCTTGTCGCCGGCGAAGGCGTCGAGGCTCTGCATGCTGTTTCCCGTTTGCGAAGGCAGGGCGCAGGGCATAGGCAAGGCGCCCTTTCGACGCAACGCAGGATCGCCATGACCCCCGATTGGATGAGCGCCGGCGCGGCCCACGTCTGGCGGCCCTATTGCCAGATGCAGACCGCCCGGCCGCCCTTGCCGGTGGTTGCCACGCACGGTTCGCGGCTGGTCCTGGCAGATGGCCGGGAACTGGTCGACGGCCTGGCCTCGTGGTGGACCGCCTGTCACGGCTATAATCATCCGCATATCGCCCAGGCCCTGAGGGATCAGATCGAGCGGATGCCGCATGTGATGTTCGGCGGCCTGGCGCACGAGCCGGCCTATCGACTGGCCAAGCGACTGGCCGATTTGCTGCCGGGCGACCTGAACCATGCCTTCTTCGCCGAGTCCGGCTCGGTGGCGGTCGAGATCGCCATGAAGATGGCGCTGCAGTTCCACATCAATCGCGGCGAGACCGGACGCACGCGGTTCTTGTCGTTCAGGGGCGGCTATCACGGCGACACACTGGCGACGATGACGGTCTGTGATCCGGAGGAGGGCATGCACAGCCTGTTCTCGGGCGTCATGCCGGCCCAAGTGATCGCCAACCTGCCGCGCGACGCCGAGGGCGAGGCGGCGCTGGACGCCCTGCTGCAGGAGCGAGGCGGCGAGATCGCCGCCATCCTCGTCGAGCCCCTGGTCCAGGGCGCCGGCGGCATGCTGCTGCATGGTCCCGACACCCTGAGAGCCCTGAGGCGCCTGGCCGACACCCACGGGGTGCTGTTGATCTTCGACGAGATCTTCACCGGCTTTGGCCGCACTGGATCGATGTTCGCCATGCAAGCGGCCGGGATCGAGCCCGACATCGTCACCCTGTCCAAGGCCCTGACCGGCGGAACATTGCCGTTGTCGGCGGCGGTTGCCAGCACCCGGGTGTTCGAGGCCTTCCTGTCGGACGATCCCGAAGCCGCCCTGATGCACGGCCCCACCTATATGGCCAATCCGCTGGCCTGCGCGGCGGCCAACGCCTCGCTGGACCTGTTTGAGGACGGCGCCTGGCGAGCCGATGTGGCTCGGGTCTCGGCCGCCCTGGTCGAAGGGCTCGAGCCCTGCCGGGCTGCGCCGGGCGTCGTGGCTGTTCGGGTGCTGGGCGCGATCGGCGTGGTCGAGTTCGACGCGCCGGTTGCGGTTGGCGACCTGTGCGCGCGGTTCGCGGAAGAGGGCGTCTGGATCCGGCCGATGGGCAAGGTCATCTATCTGACCCCGGCCTTCACGACGCCCGATGCCGACCTGGCCTTGCTGACCCGAGCGGTGCGCCGCGTCATCGGGGCCGATTGACCTTCAGGGGCGCGTCTGGTCCAAGCGGCCATGTCCTCCAATTCGCCCCTGTCTGGTCTGGAACGCCTCGCCATCCTGGCGATCATCCTGACCTGGGGCGTGAACAACGCCGCCGCCAAGGTGGCGACCGAGCACCTGCCGCCGATGATGGTGGGCGGCCTGCGGTTTGGCCTGGCTCTGATCTTCCTTATCCCGTTCATCCGGCCGCCGTTTCCCGAGCCCAAAAAGCTGCTGGGCATCATCCTGCTGTCGGGGCCTATTCATTTTGGTCTGATCTATGTGGCCTTCGGCATGGGCGACTCGCTGAGCCCGCTGGTCGTGGCCAGCCAGCTGTGGATTCCGTTCACGGCCGTCGCGGCCTGGCGGATGCTGGGCGAGACCATGCGCCTGCCCGCCGTGATCGGCCTGCTGATCGCCTTCGTCGGCGTGGCCTGGATGAGCCTGGACCCGCACGGGGCCGGGGATCTTCCGGCCGTCGCCCTGGTCATTGCGGCCTGCGCCTGCTGGGCGGTGGCGACGGTGCTGGTGAGGATGACCCCAGGGGTGAAGCCGCTGAAGGTTCAGGGGATGACGGCCATAGTCGCCGCCCCGACCCTGATCGCCATGTCCTTCACGTTCGAGTCCAACGTGGTCGAGCGGGTGATGGCCGCCCCGGCGATCGCCTGGGCCTGCGTAGCCTTCGCGGGCATCGTCTCGACCATAGGGGCCAGCGCACTGCTGTTCTGGCTGGTCCAGCGCCGCGAGGCGGGCCGCGTGACGCCCTATTTCCTGCTGACGCCGCTGGTGTCGTGCACGATCGGCATCCTGTTCATGGGCGACCGCCTCACGCCGCAACTGCTGATCGGCGGGGCGGCCACCCTGGTGGGCGTGGCGCTGGTGGCCCTGACCGAGAAGCGGACGACCAAGGCCGAGGCCATGACGGCCGAGACGGTCTAGGGGCGCGTTTCAGCGCCCCCGCGCTGTCGCTGCGAGGGTGACGGAAAGGGTCGCGGAGCGTCCGGACCACGTCCGGATGAGAAATAGAGAATACCGTTTCGACGAAGCCGTCCGCTCCGCGTAACCGTTGTCCGTCAGCCTCCCGTCGGGTGGCCCTCTTCAGGCCTTACCGGGACCCGGACCGCGCCGTTTCCAGCGCGTTCCGGCGGTCGAAGAGGACGGGCTTTCAGCCAGACACGCCCTTTTGCCTTCAACCACGCCGACGGCGGGCGGGTCTGGCCAGCAACCAGATCCCCGGACCGGTCGAGTATCCCCCTCGACCCCAGTCCCGCTCGATCACCCCCCGCCGCCGCAATGGTCGCTGGCCTTGCGCCCTTTCCCCGCGACGAGGTGGGTACAGAATACGGTAGGTTTTCAGGGGGCTGCGTCGATTGTCTGGACGCCTGCGGGCGTGCGCAAGAGCGTGACGCTCAACAACGCTCGTCATCCCGGGGCTCGTCCCCGGGACCCATGGGGCGGCCGCACGGTCGGTGGATCACAAACCCCTTACGGCGCAACGGAACGATGGGTCCCGGGGACGAGTCCCGGGATGACGGGGATTGTATTGGCGGGCTCGTGATCCTCCCCCGCCAGAGGGAGGGTTTGAGGCGTCTATCCTCGTGCCTATCAGGGGATAGCGCGCGGGTTATCCGCGCGCCGGGCGCTGCTGAAGCTATTTCACCACGCCACAGGCGACCCGCGCACCGGCGCCGCCGATGGGCTGGCTCTTGTGATCATCCGGGTTGGCGTGGACGACGATAGCCGAGCCGTCGGCGTCCAGCAGGGCCGGGCGCCCGCCCGCGCCCCTTAGCGAAACCAGCGGCGAATAGAGCTCGGCCATGGCGGCACCGTCCGCGCCGGCATGGATGTTGGGCAGGTCGCCGTTGTCGTTGCCGTCGGGGTTGAGCAGGCCGTGGACCACTGTGGCCGTGCTGTGAACGTGGGCGCCGGCCGACTTGAAGTCGGGCGTGCCGCAATCGCCCTTTTCGTGGAAGTGCAGGCCGTGCCAGCCCGGCGTCAGGCCCTTTATGTCCAGCCGCAGCAGCACGCCGTGCGGCGCTTCGGTCAGGGTGGCCGTCCCCAGATCCTTGCCATCACCGGCCTTGACGACGGCGGTTGCGGTCTGGGCCCCCGCGGCCGGGGCGGCGGTCTGGGCGGAGGCCGCGCCGGGGGCGGCGAGGAGGAGGGTGGCGAAGGCGGCGGCAACGGCGGAACGCATGGGAAATCCTTCAAAAACAAGCGGACGGGGGAGGCCGCTGTCCCGGAAAGGTGGCGCCGCCCTTGGGGGAATGCTAACAGTTAAAGACAGTTCCGTGTTCGATTCTGACGGCGAAAAATCCCCTTGAGCGACGATCAAATCACTACCCCTCCCGAAGGGCCGCGAGGGGATATCGCCCCGATCTTCATCGAGGACGAACTGCGTCGCTCGTACCTCGACTACGCGATGAGCGTGATCGTCAGCCGCGCCCTGCCGGACGCGCGCGATGGTCTGAAACCCGTTCACCGCCGCGTGCTGTTTTCGATGCACGAACAAGGACATACGCCCGATCGCTCCTATGTGAAGTCGGCCCGCGTGGTCGGTGACGTGATGGGTAAATACCATCCGCACGGCGACGCCTCGATCTATTTCACCCTGGTCCGGATGACCCAGCCCTTCTCGATGGGTTTGATCCTGATCGACGGCCAGGGCAATTTCGGTTCGGTCGACGGCGATATGCCGGCCGCCATGCGCTACACCGAGTGCCGGATGGCGCCCCCGGCGCTGGCGCTGCTGGCCGACCTGGACAAGGACACGGTCGACTTCCAGGACAATTATGACGGCAAGGAACAGGAACCGACGGTCCTGCCGTCGCGGATTCCCAACCTGCTGGTCAATGGCGCGGGCGGCATCGCCGTCGGCATGGCGACCAACATCCCGCCGCACAATCTGGGCGAAATCATCGACGCCTGCCTGGCCATGATCGATGACCCCGAGGTCAGCGCCGAGACCCTGCTGGACATCGTGCCCGGTCCCGACTTCCCGACCGGTGGCGAGATCATCGGCCGCAGCGGTCCGCGCCAGGCCCTGCTGACCGGCCGCGGCTCGGTGATCATGCGCGGCATCGCCTCGGTGGAAGAGATCCGCCAGGGCCGAGAAGCCATCATTATCACCGCGATCCCGTATCAGGTGAACAAGGCCAATCTGGTCGAGTACATAGCCGAACTGGTCCGCGACAAGCGGATCGAGGGCGTCAGCGACATCCGCGACGAATCCAACCGTGACGGCATGCGCATCGTGGTCGAGCTGAAGCGCGACGCCTCGGGCGACGTGATCCTCAACCAGCTGTACCGTTTCACGGCGCTGCAAAGCTCGTTCGGCGTCAATATGCTGGCGCTGAACCGCAAGCGCCCCGAGCAGATGGGCCTGTACCAACTGATCGATATCTTCGTGAAGTTCCGCGAAGAGGTTGTGGTCCGGCGCACAAAGTTCGAGCTGGGCAAGGCGCGCGATCGTGGCCACGTGCTGGTGGGCCTGACCATCGCTGTGGCCAATATCGACGAGTTCATCCACATCATCCGCTCGTCCAAGGATCCGGCCGAGGCGCGCGAGCGCCTGGTGGCCAAGGCCTGGCCGGCCGGCGACATGCTGCCCCTGGTCGAGCTGATCGCCGACCCGCGCAGCCTGCACGAAGAGGGCGGCCTGATCCGTCTGACTGATGAGCAGGCCCGAGCCATCCTGGCTCTGACCCTGTCGCGTCTGACCGGCCTTGGCCGCGAGGAAATCGGCAACGAGGCGCAAGCCCTGGCCGATGCCATCCGCGGCTTCCTGGACCTGCTGTCGGACCGCGCCAACATCATGGCCGTGGTCCGCGAGGAACTGGTCGAGGTGCGCGAGAAATTCGCCGTGCCGCGCCGCTGCCAGATCGTCGACGGCGACGCCGACGTGGAAGACGAGGACCTGATCGTCCGCGAGGAAATGGTCATCACCGTGACCATGGGCGGCTATGTGAAGCGCACGCCGCTGGCCAATTACCGCACCCAGCACCGGGGCGGCAAAGGCAAGTCGGGCATGGCCACCAAGACCGAAGATGCGGTCACCCGCGTGTTCTCGGCCTCGACCCACGCGCCGCTGCTGTTCTTCACCTCGGGCGGCAAGGTCTACAAGCTGAAGGTCTGGAGGCTGCCACTGGGCGCCGCCAATTCGCGCGGCAAGGCGTTCGTCAACCTGCTGCCGATCGAGCCGGGCGAGACCATCACCTCGATCCTGACCCTGCCCGAGGACGAAAGCACCTGGGACCGCCTGGACGTGATGTTCGCCACCCGCTCGGGCAGCGTGCGTCGCAACAAGCTGTCGGACTTCGTCGACGTGCGCCGCAACGGCAAGATCGCCATGAAGCTCGATGACGGCGACGGCATTATCGGCGTCGGCGTCTGCGGGACCGAGAACGACATCCTGCTGACCACGGCCGTCGGCCGTTGCATCCGCTTCTCGGCCGATGAGGTCCGCGTCTTCGCCAGCCGTGATTCGACCGGCGTGCGCGGCGTGAAGCTTGCCGAGGGCGACAGCGTCATCAACATGGCCATCCTGCGCGGCGTCGACGCCACGCCGGCCGAGCGCGCCGCCTATCTGAAACATGCCCGCGCCATGCTGCGCGCGGTCGGCGAGGAGGGCGACGACGCCCCGGCGCCCGAGGAGGCCGACGAAGAGGTTGGCGAGGCCAGCCTGACGCCGGAACGCATCGCCCAGTTGGGCGCGGCTGAGGAGTTCATCCTCACCGTCTCGTCCGAGGGCTTCGGCAAGCGCACCAGCGCCTATGACTATCGCCGCACGGGCCGGGGCGGGCAGGGGCTTACGGCCCAGGATCTCTCCAAGCGCGGCGGGCGTCTTGCGGCCTCGTTCCCGGTCGAGGACAGCGATGAAATCCTGCTGGTGACAGACGCCGGACAGTTGATACGGTGCCCCGTCTCGCAAATTCGTGTTGCAGCGCGGAATACTCAGGGCGTAACCGTTTTCCGCACCGCGAAAGACGAGCATGTCGTCAGCGTGGAGCGGTTGGCCGACGCCGGTGGCGGCGACGACGATCAAGGCGAAGCAAGCGGGGCGGACGAGACCCCGTAAGGCGCCGGTTAGAGCAGGGGGTTGCATTGAGGGTTGGGCTTTATCCCGGAACGTTTGATCCGGTCACGAACGGCCATCTCGACATCATCGGTCGGGCCGTGAAGCTGGTCGACAAGCTGGTGATCGGCGTGGCGGTCAATATCGGCAAGGGGCCGCTGTTCTCGCTCGAAGAGCGGGTCGCGATCCTCGAGCAGGAAACTGCGCACCTCAACACGCTGGCCGTGATCGAGGTCAGGCCCTTCAACAGTCTTCTGATGCACTTTGCGCGCGAGGTCGGGGCCCAGATGATCGTGCGCGGCCTGCGGGCCGTGGCCGACTTCGAGTACGAATTCCAGATGACCGCGATGAACCAACAACTGGATCGCGAGATCGAGACGGTGTTCCTGATGGCCGATCCCCGGCACCAGGCCATCGCCTCGCGGCTGGTCAAGGAGATCGCGGCCCTGGGCGGCGACATCTCCAAGTTCGTGCCCGCCGGGGTGGGCGAGCAACTGGTCGCTAAGCTGCGCAAGACCTGAAACAGCGGGTTTGCCGTGAAGCGGTCGAAATCATAGGCTTCAACACGGTGGACTTGTCGCGGGGGCGTCGTCGTTCTACGCCCCGTCTGCCTTTCTGTTCGGGGATTTCCATGAAGCTTGCGTATTCCGTCGCCGCTCTGGCGCTGCTGGCCACGACCGCTGTCGCGCACACGGCGTCGGCCCAGACGCCGCCCGCCCAGGTTGGCGACTGGCGCACGCCCGATCCCCAGAACGTGCTGGTCATCGAGACCAACAAGGGCCGGATCATCGCCGAGCTCAGCCCGCAGGCCGCCCCGGCACATGTGGCGCGCATTCGCGAGCTGACCCAGGCCGGCTTCTATGACGGCCTGACCTTCTTCCGCGTCATCGACAGCTTCATGGCCCAGACGGGTGATCCCGACAACACCGGCGCCGGCGGCTCGGACAAGCCCGACATGACGGCCGAGTTCACCTTCCGCCGTGGCGCTGACACGCCCCTGGCCACGCCGGGCAAGACCGGCAGCAACGAGACCGGTTTCGTCGGCGTCCTGCCCGTGACCAGCCAGCCGGCCGCCCTGGCGGTGATGACCGCCGACCGCAAGGTGGCCACCTGGGGCAATTTCTGTCCGGGCGTGCTGGGCATGGCCCGGGCCAGCAATCCCGACAGCGCCAACAGCCAGTTCTTCTTCATGCGTCAGTACTATGCCTCGCTGGACAAGACCTACACCGCCTTTGGCCGGGCCCTGTCGGGCCTGGACGTGATCCGCGCGATCAAGGTCGGCGAGCCGGCGCCCGATCCGCAGGACAAGATGGCCAGCGTTCGGCTGCTGGCCGATCTGCCGGCCGACAAGCGCCCCTCGGTGCAGGTCATGGACACCCGCGGCCCCGCCTTCGCCGCCCTGGTCGCCAAGCGCCGGGCCGAGATGGGAGCCAGCTTCAGCAATTGCGACGTCGAAATCCCGGTGCAGATCAAATGAAGTCATCCGCTGTTGTCGTCTTGGGCCTGAGCCTGGCCCTGCTGGCCACGCCGGCGCTTTCCGCTGCCAGGTCCAAGGGCAAGGCGCGGGGCGTTGCCCCGCCCGCGGCGGCCGACTGGCGGGTCCCGGACCCCGACAATGTTATGGTGATCGACACCAACAGGGGCCGGGTGGTCGTTGAACTGACCCCCGAGGTCGCGCCCGGCCACGTGACGCGGATGCGCGAACTGACCCGGGCCGGCGTCTATGACGGCCGCACCTTCTTCCGGGTCATCGACCGGTTCATGGCCCAGACCGGCGACCCGAAGGACAATGGCGAAGGCAATACCGACAAGCCCAACCTGAAGGCCGAGTTCACCTTCCGGCGGACGGCTGCGACGCCCTTCACGCCGGCCGCCGCGCCGTCAGGGCTGCAGGTGGGACTGCTGGGTTCGCTGCCGGTGTTCAGCCAGCACTGGAGCTGGCACGAGGTCACCGCCGACGGCAATGTCTCGGCCTGGGGCACCTATTGCCCCGGTGTGGTGGGCATGGCCCGCGACGACGACAACAATTCGGCCAACAGCCAGTTCTTCCTGATGCGCCAGCCCTATCCCTCGCTCGACAAACGCTACACTGCCTTTGGCCGGGTGATCAGCGGACTGGAGACCATCCGCGCTATCAAGACCGGCGAGCCGGTGGCCGCGCCTCAGGACCGCATGGAGAAGGTGCGGATGCTGTCGGACATTCCCGAGAAGGAGCGTCCCAGGGTGCGGGTGATCAATACCCAGGGCGCGTGGTTTGCGGGCGAGATTCGCCGCCAGCGCGCGATCAAGGGCGCGGATTTCTCGGTCTGTGATCTGAAGATTCCGGTCGATATCCGCTAGTCTCTCACCCTTTTGGGGCGCGTGGCGGTTCACAGCGGGGGGAAAAGCGCGCTAGAAGCGCCTTCACCATTTCGCACCCAAGGGATGACCATGTCGGCCGACCTCGAAAACACCCTGATCCTCACGCTGGAAAGCGGCCCGGTCACCATCCAGATGCGTCCCGACCTGGCCCCCGGCCACGTCGACCGCATCAAGGAACTGGTCCGCGAGGGCTTTTATGACGGCGTGGTCTTCCACCGCGTGATCCCGGGCTTCATGGCCCAGGGCGGCGATCCGTCGGGCACCGGCCGCGGCGGCAGCGACAAGCCGGACATCAAGGCCGAGTTCTCCAAGGAAGCCCACGTGCGCGGCGTCTGCTCGATGGCCCGGACCCCCGATCCCAACTCGGCCAACAGCCAGTTCTTTATCTGCCTGGACGACGCGACCTTCCTCGACGGCCAGTACACCGTCTGGGGCCAGGTCTCCGAGGGCATGGACTATGTCGACGCCCTGCCCAAGGGCGAGCCCCCGCGCGCGCCGGGCAAGATCGTCAGCGCCAAGATCGCCGCCGACGCCTGATTGGACTTCTGCTGAATACGAAGACGGCCCCGGAGCGTTCCGGGGCCGTTTTTCGTTTTGGCGCCTAGTCCCGCCGCAGCTTGACGATGATCGGCCGGTGGTCCGAACCCAAAGCCGGCCCGCGCGTGACGCTGACGGTCTTCCAGGCCTTGCCGGCATAGACGTGATCGATCGGCAGGAACGGGGCCGGGGCATTGGCCAGGCGCGAGAAGCGGCCCGAGGGCCAGGAGGGCAGGGCCCGCGTGCGGCGCTCAAGGCCCAGGGCCTTGTCCTGGCGCTTGAGCGTGAACGACCAGGGGGTGGAATTGAAGTCGCCGGTCAGGATCGTGTCGGACTTGTCGAAGCGGGCCAAGGCGTCGACCAAGCGCTTGGATTGCTGTTGTTGCGGACCCGCGGGCATGGGCCAGACATAGTGGATGCCGGCGACGGTAAACTCGCCCTTGGGGTCGGCCAGGGTCGCCCAGGCGCCTATTAGTTCCCGACCTTCTGAAAGGAATCCGTTGCGGGCGATCATGCGCTTGCGGCTGAAGATCGTCGTGCTGCACGACTTCTTGCCGGCGCAGGACACATAGAAGGGGTAGTAGGCCTTCAGGGCCTTCACAACGGGGCCGCTGCCTTCCACGATCACCACCACGTCGGCATCCTGCGCGAGAAGCCAGCGCAGAGTGCGGTCGGGCGTATCGTTGTCCCGCCAGATATTGAACTGGATGATCTTCAGGTCCTCTGGCCGCGATGCCAGCCGCTTGGTTCCGGCGGCGGCCAAGAGTTCGGGGCCCATCAGGATGGCGCAGGCGAAAACGGCGGCGCCGCCCAGACCGACAATCACCGAGCGCTCGCCATGACGCGCAAAGATCCAGCCCATAACGACCGCGCCCACGCCCATGGCCAGCCACAGCGGCGTCAGGTGGGTGAACGCGTCCAGGCGATCGCTGAACACGCCGCCCAGGCAGGCGACAGCGAAACCCGCTCCGACCACGCCCAGCATCAGGCCGGTGCCGCGGAAGAAAAGGCTCAGGAGTCGAAGCAGAAGATCCATGGTCAGCCCATAACACGGACGCGCATGACCGCGATGACTTCAGTCGCCGGCAAAGTAGAGGAAGCTGATATTGCGCATCGGCTCGGCGCCGATCCGCAGGGCGCCGGTCAGGACGATCTGGGGCGGTCCAGGCGGACCCGCAGTCCTGGCGGCTTTCAGGGCGGCGAGATCGAACACGCCGGAGAACACCACCTGGCCGAGGCGGGGATCCAGTCCGCGAAACACGACCGCTTGGCCGTCGACCCGATAGCTGTCCGGCATCAGGCGGAAGCTGACCGTTTGATAGACCTGACCCAGCTCGTTCTCGGCCATCGGGCTGGTGACGTCTTCGAATTCCAGGAAGAAGGGCGCAAAGTTGCTGGGGCGCTTGCCCTCTTCCCAGGACGCGAAGTCGCTGGGCGAGCCCATGTTGACGGACTTCAGCTTCCAGTTCCCGACCTGAACCGGCGTCTGCGTGAAGTAGTAGCCGAAGACGTCGAGCGTGGCGTCGCGCTGGAAGTTGGCCGCAGCGGGATCGGTCGTGGGCTTGGCGGGCGGCGTGGCCGGCGCCGTCGCGGCGGGCGCGCCAGGGGGCGCAGCAGGGCGGTTGTCGCAGGCGACGAGCAGAAACGGCAGCAGCGCGGCGCAGGCCAGCACGCGTTTCATGGCGATCTTCCCCCCGAAGACTATGGCTATGGGGGAGATTGGCGCCGCTGCTCCCGGCTTGTCCATGGCGCTCGCGCGGCGGCGAGTATCTTGACCTGCGGGCCTCGCCGTGTCCTTGAAGCCGCCCCATGCGCCTTTCCGACTTCGATTTCGTCCTGCCAGAGGAAAACATTGCCCTGCGCCCAGCCGAGCCGCGCGATTCCGCGCGTTTGCTGGTGGTGCGGCCAGGCCAGGATCTGGCTGACCACGTCGTGCGCGACCTGCCCGATTTCCTGCGCCCCGGCGACGCCCTGGTCTTCAACGACACGCGGGTGATCCCGGCGCGACTGGCGGGTCTGCGCCAGGCCCGCACGACGGGCGGCGGTGATGGCGCGCCGGTGCCGGTTGAGGCCACCCTGCATCGCCGCGTTGCGCCCGATCGCTGGAAAGCCTTCATGCGCCCGGGAAAGCGCCTCAAGGC
Source organism: Caulobacter sp. ErkDOM-C (assembly GCF_048541825.1). Taxonomy (GTDB): domain Bacteria; phylum Pseudomonadota; class Alphaproteobacteria; order Caulobacterales; family Caulobacteraceae; genus Caulobacter. The sequence continues at coordinate 2,002,971 of NZ_CP183332.1, read as the reverse complement.
CGGCGACCGCGTGGCGTTCGGTTCGGACGAGCATCGCCTGGACGCCGCCGTGCTGGAAAAGCACGAGGGCGGCGAGGTGCTGCTGGCCTTCGACCAGGCGGGGCCGGACCTGGATATCGGCATCGCCCGCCACGGCGAGATGCCGCTGCCGCCCTATATCGCCGCCAAGCGGGCCGAGGACGACCGCGACCGCGCCGATTACCAGACTGTCTATGCCCGCGAGGACGGCTCGGTGGCCGCGCCGACCGCCGGCCTGCACTTCACACCCGATCTGCTGGAGCGACTGAAGGCGAGGGGCGTATCGCTGCACTTCGTGACCCTGCATGTCGGGGCCGGCACCTTCCTGCCGGTGAAGACCGACGTGGTGTCCGAGCACAGGATGCATGCCGAATATGGCGAGGTGACCCCCGAGATCGCCGACGCCCTCAACGCCGCGCGCGCCGCCGGCGGCCGCATCGTCTGCGTCGGCACCACCAGCCTGCGCTTGCTGGAAAGCGCCACCGGCGAGGATCGCGTCATCCGGCCCTTCGCCGACGAGACGGCGATCTTCATCACCCCCGGCTATCGCTTCCGCGCCGCCGACGGACTGATGACCAACTTCCACCTGCCCAAGTCGACCCTGTTCATGCTGGTCAGCGCCTTCGCCGGCCAGAAGACCATGCGCGAGGCCTATGAGCGGGCCATCGCCACGGGCTATCGCTTCTATTCCTACGGCGACAGCTCGCTGCTGTTCCCCGCTGAGCCAGCCGAGACTTAAGCTATGGCGTTTCCCTTCGAGATCTCCGCCACCGACGGCAAGGCGCGCACCGGCGTCCTGAAGACCCCGCGCGGCGACATCCGCACCCCGGCCTTCATGCCGGTGGGTACAGCGGGCACGGTCAAGGCCCTGACCGTCGATCAGGTCAAGGACACCGGCGCCGACATCATCCTGGGCAACACCTATCACCTGATGCTGCGGCCGACGGCCGAGCGGGTGAAGCGCCTGGGCGGGCTGCACAAGTTCATGCGCTGGGACAAGCCGATCCTGACCGACAGCGGCGGCTTCCAGGTGATGAGCCTGTCGGGGATCAGCAAGGTCACCGAAGAGGCCGTCACCTTCGCCAGCCATATCGACGGCTCCAAGCATGTCCTGTCACCCGAGCGGTCGATGGAGATCCAGGCCGACCTGCTGGGCAGCGACATCGTCATGCAGCTGGACGAATGCGTGGCCTGGCCGGCCGAGGAGAAGCGGGCCCGCGAGGGCATGGAGCTGTCGGCCCGCTGGGGCATCCGTTCCAAGGCGGCGTTCGGCACGCGCGACAGCCAGGTGCTGTTCGGCATCCAGCAAGGCTCGACGTTCGAGAACCTGCGCCGCGAGTCGTCACAGCGCCTGCAGGACATCGGCTTTGACGGCTACGCCATCGGCGGCCTGGCGGTGGGCGAGGGGCACACGGCGATGTGCGAGGTGCTGGACTATGCGCCCGATCTGCTGCCGGCCGACAAGCCGCGCTACCTGATGGGCGTGGGCAAGCCGATCGACCTGGTCGAGGCGGTGGCGCGGGGCGTCGACATGTTCGACTGCGTGTTGCCCACCCGCTCGGGCCGCCACGGCCAGGCCTGGACCTGGGAGGGCGCGATCAACATCAAGAACGCAAAATTTGCCGACGACGACACGCCGCTGGATCCCGGCAGCGACTGTCCGGCCAGCCGCGACTATTCCAAGGCCTATCTGCGCCACCTGTTCAAGGCCGAGGAGATCCTGGGCCAGGTGCTGCTGTCCTGGCACAATATCGCCTTTTTCCAGGCCCTGACGGCGGCCATGCGCGAGGCGATCGCTCAGGGGCGGTTCGAGGCCTTCCGCCGCGATTTCGCGGCGCGACAGAGTGTGGCCTGAGCGGCTAGTTCTTTATCGGAAAGCGCGGCTTGAAGCCTTCGGGTGGCGGCGGCATTCCGGGATCGACCACGGGAACGGGGGCGGGCGGCTTGTGCTGCGGCGTGGCTGGCGGATTGCAACCCCGCGCCTCGCCCAGGCCTTTCAGATAGGCGCGGCGCACATTGCCCGAGGTGATGGCGCTCTGCACCAGCCGGTCGTGACGCTCGGCGCCGCTGAGCTTGCGCACCCACCCGCGCATCGGAATCATGTCCTGCGCGGCGCTGGCCACCGCGCCCAGGGCAGCGCTGCCGGCGGCCTTGCGGCCGCGATCCATCAGGTCTTCATTCTCTTCGGGAGGATGGGCGTCGAGGTCATCGCCCAGGGCGACATCAAGCGGCGAGACCAGACTGATCAAGGTGGCGCAATTGACGCGCTGCGGCCGGGCGTAGGGATCGTTCATGGCCTCGATCAGGATCGGCGGGATCTTGGTGCGAACAATATTGACGTCACGCAGCGGCGCGCTGACGGCGCCGGTAATACCGTCCCGGTTGGCGTCCGACGTGGTCTGGATTTTCGAATCAGCGGGTGGCGTCGGCGAGGGTTGCTGCTGGGACAACGCCGGCGCGCTGGCCAGGGAGAGCGGAAAAATCAGGGCGATGAGTAGCATTTGACGCATGGAGCGAGCTTATCGCGGCAAAAGCGGCGGCGTCATGTCAAACAACCGGCGAAACCCCGCTTGCGGCTGCGGCGCCCCCCGACTATGTTCCGCGCCGCTTCTACCGGCGTCGCCGCGTCGTGAGCGGGCCGGTAGCTCAGTGGTAGAGCATTCGACTTTTAATCGAATGGTCGTGGGTTCGAACCCCACCCGGCCTACCAACTTGCATAAATTCCCCAACGATTACAAAGTTCCCCTCAGGGGTTTACACTGAGGGTTTACACAGCCTGTTCACCTTACGTCCTGGAGCAGCTTCATTGCGGCCCGAGCGAGCTTCGGTTGGTTGGCGCTTAACGTATAGCGCTCGACCTCTTTGAGGCTTGCGTGGCCGGTGATGGAGGCGATTTGGTGCGTCGTCGCGCCAGCTTCTGCCAGGTGCCTCGCGGCAGCTTTGCGGAGGCCGTGCGGGCTAAGGTCAGGCGGCAAGCCAGCCTTAACTACGCAATCGCCAAACCATTTGGTAAAGCCGGCCTCCGTCATCGGGCGACCAAAGGCGGTCATGACGAAGGTCAGATTGTCCTTAGGGAGCGTGTCGAGGATGCGCTTAAGCTCAGGGTGCAGGGGGATGGCGAGAGAGACCTTCCCGCCGCCTTTTTTCTGGGTGATGTGCAAGAGGCCGTCGCGCACATTCTGGCGGCCCATGCGCACGACGTCCGAACGTCTCTGGCCTGTATAGAGCAACAGGGCTAAGGCCAGCCGCGCGCGGGAGCCTTCGGGCCAGTGGGCGATGAATTGGGCGATGTCTTGATCTGTCCAGGGCCTGAACCCTGCGCCCTCACGGGGCATTTTTACGTCCGCCACCGGGTTGACTGAGACCAGCTCGCGCTCAACGCCGAAGGCATAAACGGTTCGCAGGCGCTTCAAAAGATTGCGCGTTGCACCCGGTCTATCGGCTCCCTTGTCGCGCAACGCCCGAACGTGCTTTGAGGTTAACTTGTGCGCGGGCCAATCACCGTAGCTCTCGCGAAACCGATCCAGAATGTTTCGGTAATTGGCTTGCGTCGCTTTGGACAGGTCGCGCCAGACGTTGGAGCGATAGTAGGCTGCGAGAAGGCCCGATATCGACCCGGCCTCGCTTGATCCCGCGCCCTGGTCGTTCTTGCCTTGTGTCGCCTCTTGATACGCGGCCATGAATTCGGCCGATCCGACCGCGCCGGGCAAGGTGATGCGCGCGAAGCCCCGCCGCCTGTAATAGTGGCGGACGTGCCCATGCCGATCCATGATGCGCTGCACATAGGGCAATTCAAGCTTGGTCATCACTTAGCAGGACATCCCAAGGGCTGGGTTCACCTATAGGTTGCTCTATATGAGTTGGCAACGCCAAGTTATTGTCCTCGCGGATATGCAGTTCGCCGCTCCGATCTATCCAGACATGGGGCTGGATCCCCGCCGCCTTGGCCGCGCGGATGGCCCGTGTGAGGTCGTTCTGGCGGAAATTGCGCTTGGCACCCATGGTCAGCCCTCGACCGTCGCCCAGACGCTGGCGGGAGCATTTGCCGCAAGCGCGATCGCGACGGCGCGGGCCGTGGCCATGTCGTCAGGACATTCATTGTCGATGTCCACGACGCAGGGGAGTGCGTGTTCGGCCGCCGGGATCAGGCCAGGCTGGTGATCGCCGGCCAGCTTCCAGGGCCCGGGCGCTTCGGTCTGGGCCAGTAGTGGCGATAGGGCGGTGCTATAGTCCGGGCTGAAGTCTTCGGTGATCTTCCGGGTCGTGGTCTGGGCAGTCAGCAGGGCTGTGGTTGCCGCCGCCGCGATGGCCCCGGCGTCTTCGTCGCTAACGCCTTCAGGCGCGTCGTGGGCGGTCAATTCCGGTGCCGCAGGGTTTGGCGTCAGCCAGGGGGTTGCGCAGGCCAGGGCGAGGCTTCCGGGACGGCGTGCTGCCGTCGCGCGCAAGTTGGTCTCCCCGGTCGGCGCGACGATGTTTGCCCCATGGGCGGGGGGTTGTTCTGTAGGGCGCACGCTTGAAACCTTTCCTCGAAGACGATGAGAAGCTTGATGGACTTGAACGGTCGCAGCGGTTGGCTGGGGATCGGCGACGGGCCAGTTCGCCCAGAGCATCGGCGATTTCCGGGACGGTGCGGCCTTCCCAGAAGAAGGCCAAAAGCACCTGGCCTAAGGGATCGACCTTGCTTGGCAGGGCCGGATCGCCCCGGACGTCTGTTTCGGCCCGGACGGTGGATGAAGCCCATTTCAACCGGGTCAGGGGCGCGCGGATGATGCCGCCGACGGAATATGCTCCTAGACGGTCCGGTTCCTGGCCCTGTCCCCGGTCCCGGGCGGCGGCCACAGGCCTTGCGCGCCGGCCCGCGAAACATGCAGGGTGCTCGCAACCAAAGCTGTCCGCGCTTAGCCGCCGAAGGCCGCCGGGGAGGGCAAGCCGCGACTTCGCCGCCGGCAACTTCCCCTTGATCAGCAGATCCTATTTGGCAGCGTCGATCATCCGCTTGGCCGGCCGCTCTGGATCATCGGCAAAGACCAGCAGGCCGTGCTTCTTCCAGTTGTTGACTGCAGACGGCACCAATCTGTGCCGAGTAGCGAACGCCGCCTCCCTCACAAGCAAGGACATAGGTTCACCGACTTCAAAATGATTTGGCGGTCCGAACTAACGTGACCCCGCGCTCAGCCCTACCGCATAGGGGGCTACCCCCTGGAAGGGACCCGCTGGGGGCTAAGTCGACGACCAGGCATGGAAAACCCGCCGCGATCGGGTGACCGGGCGGGTGGAAGGCGCAACTTCAAGCGCAGGTTGTTTATGGACTTAACCGTCCCGATGCGCAAGTTCCCTTTTGACCGGTATGACCGAGGCCCCGGCGGGCTGGGCAAGCGACCTGCCCACCAGCGCGGCAGCGGCTGGTTTTGCCCTCTCTTGGCTAGCGCTCTTGTTTCTTTTCTTTTCGGCTATCCTACTCACAACAAACACTCACCCAAACACCCACACCCAAACACAACACACACACCTCAAACACGACACACGCCGCACACACAGACGGACAGACGTACGCACGTCTGCGCCCATACGCCCGCGCACGCGCGCCTCATGGGGACGAACCCCATTCTATCGTCTGTAATGTCCGTATCGTCCTTCGGTCCTTGTAAATCAGCGACTTAGAGGGTGGACGATGGACGGGGAGACGGACGCACAGCCATCCGCCGTGATGCGCGCGAGGCCTGAAACCGCGCGCCAGATCGTCCATCTTTCCGTGATCATCTGGGGGCCAGGTCATTGCGGCTACCGCGTGCCATCGTTCGGGAACGGGTATTCCCCCTTCAGGCGCTCACCGCGCCCGGTCACGAGGCCATTGCCATCCTTGGGTCCCAGCAAGGTCTGCAGATCGCCCAAAGTCGCCCCAAAGGCCTTCTGGTTCACCGGCTTGTCGTGTCCCTGCATCTCCGTCCAATCCTTGGCGTAGGCTAGCAGCAGTGACGCCCTAGTTTCGTCGTTACAGCTCGGGCGCTTGCGCCCGGATGGGTTCAGGCTAGCGCGGAAAAACTTTCGCCCGGAAGAGACCGTAAAAGTTGAACTAATCGACAGTCAAGTCAACCCAGGAAGGATCTTTGGTGATTGGCTGGACGGATAGGCCTTATCTGCATCGAGGGCTAGATTAGGCGTTTGGCATGGCGTCGCCCCGTTTGTAGGGCTTGCCTGAGATTGGATCGGGCCGAAATTGACGTGGCCGCCCATGGCAATCTTTGACTCTTCTCTGACCTTGGGAAGGTCCGCTTTATGGCCCGCGCGGGGATGCCCTCTCCCGTTTAGCTTTGGTTGAGCGAGGCTAGGGCGTGGGCGATCAGGGGCGCGACCGAGATCGTATTCGAGGCATGGGCCACGGTGTCCGTTGAGGCGATGCGCAGGGCTCCTGCGGAGGCCTTGGAGAAAGCATCCCCGCCAAAGATCGCATGAACGACGACGCATACGGGTGCGGGAAAGCCCTGTTTGCGCAGTTCGGTACTCGCCGCGATCAATGTCCGCCCGGAGGACGCTATGTCGTCGATCAAGACGGGCTGGCGTCCCTGGTGCAGCCCGAGATCCGGCATGGCGATCTGGACGTCGCGATCGCCCCGCCGTGTTTTGGACAGCACCGCATAGGGCGCGCCGCACTGGGTCGCGATCTCCGCCGCCCACTGTTCGCTCTCCGCGTCGGGTCCGATGATCAGGGGGTTGGCCACCTCGCCCGCGATCCACGCGCCGATCAGCGGCGCGGCGCGGAGGGCGACGCAGGGAATCTCATAGAGCTCGTCAAGGCGTGCGAACCGATGGAGATGTGGATCGACCGTAATCAGGCGATCCACAGTGCAGGAGACCAGGCGCGCGAAAGTACGCGAGGTCACTGCCTCGCCCGGCTGAAACCGGGCGTCCTGGCGCATATAGCCCAGATAGGGGGCCACAAGGGTGACCTCCGATGCGCCGAGGTCTCTGACGGCGTCCGCCACGAATGCGAGGGTCAGAAAATGTTCGTCGGCGTTCGCGCAGACAATGTCGACCGGCCGCCCCTTCGGATCGACGTCAATCCGCAGGTAGCGTTCGCCGTCTGGAAAGCGCCGAAATTCCAGCCCGCCAAGTTCGAAGCCGCCGGCGCCGGCCAGCCGGGCTGAAAAGGCCTCACTGCCGGGTAGCGGCAGAACCAGTCGCAGGGTCATGCCTCGATGCTCAGCATATCGGGATTGGCGGCGGCATAGTCCAAAGCATAGGCTAATTCTCCCCGGGCTTCAGCGTGGACCGTCAGTAACGGTTCGCCCGCCGCGACCTCGTCTCCCAAGCGGACATGGAGCTCGACTCCCGCAGCCTTGTCATCCGGGGCGCCGGCTAGCTTGGCGAGCCGCGCGAGGGTGCGGTTGTTCATGGTCATGACGCGGCCTGACCGCTGCGCCAAAAGCGGCCGGCTGACGACGGAACGTGGCGGCTCCCGCAGGCCACCCTGGGCTTCGCAAATCCGCTGAAACTTCGCCCAGGCCCGTCCGTCCGCAAGGGTCCGCTCCGCCAGCCTTGTCCCCTCGCCGAGACCGCAGCGGCCCGCCAGCTCCAGCGCCGCGCCGGCCAGCAGGCAGGCGCGGCGGCGCAGGTCCGACGGAGCAGAGGGCTCGCCGCGCAGGACGGCCAGGACATCGCGCGCCTCCAAGGCGGGGCCGATGCCGCGACCGACCGGCTGACCACCATCGGTGCGCACACACCGGACCTCAACCCCGCACACCCGCGCCACATGAGTAAGCGCGTCGGAGATGGCGTCGGCGTCGTCATCGGAGCGAACCTTGGCCGTCGGCCCCACGGGAATGTCGAGCACCACATGGGTGGATCCGGCTGCGATTTTCTTTGAGAGCACGGAGGCCACCAGCTGGCCTTCAGTGTCGATGTCGAGCACCCGCTCCACCCGGATGAGCACGTCGTCGGCTGGGCTCAGCCGCATGGCGCCGCCCCAGGCGAGACAGCCGCCTTCCTGTTCGACCACCCTGCGCATGGCCGCGAGGTTGAGGTCGACATTGGTCAAGGTCTCCATGGTGTCGGCCGTGCCGGCTGGAGAGGTTATGGCCCGGGACGAGGTTTTCGGGATTACTAGTCCGTTCGCCGCGACAATGGCTACGATGATCGGCGTGGTGCGGTTGCCCGGCAAACCACCCACCGAGTGCTTGTCGATCACGACCGGTGAATTCCAGCTGAGTTGTTCGCCGGCCTGCACCATGGCGCGGGTGAGATGGACGACCTCGTCACGGTCCAGTGGCAAGGCCGAGCAGGCGGTCAGAAAGGCGGAAAGATGGACGTCGTTGTAGCGGCCTGCGGCAATGTCGGAAATGATGTCAGCCATTGAGGGAGCATCCAGGCGCTTGCCGTACACACGCCGGCGCACGCTGGACATCGAGGTGAGGGCCGGCGGATGGCGGACATGGATCTCGTCCCCGTCGGCCACCCCCAGTCGTTCCCAAGCCGCCTCGGAGAGCCCCGCCTCGTTCGTCTGCACCAGTTCGCCCCCGGTAACCTGATAGAGGGTCGCCATCACCTCGCGGCCGTGGGCCATCAGCAGCACCTGAGAGCGTGGGCCGTGGCCCTCCGACCGGCAGACCGGGCTGTCCTCACGCATCAGCACGATGGAGTCATGTTGTGACAGCAGTCCCAACCGGCGCGCGGTTAGGACGGGCAGGGGCGGCTGCGACCCGTCGGTCACGAAAGAACCTGCTCGTCTCCCTCGGCCGGGATCACGCAGGACCAGCCGAGTTCCTGCTCGATCCGTTCCCGCAGCGCCAACGAAGCGCCGGCCTCCCCGTGCACGATAAAGGTCTTTTTGGGCGGTCGCTCGAAGCCGCCAAGCCAACGCAGAATCTCATTGGCGTCGGCATGAGCCGAGAGCATGGGCAGGTTGTCGATCTCCGCGCGGACGGGAACGAAACCGCCATGGATCTTCACTTCCCGCGCACCGTTGATGAGGGCCTCGCCGCGCGTGCCGGCGGCCTGGAAACCGGCGAACAGGATCGTGTTTTTGGGGTCTGGTCCGTAGGCCTTGATGTGGTGCAGAACGCGCCCCCCGGTGGCCATGCCGCTAGCCGAGATAATCACCTTCGGCATGCCATTGTGGCTGAGCGCTTTGGATTCCTCCACGTCCTGCACATAGGTCGCTGAGGCCATCGCGGCTCGGCACTCATCAGGCGAGAGACGATGGTCGTGCGGGTGCCGCTCGAGCATGCCACTGGCGTTGATGGCCATAGGACTGTCGAGATAGACGGGCGTCAGTGGCAGGCGGCCCGCCTGTTTCAGACGCCAGCACAGATAGAGAAGCTCCTGGGCCCGACCGACCGCGAAGGCGGGGATGATCACGGTCCCCCCTCGCGCCGTGGTCCGTTGGATTGCCTCCAGGAGGGCGTCGGCCGGAGCGACCTGCGCGTGCTGTCGATCGCCATAGGTCGACTCCACCAGCAGGTAGTCCGCCTGAGCCACGGAGACTGGGTCGTGCATCAGGGGGTCATCGTAGCGGCCGATGTCGCCCGAAAAGACGAAAGTCTTGCCGCCCCAGCGCAGTTGAACGCTCGCCGCTCCTAGAATGTGCCCGGCGCGGCGGAACAGCAGATTGGCGCCGTGCCCAAGGTCTGTGGGCGTGTCGAAGTCGATGGCGCGCAGCTGCTCCAGCGTGCGCAGCGCGTCGCGCTTGCCGTACAGCGGCAGGGCGGGCTTGTGCTTGGAGAAGCCGTGACGGTTGGCGAATTCCGCATCGCTCTCCTGGATCTTGGCGCTATCCAGCAGCAGGAGTTCACAAAGGTCGGCCGAGGCGCTGGTGCAGAAGATGGGTCCCCGAAAGCCTTCGCGCACTAGCTTTGGCAGGTAGCCGGAATGATCGAGGTGCGCGTGAGTTAGCACGACTGCATCGATGCCGGCCGGGTCTACCGGAAACTCTGCCCAATTCTTCAGACGTAACGCCTTCAGACCCTGGAACAATCCGCAATCGACGAGAACCTTGCGCCCGCCGAGCTGAAGCAGGTGGCGGGAGCCGGTGACCGTGCCCGCACCCCCGAGAAACGTCAGGCTGGCCTTGGACATCCATTCCTACTTCATCTGACGCGATCAGCCTTCACCATAAACAGGGCGGGCGGCGGCGTGCAGCCTAATTGAGCTCATGGCTTCAACCCGAAGGTGAGACTCGGCGGTTTTCTACGTCCTCGATCGCTCCTGATCGAGTGCGCGAAGGGCATAATTGATCCAGATCACGGGGTGGACGTCCATCGACTGGCACCTTGTGCCGACCGACCGGAATCACCGCGCCATGTCCTTGGGGACGCAACAGTCAATCGCACCGGGACACCGATGGCTCACGGCGACGGCATGATGGCCGCCGTGGATACGCTCGCTACGACGGCGTCATCGCGGCTCTGCTTTCGCGCTCGGGCCGTGACTAGGGTCTATGGCTCCGGTCCTGGGGCCGTTCACGCTCTCCGGGGTGTCGACCTCGATCTGCCAGACGGCGAGATGGTCGTGGTGCTTGGCGCGTCCGGTAGCGGCAAGTCGACCTTCCTGAACATTCTCGGCGGGCTCGACACGCCGACTAGCGGCGAAGTTCTGTTCCGGGGGAATGACATCAGTCGGGCGGACCAGCACCAGCTGACCGAATACCGCCGTCGGCACGTCGGGTTCGTCTTCCAATTCTACAATCTGATGCCGAGCCTGACCGCGCGCGAGAACGTCGCCCTGGTCACCGAGATCGCCGAGGCCCCGCTCCGTCCCGAAGAGGCCCTCGCCATGGTCGGCCTGGAGAACCGTCTGGATCACTTTCCGGCCCAGATGTCCGGCGGCGAGCAGCAGCGCGTGGCCATTGCGCGCGCTGTGGCCAAGCAGCCGTCAGTCCTGCTGTGCGACGAGCCTACGGGCGCCTTGGACTCCGCCACCGGTGTGCGGGTTCTGGAGGCGCTTAAAACGGTCAACGACAGCCTGGGCGCCACGACCCTGCTGATCACGCACAACGCCGCCATCGCCGCCATCGCTGATCGCGTGGTGATATTTGCCGATGGGCGGGTGCGCGAGTTGCGCGAGAACCCCGACAAGCGGCTGCCCGGGGAGGTCTCGTGGTGAACCATCCGCCGGCCTGGATGGGTGCGCTGGACCGCAAGCTGGTGCGGGATCTCTGGCGCATGAAGACCCAGGCGCTGGCGATCGCCTTTGTCATCGCCGGCGGCGTCGCCGTTCATCTGCTCTCCGCCGGGATGCTGAGTTCGCTACAGGAGACCCGGCGCGCCTACTATGAACGCTATCTGTTCGCCGACGTCTGGGCCCCAGTGGTGCGCGCACCGCAGCGTCTGATCGCCGACATCCGGGCCATCGAGGGGGTCCAGGCGGCGGCGACCCGCATTCGGGTTCCGGCGCTCTTCGCCATGGAGGGGATGAGCGCGCCAGCGACCGGCGAAGTCCTGTCCTTGCCGGACGTGGGCGAGGCGGCGGTCAATCGGCTCCACCTGGTCCGAGGCCGTCTTCCGATCGCAGGACAGCGGGACGAGGCGGTGGTGCTCCAGGCCTTCGCCGACGCCCACCGGCTCGAGATTGGCGATCCGGTTCCGGTAACCCTCTACGGCGGCCGCCGCCGTTTGACCGTGGTCGGGATCGTCCTGTCGCCGGAGCACGTTTACGCCATCGGCCCGGGCCAGTTCGTGCCCGATGACCGGTTGTTCGGCGTGCTCTTGATGCGGCGCAACGCCCTGGCCCAGGCCGTCAATCAGGACGAAGCCTTCAACGAGGCGGTGGTGCGCCTCTCCCGCGACGCCTCTGAGCCGGCGGTGATCGCCCGGCTGGATCGTCTTCTGGAGCCCTATGGCGCCCCGGGCGCCTATGGCCGCGCCGATCAGGTCTCGGACGCATTCGTGTCCAGCGAGATCGACCAGCTGGCGACCATGGGGCGGGTGCTGCCGCCGATCTTTCTGCTGGTGGCGGCCTTCCTGGTCAATGTCGTGGTGTCAAGGCTGATCGCCGTTCAGCGCGCAGGGATCGGACTGTTGAAAGCCTTCGGCTACCGGGACCGAGACATCATCGGCCACTATCTCAAGCTGGTCGCCGTCATCGCGGTGACGGGCGTGCTGATCGGTGGCGCCGCCGGGATCTGGCTCGGTCGCGGCATGGCGGGGCTTTATATGGAATACTACCGCTTCCCCTTCCTCCTGTTCCAGGCGGATCCGGCCGACTACGCGACCGTGGTTGGTGTGGCCATGTTGACGGTTATGGGTGGCGCGGCCCTGGCGGTGCGGCGGGCCGCGAACCTGAACCCGGCGGAAGCGATGACCCCCGCGCCGCCGCCCGACTATTCCAAGGCCGCTGGGGCCTGGATCACCCGGATCAAGGTCCTCGACCAGCAATCGCGCATGATCCTGCGCCAGATCATTCGCTGGCCCTGGCGGGCGGCCCTGACCGTGGCCGGGATCGCGGCCTCGGGCGCTCTCCTGATCGGCACTATGTCGATGATGGACGCGATCAAGGTGATGATCGATTCCAGTTTCACCGTATCCAACCCCCACGACGTGTCCGTGAGCTTCGTCGAGCCCCGGTCACGTGCTGCCCTGTTCAGTCTGGCCCGCGAAGAGGGGGTGCTGGCGGCCGAGCCGTTTCGTCTCGTTTCGGTTCGCCTGCGCCACGGCGCGCGCGAGGAGCGGGCAGTGATCACCGGCGCGCCGCTGGACGGCATCCTGTCGAGGATGGTCGATACCCACAACCGACCGATCCAGCCGCATCCCGGCGGCCTGGTCCTGTCCAGCGACCTGGCCGCCAAGCTCCGGATCAAGGCCGGCGACATCATCGAGGCGCAGGTCACGGAAGGCCGCCGGCCGCTGCTGGCTCTGCGGGTCTCGGCCGTCACCACCAGCTATGTGGGCTCCGGGGCGCGGATGCGGATTGAGGACCTGAACCGGTCTCTGGAAGAAGGGGCGCTGGTGTCCGGGGCCTGGCTGACGGTCGACGCCGACCGGACCGGGGGCCTCTATGCGCGCCTGAAGGAGACGCCGTCGGTCGCGGGGGTGAGCCTGCAGGCGGAGGCCGTCAAACGGCTGGCCGCCATGCTCGATGAGAACCTCGGCCGATCTATCCTGACCTTCTTCTTCTTCGCCGGCCTGATCGCTTCGGGGGTAGTCTACAACACGGTTCGCATTTCCTTCGCCGAGCGCCAGCGGGAGCTGGCTTCACTGCGGGTGCTCGGCTTCTCGCGCGCCGACGTATCCTACATACTGCTCGGCGAAGTGGCCTTCCTGACGCTGCTGGCCCTGCCGCTGGGCGCGGCGGCAGGGGCTGGTCTGGCCTGGTATCTCGCCCGCGCCATGAGTTCGGACCTGTTCCGGCTGCCCTTCGCCGTCGCTCCAGCGACCTTCGGCATGGCCGGGGCGGTGGTGCTGGTCATCACTGTCGTGGCCAGTCTGACGGTGCGGCGTCAGATCGACAGGCTCGACCTGGCCGAAGCCTTGAAGACCGGAGAGTAGCGCCGTGAAGATCAACCGGTTCAATCTCAAATTCCGGACGCTGTTCTGGGTCGCCGCCGTGCTGGCGGTGGCGGCGCTGCTGCTCTTGGCCTTCCGTCCACGACCGGTTCTGGTGGACATCGCCGAGGTCACCGCAGGCCCCTTGACTGTCGCGGTTCGTGACGAGGCGCGAACGCGGGCCCGCAACGTTTATGTGGTGTCCGCGCCTGTCTCCGGCCGTTTGATGCGGATCGGCAACCGCGCGGGCGAACGGGTTGAGGCCGGGGCGGTGATCGCGATCATCCAGCCGGGACCGGCGACCTTCATGGACGAAAGGTCCCGCCAGGAAATCCAGGCCGGGGTCCGTTCGGCCGAGGCCGCCCTGGCCCTCGCGCGCGCCGAGCTGGAAGGCGCTGAAGCCCGGCTGACCTACGCTCGTCTCGAAGCCGGCCGTACCGAGACACTGTTCGCCGCATCGGTCGCGTCGCGGAGCGCCCTCGACCGCGCACGCCTCGACGCCCGCACCGCCGCCGCCGTCGTGGGCAATGCCCGCGCTGGCGTCGGCGTCCAGCAAGCGGCGCTCGAGGCGGCCCGCGTGCGTTTAATCGAGCCAACCGCCGCGCGGTCCGGCGGCCGGGCGGTGGCTCTTCGCGCGCCGGTGACAGGCCGTGTTTTGCGGGTGCTGCAGGAGAGCGAAAGCGTCATCGCCCAGGGCGCGCCGGTGATCGAGATCGGCGACCCTCGCGATCTAGAAGTGGTCGCCGAGCTCCTGTCGAGTGACGCGGCGCGAATTTCCGTAGGGGCGCCTGTCGTGATCGACGCTTGGGGGGATGGCCCGGCGCTTGAGGGCCGTGTCCGGCAGGTCGAACCCTATGGCTTCCTCAAAGTCTCGGCCCTCGGTGTCGAGGAGCAACGGGTCAATGTGGTCATCGAGCCAATCAATCCTCCTGCAGCCTGGGCGGCGGTCGGCCATGGCTATCGTGTGGAGACGGCAGTCACGGTCTGGCGGGCCGAGGCAGTGCTTCGGACGCCTGTGTCCGCCCTGTTCCGGCATCAGGGACAGTGGGCGGTATTCAAGGTCGAAGGTAACCGTGCTCGCCTGCAACGGGTCGGGATCGGCCACAACAACGGGGAACTGGCCGAGGCCCGCGCCGGGCTGAAGCCGGGAGAGCGGGTAGTGCTCCATCCGGGGCAGTCCATCGCCGATGGCGTCGCGGTGCGCATTCGGACTTCCACGCCGAACGGCGAGTAGCCTTGCCTTGATCTTTGGTCGCGCCTCGCCTGTGCGCAGGTTGCGAAAACTACTCGCCTGAATGTCGTGTTTCTGGACCGGTGCTTGAGTCCGCAATTGGCGCGAAGTCGCCACAGAAGCCGACATCGGTTGTGGCTGCGAGGGGGATCGAACTTGGGTCGCTGAGTGCGGCCCATAATCGCGACGGGCTTCTCAGCAATTATCCACCAGTGACGCAGCCCCGCTCCGGGTCCCGCCACGAGACTGCGAAGTAGTCCGCAATTTAAGCCTTGGCCAACGCGCTGGCCGCCTTGCCGTCATATTGGCCGCCGAAGCTCGTCTTCAGGTGGGCCATGATCGTCCCGACGTTGGCGTCGGGGTTTTTGGCCCTGAAGTCGCTGATGACCTCGTGCAGTTGCGCTTCCGTCATCTGCTTTGGGCCATACGAGGTCAGTATCGCCAGTTCGGTTTCAGCCGCCCTTGTCCGCTCATCTACCTTCGACGCCTCGCCTCCGGCTTCGATCAGGCGCGCGCGTTCGGTGGTGAGGTTCTCCAGCGTCAGCTTCGTGTTCTTCAAGAACTTAGCGACGGTTGCGAGGACCTTTTCCTCAGTGACTTCCGTCACGCCGCGCTTGAATTCTTCGGTCGTGATCTGCGCAGCTTCGCCGATCAACGTGGTCAGCAGGTCAGCCCTCAGACGGTCGCTCAACTTGCGCGCGGCGAGTTGGTCAGCTTTGAGCTCGTCGAGCAAAGCCATGTGGTCGTCCTTCCAGTTCACTGCGCCTCGATTGCGCCGTACTGGGTGGCAACGTCAACATCCTGGGAGCACGCCAATGTCCGCTTCTGGCGCAGCTTCGTCGATGAAGCACCTAACTGTTAACCTTTCGGATGGTCAGCCAGTCTCATGACGACCAACCTGACCAACTCAACGTCGAGCCGCCGGTGAGGACTGATGGGCCGGGAAAAGAGGTATCAGAGGGTCGCTCGCGAAGACTACAAGGCGTCCTTTATGGCCAGTTTCAATTGGCTTGCAGCGTTCCGCCTGTTCGCTGAACACGCTCCCCCCCCTTTGCAATTCTGGATCAAATGGGTGGGCATCAGTATCAAAGCGCAAGTTTATGCATCGAGCGACGTTGATCATGATCGCACCGCTCGGAAGTCGGGCACATGTTGAGCCGAGCGAGGTCCATGCTGATGTAAGGCGCACGGTGCAAACGGTCCAAATTGGCGTCCCCAAATTTGGGCTGACGATACGCCTTAGGCTTGCAAGGCGCGCCTGCCAGATTGCCCACGGATGACGTATCAACGGTTCCTGGGATCAGAAAGGAACGGCATTTAGGACTGGGTGATCGGCGTCTTGAGCGGTTCGGGCCTGTGCGACCTGGTCGGGTTATCGGATCAACGGACCCTCCGCTTTGAGCCGCTGTGGTGCTCGCTATCCGATGAACTGGTCACCGGACCCGTGAAGGGGTTCGCTTGGTCTGTGCAGCGCCGTGGAAGAAGGATCCCCCTAGCGGGGTGATAGGCACCTAGAAAGGACGCTTCATTCCGAAGGTTTAGGCACGTCGGCAATTGGAACTAGGCCGCTTTGCGCGGACCTGAAAGTGACCGCAGATAGTAAGCGCCGCTCAGGAACAGGAGGAATGGGACGCCGATAACCAAGGTTAGCCGGAACGCTTCGGTGAAAGCGGTAGTAAGCAGGATGGCTCCCATCAGGCAGGCTCCCAGGAGGCTGGTCCAGGGGGCGCCCCACATCCGAAAGGGACCCGTCGGGCCCTTGTTGTGCCTCCGGAAGGCCAGATGGGTCAGGAAGATCATCAGCCAGGTGACCATGGCGCCGCAGGTGGCAATTGAGATCATCACCGTGAAGGCCGTTGTGGGGCTTAGAGTATAAACCAAGGCCGCGATCGCCACACCCAGGGCTGCGATGCCCAAAGCCTTCACCGGTACGCCCCGGCTATCGAGTTGACCAAAGATGGACGGCGCGAAGCCGGCGCGCGACAGGCCAAACAGCATACGCGTGGCTGTATAGAGTTGGCTGTTCATCGCCGACAAGGCCGCGATCAGGATTACGAAATTCATGACGTCGGCCGCACCGACAATTTGCAGGGCGTCGATCACCGTAACGAACGGACTTTTGCCGGCTCCCGCCACCGTCCAGGGTACAATCGCCAGCATCAGGGCCAGCGTTGCCATGTAGAATACCGCCAGCCGGATCAGCGTGGCCTTGAAGGCACGGACCACGGCCCGTTGGGGATCTGCCGCCTCGGCCGCTGCTACGGCGATCATCTCGATGCTGAAATAGCTGAAAATCGCGACGATCACCGCCACCCAGGTCCCCCACGGACCGTTCGGGAATAAGCCGCCATGATCTAGGTACAGATGGAAGCCCGCGCCTGTTTGGGCCGCCGAAGGGCCGAACACCCAAAGCGCTCCCAGCAAGATAAAGCCGACGATCGCGACGATCTTTATCAGCGAGAAGGCGTATTCGACGGAGCCAAACAAGCTGACGCTGAAGGCGTTGACAGCGATCAGGGCGGCGGAGAAGCCGATGATCCACACCAGCCCCGGAACCTGCGGTAGCCAGACCTTCATGTATATCGCCACCGCCGTCACCTCAGTGCCGATCGCGAGGATGATGCCCGACAGATAGGCGTACCGGATGAGGAAGCCGGCGAAGGGACCCAAATAGCGTTCGGCCTGGACACCGAACGATCCTGCGCCCGGGTGGGCGGCGGTCATCTCGGCCAGAGCGCCCATCAGCAGCAGCGCGATGACCCCGCCGATGGCGTAGCTGATCAGCACGCTGGGCCCGGCCAGGCCGATGGCGAACCCGCTGCCGAGGAAGAGGCCGGTCCCGATCGCGCCGCCGATGGCGATCATCGACAATTGTCCCGCCGTCAGGCCGCGTTTCAAGCCGCTCTCGCGTTCCGCGAGGGCGTCGATCGATGGTCCTGTGGTGGTCATGGCCGCCCCCTTGAACGCCCGGGTGGATGCAATCCACTCGGGTGACTGAAAATTTGTCGAGAATGATCGCGCGGGTCCGTGCGCACCGGGTGACGTCCAGTGCCGCGAGGTATCGGGCGACCAACCGATCGTCGCTGGCCTCGCCAAGACCTCAGGCCGCAGCGCCGCGTTTGAGCAGGTCCAGCGCCACGTCGACGATCATGTCTTCCTGACCACCGACCATGCGCCGGAGGCCCAACTCGACCAGGATGTCGCGCGTGTCCACGCCATAGGTCCGGCTGGCCTGTTCGGCATGGCGCAGGAACGACGAGTAGACACCGGCATAGCCGAGGGCGAGGGTCTCGCGGTCCACCCGGACCGGACGATCCTGCAGTGGGCGGACCAGATCCTCGGCGGCGTCCATCAGGCGATAGAGGTCGCAGCCGTGGTTCCAGCCACGCCGGTCGGCGGCGGCCAGGAACACTTCCAGCGGTGCATTGCCGGCCCCGGCGCCCATACCGGCCAGACTGGCGTCGACGCGGATCGCGCCGCCCTGCACGGCGACCATCGAGTTGGCGACACCCAGAGACAGGTTGTGGTGAGCGTGAATGCCGCGTTCGGTCTTGGGATCCAGCACGCGGTCATAGGCTTGGAGCCGTGCCGTGACGCCGTCCATGTCGAGCGCGCCGCCGGAGTCGGTGACATAGACGCAGTGGGCGCCATAGCTTTCCATCAGCTTGGCCTGCTGGGCCAGGGCGTCGGGCTCCAGCATGTGGCTCATCATCAGGAAGCCGGAGACATCCATGCCCAGGTCGCGCGCGGCGGCGATGTGCTGGCGGGAGATGTCGGCTTCGGTGCAGTGGGTGGCGACGCGGACCGAGGTGACGCCCAGCCTGTGGGCGTGTTTGAGGTCGTGGATCGTGCCGATCCCGGGCAGGAGAAGGGTGGTTAGCCGGGCGTTGCGGACCACCTCGGCCACGGCCTCGATCCAGGCCCAGTCGGTGTGGGCGCCAAAGCCGTAGTTGAAGCTGGAGCCGTTCAGGCCATCGCCATGTGCGATCTCGATGGCGTCGACCTTCGCTTCGTCCAGCGCCTTGGCGATGTTGCGAACATCATCCAGGCCATAACGATGGCGGATGGCGTGCATGCCGTCGCGCAGGGTGACGTCCTGAATGTAGAGCTTGGTCTGGCAGGGATCGAAGTTCACTGGGCGACCTCCGAAAAAGGACGGCGGGCGACGATCTTCTCCGCCGTCGCCAGCGCCGCCGAGGTCATGATGTCGAGGTTGCCGGCATAGGCGGGCAAGTAATGCGCCGCGCCTTCCACCTCGAGGAACACACTGGTCTTGATCCCGACGAATTCGCCCAGGCCCGGAATCGCCACGGGGGCGTTGGCGCCGAAGTGCTCGAACTGCAGGGCCTGTTTCAGCCGGTAGCCCGGCACATAGGCGCGGACCTTCTCGACCATGGCTTCGACGGCTTGCGTGATCTGAGCCTCCGTCGCGCCGGACGACAGGGTGAAGACGGTGTCGCGCATGATCATCGGCGGTTCGGCCGGATTGAGCACGATGATCGCCTTGCCCTTGGCCGCGCCGCCGACCTGCTCGATGCCGCGCGAGGTGGTCTCGGTGAACTCGTCGATATTGGCGCGGGTGCCGGGGCCGGCCGATTTGCTGGCGATCGAGGCGACGATCTCGGCGTAGTGGACAGTGCTCACCGAGGCCACTGCCGCCACGATCGGGATGGTCGCCTGGCCACCACAGGTCACCATGTTGACGTTGGCGCTATCCAAGTGCGCGTCGCCGTTGACGACCGGGATCACATAGGGGCCGATGGCGGCCGGGGTGAGATCCACAATGGTCTTGCCGGCTCCGACCACGATTTCGCTATGGCGGGCGTGGGCGCTGGCGCTGGTAGCGTCGAACACGATCTGGATCTGTGGCCAGACGTCCATTTTCACCAGACCGTCGATGCCGTCGGAAGTGGTGGCCACACCCAGGCGCGCGGCGCGGGCTAGGCCGTCGGAGGCCGGATCGACCCCGACCATGGCGGCCACTTCGAGCGTCTTGGAGGTGCGGCCGATCTTGATCATCAGGTCCGCGCCGATATTGCCGGGGCCGATGATCGCGACCTTGATCTTGTCGCTCATGGGCGATCCTTCTCAAAGCTGAAGCTGGCCCGGCCCAAGCCACCGATCATCGCCTCGACGCGGTCGCCCGGCGTCAGGGCGACCATCGGGCCAAGCGCGCCGGTCAGCAGGATATCGCCGGCCTTCAGGGGTTCGCCCACAGCCGCAAGGGTGCGGGCCAGCCAGGCGGCGGCGTTCAGGGGATGGCCTAGGCAAGCCGCGCCGGCCCCTAGCGAGGCGAGCTGTCCATTGACTTCCAACGCCATGCCGCAGGTGTAGAGGTCCAGGCCGTCAAGCTTGCGCCGCTCGTTCCCCAACACGAAAAACGCCGAGGAGCCATTGTCGGCCACGGTGTCGGCGAAGGTAATTCTCCAGTCGGCGATGCGGCTGTCGACGATCTCGATGGCGGTGGACGCGTAATCTGTTGCGGCGACGATGTCGGCGATCTGGGCGTCGGGATTGTCGAGGTCGCGCGCCAAGACCAGCGCGACTTCCGCCTCGGCCTTGGGCTGCAACGCCCGGGAGGTGAGCAGGACGCCGCCGTTGGCTATCGCCATGTCGTCGAAGAGGACGCCGTAATCAGGCTGGTCGACGCCGAGTTGAACCTGAACCGCCTTTGAAGTCAGGCCGATCTTGCGGCCTACGATCTTGCGACCCTGGCCGGTCCATAGCGTGGTGTTGAGCGCCTGGACTTCATACGCCTTTTTGAAGTCTGTGGGCTCCAGGCCGTCGCGCAGGGGCGGCACGGCTCCGGTGCGATAGGCGTCGCGCAGCCGGGCGGCGAGCGCTTCGCTGGCGACGGTCATACCTCGAACAGACGGTCAGTGGTGGCGAAGCCCTTGATCTCGATGGCGTTACCCGAGGGGTCGCGGAAGAACATCAGGGCCTGCTCGCCCGCCTCGCCGACGAAGCGGCGCTGGGGCGGAAGCTCGAAGGCGATGCCGGCTGAGGTCAGGCGCTCCGCCAGGGCGCTCCATCGGCCCAGTGGCAGCACGGCGCCGAAGTGCGGCATGGGCACGGTTGTGCCATCCACCTGGCCCAGCGGGCGCGGCTCGACCACGGCTCCCAGATGCACCGACAGCTGATGACCGAAGAAGTCAAAATCGATCCAGGTCGGCGCCGAGCGCCCCTCCGGACAGCCCAGCAAGCCGACGTAGAACCGGCGCGCGGCCTCTAGGTCGGAGACGGTGATCGAGAGGTGGAACGGGGTGGACATGATCTTACTCCAGACCCAGGAAATGCGCGGCGTTCAGCCCCATCAGCTTGGCGCGAAGGGCCGGGGTGATGTCGGGCTGGTCGCGGATCAGCTGGCCCACCACCTTCTCGCCGAGCGGGAAGGGGTAGTCCGAGCCCAGCACGACGCGGTCCTCGCCCATCACCTTGATCAGCAGGGCCAAGGCGTCGGGGTTGAACACCGCCGAGTCGACATAGAAGCGGTCGACATAGCTGGACGGCAAGGACGGGCAATCGACGCGAACGATGTCGCGATTGAGCCAAGCATTGTCGGCGCGGCCCAGCAGGAAGGCGAAGCTGCCGCCGCCGTGGGCGAAGCACAGCCGCAAGGACTTGGGCAGCCGCTCGAAGGCACCCGACAGGATCAGCGACAGGATCGACAGCTGGGTCTCGGCCGGCATGCCGACCAGCCAAGACAGCATGTATTTGGGCATGCGCTCTCGGGCCATCATGTCCCAGGGGTGGACCAACACGGCGGCGTTCAGCGAGGCGCAGTGCTGCAGGAAGGTGATGATGCCTTCGTCGTCGAGATTGCGATTGCCGACATGGTTGCCGATCTGCACGCCGATATGGCCGTCGGCCATGGCGCGTTCCACTTCGCGGCAGGCAGCGTCGGTATCCTGCAGCGGAACCTGGCACAGCGACTTCAGGCGCCGGGGATCGGTGGCGCAGATCTCGCGGGCGGCGTCGTTGAAGATACGAGCCACTTGGCTGGCGTGCTCGATGGGGCGGCCATATGCGAACAGCACCGGGGTCGCCGACATCACCTGGACGTCGATGCCGTGGGCGTCCATCGCCTCGAGGCGCCGCTCGCCGCTCCACAGATCGTCCTCGACCGGCCGAAACTCTTCGCTCCCGACCATGATCATGCCCCGGCCGTCGCCATAGTGCTTGAGCCACGGCCAGTTGGGCGTACCGAAACGAGCTTCGAAGTCCGGCCAGGTCTCGGGCAGGAAGTGGCTGTGAATGTCGACTGCCAACGTCATGTTTGTATTGTTTTTCCGATGTGCTGGGTTTTGCCTGGATGCAGCACGCCGCAAGACTTGCAGGTGCGCAGGTCCTCGCTTTCGTAGAAGCGGGTGAAAAGCGGGGGCAGGTCATCGACGATGCTGGCCAGTTGCACCTCGAAGCGATGCACGACCTCGGCGCATTCGCCGCAGTACCACTGGAAGGCGTCCAGCATCCCCTCGGGGCGCTGGCGTTCGATCACCAGACCGATGCTGCCGGCGCCCGGCCGTTGCGGCGAGTGCGGCACGTTCGGCGGCAGCAGGAAGATATCGCCCGCCTTGATGGCGACATCCTCGGGACCGTTCTCGCCCCAGATCCGCAGGGTCATGTCACCTTCGAGCTGGTAGAAGAACTCTTCCAGCGGATCGACGTGATAGTCGCTGCGCGCATTGGGTCCACCGACCACGGTGACGATGAAGTCGGCGTTCGACCAGATCTGGGCGTTGCCGACGGGCGGCTTCAGCAGATGCCGATGGTCTTCGATCCAGGCGGAGAAGTTGAACGGAAGTCCGTAGGTCAGCATGGCTTGTCTCCTCGGTGGATCGGCGCGTAGGCCGTCGCCTTGATCTCTACCAAGAGATGCGGATGAGGAAGCTGGTGAACCGCAACCGTGGTGCGCGCCGGGCCGTGTTCGTCGAAGAACTCGGCATAGGTTTCGTTGTACCCGCGGAAGTCGTTCATGTTGACGAGGAAGGTCGTCACGTCGACCAGATCGGCGAGGCTGGAGCCGGCGTCGGCAAGGATCTCGCCGATGTTCTCGATCACGGCCCGGGTCTGGGCGCGGATATCCAGTGTTGTTGCGCCGAAGGCGTCGACCTCGACGCCGGCGAAGCTGTTGTCGGCGCGGCGCGAACTGGCGCCGGAGACGAAGATGAAATCGCCGGCCCGCCGCCAGTGCGGAAAGCGGCCCCGGGGCACGGCCCGGCCGGGAATGACGCGTGCGTCGGTCATGCGGTTCGAACTCCAACCTGACCCAGCGGGCCGGCGTCCAGCGTCACGCAGACGCCGGGCTTGAGGGCTTCGGCCGGCGTTGCGGCGCCGGCCAGGACGATCCAGCCCGGCTCAAGGGAAAGCCCGGACTCCCCCGCCAGACGCGCGGCGGCGCAAAGGGCGTTGAGCGGATCATCTAGGATCGCAGCGGTAGATCCCGCCTGAACGGTGATCCGGTCAAAGGCCATGGTCATGGCGATGTCGGACAGGTCGGCCAGAGGTTCGTGCCAGGCGCCCAACACGAAGGCCGAGGAGGAGCTGTTGTCGGCTACGACGTCGGCCACAGCGAACTTGAAGTCCGCGTAACGGCTGTCGATGATTTCCAGCGCAGGCGCTACGGCCTCGACAGCGGCGGCGGCTTCTTCCCGGCCGACAGGGCCGGAAAGGCGGCGGCCCAAGCGGAAGGCGACCTCAGGCTCGATGCGCGGATGGACGTAGTGGGTCAGGTCGAGTTCGTCGCCGTCAAGGACACCCATGGCGTCTGTCAGCCGACCCCAGATCACGTCATCGACGCCCATCTGAAGGGCCTTGGCGCGGCTGGTGAAGCCCATCTTGACGCCTATCAACCGCTCGCCGCGTCCGATGCGCAGATCGATGAGGCGGGCCTGCACCGCATAGGCGTCAGCCAGGCAAAAGCCCGGATCGTCGTGGGTGATCTGGTGGGTGGCGCGCGCCATCAGGGCAGCCGTATCTAGCCGCGCAGCAATCGCGTCGAGGGTCATAGCTTCACGCATATGTTCACCGGCTCGGAATAGAAATCTAGGGAGTGCATGCCGCCTTCGCGCCCGACGCCCGACAGCTTCACGCCGCCGAACGGGGTGCGGAGGTCGCGCAGGAACCAATCATTGACCCAGACGACCCCGACTTCCATGGCCTGGGCTACGCGGTGGGCGCGGGTCAGGTCGGAGGTCCAGATCGCGGCGGCCAGGCCGTAGCGCGTGTCGTTGGCGCGCTCGATGACCTCGTCCTCGCGGTCGAACGGCGCGACGTGGCAGACGGGGCCGAAGATCTCCTCCTGCACGCAGCGGGCGTTGTCGGGGAGGCCGGTCAGGATGGTGGGCTCGATGAACGAGCCGCCGTCGCGCTCGTCGCCGAAATGGGGCACGCCGCCGCCGGTTACGACGGTCGCACCTTCCTCGATGGCCAAGCGGTAATAGCCCAGCACCTTGTCGCGATGCTGGTGCGAGATCAGCGGACCCATGTCGGCGCCGTCGTGCGGGCGACCGACCTTCAGGGCCTTGGCGCGCACGGCGAGTTCGGCGACGAAGCGGTCGAAGATCGGGCGCTCGACATAGACGCGCTCGCTGCAAAGACAGACCTGGCCGCAGTTGGAGAATACCGATCGGACCGTGCCGGCCACGGCGGCCTCGAAATCGGCGTCGGCGAAGACGATGGCGGCGTTCTTGCCGCCCAACTCGAAGGACAATGGCTTCACGCCCTCGGAGGCCGCGCGCATGATCGCCGAGCCCGTCGAGGACTCGCCGGTGAAGGTGATCGCGTCGATCTCGGGGTGCGAGACCAGCCACTCGCCGGTCGAATTGGCGCCGAACCCGTGGACCAGGTTAAACACGCCCGGCGGGATGCCCGCCTCGTGCATCACCTCGGCCAGCAGGGTGGCGGTGGAGGGGGTCTCCTCCGACGGTTTGGCGACCACGGTGTTGCCGCAGGCCAGCGCCGGGGCGAGCTTCCATGTCAGCAGCAGCAGGGGCAGGTTCCACGGCGAGACCACTGCCACCACGCCCAGCGCCTTTGCGATGCTGTAGTTCAGCGCGCCCCTGCCGTCCGGCGTATCGGTCGAGAAACTCGGCATAGACCGGCCCTGGGCCAGGGCGGCGAAGGCGCGGAAATTGGCCGCGCCGCGCGGAATGTCGATGGTCGTGGCCTGATGCAGGGACTTGCCGGTATCGGCGATTTCGGCGGCCACGAAGTCCTCATAACGAGCCTCGATCCCGTCAGCGACCTTGTTCAGCAGGGCCAGGCGTTGGGCCAGTGGCATGGTCCCCCAAGGACCTTTCAGCGCCTTGCGCGCAGCCTGAACGGCGGCGTCGACCGCCGCTCTGTCGGCCAGGGTGACTTGGCTCAACACCTTGCCATCGACCGGGTTGATCAAGGGGAAGGACGCCGCACCGGTGTCGAAATGACCGCCGATATAGTTCGGCAAGGTGCGCGTCGCGAAGGGATATTTGGAACTCATTGGAAGAACGTTAGGTCTTGCGGATATAGTCGGAAAATAATATTTCGACGTTATGCTATAACCATTTAATGATAGAAGGAGCCGCTGTGACGCAGTCCCCCGCCAGCCCGCAAGTGCTGGAAAGCCGCTTGCTGGCCCGTCTGAAGCTCCGTCAGCTGAAGCTGCTGATCACCGTGGGCGAGCAGCAGAACATTCTCCGCGCCTCGGCCATGCTGAACATCGCCCAGCCGGCCGCTACCAAGATGATCCGCGACCTTGAGGAAACGCTGGACATCCAGCTCTTCGAACGCTCGTCGCGCGGCGTCACCCTGACCCTGGCCGGCGAGATCGTCATTCGCCACGCCAAGCTGATTCTGGCTCAGGTGCGCCACGCCAGCGAGGAGCTGAGCTCGCTGGGGCAGGGGACGACCGGCAAGATCGTTGTGGGCACCTTGCTGGCGGCCTCGCCAACCCTGCTTCCCCGCAGCATCGTCGCCCTGCGGCGCGAGCGGCCTGGAATCAGCGTGTCGGTTGTCGAAGGCACCGATGAGCGCCTGATGCCAATGCTGCGCGTCGGCGATCTGGACATGGTGCTGGGGCGCCTGCCTGAGTACCGCGACCGTGAGGGACTGGAGCAGGAGCTGCTCTACAGCGAGCCGGTGTCAATCGTGACCCGGATCGGCCATCCCCTGGCGTCGCGCACCAGCGTCAGCCTGCGCGATCTGCAGACCCAGGACTGGATAATGCCGCCGCCCCAGACCTCGCTGCGTCGCCAGCTGGAGGACTGCTTCCGCAAGGCCGGGCTGGAGCTGCCGGCGCGCACGATGGAATCTGTGTCGTTGCTGACCAACTATTCGGTGCTCAAGGCCACCGACATGGTCGGCGCCGTGCCCTATCAGGTGGTAGAGGCGCAGCCGGAACTTGTTCGGCTAGCGATTGGCTTCGAGGTCGGCCCCAGCGCCGTGGGCGTGACCACCCGCTCCGGATCGCAAATCTCGCCCGCGACGGCCTATTTTTTGACGATCCTGAGAACGGTGAGCGCGGAGATCGAGGCAGCGCAGCGAGGCTGACGCCGCCTCGTCTTCAGGTAACGGCGTCGACGGCGGCGTAGGCCGGCTCGCGCCAGATCTGCTTGTCGATGATCTCGACCAGCCGGTCGACCGCGTCCCAGACATCGACGAAGCGCAGGTGCAACGGCGCGAAGCCGAAACGCATGGTAGCTGGCGCGCGGAAGTCGCCGATCACGCCGCGCGCGATCAGGGCCTTCATGATCGGATAGCCCGAGGCGTGGTCATAGGCGATGTGGCCGCCGCGTTCGGCGGGATCGGCCGGGCTGCCGAGCACGAAGCCCGCGTCGAGCAGGCGCGCCGCCATCAGGTCCTGGAACAGTTTGCCCAGAGCCCGCGACTTGGCGCGAATGGCCGTGGTCCCGGCTCGCTCGGTCATGTCGATGCCGGCTTCGGTGGCGACCATGCTGAGGATCGGCTGGGTGCCGGTCAGCATCTTGCCGATGCCCTCGGCGGGACGATAGTCGCGGTCAAAGGCGAACGGCGCGCCGTGGCCCCACCAGCCGGTCAGGGGCTGTGCCGCCGCGCCCTGGTGGCGGCTGGCGACGAACAGGAAGGCCGGGCTGCCAGGCCCGCCGTTCAGGTACTTGTAGGTGCAGCCGACGGCGAAGTCGGCGTCGCAGCCGTTCAGGTCGACCGGCATGGCGCCGGCGCTGTGACACAGGTCCCAGATCGCCAGCGCGCCGTGGGCGTGAGCCTTGGCGGTGATCCCTGCCATGTCGAGGACGTGGGCGGTCTTGTAGTGGGCCTGGGTCAGGACCACGGCGGCGACATCGTCGTCGATGGCGGCGTCAATGGCGTCCTTCTCGGCGAAGCGGATCTGGTGACCCCTGCCCAGCGACTCGATCAACCCCTGGACCATGTAATTGTTGGTCGGGAAGTTGCTGCCTTCCATGACGATCACCCGGCGATCCGGACGCATGGCCAGGGCGGCGGAGACGACGCGGAAGAGATTGAGGCTGGTCCCGTCGGTCAACACGACCTCGCCCGGGCCCGCGCCGATCAGGCCGGCCAGACGATCGCCGAGGCGATAGGGCAGGGCGAACCACCCGGCCTTGTTCCAGCTGGTGATCAGGCCATCGGCCCATTCCTCCTGCGCTGACTGCGCCACGCGCGCCAAGGCGGCCCTGGGCGCTGGACCCAGCGAGTTGCCGTTCAGATAGACCACCCCCTCGGGCAGGGCGAACTCGGCGACGAAGGCGGCCAGCGGATCGGCGGCGTCCATCGCCTCAGCGGCGGCGCGGGAGAGAGAGTCTGACATGGCCCCCGCTATAGCGGCAAAGGTGGAGGCACTCATGCCGGAGGCTTGCCCTTGTAGGTGTCGGTGCCGGCCCAGCCGCGTTCCGAGACGTCGATCATCACGCCCTCGGGACCTGTCATCTTGTATTCGGCGTTGTCCTTGGCGGGGTTCATGCCCAGGCCCTGGGCAATGTTGACGTCGTGGCGCGGGGCGAAACCCGAGCTCTCGAACCGATCAACGACTGCTTCGATGTCGTCGCACTGGAAGCCCAGGTGGTGCAGGCCGGCATATCCCTCAGCGAACTCCATGCCGGCGGCGGGCCGGTTCTTGAAGTTCAGCAGGGCGATGTTGATGGCACCGTCCGTAACGTAATAGCCACG
Source organism: Caulobacter sp. ErkDOM-C (assembly GCF_048541825.1). Lineage (GTDB taxonomy): Bacteria > Pseudomonadota > Alphaproteobacteria > Caulobacterales > Caulobacteraceae > Caulobacter. The sequence goes on along the minus strand of NZ_CP183332.1, from coordinate 1,975,101 downwards.
CGCATTGCGGCTATCGATCTTGCCGGCAATGGTCCAGCCCAGCACATCAACGAAGAACTTGGAGGCGTTGTCTGGGTCGTTGGAGGCGATGGCGACGTGTTTGAGAGGGACGGGCATGGAAGGACCTTTCAGATCTAGCTGCCGACGCGCAGAGGCGCGGTCATGCCGCGCAGGGCGGCGATCAGGCTGAGGGCGGTGATCCGCCCGGTGCCCGGGTTCTCGTCGGTGGGAACGTTCTCGATTTCGAGCATAAGGCGCGCGCTGTCGGCCTCGACCTCGATGCGGTGGCAGTTGCGGGTCTTGGACGGATCGGCCCAGATTTCCAGCTCGGTGCGGTCGGGGCCGACGCCCGCCAGGCCCAGAGCGGCGGCGACATTGACGTTAGCCGGGAAGGCGCGGGCGCCCTCCCGAGCCGTGCCGGCGAAGAGGCGCAGCGGCGCTTTCAGCCCGTCCAGCTCGATCTTGTTCTCGACCACATATTTGGCCGTCTTCAGCGATCGAGGGGGCTTGCGGGTGACCATGCGGACCGAATGGATCTGACCCTCGGCTGCGGCGCGCACGGCGTCGAAGCCCAGCAGGGCGCCGGTAGCCAGAATGATCCGCCCGCCGTCGGCCCTGGCGCTGTCGATCAGGTCGGGATGGTCAAGCAGGGCCGCGCCGCTGACGGTCAGCAGCACGCGGCCGGCGGCTAGGGCCGGATCGGCGATGGAGCGAAACGCGGAGGTCGGTGCGCATTCGACGATGACGTCGCACAGTCGGGCCAATTCCTCCGGCGAGACGACCGGCGCCGAAAGACCAAGGTCTGCGAGCCGTTGCTCGGCCAACGCCTTGCGGCCGGCCGAGACGGCGGCGAGCACCATACCGGGGATGTCGCCGGCCAGTCTCTGGGCGACGACACTGCCGATGGTGCCGAATCCGGCGATGCCAATTTTTAGGGTCATGCCCCCTGGCTACCGCGCTCCTCTATGTCGGAAAAATAAGAATGGCGCGCATCGCTATCCACGAAAGTGAATAACGGCGGCGGGGATTGGTAGATTTCGCGGGGGTGGATTGGCGCTAGCGCAGAGCCAGTTCACTCAGAGGCAAAGACAATGATGATGGATATTCCCGCGTTGGCCGCGATGGCGGCGGCGATGGTTGCGGCCGGTCTGGTAGGTGGCGTGATCGCCGGATTGCTGGGGGTCGGGGGCGGCATCGTGCTGGTGCCGGTGCTCGACGCTGCGCTCGGCGTCGCGGGCGTCGATCCGGCAGTTCGCATGCACGTGGCCGTCGCGACCTCGCTGGCGACGATCATTCCCACCTCGCTCTCTTCCTCGCGCAGTCACCGATCCAAGGGCGCGGTCGATGACGGCCTGATCAAGCGTTGGGGCTTGACGATCTTCATCGGGTCGCTGACTGGGGTGCTGATCGCCGCCCAGGTGAAGGGCGCGGTGTTGTCGGCGGTGTTTGCCGGCGTGGCGTTCATCGTGGCTCTGAAGATGCTGTTGCCGCTCGACGGCTTCACCTTCGCCAGGCGCGAGCCGCAGGGGCCGGCCGGGCAGGTCCTTCCACTGGCCATTGGCGCAACCTCGACCATGATGGGGATTGGCGGCGGGACGCTTAGCGTGCCGATCCTGACACTGTGTTCCTGGCCCATCCACAGGGCGGTGGGAACCGCGTCGCTGTTTGGTCTGCTGATCAGCATCCCAGGAACCATCGGCTATGTGATCGGCGGTTTTGGCGATCCTCGTCTGCCCTTCGGCAGCCTGGGCTATGTCAGCCTGATCGGCTTCGCCCTGATCGCGCCGTCGACCTGGGTCGCGGCCCCGTGGGGCGCAGCCCTGGCGCATCGTCTTAGCAAGCGCCAACTGGGTGTGGCGTTCGGCGGCTTCCTGATGATCGTGTCGCTGCGCATGGCCTGGCGGGTCTTCGCGGGCTGACCGTATAGCAAAATACGGGCACGGTATTCCGAAACGGTAGATTAAAACCACTCCGTTATACGATTATCGTTCTCCCCAACGGGCGCATCGCCCACGGGGAGATTTCGCATGACGGCGCCTTGGTTCGCGATCGGCACTTATGACGGTGGAAAGGGTCCGCGCCCGGCAATCGTCGTCGACGACATGCTGTTCGACCTGGCCGCCGTACAGACGGCGGTCGGTCTGGACGCCGGTGTGGCCAGCGTCGATGCGGCTCTGGCGAACTGGGAAACCACCCAGCCGATCCTGGCGGAGATCGCCGCCAGGACCGCCGCTTCGGGGGTGCCGCCGCTCAGCGTCACGCCGCTGGCGCCGTTCAATCCGCGCCGGATCTTCTGCACGGCTTCGAACTTCGTGGACCACGCCAGCGAGATGAAGACGGCCCTGGCCGCCAAGGTCGACAGCGCGCCCTACATCTTCCTGAAGTCCACCGAATCCGTCGTCGGCGCCGACGACGAGGTGGTCATCCCCAGCCACTGCACCCAGATCGACTGGGAGGTCGAGCTGGGCGTGGTGATCGGCCGTGAAGGCCATCGCATTTCGGTCGAGAACGCCCGCGACCACATCGCCGGCTATGTGGTGTTCAACGACGTCTCTGCGCGCGACCAGATCGCCCGCACCGACTTCCCGTTCAAGCACGACTGGTTCCGCAGCAAGAGCTACGACACCTTCGGCCCGCTCGGCCCCTGGCTGGTGCCCGACGTCTGCATCCCCGACCCGATGAACCTGTCCCTGAAGCTCAGCGTCAATGACGTGGGAATGCAGGACGGCTCCAGCGCCGAGATGATCTTCAACATCTACGAGCAGATCGCCTATCTCTCGACGTTCGGAAAACTGCGTCCGGGCGACCTGATCGCGACCGGAACGCCTGCCGGCGTCGGCAAGGGGCGAGGCATCTTCCTCAAGCCCGGCGACCGGATGACCGCCTCGATCGAGCTGATCGGCGCGATCTCTAACCCGCTCGTCGCGGAAGAGGTCTGACGATGGCCCGCCGCAGTCTTCTTCTCCTAGCCTCGTGCCTGTCGCTGGTCTTGGCCGGCTGTCAGGACAAGCCCGCAAAAACCGACGCCGCCACGGTCACCTTCAACATGTCATGGCTGCCCCAGGGCAGCATGGGCGGGGTGATCGCCGCCATCGACCGGGGCTTCTATGCCGAGCAGGGCCTGACGGTGAACGTCACGCGCGGCTTTGGCGGCGTGCGCACGGTCAACGAACTCGACCAGGGCATGTTCGAGTTCGGCTATGGCGACCCGGTTTCGGTGATCCTCAACCGCTCCAAGGGCGGGCATGTGAAGATGATCGGGGCGATCAACACCCGCTGGCCGGCCGCGCTCTGCTACATCGTCGAGCGCCACAAGATCGACAAGCCGCAGGACCTGGTCGGCCTGACCGTCGGCGGCGGCCAGAGCTCCGCCATGCAGGTGGTCGTGCCGGCCTGGCTCAAGCGAAACGGCGTCGACGCCAGGCAGGTCAAGATGATGCAGCTGGATCCGGCTGTGGTCGTCACCTCGCTGGTCGAGGGCAAGATCGACGCCGGCGAGTGCTGGCGCGGCAACAGCCTGCCGCTCTTCCGCAAGCGCGCCGCTGAGGCCGGCCTGACCCTGGGCGTGTTGCCCTATGACAAGTTCGGTCTCGATATCTATGGCAGCGGTGTGATGGCCAGCGACGCCACCATCGCCAGGGATCCAGAACTGGTCCGCAAGTTCCTGGCCGCCACCTACAAGGGCTACGCCTGGGCCGGCGAGCATCCGGACGAGGCCGTGGCCCTGATGGTCAAGCGCTATCCGGTGCTGGATCCCAAGGTCACCCGCGAGCAGTTGCTGGAAACCCGCGAGCTGATGGTGGGCGGTGAGCGCTTCGACGCCGCGCGCATGACCAACGCCGTGGCCTTCCTGACCGAGGCCTACGGCCTCGAGAAGCCGCCGGCCGCAGCCGAGGTCTTCACCAACGACATGCTGGAGCCGCGCTGATGTATCGCCCCAAGCCCATTAAGCTGGGCCATCTGGTCCTGAAGGTGCGCGACGTCCACGCCTCGGTGGCCTTCTACCGTGATGTGGTCGGCCTGGAGGTGTCCGACTGGATCGACGACCGCATGGTGTTCATGCGGGCGGGCATTGATCACCATGACCTGGCCCTGCTGCAGATGACCCCTGACGAGGTCGCGACCCACGCGCCCGGCAAGTCGGTAGTTGAGCACTTTTCCTATCAGGTCGGCGACGTGGTCGAGATTTCGCAGATCGCAGCGATGCTGCAGGAGCGCGGCGTCGAGATCGACCGGGGCATCGGCAAGCATGGCCCTGGCGCCAACTGCTTCCTCGTGTTCCGCGATCCCGACGGCAACAATGTCGAGTTCTATTGCGACATGATCCAGGTCGGCGAAGGCCATCCGGCGCACGAGGCGCGGACCTGGGACGGCAAGGACCTTTTCACCTTCGACCGCTGGTCGCTGGACCGTTTCGTCGTGCCCCCGCCCGCCAGGATCACCAAGATGCTGGACGGTTCCAAGTGAGGGCCGGGCGCACAAACCCCCTGATCACCGTCGTCTTCTTCCTGGCCCTGGCCGCCCTCTGGGAGGGCTCGGTCAAGCTGTTCGGGATCAAGACCTATCTGCTGCCTCCGCTCAGCGATGTCGCCGCCGCGTTCTGGGAGGCGAGGGGACCCCTGCTGTCGAATGGACTGGTCACGCTGGGCGAGGTCCTCGGCGGCTTTGTCCTGGCGGCGATCATGGGTGCGGTGCTGGCGGTGACGGTGCATGTCGCGCCAGTTGCGCGGGCCACGGCCTACCCGCTGCTAGTCGCCCTGCAGAGCGTGCCCAAGATAGGCCTGGCTCCGCTGATGGTCGTGTGGCTGGGCTATGGCTTCAGCGCCAAGATCGCCATGGCCTTCCTGTTCGCCTTCTTCCCGATCCTGATCGGGGTGCTGGGCGGTCTGGCCGGCGTGCCCGCCCACCTGGACGAGCACTTCCGGGCGCTGGGCGCCTCGCGCTGGACCACCCTGCGTCGACTGCAACTGCCGGCGGCGGCTCCCAACTTCGTCGACGGCTGCAAGGTGGCCATGCCGCTGGCGGTGATCGGCGCGATCGTCGGCGAGTTCGTCGGCTCCAACAGCGGCCTGGGCAATCTGATCCTGACCGCTACCGGATCGGCCCAGACGGCCTTGAGCTTCGCGGCCCTGATCGCGGTGACCCTGTTGTCCCTGGCTCTGTTCTACACAGTCGAATTTATCGGAAGGCTTGTCTGGTGGCGCACGATCTGACGGCGGTCCGCATCGCGGGCGTCACCAAATACTGGGGCGGGCAAAAGGGAACCTTGGCGCTCGACGGTCTGGACATCGATGTCCGCGACCAGGAGTTCGTTTCGGTGCTGGGCCCCTCGGGCTGCGGCAAGAGCACCCTGCTGCGCATTCTCGCGGGTCTGACTGAACACGACAAAGGTGCGGTCTCGCTGTTCGGCGAGCCGGTCGGCAAGCCGCGCGATGATGTCGGCGTGGTGTTCCAGACCGCCAACCTGCTGCCGTGGCTCACGGTCGACGCCAATCTGCGGCTGGCCGTGGAAGTTCGGCGCGGCGCAAAAGCGGCCGGCGCCATCGATACGGCGCCGCTGATCAGGACCCTGGGCCTGGAAGGCTTCGAGCAGCGCTATCCGCACGAGCTCTCCGGCGGCATGCGCCATCGCGTGGCCATCGGCCAGGCGCTGATGCTGTCGCCGCGCATGCTGCTGATGGACGAGCCGTTCGGCGCTCTGGACGCCCTGACCCGCGACCGGCTGAACATGGAGCTGCTGCGGATCTGGCAGGAGGACCGCAAGACCGTGGTGCTGATCACCCACAGCATCGCCGAGGCCGTGCTGCTGTCGGACCGCGTCCTGGTGGTCAGTCCGCGTCCTGGTCGGATCATCGCCGACATCGCCATCGACCTGCCGCGTCCCCGCGATCCGGCGACCACCCGCGCCCTGCCGGCCTTTGCCAGACATGTCACCGAACTCAGCGGTTTGATGGGAGTGATCTGATGTCTATTCTGACGATCGGCGACGACGAACTCTACTACGAAGACCATGGGGCCGGGCCGACCATCGTGCTGGCCCACGGCGTCGGCGGCAATCACGCTAGCTGGTTCAATCAGGTCGAGACCCTGTCACGCTCTTACCGGGTGCTCACCTTCGACCACCGGGGCTTTGGGCGGTCGAGCGACGTCGCCGGCCTTGGGCGGAGCGGCTTTGTCCCCGACCTGACGGCCCTTCTGGATCATCTGGCTATCGAGCGCGCCGTGCTGGTGGGACAGTCGATGGGCGGCGGGACCTGCCTGTCTTTCGCGGCCGCCCATCCGGATCGCGTCGCCGCTCTGGTGCTGGCCTCGACGCTGCACGCCGTGCTGGAGGATGCCGAAGTCGCGCCGCTCATGGCCGTCGCGCGGGACGCCACGCGCGACCTGTCGCAACTGGATCGTGTGCTCGACGCTGGCTTTCGCGCCGCGAACCCGGCGCAGGCTCGGCTCTATGCCGCGCTGGCCAGCTTTAACCGCACCGACCGGCATGGGCTGGTCGGTGAGTGGCCGCGCCCCATTCCGCCGGAGGAGATCGGCGCCGGCAAGCCAGTGCTCTTCATGGCGGGCCTGAAAGATCCGATCTTTCCGATCGCGGCCATCCGCGCCGTTCAGGCTCGGACGCCCGGTTCGTTCCTCGTCGAGTTCGACTCGGGCCACTCGGTCTTCTTCGAGCAACCGGCTGCGTTCAGCGACAGTCTGCTCAGCTTTTTGGCCGCTTGCGGGATTCGCGGTACGCGTCGCGCGGCCCATAGCAACGCGGCGGGATATGTGACTCCATGACCAAGAAACCTGTCCTGTTGTTCGCCTGCGCCGGTATCGATGAGGCCGCCTGGCTGTCGGCGTTGAACGCGTCTCTGCCGGATGTGGAGCTGCGGATCTGGCCGCAGATCGGCGACCCTGCCGAGATCGACTACGCCCTGCTGTGGAAGCGTCCGGCCTCCATCGCGGCGAGTTTGCCCAATCTTCGAGTCCTGTTCTCTATGGGCGCTGGTGTGGAGTCGCTGCTGGCCGATCCGGAGCTGCCGGCCAACGTGCGCCTGGCCCGCATGGTCGATCCCAGCCTTGGCGAGGGCATGCGCGAGTATGTGCTGCACCGCGTCCTCCACTACCACCGCCGGATGCCCGAACTCGAGGCCGCCCAGCGCGCCCGCACCTGGACGCCGCTGGTTTGCAAGGCGGCCCGCGACCAGCGGGTCGGACTGCTCGGCCTGGGCGAGTTGGGACGTTCCTGCGGCGCGGCGCTCGCGGCCCTGGGCTTCGACGTCGCCGGGTGGAGCCGCACGCCGCGCGACCTGCCGGGGATCACGACCTATTCAGGCGATGAGGGACTGCGCCAGATGCTGGGCCGCACCGATATCCTGGTCTGTCTGCTGCCGCTGACGCCGGCGACCGAGAACATCCTGTGCAAGGCGACCTTCGACGCCATGCCGCCCGGTGGCTTCCTGATCAATGCCGCGCGGGGCCGTCATCTGGTGGAGCGCGACTTGCTCGACGCCTTCGATGACCGCCAGCTGGCCCATGCCACGCTCGACGTATTCCGTGAGGAGCCGTTGCCTCAGGACCATCCGTTCTGGGATCACCCCAGGATCGACGTAACGCCGCACTGCTCGGCTCTGACCAGTCCGACAACGGCCGCGCGCACCCTGGCCGCCAATATCGCCCGCGATCTGGCCGGCGAACCGATCCCCGATCTGGTGGACCGAAGCCGGGGTTACTGATTCATTCCACCCTGCTTTCCGACGCGCTCGCCTCCGAGAGGAGACGGGCGCTGTCGTCGTTTTCAGGGTGCGGACCGCGTTACGTGAATATGTCGTTTTCGTTATAGTGACACGTGACAATATTATTATTCAGCTATGGCGGTGGTGCGTAGCCTTACCTCATCTTCGGAACTTTCCGGAGAGCCGCTCGGTGGCACTGGATGCGTCCGCGAGAGGCGCGACAGCGACATTCGGGGTGACCCGTTAGGGCATGAGGGGAAACAACAATGAAGTTCTCGAACACTAACCGTCGCCGGATCGTGCTGGTCGCGAGCGTGGCCGCCCTGGCGCTGCCGACCGGGGCCTTTGCCCAGGACCAGGCCGCGACGGACGACAACGTCATCCAGGACATCATTGTCACCGCCCGCAAGCGCGAAGAGCGGCTGCAAAGCACGCCAGTCTCCGTCGCGGCCTTCAGCGCCGATGCGTTGATCAAGCAGGGCGTCGACGACTTCTCGGAGATCGCCGCGCGCGTCCCGGGCTTCACGCTCAATCCCGACAACATTTCCGAACCCAATGTCTTCCTGCGCGGCATCGGCACAGACATCGAAAGCGCCGCATCCAATCCGGCGGTCGGTTTCTTTCTCAACGACGTTTATCTTTCGCGGGCCCAGGGCACGGCGATGGAGCTGTTCAACCTGGAACGCGTCGAAGTCGTGCGCGGTCCGCAAGGCACGCTTTATGGCAAGAACGTCGTCGGCGGGGCCATCAACTTCGTCGCCAAGAAACCGACCCATGAGCTGACCTCAAGCGTCGAGAGCACGGTCGGCAACCACAAGACCCTGGAGGCCAAGGCCTCGGTGTCCGGCGGTCTGACCGAGACCTTGTCCGGTAGTATCGCCGCCTCGGCGCGCAGCCATGGCGGCTATGCCTACAACACCTATACCAAGTCAGACATGGAAGACCTGTCTGCCTTTGGCGTGCTTGCCCAGCTGCGCTACCAGCCGTCGGGCGACCTGGACGTCCTGCTGACCGGCGACCTGACTCGCCACAGCGGCGGTGGTCACTGGATCGATATCCAGACCCCGTCCGCCCACAACGTGCCGTTCGTGAACCCGGATCGCCGCAGGGGCGCCAACAACATCGACGGTCATCAGAACGCCGATCTGGGCGGGGTTCACCTTAGTGTGGACCGCAATATCGGTTCGGGCCAGCTGTCTTCGATCAGCGCCTATCGCGAAGCGACCTTCACAGCGCGCAACAACGACGCCGGCAGCTTCATCGACTTCACCAGGCTGGCCTATGCGCCCGATGGTCGCGTCGACTTCTTCTCCATCGATGGCAGCTTGTTCAACGACGACTACTACATCAACGACAAGGCCGAGAAGGCCAAGACCTTCTCGCAGGAGTTCCGTTACGCCTCGGAACTGGAAGGTCCGTTCAACTTTATGGCCGGCCTCTACTACCTGCATGAGGATGTGGATCGTACCGAGCGGGCTGACTACATCTTCGTCGACTACTACGCCCAGGGCGCTGATATCGCCCAGACCCGGGTGAAGTCCGACACCTATGCCGCCTTTGTCGAAGGCTCCTATGATTTCAGCGATACGGCCGGGATCACTGCCGGTGTCCGCTACACCAAGGACAAGAAGAAGTTCTCGGCCTATCGCGAGACCATCGGCGACTTCCTGGGCGCCAATTTCGAGGACGACGCAGGCAAGTCGGTGATGAAGTTCTCGGCCCGCGACACCGAAAGTTGGTCGGCCTGGACGCCTAGCGTCAACCTGCACTGGCAGGCCAGCAAGGACGTCTACACCTATGCCCTGGTCTCCAAGGGCTACAAGAGCGGCGGCTGGAACGGCGAGAATGCCACCAACCCCGGCGAGGCGCGCAACGCCTATGATCCGGAATTTGCCTGGAACTACGAGCTGGGCCTGAAGACCGACTGGTTCGGCCGTCGTCTGCGCGTCAACGCCACGGGCTTCTGGACCGAATATACCGACCTGCAGACCCAGCAGTTCGTGATCTTCGATCCCAACCTGCCGGCCGACAATGTCATCGCCAACGCCGGCACGGCGCGAGTCAAGGGCGTCGAACTGGAGACCATAGCGGCACCGATGCGTGGCCTGACACTGTATGGCAACTACACCTACATGAAGGGTGAGATTACCGGCGACCTGATCTCGACCCGGTTGGCCTACGATCCCAGCTGCTATTGCAGCGTACCTATCCCGACCAACCTGAAGGGCAACCAGCTTCGGCGGACGCCCAAGAGCAGCTTCAATTTCGGCGGCAGTTTCGAGCGGCCGGTCGGCGACAAGCTGAACGTCTTCCTGCGGGCCAACTACAGCTACACGGGCAGCTTCGAGTTCGACAACGAGAACAACCCGCGCACCCATCAGGACTCGGTCGGTCTGGTCAATGCCAGCCTCGGCTTCGGCGACCAGGATGGGAACTGGGAGCTGGCCCTTTGGGGCAAGAACCTGGGCGATGAGCTCTACGAAACCGGCAAGTCCGACGTGATCGGCTCGGTGCTGGTCTCCTATGGCGCGCCGCGCACCTACGGCGTCACTCTGCGCTGGAAGCACTGAGGCCGGCATGACGAACCCGGCTCCGATGATGCAACACGACCTCGCGGGCGGCGCTCGCATCGGCCTCATCGGAGCCGGGTTCGTCGCCGCTACACTGCACCTCTGCCATTTCCCAACCGGAGTAAGCGTCATGTCTCGCAAATCGGCCCTTCGGCTTACCGCCGCCTTCACCCTGGCGATGCTCATGGGAAGCGGCGCGGTCGCCCAGCAGTCGCACAAGCCGACTGACATCCGCGATCCTTCGGTCAAGGCCTGGCACGACCTGACCTATGACGCTCCGCCGCCCATGCCCAAGCCCGGCGTCGACTATGGCTATGACGAGAAGACTGGCGTTTTCACCCATCCGCGCGCGACGCCGCTGCTGGAAGGTGATGGCGTCAACTTTCCGGGTCAGCTGAAGGGTTGGGAGCAGAAGTCCTACGCCAAGAACATGTCGCTGATCGCCTTCTATCCGAACGCGACCTCGCCGTTCCACACCTGGCAGAACATCGCCGACTTCAACGGCCGCCGGTACCTCTATATCTACGACCGCCGCAATATCAGCGTCTACGACATCACCGATCCCACCAAGGGCAAGCTCCTGGTCCATCGGGGCGACATCTGGACCGGCAAGGGCATCGAGGGTCAGGAGAACCCACTGCCCGAACACGAGATAATCGGCGCGGCCTCGATCCAGTGGAGCAAGGATCTGGGCAAGTACGTGATGATCCAGTCCAACGAGGTGCAGCGCTTCGGCATCTACGACGACAAGATGACCGAGCCGGACGGCGTCGCGAAGTTGCGCAACTGGCCCTATCATAAGGGCTTCAAGGTCTATGCGATGAACGGCCCGCTGCCCGACCAGTGGGAACTGCTGGCCTCGCGCACCACCGACTACAAGCACCCCGACGCGCCGGTGGGGCAGCAACAGGGCTCCGGCTCGTTGGACGTGCCGGCCTGGTTTGGCGGCAAGTACATGTTCCTGTCGGCCGCGCCGGACGACAGCTTTGGCCTGACCGAATATCCCAACTACCTGCACAGCCCCGGCTATCAGAGCTGGGACGTCTCCGACCCGAAGAACCCCAAGTTCGTCCAGCAACTCTCGGTCCCGGGCCAGATCATCGGCAGCAAGGCTGAGGAAGACGCCTATCTGATGAACCCACGAGCCGGTAACCGCACCTCATGGATGGGCTCGCGGATGCCGCTGTTCCTCCCCAAGCCGGTGGAGCAGGGCGGCAAGGTCGGTTTCGCGGCCATGGGGGGGCTGGGCCTTTACACTGTCGATCTCAGCGATCCGGCCGACATGAAGGTGATCGGCCATCTGGCTTTGCCGCCGAAGTTCGCGGGCACCGAGGCCGACAATGTCGACGTTAGCCAGTACGAGCGTACCGGCTACATCTTCATGAACGGCTACCCCATGAACGATGACTGCTACGAGCCCTACAAGGACATCTTCGTCATCGACGCCAAGGACTTGGCCAACCCGAAGATCGTCGCGACTTTCCCGCGTCCCACCCCGCCGAAAGACGCGCCCTATAACGACTTCTGCCAGCGCGGCGGCAGCTTTGGGCCCAAGCGGCCGGGCTACCACACCCAGCCGGGCCGCTCTCGCGAGGGCGTCGTGCCCTACGCCTTCTACAATGCCGGCGTTCAGCTATTCGACGTCAAGGATCCGACCAAGCCGTCAATTGAAGCCTATTACGTGCCGCGTTTCCCGACCGACGCGGAAATGCCCGACTATGTGAAGGGCAATCTCGGCTACGGCATTTATGTCGAATACGACCGTAATGTCGTGTGGCTGTTTACCAACCACGGCTTCTACGCCCTGTCTTCGCCTCTACTGGGCAAGCCAATGCTGACCGCCCCGGCCAAGGCCTGGCCGCCGCGCGACTGAGCGAATGACCATTGTCTGCACTCTCTAAGCAGCAATCGATGACCTGCGTTTGGTCGCGACCGAAATTGGGCACAGGAGATGATCAAAGTCGACAACGCCTTCGGCCGGAAAATCGCAGATGCGCAGACTGCGCTGGATCGTTCGCTGGCCATCATCGAGTTCGACCCCAGCGGCGAGATCCTCAGCGCCAATGCCAATTTCTGTCGGGCCATGGGCTATCACCGCTCGGAGACCGGCATCGTCGCCATGGTTAGCCAGATCGACATCCTGATCACCGAAATTGCGCAGTCGTCGTGGGAGCAGGCCACAGGGCTTGGCGAGGTCAATGTCGCCGTCAACCAAATGAACAGGTGACCCAGCAGAACGCCGCGATGGTCGAACAGACCAGGGCCGCTGAGGGCAACTTGCAGACCGGAGCCGCTGAATTGCGCCAGATGATCGCCCGCTTTCAGGCCACGGCAGGCCGGGGACGCGGAGCCCCGTAGCGAGTTCCAGCCAGCCGACCAGGCTCTCGGGCTCAGACCGCTAGGGCTCCGGCTCCGCGCCCGCGCGCCACCCCGATAGTCCGCAGCAACACCGCTTTCGCGGTCGATAGCTGAGAAGAAATTTGATGAATGAGCAGGGCCTTTACGCTCCCCAAAAGGGGCCTTGCGAAAGAAGCCGCCAATGGCTGAAGAGTTAGTATCAGTCGTGCGCTATCAAACTGGCCTATTCACCGCTTTGATATGTGTTCTGGTGTTTAAAGACCATTCAGGCCGCACAGCTTTGAGTGAAGCGCTTAGGGTTGCCTTTTTCTAAGATAGAGGACCGAAGCCGACATGTTCAAGTTTCTGGCGGCCTTGCTGCCCTATCTGCCCGCCAATGCCGATCAGCGTCACAAGCAGGTATTCACGCGCCTCGGTGTGATGGTCATCTTGATCTGGGCCCTGCATCTGACCTCGCGGGATGACCTGATCGGGATGTGGCTGCTGTTCAGTCTTTCGGCCCAGGCCCTGGAATTGTTCGCAGTCAGGCCCTTCGCCAAGGGGCGTATGCCGGTCCGCCACGTCGAGGCCCGGGCCCTGTTGATGCTGGTCTCCGTCTTGACCATGGGGACGATCCACGCCGGAGCGGCGACGTTCCTCTGGTACAGCAACCAGCCGTCCCTGATGACCTTCGGCCTTCTGCTGATGGCAGGCGGGCTGCTAAAAAATGTTTCCTCGGGTGTCGACAGCCGGTCGCTGTTCTATCTGGGAGCCGCACCCTATGTGGTCAGCCTAGCTATCTTGCCGCTCTGGTTGTGGCGCAGCTCCTATGGCCAGATGGCGATCCTGGCGGCGATAGTCCTTCTCTTCACGATTGCGGTTCACGACACTTGGTCCCAGTTACACAGCGCGCGGAAGGCCGAGGTTGCGGCCAACAAAGAATCGGAAGCGCGCCGTATCCAGGCCGAGGCTGCCGTAGCCGACCGGGCGGCCATGGCGGCCATTGTCAGTCATGAACTGCGTACGCCGCTATCCGCGATCCTGGCCGGAGCCCATCTGATCCGTCGGGGCGTTCCACCGGCCCAGACGGCCGCTTCTGCAGACCTGATCGTCGACGCCGGCCAACTGATGACCGGACTGCTGACCGACCTGCTTGACCAGGCCAAGATCGAGGCCAAGGCCATGAGTCTGGAAAGCCGCAATTTCGACCTGCTGGGCGCGCTGGGTGACGCCACCCGGTTCTGGACCGCCCAGGCCGTCGCCAAGGGGCTGGTTCTGCGCCAGGGTCCAGAGGACCAGGCACTGGTCTGGGCCCAGGGCGATCCGTTCCGGCTGAGGCAGATCCTCAACAATCTTCTGTCCAATGCCGTGAAGTTCACAGACGAGGGGGTCATTGACCTGCGTCTGGCGGTCTCGCCGCTGGCGGACGGCCAGCTGCAGATCGTCATTGAGGTGCAGGACCATGGTGCCGGTATCCCGCCAGAGGCCATGGCCCGCCTGTTCACGCCCTACAGCCAGGCCTCGCAGGAAACCGCGCGCACCTATGGCGGCACGGGCCTGGGCCTGACCGTGAGTCGGGAACTGGCGCGGCTGATGGGCGGCGAGCTGGACGCCCGCGCGGCCGAACCCCGGGGCGCGATCTTCCGCCTCACCCTGACCCTGCCGGAGGGCCGACCGGAAACGGCGGCCGGCGCAGTGCGGGACGAGGGCGCAACTCCCCGGATGTCGAGCCTCAGGGTGCTGGCCGTCGATGACCACGAGGTCAATCGCCGTACCCTGGCCCTGGTGCTTGAACCCCTCGGCGTCAGTCTGTCGACGGCCTCGGATGGACTGTCGGCGCTGAAATGCCTTGCCGCCGAACGGTTCGACATCGTGCTGATGGACGTCAACATGCCCGGCCTCGACGGCTGCGAGGCCACCCGGCGACTGCGGGCGAGCGATGGTCTCAATCGCCATACGCCGGTGATCGGCTTCAGCGCCGGCGTGGCAGTCGAGGAGGTCAAGGCTTGCCGCGATGCCGGCATGACCGACTGGCTGGCCAAGCCGCTCGATATCCGCGCGCTCTATGACGCCCTGGACCGCGCCGTCGCTGCCTGAGACACTTTTAGTCTCCTGCAGACCCGGCTTGGAAAAGCCGGCCCCTCTCGGTGACCAGCACCGCGATCAGGCCTGCTGCGCCAAAGCCCTTGAAGCCCAAAGTCAGGGGCACCACCGTGCCGTCGAACAGCTGGCCGATCCAGAAGCCGAACAGGGCCCCGCCGAGGGTGGCGATGAAGCCCTGCACCGATGCCCCCGTGCCGGTCAGCGGGCCCGGGGCACCATGCCGAGGGCACCGAAGTTGGACATGGTCAGGCCAAGGCAGAATATCATGCCCGCCTTCATCAGCGAGAAGCTCAACAGCGTCTCGTGACCGGTCAAGGCGATCAGGAGCAGGTTGACCAGTAAGCCTCCCGCAAGCCCTGAGCGATTCAGATGATTGGAGGGCGGCCCGCCCAGCCTGATGGGTTTACACGCCAGACCTAACCCATTGAATCCGTTAACGCGCTCCTGGCAGGGGTTTACCGTACATCCCATTGAAAGAGCTTACTTTCTGTCTCCCCACCCGGCCTACCAATCTAACCCCCTGATCGCGGGTTTGGCGTCTTCGCCAGGAACCAGGCGTCTTGATCGTGGGCAGGGTTCCTCGCGGATCGTTTCCGACCTCACAAACCCCAGAGTGAACCAACCGTTTTGCCCGACTGTGTCTGGACGTGAGGCTAGTCCTGTTGCTCGCGTCGACGCTTGGCCGCACGGCTGCGTCGCTGACGCTCGAGGGCGGGTTCGACAAAGGGCCATGCGAACAGGGCCGCCAGGATCAGGATGATCGCGATGGCTAGCTTCGGCATCTTTTGAACTCCCCCAAGTTCGTATCTCGCGCTCGTGGTCGTGATGCAGCGGCAACCAAGTTCAACCACCGAACGGCTGATTTGCATGGTAAGTTTTTCTGAGGTCGTCGGTGGAGAATTCTCCATTGACCCCACCAACGCGGTGGGGATTAAAGCAGCCTAGCTTCTCGGCCCGTGGACCTCTCTGTGGGCGAGGTGCGTTTCACACCGGACTTCGCCGGAACAGGACGACGATCAGACGATGACCGCCGAGACCGCCGCCGCGATCCGCCCAAGACATCCGGGGGGCGCCCCTGCCGCCCGAAGACCACTGTTTCGACGTCGCTCGGCCATCCCGGGCTTCACCCTGACCTTGGGCGTGACCCTGACGGTCCTGTCGCTGATCGTCCTGATCCCGTTGTCGGCCGTGGCGCTGAAAGCCGCCGAGTTGTCGCCCGCCCAGTTCGTCGCTGCGGCATTCTCCGAGCGGGCCCTTGCGGCCTATCGCCTGACCTTCGGCGCCGCCTTGGTCGCCGCCGCCGTCAACGGCGTGTTCGGCGTGCTGACCGCCTGGGCGCTGGTGCGCTACGAATTTCCGGGCAAGGCCCTGGTCAACGCCCTGGTCGACCTGCCATTCGCCCTGCCCACGGCCGTGGCCGGTATCGCCTTGGCTACGCTGTATTCGCCCAATGGCTGGATCGGCGCCTATCTGACACCTCTGGGGATCAAGGCGGCCTACAACCCGATCGGCGTGACCATCGCGCTGATCTTCATCGGCCTGCCGTTCGTGGTCCGCACGATCGAGCCGGTGATGCGCGACCTCTCGGACGACGTGGAGGAGGCCGCCGCCAGCCTCGGCGCCGGCCGGATCGCCACCATCCTGCGCATCATTCTTCCGGCCCTGGGTCCGTCCTGGTTGACCGGCTTCGCCCTGGCCTTCGCCCGAGGGATCGGGGAGTACGGCTCGGTGATCTTCATCGCCGGCAACATGCCCTACAAGTCCGAGATCGCCCCGCTGCTGATCATCATCCAGCTGGAGCAGTTCGAGTATGCCAACGCCGCCGCCATCGCCCTGGTGATGCTGGGCGTGTCGTTCCTGATGCTGCTGGTCATCAACGCCGTGCAGGCCTGGGCGAGACGGTTCTCCTGATGGCCGCTCCGCGTCTCTCCACCGAAGATCCGACTTGGGCCAAGGTCCTGATCATCACCCTGGTCCTGGCGTTCCTGGGTCTTGTCCTGATCCTGCCGCTGGCCGCCGTGTTCGCCGAGGCCCTGCGCAAGGGCCTGCAGCCGGCGCTGGACGCCATCGCCAATCCCGACGCCATCGCCGCCGTCAAGCTGACCCTGCTGACCGCCGCGATCACCGTGCCGTTCAATATGGTGTTTGGCCTGTGCGCCGCCTGGGCCGTGGCCAAGCACGAGTTTCCGGGCAAGAGCCTGCTGATCACCCTGATCGACCTGCCGTTCTCGGTGTCGCCGGTCGTCGCGGGCCTGATCTATGTTCTGGTCTTTGGCCTGCAGGGCTGGTTTGGCGACCATCTGGTCGACAACGACATCAAGATCATCTTCGCCGTGCCCGGCATCGTGCTGGCGACCATCTTCGTGACCTTCCCCTTCATCGCCCGCGAACTGATCCCGCTTATGCAGGAGCAGGGGACCAGCGAAGAGGAGGCGGCCGTCTCGATGGGGGCCTCCGGCCTCTACACCTTCTGGCGGGTGACCGCGCCGAACGTGCGCTGGGGCCTGCTGTACGGCGTGTTGCTGTGCAACGCCCGCGCCATGGGCGAGTTCGGCGCCGTGTCGGTGGTCAGCGGCCACATCCGGGGCCTGACCAACACCATGCCGCTGCACGTCGAGATCCTCTACAACGAGTATGACTTCGTCGGGGCCTTCGCCGTCGCCGCCCTGCTGTGTCTGCTGGCGATCGTGACCCTCGTCCTCAAGACCGCGCTTGAAGTCGCCCAGCCCGGCTCGCGCCGGCGCAGCGGCCACTGATCGGAACGCCAGACCTCATGACCATCTCCATCCGTTCCGTCGAAAAGAAGTTCGGTCGCTACCCGGCGCTGGACAAGGTCGGGCTCGAGATCGCCGACGGCGAGCTGCTGGCTCTGCTCGGCCCTTCGGGCTCGGGCAAGACCACGCTTCTGCGGGTGATCGCTGGCCTGGAATTCCCCGACGCCGGCCAGGTGCTGTTCCACGACCAGGACGTCACCTTCGCCTCGGCCGCCGCACGCCGGGTGGGCTTCGTGTTCCAGCAATATGCGCTGTTCAAACACATGACCGTGGCCAAGAACATCGCGTTCGGCCTCGACGTGCGCAAGGGCAAGGACAAGCCGTCCAGGGCCGAGATCACCAAGCGCGTCGACGATCTGTTGCGCCTGGTCGAGCTGGACGGTCTGGGCGGTCGCTATCCCTCGCAGCTATCGGGGGGGCAGCGTCAGCGCGTGGCCCTGTCACGGGCCCTGGCCGTCCAGCCCAGCGTCCTGCTGCTGGACGAGCCGTTCGGGGCCCTCGACGCCACGGTCCGCAAGTCGCTGCGCAAGGAACTGCGCCGGGTGCATGACGCTACGGGCGTCACCACCATCTTCGTCACCCACGACCAGGAAGAGGCCCTCGATCTGGCCGACCGGGTGGCCATCCTGAACCACGGCGTCATCGAGCAGGTCGGCACGCCGGCCCAGGTGCATGACGAACCGGTTTCGCCGTTCGTCTGCGGCTTCGTAGGTGAGGCCAACCGGTTCGAGGGCGAAATCTCGAAGGGACGGTTCAGCGCGGGGTCGATCTTCCTCCCAGCGACAGGCCTGGCCGACGGCAAGGCTGTCGGCTTCGTGCGACCCCATGATATGGTGCTGGACGAGGCGGGCTTCGCCGTCCAGGTCAACCGCGTTCATGTCCAGGGCGCTTTGGCGACAATCGATGGATTGACCACGGACGGTCGCCGGATCGAGGTGACGGTGTCACGCGACCAGGCCGATCAGTTCACCGGCGCGGTGAAGCTGTCGGCCCGCAAGGCGCACGTCTTCCCGGCCTAGGCCGCTATTGCTGCTGTTGTTGTTGCTGCTGGTGCACATCGTGGCGGAGTGCGGCGGCGTTGTCCGGGCGACGGCGTCCGCCCGCGAAGTTGGGTCGCGCCATACGCAGGAACTCTGGCTCGGCCACGGCCGCGCGGGCCCGCCGCACCGAGACGCCCACCGCCAACTCGCTGTCTGAATCGCCCTTGTAGACGCCGCGCGAGGGCGTGACGTCGGCATAGTCGCGGCCCACGGCCACGGCCACGTGGCGCTCGCCGGTCATCATGTTGTTGGTCGGGTCAAAGCCCACCCAGCGCAGGCTGGGCAGGAACACCTCGACCCAGGCGTGGGTGGCGTCCGGATCAGAGCGGTCACCCGCGTCGCGGTCGGTGAACAGATAGCCCGACACATAACGCGCCGGGATGTTCCACGACCGGCAGATGGCCAGCATGATGTGGGCGAAGTCCTGGCAGACCCCGCGCCCGGCGCTCAGGGCCAGATCGATAGGGCTGTCGGCGTCGGTGACGCCCGGCTGGTACTCGAACGCCTGATAGATGGTCGCCGACAGCATCCGCATCGCCGTCAGAGGATCCTTGCGGCGCAGGTCGTCCAGGCTGTGCTCGTTGACGAAGGCGTCCAGCGCCTCAGTGGTCTCGACGAAGCCGTGCATCCGCAGGAAGTCGAAACACTCACCGCGCACGAACTCGCTGCGCAGCCGGTCCCATTCACCCATGTCCAGGGCGTCAGGGCGCTCGCCGGGCGACTCGGTCTCGACCGCCGAGCGGGCGACGATGGTCAGCTTGTCGTGCGGGTGGGGTACATCGAAGTGATAGACGGCGTTGCCGAAGCTGTCGGCATAGGAAAACACCTGGGCCGCCGGATTGATCTCCAGCTCGAAACTGATCAGCCGCTGGCGGGCGGTCTTCTGGGGCTGCATCCACAGCTCCATCAGGCTTTCGCGAACCGGCCGCTCGTAGTGGTACTGGGTGACGTGACGGATTTCGAGGAGCACTGGGAGAGTCCTTACTTGGTCGCGTGACGGGCGCCGAAACCGCTGACACTTTCGGCTGTCACGCTCGCGGTCCTAAGCCGGAAGACGCATTTCGAGCGGATAGGCCACGAAGGTCTCATAGATCGCTTCGTGGATGCGTGCGCACTCGTTGACGACGGTGGTGAGCAGCGCGCCGGCCCCCTGGTTTTCCAGTTCATTGATGTCGGCGAACTGCAGGCGGGCTTTCAGGCGTCCGGCGATGCGTTCAGGCCCGGCCCCTTCGCCCCCGGCCCGGCGGGCCAGCACGCTGAGATTGGCCTCGATCTGGGAGGTGGCGAAGCGGATCGAGCGCGGGAAGTCCTCGTCGAAGACCAGAAACTCCAGGATGTGCCGGGGCTCGATCTCGGCCGTATAGACCCGCAGATAGGGCTCCAGGGCGCAGGCCATGCGCAGCAGGCTGACCAGGGCGATGTGGTCGTTGATCTGCCGGCCGGGCGTTTCGGCGAAGCACACCTCCAGCAAGCGCGAAACCAGCTGGGCGCGCTCCAGATACATGCCTAGCATCATGAAGCGCCAGCTCTCGCCGTGGCTCATGGTGGTGTCTGCCGCACCCTTGAACAGGTGCAGGTCGGCGATCACGTCATGCAGGAAAGTGGTCGAGGCGTCGGCGAAATCACGCTTGGCGTTGACGTCGGTGACCTTGAGATAGAGCAGGTTCAGCCGCTCCCAGGTCTCGGTGGTGATCTGGTCGCGCACCTGGCGGGCGTTTTCGCGGGCGCGGGCCAGGGACGAGACCACCGAATTGGGGTCGGAGCGATCTAGCACCAGGGCCTCTGCAGCCTCGAACGACCCAACGGCGCTGCTCATTTCCGGCTCACCGACCGCCGACAGGGCGATCCAGACTGCCTGGACGCCGGCGTCGGTCTGGTCGAGCGTGGCGTTCAGCATCACGCTGGACAGCCGCGACAGGTGTTCGGCGCGTTCAATGTATCGGCCCAGCCAGTAGAGGCTGTCGGCCACCCGAGCGAGCATCATGCGAGCGACCCCTTGTTGCGGGACTGAGCGAGCATCACGCGAGCGACCCCTTCTTGCGGGACTGAGCGAGCATCATGGGCGTGTGCTCCCATTGCCATTGGAGCCATTGGCCGGCCCCTCATCTGCCAGCACCCAGGTGTCCTTGGATCCGCCGCCCTGGCTGGAATTGACCACCAGCGAGCCGCGCTTCAGGGCCACGCGGGTGAGGGCGCCTGGCGTAACGATGGTCTTCTCGCCCGACAGGATGAAGGGGCGCAGGTCGACGTGGCGGGGCTCGATCCGGCCATCCACCAGGCAGGGCGCGGTCGACAGCTGGATGGTCGGCTGGGCGATATAGTTCTCGGGATCGGCCTTGATGGCGATGGCGAAGTCGTCGCGTTCCTTCTGGGTGGCGTGCGGGCCCACCAGCATGCCGTAGCCGCCCGATGCGCCGACGGCCTTGACCACCAGCTTGTCCAGATTGGCCAGCACATAGCCCAGCTGCACCGGCTCGCGGCACAGGAAGGTCTCGATATTGGGCAGGATGGCGTCTTCGCCCAGATAGTAGCGGATGATCGCGGGCACATAGGCATAGACGGCCTTGTCGTCGGCCACCCCGGTTCCCGGCGCGTTGCAGATCACCACATTGCCGGCCCGATAGGCGTTGAACAGGCCCGCCGCGCCCAGCGAGGAGTTGCGCCGGAAGGTGAGGGGATCGATGAAGTCGTCGTCCACCCGGCGATAGATCACGTCCACCCGACGGATGCCCGTGGTCGTGCGCATGTAGACCATGTTGTCGTGGACCACGAGATCGCGGCCCTCGACCAGGGGCACACCCATGAGGCGCGCCAGATAGGCGTGCTCGTAATAGGCCGAGTTGTAGACGCCAGGCGTCAGCACCACGACCTGCGGGTTGGGCCGCCACTCGGGGCTCATGCTCTTCAGTGTGGCCAGCAGCAGGTCGGGATAGCGCTCGACCGGCCGTACGCCGGCGGCGCGATAGGTGCCCGGAAAGGTGCGCTTGGCGGCGTCGCGGTTGGCCAGCATGTAGGAGACGCCCGAGGGTACCCGCAGATTGTCTTCCAACACCGCGAACTGCCCGTCCTGGCAGCGGATCAGGTCGCTGCCGCAGACATTGGCGTAGGATTTGTGCGGCACATAGATGTGCTGCATCTCGCGGCGATAGGACGGGGCGCCCAGCACCAGTTCGCGCGGCACCACTCCGTCCATCAGGATCTGCTGATCGCCATAGATGTCGGCCAGGAACAGGTTCAGGGCCAGCAGGCGCTGGGTCAGGCCGGCTTCGATCTTGGCCCATTCCTGGGCGGGGATAATACGAGGAAAGAGGTCGGTCGGAATGATCCGTTCGGTGGTGTCCTCGCCGCCGCCATAGACCGTGAAGGTGATGCCCTGCAGCAGGAACGACCGCTCCAGGGTCTGCTGGCGCCCTGCCAGCTCGGCCCCGCCCAGGGTCGACATGCGGGCATGCAGGGGATCGTAATGCGAGCGCACCGCGCCACCGGGCGCGAACATCTCGTCGTAGGCGACACCGGGCAGGTAGGCCGCCTCCGTCAGGGGAAGGGTCGGTGCATCCAGATCTTGAATTTTCGCAGCCACGCCTTCGTCCACGCTTGTTTTGCCTTGGGCTCCGTCGAGTCAGACGCGCCGCCACTAACCCTAGAACGTCGCGGCGTCTGAAGTCGGCGATTTTCGCCGCCGCCGCGTCAATGCGCACGACTGCCTGTCATTTGGGCGCCTTTTCAGCATCGAGGGAAGCGCTCGCCGTCTTCCGTCCCCTGCATTTCCGGCCGTGACAGCGGCGAGACCGGCGACTACAGGGGAGCGGGGGCGCTCCGCGCGGGGATACACGGCTTGGTGCGTAGACGATTGGCCCTCGGGATCGCGACAGCGGCTTTGCTGGCCGCGGGCGGCGCGTGGGCGGATGAGCCTTCGGCGACGATCACCGGGGTGGAAGACAAGGCTCTGCGCGACGCGATCATGCGCGTGCTCTCGATATCCAAGACCGCGCCCCAAAGCCGCGCCGAAGCCCGCCGCCGCGCCCGTGACGCCGGCGACGACGTGGTCGCGGTGCTCCGCGCCGAGGGCTATTACGCCTATGCCGTCGAACCCGACATCAGCGAAGACGATCCGCCACGTGGCGTCGTCAAGGTCTTGCCAGGGCCGGTGTTCGTGCTGGCCGATCCGACCATCGTCTGGCGCGGTTCGCCACCCGACGAGGGCGTGAGCCAGAGAGCCGTCTCGGCCATGAGCCTCACACCCGGCGAGCCGGGCCGCGCCGCCGACATTCTGGGCGCCGAGGGCCGGGTGATCGCTCAGGTCCAGCAACTGGGCTATGCCGATGTCGCCGCTGAACCGCGCGAGGTCGTCGTCGACCATGCCGACCATACGGTGCGCCCCACCTTCACTATTGCCGCCGGGGACCTGACCCGCCTGGACGGCGTCGAGCTGATCACCACGGGACGCAGCAACCCGGCCTGGGTCGCCCATCTGACGCCGTGGAAGGGCGGTGACGTCTACGATCCCGAGGATATCGCAGAGCTGGAGCGTCGGCTCCGGGACACGGCCGTCTATGATTCGGTATCGGTCTCGATCGCGCCGCGTGACAAAAGTCTCCCCGATGGCCGCCGGCCGGTGGTCGTGAACCTGATCGATCGGCTGGAACGCACGATCGAGCTGGGCGCGGGCTATTCGACCAGTGAAGGTCCGGGCGTTGATGCGCGTCTGATCCGCTACAACCGTCTGCATCGGGCCGACACCACCACCTATACCGCCCGCCTGGCCAAGCTGGAGCAGCGGCTGGAGGGCGAGGTGGCCCTGCCGCACTGGCGCAAGCCCCAGCAGACCCTCAAGCTGAACGGCGCCGTGTTCCGCGAAACCACCGACGCCTATGACGAAACCGGCGCGACGATCAGCGCCGACCTGACCCAGCGCCGCAAGACCACCTCTTATCGCACCTATGGCGTGGCTCTGGACCTTTCGCAGTCCGAGCAGCTGGAATCCACCAGCGCCGGCTCGGTCAAGACAACCCTCAACCTGGCCACCCTGACCACCTTGGGTGCGATGGCGTGGGATCAGTCGGATGACATCCTGGACCCGACGCGGGGCTGGCGCTTCGAGGCGCGGGCTGAGCCGACCACCAGCTTTGGCGACACCACCCTGGCCTATCTGCGCGCCCAGGTTCAGGGCTCGGCCTATCTGCCGTTCGGAGAGCGGGCCGGCACGGTCTTGGCCGCCCGCGTCAAGGTCGGGGCGATCTTTGGGGCCCTGGTTTCGGAAATCCCGGCCTCACGGCGCATGTTCTCGGGCGGCGGCGGGTCGGTGCGTGGCTATGCCTATCAGGCCATCGGGCCGCGCCTGGCCGACAACACCCCGCAGGGCGGCGTGTCGCTGGTCGAGACCTCGTTCGAGGTGCGTCACCGTTTCACCCAGCGTTGGGGTGGCGTCGCCTTCGTCGACGCAGGCGCCATCGGTCCGGAGCGCAAGCCCGATACCGAGGACTTCCGCTTCGGCGCCGGCATCGGCGTCCGCTACGACTTGGGCTTTGGCCCGATCCGCGCTGATATCGCCATCCCGCTGGGCAAGCGCGCCGGCGACCCGGCCTTCCAGATCTATCTCAGCATCGGGCAAAGCTTTTGACCGACGCGCCTGAACATCCCATCGAAGAGGCGGTCGAGAGCGTCGTCGAGGTCGCCAAAAAGGTCGGGGGCCCCGGCTGGCTGATGATCGTGTCGATCGTGGCGGTGGTGATCGTGGCGGTGTTCTTCGGCGGCCTGCGCTACGGACCGATCACGCCCCAGGGCCGTATGTTTCTGGAGGCCCGGGCCAGCGGCTTGAAGCTGGGTCGCATCGGCCGGCTGAAGATCGAGGGCCTGTCGGGCGATATCTGGAAGGATTTCGCGGTCCGCCGCCTGACCATCGTCGACGAAAAGGGCGTCTGGCTCGAGGCTCATGACGTCCGGGTGGCCTGGCGACCCGCCGAGCTGTTTGGCCGCCGCTTCCACGCCGAACGCATCGACGCGCGCGATGTCATCCTGCTGCGCCGCCCGACCCTGACGCCCAAGGGTAAATCGGGGGCCGCGCCGGTTTCGGTGGATCTGGACGCCTTCGCCCTGCGGCTGATCACCAGGCCCGAGTTCAGCCGCCAGGCGGGCGACTTCGATGTGGTCGGCGCCTATGAGATGGCGCGACAGGGCGGCAATAAGGGCCGCATCGGCGTGGCCAGCCGTCTGCACCGCGGCGATCACCTGACGCTGGACTTTGATCTGGGCCGCAACGGCACGCTCCGCCTGAACGCCGACGCTGTGGAGGCCAATGGCGGCGCCATCGCCGGCGCCCTCGGCCTGCCCGTCGACCGTCCCTTCGACCTGAAGGCCAGGGCCGACGGGGCGATGAACAAGGGCGCGTTCAGCGTGACGGCGAAAACCGGCAAAGACACGCCGCTGGACGCGACGGGATCATGGACGCCGCAGGGCGGTTCGGCGCGGGGGCGTATCGATCTGGGCGCCTCCAGCCTGACGCGTCGGCTGGAGACCATGTTTGGCCCCGAGGCGGCGTTCACCGTCGACGGGCGCAAGGCGACCGGCGGCCTCTATGACCTGACCACCCATATTCGCGCCGAGAACCTGGTGCTCGACTCCCGGGGACTGGCCGATATCGGCAAGAGGCAAACCGGTCCGGACGGCCTGCCGTTCACCGCGCGCATCGGTTCGCTGAAGAAGATCGTGTCGATCCCGGAAATGGGGACGGGTCTGGTCGAGGGCCGTTTCCGGCTGGAGCCGGGCGGCTTTTCGGTCGAGGGCGACGTCGACGTCTCCAATCTTTCGCTGTTGGGCTACCGGTTGGCGCGGGCGAAGGGCCCGGCCATGGTGCGGTGGTCGAAGGGCGAACTGACGATCAAGGCACAGGCTGCGGCGCAGGGCGGCGGCGGAAGCGGCGTATTGGCCGTGCTGGGCGCCAGCCCTAAAGCTACGTTCGAAGGCGCGCGTCTCAAGGACGGGCGGTTTCTGATCCGCTCGGCGACGGTTACCGGCCCCAATCTGGTGGTCACCGGCGAGGGTGATCGCGGCATCCTGGGCGGGCTGAACTTCAAGGGCGAGGCGCGGGTCGCCAGCCTGGCGCCGATCCGCGCGGGCGCGCGCGGCACGCTGGTTGCGAAATGGTCTGCCGGTAGCACCAACGGCAAGCCCTGGGGTTTCACGGTCGACGCCAAGGGCCAGGACTTCGCGGTCGGTCTGGCCGAGCTGGACCGGCTGCTGGGCAAGGCCCCGCGCCTGAGCGGCAAGGGCGCCTGGAGCGACGGCGTGCTTTCCGTCGCCGACGCCAGGCTTGAGGGCTCGGCGGCCGAGGTTCGCACCTCCGGCGCCCTGCAGCGCGACGGTGGCCTGGGCTTCAAGCTTGACTGGACCGCCACCGGACCCTTCCGGGCAGGCCCGATCGAGGTGACGGGCAAGGCCAAGGGCGACGGTGCGGTGACCGGAACCCTGTCGGCGCCCAAGGCTGACCTGACGGCCGATTTCGACTCCATAGATTTGCCAAAGCTGCCCCTGACCAATGCGCATCTGGTGCTGACCTTCGCCCGCACGGCCGGCGGCGCGGATGGCGTGGCGCGACTGACCGGGCAAAGCAGCTATGGCCCAGCCAAGGCAGGGGCGGCCTTCCGCTTCGCGACAGGCGGGCTTGATCTCAGCGACGTGGATCTCGACGCCGGCGGCGCCAAGGCCAGCGGCTCTGTCTCCCTGCGCGGTCGCCGTCCGGCTTCGGCGGATCTGGCCGTGGCCATCGGCCCGGGGGCCTTCCTGCCGCAGGGCCGGGTGTCGGGCTCGGCGAAGATCGTTGATGCTCCAGGCGGCGCTCGCGCGACCCTGGACCTGACCGCCGAGGACATCTCAAGCGGCGGCTGGACGGTGCGCTCGGCCCGCCTCAAGGCCGATGGTCCCATGGCCAACCTGCCCCTGACTCTCGACGCGCAGGGCCTGGCGCCCGGCGGCCGGTGGCGCGTGGCGGGATCTGGCGCCCTGGCCCAGTCCGGCGAGGACTACGCCCTGTCGCTGGACGCCGCCGGTCGCATGGGCCGCACCGACGTCAAGACCCGCGAGGCGGCCCTGGTCCGGTTTGGCGGGGCCTCGTCCGTCACACGACTGCGGTTGCTGATCGGTGATGGCCAGGCCGACGTGGACGCCGACCTGGGCGGCGAGACCGCCAGCCTCAAGGCGCGCCTGGCGGGTGTCAGCCTGACCGCCTTCGATCCCGACCTGGCCGGCGACATTGACGGAACCGTCAACCTGCGTGGCCAGGGCGAGACCCTGCTGGGCGATTTCGCGGCCAGGCTGACAGGTGCGCGCGAGCGTGGCTCCAAGATCGAGCAGTCGCTGGACGCCAAGATCCAGGGCGACCTGAAGGACCAGACCCTGACCCTCGTCGCCGAGGGCGCAAACCGTCAGGGTCTGAAGTCGGAAGCCCGACTGACCCTGCCGGCCGAAGCTTCGGCCCGGCCGCTGCATCTCGCGATCGACCGTCGCCGGCCGGTCACGGGAACCTTCAAGGCCCAGGGCGAGATCAAGCCGCTGTGGGACCTGTTGCTGGGCCCAGAACGCTCGCTGTCGGGCAAGATCGACGCCGAGGGGACCCTGGCCGGCACCTTGGCCGATCCGCGTCTGGTGGGGCGGGCGTCGCTGGATGGCGGTGGCTTCGAGGAAGGCCGGACGGGGCTGCGGCTACGCAACATTACCCTGCGCATGGCCTTGGCCGACAACGCCATCGACGTCAGCCAGGCCTCTGCCGAGGACGGCCTTGCCGGCGCTCTCACAGGCGGCGGGCGCATCAGCCTAAACCGCGACGGCGTCAGCAGCTTCAAGCTGGACCTGAAGGGCTTCCGGCTGATCGACAACGACCTGGCTACGGCGACCGCCACCGGACAGGCCACCGTCAACCGGTCGGCCGACGGCAAGGTCAAGCTCAGCGGCGACCTGACCATCGACCGCGCCGACGTGTCGGCCCAGAGCAAGACCCCGGCAGGCGTGGTCAGTATGGACGTCATCGAGCGCAATCGTCCCACCGATCTGGACCAGGGCACGCAGCCGCGTCGCGCCAGCCCTGGCGGCGGCATTGCACTGGATATCAATCTGAAGGCCCCGCGCCGTGTGTTTGTGAGGGGGCGCGGCCTGGACGTCGAGCTGTCGCTGGACGCCCATGTGGGCGGCACCTCGTTTTCGCCCAACCTCGACGGCGTGGCCCGCATGGTGCGCGGCGAGTACGACTTCGCCGGCAAGCGCTTCGAGTTCGACGACAATGGCGTGGTCACCCTGTCGACCCAGCTTGACCGCATCCGCCTCAACCTCAGCGCCCGTCGCGAGGATTCCTCCCTGACCGCCATTGTCAGGATCCAGGGCACGGCCGCCAAGCCCGAGATCACCCTGACCTCGACCCCGGAACTGCCCAGTGACGAAGTTCTGAGCCAGGTGCTGTTCGGCGAATCGGCCGCCCAGCTTTCGCCGATCGAGGCGGCGCAGCTGGCCTCAGCCCTGGCGGCTCTGGCGGGCGGCGGCGGCTTTGACGTGATCGGCAATCTGCGCAGCTTCGCGCGGCTGGATCGCCTGGCCTTTGCCGAGAGCGCAGCGGGCATGACGGTGGCCGGCGGAAAGTATGTGACCGACGACGTTTATCTGGAGATCATCGGCGGCGGGCGCGAAGGTCCCGAGGCCCAGGTCGAGTGGCGGATTCGCCGAACCCTCTCGCTGGTCTCGCGTCTGGGCAGTCAGGGTGACGCAAAGCTTTCCGTTCGCTGGCGAAAGGACTACTAGAGGGCAAGGCTGTTGCGCGGGCGCCCGGTTACCTCCTCAGAGGAAACACGTTTTACCCGCGGCCCTTGGTTTATTGTGACTGGGGGAGGAACGGCATGTCCATGCGACTCAAAGACGAGGATCGCGCTGTTTTGGAGGCGGTCGCCTCGGACGGCGGGCGGATCATCGACCGGGCGGTGGCCTGGTGCTCAATAAACTCCGGCAGTCTCCACCTGGCGGGGCTGGAGCGGCAAAGGCAGGTTCTGCTCGACGCGGTCTCGGCGCTGCCGGGCGCGCCGACCGAGATTCCCCTGGCGGCGTCCGAGGTGATCGGCCCCGACGGCCGGGTCGGCGAACAGCACCACACGCCCGCCATAGCCGTCGTCGTGCGCCCCGAGGCGCCACTGCAGGTCGTGCTGACCGGCCACTACGACACTGTCTATCCCGAGACCAGCGGCTTCCAGACCGTGACGACGCGCCCCGACGGCGCGCTGCACGGGCCGGGCATCGCCGACATGAAGGGCGGGATCAGTGTCATGCTGGCGGCGCTGGAAGCGTTCGAACGCCACCCCGACGCCGCCAAGGTCGGCTATCGTGTGCTGCTGTCGCCCGATGAGGAGATCGGCTCAATCGCTTCGGGCCCGATCCTCAGCGATTTCGCCCGGCTAGGCCATGTGGGCCTGACCTATGAACCGGCCCTGGCGGACGGTTCGCTGGCCTCGTCGCGCAAGGGATCGGGCAACTTCCATATCGTCGTGCATGGCAAGGCGGCCCATGCCGGTCGCGACTTCGGCGCTGGCCGCAACGCCGTGATCGGCGCGGCGCGGATCGCCGAAGCCCTGCACGGGCTCAACGGCCAGCGCGACGGCGTCACCGTCAATGTGGCCCGCATCGACGGCGGAGCCCCGCTGAACATGGTGCCCGATGTCGCCATCGCCCGGTTCAACGTGCGCTTCCCGGATGCCGAGGCGGCCGCATGGTTCGAGGCCCAGGTCGCCCGCATCGTCGATGAGCCGCGCGAGGGCCTGCACATCCATTTGCACGGCCTGATCACCCGCGGCGCCAAGCCCTTCAACGCCGCCCAGCAGCGCCTGTTCGGCGCGGTCAAGGAAGCAGGCGCCTTGCTGGGTCAGGAGATCGCCTGGAAGCCTTCCGGCGGTGTCTGCGAGGGCAACAACCTGTTCGCCTCGGGCCTTCCCAATGTCGATACCCTGGGCGTGCGTGGCGGCGACATCCACAGCGAGGCCGAGCACGCCTGGCCTGAAAGCTTTGTTGAGCGCGCCCAGCTCTCGGCCCTGATCCTGATGAAACTGGCCAGCGGCGAGATCGACGGACGATCGATCCGCGCAGCCATGGAGACCCATTGATGCTTGTCGTCCGTCCCGCCGGTCCCTCCGACTTTGACGCCTTGATGGAACTGGCCGTGCTCTCGGGCAGGGGCTTCACCAGCCTGCCCGAGGACGAGCAGACCCTGCGTTCGCGTCTCGCCCTGTCGCAGAGCAGCTTCCAGGCTGAGTGCGCCGCGCCCGAGGCCTGGTACACCCTGATGCTTGAAGACCTGGACGCCGGCGATGTCATCGGCGTGGCCGGGGTCAAGGCCGGCGTGGGCCTCAAGCGTCCGCACTTCTCGTTCCGCGTCGTGACTCTGGCCCAGTCGTCGCCGACCCTGGGCAAGCGTTTCGATCATCGGGCCCTGGTGCTGGTCAATGAGTGCGCCGGCTGGTCGGAGGTCGGGTCGCTGTTCCTCAAACCCGAACGCCGCAAGGGTGGGGCGGGGCGGCTGCTGGCCCAGTCGCGCTACATGCTGATCGGGCTGGAGCCACAGCGCTTCGCCGAGATGGTGCTGGCCGAGCTGCGTGGCTGGTTCGACGAGGACGGCGGCTGTCCGTTCTGGGACCACGTGGCCAACAAATTTTTCCGTCTGGGTTTCGACGAGGCCGACATGATGAGCGCCTCGACCGACGGCCAGTTCATCCTCGACCTGGCCCCGCGCCATCCGATCTATGCCGAGCTGTTGCCCAAGGAGGCGCGCGACGTGCTGGGCCGCGTACACCGCGAGGGCGAGGCGGCGCGGGCCATGCTGGAGACCGAGGGCTTCCGCTATCAGGGCCTGATCGACATCTTCGACGCGGGTCCCACCGTGGCGGCCCGGCGCGATGACATCAAGACCGTCCGCGATGCGCGGCGGCTTCGCCTCAAGCTGGGCGAGGACGCCTATGGCGAGGAGGCGCTGGTCTCAACCGGCGAGATCGGCAAGTTCCGGGCCGTGCGCGCGCCGGTGCTGATCGACGGCGAAACGGCGATCCTGGGGCGCGATGCGGCCCAGGCGCTGCAACTTTCCGAAGGTGACATGGTGCGGGTGAAGGCATGAGCGGCGGGGTGTTTATTGACGGCGTCTGGCGCGCGGGCGCCGGGCCTGAAGCGGTCTCGATCGATCCCACTACGGGCGAGATAATCTGGCGCGAGGCGACGGCTTCACAGGCCGATGTGGCCATGGCTGTGGCGGCCGCGCGGCGCGCCTTTCCGTCGTGGGCTGACCGCCCGCGCGAGGACCGCATCGCCATCCTGCGTCGCTACAAGGAGATCCTGGTCGAGCGCACGGGCGCCTTCGCCGAAGCTCTGAGCCGCGAGACCGGCAAGGCGCTGTGGGAAACCAAGGCCGAGCTGGGTTCGATGGCGGGCAAGGTCGATCTGTCCATCAAGGCCTATGACGAGCGTACCGGCGGTCTCGACAACGCCATGCCATTCGGCCGGGCCGTGTTGCGTCACCGCGCCCATGGCGTGATGGCGGTGCTGGGGCCGTTCAACTTTCCCGGACACCTGCCCAACGGCCATATCGTGCCGGCCCTGCTTGCGGGTGACACGGTGGTGTTCAAGCCCTCGGAAGAGACGCCGCTGGCCGGTCAGCTGCTGGTCTCGGCCCTTGAGGAAGCGGGTGTTCCGGCGGGCGTGATCAACCTCGTTCAGGGTGGTCGCGAGACCGGCCAGGCTCTGATCGCCGAGGAGATCGACGGTCTGCTGTTCACCGGCTCGGCGCAGGCCGGGGCGTTCTTCCGGCGCCATTTCGCCGATCGACCCGATGTGATCCTGGCGCTGGAGCTGGGCGGCAATAATCCGCTGGTGGTCTGGGACGCCGGCGACGCGCAGGCCGCTGCGGCCCTGGTCGTACAGTCGGCCTTCATCACCACCGGCCAGCGCTGTTCCTGCGCGCGTCGCCTGATCGTCTCGGATGACGCGGCGGGCAGGGCCGTGATCGAGGCGGTGGCGGCCCTGTCGGATCGCCTGACCGCTGGTCCCTGGAACGGCGCCAGCGAGCCCTTCATGGGCCCGTTGATCTCGGCCCGCGCCGCTGCGCTCGCCAAGGCCGGCGCCGAGGCGCTGGGCGGCCAGCGTATCCGGACACTGGGTGCGATTGAGGGCTTGAGTGACGCCTTCGTATCGCCCGGCTTCGTGGATGTCACGGGCGTCGAGGTGGCCGATGAGGAGCTGTTCGCGCCGCTGCTACAGGTCCGGAGGGTCGCCAGCTTTGACGAGGCGATCGCCGCGGCCAACGCAACCCGTTACGGTTTGTCGGCAGGTCTTATTTCAAATCAATCAGAGCTTTGGGGTCATTTCCTCAACCGTATTCGCGCGGGCGTGGTCAACTGGAACCGGCCGACGACCGGGGCGGCGGGCTCCATGCCGTTTGGCGGGCTGGGCGCGTCGGGCAATCATCGGCCCAGCGCCTATTATGCGGCCGACTATTGCGCCTATCCGGTGGCCAGTTTCGAGGCTGATGCTGTGCGCGACACCCTCGGCGATATCAAGGGCTTGCGACCATGAGTTCAGCGATCGAAGCCAATTGCGACGGCCTGGTCGGGCCGACCCATTCCTATGTCGGCCTGTCGCCCGGCAACCTGGCCAGCCAGAAGAACGCGGGCGAGGTGTCCAACCCGCGTGGTGCGGCGCTGGAAGGCCTTGGCAAGATGCGCATGCTGGCCGATCTGGGCGTGCCGCAGTTCGCTCTGCCGCCGCATGAGCGCCCGGACGTAAGCCTACTGAAGTCGCTGGGTTTTTCCGGCTCAGATGGCGCAGTTCTGGAACGCGCCTGGAAGGAAGCGCCGGCCCTGGCCTCGGCTGTTTGCTCGGCGTCGCCGATGTGGGCCGCCAATGCCGCGACGGTGACGCCCAGCGCCGATACGGCCGATGGCCGGGTGCACTTCACGCCGGCCAACCTGCTGACCAATCTGCATCGCAGCCTGGAAGGTCCGCAGACGACGCGCAGCCTGCGCCGCCTGTTTCCGGACGAAGCCCGTTTCGCGGTCCATGAGCCGCTGCCGGCCCAGCCGCACTTCGCCGACGAGGGCGCGGCCAATCATGTGCGACTTTGCGCCGAACACGGGGCGCCAGGCGTCAACATGTTCGTCTGGGGTCGCGAGGCCTGGGAGCATTGGGACGGTCGCTATCCTGCCCGCCAGACCCGCGAGGCCTTCGAGGCCGTCGAGCGTCGCCACGGCGCTGCGCGGGCGATCTTTCCGCGTCAAGGCAAGGCGGCGATCAATGGCGGGGCGTTCCACAACGACGTCGTCTGCGTGGGCACCCGTGAGTGCCTGTTCTTCCACGAGCGCGCTTTCGAGGATCGCGCCGGCATGGAGGCCTCGGTTCGCGCTGCCGCCGAGGGCCTGTTCGAGCCGGCCTTCGTGGAGGTCTCCGAGCCCGACCTGCCGATGGCTGACCTGGTGGCCAGCTATCTGTTCAATTCGCAGCTGCTGGTCATCCCCGGCGAGGCTCGCCTGGTGTTGCTGGCCCCGGCCGAGACCCGCGATAATCCCCGCGCCTTTGCCGTGGCCGAGAGCCTGGCGACGTCGAACGGCCCGATCGGAAGGGTCGACTATGTCGATGTCCGTCAGAGCATGCGCAACGGCGGCGGACCCGCCTGCCTGCGCCTGCGGGTGGTGCTGACCGAGCAAGAACTGGCGGCGACCAATCCCGCCCAGCGGTTCGACGCGGCCCTGCATGCGCGCCTCCAAGACTGGGTCGAGCGCCGCTATCGCGACCGCCTGGCGTCGGTCGACCTGGCTGACCCGGCCCTGCTGACCGAGGTGCGCGAGGCGCTGGACGAGCTGACGGGCATCCTTGACCTGGGCGGTGATTTCTATCCGTTCCAGAGGGTCGCGTGAGCTTCCAGGTCCGGACGGCGACGCCTGACGACGTCATGGCGCTGGTCGACCTGCACCGCGCCGTTGCGGCTGTTCCCGATGGTCTGGCGCGCCGTCCCGACGAGATCACGCGGGACTATGTCGAGCGGTTCCTCGCCGGGATCAGCTTCGTGGCCGTTGGCCCCGATGGCGCGATCTGGGGTGAGATCCATGCCGGCCGCGAGACCGTGGCGCTGTTCGCCCATGTGCTGTCCAACCTGACCGTCGCCGTCCATCCGAATCGCCAGGGCCTGGGTATCGGCTCCCGGCTGTTCGAGGCGCTGATCGCTTATGCACGAGTGATGGACCCGCCGATCCTGCGGATCGAGCTTGCGGCCGGAGCCGGCAATCCCGGCGCGATCCGGCTCTATGAGCGGCTGGGTTTCAAGCATGAGGGCCGTCAGGTCGCGCGCGGGCGCTATCCGGATGGTCGTCTGGAAGACGACATCCTGATGGGTATGATTCTCTAGCCGCGCAGGGCGGCCAGGGCTTCGGGGAAGCGGCGCGAGAGCGGGGCTTCCAGCTCACCCAGCTCGACCGCGTAGTCGCCAGAGCCCTCCGGACGCAGACCCGTGACCTTGGCCTTGTTGACCAGCCACGAGCGGTGGCTGCGCACGAAGCCATGCTCGGTCAGGTCGGTCTGGACCGAGGCTAGCGGGGTGCGCATCAGCGGTCGACGGCTGTCGACCAGTACGAATTCCACATAGTTGCCGGCCGAGCGCACGGCGAGAATGTCGTCGATGGGCACCCGCATCAGCCGCGCGCCATCCTGGATGTCGAAGGTCGCCAAGGCAGGCGAGGCGAGGGCGGAGGCCTGCTGGCGGCCATGTCGCAGCGACAGGAAGAAGATGATCCAGGCGGCGCCGTAGGCGAGCACGTCCTTGCGGAACTCGTAGGGGAACTCGCTGGAGAGGTCGCCGAAATCGTAGGTCTGCTGCAGGACGACCAGATAGGCCAGCTTCCGCAGCGCCACGAAGCCCGCCACATGCAGGGCCGAATAGGCCAGGACCGCGACGAGATGGACCGGCGCGGCCTGCCACCACAGCGGGCGGTTGCGATGGCTCCAGAGCGCGACAGCGGCCGGAATGGCGAAGATCGCCAGGGTGATCAGCGCGCTGCTGCCTTCCCAGAGGGCGGGAAACAAGGGCGCCAGATCGGGATCGTCGTGCTGGATCGTCAGGACGTTGACGACGCAGATGGTGGCAATGAGGCCGATCCAGAGCAGCCAGGCCCGCAGGATCGCGCGTCGCTCTTCGCCGCTCATCCCGAAAAGCACGCCGTTTGTCCCGGCCGGTTTTCCGCTCGTCCCCGGTAAGGCCCGCCGATCCCGAGGCTCTTGGCTGAGCCGGGCGTCGCGGGGCACGACCTGTGCATCCCTTTTCAAGCCGGGCGCCTCTTCATGACCACGACCGCTGCATCCTTTGACCGTCGCTACGACCTGGACTGGATCCGGGTCGGGGCGTTTTTCCTCCTGATTCTGTACCACGTCGGCATGTTCTACGTACCGTGGGAGTGGCACGTGAAGACGCCGCATCCGGTCGAGGCCATCGAGCCCTTGATGCAACTGACCAATCCCTGGCGGCTGACCCTGCTGTTCCTCGTTTCCGGCGCCGCGACCCGGTTCATGGCCGACAAGGTCAGCGTCGGGAAGCTGACCGGCGCGCGGATCGCCCGGCTGCTGCCACCGCTGGTCTTCGCCATGTTCGTGATTGTGCCGCCCCAGTCCTATTACGAGATCCTGGAGGCGGCGGCGGCGAGTCCGGCCGCCGGGCTCGTTGTCGATCCCTATGGCGCGTTCTGGGTGAAGTACGCCACCGCGTCCGGGAACTGGTGCGACGCCGACGGCTGCCTGATCACGCCGACCTGGAACCACATGTGGTTCGTGGCCTATCTGCTCGTCTATTCCCTGATCCTGGCCCTGATACTGGCGCTGGTTCCCAGGCTGGGCGCCAAGCTTCAGGCCGGACTTGAGCGCGCTATGAAGGGGCCCGGCCTGCTGCTCTGGCCCATCGCTTTCCTGGCCGTGACGCGCATGTTCCTGATGCCGCTGTTCGAGGTCACCCACGCCCTGACCGACGACTGGTATAATCATGCGGTGTCTTTCCCGGCCTTCCTGCTGGGCTTTGGTCTGGCCAAATCCGAGACCCTGCGCGAACGGCTGATCCGCGCGCGCTGGCTCGCGCTCGTTCTGGCGGTTGTCTGCTGGGCGGCGTGGTCGACCTATGCCTGGATCTATCGCGCCGACGACGCCAACCCGGCTGAGGCGCTGCGGCTGGTGATGCGGTGCGTCTATTCGATCGACCAGTGGTGCGCCATCGCCGCCATCCTGGGCTTTGGCGCCAAACACCTGAACCGGGACGCGCCGGCCCTGCGCTACCTGACCCTGGCGGTGTTTCCGCTCTATATTGTCCACCAGACCCTGATCGTGGTCATCGCCCATCATCTGGCCAAGCTGAACCTGCCCCAGGGGCTGGAAGCGGCGATCCTGATCCTGGCGACCTTCGCGGGCTGCTTTGCGACCTACGAAGTCGTCCGCCGGATCCCGGGGGTGCGCTGGCTATTTGGCCTGAAGTCTCAGCCGCGCGCCGAGGCCAGCCGACCACCGGCGCTGGCATAGGACTGGGTCCCTCGCGTGAACACCGTGTCGCCGGGCAGGATCTGCGCGATACCGATGTCGCCGGCGGTGGCCAACCGGTCATAGATCGGCGCAAAGTCCTGCAATGTGACCGCCTGCAGGGTCTGGATCGAGTCGATGACGAAATAGGCCTGCTGGAAGTCGTCGATCCGGTAGGGGGTGTGCATCACCCGCTCAAGGTCAAAGCCGATGCGGTTTGGAGAGGGATCGTCGAGGGCGAAGATCGACTCGGTGCGCGAGGAAACAATGCCCGCCCCGTAGATCCGCAGGCCCTGCGGCGTCTGCATCAGGCCAAACTCGACCGTGTACCAGTACAACCGCGCCAGGTTGGCCAATCGCCCCAGTTCCAGGGCCCGCTGCCCGCCTTGGCCATAGGCCTGCATGTAGTCGGCGAACACCGGGTCGGTCAGCATCGGCACATG
Organism: Caulobacter sp. ErkDOM-C; assembly: GCF_048541825.1. Classification (GTDB taxonomy): domain Bacteria; phylum Pseudomonadota; class Alphaproteobacteria; order Caulobacterales; family Caulobacteraceae; genus Caulobacter. Next base: position 1,938,563 of record NZ_CP183332.1, on the reverse strand, counting down.
GCCGAACACGTCGTGGAAGATGTCGGGTTCCTGCAGGTAGTCGAGTTCATCGGGCTTGCGGATGAACTGTCCAGCGGGGAATCGGCGGTTGGCGAGGTGGTCGAAGAACACGTCGTCAGGCACGAGGCCCGGGACGGCGACCACGCTCCAGCCTGTCAGGCGCTGGAGCTCTTCATTGATCCGGGTGAAATCGGGTATCCCCGACCGGTGCAGGTCCAAGGCGTCGAGACCGCGCAGAAAGGCGTCGCAGGCACGGCCGGGCAGCATGGCCGTCTGGCGCTCATACAGCGTGATCCAGACCTCGTGCTCGGCCTGGGAATAGCTTTCCCAAGCCTGATCGATGGTCCAGTCCGCCCGGGCTCCGGGCGGCGGCGAGGGAGTAAAACCGTCAGCGCTCATACAGAGACGCTACGCCTCGTTGGCGGCAAGTATCGTTCGGAATTTGCCGAAAAGGGCAGTTATTCCGACCAGATCTTGCGTCTAGTGTGAAATCCGGGGGCGAAGCTTGTACGCGCCCTCATCGAAGGACTCGAAGATCACAGCCGTCTGGGGGTGCTGCACCGGCTCGCCGGTCTCGTCAGCCAGCAGGTTCTGCTCCGACACATAGGCGACATAGGTGTTCTCGTCGTTCTCGGCCAGCAGGTGGTAAAACGGCTGGTCCTTGAGCGGCCGGATGTCTTCGGGAATCGATTCCCACCATTCGTCGGTATTGGCGAACACAGGGTCGACGTCGAACACGACCCCCCGGAACGGAAAGATCCGGTGCTTGACCACCTGGCCGATCGCGAATTTGGCGAATCTCGAATTCATGGGCTGATGATAGCAGCCCCACCTGACTGAATCCTGAACGTAGAATTCCGCAGACGGATAACAAGGCTTCCGCCCGCTGTCGCCGCGTTGCTATGCTTGTCCTCGAAGTGAGACGCCGTGATTTGCGGCGTCTGCGAGACAAGGTGGAAAGACCATGTCGGAGGCGCCGCGCGCGCCCGACGCGTCCATCTCTTCCAGTGCGGAGAGCGGGCGGCGTCGGCGACCGCCGGGTGAGCAGTCGTGCTATGCGGCGCTCGATCTGGGCACCAATAATTGCCGCCTTCTGGTGGCGACACCGTCTCCGCGCGGATTCCGCGTCGTTGAGGCCTATTCTCGCATCGTACGCTTGGGCGAGGGCCTGTCGCAGACCGGTCGGCTGTCAGACGCGGCCATGGACCGCTCGATGGCGGCGCTGAAGGTCTGCGCGGAAAAGATCCGCCGTCGCAAGGCGATCAAGATCAAGGCTGTGGCCACCCAGGCCTGTCGCGGCGCCGACAACGGCGCGGCCTTCGTTGAGCGCGTGGCCGAGGAGACCGGTCTTCGCCTGCAGATCATCACCCCGCGCGAGGAGGCCCAGCTCTCGGTCGCCGGCTGCATGAGCCTGTTCGACCGCGATGCCGACGCCGCGCTGGTGGTGGATGTGGGCGGCGGTTCGACTGAGCTGTCCTGGGTTGATCTGAAAGGTGAGGGGCTGGACGCCAAGCCGCGTCAGTTCGCGGCCTGGAAGCTGCCGATCAAGGCCTGGCTGTCGATCCCTGTGGGCGTCGTGACCCTGGCTGAGCGTTTCCCGGAGGGCGAACGGGCCGAGGAGGGCTGGTTTCGCGCCATGGTCGATGACGTGAAGGGCCGTATCGAGGCCTTTCCGCATGCCGAGCCGATGCGGGAACTGTTCGAGCAGGACCGAGCGCATCTGGTCGGGACGTCTGGCGCGATCACCAGCCTGGCCGGCCTGCACCTGGGCTTGCAGCGCTATGACCGCAATGTCGTCGACGGGCTGTGGATGGAACGCAAGGATTGCGAGGCCGCTGCCGACCACCTGCTGGGCCTGACGGCTGCGGAACGCGCGCTGGAGCCGTGTATTGGCGCCGATCGCGCCGATCTGGTTCTGGCCGGCGCGGCGATTCTTCAAGCCGTTCAGGAGCTTTGGCCGTGTTCGCGCGTGCGTGTGGCCGATCGAGGGCTTAGAGAGGGGCTCCTGATGTCCCTGATGTCCGAACAGCAGCGTCGCCCGCGTCGGCGCCGCCGTGGCGGGGCGTCCAAGTTGAAGCCGGTGTCCGAATGACCGAAGAAGAACCGCCCCGCAAGCGCATGGTCAAGCCGCCGGCCGGCGGCACTGACGCTGGCCGCACCAAGCCCGCGCGCCTGAAGAAGACCTACGGCCGCACCACCTCGCAGCAGGCGTGGCTCGAGCGGCAGATCAACGACCCGTTCTCGGCCAAGGCCCGCGCGATGGGCTATCGCAGCCGGGCGGCCTTCAAGATCAGCGAGATCGACGAGAAGTTTGGCTTCTTCAAGAAAGGCGCTCGCGTCATCGACCTGGGGTGCGCGCCCGGCGGCTGGCTGCAGATCGCGGTCGAGCGCGGCGTCACCCAACTGGTCGGAGTCGATCTGCTTCCCGTCGACCCCGTCGAGCCTGCCCACATTCTGGAGATGGATTTCACCGACGACGCCTGCCCTTCCAAGCTGATCGAGCTGCTGGGCGGCGCGCCGGATGTGGTGCTCTCGGACATGGCGCCCAACACCGTCGGTCACCGCGAGACGGATCACCTTCGCATCGTCGGCCTGATCGAGATGGGCGCAGAGTTCGCCATTGAAGTGCTCAAGCCCGGCGGCGCCTTCGTGGCAAAGGCCTTCCAGGGGGGCGAGACCGCCGACGTCATTGCCCGCCTCAAGAAGAACTTCGACAAGGTCGTGCACTACAAGCCCAAGGCAAGTCGTGCCGACAGCTCGGAGGTATTCCTGGTGGCGACGGGGTTCCGGGGGCGGTGAGAAGGTCGGCGGGCGGCATCGAAAGCCTGGTTTCGCGACCGTTTCGCAACCTGGCGCTCTCGATTGCCTTCGTTCTGTTTGTTGCCGCGTGCGCGATCGTCGCCTACGGAGCGGCCGGCTGGCCGTTCGGCGACGCCCTCTACATGGTCACCCTGACCATCTTCACGGTCGGTTATGGCGAGGTTCGCGCGATTGACACCGACTACTTGCGCCTCGTCACCATGGCCACGATGGTGTTCGGATGCACCGGGGTCATCATTGTCACCGGCTCGCTGGTGCAGGCCCTGACCCAGACCCAACTCGAACAGTTCTTCGGTAAACGCGTGGAAAAGACTATCGAGCGGCTGGAAGGCCACACCATCATCTGTGGCTTTGGCCGGATCGGGATGATGCTGGCGGGCGAACTGGCGGCGGCCGGAGCGCCGCTGGTGATCATCGAGCGCGATGAAGCGCGCGCCCAGCACGCCCTTGAACTCGGGCATCTTTGCCGGCAAGGCGACGCGACCGACGAAGCGATGTTGAAGACCGTGCATATCGAGCGCGCCAAGGTGCTGGCCACGGTCCTGGCCGATGACGCCGACAATGTATTTATCACCCTCTCGGCGCGCAGTCTCAACTCCAAGCTGCAAATCATCGCCCGCGGGGAGCGCCCGTCGACGGAGGGCAAGCTGCTGCAGGCCGGCGCGGACCGGGTGGTGTTGCCGACACACATCGGGGCTGAACGGATCGCCGAGCTGATCCTGTTTCCTGAAATGGCCCAGATCTTCCGGGGCGGGCAGGCCAGCGGGTCGCTCGACAGGGCCCTAGACCGTCTCGGCCTGGATATCGAGATCCTGGTCGTGCCGCAGGATGTCGCCCACGGTGCATTGACGGTCGGCGAGATCGAGCGCCGTGCCCGCAGCGCCTTCCTGCTTCAGATCAATCGCCCGGACGGAACTGCCGTCACGAGGCCTCGCGCTGACCATCCCGTCGAGCCCGGAGACGGTCTTGTCTTGCTATCCAAGCTTGGACGGGGCGCATTGGACTGTCTATTCGAGGACGCGCCTTCGGCGACGGCCTAGAACGGGTCCGCTAAGTGTCTTGAGCGGCTCGACAAACCCGGACCCCGCCGCTATACCCGCGCCGCAAAATGGAGACTCCAATGGAGATTCGCGAAGGGCTCACCTTCGACGACGTTTTGCTCGAACCCGGTCCATCCGACGTCATGCCGACCCAGGTGACGACCGAGACCAAGTTCACGCGTGAAATCAGTCTGAACATCCCGCTCGTGTCCGCCGCCATGGACACGGTCACCGAAAGCCGCCTCGCCATCGCCATGGCTCAGGCCGGCGGCATGGGCATCTTGCACCGCAATATGACGGTGGACGAGCAAGCCGATCACGTGCGCGAAGTGAAGCGCTACGAAAGTGGCATGGTCATCAATCCGCTGACCATTCATCCCGACACCACCCTGGCCGAGGTCCGCGAGATCACGGCCCGTCGCAAGATCTCGGGCTTCCCGGTGGTCGAGCGCGGCTCGGGCAAGCTGGTCGGTATCCTGACCAACCGCGACATGCGCTTCGAGGGGGACGACAAGGTCCCGGCCTCGGCGATCATGACCCGCGAGAACCTGATCACGGTGCGCGAGGGCGTCGATCCCCGCGAAGCGCGCGAGCTACTGCGCAAGCACAAGATCGAGCGTCTGATCGTTGTCGACGACGGCTTCCACGCCGTCGGCCTGATCACCGTGAAAGACATCGAAAAGGCCCAGGCGCACCCTCTGGCGGCCAAGGACGATAAGGGCCGCCTGCTGGTCGGTGCGGCCTCGACGGTCGGCGACGCCGGCTTCGAGCGCTCGATGGGTCTGGTGGACGCCGGCGTCGACGTCGTGGTCATCGACACCGCCCACGGCCACTCCAGCCAGGTGACGGCCGCAGTCAGCCGTCTGAAGCGCGAAGCCAACCGCGTCCAGATCGTGGCCGGCAACATCGCCACCTACGACGCGGCTCGCGCCCTGATCGACGCCGGCGCCGATGCGGTGAAGGTCGGTATCGGACCGGGCTCGATCTGCACCACCCGCATCGTTGCGGGCGTAGGCGTGCCGCAGTTGACCGCAATCATGGAGGCCGTTCGCGCCGCCAAGGAGAGCGGAACGCCGGTCATCGCTGACGGCGGCATCAAATACTCGGGCGATTTGGCCAAGGCCATCGCCGCCGGCGCCAGCACGGCCATGATGGGCTCGATGTTCGCCGGCACCGAAGAGGCGCCCGGCGAGGTGTTCCTGTACCAGGGCCGTTCGTACAAGAGCTATCGCGGCATGGGCTCGGTGGGCGCCATGGCCCGCGGTTCGGCCGACCGTTACTTCCAGAAGGAAGTGACCGACAGCTTCAAGCTGGTGCCGGAAGGCATCGAGGGTCAGACGCCGTTCAAGGGCGCCATCGCTCCGGTGCTGCACCAGCTGGTCGGCGGTCTTCGCGCCGCCATGGGCTATGTCGGCGCCCCCACGATCGCCGAGTTCCAGAGCCGCGCCCGCTTTGTGCGCATCACCGGCGCGGGCCTGCGGGAAAGTCACGTCCACGACGTGATGATCACGCGCGAGGCGCCCAACTATCCGAGCGCGGTCTAGATCATGCGGGTCGCCATCGAACTTCAGCTCCTCGCCGTCGCGGTCCTGATCGGACTGGTCCACCTGCTGTGGGCCAGCGCTGCCGCCCAACCGCAGCGGGGTCTGAAGTGGAATGTCGGCCCGCGCGACACGCCTGTCACACTCACCGGCATGGCCGGCCGGCTGGGTCGCGCGTCCGCCAATTTCCGGGAGACATTCCCGCTCTTCGCCGCCGGCGTTCTGGCCGTCTATCTGTCCGGTCGTATCGGCTTCGTCTCGGCCCATGGCGCTCTGCTCTATGTCGTCGCGCGGGCGATCTACCTGCCGCTTTATGCCTTCGGTGTCCCTGTCGCGCGCAGCCTTGTGTGGGTGGCGTCGATGATTGGTCTCGGGATGGTCCTTGCGGCCATGGTGGTCTGAGACCATGCGGGACGGTGGACGGGTTTCAGCCGCGATCGAGGTTCTGGCCGAGATCGAGGCGCGGCATTTTCCGGTAAAGATGGCGCTCAAGCGCTGGGGCGAGAGCGCGCGCTATGCCGGCTCCAAGGACCGGGCCTTCGTGTCCGGCCTGGTGCTGGACGCCCTGCGCCGAAAGCGCTCCCTGGGCTTCATGATGGGCGACAGCAGCGCGCGCGGCGTGGTGCTGGGCGTCCTGGCCCACGTCTGGAGCTGGTCGCCCGAGCGCGTCGCAGAGGCGGTGGGCGAAGAGCATGGCGCAGGCGCTCTGGCCGAGGCCGAGATCAAGGCCCTGACGACGCCGGCCTCGCTGGATGACGCGCCGGCGCCGGTGGCCGGCGACTATCCCGACTGGCTTGAGCCCTTCCTGGCCCGAGCCCTCGGCGACAGCGTTCGCAGCGAGATGGCGGCCCTGTCGCAGCGGGCTCCCGTCGATCTGCGGATCAACACCATCAAGACTGACGCCGAGCGCGGCGCCAAGGCCGTCGCCCTGATCGGCGGCGAGCCGGCCGGCGTTCTGGAAAACGCCTTCCGCATTCCAGCGCCCCAGGCCGCCGACCGCACGCCCTCAGTCGAGGCCGTTCCGGCCTTCTCCAAGGGCTGGTTCGAGGTGCAGGACCTGGGCTCCCAGATCGCCGCCACGATGGCCGGCGAGATCAAGGGCAAGCAGGTTCTGGACTTCTGCGCCGGCGGCGGCGGCAAGACGCTGGCCCTGGCGGCGGCGATGGGCAACACCGGCCAGATCTTCGCCCATGACAGCGATGCCCGCCGCCTTGCCGACACGATCCGCCGCAGCCAGAGGGCTGGGGTTCGCAACCTGCAGATCCGCTCGCCGATCGAAGCCGAACCCCTGAAGGGCCTTGAGGGCAAGCTGGACGTCGTCTTCGTCGATGCGCCCTGCACCGGCTCAGGCACCTGGCGCCGCCATCCTGACGCCAAGTGGCGTCTGTCGCCCGACCAGCTGGCCAAGCGCCAGATCGAGCAGGACAGCGTGCTGATCGACGCCGCTGACTTCGTGAAGGTCGGCGGACGACTGGTCTACGTGACCTGCTCGCTGCTGATCGAGGAGAACGAGGATCGCGTCGCCGCCTTCCTGGCGCGTCGGCCCGACTTTGTTGTCAAGCCGATCGCCTTCGAGGCCATTGCCGACCATGTCAGCGCCCAGGGCTACCTGCGCCTGACCCCGCACACCGCTGGCACGGATGGCTTCTTCGCCGCCGTGCTGGAACGAACATAAGATCCTTCTCCCCTTGTGGGAGAAGGTGGCCGCGTAGCGGTCGGATGAGGGGTTTCTCGGCGCTCGACAAGTCGCCGACCGTCCGACGCAGGCGCGACCCCTCATCCGTCAGCCTGCGGCTGACACCTTCTCCTGCACGGGGAGAAGGGCAGACTATTCGAACGCCGGAGACCCATCGCCCATGACCGCCCCCGTCCATCACCAGCGCGTTCTGATCGTCGATTTCGGCAGCCAGGTGACCCAGCTGATCGCCCGCCGGGTGCGCGAGGCGGGCGTCTATTGCGAGATCCATCCGTTCGACAAGGCCGAGGCCCTGGTCGATGACTACGCGCCTTCGGCCATCATCCTGTCGGGCGGCCCGGCCAGCGTGCTGGAGGCCGACAGCCCCCGCATCGGCAAGAAGCTGTTCGATCTTGGCGTGCCGCTGCTGGCCATCTGCTATGGCCAACAACTGCTTTGCGACGTGCTGGGCGGCAAGGTCGAGGGCGGCCACGCTGGCGAGTTCGGTCGCGCTGAACTAACCATCGGCAAGCAAAGCCCGCTGTTCGAGGGCCTGGCCGGTGTCGGCGAGCTGGAAACCGTCTGGATGAGCCACGGCGACCGCGTCACCGCCATCCCGGAAGGTTTCGAGGTCATTGCCACCTCGCACGGCGCGCCCTTTGCCGCCATCGCTGACGACGCCCGCAAGATCTATGCGGTGCAGTTCCACCCCGAGGTGGTCCACACCGTCAACGGCACGCAGGTCTATCGCAACTTCCTGAAGCTGGCCGGCCTGAAGGGCGACTGGACCATGGCGTCGTTCCGCCAGGAGATGGTCGGCAAGATCCGCGCCCAGGTCGGGACCGGCAAGGTGATCTGCGGCCTGTCGGGCGGCGTCGACAGCTCGGTCGCGGCTGTGCTGATCCACGAAGCGATCGGCACCCAGCTGACCTGCGTCTTCGTCGATACCGGCCTGCTGCGCCACAACGAGGCCGATCAGGTCGTCACCCTGTTCCGCGACCACTACAACATCCCGCTGGTCCACGTGGATGCCGGGGCCGAGTTCCTGGGGGCGCTGGCGGGCGTCAGCGATCCGGAGACCAAGCGCAAGATCATCGGCGGCAAGTTCATCGACATCTTCGACCGCGAGGCGGCCAAGATCGACGGCGCCGACTTCCTGGCCCAGGGCACGCTGTACCCTGACGTGGTCGAAAGCGTTTCGGCGCGCGGCGGCCCGTCGGCGGTGATCAAGAGCCACCACAATGTCGGCGGTCTGCCCGACTTCATGAAGCTGAAGCTAGTCGAACCTTTGCGCGAGCTCTTCAAGGACGAGGTCCGCGCCCTGGGCGTCGAGCTGGGCCTGGCTCCGGCCTTCGTCGGCCGCCACCCGTTCCCCGGCCCCGGCCTGGCCATCCGCATCCCCGGCGACATCACGCCCGAGAAGGTCGCCGTGCTGCAACAGGCCGACGCCATCTATCTGGAGGCCATCCGCGAGGCCGGCCTTTACGACAAGATCTGGCAGGCCTTCGCCGTGCTTCTGCCGGTCAAGACGGTTGGCGTGATGGGCGACGCCCGCACCTATGAGAACGTTCTGGCCCTGCGCGCCGTGACCTCCACCGATGGCATGACGGCCGACTTCTTCGAATTTCCGTGGGACGTGCTGGGCAAGACCGCCACCCGGATCATCAATGAGGTCCGGGGCGTCAACCGCGTCGTCTATGACGTGACGTCGAAGCCTCCCGGCACGATTGAGTGGGAGTGACGGGGCGTTGCTGTAAGCAAGGTTCGGCGCGCCCGCTTTAGGACCCGGCCAACGTCACACCCTGAGAACAGGAGCGCCGTTGCGGGACCGCTTACAGCCAAGACCGCCTACCGGTTCTGGCGGACAAGGACGCCGTCCTTGCCCGCTGAAATCTAAACCGGCTCGGGTCCGACGGACCTATGCGAACACGGCTTCCTTCAGGCGATCAACTCGTACGCCGGCAGGGTCAGGAACTCCTCCAGCGTCTCGGACAGGGCCATCCGTGAGAACAGCAGGGCGGCCTCCTCCAGGCGCGGCGAGGCGAAGTCGCGGCGCAGGCCGTCCATCTCGTCGGTCAGCAGGCTGATGAACAATTGCGAAGTGATCTCGCGGCCGTCGTCGAGATCGGCGCCCAGCTTGATCCACTGCCACAGCTGGGTGCGGCAGATCTCGGCCGTGGCTGCGTCTTCCATCAGGTTGTAGAGCGGCACCGCGCCCCGGCCTTCGATCCAGGCCTGGGTGTAACGCACGCCAACCCGGATGTTCTCGCGCACGCCCGCCTCGGTGCGGACGCCCTCGTGCAGTTCCAGCATCTGGGGCTGGGTGATGGTCAGGTCGGCCAGGCGCTTGTCCAGCTGGTTGGGCGTCGGCATCAGGCGGTCGAAGACCTCCATGGCCACGGGAACCAGATCGGGGTGAGCGACCCAGGTGCCGTCGTGACCGGCGCCGGCCTCGCGTTCCTTGTCCGCGCGAACCTTGGCGAAGGCGGCCTGGTTGGCGGCCTCGTCGCCCTTGATCGGGATCTGGGCGGCCATGCCGCCCATGGCGAAGGCGCCGCGCCGGTGGCAGGTCTGGATCAGCTTCAGCGAATAGGCGCCCAGGAAGGCCTTGCCCATCACCATGGCCGAGCGGTCCGGCGTCAGGAAATCTGGGCGACGGCCCAGGCGCTTGATGAACGAGAAGATGTAGTCCCAGCGGCCGCAGTTGAGGCCGGCCATGTGGTCGCGCAGCTCAAAGATGATTTCGTCCATCTCGAAGGCGGCGGGGATGGTCTCGATCAGCACCGTGGCCTTGATCGTGCCATTGGCGATGCCCAGCGCGGCCTGGGCGTGGACAAACACCTCGTTCCACAGGCGCGCCTCCAGATGGCTCTCCAGTTTGGGCAGATAGAAGTAGGGGCCCGAGCCTTGCGCCAGCGACGCCTTGGCGTTGTGGAAGAAGTACAGGCCGAAATCGAACAAGGCTCCGCTGACGGGCAGGCCATCGACCTCCATGTGGCGTTCAGGCAGATGCCAGCCACGCGGACGAATGACGAGGACGGCGGGGTTGGCTCCCAGCGCGTAGCTCTTGCCGGACTTGGGATCCACATGGGTCAGCGCGCCGGCCCAGCGGTCCTTCAGATTGACCTGGCCCTCGATCAGGTTGGCCCAGGTCGGAGAGGTGGCGTCCTCGAAGTCGGCCATGAACACCTTGGCCCCACAGTTGAGGGCGTTGATGATCATCTTGCGATCGACGGGGCCGGTGATCTCGACGCGGCGGTCTTGCAGGTCCGCCGGGATCGGGGCCACGGTCCAGTCGGCTGACCGGATGTCGGCCGTTTCGGCCAGGAAGTCCGGAGCTTCGCCGGCGTCGAAGAGGACCTGGCGAGCGACCCGCGCCGCCAGCAGTTCACGACGACGCGCGTCAAACCGACGGTGCAGGTCAGCCACGAAGGCCAGGGCCTCGGGGGTCAGGATCTCTACCGCGCGACCCTCGACAGGGCCTGTGATCTCAATGTGGGCGGCGATGTCGAGGGGCATGGAGAGATCCTGTAGTCAGAAGTCGTCGTTGTGGCCGTTAGGATAGGGTCAGGCGCTCTCTTGCGCGCCCTTGGGTCGGACCGTGGGAACAATCTGGTCGCCCCAGTTGCCCGCGCCGTCATGGAAGCGGGAAGACCGAACCAGTTCCACCGAATAGCCGGCGTCGATGGCGCGCCGAACCGCTTCGTTCAGACGGTGCGAGGCTTCCGCCACCCGGTCAACCGCGCGTTCCTGCGCGGTCGGGTTGGGCATGGCGGCGGGGGTGAAGGCGGGAGCAGACATGGGGCAGTCCTCCTATCGATGGGGTTGGTCGAGACCTATTCGGCCGCGAACTGGTTCATGGTGTTGCCGTGGCCGCCGGCCTTCAGGGCGCGCTCTCCGGCGACCATTTCCTTGAAGGTGTCGCCCAGATCCGAGCCGACCTCGTGCTGGTGCTTGACGGCCGAGACGCCGCGGCGGATTTCCTCGCGCTGCACCGAATTGACATAGGCCTTCATCTTGTCATCGCCGAAATAGCCGCGCGACAGCTCGTCCATGCTCTTGGCGGTCAGATGGAAGGTCGGCAGCGTGATCAGGTTGTGGAACACACCGGCGCGGGCGGAGATGTCGGTCTGGAAGGCGGCCAGGCGGGCGTCGGTCTCGCGGCCCAGGTCGGCGTCGTCATAGTCGGCCGACATCAGGGCGTTGCCTTCAGGATAGGAGTCGGCGTGGATCTTGCCCTCGGCGATCCACTGCTCGCGCACCTGGCGGCGCAGGTTCAGGGTCCAGTTGAACGATGGCGAGTTGTTGTAGGTCAGCTTGGCATTGGGCACGACCTTGCGGATTTCCGAGACCATTGAGGCGATCTCGTCGACATTGGGGGTGTCGGTTTCAATCCACAGCAGATCAGCGCCGCCCTGGGTCAGCGAGGCGATGCAGTCCTCGATCACGCGAGCTCGGCCGGTCCCGTCTTGGAAGGCGAAGAGGCCGTTGGGCATGCGCACCGGCTTTTCAAACTGGCCGCCGCGATAGAGCGCCAGTTCGCCCGGCAGGATCGGATTGTCCGGCGTGATGGCTTCGGTCTTCAGCCACTTGATGTAGTCGCTGGCCAGATCGCCAGGCTCCTGGCTGACGGGCACTTTCTGGGTGAGGCCGGCGCCCAGGCTATCGGTACGGGCGACGATGACGCCCTCGTCGACGCCCAGTTCCTCGAAGGCCAGGCGGCACGCGCGCAGCTTTTCGATGAAATCCTCGCGCGGCACGGTGACCTTGCCGTCCTGGTGGCCGCATTGCTTGGCGTCCGAGACCTGGTTTTCGATCTGCAGGCAGCAGGCGCCGGCCTTGATCATCTCCTTGGCCAGCAGATAGGTGGCGTTCTCGTTGCCAAAGCCCGCGTCGATGTCGGCGATGATCGGCACGACGTGGGTCTCAAAGCCGTCGATGGCTGCGATTGCAGCCTTTTCGGCCGCCTTGTCGCCGGCCTCGCGAGCGGTCTTCAGCGTCTTGAACAGGTCGTTGATCGCGACCTCGTCAGCCTGGCGCAGCGAGACGTAGATCTCTTCGATCAGATCAACGACGGCGGTCTTCTCATGCATCGACTGGTCGGGCAGATGGCCGAAGCGGTTACGCAGGCCCGCGACCATCCAGCCGGAGAGATAGACATAGGCGCCCTTGGTGGTGCCACGCAGACGTTTGACCGACTTGATCATCTGCTGGGCGTGGAACCCCGACCAGCACCCCAGCGACTGGGTGAACTTGCTGCTATCGGCGTCGTATGCCGCCATATCGGCTCGCATGACGGTTGCCATTTCGCGGGCGATGTCCAGGTGGGTCGAGAAGGTGTTTTGCAGCTTCAACTGAATGATGTCGTCGATGCCGACGCCGCCTGGCGTCACGCCCTGCGGATAGCGGGCCAGGACGGCTTCGCGGTGTTGAGCGTAGGTTTTGCGCAGCGTCATTGGTCTGATCCCCATCGGCGGCCAACCGCTGGGCGGTCGGAGAAAAAGTTTGTAAGGAGAGCTAGCGGCGCGACAGCTCGGACGTCGAACCTATTGAAGGCAATTTGTCACAGTCCGACTTTGTGTTTTGTGTAAACTTGTGACAAGTTGACAGAATGGCGACACATGACAAAAAGCTGTTTCTCGGTGGCAGGCTAAAGCGGCTTCGCCGCGACATGGGCGTCACCCAGAGCCGCATGGCCGAGAACCTGGGCGTTTCGGCCAGTTATCTGAACTTGTTGGAGCGCAATCAGCGGCCGGTCACGGCCCAGATTCTGCTGCGTCTGGCCGACGCCTATGATCTCGACTTGCGAAGCCTGTCGGCGGACGATCCCGGGGGCGGGGCAGGGCTGGAGGAGATACTCGCCGACCGGATGTTCGCCGATCTGGGGGTCAGTCGGCATGAGGCGGCCGAGGTCGCCGAGTTGTCGCCGGGCATGGCCGAGGCCATGTCGCGTCTCTATCGCGCCTATCTGGATCGGGGCCGTCTGATTGATCTGGGTGTGTTTGAGCGGCCGGATGGCTCAGTGACGTCCTCATCTCAGACTTCGACCGATTGGGTACGCGATCTGGTCGGATCACAGCGTAACCATTTCGCCGAACTGGAGACGGCGGCCGAGGCCATCGTTGCGGCCATGAAGGCTGATCATCAGGATCTTGGGCCGGCTGTGCGGGCGCGGTTGTTGGAGCGCTTCGAGATCCAGGCGCGGGTCATGCCGGTAGAGGCTATGGCCAGTTCGCTGCGTCGCTATGACCATCACCGCAAGCGCCTGATGCTCTCCGAGACCCTGGCCCCGGCCAGCCGGATCTTCGCCATGTGCTATCAGTTGGGTCTGATGGAGGCTGACGAGACGCTGTCGACCCTGGCCGATCGTTTCCAGGCGCCGGACCGCGCCACGCGCCAGCTGCTCAAGGTGTTTCTCGGCAATTACCTGGCGGCGGCGATCATGACGCCCTACGAGCCGTTTCTGGCGGCAATGGAGGCCAGCGGCTACGACATTGAGCGGGTGCGCTCGCGTTTTGGGATCAGCTATGAGCAGGCCGCCCAGCGCCTGACCACACTTAGCCGACCCGGGTCGCGTGGAACTCCGTTCTTCATGATGCGCCTGGATGCGGCAGGGAACATCTCCAAGCGCTTCGCGGCGGGTCCATTTCCGTTCTCGCGCTTTGGCGGAGCCTGTCCGCGCTGGAACGTCCACGACAGCTTCAAGACGCCGGGACGGATCATCACCCAGGTGATCGAGACCCCGGACGGGCAGCGCTACTTCACGCTGTCGCGGACGGTGCGCCGCGTCTCGGGCCTGCAGGCCGGATTGGAAGACGAACTGGTCGTGGGGCTGGGGTGCGAGCTGAAATACGCCAGCAAGCTTGTCTATGCCCGGGGCCTCGACATGGTCTCGCCGATGACGGTCGAGATAGGCCCGTCATGCCGGATCTGCGAGCGTCCCGCCTGTCCGCAACGGGCGGCCGCCCCGATCAACAGGACCCTGCTGGTTGAGGAGTCCAGTAAGGCCCTGTCGCCGTTTCCGTTCGTGACTTGAGGCTCAGATCCAGGGCCAGACACGGCTCGTCTATCTGTAGCCGTGGCCAGCAGGGTGTGGGCGTCGATCTTGCCAGACCACTGGGATTTCAGGTCGAAACTTCAGTTCGCGCGTTGCGCTCAGCGGAGCCTCATTTTTCCCGCGATCGTTGACCAGGGAACCAGCTTGAAGTTCTGGTTCTCGGGCGGCGAGACGTTGCGGCCGTCCTGGGCGATGAAGGCTCCGCTTTCCAGGCCCGCGCCCAGCGAGAGGCTGGTGACCTCCAGGCCATCGGTTTCGGAGACGCCGTCGATGCCGGTCGCGCCGTCGGCGATCACGGCGAACGAGCCGACATAGGCGTTGTCGCCCTCGCGCCGGAACAGGGCGTAGCTGTTGTTGCCCTGGCTGGAGACCACCAGATAGCCCTTGCCGCCGGCTTGAGCGTAAAGGCCCACGCCTTCCAGATCGTCCTTGAGGGCGGAGTTGTCGACCACCCGGACCACGGACTTGCGGGCCGTCCCGGTCGAGGGCTCGGCGCCCAGCTTCCACAGGGCGGCGTCTTCCTCGGCGATGTAGAGGGCGCCGGTTTCGTCGTCGGCGACGCAGCCTTCTGTCTGGGTGTCGAACTTCAGATCGCGAACCTGCTCGGCGCGAACCTTGCCGCCTGGGGTGGCGAGCAGTCTCCACTGCCGCACGCCGCCGTCGGGATCGCTGATGAACACGAAGGTCGCGCCCTTCCTGTTGCGATACATGCACAGGCCGTAGGGATCGGAGAGTCCTGTGGCCTGCAGGCCGTCGGCGACGCTGGTCAGCAGCCGGGTGTCGGGATCAATGGTGTAGATCGCGATGGCCTTGCGGGTGCGGTCGCTGGCCGTGACCAGGGTGACAGTCTTGCCGCCCAGCTTGAAGCCGCCGCGCAGGTCGACATTGTTCATCTTGCCGTCGGGCAGGGACTGCAGCAGCTTGCCCGACAGGTCATAGACCAGCAGGCCGCCCTTCTTGTCGGTGGCGATGATGGCGTTCTTCGTCGGATTGGTCGGGTGGACGAAGATTGCCGGGTCGTCGGCCGCGTCGCCGCCGTGCTCGACGGGCGGGGTCTCCATGGTCGCCTGGACCAGGGCCAGAGTGCTGGGCGTCGCCTGGGGCGCGGCCTGGCCAGGCGAGACCTGCAAGGCGGCGGCGACGTCCTGCCACGACAGCACCTGGGTGTTGGCCCCGACCTTGCGGTCGTCCGTGACTAGCAGGGCGCCGGCCGGCAGGCCCGGGCCGACGGGCGTGCGCAGGCCAAACAGGCCAGCGGGCCCCTCGATGGCGTCCGCGCCCTTGGCCTGGACGCGGAAGGCGCCCAGGAACCGGTCATCGGCATTTCGATCATAAACGTTGTAGTCGCCGGCGTCGGCGTTGACGGCGACCAGGTAATTGCCCTGATTTCCGCCGTTCAGGATTGCCAGGCCGCCGACCTCTCCCTTGATGCGGCCCAGACGGTTGATGTCGATCACCGTGGCCACAGTCTCGGCCTCGGGGTCGGCGTCATAGCGCCAGATGCCGACCGCCTGCTGGGCGACATAAAGAGCGCCCGAAGGGTCGTCGGCGACGCAGTACTTGGCTTCTGACGACAGGTGCAGACGGCGCACCAGACGGCCGTCCAGCTTGCCGTCAGCGGTGGGATACAGCAGCCATTGATCTAGCTGACCGTCGCCGCCGAGGGCGAAAGCGTACAGCGAGCCGTCGCGGGGGCTCTTGTGCAGGCACAGGCCTTCGCCGGCATAGCCCAGCATCAGCGGGCGTGCGTCGATCGCCTGGGCCTGGCCAGAGGTGAAGTCATAGCTGGAAAGGCGGATGCGGCCGGCCTGGCGATCCAGCACCGCCAGCACCGTCCGGCCGGCGATCTCGCGCGTATCGACGCCATAGGTTTCGCCGCCGGGCAGGGCGGCCT
Organism: Caulobacter sp. ErkDOM-C; assembly: GCF_048541825.1. Lineage (GTDB taxonomy): Bacteria > Pseudomonadota > Alphaproteobacteria > Caulobacterales > Caulobacteraceae > Caulobacter. The sequence continues at coordinate 1,922,536 of NZ_CP183332.1, read as the reverse complement.
TGCGGGCGCCGTCCAGGCTATGGAACTCAAGCCCGCCCAGTTCCCCCGTCGCGGCGATGATGCTCTTGCTGGGGTCCGCACGGTTATAGAGCAGGGCGGCGGCGTTGGCCCCGCCTTGCTCGGTGGGAACGGTCGCACCTACAGCAGCGACGCTCACCGTCGGTGCGGCCTGCGTCGCTTGGGCGAGAGCCTGATCTGCGACGAACAAAAGCGCTAGCGCGCTGGCGGCGAGGTGTTGGCGGCGATGGATCATGATGTGTCCCTCTGTATCGCATCTTCGATGTGCGATTGGCCTGACCCGAAGGCGCAGACGCCAAAGCCGAGACCTGGATGCTACCGATTTGGCCTCTCCTACAGCGTTCAATCGAAGGAATACAGGTCGACCGCGTTGCGGGCGCGTCGGGTTGGAACTTTGACGTCCTCCCAATGGCGACGCCGCCGAACTGGTAGCGCCAGCGGCTTGATTTCGGGACGCAGCTTGGTTCTGGCGTGGTCAATTGCGTCGTCGCGCTATCGAGACGATGTGCAGATTTCACCGATATGGCCTAGGGTTCCGATCCAGAGTCGAGGATGATCCTACCGGATGCGCGCTACGATCAAGGATGTGTCAGCGGCCGCCGGCGTCTCGACCAAGACCGTGTCGCGTGTGCTCAATCGGGAGAAATACGTTTCAGCGGAACTGCGGCAGCGGGTCGAGGGCGCGATGGCGCGACTCAACTTTCAGCCCAGCGCGGCGGCGCGCATGCTGGCGGGCAAACGCAGCCATCAGATCGCGCTTTTCTATGACAATCAGGGCCCGCACTACATCCATCAGATCCAGACCGGGATCTGGGAACGGTGCGTTGAGGAGGGTGTGCGGCTCCTGGCTCAGCCTAGTGACGCGGCCTCGCCCAACCTGGCCTTGGAAGTCGGTGGCCTGATCGACCAGACCCAGGTGGATGGCGTGATCCTGTCTTCGCCGGTCACCGACTCGATTGCCGCACTTGAGGAACTGGACCGGCGCGGCATGCCCTATGTCCGCATCTCGCCCGGCACCGATCATGGCCGCAGTCCGTCGGTGTCGATGGACGACGTCCAGGCTGCCGACGATATGACCAGCCACCTGATCGCGCTGGGACACAAGCGGATAGGCTTTATCGTCGGCCACCCCAATCACACGGCCAGCGACCTGCGGCTGTTCGGCTATCGTCGGGCGCTGGACCGCGCAGGCCTGGCGTTCGAGCCGAAATATGTCCGGCCGGGCCTGTTCGACTTCGCCTCGGGCGTGGCGGCGGCCGAAACCCTGCTGGACTTGCCCAATCCGCCAACCGCGATCTTCGCCAGCAATGACGACATGGCCGCCGGCGTGCTGACGGTGGCCCATAGGCGGGGCATGGCGCTGCCGGGGGACCTTTCGGTCGCCGGCTTTGACGATATCGCCCTTGCCGGACAGCTTTGGCCGCCTTTGACCACGGTGCGACAACCGACGCGGCAGTTGGCCTATGCCGCCGCCAGCCTGCTGTTCGAGGGCGTCGAAAGCCCGGTCCACCGCCGCTTGCCGCACGAGCTTGTCCTGCGCGCATCGACTGCCGCGCCCAAGACCCCTTCCTAGAGGACCAAGTCTAGGCCGGGATCAGGAACTTCGCCGCCAGGATGCTCAACACCAGGGCGATCACCGTGGCGATGACGATGATGAGCAGAGGGCGCAAGCCATGCTCGGTCAATGATTTCATGTTCGAACGAATGCCTGTGGCGGTCACCGCGCAGGCGAGCAGGGCGGCGGCAGCCTTGCTGGAGCCCTCGGCCACCACGGCAGGTATCAGGCCGAACGAGTTGATGGCCGCCAGGCCGAAAAACCCGACCACGAACCAGGGCAGGATGAAAGTGGAGATCCTGGCCTCGGGATCCTTGGGGAAAAACACTGCTACCACCATCATGGCCGGGGCCAGCAGCGCCACGCGGGTCAGCTTGACGATGGCGGCGTTCTCTCCGGCGGCCGGCGAGAACGAATAGCCGGCTCCCAGGGACTGGGCGACGTCGTGGATCGAAGCGCCCAGCATGAAGCCGGCCTGGACGTCGCTGAAGTGCAGGTGGCGCGCCAGGATCGGATAGACGGTCATGGCCAGTGTGCTCATCGCCGAGATGCCGACCAGCACCAGGGTCAGTTGGGCCTGGGGCGTGCGGCGCTCACCCAGCAGGCTGGCGAAGGCCATGGCCGCCGAGGCGCCGCAGATCGCCACGGCGCCGCCGCACAGTGCACCGAACGCCCCCGAGAACCCGAAACGTCGAGCCAGGAATATGCTGCTGCTCAGGGTGATGGCTACGATGGCGACGACCGCGAGCAGGGCGGCGGGGCCCAACTGGACGATCTGGCTAAAGGTAATGCGCGTGGCGACCAGCACGATGCCCCAGCGCAGCAGGGTGCGCGAGGCGATGGTCAGGCCAGGCTCGAGTCGCGTGTCTTCGGCGAGGAAGCTCATCGACAGGCCAAACAGCAGGCACATCAGGGTGAGCGGCGCGCCGTAGTGGTCTGAGACATAGGCTGCAGCCAGGGTCGCCAGGGTCGCAACAGCTAGACCGGGTGCGTAGACGCTGCCTCGGATCATCGATTTTCCCCGGAATCGTTCCGATTCACGCAGATTTTGCAGCGCAAGTCGCCATACACCAATGTGACACCGTTATCATATCGGGGGCGCTGGGCAACCGGATGAAGCGACGTCACCCGAGAATTCGGAATACTGGGTGCGGCAATTGGATGGATTTCATCTGTGAATTGTCAAATCTAAGATTTTGAAAACACAATTCGCTTTTGAAAATTCCAATACATTGTAATTGGGCCCGATACACATATGTATATAAATATTTCCGAGTAAATTGACTCGATGCGATGCGCCTTGAAAGTAAGTTTGGTTCGTTTCGCCGATTTTTTGCGCTGGCGGTGAAATTTTCTGAATGCGAAGCAGCGTTGCCATAACGTCGCTCTTCGCTAGTATGACAACGATGACATACCTGATTACCCCTCCTGAAAGCCGCCCCCTGTATGAGGGTGGCCCGCGCGTATCCTCGGTCGCCTGGGGGATGTGGCGCTTTCGCGGAACGGATGTCGGCGCGGCGCAATCGCTGATTCTGGCCGCGCTTGACGCTGGCGTGACCCTCTTCGATACGGCCGATATCTACGGTCCCGACAACGGCGAAGGCTTCGGCGCTTCGGAGGCTCTGCTGGGTCAAGTCCTCGCGGCGTCGCCCGAGTTGGCCCATCGCATGGTTGTCGCCACCAAGGGCGGCATCGTCATCGGGACGCCCTATAACTCCAGTGAGACTTATGTCGCTTCGGCCATCGATGCGTCGCTGCAGCGCCTGGGCGTTGAGCACGTCGCGCTGTGGCAGATCCATCGTCCGGACATCCTGACCCATCCTGCTGAGACCGCCCGCGCGCTGGAAGCCGCGCACAAGGCTGGAAAGATTGGCGCGGTGGGGGTGTCGAACTACACACCCTCGCAGGTCGAGGCCCTGGCGGCGCATCTGTCGCTGCCGGTCGTGTCCTGCCAGCCAGAGTTCTCGCCTTTGGCGATCTCTCCCCTCAGTGACGGTGTCCTGGACCAGGCTATTGCGAGAAGCATGACGGTGCTGGCCTGGTCACCCTTGGGTGGCGGGCGCCTGGCGTCGCCGACAGATGACCGCGCTCGCGCCGTGAGCGCCATTCTCGACGAGATCGCCGAGACGTTCGGCGTGTCCCGGTCGGCGGCGGCCTATAGCTGGATCATGGCGCATCCCGCCCACCCCATTCCGATTGTAGGCACTCAGACGCCGGCCCGTATTGCCGAAATCCCTGACGCCTATCGGCCGCGCTGGACGCGCACTGACTGGTACCGCGTCCTCGTCGCCTCCATGGGAGCGCCCTTGCCATGAACCGTCCCCCTTGCGAGATCAGCTGGTTTTCCGCCCTCTGCGACGACGACTACGAGTTCCTGGGTGTTCCGGATCTGAAGCTGAAGTCCAGCTGGGAACACTGTCGCGATATCGTCCTGCAGGCAGAGTCCGGTGGGTTTGACAACATCCTGCTGCCGTCCGGCTATGAGCTGGGCATCGACACCACGGCCTTCGCCGCCGGCGTCGCGCCGCTGTTGCGTCGCATGCGCCTGCTGATGGCCGTGCGCATCGGCGAAATGTGGCCGCCACAACTGGCGCGGCAGATCGCGACGATCGACCGGATGCTGGGCGGCCGCCTGACCGTCAACATCATCTCCTCTGACATGCCAGGAGAGAAGCTGGCCTCGGCCCCGCGCTACGCCCGCACCGTCGAGGCGATGAGCATTCTCAAGACCATGCTGAACGGCGAGGCGCTGGATCATCAGGGCGAGTTCTGGAACCTGAAGCTGGATCCGCCTCGCGTCGGAACTGTCTCGGGCAAGGCTCCGTTGCTCTATTTCGGCGGCCTGTCGGAAGACGCCCGCGAGGCCGCCGCCAAGGGTTGCGACGTCTTCCTGATGTGGCCGGACAAGAGGGAGGTCGTCGCCGAGATCATCGCTGACATGACCGCCCGCGCCGCCAAGTACGGCCGTACGCTGCGCTACGGTTACCGCGCCCACGTCGTCGTTCGCGACAGTGAGAGTGAGGCCCGCACCGCCGCCGACCGGCTGCTAAGCAAGCTGGACGAAGACGCCGGCGCCGCCATCCGCGCCAAGTCTCTGGACTCGACCTCGGTCGGGGTCCAGGCCCAGGCCGCGTTGCGCGCAGGCGCCAAGGACGATGGCTACGCCGAGGCAAACCTTTGGACCGGGGTGGGCAGGGCGCGTTCGGGCTGTGGCGCGGCGATCGTCGGTGATCCCGACCAAGTGCTGGCCAAGCTCAACGACTACCGCGACATGGGCATTGAGGCCTTCATTCTGTCGGGCTACCCGCACGCGGCCGAGGCCGACCTGTTTGCCCGCCATGTGTTGCCGCACATCGATCATGGGCCGCTGGTCTAGTGCAAGCCTCCAACGATCACCACGCTGAGAGCCGGCCTTTGGTCGTCGGCATCGGCGGCACGGCCGGCGGGTCGTCCTCGACCGAGCGCGCCCTGGCGATCGCCATGAAGGCCGTCGCTGCGCGCGGTGTCGACACCCAGATGTTCGGCGGCGAGTTCCTGGCGCGGCTTCCAATCTATGTGCCCAAGGCGCCGCAGCGGACGGCCGAGGAGATCCAGTTCGTCGAGACTGTGCGCCGTGCCGACGGCCTGGTGATCGCCTCGCCCGGCTATCACGGCAGCGTCTCGGGCATGATCAAGAATGCGCTCGACCTCCTGGAGGAAACCGCGCGCGACAGTCGGGTCTATCTCAGCGGCATACCCGTGGGCCTGGTGGTCACCGCCTATGGCTGGCAGGCGACGGGCAGCACGATATCCGCCCTGCGGTCGATCGTGCATGCGCTGCGGGGCTGGCCCACGCCGCTGGCTGCGGCGATCAACAGTTCGACGTGCCGTCTGGGCGACGACGGATCCTGCGACGACCCCGCCGTTACGGGGCAATTGGGCCTCGTTGGCGATCAGGTCGCCGACTTCCTGCGACAGCAGAGGAAGTCTGCATGACGTAGGCGGAGGGGCCTGAAAGGCCGCTCAGATTTTCTAGAAAGACCAACGCCTCATCAAGAGGTGAAAACACCTACCCAAGAGGTAGGAATTAAACAGTGGGAGGGAATTGAGACATGAAGATTCACACGAAACGCGCACGCATGCTGGTCGGCACGGCGCTCTCGACGCTGGTTCTGGGCGGCTTCGCTGCCACACCGGCCCTGGCCCAGTCCAATGACGACGCGCCGGTCATCGCCGAAGTGATCGTCACTGCACAGAAGCGCTCGGAAAACCTGCAGAAGGTTCCGATCTCCATCAGCGTCGTCAGCGGCGAAGCCATGGAGCGCGCCAACGTCAACTCGGCCGAGCAGCTGATCCAGATGGCGCCGTCCCTGACCTTCAGGAAGGGCAACACCAACAAGGACTCGGCCCTGACCGTGCGTGGCGTGGGCACAGTCTCGTTCGCCTCGGGCGTTGAGCCTTCGGTCTCGACCATCGTTGACGGCGTGGTCTATGCCCGTAGCGGCCAGGCCACCGCCGATTTCCTGGACCTGGAGCGCATCGAAATCCTGCGTGGTCCGCAAGGCACCCTGTTCGGCAAGAACGCTTCCGCCGGCGTGATCAGCCTGATCACGCGCGCGCCGAAGCAAGAAAAGAGCGGCTATATCGACGCCTCCTACTACGAGGGCAACGAGTACAGGCTGCGTGGCGCGATCTCGGGTCCGCTTTCGGATACGCTTGCCGGGTCGCTGGCCGGCTTCTTCAGCCACTATGACGGCAACGGCAAAAACGTCTTCAACGGCGAGGACGTGAATGGCTACGAGCACAATGGTCTGCGCGGCCGCCTGCGCTGGGAGCCGAATGAAGTCCTTACCGTCGACCTGATCGCCGACTATTCGCACAACGTCGACACCGGCTATGCCGACAGCATCGGCACGGTGTTCCCGAGCGCCTATAACGACGCCGTGTTCTCGCCGTCGCTGAAGCCGCTGACGCCGGGCGCCGGTAACAAGGACATCGACAACGACCAGTCGCCGTCGACCAAGGACATCAACAGCGGCTTCTCGGCCCAGGTGAACTATTCGTTGGGCGACTATACGGTCACCTCGATCACGGCCTACCGCAACTGGAAGAACCAGCAGTCGCGGGACGGTGACTTCCGCTCCGACTCCCCGAAATACGTGGCGACTGGAGCCCTGGCGGCGGACATCCGCACGGCCGACTACGGACGGCTGAACTTCGACCAGTTCACGCAGGAACTGCGGCTGGCATCCCCGACTGGCCAGTTCTTCGAATATGTTGGTGGGCTCTATTACTATCACACCTGGGAGAGCAACTACTTCACCCGTACGGTCACCAATTGCACCAGTTCAACCCTGGCACCGGTGACCCTGGGCGCCCTGGGCGCGGCAACGCCCTGCGCGCCGGGTTCCTCGACCTATGCCGCCAACCAGGGCATCGGTGAGTTCTCGGCGACCCTGACCAACTACGCCGCCTTCGGGCAGGGCACGTTGAACTTCTCCGAACGTCTGCGCGGCATCGTTGGCGGCCGCTGGACCGAGGACAAGATCGAGTTCGTCCATCGTCGCCTGCGCACGTCGGGCGCTGCAGCCCTTAGCGGCGTCAACCCGACCTTCTCCGGGACGGGCGGCACCAAGGCTGACGGCTGGTCGGGCAAGGTTGGCCTGCAGTACGACGTCCTGCCGACCATCCTGGCCTATGGCAGCTACACGCGGGGCTACAAGGGCCCGGCGATGAACGTGTTCTTCAACATGCAGGCCAACGATAATTTCGGCATCGCGCCGGAAACCTCGGACGCCTACGAGATCGGCGCCAAGTCGCGTCTTCTGGACGGCCGCCTGATCCTGAATCTGTCGGCGTTCAACACCACCTATGACAACTTTCAGGCCACGAACCTGGATTTGATCGGCACCACGGTGGTTTCGCGCCTGACGAATGCCGGCACGGTCAAGACCCAGGGTTTCGAAGCTGACTTCACGCTGGAGCCGATCCGGAACCTGCGTCTGAACGGCGGCTACGCCTATATCGACGCCAAGATCGACAAGTTCAAATGCCCGCCCATCGGCGCCTGCCCGGCCTTGGCGATCAACGGCAAGCCCTTGCCGCTGTCGTCCAAGCACAAGGTCTCGTTGAACACGAGCTACTTCGTGCCGCTGGAAGGCCAGAAGTTCGACTTGGACTTCAATGTCGGCGCGCAATACCAGAGCAAGATGGGTTTCGACATCAATCAGAACCCCAACGCTGTTCAGAAGGGCTATGGCACCATCGACGCCAGCGTCGCTTTTGTCAGCAAGGACAACAGGCTGCGCCTGGCTCTGATCGGCAAGAATCTGGCCGACCAGCAATTCGTCATCAACCGTATCCCCAACGGCGCGTCGTTCCTGCGGCAGATCACGCCGCGTGACGCCGAGCGCTATTTCGGCGCGAGCCTCCGCTACAACCTCTTCTAGTCCTCCTATCCTGCAAACGGGCCCGGCGACCTTTCCCCGAGCCGGGCCCGTTCTTTTTCTGATCGTATCGCCTGATGATGCGCCCGCCGTGCGGAGTAGAGACGTGCTCAAGCTTATCGCCCTCGCGGATGGTTTCGAAATCCAGGCGGCTGGCCGAACTGTGCTGCGTCATGCACCGGGTGCGCCGTGCCTGTTCATCGGACGCGGCGAGGCCGACGTTCAAATGCAGCGCGGCAACTTCGCCATCTCTGACTATGTCAGTGAGCGGATCGCCTTGCGCTCGGCGACGCCTTCGAAGGGCGAGGGCCTTGTTCGCATCGGTTTCGCTGCGGCCAGCGGTGGCCCTGAACTGCTCGCGATCGAGGTCGTCGAGAGCGGTCACATCCGTTTCATGCCCGGCGCCGAACCCATCAACCGCCTGTGGCTGCGCGTGCCCGCCGAGGTTGGTGAAAACGTCTGGGGCGGCGGCGAGCAACTGTCCTATTTCGACATGCGCGGCCGTCATTTCCCGCTGTGGACCTCCGAGCCGGGCGTCGGTCGGGACAAGTCGACCCAACTGACCTGGATGGCCGATCAGGCCGGCGCTGGCGGCGACTATTTCCACACCAACTATCCGCAGCCGACCTTCATCTCGTCGCGTCGCTATGCGCTGCACGTCGAGACCACGGCCTATTCGGCTTTCGATTTCCGCCATGCCGACTTTCACGAGATCGAGGTCTGGGAAGTCCCCGAGCGCATCGAGATCTTCGCCGCCGAGACCTTCGTGGCCCTGGTCGGCGCGCTGTCCGATCGCTTTGGCCGTCAGCCGCCGCTGCCCGACTGGGTGCTGAACGGCGCCATCGTCGGCCTCAAGCAGGGCGGCGAGAGCTTTGACCGTCTTCAGGCCTTCATCGCCTCGGGCGCGGCCCTGTCGGGTCTGTGGTGCGAGGACTGGGTGGGTCTGCGCATCACCTCGTTCGGCAAGCGCCTGTTCTGGGACTGGAAGTGGAACACCGAGCGCTATCCGGGCCTGGATCGCAAGATCGGCGAACTGGCCCAGCAGGGCATCCGCTTCCTGGGCTATGTGAACCCCTATCTCTGTGTCGACGGTTCGCTGTTCCCGATCGCCGAAAAGGCTGGCTACCTCGCTTTGCGCCAGGATAGCGACGAGACCTATCTGGTCGACTTCGGCGAGTTCGACTGCGGCGTGGTCGACTTCACCAATCCCGAGGCCGCCGACTGGTTCGCCGACGCCATCATCGGCAAGGAGATGCTGGACTTCGGCCTGTCAGGCTGGATGGCCGATTTCGGCGAATACCTGCCCACCGATGTGCGCCTGGCCAACGGCGTCGACGGCATGCTGATGCACAATGCCTGGCCGACCATCTGGGCCAAGGTCAATGCCGACGCCGTTGAGCGGCGCGGCAAGACGGGCGAGGCGGTGTTCTTCATGCGGGCCGGCTATAGCGGCGTTCAACGCTATTGCCCGCTGCTGTGGGCAGGCGACCAGTCGGTAGACTTTACGCGCCACGACGGCATTGGCACGGTGGTCTGCGCTGCGCTCTCCTCGGGCCTGTTGGGCAACGCCTATCACCATAGCGATATCGGCGGTTACACTAGTCTGTTCGGCAATGTCCGGACGGCCGAACTCCTGATGCGCTGGAGCGAGATGGCGGCGTTCACGGCTGTGATGCGCTCGCACGAGGGCAACCGGCCCGATCAGAACCTGCAACTGGATCAGGACCCGCAGGTGCTGGCGCACTTCGCCCGCATGACCCGGGTCTATCGCCATCTGGCGCCCTATCTCCGCGACCTGCGGTTTGAGGCGTCGGAGGAAGGGCTGCCGCTGCAACGGCCGCTCTTCCTGCACCATGAGGACGACCCCCGGACCTATGCCGAGCAGACGCAATATCTGTTCGGCCGCGACCTGCTGGTCGCACCGGTGCTGGAGGCCGGTGTGAGCGCCCGCTCGGTCTATCTGCCGACGGGCGCAGGCTGGGTTCACGTCTGGTCGGGCGAGACCTTCGATGGCGGTCAGTCGGTCGAGATCGCCGCGCCGTTCGGTCAGCCGCCGGTTTTCCATCGCGTCGGCGCTGACCAGTCCGACCTGTTCCAATCCCTGCGGAGCCTCTGATGGCCATGCCGACATTCAAGATCGACCGCAGGTTCCTGCTGATCATGCTGATCGCGGCCAGCATCCTCAACTATGCCGACCGGCAGATCATCGCGATCCTCAAGCCGATGCTGCAGGAGGATCTGAACTGGACCGACGCCGACTATGGTCACCTGGCGGCGATGTTCCAGCTGTCGGCGGCGGTGGCCTATCTGTTCGTCGGCTGGTTCATCGACCGGGTTGGTCTGAAGTTTGCCAACCCCTTCGCCGTGGGGTCCTGGAGCCTGGCGGCCATGGCCCACGCCTTCGCCCATACGGTAGGACAGTTCACCCTGGCGCGGATCGCTCTGGGCGCGACCGAGGCCCTGGGCACGCCGGTCGGCATCAAGACCATCGCCACCGCCTTTGAGGCCAAGTCGCGGTCAATGGCGATCGGCATCCTCAACGCGGCGGGCAATCTGGGCGCGGTCATTACCCCGCTGTTCGTGCCGTTCCTGGCCGCCGCCGTCGGCTGGCGACATACCTTCTCGATCGTCGGCGGCCTTGGTCTGGTCTGGGTCGCCGTCTGGTTCCTGACCGGAGCCTGGAACGCCGCAGCCCTCAATGCGCCTGAGCCCGAAAAGGCTGTGTCCCCCGCCAAGGTCAAGTGGAGCGAGGTTCTCAAGGACCGGGCGACCTGGGGGATCATGGGCGCCAAGGCGCTGTTCGATCAGGTCTGGTGGTTCCTGCTGTTCTGGACGCCGGACCTGCTCCACCGGGTGTTTGGCCTCAGCATCAAGGAGTTCGCCGTCCCTCTGGCCGTAATCTATCTGATGGCCGCCAGCGGCTCGCTGATCACCGGCGCGATCGTTGGACGGCTGATCGCCTCGGGCTGGTCGGTCGATCGCGCCCGCAAGACGGTCATGCTGGTCTGTGCCCTGCTGGTGGTTCCCGTGCCGCTGGTGCTCTATGTCGACAATTACTGGCTGGCCGTCGGCCTTCTGGGCATGACCCTGGCGGCCCATCAGGGCTTCTCGGTCAATGTGTTCGGGATCATCACCGACGTCATTCCCGCCAAGCGTGTCGGCACCGTCACCAGCCTGGGCGCTCTGGCGGGTAATCTCGCCGGTATGGGCGTCTTGCAGCTTGCCGGCGTGCTCCTGACGAACGGCACCGGTTACATGCCGCTCTTCCTGATGGCCTCCTGCGCCTATCTGTTGGCGCTGCTTTGGATCCACCTTTGGCTGCCTGTCCTGCGACTGGCCAATCCCTAGCGCTGATCAGGTCGCGCCAAGGAGCGGCTGGATCGGGAAGGGGCGGAGTAGGGGGCACGGCTTCGCAGCCTCGCGCTTTCGCTGCGATGGGGATGGGAAGGGCTGCGGAGCGCCCGGGCCTCGCCCGGAGGATGGGATAGTTGAATACCGTTTCGACGAAGACAGACGCTCCGCGCAGCCGTTATCCGATGAGCCCTCGGGGCGCGGGGTTTTAACCCGCTTCCGACGTTAGGCCCCCGACGGGTGGAGGGGATAGCGACCCCGTCCAGACCGCATGGGCGATTTCAGCCCATGCCTGCTGCGCATCGTGCGGACGTCGCCCAAGGGAGTTCCCGGCGGTCCCGGTCCGGCTTCAACGCGTTCGGCCCCCGCAAGAACCGATCCGCTCCACCAGACCCTGCCGGGCCTTCGACGACGGCCGACGGACGCTTCCCGCTCGACCACCCCTGACAGCCGCAACGGTCGCCGTACGTGCGCCCTTCCCCTGCTGTCAGGTGAGATTGATTATGCGGGCGGTTTCAGCGCGTCTGATGGGCGCGATTAAGTCTCTTACAAGTGGTTGATTTTGCTCAGGTTTGCTCTGGGAAGAACGGGGATGCACTACTGCCAATCCCCATAGCTCCCGTCATTCCCGCCCTTGTGGCGGGAACCCCTCCGTCCGCCGCAGGTACGGGAGGGGCGAAGTGCGCGCGCACTTCGCTGGCGCTTCGCGTATGAGCTGAAACAGGGGTTCCCGCCACAAGGGCGGGAATGACGGTGATTTGGTGGAGTGGCGTCCCGCCCGCCTTCGCGCCGAAGGGAGCCATCCTTAAATCTCACGGCGAGACGATCGCCGGTCTGACCAGGTTGCTCAAGGACGGCGCTTCGCGCCGCCGCGGAGCGGCTGGCCGCAGGCCAGTCCTTGACCAACCTGGACAGACCGGCACGCTGCAGCCTCCAAGAGATTTAAGGATGAGCGGGACGCCGGGGCGTCCGCTTATGTGAGGGAGCCCAAGGGGGGCTTTCGACCCATTGCGGACGTTTTGAAACCCTCTCTCATAGAGAGAGGGAGGGGCCCGCCGCCGGAGGCGGTGGGAGGGTGAGAGGTTTCACCGGTTCCGAAAGGTCCCGGCCCATTCCGCTATTCCCAACACGTTCACGCTCACTCCGGACAAGAACTGGCCACCCGCCGGCTTCACAGAGCTAGGTTCCGAGAGGCTGTAACCTCTCACCCTCCCACCGCTTCGCGGCGGCCCCCCCCCTCTCTCTATGAGAGAGGGGTTCCGAGGGCCGCTCACCACCCCCAACAGCCTCTCGCATCGCCCGCTCACCACCTCGAAACGCCATCCTCCCGCCCCCAGCCCCATCAGGGGGAGGAATCCCGGCCCTGCTGTGCTACACGCACCCGCAATGACTGACACAACACCTCAAAAGACCACCCGCGCCGGTTTCGCCGCGATCATCGGCGCGCCCAATGCCGGCAAGTCCACCCTGGTCAACCGCATGGTCGGGGCCAAGGTCTCGATCGTCACCCAGAAGGTGCAGACGACGCGCTTTCCGGTGCGCGGCGTGGCCATGCACGGCGACGCCCAGATCATCCTGGTCGACACCCCCGGCATCTTCAGCCCGCGCCGCCGCCTGGACCGCGCCATGGTCCGCTCCGCCTGGAACGGCTCGGAGCAGGCCGAGGTCACCGTCCACCTGATCGACGTCCAGGCTGAGCTGGCCTCAAACGAGAACAAGGCCACGCCCGCCGAGCACCGCTCGGTGCAGGACGTCCAGACCATCATCGAGGGCCTGAAGACCGCCAATCGCCAGGTGATCCTGGCTCTGAACAAGATCGACGGCGTCAAGCGCGACACCCTGCTGAAGGTGACGCAGGAGCTGTTCGACACCGGCGTCTATTCCGAGGTCTTCATGATCAGCGCCGCCACCGGCGCGGGCGTCGACGACCTGATGGAGCGCCTGGCCTCCGCCATGCCGGAAAGCCCGTGGCTGTATCCGGAAGACCAGACCGCCGACCTGCCGGCCCGCCTGCTGGCCGCCGAGATCACCCGCGAGAAGATCTATCTGCGCGTCCACGAGGAGCTGCCCTATGCCGCTTCGGTGGAGACCACCGCCTTCGAGGAACGCGCCGACGGCAGCGCCCGCATCGAGCAGACCATCTATGTCGAACGCGACGGCCAGCGCGCCATCGTGCTGGGCAAGGGCGGCCAGACCCTGAAATGGATCGGCCAGGCCTCGCGCGAGGAGCTGTGCGACATTCTCGATCGCAAGGTGCACCTGTTCCTGCACGTGAAGGTCAAGGAAAACTGGGCCGAGGAACGGGGCCTGTTCAGTTCCATGGGCCTGGACTTCGACGTCTGACAAGCAACCGCGCCGCCCTGACAGCGGCGCGGCTCTTGACTTGATCGCTGGCAGGCTGTCCTAACGGGTGAGAACATACCGGGAATATCGCCCCCAGTGAGCCAGATCCAAAACGCCTTTTCCCCGGCCGCCCCGGCGGTCGACCTCGACGCCTATTTCGCGCGGATCGGTTATGACGGCCCGCGCGAGCCGACCCTGGCCGTCCTGCGGGCCATCACCCAGAAGCACCCGGACGCCATCCCGTTCGAGAACCTTGACGTGCTGCTGGCGCGCGGGATTTCGATCGATCCGGCGACCATCGACGCCAAGCTGATCGCAGCCGGGCGGGGCGGCTATTGCTATGAACAGAACGGCCTTCTCAAGCGGGTGCTGACCGCCGTCGGCTTCAGCGTCGAGGGCCTGATGGCCCGGGTGCTGTGGATGGCGCCGGTCGGAGCGCCGCCCCGGCCGCGCTCGCACATGGTGCTGGGCGTGGAGATCGACGGCGAGACCTGGCTGGCTGACGCCGGCTTTGGCGGCTGCGTGCTGACCGCGCCGCTGCGCCTGTTTTCCGACGAGATCCAGGACAGCCCCAACGGCCAGCTCCGCATCGTCGACGCCGGCCACGACGGCGTGGCCGAGCGGCAGGTGCAGGCCAATCTGTCGGGCAACTGGGCGCCGCTCTATCAGGTGGCCAAGGGCGCCTGGGCCGATGTCGACTACGAACAGGTCAACTACTTCACCTACACCCATCCCTCGTCGCACTTCACCTGGAGCATGACAGTGGGGCGCACGACGCCGACCGCGCGCTATGCCCTCAAGAACAACCGCCTGACCCATCGTGATCAGACCGGCGCCCTGGTCGAGCAGCGCGACCTGTCGGTCGATGAGCTGGAAGCCACCCTGCGCGACGTCATCGGCCTGCCGGTCGAGGCCGACTGGCGCCCGGTGCTGAAAAAGATCGTGGCATGGGGGACGCAGGCCTAGATGGAGTGGGAAGACGAGGCCCTGGTGCTGTCGGCGCGCATCCATGGCGAGACCGGCGCCATCGTCGAGCTGCTGACCGAGCAGCACGGCAAGTTCGCCGCCCATGTGGCGGGGGCGGCCTCGCGGCGGATGAAGCCGTTCCTGCAGCCGGGCTCGCGGGTGATCGCCCGCTATCGGGCCCGGATGTCCGATCAACTGGGCGCGGCCACGCTGGAGCCGATGGGCGAGGGGGTGGCGTCGCTGTTCGACGATCCGCTGGCCCTGGCCGGTCTGTCGTCGGCCGCCTCGCTGGCCGCCGGCGCCTTGCCCGAGCGCGAGGCCCATCCCGGCGCCTTCCATGCGCTGGAGGCCCTGATCGGCGTGCTGCAGATCCCCGACATCTGGCCTGCGGTCTATGTGCGCTATGAGGCCGGGCTGTTGCAGGAGCTGGGCTTTGGTCTGGACCTGTCCAAGTGCGCGGCGACCGGCAGCTTCGATGACCTGATCTATGTCAGCCCCCGCACCGGCCGCGCCGTCAGCCGCGCGGCGGGCGAGCCCTACAGGGACAAGCTGTTGCCGCTGCCGCCGTTCCTGCTGTCGGCCCAGGGCGGACTGGCGGAGGGCGACGTGAAGGCGGGGCTGGACATCACCGGCCACTTTCTGGAGCAGTTCGTGTTCGGACCGCTGAACCGACCGCTGCCGCCGACGCGCACGTGGCTGCTGGACCGGCTGAACGAGGCGGGGCGGCTTTAAGAACCGTCACAAAGGCGCGATATCGCCAAGTCTGCTCAAGGAGTCGCCGATGTCCATTCTGCTCGATCGCTACGCCTTGTCGCGCCGGCGCGCCTTGGCCGCTTTTGGCGCGGTCGCCGCGACCGCCCTGTCGATCCCGCTGATCAGCGGCCGGGCGATGGCCCAGCCGGTCTATTCGATCTATCCGTTCCAGCTGGGTGTCGCCTCGGGTGATCCGCAGTCGGACGGTTTCGTGATCTGGACGCGTCTGGCGCCGGAGCCGCTGGAGATCGGCCATGGCATGCCCGCCCAGCCGGTGGAAGTGTCGTGGGAAGTGGCCAGCGATGCCGGCTTCAGGACCGTGGTCGCCAAGGGCGTCGCGGTGGCCATGCCCGAACTGGCTCATGCCGTTCACGTCGAGGTCGGTGGCCTGGAGGCCGGCCGTGACTACTGGTACCGCTTCGTGGCGGGCAGGGAGCGCAGCCTGACGGGCCGGGCGCGCACAACGCCGGCCCTGGGTTCGACCGTGGATCGCGTCCGCTTCGCCGTCGCCGGCTGCCAGCAGTACGAGCAGGGCTATTACACCGCCCACCGCCGTCTGGCCGAGGACAATCCCGACTTCGTGTTCTGCTACGGCGACTACATCTATGAGGGTCGCGGCAACCGCGTCTGGAACAGCGCCCGGGGCCCGGTCGAGAACGTGCGCCAGCATTTCGGCGGCGAGATCTACAGCCTCGACGACTATCGTCGCCGCTACGCCCAGTACAAGATGGACGCCGACCTGCAGGCCGCCCACGCCGCCGCGCCGTGGTTCGTGGTCTGGGACGACCACGAGACCGACAACAACTGGGTCGCCGATCTGGATCAGGACGGCGTTGACCCAAAGATCTTCAACCTGCGCCGGCAGGCGGCGGTCCAGGCCTATTTCGAGAACATGCCGCTGCGGCCCAGCAGCTTTCCCGTCGGCACAACGATCCAGCTCTATCGCCGCGCCAGCTTTGGCGGGCTGATGGATCTGAACCTGCTCGACACCCGTCAGTTCCGCACCAACCAGCCCTGCGGCGACAAGTTCGGGACCTGCGCCGAGATCGAGGCCGCCAAGGCCGAGGTGCTGGGCCTGAAGCAGGAAAAGTGGCTGCTCGACGGCCTCTCGGCGTCCAAGGCGCGCTGGAACGTGCTGGCCCAGCAGATCATGGTGATGGACCTGGACCGCGATCCGGGCGCGGGCTCGGCGGTCAATCCGGACTCCTGGGCGGGCTATCGTTCGCCGCGCAACCGCCTGCTCAAGCAGATCCGCGACCGCAAGATCGCCAATCCGATCGTGCTGACCGGCGACGAGCACCAGAACTATGCCGGCGAGCTGCATCTGGACGGGGCTAATCCCGAAGGCGCGCCGATCGGGACCGAGTTTGTCATCACCTCAATCTCGTCCAGTGGCGATGGCGTCGACCAGCGCGAGGACATGGCCAAGATCCAGGCGGTCAATCCGCAGCTGAAGTTCAACAACGCCCAGCGCGGCTACGCCATCTGTGACGTCACGCCGGAGCGCTGGACGACCGAGTTCAAGGTGCTGGACGCCATCACCCGCCGCGATGGCAAGCTGACCACGCGCGCCAAGCTGGCGGTCGAAGCCGGAAATCCGCGTCTCGCGACCGTCTAGCCTGTCGAATGTGGAATAGCCTCGGCGCTACTTCTCTTTGGCCGAGATGGCGGACATTGTCCGCAGATCCCACTGAGGCCGGGATTTCTCCGAGGGTTCGCGAATGCCGGCCTCGATCTGGAATTGCCTGAGGGCGTCCAGCGTCGCGGGCGTCGAGACATAGACCCTCTGTTGCGCGTCGTAGATCAGCGGGGCTTCGGGCATGGTGACGCCCTGCTCGCTGAGCGAAGCGACGCTCTGGTCGACGACCACGGCCGCCATCGCCTTGGCCTCGTCCTGCTGTCCGGCCAGGCGGAAGTAAACCGACAGATCATAGGCGGCGGCGCGCGCCGCGCTGGTGTCTCCGGTATCCAGAGCGGCCTGCAGGGCGTCCCGCCGTTGGGCGATGGATGCCGGAAAGCTCTGGGTCAGGGCGCTGGCGATGCTGCTCGTCACCCCATTCTGGGGCACCCGAATTTCCACCGGCGAGGACACGCACTTCAGCCATTCGCCAGAACCGGCGAAGAACGAGCCGTTCGGCTTGGCCCGGAACTCGATCCGGTTGTCGCATTTCTGGTCATAGAGGGTCCGCTCGCCGTTGGCGTCGGTTTCAACGGCGGCGGTTTGAAGGACACCGTCCTTGCGGATGAAGATCTTGCTTGGCACGGCCTTGCCGCTCGGGCCGCGCACCCGGATAGCTATGGTTTCGACGGTTTGCGCCGCGACCACGGCCGGGACAAGGGCGAGACTAAGCGTTGCTGGCAGAAGGTTTCGCATCGTTTGATGATCCTTCGGGCTGGGGTTTTGGCGTCAGCAAACCGTGGGCGAGCCAGGCCACGAAGCTGACCAGAAACAGGCTCATCACGGTCAGGACGATGAGATAGTAGCGATGAAAGAACCACGCGCCCGGATGGCTGGCGGGGAGCATGTAGACGGCCTCTGGCTTGGCGCTGTTGGGGTTCAGCATCAGATGAACCGGGTCATCATTCAGCGTCTTGGCGACCACCCGGATCGAGCCGCCAGGGGGCAGTGACACAAGGAACTCCACGGAAATCCTCGACGGATTGAGGAAGCCATTGGCGCCATCCGGGGAGTCGCCCGCGTCGTAGGCCGCACCGGTGGGCGGCATGCTGACGAACTTGTTGTCGCCGGAGAGGCACTCGCGCCCGGCGCCGCAGCCCAGCGTGAAACGAACCGGACCAATCGGCTTGGTCTTGGAGAGATTGGTGACCGTGCCCGAGACGGTCGAGCCCTTCCGATCGACGGCATAGGTCGCCACCAGGGAGTCCTGCATGCCGCCGTGGAGTGTGGCGAACGCCCAGCCCAGAGCCGAAATCAGCAAGGCGATCGCATACGGCGCCTTGTCGCTCGAGAACGGATTCATCGGTAGCCCCGGCCGATTTGCAACGTCAACGATAACGCCGTTCTTTCATCTCGCGCAACATCCGCCATCCGAGGTGCGTCACGGCGCGCCAAAGACGTCGAATCGCCCGCCCGACATCTGCTAGGATGCGAGCCCGGTAACGATTCCTCCTCATGAACAAACCTGTCCTTCCCCCCGGCGGTCCTGGCGACGGCGACCGCATCCTCGACGAGCCGCTGACAGAAGCCCTGTCGCGCCGCTATCTGGCCTATGCCCTCTCGACGATCAGTTCGCGGGCCCTGCCGGACGTGCGCGACGGCCTCAAGCCCGTCCACCGTCGCGTGCTGTACGCGATGAACAACATGCGCCTGAACCCCGAGGCCGCCGCGCGCAAGTGCGCCAAGGTGGTCGGCGAGGTGATGGGTAACTTCCACCCGCACGGCGACCAGTCGATCTATGACGCCCTGGTGCGCCTGGCCCAGGACTTCGCCCAGCGCATTCCGCTGGTCGAGGGCCAGGGCAATTTCGGCAATATCGACGGCGATAACGCTGCGGCCATGCGTTACACCGAATGCCGGATGACCACGGCGGCGACGCTGCTGCTGGACGGCATCGACGAGGACGCGGTCGATTTCCGGCCCACCTATGACGGCCAGGACGAGGAACCGGTGGTTTTGCCGTCGGGCTTCCCCAACCTGCTGGCCAACGGCTCGTCGGGCATCGCGGTCGGCATGGCCACCTCGATCCCGCCGCACAACGCCGCCGAGCTGATCGACGGCTGTCTGCTGCTGCTCAGCCGCCCCGAGGCGACGACCGCCGACCTGCTGGAACGCATCCCGGGTCCCGACTTCCCGACCGGCGGCATCATCGTCGAACCGCGCGAGAGCCTGCTTGAAACCTACGAGACCGGCCGCGGCGGCGTT
Source organism: Caulobacter sp. ErkDOM-C (assembly GCF_048541825.1). Taxonomy (GTDB): domain Bacteria; phylum Pseudomonadota; class Alphaproteobacteria; order Caulobacterales; family Caulobacteraceae; genus Caulobacter. Next base: position 1,903,242 of record NZ_CP183332.1, on the reverse strand, counting down.
CGCGTTCGCGCCAAGTGGGAGAAGGAAGACACCGGGCGCGGGACCTATCAAATCGTCGTCACCGAGATACCGTATCAGGTGAAGAAGTCGGATCTGGTCGAGCAGCTGGCCGATCTGATCGAGAGCAAGAAGGCGGCCCTGCTGGGCGACGTCCGCGACGAGAGCGCCGAGGACATCCGGCTGGTTCTTGAGCCCAAGTCCAAGAACGTCGAGCCCGAAGTGCTGATGGAGAGCCTGTTCAAGCTCTCGGCGCTGGAGAGCCGCTTCCCGGTCAACATGAACGTGCTGGACGCGCGCGGCACGCCGGGCGTGATGGGCCTGAAGACAGCGCTGATGGCCTTCCTGGCCCACCGCCGCGAGGTGCTGACCCGCCGGGCCAAGCACCGCCTGTCCAAGATCGAAGCCCGTCTGCACATCCTGGACGGCCTGCTGATCGCCTACCTCAATCTCGACGAGGTGATCCGCATCGTCCGCTACGAGGATGAGCCCAAGCAGAAGCTGATCTCGACCTTCAAGCTTTCGGACATCCAGGCCGACGCCATCCTCAACACCCGCCTGCGCCAGTTGGCCAAGCTGGAAGAGATGGAGATCCGCCGCGAGCACGCGCAGCTGATGGAAGAGCGCGACGGCATCATTGCCATGCTGGCCAGCGACGAGAAGCAGTGGAAGCTGGTCGGTACAGGCCTGCGCGATGTGCGCGCCACCCTGCTGAAGATCAAGCACCCGCTGGACAAGCCCCGTCAGAACGGGATCGTCGGCCGTTCGATCTTCGCCGAGGCGCCGTTCGTTGACGCCGAAGCGGCCATCGAGGCGATGATCGTCCGTGAACCGATCACCATCATCCTGTCGGACCGCGGCTGGATCCGCGCCGCCAAGGGCAAGGTCGAGGATCCGTCCGAGCTGAAGTTCAAGGAAGGCGACAAACTGGGCTTCCTGGTCCCGGCCGAGACCACCGACAAGCTGCTGATCTTCTCCAGCGACGGCCGCTTCTTCACCCTGGGCTGTGACAAGCTGCCCAGCGCCCGGGGGCATGGCGAGCCGCTGCGGATGATGATCGAGCTGGACGACAAGGTGAAGATCCTCGACGTCTTCCCGTTCAAGGCCGGCCGCAAACGCATTTTGGCCTCCAAGCTTGGCTATGGCTTCCTGATGCCCGAGGAAGAAGCGCTCGCAAATCGCAAGGCTGGCAAGCAGGTCCTGACCGTCGATGCGGCGGGCGCGGCCTTCTGTCTGGAAGCCACAGGCAACCAGCTGGGCGTGGTCGGCGACAACGGCAAGATCCTGATCTTCCCGCTGGAAGAACTGCCGGAAATGCCGCGCGGCAAGGGCGTCAAGCTGCAGGCCTATCGCGAGGGCGGCCTGCGCGATGCGCTGTCGTTCAACGCCGAGACAGGCGGCTACTGGATCGACTCGGCCGGCCGTCGGCGCGACTGGACGGATTGGCAGAGCTTCGTCGGTCGCCGGGCTAGCGCCGGCAAGCTGGCCCCAAAGGGCTTCCCGACCTCCAAGCGGTTCAAGCCGAAATGACCGGCTTGCGGCTGAGACGAAAGGCGATCGCTTTTGTCGCCGGCCTGCTTGGCTGCGCCGCCGCTGTGGGCGGAGCCTCGGCCGGACCTTTGCCCTCCGTCCTGCCCGAGGCGGTTGGCTTTTCGTCACCCAAGCTCAAGAAGCTGGACGAGGCCATGCAGGCCATGGTCGACACCGGACAGGTGGCCGGGGCCGTGACCCTGCTGGCCCGCCACGGCCAGATCGTTTCGGCCTCGACCTTCGGCAAGCGTGGCCTGGAATCGGGCGAGGCCATGCCGGCCGACGCCATCTTCCGCATCCGTTCGGAGACCAAGCCGGTCACCGGCGTGGCCATGCTGATCCTCTATGACGAGGGCAAGTGGACGCTGGATGATCCGGTCAGCAAGTACGTCCCGGAGTTCGCCAATCTGCGCGTCGCCAAGATGGATGCTGAGGGGCGTCCGGTCCTGACGCCGATTTCGCGCCCGCCGACCATGCGCGAGTTGATGACCCACACGGCGGGTTTCGCCTATGGCATCGCCGACGATCCTTCCAGCCCAGCCGACCAGGCCTACTTCAAGGCCAATGTGCTGCAGTCGGGTTCGCTGGGCGAACTGGTCACGAAGGTCTCGACCCTGCCGATGTACGCCGAGCCGGGCGCCCTTTGGCGTTACAGCGTGGCCGCCGATATTCAGGGCTATATCGTCGAGAAGCTGTCGGGCCAGTCGCTGCCGGTGTTCATGCAGGAGCGGATCTTTACGCCGCTGGGCATGGGCGACACCGCCTTCTATGTGCCGCAGGAAAAGGTCGGGCGTCTGGCTGCCCTGTATGACGCCGACGCGAGCGGCCGGCTGATCCCCGCCGTCGAAGGCGCGTGGCGCGACATCACCAAGCCGCCGGCGGCGCCGTCGGGCGGCGGCGGTCTTGTCTCCACCGCCCAGGATTTCGCGCGCTTTGCCCAGATGATTCTCAATGGCGGCGACCTCGAGGGAACCCGGATCCTGCAGCCCGAGACGGTAGCCCTGATGCGGCTCAACCAGCTGCCGGCCAGTTTCACCGTCACCACCAATGGCACGACCGGGGTTCTGCAGCCCAGCCAGAAGCCGTTCCCGTTCGCCCTGGGCATGGGCTATGGCCTTGACGTCGCCGTGGCCGTGGATCCGGCGGCCTCTGGGGCGCCGGTTGGGGCGGGCACAATCAGCTGGGGCGGCAGCGCCGGCACCTGGTTCTGGATCGACCCGACCAACGATCTTTTCTTCATCGGCATGATCCAGCGCTTGGGCGGTGTCGGGCCCGGGCTCGACGCCACCACCCGGACGCTGGTCTATCAGGCGCTGGAAAAGCCGGGGCAGTAAGGGGCGGGCATGGGCAAGGGGCGGTTCGAGGCGTTCAGCGATGGCGTTCTGGCCATCATCATCACCATCATGGTTCTGGAGCTCAAGGTGCCGCACGGCGCTGAGCTGGCCGTGCTCGGGCCCCTGATCCCGGTGTTTCTCAGCTATGTGCTGAGCTTCATCTATGTCGGCATCTACTGGAACAATCACCATCACATGCTGCACGCGGTGACCTCGGTCACCGGCCCGATCCTGTGGGCCAATCTTCACCTGCTGTTCTGGCTGTCACTGGTGCCGTTCGTCACGGCCTGGATGGGCGAGAACCATTTCGCGTCCATACCGGTGGCGCTTTATGGCGGCGTGATGTTGATGTGCGCCCTGGCTTTCATGCTGCTGGCGAGACTGATGACCCGGCACGAGGGTGCGGAGTCGAAACTCGCCCTGGCCCTTGGCAAGGACTACAAGAGCAAGCTTTCGCTGGCGCTTTACGTCGCCGGCATCGGCCTGGCCTTCGTCAATTCCTGGGTGGCTGTCGGCTGCTATGTCGCTGTGGCGGTGATCTGGTTCGTGCCTGACCGACGTATCGAACGCGTGCTTAAGGCGGGCTAAAGCGTCGCGCGGAAAAGTGGATGCCGGTTTTCCGCAAAAGCGACGCGAAAACCGAAAACTAGAGTGGTGCGTGCGATTTCTTGATCACGCGCGCCGCCCTATTTCAAACGGGCGTTTGCGCCTTTCGCCAGACCCGGTCATGTTGCGCGCAACGAGACTTGCCACAACACGATTGGGGAGGGGCGCATGAACCCGACGGCCGAATTCGACATCATCGTTTATGGCGCCAGCGGCTTCACCGGCCGGTTAGTGGCCGAGTACCTGGCCCGGCAATACGGCGTCGGCGGCAAGGTCCGCTGGGCGATGGCCGGGCGGAGCCTCGACAAGCTGGCCGCCGTTCGCGACGAGATTGGCGCGCCCCCTGAGACGCCGCTGGTCACCGCTGACGCTGACGACGCCGAATCCCTGAACGCCATGGTCCTCCGGACCAAGGCCGTGCTGACCACGGTCGGCCCTTATCAGCTGTATGGTAACGCCCTGGTCGCCGCCTGCGCCGCAGCCGGGACCGACTATCTGGACCTCTGCGGCGAGCCGGCCTGGATGCGCCAGATGATCGACGCGCACGAGGCGACGGCGAAGAAGTCCGGCGCGCGGATCGTGTTCTCGTGCGGCTTCGACTCCATCCCGTTCGAACTGGGCGTCTGGTTCCTGCAGCAGGAGGCCGGCAGGACTCTGGGCGGGCCGGTTCCCCGCGTGAAGGGCCGGGTGCGCGGCATGAAGGGTGGATTCTCGGGCGGTACGGCCGCCAGCCTGAAGGCGACCATGGCCGCCGCGGCGCGTGATCCTGCGCTGGTGGCCTTGCTCAAGAACCCGTTCGCCCTGGTTCCCGGCTTTGAGGGTCCCGCCCAGCCATCGGGGAACAAGCCCATGCTGGACGAGGACCTGGGCGTGTGGGCCGCGCCGTTCGTGATGGCCGCGATCAACACCCGCAACGTGCACCGCTCCAACGCCCTACTGGGCCAGGCCTATGGCGCCGACTTTGTCTATGACGAGATGATGCTTACCGGGCCGGGCGAACAGGGCGAGCAGATCGCCCAGATGATCGCGGCTTCCGGCGGAGGTTTGGGCGGCGAGGGCGGTCCCAAGCCGGGAGAAGGCCCTAGCAAGGAAGAGCGCGAGACGGGTTTCTACGACGTGCTGTTCCTGGGCATCGCCGCCGACGGCCGCCAGGTGCGGGCCAGCGTCAAGGGCGACAAGGATCCCGGCTATGGCTCGACGTCCAAGATGATCGCCGAGTCGGCGATCTGTCTGGTGACCGAGGCGACCGATGTGGCGGGCGGCATCTGGACGCCGGGCGCGGCCATGCAGGGCAAGCTGGTGGCGCGGCTGCAGGCGAATGCGGGCCTCACGTTCGCGGTGGAATGATCCTTCTCCCCTTGTGGGAGAAGGTGGCGGCCGAAGGCCGACGGATAAGGGGTGGATCAGCCTATCGGAAAGGCCAGCGCGACCCCTCACCCGGCCCTTCGGGTCACCCTCTCCCGCAAGGGGAGAGGGAAAGACTCGCGTGAGCGACATCGTCTGGCTCTAGAGAAAAACTGGCTGCGCAAGCGACGGAATTCACCCTAAGGTCGCTTCAAACAAGTGTTCGGGGAAAGACGGAATGGCTTTACGTCGGTTGATCGGGACCGCTCTGGCGGTCGGATATCTGGCGCTCGGTGCGCCGCTTCTGGCGGCTCCCAGGAGCAGCCCGTCCGTCACCCTTGCGCCCGCGTCGCCTGAAAGCGTCGGCTTCTCCAGTGAGCGACTGAAGCGTCTCGACGCCAGCATGCAGGCCCTGGTCGACCAGGGCCATCTGCCGGGCGTCACCACCATGGTCGTTCGCCACGGCAAGGTCGTCGCCTTCGAAGTCCACGGCAAGAAGGGCTTCGATGGCCCGCCGATGACCAAGGACACCATCTTCCGGATCTACAGCCAGACCAAGCCAGTGACCGGCGTGGCGATGATGATGCTGTTCGAGGAGGGCAAGTGGCGCCTCGACGATCCGGTCAGCAAGTATATCCCCGAGTTCGCCAATCTGCGCGTCTACAAGGGCCAGAACCCGGACGGGACCTTCATCACCGAAGCGGCCAGTCGTCCGCCGACCATGCGCGAGATCATGAGCCACACTGCGGGCTTCGCCTATGGCCTGATCCCGGACAATCCCGTCGACAAGGCCTATGTCTCGACGGGCGTCCTAGGCGCCAAGACGGGTCAGGAGTTCATCGACAAGATCGCCGCCTTGCCGCTGGTCGGTCAGCCCGGCGCGCAGTGGAAGTACAGCGCCTCGGTCGATATCCAGGGCTACATCATCGAGAAGCTATCGGGGATGTCGCTGGCCGACTTCATGCGCACCCGCATCTTCGAGCCGCTGAAGATGATCGATACCGGCTTCTATCTGCCGGCTGCCAAGGCTGACCGCATGGCCTCGATCTATGTCTGGAGCCCCAAGGTCCAGAAGCTGGTCCCGGCCGAGGGCTTCATGGTGCTGGACATTAGCAAGCCGCCGGTGGTCGCCTCAGGCGGCGGCGGGCTGGTCTCGACCAATGCCGACTATGCCCGCTTCGCCCAGATGATCCTCAACGGCGGCGAGCTGGACGGCGCGCGGATCCTGTCGCCGGGCACGATCAAGCTGATGGGCGCCAATCACCTGAATGGCGACATCATGACCGGTAAGGAAGGCTCGTTCCGCCATGAACGGGGGCAGGGCTTTGGTCTGGACTTCATGGTCATCACCGATCCCGCCAAGGCCGGCGTGATGGCCGGCGAGGGCACGATCAGCTGGGGCGGCGCGGCCGGCACCTGGTTCTGGATCGACCCGAAGAACGATCTGTTCTTTCTGGGCATGATCCACATTCTCAACAAGGACGGCGATCCGGCCCTGCGCAATCTCGACGACATCAGCCAGCAGCTGGTTTATCAGGCGCTGGTCGACCCTTCGAAATAGCCAAGTAAAACAACAAGAAAGGACCAGGGAGCGAGCGCCATGAAGGCCGCCGTCTATTATGAAACCGGTTCGCCGGACGTGCTTCGCTATGAGGATGTCGCCGATCCGGCCTGCCACGCCTCAGGCGTTGTGATCCGGGTCGAGGCCGTCAGCATTGAGGGCGGCGACACCCTCAATCGCGGCGGCGGCCAGATGGCCGGCAGCCCGCACATCGTGGGCTATCAGGCGGCCGGCGAAATCGTCGAGGTCGGCGCGGACGTCACCCACCTGAAGGTCGGCCAGAAAGTCGTCACCGTGAACGCGTTCGGCTCGCATGCCGAACTGCGCTCCGTGCCGGCCCGCAACGCCTGGCCGATCCCGGAAGGGTTCGACATCCTCAAGGCCTCGGCTATTCCGGTGCCGTTCGGCACGGCCCATGAGTGCCTGTTTGGTCATGGTCAGCTGAAAGCGGGCGAGACCGTGCTGATCCAGGCCGGGGCCAGCGCCCTGGGCATCGCCGCCATCCAGTTGGCCAAGCGTGCGGGGGCGACGGTGCTGGCCACCGCCTCCAGCGACGAAAGGCTGGAGCGCCTGAAGGTGTTTGGCCTCGACCACGGCATCAACTATGGCCGCGACGACACGGTCGAGCAGGTCATGAAGCTGACCGGCGGCAAGGGCGTCGACCTGGTGGTCGATCCCGTCGGCGGAGCGACCCTGAAGGCCAGCCTGGGCTCGCTGGGCTATCGCGGCCGGGTTTCGCTGGTCGGCAATGCCGGGCGCGAGCCGATGATGGTGGATGTCTCATCCTTGATGGGTGGAAACCGTCGGCTGTCGGGCGTCTTCCTGGGCGCGGAGATCATGACCGACCGGGTGCATGACCTGATCCAGACCCTGATCGAGGAGGCCGCGCGCGGCGAGCTGCAGGTGCTGATCGACAGGACCTTCCCCCTGTCGGAAGCCGCCGCCGCCCACGCCTATATCGAGAGCCGCCAGGCCGTTGGCCGCGTGTTGCTGATCCCATGACCAATCGCGTTCTGGCCCACACAGGCGCCAAATATCCCATCGTCCAGGCCCCTATGGGCTGGATCGCTCGCTATCCCCTGGCTTCGGCGGTGTCGCGAGCCGGCGGGCTGGGCATCATCGAGACCTCGTCCGGCGAGACCGAGACCTGCAAGGCCGAGATCGGCAAGATGGCCGAGACCGGCCTGCCGTTCGGTGTGAACCTGCCCATCATGTTCCTGCGCGACGACTCGATGCTGAAGTTCGTCTGCGAGAGCGGGGTCAAGTTCGTCACCACCTCGGCGGGCAGCCCGGCCAAGTTCATCGGCCCCCTGAAGGACGCCGGCATCGTCGTCTATCACGCCGTGCCCACGGTCGACGCGGCGGTCAAATGCGCAGAGGCGGGCATCGATGGCCTTGTCGTCGAGGGCGCCGAGGGCGGCGGCTTCAAGAACCCCGAGGAGGTCTCGACCCTGGTCCTGCTGCAGGCCATCCGCGCTCGCGTGGACGTGCCGCTGATCGCGGCCGGCGGCATCTGTGACGGACGCGGCATGGCTGCGGCGTTCGCTCTAGGCGCCGAGGCGATCCAGATGGGCACGCGTTTCGTCAGCTCGGCCGAGAGCCCGGTGCACGAGAACTACAAGGCTGCGATCACCGGCGGCAAGGAGACGGGCACCTGGATCCTCAACAAGAAGTCCAGCCCCTGCATCCGGGCCCTGAAGTCCGAGCGCACCAAGACCATCTACGATGAAGGCCTGATGCCGCCCGACGCTCTGAAGGGCATCCTCGGCGTCTATTTCGGCGGCGACATGGAGGCGGCTCCGGCCCTGGCCGGCCAGACCGTCGGCCTGATCGACGAGGTCAAGACAGCCAAGCAGATCATCGACGAGACCGTCGCCCAGTTTCACGACATCACGGGGCGTCTCGGCGCTCTGGCCGCCGCGCGCGGCTTCTAAGGGATCATGACCATGAACAACCTCTTCTCGCTCGAAGGCCGCGTCGCGGTCGTCACCGGCGGCTCGCGCGGCATCGGTGCGATGATCGCCAAGGGCTTCCTGACCTATGGCGCCAAGCGCGTCTATATCACCGCCCGCAAGGCCGCCGCCTGCGACGCCGCCGCTGAAGAGCTCAGCCAGTACGGCGAGTGCATCTCGCTGCCGGGCGACGTTTCCACGATGGAAGGCATCGAAGGCCTGACCAAGCGTCTGCTTGAGGCTGAACCCAAGCTCGACATCCTGGTCAACAACGCCGGCGCAGCCTGGGGCGCGGCGTTCGACGAGTTCCCCGAGAGCGGCTGGGACAAGGTCGTCGACCTCAACATGAAGACCCCGTTCTTCCTGACCCAGGCCCTGATCGCCCCGCTGCGCGCGGCGGCCAAGGACCGCGTGGCCAAGGTGATCAACATCTGCTCGATCGACGGCCAGTCGGTGGCCCGCGAAGAAACCTATCCCTACGGCGCGTCCAAGGCGGGTCTGCTGCATCTGACCAAGCGGATGGCCCTGCGTCTGGCGCCCGAGAACATCGCCGTCAGCGCCATCGCGCCCGGCGCCTTTGCCTCGGACATGAACAAGGTCGCACGCGACCACGCTGAGGCGGTGTCAAAAGCCATTCCGGCCGGCCGTATCGGCACGGACGAGGACATGGCCGGCACGGCGATCTTCCTGGCCTCGCGGGCCGGCGACTATGTGATGGGTTCGGCCGTCACGGTGGACGGCGGCGTCAGCTTCGCGCGCTAGGATCTAGAGATCGTGCAGGATGGCAGGCTGGGCGTCGCTCATGTCCAGCTCGCCATCGTCGGCTTCGCGCAGCAGGTTCAGGGCCCGGGGTGACCGCGCGCCACGCTCGCGGGCCGACATCAGGGCCCAGCCGCCGGGCTTGAGGATTTCCAGGGGCGAGAAGCGGGCCTTGTAAGCCATCTTCTCGCTGCCGGGGACCCAGTAGCCGAGATAGACATAGGGCAGGCCCGTCTGCTGGGCCTGGACCATGTGATCCAGAATGATGAACGAGCCCAGGCTGCGCTTGGTCATGGTCGGATCGTAGAAGCTGTAGACCAGTGACAGGCCGTCAGCGAGAACGTCCACCAGCACGCAGGCGATCAGGTCGCCGGGGCCTCGATCCATGGAGCGGCTGCGGTACTCGATCAGATGGGTGCGGACCGCGGTGTCCTCGACCATCGCCACATAGTCGGGCCAGGTCATCTCCGCCATGCCGCCATCAGCGTGGCGGGTCAGCAGGTAGCGCCGCAGGAGCTCGAACTGCTCCAGCGTCGCTTCGGATTCCACCAGATGCCGTTCCAGGTCGTCATTGCGGGCCAGCACCTTCCGCTCGGACCGCGAGAAGACGTAGTCGGCGACGGGCGAGCGGGCCGACTGGCAGGCGCGACAGGTCTCGCAGGCCGGCCGATAGGCGATGTTCTGGGAGCGACGGAAGCCAACCTGGGTCAGGCTGTCATTCACCGTGGGGCCATCCGACAGCGGGAGGTGAGCGAAGACCTTACGCTCTTCCCGGCCCGGCAAATAGGGGCAGGGGGTCGGCGCCGTGAGGAAGAACCGAAGCTGTCGCGTCGGAAAATGCTGCGTCACGAAAGCGCCCGTCCCCTGTTCAGCGGCCTTTGGCCGTCATGTGATTAGGCGGCATGCCGCCCGTTTTCGCAAGCGTCACCGAAGCCTCGCGCGGCTTACCGTCACAGGCCATCGGGCAGCACCGGCTTTTCGCGCAACAAGACGATCGAAATGCGTCGATTGCCGGCCAGGGTAGGGTCGTCGGCATAAAGAGGTTCGGAATTGGCCTTGCCCGAGACTTGGTAGATACGGTCGTCACCGACCCCGGCGTTGCGCAGCACCAGGCGCGCGGCGTCGGCGCGGGTGGCCGAGAGGGCCCAGTCGCTGTCGCTCTTGCGGCCCAGGGCGTTGGCGCTGGTGTGGCCTGAAACGGTGACCCGGTTGGGTAGCTGGTTGACGATCTTGGCCACGGCGCGAAGCAGGATTCGGGCCCGGTCGTTGGGCTCCTTCGAGTTCTCCTTGAACATCGAGCGGCCTTCCTGGTCGATCAACTGGATCCGCATGCCCTCAGGGGTCTGGTCGATCATGATCTGCTTGGACAGCTCGGCCAGCTCCGGCATTTCCTGCAACGACTGGCGCAGAGACTGGGCCGCCGAGGCGAAGCTGTCCTGTTCCTTCTTGGCCAGGGCGTCGCGCAGAGCCTCTTCGCTGGCCGAATCGAGGCTGGCGGTCGTCGAGCTCTGGCCTTCCTTGTCGGTTTGATCGGGCGCTTCAGGCGCCATTTGCTGGACGACCGACAGCTTGCCCTCTGCCTTGGCGCCGTCGTCGCCGAGCGAGGTGCCGCCGAGGATGCCGCCCGAGCCACTGGTGGTCGAAGAGATGCTTGCCGGGGCGAAATAGTCGGCAATGCCTTGTTTTTGTTCGGGACTTGTTGAGTTCAGCAGCCACATCAGCAGGAAGAAGGCCATCATCGCGGTCACGAAATCGGCGTAGGCAACTTTCCACGCGCCGCCATGGTGGCCGCCGCCGACCACCTTCTTGACCTTCTTGATAATGATCGGCTGTTCGCCGCTGACGGCCATCGTGCTTAAGCCTGCTTAACCCTGTTCAACGGAAGTTGCCCTGCGGACGTTAAGATGGGGTTGCGAAGCGGAGGCTGGCGGGCGAAATCGCAGGCTCCACAGGGAGTGCTTGGCATGAAGACGGCGTTTATCGGCCTGGGCGTGATGGGCTACCCGATGGCGGGTCATCTGAAGGCCGCCGGCCACGAGGTTTCCGTCTTCAATCGCAGCCCCGAAAAGGCCCGGCGCTGGGCGGTCGAGCACGGCGGCGCGGCCTTCGAGACCGTCGAGGAAACCGTCGCCGGTTGCGACCTGATCGTCCTGTGCGTCGGCGATGACGACGACGTCCGCGGCGTTGTGGCGCGCGCGCTTCCTGCGATGTCCAAGGGCGCGGTGATCGTCGACCACACCACCACCTCGGCCACCGTGGCCCGTGAGATGGCCGACCTGGCTGCGCAGAGCGGCTGCTTCTTCATCGACGCACCGGTTTCGGGTGGCCAGGCCGGGGCCGTGAATGGTCAGCTGACCATCATGGCCGGCGGCGATGCGGCGGCCTTTGCCAGGATCGAGCCGGTCATCAACGCCTATGCCAAGGCCATCCGCCGCATGGGCGAGGTGGGTACGGGACAGCTGACCAAGATGTGCAACCAGATCGCCATCGCCGGCCTGGTCCAGGGCGTGGCCGAGGCGCTGCACTTCGCCAAGCGGGCCGGCCTGCCCACCGACGACGTGCTGGCGGCGATCTCCAAGGGCGCGGCCCAATCCTGGCAGATGGAAAACCGCTGGGCGACGATGGCGCAGGGCAAGTTCGACTTCGGCTTCGCGGTCGACTGGATGCGCAAGGATCTGGGCATCGCGCTCGAGGAGGCCGGTCGCAATGGCGCCAACCTGGAGAGCACCGCTATGATCGATCAGTTCTACGCCGAGGTGCAGGCCATGGGTGGCCATCGCTGGGATACGTCCAGCCTCGTCGCACGGTTGGAGACGTAGCTCATGCGCAAGCTGGCGATCACCCTGGCGGCCTTCGCCGCGCTCCTGGCTCTGGCCGCCATGGCCGCCCCGGTCGTCGCGCCCAAAGAGGGCGACTTCGTCACGCGAGACTTCAAGTTTCGCTCGGGCGAGGTGCTGCCGGAGCTGCGCCTGCACTACACCACCTTCGGCGAGCCCACGCGGGACGCAAGCGGCCGGGTGACCAATGCGGTGATGGTGCTGCATGGCACCGGCGGCACGGGCAAGCAGTTCCTCAGCCCACAGTTCGCCGACGAGTTGCTGGTCCCGGGCGGCCTGCTGGATCCAGCCAAATACTATGTGATCCTTCCGGACGGCATCGGGCACGGCAAGTCGTCCAAGCCCAGCGACGGCCTGCACGCGCGCTTTCCGCAGTACGACTATGACGACATGGTCGCCGCCCAGCACCTGCTGCTGACGAAGGGCCTGAAGGTCGATCGCCTGCGCCTGCTGATGGGCACGTCGATGGGCTGCATGCACGGCTTTGTCTGGGGCGAGACCTATCCTGATTTCGCCGACGCCCTGGCCCCGTTCGCCTGCCTGCCCAACGAGATCGCGGGCCGCAACCGCATGTGGCGCAAGCTGCTGATCGACGCGATCAAGCAGGATCCGGCCTGGAAGGGCGGGGACTATGTCGACCAACCCAAGGCGGGCCTGCGCACGGCGCTGGGTCTGCTGATGGTGGCCGGCCTCTCGCCGCTGCCCGCCCAGATCGCCAGCCCGACCCGGCAGGCCGCCGACAAGGCCGTGGACGACTACTTCACCGCCCGGCTGCCGCCGCTGGACGCCAATGACCTGATCTATGCCGTCGGCGCCTCTCGCACCTATGATCCGTCGCCGAAGCTGGAGACCATCACCGCGCCGGTGCTGTGGATCAACTCGGCCGACGACTTCATCAATCCGCCGGAGCTGGGTATCGCCGAGGCTCAGGCCAGGCGGCTGAAGAACGGGACGTTCGTGCTGCTGCCGATCAGCGAGAAGACCAAGGGTCACGGCAGCCACACCTGGGCGGTGCTCTGGAAGGACAGGCTGGCGGCGTTCCTGAAGGCGACGGAGCGGTAGTCAAGCTCCGGAACGCCCCCTCCGTCACCTCGCCTCCCATCTTTGCTTGAGGGCGGCGCCGCGCCTCCTCCCCCGCAAGCGGGGCAGGAGGGTGCGGCTGTTTTTCTCCTGCCCCGTATCGAAGCGTGCGGGGGAGGTGGCGCGCTGCGAATACGCAGCGTGACGGAGGGGGCGTTCCGGCGCTGGCCGACTACTCCGCCGCCATGGCCGGCGTGAATTGGTCCCGCAAACCCATCAACCGCGCGCGGTTGTCGTGGTCCCAGGGATGGAAGCTTGGGCGATACCAAGCCCAGTATTCGTTGGCGCAGCGGCGGAAGAGGCCGGGCGTCCCGAACAGGAACCACAGCACCTTGGCGCGGGCGACGCCGCGCTTCATGCCGTCGGCGACCAGCAGGTCCGAGGCGTAAATGGTGATGTTGCGGGTGAACATGATGCTGATCAGCACCATCACCCGGACGCGCAGGCGGTAACGATCGAGCGGCTTCCAGCCCTTGGTGACTTCCTGGAAGACGTCGAAGGCCACGGCCTTGTGCTCGGTCTCTTCCAGGGCATGCCACTGCCACAGGCGCTTCATTTCGGGATCAGTGTTCTTGAACAGGTCGTCCTCGCGCATGAACGAGTCGGCCATCATCGAGGTGAAGTGTTCCAGCGCGATGGTCGCGCCCAGCATGGCCATCGGGCCGCGGCCGCGAACCATGGCCGTGCGCTCCTTCACCTGGGCCTCAATCGCCGCCACCGGATAGCGGTTGCGGTCCAGGCCGCCGTTCATCGCTACGTGCTCGCGCGAGTGGATGGCTTCCTGGGTAATGAAGGCCTTGGCGTCGTCCAGCAGCTTACCTGACAGCTTGGGCCGATAGTGGCGCACAGCGTCCATGAACAGGCGCTCGCCATCGGGGAAGGTCAGGGAGAGGGCGTTGAACACTGCGGTTCCCACAACATCGCCTCCCAGCCAGGCACCCTTTCCGACCGCTTGAGTGTCGAAATGCAGGTCGCGCGGGGTGACGGTGACGTCTTCGGGTGTGGTGCGTGGCGTGGCCATAGCGTTCAATCCTGCCTCGGGATAGGGCTTGTCGTTGCAAGCCTCGTTGCAGATTGGCCTTACCGACAAAAATGTCAATAGCGCATTCTGACTGCCGCACCCGGCACCGCCGTTCGCCTGAGGCGTCACGCGACAATATCCTGGCCGCCGCCGAGGCGATCCTGCTGGCTTCCGGACCGCAGGATCTCAAGCTGGTCGAGGTGGCCAAGGGCGCCGGCGTGGCCAACGCCACCGTGCTGCACCATTTCGGCTCGATTGACGGCGTGCAGACCGCCCTGATGGAGCGGATGATCCGTCAGCTGGTCGACGATGTGCTGTCCATCACCGTGGCGGAGGGGCAGGGCGCGGCCTTTGCCGGCGCCGGCATGCTGGCTCTATTCGACGCCTTTGAAGCCCAGGGCGCGGCGCGCTTGGCCGCCTGGCTGGCGCTGACCGGCGAGGCGTCTCGCATGACCGGCGTCCGGGGCGCGGTTCAGGAGGTGATCGATGCGCGCATCAGCCAGATCGACGGCGTCTCGGCCGAGGTGATGGGCGACTTCATCCTGGGCTGCGTGACCTACGCCTTGGGGGTCGGCCTGTTCGGCGCGCCGCTGGGCGAGCTGCTGGGCAAGCCGCCGGGCCGGGCGCGGGAAGTTGCCCTGGGCATCCTGCAGGCGCGACTGGACGCAGCGGCGCGCGGCGCCTAGAGGGCCGCCAGAACCACGCGCATAAGGGGCGCCAGGCGGATGTCGCCCGGCGCGGCGACGTCGATCCAGGCCATCTCCTCGATTTCGGCGCGCACCCCGATCTCGCCCTCGACCCTGGCCAGATAGGTCGCCGCGCGAACAAGATGGTCCGGTTCGTTGGCGGCCGGCGCCTCGAACCGTCCCAGCAGCGTAGCCTCGACCAGCCGACAGCCCAGTTCCTCTTCGAGCTCGCGCGCCAGGGCCGTCAGGTCGTTCTCGCCCGGCTCGCGCTTGCCGCCGGGCTTCATGAAGATCGCCGTGCCGTGCTTGCGGACCACCAGCATGCGGCCGGCGTCGTCGCGGATGACGGCGGTGACGATGTCGATGACCTTGGTGGTCATCTTACCCCAGCTTCTCCGCCGCCCACGGCGCGAAATAGCTGATGATCCCGGCCGCGCCGGCCCGCTTGAAGGCGGTCAGGCTTTCGAGGACGGCGCGTTCCTCGTCGATCCAGCCGTTCATGCCGGCGGCCTTGATCATCGCGTACTCGCCCGACACCTGGAAGGCGTAGGTGGGCATGCGGAACTCGTCGACCAAGCGGCGCAGGATATCCAGATACGGCATACCCGGCTTGACCATGACCATGTCGGCCCCCTCGGCGATGTCGAGGGCGACCTCGCGGATGGCTTCCTCGGTGTTGGCCGGGTCCATCT
Source organism: Caulobacter sp. ErkDOM-C (assembly GCF_048541825.1). GTDB lineage: Bacteria > Pseudomonadota > Alphaproteobacteria > Caulobacterales > Caulobacteraceae > Caulobacter. The sequence continues at coordinate 1,887,843 of NZ_CP183332.1, read as the reverse complement.
GATAGGTTTTTTTGTCACCCTGGCCGCCGGCCAGCTTGGCCGAGCCGATGGCGTCGCGATACGGGCCATAGAAGGCCGAGGCGTATTTGGCGGCGTAGGACATGATCAGTGTGTCCTGGAAGTTTGCGCCCTCCAGGGCGGCGCGCAGGGCGCCGATACGGCCGTCCATCATGTCGGACGGCGCCAGGATGTCTGCGCCCGCTTCCGCCTGCATCAGACCCTGCTCGATCAGGCGCTCGATGGTGGGATCGTTCAGGATCCGACCGCCCTCGACCACGCCGTCGTGACCGTGGTCGGTGAAGGGGTCCAGGGCCACGTCGCACATGATGCCGACCTCGGGGGCGGCGTCCTTCATGGCTTTGACGGCGCGGGGAATGACGCCGTTCGGATCGGCGGCGATCGAGCCGGTCGCGTCCTTCCGGGCCCCGTCGATGTGCGGGAAGATGGCGATGGCCGGAATGCCCAGGTCACGGGCCCGAACGGCGGCCTTGGCGGCTTCCTTTACGCTCAGGCGCTCGACGCCTGGCATGGAGGCGACCGGGATCACGCCTTCGCCTTCATGCACCACCATCGACCAGATCAGATCTGATGGCCGCACCTCGGTCTCGCGGACCAGGCGGCGGGTCCAGTCGGCCTGGCGAACGCGGCGCAGGCGGGTGGCGGGGTAGGGGGCGAGCGGAGGCGTGGTCATGGTCTAGGGTTTCGCGCGGTCGGGCGCGCGAGGCAAGGCGCCCCGATCCTTAAATGGGCCGCTTAGGGCGTGACGGAGGACGCCATGACCGACGCCGCGTCGACCCGGGTCCAGATCTGCGACTTGCAGATAATGCCGCCTAGCACGCAGCCCTTGGCGCGCAGGGTCTTGGCGTCCAGCACCTCGGCGGCGCCCGAGAAGGTCATGTTCAGGTCCGGGACGAAGACCTTGCCGCGCCACGCGCCGTTCTTGTCGGGGGCAAAGTCGCGGAGAAGCCGCAGACCGATCAGATTGGCCGAGCCGCCCTTGCGAGAGTCCGCCTTGGCGCGTTCGCTGGCCCAGACCACGACGCCGCAGGCGGTTTCACCACAGTCCTTGATCTCGAGATGGACGCTGTTCTTGGGATTGCGCCAGACGCCATAGGTGCCCGTCGTGTCGGCTGCCTGAGCCGAAACCGCGGCCATGCCAAGGATCGCCGAGACCGCAACAATGGCAAGTTTAACGATACGCATCTAGTCGGCGCCTCCAGCGACCCGCAGAGTTGGGGCCAGCTCGAGACATTAGCAAGTGGGCGCGCGTCCCACGTGATGTCACGACGTGTAACAGCAGGTTTCGCCGGCGACGGTCAGAGCGCACTAGCCCGACCGTCGCCGCGATGTCGGAGACTCAGGAATAGACGAAGCTGGCCTCGTCCAGATCGATGGCTGGCAGCGCGTCCTTTTCCGCCCAGTAGTCCTGGGTGTGGCGCCATTCGGGCTTGTCGCCAGCCTTGGGCAGCAGGTGCATGCCGCGCATCAGATAGCCCGGATTGAAGTTCTCAGGATCGATCCAGCCCGACAGGGGCATGTCCTTGTCCTGTGGCCGCAGGGCGACCTCAATCTGTTTTGCGCCCCTTTCGTCCATGTGGGCCAGCAGGCGGCAGACAAAGTCGGCGATCAGGTCGGCGCGCAGGGTCCAGCTGGCGCGGAAATAGCCGAAAACCCAGACCATGTTGGGCACGCCGGTAAACATCATGCCGCGATAGGTGACGGTGTCGCCGAAGGTCAGGGGCTTGCCGTCGACGACGAAGTCGATGTCGCCCAGGACGTTCAGGTTGAAGCCCGTGGCGGTGACAATGATGTCGGCGTCGAGGGTTTCGCCCGATTTCAGCAGCAGTCCGGTGGGGGTGAAGCGCTCGATCTCGTCGGTGACCACCGAGGCCTTGCCCGAGGCAATGCCCTGGAACAGGTCGCCGTCCGGTACGAAGGCGATCCGCTGGCGCCAGGGGCGATAGCTGGGCGTGAAGTGCTTGGCGATGTCGAAGTCCTCGCCGAGGAAGGCCTTTACCCCCTCCAGCAGTTCGGCCTTGACGGCATCGGGCTCGGCGATGGCGCGATGGGTGAACATCTCCTGGTCGAACAGGGCCTTGCGACGGACGATCTCGTGGATCCAGGTCTCGTCGATCTGCAGTTCGCGCAGGGTGTTTGCCAGGTCGTTCTCGTTGCGTCCGGGCACGAAATAGGTGGGCGAGCGCTGCAGAAGGGTAACGTGGTCGCAGTCCCCGGCGATGGCGGGCACCAGGGTCGCGGCGGTAGCGCCCGAGCCGATGACCACGACCTTCTTGCCCTTGTAGTCGAGGTTCTCAGGCCATTCCTGCGGGTGGATGATCTGGCCCTTGTAGTCGCTCATGCCGGGCCACTGCGGCGTGTAGCCCTGCAGTTGGCGATAGTAGCCCTGGCACATCCACAGGAAGTTGGTGGTGAAGCGCTGGACCGCCCCGTCGCTGCGGGTGACCTCCAAGGTCCACAGCTTGTCCTGACTGGACCAGCTGGCGCGGGTGATCTTGTGGCCATAGCGGATGTGGCGGGCCAGATCGTTGTCCTCGATCACCTCGCCCATATATTTAAGGATCTCGGCGGCGCTGGCGATCGGCGGTCCGACCCAGGGCTTGAAGCGGTAGCCGAAGGTGTAGAGGTCGCTGTCGGAGCGGATGCCGGGATAGGTATGGCTGCGCCAGGTGCCCCCGAAGTCACCCAGGGCCTCCAGAACCACGAAACGAGCGCCCGGGCGCTGCTTGGTCAGATGGTAGGCTCCACCGACCCCGGATATGCCGGCCCCGACGACGATCACGTCGAAATGTTCGGTCGAGGACTGTTGCGGCGCTCTCTCGAGCGTGGAGGTGTCCGTCATGCGCGTCTTCCCTGGGCGGAGGACGTTGAGGTCCGCCGCGTGCCCTCGCCAAAGTCGACGCCTCTTCGGGCGTCTAACTGAACGCAGTAAACCTACACGCTGCCGCGAGGTTTGATCGGGATCAAGCGACTTGTTGTGACAGGCGTGCTGGGCGCGCAGTCAGGGTGCGTGTCGGGCTGTGCGGACTGTGGCGATCAGGCGGCCGAAAAGATCAGCTGGAGGCCCGGCGGACGTCGGCGGTGACGGTGTCGACCCGGGTCCAGATCTGCGACTTGCAGAGCATTTTCCCCAGCACGCAGCCCTTGGCGCGCAGGGTGCGGGCGTCAATGAACTCGGCCGTGCCCGACAGCGTGACCTTCAGGGTCGGCACGAAGACCTTGCCGCGCATCGAGCCGTTGCCGACGGGTTCAAAGTCGCGCAGCAGCTGCTGGCCGATCAGGGTGTCGTAGCCGCTCTTGCGGGCGTCGGCCTGGGCCTTGGGGCTTGCATAGACCACCACGCCGCAGGTGCTGGTCCCGCAGCCCTTGATCTCGACCCGGACATTGTCCTTGGGGTTGCGCCAGATGCCATAGCCCTCGCCGGCCGCATGGGCCGGGGCGGACGCAAGACCAACGAGCGCTGCTAGCGCGACAAAGAAAAGCTTGAGCTTACGCATGACGAAAAGGTGACGCCTCCAGAGGGTGTGATCTGAGGTCAAAGCGTCAGGTTATCAAGGGGGTGTGGCGTTTCAGACGCTACACAAGGTGTAACAGTGGATTTCAGGTTACAATCCTTCCGCCGGCTCGCTGGCCGGCGCAAGGCCATGGTCCAGCCGCTGTCGTCGCGTCGCCGTTGACATCGCGGTCGCCGCGCGGCAGGTCCAGCGGCAATGAAGGGCGAGGGCGGTTGTGCCTCGCATGGGAGGATATCGCGCATGGATTTCGCACTCAGCGACGACCAGATCGCCATCCAGGACGCCGCGCGCGCCTTTGCCGGGGGACAGCTTGCCCCGCATTCGGCGGAATGGGACGAGAAGAGACACTTCCCGGTCGATGTGATGCGCCAGGCCGCCGAGTTGGGTTTCGCGGGCATCTATGTGCAGGAAGACGTCGGCGGCACAGGTCTCAGCCGCCTGGACGCCTCGATCATTTTCGAGGCGCTGTCCTACGGCGACGTGCCCACTGCCGCCTATCTGACCATCCACAACATGGCCTCGTGGATGATCGACCGGTTCGGATCCGAGGATCTGCGCCAGCGGTATCTGCCGCGCCTGACGACCATGGAGCTGATCGCCAGCTACTGCCTGACCGAGCCGGGTTCGGGCTCTGATGCTTCAAGCATGCGCACCAGCGCCAGGCTTGAGGGCGACCACTACGTGCTGAACGGCGGCAAGGCCTTCATCTCGGGTGGTGGCGTGTCGGACGTCTATGTGGTCATGGCCCGCACCGGCGGCGACGGCGCCAAGGGCGTTTCGGCCTTTGTGGTCGAGAAGGGGACGCCGGGCCTCACCTTCGGCGCCAACGAGCGCAAAATGGGCTGGAACAGCCAGCCGACGGCGGCCGTGAACTTTGACGATTGCCGGGTGCCGGTCGCCAACCGCATCGGCCAGGAAGGCGAGGGCTTCCGGTTCGCCATGATGGGTCTGGACGGCGGGCGCCTGAACATCGCCTCCTGCTCGCTGGGGGGCGCGCAACTGGCGCTGGATACGGCCAAGGCCTATCTCGAAACCCGCAATCAGTTCGGCAAGCCGCTCAAGGATTTCCAGGCCCTGCAGTTCAAGCTGGCCGACATGGCCACCGAGCTGGAAGCCGCCCGCCTGATGGTGCGCCGCGCGGCCCACGCCCTGGACAACAGGGACCCGCAGGCCACCAAGCTGTGCGCGATGGCCAAGCGCTTCGCCACCGACGCCGGCTTCCAGGTGGCCAACGACGCGTTGCAGCTGCACGGCGGCTACGGCTATCTGCAGGACTATCCGCTGGAGCGCATCGTCCGCGACCTGCGGGTGCACCAGATCCTGGAAGGCACGAACGAGATCATGCGCGTGATCATAGCGCGTGAGATCTTTCGGCAGTAGAGCCACGCCAGCCCTTCGCCGAACCGGGATTCCAACGTGATCTATCTCTGCCGCCACGGCCAGACCGAGTGGAACCGTGAAGGACGCCTGCAGGGGCGCACGGAATCCGATCTCACCGCGCTGGGGCGGTTGCAGGCGGAGGCGATGGCCGATCTGCTGTTCGATCTGGTCGCGCGCGAGCCTTCTGCGGCCTGGACTTTGGTCGCCAGCCCCCTGCGCCGGGCGCGGATGACGGCCGAGGCCATCGGTCGGCGTCTGGGCTTGCCGCTTGCGTTCGACGAGCGTCTGCTGGAGATCGATGTCGGCGAATGGTCGGGCCGTTTGCGCGACGAGGTTCGGGGCGAAAACCCGCATCTGGCCGGAGATGACGCCTGGGGGTTCCTGGCTCCTGGCGGCGAGACGTATGAGGGAATGATGGCGCGCATCGCCGACTGGCTCGGCGATCAAGCCCCCGAGCCCGAGCGCCGGCTGATCGTGGTCAGCCACGGCGTTGCCGGCCGCTTGCTGCGCGGGGCCTATGCCGGACTGTTGCGCGAAAAGACCCTGGCCCAGGACGTGCCGCAGGACGCCCTTTACCGTCTGGCCGCCGGTCAGATTGATCGCCTGGACTGCGCACCCATCGAGGAACCCGCATGCTGAACGATACGGCCGAAATCATTGTCCGCGTTCATAAAAACGTCGGCCGGATCACGCTCAACAGACCCAAGGCGCTGCACGCCCTGACGCTGGGGATGTGCGAGACCATGATCGAAACCCTGCTGGAATGGCAGGCCGATCCCGAGATCGACATGGTCATGATCGACCATACCGGCGAGCGCGGCTTCTGCGCCGGTGGTGACATCCGTATGCTGGCGGAAAGCGGGGCAGGCGACGGCGTCGCGGCGCGGCAGTTCTTCCACACCGAGTATCGGCTCAATCATCTGCTCTTCACCTATGACCGTCCGGTCGTGGCGATCATGGACGGGGTGGTGATGGGCGGCGGTGTCGGCATCTCGATGCCGGCCCACTACCGGATCGCTACCGAGCGCACGACCTTCGCCATGCCCGAAACCGGCATCGGCCTGTTCCCCGATGTCGGGGGCGGCTGGTACCTGCCGCGCCTGCCGGGCAAGGCTGGACTGTGGCTGGCCCTGACCGGGGCGCGGATCAAGGGCGCGGACTGCCTGCGCCTGGGCATCGCCACCCACTTCGTCGAGTTCGGCGCGATCGAGGGCCTGAAGAAGGCGATCATCGCCGATCACCGCCGCGTCGACGAGATCCTGAAGATGTTCCGGGCCGACGCGGGCAAGGCGCCGCTGGCCAGCATCGAGCAGGACCTCAACCGCCTGTTCGTCGGGGGCAGCGTTGAAGAGATCTTCGAGTTCCTGGAAATGGACTCCAGCGACTGGGGCAAGGCCCAGCTGGCCGCCCTGAAAACCAAGTCGCCCCAGACCCTGAAGGTGGCCTTCCGGCAGCTGGAGCTGGGCGAAAGCGCCGAGGACTTCGCCGAGCATATGGCGATGGAGTATCGCATCGGCGCCCGGGTCGTTCAGAGGCACGACTTCATCGAGGGCGTTCGGGCCGTGATCATCGACAAGGACAATGCGCCCCAATGGGCGCCGGCTACACTGGAAGGTGTGACCGAAGCGATGCTCGACGAGATTTTCGCGCCGCTTGCGCCGGAAGACGAATGGACGCCGCTGACGTAAGGGACGTCCTGCGCTAACCTAAGCGCAACAAGAACACTACCGGTCGGAAGGAATGCCATGCGTAAGCCGCTTCTCAGTCTCGTCGCCGTGCTCGGTCTCGCCGCGTGCGCCACGACGCCCATGGGACCGCCGCCTCCGCCTCCGCCGCCCTCGGGCCCTGTCGCCGTGGCGATTCCGGCCAATATCGCCGCCGCCATTTCCGATCCCGCCCGCCCGGCCGCCGACATGGTCCGCGACGCTGACCGCCTGCCGGGCGAGGTCCTGACCTTCGCCGGCGTCAAGACCGGCGCCAAGGTCGCCGACCTGATCCCGGGCGGCGGCTATTTTACCCGTATCTTCGCCAAGGCCGTGGGTCCCAAGGGCAAGGTCTACGCCTATGTGCCCGACGAACTGACCAAGCTGGCCAAGCGCGAGCCGGCGGTGAACGCCATCGCCCGCGACCCGGCCTACAAGAACGTGACGGTGCTGCTGAACACGCTGCCGAACTTCTCGGGTCCCGAGAAGCTGGATCTGGTGTTCACTGCCCAAAACTATCACGACATGCACAACAAGTTCATGGGGCCGGCCGATCTGGGCGCTGTGAACCGCGCCGTCTTCCGCTCGCTGAAGCCGGGCGGGGTCTATCTGGTCATCGACCATTCGGCCGAGGCGGGCTCAGGCCTGCGCGACACTGAAACCCTGCACCGTATCGATTCGGCGGCGGTGAGATCTGAAGTGACGGCTGCGGGCTTCGTCTTCGAGGGCGAGAGCAGGGTGCTGCGCGACCCGGCCGACAAGCGCACCGCCAGCGTCTTCGACCCGTCGATCCGCGGCAAGACCGACCAGTTCGTCTACAAGTTCCGCAAGCCCGCCAGCGCGCGATAGAGGCCGGCAAACATCCGAGTTTCAACGATAAGAACCGCGCCCATGAGGCGCGGTTCGCATTTGGGAGCAGCAGCATGACCCGCATCGCCTTCATCGGTCTGGGCAATATGGGCGGCGGCATGGCCGCCAACCAGGCCCGGGCCCAGCATCAGGTCAGGGCGTTCGACCTGTCGCCGCAGGCCATCGAGCGGGCCGTAGCGGCGGGCTGCCATGCGGCGGGCTCGGTCGCCGAAGCCGTGGCCGACGCCGAGGTGGTGATCACCATGCTGCCGGCCGGATCCCATGTGCGCAGCGTCTATGGCGAGCAGATCCTGGCCCATGCGCCGAAGTCCGCCCTGCTGCTCGACTGCTCGACGATCGACGTCGAGAGCGCCCGGGCTGTGGCCGGCCAGGCCGCTGCCGCCGGCTTCCGATTCGCTGACGCGCCCGTTTCGGGCGGGGTTATGGCCGCCGAGGCCGGCACCCTGGCCTTCATGGTCGGATGCGACGCCGCTGATTTCGTCGCGGTCGAGGCGGCGCTGGCGCCGATGTCGCGCGTCACCATCCACGCTGGAGCGCACGGAGCAGGGCAGGCGGCCAAGATCTGCAACAACATGCTGCTGGGCGTGTCGATGCTCGGAACCTGCGAGGCCTTCGCCTTGGCCGAGAAGCTGGGCCTGGCCGCCGACCGATTCTTCGAGATCGCCAGCAAGTCGTCGGGCCAGTGCTGGTCTGTCTCGACCTATTGCCCCGTACCCGGTGTGGGTCCCGCCACGCCTGCCGACCGCCAGTACGAAGGCGGCTTTGCCACGGCGATGATGCTGAAAGATCTCAAGCTGGCCCAAGAAGCTGCCGCCAAGGCGGGCGCTTCGACGCCCATGGGCGCCCAGGCTGAGGCGCTTTACGCCCTGTTCGAGGCCAACGGTTTTGGGAGCAAGGATTTTTCGGCAGTGATCCAGATGCTGCGCGGCCGCCTCGCCGAACTTGGCTGAGGCCAGCTTGACCTGGATCAATGTGACAAAAAGCCTGTTTCCTAACCATAAGTAATCGTCCCTATGTGGACAGTGGCGGCCCGTGCGTGCGAAACGCGATGTATCGATAAGGGACCGACGGTCCGGCGGTCTTGTCCGTCTGGCGGTCGAGTAAGAAGACCATGGACTATAAATCTGCGTTCCGCTCCGCGATCGGCCAGATCCGTGAAGAAGGCCGCTATCGGGTTTTTGCGGACCTGAAACGACACCGCGGCGCCTTCCCGCGCGCGACCTGGACCGGTCCTGACGGCGGCGAGAGCGACGTCGTGGTCTGGTGCAGCAACGACTATCTGGGCCAAGGTCAAAACCCGATCGTGCTGGACGCCATGCACGCCGCGATCGACCAGCATGGCTCAGGCTCGGGCGGCACCCGCAACATTTCCGGCACCAATCATCACCATGTCGAGCTGGAGGCGGAGCTCGCCGACCTGCACGGCAAGGACGCAGCGCTGCTGTTCACCTCGGGCTATGTCTCGAACGAAGCCAGCCTGAGCGTGCTCTACAAGATCCTGCCGGGTCTGATCATCTTCTCCGACGAGCAGAACCACGCCTCGATGATCGCCGGTATCCGCAACGGCGGCGGCAAGCGTCACATCTTCCGCCACAACGACCTGGTCCATCTGGAAGAGCTGCTGGCGGCCGCGCCGGTCGATGCGCCCAAGCTGGTGGCGTTCGAGAGCGTCTATTCGATGGATGGCGATATCGCCGATGTCGGCGCGACGGCGGCCCTGGCCAAGAAGTACGGCGCGATGACCTATCTGGACGAGGTCCACGCGGTCGGCATGTACGGCCAGCGCGGCGGCGGCGTCGCCGAGCGCGACGGCGTCATGGACCAGATCGACATCATCGAAGGCACCCTGGGCAAGGCCTTCGGCGTCATGGGTGGCTACATCACCGGTGATGTCGAAGTGGTCGACGCCATCCGCCTCATGGCTTCGGGCTTCATCTTCACCACCTCGCTTCCGCCGGCCCTGACGGCCGGGGCCCTGGCCAGCGTCAAGTGGCTCAAGCAGCATCCCGAGGTGCGTGAAATGCACCAGGAGCGCGCCCAGACCCTGAAGGCCATGTTCAAGGCCGCCGGTCTGCCTGTGATGGAAAACGACAGCCACATCGTTCCCGTGATGGTGGGCGACCCCAACCACACCAAGCTGATCAGCGACATGCTGCTGGCCGAGCACGGCGTTTATGTGCAGCCGATCAACTATCCGACCGTGCCACGCGGCACCGAACGCCTGCGTTTCACGCCGACGCCGTTCCATACCGACGACATGATGCGCAAGCTGGTCGGGGCGATGGAACAGCTGTGGGCGCACTGCAATGTGGCCCGCATGGGCGGCTTCGCCGCCTGACCGGGTCAGGCGGGGGCTAGAGCCCCCGCCGCACGCCCTTGCCCAGACCGATCTGCTTGGCGAACGCCGAACGCCGCGCCGCATAGGCGGGGGCGACCATGGGATAGTCGGCAGGAAGACCCCATTTCCGGCGGTACTCCTCTGGGCTCATATTGTAATGCGAGCCAAGGTAACGCTTGAGCATTTTCAGGCGTTTTCCGTCTTCCAGACAGACGATGTAGTCATGCTGGATAGAGCGGGAGACGGGAACGGCGGGCTTGGCCTTCTCGACGGCCCGCTGCGGCTGGCCGTCGTTGAGGGTCGACAGCGCTCCGTAGACGGTGCGGATCAGTTCGGGAATGAGCGACTGAGCGACGGTGTTCTGCCCCACATAAGCGGCCACGATATCGGCGCTGAGCGCCAGGAGGTCGGGCGATTGTCCGTCGTTGAAGCCTGCAGCCACACTTTGCGCCGTCATCGGTGATCGCCTCTCGATTGTTGCAGTCTTCGGGCTGGGGCGCACTCATCACCCCGGCAGGCGACGAACGTGCAGCATTCTCCGAGGTTCCGAGATTGATCGCGGCGCGAAGGCCGCTACATAGGGCGTCACTGACTCCCCGCAGTGTCTGGAGACCGCCCATGACCGCTCACGCTAACCTGACCGCCTTCTTCGGCGCGGACCTCGCCACGGCCGACCGCGACATCTTTGATCGGATCGGCCTGGAGCTGGGGCGTCAGCAAAGCCAGATTGAGCTGATCGCCTCGGAAAACATCGTTTCCAGGGCCGTCCTGGAGGCGCAGGGTTCGATCCTGACCAACAAGTACGCCGAGGGCTATCCGGGCAAGCGCTACTACGGCGGCTGCGAGTTCGTTGACGAGATCGAACTGATCGCCATCGAGCGCGCCAAGCAGCTGTTCGGCGCCGGCTTCGCCAACGTCCAGCCGCATTCGGGCTCGCAGGCCAACCAAGCGGTGTTCATGGCCCTGCTGCAGCCGGGCGACTGCTTCCTGGGCATGGACCTCGCCGCCGGCGGCCATTTGACGCACGGCAGCCCAGCCAACCAGTCGGGCAAGTGGTTCAAGCCGGTGACCTATTCGGTGCGCCAGCAGGACCATCTGATCGATTATGACAGCGTCGCCGAGGTGGCGCTGCGCGAGAAGCCCAAGCTGATCATTGCCGGCGGCAGCGCCTACAGCCGCGAGATCGATTTTGCCCGGTTCCGCCAGATCGCTGACAGTGTCGGCGCCTATCTGATGGTCGACATGGCCCACTTTGCGGGCCTCGTCGCTGGGGGCGCCTATCCCAGCCCGATCCCGCACGCCCACATCGTGACGACCACCACCCACAAGACCCTGCGCGGTCCCCGGGGCGGTCTGGTGCTGACCAATGACGAAGCGATCATCAAGAAGGTCAATTCGGCGGTTTTCCCTGGCCTGCAGGGCGGTCCGCTGGAGCATGTCATCGCCGCCAAGGCCGTGGCCTTTGGTGAAGCGCTGCGTCCGGAGTTCAAGGCCTACGCCAAACAGGTGATCGCCAATGCACGGGCCCTGGCCGAGGCCCTGGGCAAATCCGGCGTGAACATTGTCTCCGGCGGCACCGATAGCCACCTGATGCTGGTGGATCTGCGGCCCAAGGGCGTGACGGGGCGAGATGCCGAACATAGCCTCGAGCGCGCCAACATGACCTGCAACAAGAACGGCGTGCCGTTCGACACCGCGCCCTTCACCATCACCTCGGGCATCCGGCTGGGCACCCCCGCCGGCACCACCCGGGGCTTTGGCGAGGCCGAGTTCACCCGGGTCGGTGAGCTGATCGGCGAGGTGGTCAACGGCCTGTCGGCCAACGGCGCTGAGGGCAATGGCGCCGTCGAGGCCAAGGTGCGCGAGGAAGTGCTGGCCTTGACGGCGCGCTTCCCGATCTACAACTAATAGACTCGATTGAGCCAGGGAGGGCCAGATCATGCGCTGCCCTTTCTGTGGCCACGCCGAAAGCCAGGTCAAGGACAGCCGCCCGTCGGAAGACGGCGCGGCTATCCGGCGTCGTCGCGCCTGTCCCGAATGCGGTGGACGGTTCACGACCTTTGAGCGGGTCCAACTGCGCGAACTGACGATTCTCAAGCGGTCGGGGCGGCGCTCGCCGTTCGATCGCGAGAAGCTGGTCCGGTCGATTGCCCTGGCGACCCAGAAGCGTCCCGTTGAGGCCGAACGCGTGGATCGAATGATCAACGGTATCGTCCGGCAGCTGGAAAGCATGGGCGAGACCGAGCTTCCGTCCTCAACCGTGGGCGAAATGGTCATGAAGGCGCTGAAGGCCCTCGATGACGTAGCCTATGTCCGATACGCGTCGGTCTATCGCGATTTCAAGGAAACTAGCGATTTTGCAAAGTTTCTGGGCGAAGAAGGCCTGAGCGACGTCGCGGACGAAGAAGTATAGGCGCATTCTGTAACGATTGCGGCTGAGTCTGTTGGCGACGCGCCGGCGCCGCCCAGGAGTTCGAGTTAGATGATTGAAGAGAAGATCCGCCTGCTGATCGTGGAGGGCCGCAGCTATTCGGGCATCTCCGACGAACTGCTGCGCGGAGCGGCGCAGGCGATCGAGGCCTATGGCGCGGACTATGACGTCATCACCGTCTCCAGCGCCCTGCAGATTCCCGGCGCCGTGGCGATGGCGGAAGAGGCCGGCAATCGTCCTGTCGGTGTGCGCTATGACGGCTTTGTCGCCCTGGGCTGCTTGATCCGCGGCGAGACCTATCATTTCGAGATCGTCGCCAACGAGACGGCGCGCGGTCTGCAGGACCTTTGCATCGGCAAGCGCCTGGCCATTGGCTATGGCGTGCTGACGGTCGACGAGGAAGATCAGGCCTGGACGCGCGCCAGGGTCAGCGAAGGCGATCGTGGCGGCGCGGCCGCCAAGGCCTGCCTCGAGACCGTCTCCCTCAAGCGCCGACTGCTGGGGCAGACCCGATGAGCAAGAACCGGATTCAACCGCGGTCGGTGGCCCGGCTGGCCGCCGTTCAGGCGCTGTATCAGATGGAAGTCTCCGGCGTCGGCGTTGACGCTGTGGTTCGGGAATTCTCCGAGCACCGTTTCGATCGTGACGTGGACGGCCAGCAGATGGCTGCCGCCGACGAGACCTTCTTCGCCGAACTGGCCAAGGGCGTTGTGGCCAAGCAGGGCGAGGTCGATCAGGCCATCGTCAAGCGCTTGGCCTCGGGTTGGCGTCTGGAACGCCTGGACGCCACCGCGCGCGCGGTGCTGCGGGCCGGCGCTTACGAGCTGATCCATCGCCGCGATGTTCCCACCGAGGTCGTGATCGACGAGTATGTCGAGATCGCCAAATCGTTCTTCGAAGGACCGGAGGCCGGATTCATCAATGGCGCCCTCGACGCGATCGCACGCGATGCACGAACCTGACGCGGACGACGACTGGTTTTCGGATGACGGCCCGTCGGAACCGGCGGCTGCGCCGGCCAACGAGTTCGACCATATTGCCCGTCTTCTCCGCCCGCTGACGCGCGGCGACCCCGTCGCGCTCGACCTGATGGACGATGCGGCGGTCCTGCCCTCGCGCATCGACCACGATCTGGTGATCACCAAGGACACCATGGTCGCCGGGGTGCATTTCCTGGCCGGCGAGAATCTCGATCTGGTGGCCAAGCGGCTGCTGCGCACCAACCTGTCGGACCTGGCTGCCAAGGCGGCTGAACCGTATGGTTATTTCCTGTCGATTGGCTGGCCGTCGGGTACGACCATCGAGGATCGCGAGACCTTCGCGCTCGGCTTGGCCCAGGATGGCGAACTCTACGACATCAACCTGCTGGGTGGTGACACGGTCACCACCTCCGGCCCTCTGGTCGTTTCGGCGACTTTCTTGGGCTGGGTTCCCGCCGGCGATGCGGTGCTTCGGCGGGGCGCGCGGGTCGGCGACCGTCTGATGGTCAGCGGCACGATTGGCGACGGCTGGCTGGGCCTGCTGGCTCACTGGGGCGAGGTCGAGGATTTGGACGGCAGCCTGGTGAGCAGCTATCGTCTGCCGCCGCCGCGCCTGAGTATTCGCGACCCCCTGCGGGCCTATGCCCGTGCCGCCGCCGACGTTTCCGATGGCCTTCTGGCCGACGCCGCCCATGTGGCCAAGGCCAGCGGCTTGCGGGTCATGGTTGATCTGGACCGCCTGCCTCTGTCTCCAGGCGCCCGCAACTGGCTCAGCGCCCAGCCGGAAGCCGGCGAGGCGCGGATGTCGCTGGCGTCGGGCGGCGACGACTACGAAATTGTTTGCGCCGTCGATCCTACCGATGTCGCGGCCTTCCAGGCTGCCGCCATGGCTGCGGGCGTTCCCGTGCGCGACGTTGGCGAGTTCGTGGAAGGCGAGGGGATCTGCGCCCTGTTCAAGGGCAAGGATATCACCCCAGAGCGCCTCGGCTGGCTTCACGGGTAGTAAAACCTCAAGCCTTGGTGGGTATGGTCGGCGCATGATCGCTCGTTCCGCCCTCACGCGCCGCCTCCTGATCGCCACCGCCCTGCTGGTCGTGGCGAATCCCGCCTTGGCCAGTGGGCCGCCGAAAAAGAAGGAAGGCGAGGAGGCCGCGCCGGATCCGACGATCAAGCTTCAGCCCATCGCAATTCCGATCATCGTCGATGGCAAGCTGCTGAACTACATCTTCGTCAATATGACACTGAAGATGGCTCCGACCGTCCCTGTGACCGCGATGGAAGGGCAGGAGCCGCTGCTTCGCGACGCCGTCGTCAAGGCCGCCCACCGGACGCCGTTTACGGCGTCCGACACCTATAACGAGGTCGACACCGTCAAGTTCAAGGCTGTCGTGATGCGCGAGGCCGCGACCCTGGTCGGCAAGGGCAAGGTGGCTTCGGTCGAGATCACCAAGCAGATCGCGCGCAAGCAGATCTCGCATCCTTCCGGTCCCCGGCGCGCTGCGGCGCCGGCGTCGGGCGGTCATTCCGCTCCGGCAGCCGCCCACCACTAGTCCGCGTCGAACAATCGTTTCATCTACCCTGTGGCGCGCACGGCCACGGGTTGCGTACCCTTGTGCCATTTGGCACTGTCCAGGCCTTGGCGTGCTGTGCGCGTCAATTCAGGGAGCATCGAGGGGGCACGAGGCCATAAGGCCCACCCGTCTATCCGAACGACATCTTGATCATGATCAGGGCGTCCAAACCGGATCGGCGTACCCCTCGTGATTGGAAGCGCGAAGGGACAATATACGGATGAGTTCTTGGCTTATACTGGCCATAGCGGCCGGGCTGCTGGCGGTGCTGTATGGCGCCGTGCAGACGGCCAGCTTGATGCGGGCCTCGGCCGGCAATGCAAAGATGCAGGAGATCGCTGCTGCGATCCAGGAAGGTGCTCAGGCCTATCTGAAGCGCCAGTACACCACCATCGCCCTGGTCGGCGTCGTGGTCATCGCCCTGCTGACCTTCTTCTTCAAATCCTGGGAGCAGCCCGTCGGCTTCGCCCTGGGCGCCATCCTGTCGGGCGCCGCCGGCTTCGCCGGTATGCTGATCTCGGTCCGCGCCAATGTGCGCACCGCCCAGGCCGCGTCCGAGAGCCTGGCCAAGGGTCTGTCGATGGCCTTTACCTCCGGCGCTGTCACCGGCATGCTGGTGGCCGGCTTTGCCCTGATCGGCGTGGCGGGCTACTTCGCCCTGCTCACCGGCCCCGGCGGTTACGCCGGTACTGACCGGGTTGTGGTCGATTCGCTCGTTTCGCTGGGCTTCGGCGCCAGCCTGATCTCGATCTTCGCCCGCCTGGGTGGCGGCATCTTCACCAAGGGCGCCGACGTGGGCGGCGATCTGGTGGGCAAGGTTGAGGCCGGCATCCCGGAAGATGATCCCCGCAACGCCGCAACCATCGCCGACAACGTTGGCGACAATGTCGGCGACTGCGCCGGCATGGCCGCCGACCTGTTCGAAACCTATGCGGTGACCACCGTCGCCACCATGGTCCTGGCGGCGATCTTCTTCCGCGGCACCGAAGCGGTGACGGCGATGATGCTGCTGCCGCTGGCCATCTGTGCGGTCTGCATCGTCACCTCGATCATCGGCGTGTTCTTTGTCCGCCTGGGCAAGAGCCAGAACATCATGGGCGCCCTCTACAAGGGCCTCATCGTCACCGGCCTGCTGTCGATCCCGGCCGTCTGGTACGTGATCCACCAACTGGTCCCGGCCGCCGTCACCGTCGGCGAGCAGACCTTTGACGCCAACGCCCTGTTCTATTGCGGCCTGGCCGGTCTGGGCGTCACCGCCCTGATCGTGATGATCACCGAGTACTACACCGGGACCAATTTCCGCCCGGTGAAGTCGGTGGCTCAGGCCAGCGTCTCGGGTCACGGCACCAACGTGATCCAGGGTCTGGCCATGTCGCTGGAGTCCACGGCCCTGCCGGCCCTGACCATCATCGTCGGCATTATCGTGACCTATAATCTGGCGGGCCTGTTCGGCATCGCCATCGCCACCACCACCATGCTGTCTCTGGCCGGCTTCATTGTCGCCCTGGACGCCTTTGGTCCGGTCACCGACAACGCCGGCGGCATCGCCGAAATGGCCGGCCTGCCCAAGGAAGTCCGCGTCACCACCGATGCCCTCGACGCCGTGGGCAACACCACCAAGGCCGTCACCAAGGGCTACGCCATCGGTTCGGCCGGCCTTGGCGCTCTGGTGCTGTTCGCCGCCTATACCGAAGACCTGAAGTACTTCTCGGCCAATGCCGCGCCGGGCAGCTTCTTCGAGGGCATGGGTCCGGTGACCTTCGACCTGTCCAACCCCTATGTCGTCGTGGGCCTGCTGTTCGGGGGGCTGCTGCCCTTCCTGTTCGGCGGCATGTCGATGACCGCTGTGGGGCGTGCCGCCGAGGCCGTCGTCGCCGAGGTTCGTCGCCAGTTCCGCGAAAACCCGGGTATCATGACCTATGAGGTCAAGCCCGAGTACGGCAAGGCGGTCGACATTCTGACCAAGGCCGCGATCCGCGAAATGATCGTGCCCAGCCTGCTGCCGGTGGTTTCACCGGTGGTGCTGTTCTTCGCGATCCAGGCCATCGCCGGCAAGGTCAACGCCTTTGCCTCGCTGGGCGCCATGCTGATGGGCGTGATCGTCACCGGCCTGTTCGTCGCCATCTCGATGACCAGCGGCGGCGGCGCCTGGGACAACGCCAAGAAGGTGATCGAGGAAGGCTTCACCGACAAGGACGGCGTCCTGCACACCAAGGGTTCGGAGGCTCACAAGGCCGCCGTCACCGGCGACACCGTCGGGGACCCCTACAAGGACACCTCGGGTCCCGCCGTGAACCCGATGATCAAGATCACCAACATCGTGGCGCTGCTGCTGCTGGCGATCCTGGCCCACGGCGTCTGATCCACTGATACCGTAGACAAGACGAGGCCCCGGAGAGTGATCTCCGGGGCGTTTTCTGTTTTTTGCCTGCAGGCAGGCTTAGCCGCGGCGGCCGTCATAGTGACCATCACGGCCGTGATGGTCACGATCCTGGCGGTCGTGCTTCTGGACATAGATGCGCTGACTCAGGCGGTCGAAGCGGATGTCCAGGTCGCGGCGTTCCTGCATCGACAGGCCGCCGCCGCTGCGACGGTACCGGATCTCCAGGCGACCAAGGCTGCGAAACTCGCCGCGCAGGCGCTGGGCTTCCGAGCGGGTGATCTCGCCGCTACGGACACCTTGGTCGATGCGGCGGTCCAGATTGGCCTGGCGCTGGTTGACCGACTGCCAAGGCGCGGCCTGGGCGGCCAGTGGAGCCGCCGAAACGATGGCCAGGGCTGAGAGGGAAAGCAGGAGGCGTTTCATGGGGAGAACCTTTCGAAACGGGCGATCGCCGGGGAGTGCGATCTGATCCAGTCATAAAGCCACCCTCCGTCTGAATGTTCCCGGAGCCGCTCGTTATGTGGAGTTCATCCGTCGCGATCCATTCCCATCACGCCGATCGCCTAAGGCAAAGGCCGCCAGGATTGGATAGTGTCGTTTGCTCAAGGCTTGTTGGGGCGCGCTATTTCGGCAACGAACCGGAACGCACTTTGCCGGCTGGCGCCCTAGTAGACGTCCTCGGGATCGAACTCGTCCCCTTCGCCGGCCTCACCAGCCGCCAAGCGCCGTTCCTGGCCAGCGAACTCGTGGTCGATCCGGCGACGGCGGCAGGGGCCGAAATAGGCGCCCACGCGAACGAAGGGGCGGGGGTTGTTGATCACCTCGTTGAGGCGGTGCATCACCCCGCGCGCATTCAGCGGCTTGGCGAGGAACTCGGTGACCCCGGCCATGCGAGCGGCGTCAAGGCTGCGCTTGGTGGCGTGGCCTGTGATCATCACGATTGGAATATAGGGGCTTGGGCTGGCGGGGGATGTCCGGATCCACCTGATGAAAGCCAGGCCATCGACCGGCTGCATCATCAAATCCGTGAAAATGATATCGACTTCCCGGCCGGTCAGAAGGCGAAGCGCCTGAAGGCCATC
Source organism: Caulobacter sp. ErkDOM-C (assembly GCF_048541825.1). Taxonomy (GTDB): domain Bacteria; phylum Pseudomonadota; class Alphaproteobacteria; order Caulobacterales; family Caulobacteraceae; genus Caulobacter. The sequence goes on along the minus strand of NZ_CP183332.1, from coordinate 1,869,572 downwards.
CTCGGCTTCGTGAATAGCGCGGATGCCAAAGGATTTCAGGATCGCGCCCATGATTTTGCGCATGTTCGAGTTGTCGTCGACAATGAGCACGGACAACGAACTGAGGTTCATCCCGTTCACTCAACCCTCTCCAATCACCCAGCAATATGAATGCGTTGGACCCTGATGTCCCTAGCGATGAAGGTGCGCCAGCTCTGGTTTATGAAGTGTTTCAGGGCGCAATCTGAGTTCATGAAACCGTCATGAGCGCGCTTTGACTTTAAATCTCCTGGCAGAGATCTGTCGCGAGGGTAGATTGAATTTGCAGACTGTCGTGATGCGCGAAAAAAGGCCGCACTCTGCAAGGGCGCGGCCTTCTGAATATCGGCGGTGCTGTGACGCTTAGCGGCGGTCGCCGGGGCGGCTGCCGGGAACATTCTGATCGTCCTGGGGCAGCATGCCGCCACGACCGACGTTTCCGAGCAACTGCTCAAGGATGGTCATTTCGCGACCGCGGGTCGGGGTCTCCCGGCCGTTATAGGCGATGACCTTGCCGTCCTTCAGCGTGAAGGTATTGACCGAGGCGACCTTTTCGTCGGCCGGGTCGAACTTGATGGCGATGACGTCGCGCTTGATCACGCGCGGCATGTAGAAAGCTACCCGGTCCGTGGTCTGGGACACATAGTACCAGGTGTTCGGATCGAAGGTTGAAATGGTCGAGGGCGAGCCCAGCTTCTCCATCAGCGTGGATTTGCTGTCCTCGCCGACCTTCATGTCGGCCGGGCGGGCCTCGATGGCCTGGAAGCCGGAATAGCTCGTCAGCGGTGTGCAGCCGGCCATAACGGCGGACAGGCCGAGGGCGGCGGCGACAAAAACGGCGGGACGAAACATGTAGGCTCCGGAACCGGAAAAATGCTGGACTTTGACCTATCGCCCGCAGGGGCTTAGTTCAATGGCCCGCGTGGACCGGTAGCTCATCTAGTTCCGGGTCGCGGCGAAATAGAGGCGTTGAATGATTTTGGATCGGCTGCTGAAACCCAGGCCCGCCAAGGCCGCCGGGGCCAAGCTGTATGCATCGGCCGTCACGCAGGCGCGCTCAGCGCCTCTGTACGCAACGATGGGCGTTCGCGACTCGCTGGAAGGCCGGTTCGAACTTTTCACGCTACACGTCGTGCTTTTGCTCGAACGCTTGAAGGCTCAGGGTGATTTGGCCGCTGAAACCTCCCAGGCCGTGTTCGATGCCTATGTACGCGGTCTGGACGATGCTTTCCGCGAGATTGGCGTTTCGGATAACGCCGTCGGCAAGAAGATGAAGAAGCTGGCCGGCGCTTTCTATGGTCGCTTGAAGGCGTTCGACGAGGCCGCCGCCTCGCTGCCGGATCGCACCGCTCTGGGCGAAATGATCGGCCGCACGGTTCTGGAAGAGCGCGGCGAGGGCGACGCCGAAGCACTAACGGCCTATGTGGTCGCAGCGCGCGAAGGTTTGGCGACCCTGTCGTTGGACGCTCTGCTGCAAGGAGAGGCGCAATGGCCGAACCCGTGAATACGCCCTGGCCCTGTGAGGTTCCGTTGGCCCGCGTCGACCGCGGCGACATCAGCCTGCGCTTTGAGCCAGACGCCGATCAGCGCAAGGCCATCGCCAAGCAACTGGGTCTGGTGCGCCTGGAGGCGTTCTCGTCCGAGGTCTATCTGACCTCCTGGATGGATGGCGCCGAGGTCTCGGGGCGCCTGAGCGCCCGGGTGATCCAGGTTTGCAGTGTGACAGCCGACGACTTCGAGGAAGCCATCGAGGCGCGGTTCACGGTCCACGTGATCCCCGCTGACAGCGAGCACGCGCCGTCCGAAGAAGGCGGCGAGCTTGGGCTGGACCCCGAGGCCGACGACCCGCCGGATGTGCTGGAGGGCGATGTGATCGACGTGTCCGGCTATGTGCTGGAGCATCTGGCGCTTGAGCTGGATCCCTTCCCCCGCAAGCCGGGCGCGGTGTTCGAGAACCCGCTCCCGACGGCGGAAATCTCGCCCTTCGCCGCGCTCAAGGCGTTCAAACCCCAGGGCGATTCGGACTAAAGCGGTCCGACTCGCCCCGCTTGCGTGATACTCATGCGAGCGTCCCAGGAGCTAAAAGCGCCAACGTGTCCAACACCATAGTCATTTCGATCGACGCCATGGGCGGCGATCACGGTCCGTCCGTCGTGGTTCCGGGGGTCGCCAAGGCGGCTCAGGCGCTGCCCGGCGTGCGATTCCTGCTGCATGGCGACGAAACCAGGCTGAACGCCGAACTGGCCAAGTCGCCGGCGGCCAGGGCCGTCAGCGAGGTCCGTCACACCGACAAGTCCATCGCCATGGACGAAAAGCCCGCCCAGGCCATGCGCCGGGGCAAGGGCTCTAGCCTGTGGAACGCCGTCGAATCGCTGCGCGCCGGCGAGGCTCAGGCCTGCGTCTCGGCCGGCAATACCGGCGCCCTGATGGCGATTTCCAAGCTGATCCTGCGCATGGGCGCCGGACTTGAGCGCCCGGCCATCGTGGCCAACTGGCCCAACATGAAGGGCGTGACGACCGTCCTGGACGTCGGCGCCAATGTCGAAAGCGACGCAGCCCAGCTGGTCGAGTTCGCGATCATGGGAGCGGCCTACCACCACGCCGTTCACGGCTCAAAGCGGCCGACCGTTGGCCTGCTCAACGTCGGCTCGGAAGACCAGAAAGGTCATGAGGAAGTGCGGGAGGCGCACGCCATCCTCCGTGAGACCAAGCTGGACTTCGACTATCAAGGTTTCGTCGAGGGCAATGACATCGCCTACGGCACCGTCGATGTCGTTGTCACCGACGGTTTCACCGGCAATGTCGCCCTGAAGACCGCCGAAGGTTTGGCGCGGTTTTTCTCGAACGAGATCAAGACGACCCTGACCTCATCCCCGCTGGCTATGCTCGGTGCGCTGATCGCCTCGAGCGCGCTGGGCAAGATGAAGCAGCGGCTGGATCCGGGTCGGGTGAATGGAGCGCCGCTGCTCGGCTTGAACGGCATTGTGGTCAAGAGCCACGGCGGAGCGGACGCCAGCGGCTTCTTCTCGGCCATCCGTGTCGCTACCGATCTGGCGCGCAGCGATTTCTCGGCAGAGATCGAGCGAAATTTGAAGAGCCTGACCGCGTCGGCGATCCCAGGCTGCGTTGAGGGCGAGGCCAGTCCCGTCGACGCCAAGCGTGATGGAGTAAGTGAGTGAGCGTTGTCCGCAGCGCGGTCACCGGGATCGGCGCCTATCTGCCGCCCAAGATCGTCACCAATGATGACCTGTCCAAGTTCGTCGACACCAGCGATGAGTGGATCGTCGAACGCACCGGTATCCGCCAGCGCCACCAGGCCGCCGAAGATCAGGCCGTGTCAGACCTCGCGCTCGAGGCCGCCAAATCGGCGCTGGAAGCGGCCGGCAAGACCGCAGCGGATGTCGATCTGATCATCGTTGCCACCACGACGCCCGACCTGACCTTTCCGGCCACCGCCACGATCGTGCAGCGCAAGCTGGGCGCGCCGGTCGGCATCGCCTTCGACATCCAGGCCGTCTGCTCGGGCTTCATCTATGCGCTGAGCGTCGCCGACGGCTTCGTGGCCCGTGGTCACTCCAAATGCGCGCTGGTCATCGGCGCAGAGACCATGACCCGGCTCATGGACTGGTCCGACCGTGGCACCTGCGTGCTGTTTGGCGATGGCGCCGGCGCCGTGGTGCTGGAGCCGCGCGAAGGGCAGGGGACCACGGCCGATCAGGGCCTGCTGAGCTTTGCCTTGCGCGCCGACGGAACCAAGCAGGACCTGCTGTTCGTCGATGGCGGACCATCGACCACGGGCACGGTCGGCAAGCTGCGGATGCTGGGCAACCAGGTCTTCAAGCACGCCGTGATCAATATTTCGGAAGCCATCCGCGCGGCGGCCAGCTCGGCCGGGGTCGAGATCGCCGATGTCGACTGGTTCATCCCACATCAGGCCAACCAGCGGATTCTGCAGGGCGTGGCCCACCGGGTGGGCCTGGACGAGGACAAGGTCATTTCCACCGTGGCTATTCACGCCAACACCTCGGCGGCTTCAATCCCCCTGGCCTTCGCTCATGGCGTCGCCGACGGCCGCATCAAGCCGGGGCAACTGCTGTTGCTGGAAGCCATGGGTGGTGGTTTGACCTGGGGCGCTTGCCTTTTGCGACTCTGACGAGCGCCGGCGCGCTGCTTGCGGGCGAGTGTGAAGTCTCGGCCTTGAGGCTTTGACTTCATGCGATAATCACGGCATGCAGGCGAGGCTAAACGTCAGCGTTCGCTGAGTGAAGTCGGCGACCTTCGTTTGAGTGGACCAAGTGTTTTCAATCTGGCGCAGTCCTTCAGGGACCCGCCAAAGCGCGTAGGGGGCGTCATGAAGGGCGCGACATTGACCCGGGCCGACCTCTGCGAGGCGGTCCACGAAGAAGTGGGTCTGACCCGGCAGGATTGCGCCGGTCTGGTCGAGCGTACGCTTGACCTGGTGGCCGAGGCGCTTGAGGGCGGCGAAACCGTCAAGCTGTCGGGTTTCGGCGTCTTCCAGGTCCGCGACAAGCGGGCTCGCATGGGCCGCAATCCGAAGACCGGCGAACCGGCCGAGATCGAACCCCGTCGGGTGATCGGTTTCCGCGCCTCGCAGGTCATGAAGGCGCGCATCGACCGCGCCCTCGGCGGCTAGGCACGCACGCGGTGGCGAAGGGACCCAACGCCTTCCGCACGATCTCCGAAGCCGCTGAAGAGCTGGGCGTGCCGCAGCATGTCTTGCGGTTCTGGGAAACCAAGTTCTCTTTCATACGCCCCATGAAGCGGGCGGGCGGGCGGCGGTTCTATCGTCCTCAGGACATTGCCGTGTTGAACGGCGTGCGCGTGCTGCTGCACGGCGAAGGCCTGACCATCAAGGGCGTTCAGAAGCTGCATCGCGACCAGGGCCTGCCCCATGTGATCGCCGCCGGCCTAGGCTCCAATGGTTCGGCCATGCTGGAGCCCGGCGCCGCCTGTGCCAGCGAACCCTCGCAGAGCTTCGAACGGGTTGACGAGGCCCGCGACCGGCTGACCTTTGCGCTAGGCGATCTCGAGGTGGTCAAGGCCCGTCTTGACCACCTTTTGAGGCGTCCTTAGGGCGCTTCGAAATTCACCTGGAATACCGGTTGCAGAGCCCCGGAGCGGCGCCTATAAGAGCGCCTCTTCCGTCGGAGCGTGGCGCAGCCTGGTAGCGCACTTGACTGGGGGTCAAGGGGTCGCAGGTTCAAATCCTGTCGCTCCGACCATTTCCGCAAGGGAATAAACGGAAGAACGGAAAGGCCGCCCTACGGGGCGGCCTTTTTCGGTTTGGGCGGGCTCAGCGCGTCACCGGCTTGTCCGCCTTGCCCATCCACGACATCAGCGGCATCAGCGGCAGGCCCCACACCAGGCCCACGACAGCGAAGTATAGCAGGTGCACCGCGCGGTTGTCGGGCAGGTAGTCATACAGAGTGGCGGCGATGGCGACATAGGCTGCCAGGAAGGCCATGATGCCCAGGCCGCCGATCAGTTTCCGCACCCGGGCTGGGATGATGGGACGGGGCGAAACAGGGTGAGCACTCACGCGGATCTCCGGAAAACAAGGCCAAGAACGGCCAGAAACATCGTGGCCCCGACGCTGGCGACGATCAGGCCGCCCCAGAATCCGTTGAAGGGCAGGGCGAGGCGTTGGGCGATGAACACGCCGATAAAGGCGCCGATCACGCCGATCAGCAACTTGACGAACAACGAGTGGCGTCGCCCCAGCACGAGGTCGGCGAACCAGCCGGCGAAGATGCCGATCAACGCCGTGGCGAACACTCCAACACCGCTCATCAGGTCCTCCACGCTGGACCGGATGTCCGCGCCGCATCCTCGCACGAAAGTCCCTTAAGCGTCATCGGTCATGGACGGCTGGCCGCGACGGGAGTACGGGTCGGCCGGTCGCATTTCGGCCCAGAATAGTCGCTTTGTCTGGTAACATGACGTCATTCCTGCGTTCCGACCGTTCCCGCCCCGTCGCCATCTGGCTGTTTGTCGTGGCGGCCCTCGTCTTCTGCATGGTCGTGGTCGGCGGCGCGACGCGCCTCACCGATTCGGGCCTGTCGATCACGGAGTGGAAACCGATCATGGGCGCGCTGCCGCCGATGTCGGACGCCGCCTGGCAGGCCAATTTCGCGCTCTACAAGGAAATCCCCCAGTACAAGCTGGTCAATGCCGGCATGACGCTGGAGGCCTACAAGACCATCTTTTGGTGGGAGTGGGGGCATCGGTTTCTGGGCCGGCTGGTTGGCGCGGCGTTCGCCATCCCGTTCGCCTTCTTTCTGATCCGCGGGATGATCCCGCGCCGCCTGATCTGGCGCTGCGCGGTGATGCTGCTTCTGGGCGGACTTCAGGGCCTGGTGGGTTGGTGGATGGTGTCCAGCGGCCTGTCCGAACGGGTCTCGGTCGCGCCCGAGCGCCTGATGACCCACCTGGGCCTGGCCCTGGCGCTGTTCGTCATGCTGAACTGGACGGCGCTGGACGCCTGGGCCGGCACCCCCCGCGTCGAGGAGCGTTCACCCTGGCGCGGTTGGGCCCTGGCGCTGCTGGCCGCTATCTTCTTTCAGAGCCTGCTGGGCGCCCTGGTGGCCGGCAATGATGCGGGGCTTGTCTACAACGACTGGCCGCTGATGAACGGTGCGTTTCTGCCCGACCAGTATTTCGGCAAAGGTTTCTGGGGCACGTTGGCCCACAGTCAGGGGGCGGTGCAGCTTCACCACCGGCTGGTCGCCTACGCCCTGTTTGCGGCAGGCATCGCGGTGGGTGTGATGGCATACCGCGCGCGCCGCCTGCCGGCTCAGGCCAAGGCGGCGGGCCTTGCGGTCGCCATTGTCGTCACGATGCAAGCGGGCCTGGGCGTTTGGACGTTGATGGTTCACGTGCCGCTGTCGCTGGGCGTGCTGCACCAGGCCGGCGCGGCGGTGTTGCTGGCCGTCGCCACCGCCTTTGCCTGGCGCGTAAGGCGGCCCTAGGCCTTCAGGGTAGCCCAGGGGCCGGTGATGGCCAGGGTGATGCCCGGCCACTGTACGTTGACGAACAGGGTCTGGCCGTCGGGCGAGAAGCACGCGCCGGCAAACTCCGCGTTACCCCGGAAGGCGTTGCGAGCCAGGGTATAGACCTTGCCGGCCGGGGTTACGCCCTTGATGTGATTGGGCTTCACGTCCGAGTAGCGGTCTTCACAGACCAGGATGTGGCCGAGCGGCGAGATCGTGATGTTGTCGGCGTAGTCCAGGACGCTCTCGTTCTTGCTCTCGACGAACAGCTGCAGGCGACCGGGCTGATCGGCCTCGCCGGCTTGGCCCTCCTGGGCGCTGGGCACATAGCGGAAGATCTGGCCCGCGCCGGCCGCGCCGCCCGAGGTGGCGGTGAAATAGAGTTCGCCCTGACCCCACCAAAGGCCTTCGCCCCGCGCGAAGAAGGCCGCGCCCTTGGCGTGACCACGCAGGCGCAGATCGTCATAGGGGTTGTCGACGCCGTCGATATCGATCCAGCGCGCGTCCTTCCATGCGCCCTGTTTGATATTGTCTTCGCCCTCCTGATTGCGGGTGTCGGCGTCTTCCGTCACGCCGACGAAGCCCAGCACCTGCAGACGGCCACCCGAGGCGAGGTTGCGGCGGTCATTGGGCAGGAAGCGATAGAACAGTCCGTCCGGCAGATCCTCGGTCATGTAGACGACGCCGGTGCGCGGATCGATGCAGGCAGCCTCGTGCTTGAAGCGGCCCATGGCCTTCAGCGGGTTGGGATCGACCAGGCCCTTGGCCGCGTGCGGCACTTCAAAGACATAGCCATGATCCTTGCCGATCTCGAGGCCGGCGGTGAGGGTGGTTTCCTCGCAGGTCAGCCATGACCCCCAGGGCGTGACGCCGCCGGCGCAATTGACCGCCGTGCCGGCCAGGCTGAGGTGCTGGCTGACGGTCTGGCCGCTCTTGAGGTCGTAGATCATCGTGGTCGTGCCGCCCGGCAGCGGCAAACCCGTGTCGCTGAAGTCGTAGGACCGATCCTTGGGCAGGCGGTCGGCCAGACGGCCGCCAAGGCCAAAGGCGCCGTAGTCGAAGGCGCGCGGACCCAGTTCGTGGTTGCGGACCAGGGCGACCTTGCCGTCGCCAACGTCGAAACAGCCCATGCCGTCAAAGGCGCCGGGCACAAGGAACCCGTCGGCCATGGTTTCACCGGCCTGGCTGATCACGCGATAGGAAAAGCCCGAAGGCAGTTCCAGCATGCCCTTGGGGTCCGGCAGAAGCGGCCCATAGCCCTCGACTTCATTGATGTAGGCGTGGCTAGGCGTTTCACCGTCCTGGGCCCGTGCGCTGAAGCCGGTGAAGGCCAGGCTGGTGGCCGCCGAGGCGATAAAGGCGCGACGCGAGAAGGTCATGGCAAGGGCTCCAGGATATGACTGCCCTATGCCCGCCTTGCATGACGCTGCTATGACGCCCCATGGCGAGGTATTATAATACCGCATCGTGCAAACCCTTGTGCTGTAAGGGTTTGTCGAGTTTCTTGCGTGCGCATTGTTGACAGCTGGCAAACCCTCCTGTACCTGCCGGCCCTCACGCAGACGGGGCCGTTTCCTTTGGCTCCTGACGCACAAGGAATACGGATCAATCCCATGCAAAAGACCACGGCTTCTCTGAAGCCTGCCGAGGTCGAGAAGAAGTGGATCGTGGTCGACGCCCAAGACGCCGTTGTCGGTCGTCTGGCGACGTTCATCGCCATGCGTCTTCGCGGCAAGCATCGTCCCGACTACACCCCCAACGTTGACTGTGGCGACTTCGTCGTCGTGATCAACGCCGACAAGGTGAAGTTCACCGGCAAGAAGATGGACGACAAGATCTACTATCGCCACACCGGTCACCCGGGCGGCGTCAAGTCGACCACCCCGCGCAAGCTGCTGGAAGGCCGCTTCCCGGAACGCGTCCTCGAAAAGGCCGTCGAGCGCATGCTGCCCAAGGAAAGCCCCTTGGCCCGCAAGCAGCTGACGCACCTGCTCATCTACAACAACGGTGAGCACCCGCACCAAGCGCAGAGCCCGGAAGCGATCGATTTCGCTGCGCGCAACGCCAAAAACACCCGGAGCGCCTAAGTCATGTCCGAAGCTCAAGGCTTTGACGCGCTGGCCAGCCTGTCCAGCAACCCCGAAGCGGCCGCTCCGGCCGTCCAGAAGATCGACGCCCAGGGCCGCGCCTATGCGACCGGCAAGCGCAAGAACGCGATCGCTCGCGTCTGGATCAAGCCCGGCAAGGGCACCATCACCATCAACGGCCGCGACCAGGAAGTTTACTTCGCGCGTCCGGTTCTGCGCATGATGATCGCTCAGCCCCTGCAGGTCACCGACCGCCTGGGCCAGTTCGACGTCGTCGTCACCGTTGAAGGTTCGGGCCTCTCGGGCCAGGCCGGCGCCGTGCGCCACGGCCTGTCCAAGGCCCTGACCTACTATGAACCCTCGCTGCGTCCCGTCCTGAAGCCGCACGGCTTCCTGACGCGCGACAGCCGCGTGGTCGAGCGCAAGAAGTACGGCAAGGCCAAGGCCCGTCGTAGCTTCCAGTTCTCGAAGCGCTAAACGCGGTTCACTGCGTTTGGAAAAGGGCGCTTCGGGAAACCGGAGCGCCCTTTTTCTTTGTTGCTTAGCGTGACAGCCGAAAGTGGATGCCGGTTTCGGCGCCCGTCACGCGTCAATGCTTTTTGTCTGGATCGGAAGTCAGCATGACGCCCAGGGTCTTCATCGATGGCGAAGCGGGCACCACGGGTCTGCAGATCCGCGAGCGTCTGGTCGGCCGCACCGATCTTCAGCTGATCTCGATCGATCCCGACAAGCGCAAGGACCCGGCCGCGCGGGCGGAGATGCTCAACAGCGCCGACGCCGTTATCCTGTGCCTGCCCGATGAGGCTTCCAAGGAGGCGGTCGCCCTGATCGACAACTCGTCGGTGAAGGTGATCGACGCCTCGACGGCCTATCGCACGGTGGGGGACTGGACCTACGGCTTCGCGGAGCTCGACCGCGAGCAGCGCGGCAAGATTGCCGCCGCGAAGCGGATTTCCAACCCTGGTTGTTACGCCACCGGCGCCATCGCCCTGACCCGGCCGCTGGTCTCGGCCGGCATCCTGCCCGCCGACCTGCCGATCTCGTTCAACGCCGTCTCCGGCTACACCGGCGGCGGCAAGGCCATGATCGCCGAGTTCGAGGACGAAGCCGCGCCGAACTACACCCAGGTTCCTTACCGGATCTATGCCATGGGCCTGTCGCACAAGCATGTGCCCGAGATCCAGAAGCACGGCGGACTGCTGACCCGGCCGATCTTCACCCCCGCCGTGGGCCGATACGCCCAGGGCATGCTGGTGGAGCTGCCGCTGCACCTGGCGACGCTGGAAGACGGCCGCTGCCTGCATGACATCCACGCCGCCTACGCGGCCCACTACCGGGGCGAACAGTTCGTCCAGGTCGCGTCGCTGGACGAGGCCAAGGCGATGACCACGCTGGATCCGGAAGGCCTGAATGGCACCAATCGCCTGAAGATCTTCGTCTTCGGTTCCGACACCAGTGGCCAGGCCCGTCTGGTGGCCCTGCTCGACAATCTGGGCAAGGGCGCGTCTGGCGCAGCGGTGCAGAATCTCAACCTGGCGCTGGGCCTGCACGAGGCTGCGGGTCTGTAGGCCGTCGCCGCGACTGCTCAGCCTCGCCAGCGATAGTGCGCCACGGCCGCGTGGAGCTTGAACATCCATAGCGGCTCCTCCTTGGTTCCGACGCCGATATTGTGCACCACACGCGCGCTGTCGGGGCCGCGCGCCACGATGCCGAGGTGAGGGCGCTCGCCCCATACCCGCCAGGTGAGGATGTCACCCGGGCGAGGTTCGTCGAAGCTATCGCCTGCCGCTCGTCGCGTTGTTCGGCTCAGCAGGGCGCCCTGGCGCTGCAGATAGGTTTCCAGGTTCAGCACCCGACGGTGATCGATATTGGAATCCGGCCTCTTAAGGCCCCAGGTTCTGCGCGAGGGGTAGGCGTCGAAGTTTCGAACCATGTCCTCGTGGACCCGCTGCTGCAGGTCGATCTGCCAGGCGTCGCGGGCTGCGCGGACCAGCACGTCAGCGCAGACGCCGGTCGTGCGCAGCACGTCGCCTAGCGGATAGGCGATAGCCCGATAGCTGGCGTCATAGGCCTTGGTCACCCCGATCTGCTCGCGCGCCGCCATGGCCAGATCCCTGCCGTCGCGCGTCGCCGCCGCCGCGCCAAACGCCGGCGCGGCGAGAATCATTCCCAGGGTCGTACGGCGGCTGATCGCGAGCATGGCGGGGAAGCTCTACTGCAATCCTGGCGAGTTTTGGGCGAACGCCGTCCAGTGAGTGTATTATCAACGATCAGGTGTCGGATCGCACCCGCACATAGCTGCCGGGAGCGTCCTCGATCGGCTTGAGCTTGCCCTTGGCCGGGTCGCGGGCCGGGACCAGCGGGCCGGACTTGGCGCGCAGCCACTCAGCCCAGTGCGGCCACCACGAGCCCGGATGCTCCAGTGCGCCCGAGATCCAGGCCTCGACCGAGCCGGGCAGGGTGTCATTGGTCCAGTGCTGGTACTTCTTGGCGTCGGGGTGATTGATCACGCCGGCTATGTGGCCTGAGCCGGCCATGGTGAAGGTCACCGGTCCGCCAAAAGCTCGCGCGCCGCGATAGATGCTGCGGTAGGGGGCGATGTGGTCGTCCTTGGACGACTGGACATAGATCGGGATCCCCACCTTGGACAGGTCCAGCTTTTCACCGCCCAACGTCAGGGCGCCGCTGGTCAGGGCGTTGTCCTTGTAGAAGTTGCGCAGATAGAACATGTGCAGCGACTTGGGCATGCGGGTCTGGTCGGCGTTCCAGAACAGCAGGTCAAAGGGGCGGGGCTCCTTGCCCATCAGATAATTGCTGATGAAGAACGACCAGATCAGGTCGTTGCCGCGCAGGGCGTTGAAGGTGTCTGCCATCGACTGGCTGGGCAGGAAGCCGCCCGTCGCGTCCATCTGCTGCTCGATCGACTGCAGCCATTCCTCGTTGGTGAACAGCAACAGGTCGCCAGCCTCGGCGAAGTCCTGCTGGGCCGCAAAGAACGTCGCCGAATTGATCCGCTTGTCGCCCCTGGCGGCCATGTGGGCCAGGGCGCAGGACAGCAGGGTGCCGCCGATGCAGTAACCGACGGTGTTGACCCTATCGACTCCGGTCTGGGTCATGACCTGCTGGGTGGCGTCATAGATGCCCTCCAGCATGTAGTCCTCGAAGGTCTTGGCAGCCAGTTTGGCGTCGGGATTGACCCACGAGGTCACGAACACCGTGAAGCCCTGGCCGGTCAGCCAGCGGATCATCGAATTCTCGGCCCGCAGGTCCATGATGTAGAACTTGTTGATCCACGGCGGGAAGATCAGCAGGGGGATCTCGTGTACCTGCTCCGTGGTCGGATCGAACTGCAGCAGCTGCAGGATGTCGTTCTGGTAGACCACCTTGCCCGGGGCTGTGGCGACGTTCTCACCGACCTTGAACTTCTCCAGGTCGGTCTGGCTGATGGCCAGCTGACCGCCGCCGCGATCCAGGTCGGCGGCAAAATTCTCCATGCCCCTCACCAGGCTCTCGCCATTGGTTTGCATCACCTCGCGCAGGGCGGCGGGGTTGGAGATCAGGAAGTTCGACGGTGAGAAGGCGTCGGTCAGCATCTTGGTGAAGAATTCAACCCGACGCTTCGAAGCCGGATCGACGCCCTCGACCCCGGACACCAGGCCGTTCAGCCAGTTCGAGGTCAGCAGGTAGGACTGCTTCATCATGTCGAACATGGGGTTGGACGCCCAGTCGGGGTCGTTGAACCGCTTGTCGCCGCTGGCAGGGGTCACGACGGGCTTGGTGTCTTCGCCAGCGGCGCGACGGGCGGCCGACTGCCAAAGCTCCATATAGCGACCAAAAAGATCGGCCTGGGCGCGCAGCATGCGGTCGGGCTGGGCGGCCAGGCCGGACATCACCTCGTTCATGGCCGGGGCGACGTGGAACGGGTCGGCATTCAGCGCGGCTGGACGATCGGCCTGGCGCAGGGCGGCTTCGGCGATGGCGCCCTGGGCGGTCACCGCGGCGCGGGCCAGATTGGCCGACAGTGTCTCCAGCATCTGACGCTGATCGGGTGACATCATCGCATCCAAACCGGGCATCGATGGCGCGATTGGAGAAGCCGCGTGGGCTCGGGCCGATTCGGCTTGCGGCCTGGGCGCTTCCTGAAGCGGCGGTTGTTCGGGCGGCGGGACTGGAGGCTTGGCGATAGCCTTGGGCTTGGGAGAGGTCGTTTTCGCCTTGGAAGCAGCGGCCTTGCGCGGCTTTGGGGGTGTTTTCGCCGTAACCATGCTGGTTCTTCCCGCTTCTTTTCTACCGTCTCGTCAGCTTGCCGACGCGCGCGGCCTTTTGTTCGTCGCGATCATCGCATAAGATCGGAGACAAGATGAACGGCGCAACAGGCAAAATCGCACGGCTCGGCGTGCTTATCGGTCTCACGGCTCTGACCGTGTCGGGCTGCGCCTCGCCGTTCAAGGCTGCCAAGGTCGATCCGTCTTCGCCGATCGCCGAGGCGACGCGCGCCGCTGCGCGCCACAAGGGCCGTCGTCCGTCCTTCGCCGACATCCCCGCCGTCCCCACCGATGTGCGCGGACCGGCCCGCATCAAGGCTGTGGTGGAGGCCGAACAGCGCGCCGCCGCCAAGCTGCGTCGCGACGCAGCGCCGGAAACCTTCAAGCTGACCGACACTGAGGGCTACGCCGCCCGCGCGCGCGCGGCCGCCAAGGCGCCCGATTTTGGCGCGCCTACCGATGCCGACCGCGCCGAGACCGAAGCCTTCGCAGCGGCGGCGCGTGGCCGAGCTAGCGCGCCTTCGTCGCAGCCCAAATAGGCCGGCGAAGGCATAATCTTCCTTGAACTGGCTTGGCGAGGCCCCGATCGGGGTCTATCCATGCCCGACTTTTGCTCCCAAAGCGCCGGAGCGGCGCATAGAGCCCCAAAATGACCACCGATTTTCATCGCATCCGCCGCCTTCCGCCCTACGTCTTCGAAGAGGTCAACAAGATCAAGGCGCGCCTCCGCGCCGAGGGGACCGACATCATCGACTTCGGCATGGGCAATCCCGACATGCCGACGCCGCAGCACATCGTCGACAAGCTGATCGAGACGGCCCGTGATCCCAAGGCCGGTCGTTACTCGGCCTCCAAGGGCATTCCCGGCCTGCGTCGCGCCATGGCGGGCTATTATGACCGCCGCTTCGGCGTAAAGCTGAATCCCGACACCGAGGTGATCTCGACCCTGGGCTCGAAGGAAGGCTTCGCCAACCTCGCTCAGGCCCTGACGGCGCCGGGCGACGTGATCATCTGTCCGAACCCGGCCTATCCGATCCACGCCTTCGGCTTCATCATGGCTGGCGGCGTCATCCGCCACGTACCGGCCCTGACACCTGAGGACTATCTATCCAACATCAGCCGCGCGGTGAAGCACTCGGTGCCGCCGCCCAGCGTGCTGATCCTGTCCTATCCGTCCAATCCGACCGCCCAGTCGGTGGACCTGGACTTCTACAAGGACGCCGTGGCGCTGGCCAAAAAGCACGACCTGCTGGTGATCAGCGATGTGGCCTATGGCGAGATCTATTTCGAGAACAACCCGCCGCCGTCGATCCTGCAGGTCAATGGCGCCAAGGACATCGCCGTGGAGGTCAATTCGCTGTCGAAGACCTACGCCATGGCCGGCTGGCGCGTGGGCATGGTGGTCGGCAACGCCCGTATCTGCGCGGCCCTGGCTCGCGTGAAGTCCTATCTGGATTACGGCGCCTATACGCCGGTGCAGGTTGCAGCCGCCGCCGCGCTGAACGGACCGCAGGACTGCGTCGACGAAATCCGGGGCATCTACAAGGCGCGCCGCGACACCCTGGTCTCGTCCATGGGCCGCGCGGGTTGGGACATTCCCAATCCGCCCGCCTCGATGTTCGCCTGGGCGAAAATTCCGGAAGCCTATCGCGAGGCCGGCTCGATGGTGTTCTCCAAGCTGCTGATCGAGGAGGCCGGCGTCGCCGTGGCCCCGGGCGTCGGGTTTGGTGAGTACGGCGAAGGCTATGTCCGCATCGGTCTGGTCGAAAACGAGCATCGCATCCGTCAGGCCGCGCGCAACGTGAAGAAATTCATCACCAACGCCGACGCCATCCTGGCCAAGCACCACAATTCGGTGGAGCCGGTCTAGGGACGGGCTTCGCGAGTAGGATTCGAAGATGACGAACAAAACCTGGCGCATCGGCGTCGCCGGTCTCGGTACGGTTGGCGGTGGCCTTCTGCAGTTCCTGGCCGAGCGCCCCGACTTCGCGCCGGCCGGTGACCGCGCCATCGTCACCGCCGTCTCGGCGCGGTCGCGCTCGCGGCCGCGCGCGACCGACATCTCGGGCCTGACCTGGTTCGACGATCCCGTCGCCCTGGCTGGATCGTCGGATATCGACCTGTTCGTCGAACTGGTCGGCGGTTCGGACGGCCCGGCCAAGGCTGCGGTCGAGACGGCTCTGAAGGCCGGCAAGCCAGTGGTCACCGCCAACAAGGCCCTGATCGCAGAGCATGGCGCCGAGCTGGCGGCTCTGGCCGAAGCCCAGGGCGTGCCGCTGTTGTTCGAGGCGGCTGTCATGGGCGGCGTGCCGGCCGTGAAAATGATGCGCGAGGCTTTGGTCGGCGACGACATCGACTCCGTCGCCGGCATTCTCAACGGCACCTGCAACTTCATCCTCAGCGAGATGGAAAAGACCGGCCGTTCGTTCGCCGACGTGCTGCGCGAGGCTCAGGCCCTGGGCTATGCCGAGGCCGATCCGACCATGGACGTGGGCGGCTTCGACGCCGGCCACAAGATCACCATCCTGGCGGCCCTGGCCTTTGGCTGCGCGCCCAATTTCGCGGCCGCCGAGATCGAGGGCATCGAGGCCGTCGAGCTGCTCGACATCAAGCTGGCCAAGGATCTGGGCTACCGGATCAAGCTCGTCGCCTCGGCTGCGCGCACCGATCACGGCGTGGCGGTGAAGGTGCACCCCTCGCTGGCGCCGCTGGAGCATCCGCTGGCTCAGGCGGGCGGGGCGCTCAACGCTCTGTTCATCGAGGGCCGTCGCGTTGGCCGGATTTTCGTGCAGGGCCCGGGCGCCGGCGCGGGGCCGACCGCCGCCGCCGTGGCCGCCGACATCGCCGATGTGATGACCGGCGCCGTGCGTCCCGTGTTCCAGGCTCCAGCCGGAAACCTCAAGCCGTTCATCGCCGTCGATCCCAGCCGTACGGTGGGCAAGGCCTATCTGCGGATCATGGTCCGCGACGAGCCGGGCGCCATCGCCGCCATCTCCGAAACCCTGGCCGAGTGCGGCGTTTCCATCGACAGCTTCCTGCAAAAGCCCGTCGAGGGTGCGGGCGGCGTGCCGATTGTGCTCGTTACCCATGCGACTCCGGAATCCAATCTCCTCGACGCGATTAGCCGCATCGAAAAACTGCGCGCTGTGCTAGAGCGACCGCGCCTTTTGCGCGTCGCGCGCATCTGAGAACCGCGAAAAGCGGCCGAGAATTTAGCCTGACAAGGCTGGGAGACGTCGATGAGCTCTAAGACCCTGGACCGCTCGCTGGTCCTGGACGCGGTCCGCGTTACCGAAGCCGCCGCCATCGCGTCATGGACCCTGGTCGGGCGCGGCGACGAGATCGCCGCCGATCAGGCCGCCGTAGACGCCATGCGCAACGCGCTGAACGAGCTTGCCATCGACGGCGAAATCGTCATCGGCGAAGGCGAGCGCGACGAAGCGCCGATGCTCTATATCGGCGAGAAGGTCGGCACGGGCAAAGGCCCGGCCATCGACATCGCTCTGGATCCGCTGGAAGGCACGACGCTCGCCGCCAAGGCCATGCCCAATGCCCTGGCCGTGATGGCCTGGGCGCCCAAGGGCACGCTGCTCAACGCGCCCGACACCTATATGGACAAGATCGCCTGCGGGCCGGGTTTGCCGGCCGGCGTGATCGATCTGGACCGCACGCCGGCCGAGAACGTGCTGACCGTCGCCGCCGCCAAGGGCGTCGATCCGTCTCACATCACCGTCTGTGTGCTGGACCGACCGCGCCACGCCGAGATCATCGCCAGCGTCCGCTCGGTCGGTGCGCGGGTCTATCTGATCACCGATGGCGACGTGGCCGGGGTGATCAACACCACCGATCCCTCGACCGGCATCGATCTCTATGTGGGCTCCGGCGGCGCGCCCGAGGGCGTGCTGGCGTGCGCGGCGCTCAAATGCGTCGGCGGTCAGTTCCAGGGCCGGCTGCTGTTCCGCAACAGCGACGAGAAGGCCCGCGCCGCCAAGTGGGGCATTACCGAGCTCGACAAGAAGTACGACCTGCACGACATCGTGCGCGCCGACGCCATCTTTGCGGCCACGGGCGTCACCTGGGGCAATCTGCTGGACGGAGTCACCTACAGGGATGGCTTCGTGCACACCCACACCCTGGTGATGAACTCTTCGACAGGCACGGTCCGCGAAGTGCGAATGAAGCGCCGGGTGTAGGATCGTCACGGGCCAGCGGCTAAGGTCGCGGTGAATCCTCCAAACTTTTCGAGATCCTGAATGACGACGTTGAAAACCCTCGCCGACCACCTGGCCGCCGAGCACACCGCCGACGACGCGGTCAAGGACGTGGTCACCGTGATCGCCGCCGCCTGCGTTCAGATCAGCAGGGTCGTGGCCTCTGGCGCTATCTCCGGCAGCCTGGGCGCGGCGGGGCAGATCAACGTGCAAGATGAAGAGCAGAAGAAGCTCGACATCATCACCAATGACATCCTGCGCGACGCGCTGAAGGCCTGTCCGGCTGTGGCGGGTCTGGCGTCGGAGGAGCTGGAAGAGATCGAGACCACCGGCCGCGCGGGCGGTTTTCTGGTGACCTTCGATCCCCTGGACGGTTCCAGCAACATCGACGTCAACGTCTCGGTGGGGACGATCTTCTCAATCCTGCCGGCCCCGGCGGGCCGTGAGGCGACCGAAGCTGACTTCCTGCTGCCGGGCCGCCGGCAGGTCGCCGCCGGCTATGTCGTCTATGGCCCGCAGACCATGCTGGTCCTGACCCTTTCGAAGGGGGTGTTCGGCTTCACGATGAACGCCGAGGGCCACTGGTTGCTGACCCACGAGACCGTGGCGATCGGCCCTGATACCGCCGAGTTCGCAATCAACATGTCCAACCAGCGTCACTGGGCCGAACCTGTGCGCCGCTATATCGACGGTTGCCTGCAGGGCAAGGACGGCCCGCGCGGCAAGAACTTCAACATGCGCTGGGTGGCCTCGATGGTGGCCGACGTCCACCGCATCCTGATGCGCGGCGGCATCTTCATGTACCCGTGGGACGCCCGCGAGCCTGACAAGCCCGGCAAGCTGCGCCTGCTCTATGAGGCCAATCCGATGGCCCTGATCGTCGAGCGCGCGGGCGGCAAGGCCACCGACGGCAAGACTCCCATCCTCGACCTGCAACCGACCAAACTACACCAGCGCGTGCCGGTGGTGCTGGGCTCGGCCAACGAGGTTGATCTCGTTTCGGCGAGCTAAGCGACCGCGACTGACGTCACCGGGGCGCATGGAGCGAATCCTCCGAAACGGATAAGATCGTCCGATGCGCATCACACCCAAGCCCAGGATCGTCTAGCCATGGCCGACGGTCATGCGCCTATCGATCAGGACCACTTCCTGGGCGTCTCGCGCTCGCTGAGCGGCCGGGCCTGGCGCGAGCGCCCGGGCGATCCCGCCGCGGCGCGCAGCCATCAGCAGGTGCACGGCCTGTCCGAGCCCCTGGCGCGGGCCCTGGCCGCGCGTGGCGTGGGTGTCGATGGGGCCGAGGACTATCTGCGCCCGACCCTGAAGGCGCTGTTTCCTGACCCTTCCAGCTTCACCGACATGGACAGGGCCGCCGAGATCCTGATCGACGCCCTGGAAGCGGGCCGGCCGACCATGGTGTTCGCCGACTATGACGTCGACGGCGCCACCAGCGCCGCCCAACTGGTTCGCTGGTTCCGCCACATGGGCGTCGAGCTGCCGATCTATATTCCCGACCGTCTGACCGAGGGCTATGGCCCCAGCCCGGCGGCCTTCAAGACCATTCGCGACACCGGGGCTGAGCTGGTGGTGACGCTGGACTGCGGCGCGGCGGCCTATGACGCCATCGCCAGCGCCGCCACCATCGGTCTGGAGGTGGTGGTGATCGACCACCACCTGATGCGCGAGGACCCGCCGGCCGCGGCCGCCGTGGTCAATCCCAACCGTCCAGGATGCCAGAGCGGGCAGGGGGTGCTGGCCGCCGCTGGCGTGACCTTCGTGCTGCTGACCGCTCTGAACCGCGAGGCCCGCAAGCGCGGCCTGTTCAGCGACGACCGACCGCAGCCCGATCCGCGCCAGTGGCTGGACCTGGTGGCCATGGGGGAGGTCTGCGACGTCACCCAGCTGGTTGGCTTCAATCGCGCCCTGACGACGCTGGGCCTACGCACCATGTCCCAATGGGGCAATCCGGGTCTGAAGGCCCTGTTCGAGGTCGGCAAGGGCTCTGGACCCGCTTCGGTGTTCCATGCCGGCTTTATCCTGGGGCCGCGCATCAACGCCGGCGGCCGGATCGGGCGTTCGGACCTCGGCGCGCGCCTTTTGTCCACGGATGATCCCGAGGAAGCCCGGATGCTCGCCGAGGAGCTCGACGCCCTCAATACCGAGCGCAAGGCCGTCGAGGCCGGCGTGGTCGAGGAAGCCGCGGCCGTTCTGGAGCGCGGCAGCAACTTCAATCCGGACGCGCCCGTGATTGTGGTGGCGGGGGAGGGGTGGCATCCCGGAGTCATTGGCATCGTCGCCGGCCGCCTGCGCGAGCGCTATCGCAAGCCCGTGGTAGTGATCGGTATCGACCGGGCGGCCAATGTCGGCAAGGGCTCGGGCCGATCGCAACCCGGCGTCAATCTGGGCGCGGCGATCCAGGCGGCGTTCGAGCAAGGCCTACTGATGGCGGGCGGCGGTCACGCCATGGCGGCGGGCCTATCGATTCGTCCTGATTCGATTCCCGAGCTGCGCGCCTTTTTGGAGGAGCGCCTGGCCGGCGAGATGGAGGCTGTCGGCCCCGAGGCCGTCGAGATCGACGCCCTGGTCCAGCCCAAGGGCGCGGATCGCGCGCTCTACGAGGATTTCCAGCGCCTAGCGCCGTTCGGCCCCGGCAATCCCGAGCCGATGTTCGCCCTGACCGGCGTTCGCGCCGACCGGGTGATGGCGCTGAAGGGGGGGCATGTGAAGATGGATCTGGTCGGCCCGACCGGTGAGCGCCTGAAGGCGATTTCCTGGCGCAGCGCCGAAACTGACCTGGGTCGGCGGCTGTTGTCAGGCGGTGGCGCGCTGCACGTCGCCGGCAAGTTGAAGCCCGACGACTATAATGGACGCAACGGTGTTCAGCTGGAGATCGAGGACGCCGCCGACCCTCGCGCCTGTTGATCGCCAACAGCATTTTCAGGTGCTGTCGCCCCGCCTGTGGGTGAACGGAAAAAATGCTTGCCTGCGGGTTGCGCGCCCCAAACGGCGCGGCTATACACCCGCTTCCTCGCGGGGCCGTGGTCCCTTCGTCTATCGGTTAGGACGCCAGATTTTCATTCTGGAGAGAGGGGTTCGACTCCCCTAGGGACTACCACCCGCGAGGCTTTCAAATTTGACTACCGACGATGTCATCATCCCCGGATGGCGATGTGGTCCCTTCGTCTATCGGTTAGGACGCCAGATTTTCATTCTGGAGAGAGGGGTTCGACTCCCCTAGGGACTACCACCAAAAGCTGCATTGGCGGTGCCTGCGGCTGTATTCCAGAATTATTGCCGGATGGTCGCTGCGACGAAATGTCGCGCATCCCCTTCGCGCGCGTGCTTGACGCGAATTCACCATTGACGGCTCTCCTAACGCGAGAACAGTGTTATTCTTGTGGCGCTCGTCCCGTTGGGCTGATTGGGCGAGCCAGAGGGGCGGAATGTCTGGTTACGATTTCGACGCCGTGGGTGCGCACGAAGACCTCGTGCGGATCAGCGGACGCGTAAAATGGTTTGATGTTGGCAAGGGTTACGGGTTCATCGTTCCGGATGATCCTGGTCAGACCGGCCTCAAGGACGTGCTTCTTCACGTGACCTCGCTGCGTAATTGCGGCCGAGAAACCGCGCTTGAGGGCGCTGTGATCGTCTGTGACGTGGTGCGACGCCCCAAGGGGTGGCAGGTCAGTGAGGTGGTCGATCTCGACGAGAGTTCGGCGCCCTCGGCGCTTGAGCGGCCGCGCCGCACCTTCGCCGACGCCGCGCCGCGCCGCGAGCGTGACGGGCTGGGCAGCGGGTTCCGCTCCGGGCTGGACAGCGGCGGCGGGCGTCTGGCCCTCACTCCCGAAGGGCCGGCCGAGCACGCCAAGGTCAAATGGTTCAACCGCACCAAGGGCTACGGCTTCGTGGTGCGCGACGCCGAACCCGGCGACATCTTCGTCCACATCGAGACCCTGCGCCGCGGCGGCCTGGAAGACCTCCAGCCTGGTGATGACGTCCAGGTGCGCTTCGCCAAGGGGCCCAAGGGCCTGGTCGTGGCCGAGATCACGCCGGGCGACGCCTGACTTTGGCCATCCAGGTCCGCCATTCCGTCGCTGGACCCGTGGCGCTAGGCTGCGTGTCCGGCGGAATGGCGAGCGGGGATTGTAAGTGGCGGTAATCTGCGAACCGGGACGACGGGCGGTGCTTGTGGCGCTGCTGACTGGCGCTTTGCTGACCAGCGAGGTCGCTGTCGCCAAGCCCGCAGGCAAGCTCGAGGCCGTGGAGGTCCTGACCTCCAAAGGCCGCGCGCGCTTTCAGGTCGAGATCGCCGCGACGCATGCCGAGCAGCAGCGGGGGTTGATGTTCCGCAAGGCCTTGGCGGCTGATCGGGGCATGCTTTTTACTTATGCCAAGCCGCAGCCCGCCGCGTTCTGGATGAAGAACACGCTCATCCCGCTGGATATCATCTACATCGCGCCCAACGGACGCGTTCTGTCGATCGTCCGCAACGCGCAGCCCCACAACGAAATGCCATTGCCTTCGGGCGGTCCGATCCTGGGCGTTCTGGAGATTGCCGGCGGCCGTGCGGCGCAGCTTGGCATCCTGCCCGGCGACAAGGTCCTGCACCGGATCTTCCCGAAAAACTGATCGGTTCTGCGATTGTCGCCGTTCCCGTTTGATCCGGACGACGAACCCTTGTAGAGCACGCCCCTGCCGATGTGTCGGAGCGTAGCGCAGCCTGGTAGCGCATCTGGTTTGGGACCAGAGGGTCGCAGGTTCGAATCCTGCCGCTCCGACCATCGGCTAAAGACTGGAGAGGTTCATGCTGGCCCGCATCTATCGCCCCGCCAAGACCGCCATGCAGTCCGGCAAGGCCAAGACCAAGGATTGGGTTCTGGAATTCGAACCCACCTCGGCGCGCCGTTCAGACCCCCTGATGGGCTGGACCCAGTCGAGCGACATGAATGGGCAGGTTCGCCTGACCTTCGAAACCCGCGAAGAAGCGGTGGCCTACGCCCAGCACAACGGTCTGGCTTTCCAGCTGTTCGAACCCAAGACTCCCAAGCGCATCATCAAGGCCTATGCCGATAACTTCGCGGCTGGTCGCAGACAGCCCTGGACGCACTAGCGTTCGCGCACTGAGGCTTCCCGGTTCGCGCCCTTAGCTCAGTTGGATAGAGCACTCGCCTTCTAAGCGAGCGGTCGCTGGTTCGAATCCAGCAGGGCGCGCCACCCCGATGCCAGGGCGCGCAACGGGGAGGGGGCCTCCTGTCACATCAGGGTTTCGGGGCATTGGCCTCAGGCGACCGGCGGGCTCTACGCCCCTCGACTAGTATCAAGCGCTGAGCGCGTCGCGCCATGGAGCCAGGCTCGCATCGGCTCTAAGGTCCACGGGACTTGACGTTCGTTTGGAGTTTCCGATGTGTCGCGTCCGCACAACGACCAAGCGTGTTCCGGCGGCAATCGGCGTGCAAACAGCTGGTGGTTCGAAATCTAATTTGCGCGATCGTGAAGAAAACTCGGATTTCCCGAAAAACTCTGGAGCCTCGCACGCAGAGTAGCAACAGCCACGCACATTGTTCGTCTAATTAGTATTATCAGAAATATAATGTATGGTTCCGGTCTGAGTTCGATGACTGTCTGCTCGATAAGGCTTCATGCGGCCTTCAAGCCGCAGCGATGATCGACAGAAAATCGGCGGCCTTGAGTGAGGCTCCTCCGACCAGCGCGCCCCCGACCTCGGCCGCGCGGAGAATTTCCGCCGCGTTGTCGGGCTTGACCGAGCCGCCATAGAGAATCGGCGGCGCCTTGCCGTTTTCGCCGAACATCGAGATCAACTGGGCCCGGATCGACGCATGCATCTCTTCAATGTCGGCGATCGTCGCCGTGCGGCCGGTACCAATGGCCCAGATCGGCTCGTAAGCGATCGAGAAGGCCTGTCCTGCCAGAGCGGCCGGCAGTGATTCGCGTATCTGGGCGGTCACAACCTGCAGCGCCGAGCCGGCTTCGCGCCGAGCGAGGCTTTCTCCGACGCAGATGATCGGTTCGAGTCCGGTCGCCAGGGCGGCCTCGACCTTGGCGGCCACCAGGGCGCTGGTCTCGCCATGATCCTCGCGCCGCTCGGAATGGCCCAGAATGACCAGCGCGGCGCCGGCGTCGACCAGCATGGCCGCAGCGATGTCGCCCGTATGGGCGCCGTTGGTCCCTACATGGCAATCTTGCCCTCCGGTCAGAACGCTTGACCCTTCCAGCGCCTGACTCAGGCGGTGCAGCAGGGTCGCCGGCGGGCAGATCGCCACTCGGGTCGCTGCGGGCCTGGCGTCAAGGCCTCCGGCCACGGCGCGGGCCTCGTCCAGGGCCTGGGCAAGGCCGTTCATCTTCCAGTTGCCGGCGATCAAAGGCCGGGGTTTCAGGCTTGAAAGGGTCATGCAGAAGCTCTTGACCTCGCTCGCCCATGGGAAGTCAAGACCGCCGTGGCTTGCCCCCTCGCCCCCCGCTCTACTATACCCGCTGCTCGCGCCCGCAGCGTCGCTTCAGGCTCACGCCTGCTGCGCCGACGCACGCGGTAAGTCAGGAAGGTTTTCCAAGTCATGCTCGCCGGTTTCCGCACCTTCGCCAAATCGCCCTTCGCGGTGATCCTCTTCGGCCTGCTGATCGTCAGCTTCGCCGTGTTCGGGATCAGCGACGTGTTCAATGGACCGCGCCTTTCGGGCGTCGTCGCTGCGGGATCGCGTTCAGTCTCGGCGGCGGACTTCAAGACCCGCTACGAGAACTACCGCAAGGAAACCGAGCGCCGCTCGGGCGAGGCCCTGACGCCCGACCAGGCCGTCGAACGCGGCGTTGACCGCCAGATCCTGCAGGAAGTGGCGCTGCAGGAATCGATGTCCGAGGTGATCCGCAAGTTCGGCATCCATCCGTCGGACAAGCTGATCGGCAACGTCGTGCGAGAGCAGATGAGCAACCTGCACCCCAGCCAGCGCCCGTTCGATCCGATCACCGGCAAGTTCGATCCGAAGATGTACGAGGCTCTGCTGCGCGAAAACGGCATGACGCCCGACAGCTATCAGGTCTCGCTCAGCGATGAGATCGCCCAGACCCATGTCTTCACCGGCGTCGCCAATGGCCTGCATGCGCCGCGCATCTATGGCGCCCTGCAGGCGGCCTATGGTCTGGAGAGCCGCGACCTGGCGGCCTTTGCGATCAATCCGGCCACTGTCGGGCGTCCGGCCGATCCGACCGACGCCCAGTTGAACGCCTTCATGAAGCAGAACGCCGAGCGCCTGACGCGCCCCGAGACCCGCGTCCTGTCGATCATGCGCGTCAGCGCCCAGGCTCTGGAGCCGTCGGTGACCATTAACCCGGCCGACGTCCAGAAGACCTTCGATTTCCGCAAGGACACCCTCGCGACCCCGGAAACCCGCTCGCTCGTCCAGATCGTCGCCCCCGACGCCAAGGCCGCCGCCGTCATCGCCCAGCGCCTGGCCAAGGGCGACCAGCCGGCCGTGGTGGCCAGCGCCTATGGCAAGCAGCCGGTGATCATCAACGACAAGCCCAAGTCGGCCCTGCCCGACCGCAAGGTTGCCGACACCGCCTTCAGCCTGGCCGCCGGCCAGGTCAGCGCCCCGATCGCCGGCAGCCTGGGCATTTCGGTCGTCAAGGTGACCAAGGTCACCCCCGGCGCAGTCGCCAGCCTGGACAGCGTGCGCCCGCAGATCGAGGCCGAACTTCTGGCTCAGGGCGCGCAGGCCAAGGCCTATGACCAGACCCAGACCTATCAGGACGCCCACGACGCAGGCTCCGACTTGATTGCCGCCGCCACCAAGGCCGGCGCCATGGTGATGACCACCTCGCCGATCACCGCCCAGGGCGCTGACCAGACCGGGCAACCGATCCCGGGCCTGACCCCGGACATGCTCAAGACCGCCTTTGACCTGAGCTCGGGCGGCGAGAGCGAACTGGTCGAGATCGGCAAGGGCGAATACTACGCCGTCAAGGTCGAGAAGGTCATCCCGGCCGCCCTGCCCGCCCTGGCCGATGTTCGTCCGCAACTGGCCCAGGTGTGGCTGCAGAACGAGATGACCACGCGCCTTCAAGCCAAGGCCGAGGCCTTCGCCGCCCGCGTCAAGAAGGGTGAGTCGATGGACGCCGTCGCCGCAGCGGCCGGCTCCAGGGTCCAGCGCGTACCGGGCATCAGCCGCGAGAACGCCCAGCAGCATCAGGGCTTAGGCCGTGACCTGCTGCTGGCCACGTTCAACGCCAAGCCGGGCGAAGTGTTCAGCTCGCGGGCCGGTCAGATGGCCTTCGTGGTCGCCAAGCTGGAAACCGTACGCCCGGGCAAGATCGCCGACATGGCCCGCATCACCCAGATGATGCGTCCACAGCTCGACAGCGGCCTGATGCGCGACCTGGGCGAGGCCGCGCGCCTGGGCGCTCAGGCCAGCCTGAAGACCAAGACCAACCTGACCCTGGCCCGTCAGGTCATTGGCGTCGACACCGACGCCCTGGCCAAGGCCGAGGCCGCCAAGACGGGCAATGCAAAGAAATGAGCCTTGAGCCCGCCTTTGACGCCTTTGCCCAGGCTTACGATGCCGGTCAGCCCCAGGTCGTCTGGACCCGGTTGATTGACGATCTCGAGACCCCGGTCTCGGCCTATCTGAAGATCGGACAGGGCAAGCCTTATGCCTTCCTGTTCGAAAGCGTCGAGGGCGGCGCCTGGCGCGGCCGATACTCCATCGTGGCGATGAAGCCAGACTTCGTCTGGCGCTGTCGCGGCGACCAGGCCGAGATCGCCGAAGGCGACGCCATCGCCCGGGGCGAGTTCACGCCCCAGGCCGGCGGCGCGTTGGACAGCCTGCGCGACCTGATCGCCGCCTCGCGTATCGAGCTGCCCAAGGGCCTGCCGCCTATGGCCGCCGGGGTGTTTGGCGCGCTGGGCTACGACATGGTGCGGCTGGCCGAGCGTCTGCCCGACATCAATGAAGACACCACCGGCCTGCCTGACGGCATCATGACCCGGCCCTCGATCGTGGCCGTGTTCGACGCCATCGCCCAGGAGATCATCCTGGTCACGACCGTGCGTCCGCTGGCCAGCGTCTCCGCTGAAGACGCGCACCACGCCGCTCGGGCCCGCATCGAGACGGTGATGGCCGACCTGCGCCGGCCGCTGGCCCATGACGCGCCCCGCAAGGGCCATGCGCCGATCGCGTTCACTACGCCGGTCAGCCGCGAGGACTATGCGGTCGTGGTCGAGAAGGCCAAGGCGTACATTCGGGCCGGCGACATCTTCCAGGTGGTGCCCAGCCACCGCTTCCGCGCGCCGTTCGACCTGGATCCGTTCGCGCTCTACCGCTCGCTGCGCCGGACCAACCCGTCGCCGTTTCTGTTTTTCCTCAATCTAGATGGCTGCCACCTGGTGGGCTCAAGCCCAGAGATCCTGGTGCGGCTTCGCGACGGCAAGATCACCATCCGCCCGATCGCCGGCACCCGCCCCCGCGGCGCGACGCCGGAAGAGGATCTGGCGCTGGAAGCCGAGCTGCTGGCCGACCCCAAGGAGCGCGCCGAGCATCTGATGCTGCTGGACCTGGGCCGCAACGACGTCGGCCGCGTCTCGATGCTGAAGCAGGCGGGCAAGAACGAGCCTGCCAAGCCGCACCAAGGTCCGCGCGTCAAGGTGACCGAGAGCTTCAAGGTCGAGCGCTACAGCCACGTCATGCACATCGTCTCCAATGTCGAGGGGGTCGCGCCCGAAGGTGTTGATCCGGTCGACGTGCTGATGGCCGCCCTCCCCGCCGGCACGCTGTCGGGCGCGCCCAAGGTGCGGGCCATGGAGATCATCGACGAGCTGGAGATCGAGAAGCGCGGCCTCGGCTATGCCGGGGCCGTGGGCTATATCGGCGCCGATGGCTCGGTCGATACCTGCATCGTGCTGCGCACGGCGCTGGTCAAGGACGGCATGATGTACGTGCAGGCCGGCGGCGGCGTGGTCGCCGACAGCGATCCTGACGCCGAATATGACGAGACCCTGCACAAGTCCCGCGCCCTCAAACGCGCCGCCGAAGAGGCCTGGCGCTTCGCCTAATACCCCAGGCGGTCAGCCGGCAGATGCTGGGTGACCGCCGGCGGGGCTAAAACCATCACCGTGGCGAAGCTGAGCGCGCAGAACGCGGCGAAGGCCGCCGCCGCCAGGACGGGCGCCATCTTCTGGCGACGCTCTCTTGGCCGCAGCAGAGCGCGGGCATAGGCGATGGCGACCGGATCGAGGGCGGAATCAGACGAGACCATGCCTCAATCATGCCCCACGCCAAGCGATCTGTAATCGCCTTAAGCCTTTCTCGCGCTCAAATGCCGCAAACCCCCTCCCGCTTCCGGTCCGGCCGTTCTAGAAGCTAGGTCATGATCCTGGTCATCGATAACTACGACAGCTTCACCTACAACCTCGTGCATTACCTGAACGAGCTTGGGGCCGAGACGCTGGTCCATCGCAACGACGACCTGACGGTGCAGCAGGCCCTTGCGCTGCGCCCGTCCGCGATCCTGCTGTCGCCCGGCCCCAAGGCGCCGGACCAGGCCGGAATCTGCCTGCCCCTGCTGCGCGCCGCGCCGGAAGACATGCCGATTCTGGGCGTTTGCCTGGGCCATCAGGCTATCGGCCAGGCCTATGGCGGCGAGGTGATCCGCGCCAAGGAAGTGATGCACGGCAAGACCAGCCCCATCCACCACGCAGACAAGGGCATCTTCAAGGGGCTGCCCAACCCCTTCACCGCAACCCGATATCACAGCCTGGCCATCCGCCGCGAAGATCTGCCGCCCGAGCTGGAGGTCACCGCCTGGACCGACGACGGCGAGATCATGGGCGTGCAGCACCGCACCCGCCCGGTGCATGGCGTGCAGTTCCACCCCGAGTCGATCGCCACCGAGGGCGGCCACCAGATGCTGGCCAATTTCATCGATCTGGCCGGCGTGAAACGCGACGCGGCGGTCTGGGTCTAGGCGCAGCATGTCCGATACCTTCAAGCCGCTGCTGGCCAAGCTGGCCGACGGCCAGAACCTTTCCGAGGATGACGCCGAAGTCTTCTTCAGCGCCTGCCTGCGCGGCGAGCCGACCCCGGCCCAGATCGGCGCCGCGGTAACCGCCATGCGTCTGCGCGGCGAGACGGTGGGCGAGATCGCCGCCTGCGCCCGCGCCATGCGCCGCGCCGCCGTCATGCTGGACCATCCCTATGACGTCATCGACGTCTGCGGCACCGGCGGCGACGGCCTGCATACCCTCAACATCTCCACCGCCGTCGGCTTCGTGGCGGCGGGCGGCGGCCTGAAGGTGGCCAAGCACGGCAATCGCGCCGTGACCTCGAAATCCGGCACCGCCGACGTCCTGGCCGCCCTTGGCGTCAATATCGACGCCAGCCGAGAGCAGCAGCGCAAGGCTCTGGACGACGCCGGCATCTGCTTCATGTTCGCCCAGGCTCACCACGGGGCGATGAAGCATGTCGCGCCGATCCGCCAGCAACTGGGTTTCCGCACCATCTTCAATCTGCTGGGCCCGCTAACCAATCCGGCCGGCGCGAAACGTCAGGTCATGGGCGTCTCGGCCCCGCGCTTCGTCGAGCCCATCGCCCGCGCCCTGGGCGTCCTGGGCGCCGAGCGCGCCTGGTCGGTGCACGGCCAGGGTATGGACGAGCTGACCACCACCGGCGAGACCGAGGTAGCCGAATGGCGCGATGGCGTTGTGCGCTTCTTCACGATCACCCCGGAAGCCGTGGGCCTGCCCCGCGCTTCGCTGGCCGACCTGACCGGCGGCGAGCCCGATTTCAACGCCGCCGCCCTCACCCGGCTGCTGGATGGTGAAAAGGGCGCCTATCGCGACATCGTCCTTCTGAACGCCGCCGCCGCCTTCCTGGTCGCCGACAAGGTCGAGACCCTGGTCGAAGGCATCGAAGCCGCTGCAGCCTCTATCGACAGCGGCGCGGCCAAGGCGGCCCTGGCCGGCCTGGTCAAGGCCAC
Organism: Caulobacter sp. ErkDOM-C; assembly: GCF_048541825.1. Lineage (GTDB taxonomy): Bacteria > Pseudomonadota > Alphaproteobacteria > Caulobacterales > Caulobacteraceae > Caulobacter. The sequence goes on along the minus strand of NZ_CP183332.1, from coordinate 1,840,002 downwards.
CAACACCGAACTGGCAAGCGCATGACCGACATCCTGGCCAAGATCGCCGCCTACAAGCGCGATGAGGTCACCGATCGCAAGCGCCGCCGCACCCAGGCCGCGCTCGATAACGCCGCGCGCAACGCCTCGTCGCCGCGCGGCTTCAAGACGGCGCTGAAGCACGGTCATGCGTCCGGCAAGCTGGCCCTGATCGCCGAGATCAAGAAGGCCTCGCCGTCCAAGGGCCTGATCCGCGCTGACTTTGATCCGCCGGCCCTGGCCCGCGCCTACGAGACCGGCGGCGCGTCCTGCCTGTCGGTGCTCACCGACGGGCCCAGCTTTCAGGGCGCCGATCCCTATCTGATCGACGCTCGCGCCGCTGTCAGCCTGCCCTGTATCCGCAAGGATTTTCTGGTCGATCCCTGGCAGGTCTCGGAGAGCCGCGCCTTGGGCGCCGACGCCATCCTGGTGATCCTGGCGATGATCGACGACGTTCTGGCCGCCGAGCTGATGAGCGAGGCCGAGCGCCTGGGCATGGACGCTCTGGTCGAGGTGCATGACGAGGCCGAGATGGCCCGCGCCGGCGAACTGGGCGCGACCCTGGTGGGCATCAACAACCGCGACCTGAAGAGCTTCGTCGTTGATCTGGCCGTCACCGAGCGCCTGGCCGCCCAGGCCCCGATAGGCGCCCTGCTGGTCACCGAAAGCGGCATTTTCACGCACGACGACGTCGTGCGGATGGAAGCGGCCGGCGCCACGGCGATGCTGGTTGGCGAAAGCCTGATGCGGCAGGCCAATGTCGCCGAGGCCACCCGCGTCCTGCTGGGCTGACACCACACTGGGTAAGGCCGGTCTGGCGTTTTGACGCGGCTCCGCCCAAAGTATCTTCACTAACAACCGGCCCGCCAAAGCGGCCGGAATCATTCCGGGAGGATCTCGAATGCACTGGATCGCCCGGGTCGTGAACTGGTCGCTGGTCGCCTTCTTCAAGCATGAAGGCTGGACCATTGAGGGCGCCGCCCCGACGACGACCCGAAAGTTCGTGATCATCGCCGCGCCCCATACCAGCAACTGGGACTTCGTCTATTTCCTGGGCGCAGCCGACGCCCTGAACCTCAAGCTCAGCTTCATGGGCAAGATCTCGCTGTTCCGCTGGCCTTTCGCGCGCCTGATGCGCGATCTGGGCGGCGTGCCGGTCGACCGTTCGCGCTCGGGCGACACCGTCCAGGCCATGGCCGACGAGTTCGCGCGCCGTGACGAGTTTATGCTGACGATTGCGCCGGAAGGCACGCGCGGCAAGGCCAAGCAATGGAAGACCGGCTTCTACAATATAGCCCTCAAGGCCGGCGTGCTGATCGTGCCGGCCAAGATGGACTACAGGCGCAAGGTGGTGGCCCTGGGGCAGGCCGTCATGCCGTCGGGCGACTATGACAAGGACATGGCCCAATTTGCCGTCTTCTATCGCGACTGCACGCCCCGGCACCCGGAACGGGCGACGGCGCTCTAGGAAGCCCCGCCACGATTTGGCCAAGCTCCGCCCCGCATTCTGTGGCCGATCTCAGCCACAAGGGGTGACCATGGACTCGCGGCGCAACACAACCTTCCTGGCAGAGTCGCTGGACTGGGCGCGCTTCGTCGCCCTGACGCTGGCCATCATGCTGGTCCCACGAACAGTGCTGGCCCAGCCCTTCATGATCCCGTCCGGCTCGATGGAGCCCACCCTAGAGATCGGCGACCGGATACTGGTCGCCAAATACGCCTATGGCTGGAGCCGCCACTCCATCCCGTTCAGCCCACCCGTCGGACATGGCCGGCTACTCGGCCACGCCCCCGAGCGCGGCGACATCGTGGTGTTCAAGAAGCCTGGCGATGGCCGCACCGACATCATCAAGCGTCTGATTGGCCTGCCTGGTGACCAGATCCAGGTGCGCGGCGGCGTCGTCCTGCTCAACGGCAAACCGGTGAGCCAGGAGCCGCTGGGGCTACGGGTGAAGGGCGATGACGGCTATCCAGTGGTGGTTGAAGAGGTCGCTGAGACCCTTCCCAACGGACGAGTCTACGTTACCCACTCCGAGGGCCCGCGCACGGCGGCAGCCAATACGGGCGTCTATGTCGTACCGGAAGGCTGCTATTTCATGATGGGCGATAATCGCGACAACTCTGTCGACAGCCGCTTCGATCCGGGTCCGATTCGCAAGGGCGACGCCGTCTGCGCCTGGAACAGCGACCTGGATCAACACCTGCCGCCTGAAACCGGCATGGGCTTCGTGCCGGCCGAGAATCTGGTCGGTCGCGCCGAGCGCGTGCTGTTTTCGTGGGATGCCAGCAAGGGGCCACGCTGGAGCCGCACTTTCAAAAGCCTCATCGCGCCGGCGGCATGATCCGAATCACGACGGCGATTCGGGGGTCTTTCAGTCTCAACCCGCTGCGGCCACCGCCGTTCTGAGCGGTTCGACATTGGCCGGCGGCGCGATCTTGCGGCCGATGGTCCAGTGGGATTGCCCGCAAACCGTGGGATTGGCCGCTGACCGGATCTCGCCCGTGCTGTCGATCGCGACGACCCAGATCAGGTGATGTTCCTGACCGTAGGCGATGACCGCAAAGGCAAATCCGGCTCCCTTGCCCTCGACCGATACCGGCACGGTCGGGTTCAACTGTCTGTAGCGCCTGGCTGACGCCCCTCTGAAAATCGTCAGCCACCAACGAATGTCGAACGGTTCGCGTTCCTGCGTCGTCAACTTGACATTAAGAAAGAACGCCTAGAGAACATCGACAAGGTTTGCGGTTTGTTCCGCGTCTTTGTCGAGGTCGAGATGCTCACGCGCAAGCAGCACGAGCTGCTGATGTTCATCCACGAACGCATCAAGGAGAGCGGCGTCTCGCCGTCCTTCGACGAGATGAAGGAGGCGCTAGATCTGGCGTCGAAGTCGGGTATCCACCGACTGATCACGGCGCTTGAAGAGCGCGGTTTCATTCGCCGGCTGGCCCACCGGGCCCGGGCGCTGGAGGTGGTCAAGCTGCCGCAACAGGCGACGACCGCCTCGCCGCCCAAGGGGCGCGGGACGTTCAAGCCGCAGGTGTTGGAAGGCGGTGGCGGGGCTCCCCCCTCCAGCAGCGGCGCCACGTCAGCGCCGGCCAATGACAGCCGCGACTTGCCGATCCTGGGCAAGATCGCCGCCGGTACGCCCATCGACGCCATCCAGCACGAACGCGACCGTCTGCCTGTCCCCGAGTCGATGCTGGGCAGCGGCGAACACTATGTGCTCGAGGTGCAGGGTGACTCGATGATCGAGGCTGGCATTCTCGACGGCGACTATGTGATCATCAAGAAGGGCGACACCGCCACCTCGGGCGAGATCGTCGTCGCCCTGGTCGGCGAGGAAGCCACCCTCAAGCGCCTGCGCAAGAAGGGCGGCTCAATCGCCCTGGAAGCTGCGAACCCGAAGTACGAGACGCGGATCTTTGGTCCGGACCAGGTTGAAGTGCAGGGCAAGCTGGTTGGGCTTATTCGCCGGTATCACTAAAGGCTCGGTTAGAGCTTATCGAGATTTCAGGCCGTCCCGGTTGGGGCGGCCTTTTTCGTTGTAAATTGACTTGTCATCCCGGCGGCTGCGCAGCGGCCCGTCGGGACCCAGGGGCAATCACGATGCGCCGGCCCCTGGGTCCCGGACAGCCTCTGCGAGGCTTCCGGGGTGATAAGGATTTTGAGCGTTAGAGCTCACCCCGCCCTACTCCTTCGCGATCCGGGCCAGGTGCCCGAGGATCTTCTCCGCAGCATCCAGGCGCTGCGCCGGCGTATCCCACTCGCCCTTGATGACCACCTTCTGGTCGGGGCGGACCTTCCAGATCAGGCCGTTCTTGGCGACATACTGCATCAGCCCCAGTGGGTTGGCGTAGGTGTCGTTGCGGAAGCTCGCCACAGCGCCCTTGGGCCCGACGTCGATCTTGGCGACATTGGCCTCGCGGCACAGGCCCTTGATGGCCACCACCTTGAGCAGGCTGTCGGTCTCGGGCGGCAGCGGGCCAAAACGGTCGATCAGTTCGGCCGCCAAGGCCTCGCGATCGGCCGACTTCTCGGCTTCCGACAGACGGCGATAGAGCGACAGGCGCACATTCAGGTCGGGGACATATTCGTCCGGGATCATCACGGCCGCGCCGGTATTGATCTGCGGCGACCAGCCACGATCCTCCAGCAGGGCCTCGGCGCCCTGGCGCTGGCGCAGCTCGGCGACGGCATCTTCCAGCATCTGCTGATACAGCTCGACGCCGATTTCCTTGATATGGCCGCTCTGCTCGTCGCCCAGCAGGTTGCCGCCGCCGCGCTGGTCCAGGTCGTGGCTGGCCAGCTGGAAGCCGGCCCCCAGGCTGTCGAGCGATTGCAGCACCTTCAGTCGTTTTTCAGCCGACAGGGTGATGGTCTTCTCGTTGGGCGTGGTCAGGTAGGCGTAGGCGCGGGCCTTGGACCGGCCGACCCGGCCTCGGATCTGATACAGCTGGGCCAGGCCGAACATGTCGGCTCGGTGGACGATCAGGGTATTGGCCGACGGAATGTCGAGACCGCTCTCGACGATCGTGGTGGCAAGGAGAACGTCGTACTGGCCTTCGTAGAAGGCCGTCATCACGTCTTCCAGTTGGGTCGGGGCCATCTGGCCGTGGCCCACCACATATTTGACCTCGGGCACCTGGGTGCGGAGGAACTTTTCGATCTCCTCCAGGTCCTTGATGCGCGGCACCACATAATAGGCCTGACCGCCGCGATACTTCTCGCGCAGCAGGGCCTCGCGCAGGGTCACCGGGTCGAACGGGCTGATATAGGTGCGCACAGCCAGGCGATCGACCGGCGGCGTGGCGATGATCGACATCTCACGGATGCCGCTAAGCGCCATTTGCAGGGTGCGCGGGATCGGCGTCGCGGTCAGGGTCAGCATGTGCACGTCGGCGCGAAGCTCTTTGAGCTTCTCCTTGTGCTTGACCCCGAAGTGCTGCTCCTCGTCGACAATCACCAGGCCCAGGTCCTTGAACGAGACCTGCTTGGACAGGATGGCGTGGGTGCCGACCACGATTTCCAGCTGGCCATTGGCCAGGCCTTCACGGGTCTCGGCAGCTTCCTTGCCGGTGACCATGCGCGACAGGCGGGTGATCTTCACCGGCCAGCCCTGGAAGCGATCCTTGAAGGTCTTGAAATGCTGGCGGGCCAGCAGCGTGGTCGGACAGACGATGGCCACCTGCTTGCCGCTCATCGCCACGACGAAGGCGGCGCGCAGGGCGATCTCGGTCTTGCCGAAGCCCACGTCGCCGCAGATCAGCCGGTCCATAGGCTTGCCCGAGCCGAGATCGCCAAGCACATCGGCGATGGCTGACAGCTGATCGTCGGTTTCCTCATAGGGGAAACGGGCGCAGAACTCGTCGAACACACCTTGCGGCGCATCGGTCTCTTCCACCGACTTCAGCTGACGGGCGGCGGCGATCTGGATCAGGCCCTCGGCCATGACCCGCAGGCGTTCCTTGGCCTTGGACTTGCGGCTCTGCCAGGCGGCCCCGCCCAGCTTGTCCAGCTGCACGTTCTCGCCGTCGGTCCCGTAGCGGGTCAGCAGGTCGATGTTCTCGACCGGCAGGTAGAGCTTGCTGTCGCCGGCATACAGCAGATCCAGGCAGTCGTGCGGCGCGCCCTGGACGTCGAGGGTTTTCAGGCCCTCATAGCGGCCGATGCCATGGTCGATATGGACGACGAGGTCGCCTTGCGTCAGGGCGCTGGCCTCGGCCAGGAAGTTGGCGGCGCGGCGCTTCTTGCGCGGGCGGGCCAGACGGTCGCCCAGGATGTCGGTCTCGGAAATGACCGCCAGGGTCTCGGTCTCGAAGCCGTGGTCCAGCGGCAGGACCACGCGCTGCGGGATCTTTGGATCATTGGCCTTGGCCGCCTGCCAATAGCCGGCATAGCTGATCTTCTTCAGGCCATGGTCGGCCAGCATGGTCCCCAGCCGCTCGGACGAGCCCTCAGACCATGAGGCGAACAGCACGCGCTTGCCCTGGGCCGCCAGAGCGCTGGCGTGGTCGGCCGTGGCTTCGAAGAGGTTCACGCTGTCCTGGGCGCGCTCGGCGGCGAAAACCCGACCAAGCTTGGCCCCCATGTCGATGACATCCAGCCCCTGGGGCTGGAACGGTGTGAACTTGCGATGCGGGCGGTCGTCCAGCGCCTGATCCCACTCGGCCGCCGTCAGGTACAGCGCCTGAGGCTCGAGAGGGCGATAGGCCGATTTGCGGTCGGCGCTGGCGCGCGCATCATAGGCGTCCGCGATCATCGCCAGCCGTTCGTCCCGCGCTTCAGCAGCCTGATGATCGACACCGACCAAGGCGCCGTCGGGAAGATAGTCAAACAGCGTCGCCATTCGCTCGTAGAACAGCGGCAGCCAGTGTTCGAGGCCGGCGCGGCGGCCACCCTCGCTGACGGTGTTGTAGAGCGGATCATCGCCCGGCGCGCCGAACTTGGCGACATAGCCGCGGCGGAACCGCGAGATGCCCTCGGCGTCCAACAGGGCCTCGCTGACCGGCAGGAGATCGATTTCTTTGAGCTGCTTGGTTGAGCGCTGGGTTTCGGGATCGAAGGCGCGGATGCTCTCCAGCGTGTCGCCGAACAGGTCAAGGCGCACGGGCTCTTCGGCGGCCGAGGGATAGACGTCGATGACGCCGCCCCGGATCGCGAACTCGCCCTTTTCTGACACGGTGGAGGCGCGGACATAGCCGTTGACCGCGAAATAGCGCTCCAGGTCCTTGATATCGACGCTGCTGCCGACCTTGGCCGAATAGCTGGCGCGCATCAGCACGCTCTTGTCAGGCACCCGCTGCAGCAGGGCCGGCGCGGCGATCACCAGGATGGCGGGTTTTGCTGAACCCAGTCCCCGAGCGAGACGCGACAGGGTCGCCATGCGCTGCGCTGCGACGCCGGCCGAGGGCCCGACGCGGTCGTAAGGCAGACAGTCCCACGACGGGAAGATCACCACCTCGATCTCAGGAGCGAAGAACTTCAGGGCGTCGGCGAAGGCGTTGGCGCGGGCGGTGTCGCGGGCGACGAACGCCGTCAGGCCGCCGCGCGCACGCGCCATGTCGCCCATCACCAAGGCGTCGAAGCCCTCGGGCGCGCCGGACAGGGTCAGGCCGCCGGCGGCCTTGGCGATCTGCTTGGCGTCGTAGGCCATGAAACTCTCTTACGCGCCGTCGCCGATCGGGCGGACGGCATGGGCCTCAAAGCGGAACTCGCGGATCATCGCCAGCACGTCCGTCTCGAACTCAGCGGGCGTGGCTTCCTGCCCGACGATCCAGGCGTAAATCTCGCGATCCGGATTTTCGAGAAGCGCCTCAAGCGTATCGAGCTGCTGAGGAGTCAGCTTGTGGCCATGGTTGTCCGCGAACGGCCCCAGAATGAGGTCCGCTTCCCGAAACCCGCGATGCCAAGCGCGGAAGCGAAGCCGCCGAAGGCGGGAGTCTTGATCTATGGTCATGTGCTCGGCGGATATAGAGCGCGCCAAGGGCGGGCGCCAGCACTCAGGATAGTTTGCGCCATTCCATAACCACGTACCAGGGCGCGCGATTGTAGCGTTCGGCCTTGGCGGGGTCGCCGCCCGTCGCGACGGGCTCATCGAAATGGGTGAGGATCAGGCCCGATGTCAGAAACCAGCGCATGTAGTCGCTGAGCGGCCGATGCCAGTTGCGGATTGAGATCCCACGCCAACTTTCCCGGCTGCTCCTCGTCTCCAGATAGCGATCCATCGCAAAATGGGTCAGGCGTCCCAGCAAATCGCGCTGCCAGCCGCCGTGGACGGCGGCGGTCTTGAAGCTGGCCAGATTGGCGATCAGCAACGTCCCGCCAGGCTTAAGCACCCGCGCCATCTCGGCTATGGCGGTCTGGACGTCCTCGATATCGATCAGACTCAGATAGCTCACCACCAGATCGAAGCTGGCGTCGGCGAACACCAGCGCTTCTGCGCGTCCCTCGACATAGAGGCCGCCCGGGTCACGCGCGCGCGCTGCGTCGAGTAGTTCCTCGGTCGGATCCAGACCCACCGTCTCGAAACCTTGCCCTCGCAAGATCCTGCAAAACCGCCCTTCCCCACATCCGACATCGAGGGCTGTTCCCCGGACCAGCCCGGACAGACGCTCAATCATGACGTTGTCGAGCACGTGCTGACGGCCAAAGTCACCGTTCTCGCCGATGTCGGCAATCCAGGCTTTTGCGGAGCTCTTCCAGCCGCTTTCGTCCATCTCGGTCTTGTCCCCCGCCCGCGCGCCATCATTGACTTTGACGCGGTTCAGCCTATTTATCCCCAGCTTCGGAGCAGGTCAGGCGAATCCGCGCCGCCCGTTCGCCCAAACACGGGCGGCTCTGAATTCAGCCAGATTGATATGACAGAATTTTCCGAACTCGGGCTGTCGCCCACGACCCTCCAAGCGGTCGCAGACACCGGCTACACCACGGCCACTCCTATTCAGGCCGCAGCCATTCCTGTTGCACTCGCCGGGCAAGACGTCCTGGGCATCGCGCAGACGGGCACCGGCAAGACCGCCGCCTTCACCCTTCCGCTGATCGACAAGCTGATGACGGGCCGCGCCAAGGCGCGCATGCCCCGCGCCCTGGTCATCGCTCCCACCCGCGAACTGGCCGACCAGGTGGCCTCCAGCTTCGAAAAGTACGCCAAGGGCACCAAGCTCTCGTGGGCCCTGCTGATCGGCGGCGTGTCGTTCGGCGATCAGGAAAAGAAGCTGGATCGCGGCGTCGACGTTCTGATCGCCACCCCTGGCCGCCTGCTCGACCATTTCGAGCGCGGCAAGCTGCTGATGACCGGCGTGCAGTTCCTGGTCGTTGACGAAGCTGACCGCATGCTGGACATGGGCTTCATCCCGGACATCGAGCGCATCTTCAAGATGACGCCGCCCAAGAAGCAGACCCTGTTCTTCTCGGCGACGATGCCGCCGGAAATCACCCGCCTGACCAAGCAGTTCCTCAAGGATCCCGTGCGGATCGAGGCGGCGCGGCCGGCGACGACCAACGAGAACATCACCCAACTGCTGGTCAAGGTCCCCTCCTCCGATCCCAAGGCTAAGCGCCTGGCGCTGCGTGCGCTGATCGAGAAGGCCCAGATTGAAACCGGCATCGTGTTCTGCAATCGCAAGACCGAGGTCGATGTGGTGGCCAAGTCGCTGCGCTCGCATGGCTTCGACGCCGCCGCGATCCATGGCGACCTGGACCAGAGCCAGCGCATGAAGACCTTGGCGGCCTTCCGCGATGGTTCGCTGAAGATCCTGGTAGCCTCCGACGTCGCCGCGCGCGGCCTGGACATCCCGGCTGTCAGCCACGTCTTCAACTATGACGTCCCGCACCACGCCGACGACTATGTGCACCGTATCGGTCGCACGGGCCGGGCCGGTCGCTCGGGCATCACCTACATGCTGGTCACCCCGGCTGACGACAAGGGTTTCGACAAGGTCGTCAAGCTGATCGGCTCGACGCCGGTCGAAGAGAAACTCGAGCTCGACTACTCGCAGGCCGTTACTGTCCATCGCGACGGCGACAAGAAGCGTGGCGGTCGTGGCGCGCCGCCGAGCCGTGATCGCGGCGGCGAACGCGAAGCTGGCGAACGCTCGGCCCGTGGCGGCCGTGGCGCTCGCACGCGCGACGCCGAGGCCGCTCCGGTCGACGCCGCTACGCCTGTTGATGGCGTGATTGAAGCGCCGTCCGCCGCACCCGTGGAAGCCCGCGAGGGTCGCCCCGCCCGTACACGTGGCGAGCGCAAGCCGCGCGAACGGGGTCCGCGCGCCGATCGTCCGGAACGCGCCGCTGAGCCGGAAGTTGTCGAGGCTGTCGCCCCTGTTCAGGTCGACTCTGACGTTGAAGCTGAAGCCGAGGTGCGCCCTGCCCGTGAACGCGGCCGTGATCGTGGTCGCGGCCGTGATCGGTCTGAACGCGGCCCGCGTCCTGAGCGCATCGAGGCCGCCGCCCCGGTCGAGACTGAAGCTGAGGCTCCGCGCGAACGCGGTTACGACCGGGCCCGTCCTGAGCGCGCCGCCGCCCCGGAACGCGAAGCTCGCCCCGCCTCGCCCGTGCGCGGCGTTCAGCCGGTGCGCGGCCGCGAGGACGACGACGACCGCCGCGTTGTGGGCTTTGGCTCAGACACCCCGGCCTTCCTGATGCGCGCTCCGCCGCGTCTGCCCAAGGTCTCGTCCGACGACTGATCGGGACGGCGACGCGCAGGCGTCGCCATTCCTGTGAAATGAGCGTAGGATAACGGCGTTCTCGGCTCTGGCCGAGGCGCCGCCCGCGCGACGCCGTGGCCGATCCGAGCCCTCTCGGAGGTTCTTGGCATGCAAGCCGCAAACGAAGCTCAAATCTCATCAGATCTGCTGGCACATGAGCGCACCTATCATGCGTTCAACATGCTGCTTCGCTGGTCGATGCTCGGCCTGGCGACGGGCCTGACCAGCCTGACACTCTGGTTCGCGACGCCGATTGGCTTCATCGGCGGCCTGATCGTCGGGGTTATCGTCTGGGTGGCGGGTTATTACGGTCTTGTCCGCCACGAGGCGCGACAGCCGCTGGATCCCTGGGCGATGGGGCGCTGAGGCCTTCCACCACCCAGGGTCCGGGTCAGCGCTTGATCTGGCTGGCCAGATACTTGCGGATGCCGTCGCCATAGGGCGGACGCAGGCCCAGCATCGGCGCGATGTCCTTCTTCAACTGCTGGAAGACCGCCTTGCGATGGCTGAACTCCAGGAAGCCGTCGTGCCCATGATAGGCGCCCATGCCAGCCGGGCCGACGCCGCCGAACGGCAGCTCTTCCTGGGCCACGTGGAAGATCACGTCATTGACCGTGACCCCGCCGCTGGTGGTGCGCTCCAGCACCCGGTCCTTCTCGGCCTCATCGGTCCCGAACCAGTAGAGGGCCAGAGGGCGGTCATGGGCATTGATGTAGTCCACCGCCTCCTCGACCTTCTGATAGGTCTTCACCGGCAGCAGCGGGCCAAAGATCTCCTCTCGCATCACCGCCATGTCGTCGGTGGGGTTGAGGATCAGGGTCGGGGCGATCTTGCGGTGCGGCTGTTGTGACAGGTCCTCACCGGCTGGATTGATCTCGACAATGGTCGCGCCCTTTGCGCGGGCATCGTCGACATAGCCAGAGATCCGATCGAAGTGCCGCTGGGCGACGACGGCGGTATAGTCCGGATTGTCTTTCAGGGTCGGGAAATAGCGGCCGACGGCTGCCTTGGCTTCAGACACGAAGCTGTCGACCTGATCGGACGGCACAAAGACATAATCGGGCGCCAGGCAGATCTGGCCGGCGTTCAGGGTCTTGCCATTCATGATCCGGGCGGCGGCGGTGGCCATGTCGGCGCCGCGCGACAGGATCACCGGGCTCTTGCCGCCCAGTTCCAGAGTGACCGGCACCAGGTTCTCGGCCGCCGCGCGCATCACGTGGCGGGCCACCGATGTGGCGCCGGTGAAGACCAGATGATCGAAGGCCAGGCCGGAGAAGGCCTGCCCCGCCTCGGCGCCGCCGACGAAGACCGCAATCTCTTCCTCGGTGAAAGCCTTGGCGAACATCGCCTTCATCAAGTCCGACGTCGCCGGGGTGAACTCCGACGGCTTGATCATCGCGCGGTTTCCGGCGGCCAGAATGCCAGCCAAAGGTGCGAAGGTCAGGTTGACCGGGAAATTCCAGGGGCTGATCACGCCAACCACGCCCTTGGGCTGGTACTGGATCCCCGCCTTGGCTCCGAACAGGCCCAGGATCGCAGGCGTCGTCTTGCGCTTCTGAGGTTTCATCCACTTGGCGAGATTGTCGCGCGCGAACTTCAGCGGCCCGATGGACCCGGCCACATCGGTCAGTGCGGTGGCTTCGGGCGAGCGAGACCCAAAATCGGTACCGACCGCTTTTGCGATCTGCGCCTGATGGCCGATCAACAGATCAATGCAGCGGTTGAGGCGTTCGATGCGCTGGTCCGCAGACCAGGGACCATCGCGCAAATGCGCCGCCTTCTGGCGCTGCAGTACTTGATCCATTTCGGCTCTATGGGCGTCGAGCTTTAGATTTGTCGTTGCGTTCATGGTCGCGATCCTCCCGCCGGCCCACTGCGGGGCTCACCTTATCAGTGTTCACAATGATTGGCGAAATTGCGAAGCGCAAGAGAACCTTGTTCGCTCTTAACGCCTCGTTTGAACTCTCGCAGCTAGACTGCGACTCCAAGCGATCGGCATTCTCGCTACGGGAACGCGCCGACGGGGGAAGAAAAGATGTCGGACGTCGAAACTACGCTGCGCGGCCCCGAGGCCTACAAGATCGCGAAACGCGCCCTGGAACTGATGGAGCGCCATCAGGTTTGGCCAACCGCGCTCAACTTCGAACTCTGGACCCACTACGTGGCCGATCCCGAGGGTGCTCTGGCGCGCGAACTCACCCGACTCATTTCCCTTGGCGAGCCGCTGACCGAAATGGTCAGCGAGGAACTCGCCGCGGCCTACCTCCCCAAGGCCAAGCTGAATGAACAGATCCGCGACGCCGGTGACCTGCTAAGTAAGGAACTGGAATCGGTCTCTAAGGCGATCCAGAACGCCCAGAAGACCAACGCCGCTTTTGGCAAGCAGTTGGACGGGGTTTCCAAGGATCTCGACAGCAGCGCCGATGTCGGCGCCATCAAGTCGATGGTCACCAATCTGGCCCAGGCCACCCGCCGTGTTCACAAGGAAAACCAGTCGCTGGAAGCGCGCCTGGCCGAATCGACCGCCGAGGTGGACCGCCTGCGCGAACACCTGGAGCAGGTACGCCGCGACGCCACGACAGACGGTCTGACCAACCTGGCCAACCGCAAGGCTTTCGACGAAGAACTGGACCGCGCCTGCTCTGAGGGCGACGAGGCTGGCACCAGCCTGTGCCTGGCCGTGCTCGATATCGACCACTTCAAACGCTTCAACGACACTTGGGGCCACCAGACCGGTGACCAGGTCATTCGCTATGTCGCATCCGTCATCGGCCGGGTCGCCGCCATGCCGCGCTTCGCTGCGCGCTACGGCGGTGAAGAATTTGCGATGATCTTCCCTCGTGAATCGTCGAGCATCGTCGCTGGCTGCCTGGAAGAGATCCGCGAGGAGGTTTCTTCCCGCATGCTCAAGCGCCGTTCGACCAATGAAGACCTGGGCACGATCACCATCTCCTCGGGTTTCGCCGAACGGGCCAAGGACGAAAGCAGCCATTCCTTGATGGAACGCGCGGATGCCGCCCTGTACGCCTCCAAGCGCACAGGCCGCAACAAGGTCAGCTCGGCCGAAAACAAGCCGGCTTCAGCCAACGCCGCCTAGGCTTTTGCCTCTTTGAAAACCGTCAGCGCCGCCGTTTTCGCGAACGGCGGCGTTTTCGCATGAAAAACCCTCTGGCCTTCCCCCGGGTTAGTGGCGCCTAGCTATCGTCCAAAGAGCGCCAAGCCTTGGGAGGACGCCATGGACTATCAAAAGATTCGCCTAACCGCCGAGGACGGCGTCGCGACCATTACCCTGGCCGATCCGACGACGCTGAACGCCGCCAGCATGGATCTGGCGCGCGAGATCACCCATGCTCTGGCCGCGATCGCCCACGGAAAGATCGTGGCGCGCGCGCTGATCATCACCGGCGAGGGCCGCGGCTTCTGTTCGGGCGCGAATCTCTCGGGCGGCGGTCCCGCCGCTCGCGAACTCGATGTGGACGGCAAGCCGGACGCCGGTTCAGCGCTGGAAACCGTCTATAATCCGATGATGACCGCTCTGCGGGACTTCCCCTATCCGATCGTCACCGCCGTGAATGGCGCGGCTGCCGGCGTAGGCTGCTCGCTGGCCCTGATGGGCGACATGATCGTGGCCGGTGAAAGCGGCTACTTCCTGCAGGCCTTCCGTCGCATCGGCCTGGTGCCCGACGGCGGCTCGACCTATCTGTTGCCACGACTGGTCGGCAAGGCGCGGGCCATGGAAATGATGCTGCTGGGCGACAGGATTTCGGCCGCCAAGGCCTTTGAGTGGGGTCTGGTCAATCGCTGCGTGCCAGATGGCGAACTCATCGCCACCGCCACGACGATCGCCAGGGAGCTTGCCAACGGCCCAGTAGCCCTGGGCGCAATCCGCAAGCTGGTGTGGGATAGCCTTGATACCGACTGGAACGGCCAGTTGCATGCTGAGCGCAAGGCCCAGAAGTTTGCCGGCAAGACCGAAGACTTCATCGAGGGCGTCAGCGCCTTCCTTCAGAAGCGCGCCGCAGCGTTCAAGGGACGCTAACCCGCGAGATAGGGCTTGTAGCTCTTTTCCTCGACAATATCGGAACCGGCCGCCGCATTGATCGCTCGCTTGATCGCGGCGCGCTGGTCGTTCTCGATATAGACGCGGCGCGCCAGGGCCACGAAGTCGGGGCCAAAGTCCTGGCGACGCTCGCAATCACGCTTACCGTCCTCGACGTCCCACAGGGCGGCGTTGACGGCCGTCAGGTCGGCGGTCAGGCGCTCCATGTCAGCGCCGGGCGGGATGTGCGACAGCGCCGTGGCTTCCAGCAGGGCCAACTCCTTGCGGACATTGGCCTCCTTGGCCGCGTCGCCGATGCGCTGGGCCTTGACGCGCAGGATGGTGATCTTGTCGATCAGTTCGCCGGCCGAGATGGGTGCGAGGATAGGCATTCAGGCGACTCCAGACATCAGGCGCGGCTCATCAATCTTGTGAGCGCGGCCTCGACCGCCTCGTTGGGCAGGGCGGCCATGTCGTCTCCGTAGTCGCCTGCGATCAGCATCTCAAGCTTCGCGGCGGCCGGGCGGAACTTCAGGGCCTTGCGGGCGTCCTTCTGCAGGGAAAGCAGCGGCGCGCCGCCGGCCGCCAGCATGTGGCCCGGGCCGGCGTCATTGGCCACGGCGGCGCTCAGGCGGCCGGCCAGGGCGATGACCAACAGGGGCCCCTTCACATGCGGAAAGGCGTCGCGACGATCCAGCTCGGGATAGCGCGCCGCCGGAACCTCGCGCCGCGTGCGGGCTGCATCCTCGACCTCGTCGGGCCCGTAGAAGAACACGGGCGTCGCGCCGACGGTCTCCAGATGCCGGGCCAGGGCGATATAGCGCTCCAGCGGCCAGCGCTTGTCCTGCCCGCCGGCGCCGGGCGCCAGGCCGACATAGGTCGGACCATTGGGCAGAAGGGCGCGAGCAGCCTCCAATGCGTCGAGATGGGTCAGGGTGATCGGCGTCGGCGCGCCCTGCCCGTTCGAGGCCAGGGCCAAGAGCCTGGCGAGCCGATCGGTCACGGCCACGGGCCAGTCCCTGGTCCGCGCCAATCGCGCCGCTGAGACAAAGGCGCCGGCCGCGCGCTGGGCCACGGCGCTGCGGCGCAGGTTCTCCTGGGTGTCGATGACGAGGTCAAACCTGCGGCCCCCGAACGGCTTTACCCATGGCAGGATGTCGAAGGCTCCGGCGCCCGTCGGGCCGTCAGTCAGAATCTCGTCGACATAGCCCTCAACGACCGCCTTAAGCGGTCCGGCGTAGACTGTCTGGCCCTTGGCGGCGCACCAGGTGATCCAGGCGTCTGGAAAGGCGGCCCGCAAGCCGGCGATGAAGGGCAGCTTGATCAGCCCGTCGCCGATCACCTCACCCATCGAATAGACCAAGATCGTTTTGACCATGGGCTGGATTAGGCCGTCGGCGTCTTCGGGGTCAATCTGCGGTTTCGACGGCCGGCTGGATTGTCACGCTCTCGCCGCAGCCGCAGGCGTCGGTTTCGTTGGGATTGTTGAACACGAACTTCGACGACAGCTTGGTGGTCTCGTAGTCGATCTCGGTGCCGACCAGGAACAGCACCGCCTTGGGATCGATCAGGATGGTGACATCCTTGTCCTCGATCACCTCGTCCAGCGGGTTCTTCTCGAGGGCATAGTCGAAGACGTATTCCGAGCCGGCGCAGCCACCGTTCTTCACACCGACACGAAGGCCGGCATAGGGCTTGTCGGGCTCCTCAAGAGCCTTCCGGACCATGATCTCCTTCACGCGCGCGGCCGCAGCGTCGGTCAGGGTGACGACCTTGGGGCGGGGGCGACGAAGGCGGGGCGTGAGGGCGGCTTCCATGGCGTTTTGACCGATCAGAACATGTTCAGTTGCAGCTTGGCCTCGTCGCTCATCCGCGACGGGTCCCACGGCGGCTCGAAGACAAGATCGACGGTGCAGGACTTCAGGCCTGGAATCTCCATCACCGCGTCCTTGACCCAGCCCGGCATTTCGCCGGCCACCGGGCAGCCCGGCGCGGTCAGGGTCATGTCGATGGCCACGTCCTTGTCGTCGCTGACGTCGACCTTGTAGATCAGACCCAGCTCATAGATGTCGACCGGGATTTCCGGATCAAAGACCGACTTCAGCTTCTCGATCAGCAGGTCAGTCAGCTTGGCCAGCTCTTCCTTGGGAAGGGCTGAGGGGGTCTCGGGAACGGCGGCGTCGGTCATGAAGGGCTCAACTGAAGAAACTGCGGGCCTTGGCCAGAGCGTCCACGAACGCATCGGCCTCGGCCTGGGTGTTATAAAGGGCGAAGGAGGCGCGCGCGCTCGAGGTGACGCCAAAGCGTCGCATCAGGGGCTCTGCGCAATGGGTTCCGGCCCGCACGGCGACGCCGTAACGATCCAGAACCTGGGCGATGTCGTGGGCGTGGGCGCCCTCGATCGTGAAGGTCAGAACCGCGCCCTTGCCGGGCGCCGTGCCAAGAATCCTGAGGCCATTGACGCCCTGAAGACGCTCTGCGACCCGATCGTAAAGCGCGTGCTCGTGGGCGAAGGCGGCATCACGATCCAGACCGTTCAGCCATTCGATCGCTGCGCCCAGACCGACCGCCTCAAGGATCGCCGGGGTGCCGGCCTCGAAGCGATGCGGCGGGTCGGCATAGGTAATGACGTCCATCGACACCGAGGCGATCATCTCGCCGCCACCCTGATACGGCGGTAGGGCGGCCAGGCGGTCGGCCTTGCCATAGAGCACGCCGATGCCGGTGGGACCGTAGAGCTTGTGGCCGGAGAAGACGTAGTAGTCGACGTCCATGGCCTTTACGTCGACCCGGGTGTGGACCACGCCCTGGCATCCATCCAGCAGCACGGGGGCCCCGGCGGCATGGGCGAGGCGGACGATCTCAGCCACGTCATTGACCGTGCCCAGCACGTTGGACATGTGGGTCAGGGCTACCATCCTGGTGCGCTCCGACAGCAGACCCTCATAAGCCTCCATGTCGAGGCGGCCGTCGTCCAGCACCGGCACGAACTTCAGGACCACGCCCTTGCGCTCGCGCAGGAAGTGCCACGGAACGATGTTGGCGTGGTGCTCCATCTCGGAGAGCACGATCTCGTCCCCGGCCTGCAGCGACAGCCCAAGCGAAGACGCCACCAGATTGATGGCGTCGGTCGCGCCCTTGGTCCAGACGATTTCGTTCGGCTCGGCGTTGATGAACTTAGCGACTGTTTCCCGCGCTTTTTCATAAGCTTCGGTCGTTTCATTCGCTAGCGTGTGCAGGCCGCGATGGACGTTGGCGTAGGACGTCCGAGCCAGGCCCATCATGGCGTCCAGCACCGCGTCAGGCTTCTGAGCGCTGGCGGCGGTGTCCAGATAGATCAACGGCTTGCCGTGAACCGTTCGCGCCAGGATTGGGAACTGGGCGCGGATCGCCTCGACATCGAAGGGGGCGTCAAAAGCCATCAGACAATGCTCCGGCCAAGGCGCTGGGCGACCCAGGCGCGGGCGACCTCGCGGGCCGCATCATGCGCGATCCGCTCGACCACCTCGCCGACGAAGGCCTCGGTCAGCATGGCGCGGGCTTCCAGTTCGGGAATGCCGCGCTGGCGGGCGTAGAAGATCGCCTGCTCGTCCAGGGCCCCGATGGTGTTGCCGTGGGCGCAGGCGACGTCGTCGGCGAAGATCAGCAGCTCGGGCTTGGCGTCGACCTCGGCCTTGTCCGACATGATCAGGGCGTGGTGGCCCATGCGGGCGTCGGTCTGGTCGGCGCCGGGCTGGACGATGATCCGCCCCTGAAACACGCCCCGCGCTTGGTCGGCGACCATGCCCTTGGTCAGTTGCGAGGTCGTCCCCTCGACGCCGCCGTGGGTGACCTGAGTGGTCAGGTCGGCGTGGCGCTGGGCGTCCAGCAGATAGATGCCGTCCAGCCGCAGATCGGCATGGGCGCCGGGATGAGCGACGCGGGTCTCGATGCGTTGGCGGCGGGCGCCGGTGGTGAGGATAGTCTGTGCGTACTTGGCGCCGGCGGTCAGGGCGACCTCGGCGTCGACCACAGAGACAGCTTCAGCGGTGTCGCTGGCAAGCACGATGCGCTCGACGACGGCATCCTTGGCCAGGCGGATGTCGACGGCGATTTCGGCCAGATAGCCGTCCGCCAGCCCTTCGTGGCTTTCCAGCAGGGTCAGGCTCGCGCCCTCGCCCACCGTTATCCTGACGCGACCGGCATGGGCCATCGCCGCGGTGGCCGAGATCAGGCGCAGGGCCACGACGCGGGTCTCGCCCGCAGCGATGGTCAGGTCGATCGCCCCTTGGCCATTGACGATCGCATGCGTTTCATTGGCCACGAACGGACCGGATCCGACATCACCCTCAAACTTCGGCGAGACTGGCGGCAGGGTCCGGATCAGGCCCCGAAGGTCGGTCCAGCGCCAGTCCTCGTCGCGACGCGAGGGCAGTTCGGTCAGGTCGCCGGTCTTGATGGCGGAGGCCAGGCTCATGCTGCGGCGCCCGCATACTTGTCGTAGCCTTCGGCTTCCAATTGCAGGGCCAGTTCCGGCCCGCCAGAGGCGACGATGCGGCCGGCGGCCAGCACATGGACGCGGTCGGGTTTGATGTAGTCCAGCAGGCGCTGATAGTGGGTGATCACCAGCATGCCGCGCTCGGGACCGCGCAGGGCGTTGACCCCCTCGGAGACGATCTTCAGGGCGTCGATATCCAGGCCGCTATCGGTCTCATCCAAGATGAGGAATTTCGGCGAAAGCATCGCCATCTGAAAGATTTCCATCCGCTTCTTCTCACCACCCGAGAAGCCGACATTCAGTCCGCGCTTAAGCATCTCGAAGTCGATCTTCAGCGAGGCGGCCTTCTCCTTGGCCAGCTTCAGGAAGGCCGGGGCGGCGATCTCGTCCTCGCCCCGCGCGCGGTGCTGGGCGTTGAGGGCGGTGCGGATGAAGGTCAGGGCGGGAACGCCAGGAATCTCAAGCGGATACTGGAACGACAGGAACAGGCCCTTGGCGGCCCGCTCATTGGCGTCCAGGGCCAGAAGGTCCTCGCCGTTGAGGCTGGCTGAGCCCTCAGTGACCTCGTAGCCGCCACGGCCGGTCAGGACATAGGACAGGGTCGATTTGCCCGCCCCGTTCGGGCCCATGATGGCGTGTACCTCGCCGGCCGGCACGTTCAACGTGACGCCCTTGAGGATGGCCTTGTCTTCGACGCGGGCGTGGAGGTTTTGGATATTAAGCATTGAAAGCCGTGATCTTTTCGAGCGTCTGGATAGCGAAGGTGGTCGGCTTGCCGGTCAGGGCCGGCGCCTCCCATTCATGTTCGGGGCTGTAGGCGGCGAGTTTCAGGAGTTCAGTCAGCAGCGCGCGCTCGGCAGCGGCGTCCGCATTGCCTTTCGCCAGAAGCTTGGCGCAGCGGTCGATCAGCGGGGCCTCGTCGCCATACGGATTGATCCACGTGCCGTGCGCCGCCTGGTAGGCCAGCTGGCGAGCGTACTTGTATTCCTTGTCGTTCAGCCCGAAGCGGACAGGGATCATCCCACGCTTCCTTCCAGGCTGATCGCCACCAGCTTCTGAGCCTCGACCGCGAACTCCATCGGCAGCTGTTGCAGCACTTCCTTGACGAAGCCGTTGACCAGCAGGGCCACGGCTTCTTCTTGGGTCAGGCCGCGCTGCTGGCAATAGAACAGTTGGTCGTCCGAAAGGCGCGTGGTGGTGGCCTCGTGTTCGAACACCGACTGGCCGTTGCGGGCCTCGATATAGGGAATGGTGTGGGCCGCGCAGGTCTTGCCGATCAGCAAGCTGTCGCATTGGGTGAAGTTGCGGGCGCCCTTGGCCTTGGGGTGGGCGCTGACCAGGCCGCGATAGGTGCTGGTCGACTTGCCGGCGCTGATGCCCTTGGCAACGATCCGCGACTTCGTGTTGGCACCCAGGTGGATCATCTTGGTGCCGGTGTCGGCCTGCTGATGACCGTTGGTCACGGCGATCGAGTAGAACTCGCCCGAGCTGCCCTCACCGCGCAGCACGCAGGAGGGATACTTCCACGTCACGGCCGAGCCGGTTTCCACCTGGGTCCAGCTGACCTTGGAGCGGTCGCCCCGGCAGTCGGCGCGCTTGGTGACAAAGTTGAAGATGCCGCCCTTGCCGGTCACCGGATCGCCCGGATACCAGTTCTGGACGGTGGAGTATTTGATCTCGGCGTCGTCCAGCAAAACCAGCTCGACCACGGCCGCGTGTAGCTGGTTCTCGTCGCGCATCGGGGCGGTGCAGCCCTCGAGATACGAGCAATAGGCGCCCTTGTCGGCGATGATCAGGGTGCGCTCGAACTGGCCGCTATCCTTGGCGTTGATGCGGAAATAGGTCGAGAGCTCCATCGGGCAGCGCACACCCGGCGGGATGTAGACGAAGCTGCCGTCGCTGAAGACCGCGCTGTTGAGACAGGCGAAATAGTTATCCGAGGTCGGCACGACGGTGCCCAGGTACTGCTTCACCAGATCGCCGTGCTCGCGGATCGCCTCGCTCATCGAGCAGAAGATCACGCCAACGGCGGCCAGCTCCTTCTTGAAGGTGGTGACAACGCTGACGCTGTCGAACACCGCGTCCACGGCATAGCGCGGCGCGCCCTCAACCCCGGCCAGAACCTCCTGCTCGCGCAGCGGAATGCCCAGCTTGGCGTAGACGGCCAGGATCTCGGGATCGACCTCATCGAGGCTCTTGGGCCCCTCCTTGGTCTTGGGCGCGGCGTAGTAGTAGGAGTCCTGGTAGTCGATCTTGGGATAGTTGACCTTGGCCCAGTCGGGCTCTTCCAGCTCAAGCCAGCGGCGATAGGCCTCAAGGCGCCAATCCAGCATCCACTGGGGCTCTTCCTTCTTGGCCGAGATGAAGCGCACGATGTCTTCGGAGAGGCCCTTGGGGGCGAACTCCTGATCGATATCGGTGGTGAAGCCGTGCTCGTACTTTTCGAGTGCAGCGACGGCTTCGACGGTGTCTTGAACTGCGGCCACTATGCCACCTCCCGGCGCCGAGCGCCGATACGCTTCCAGGCGGCGATCCAGGCGTCGCCGCATTTAATCCAGTCGTCTTGTGTGCTCGCCCAGCCGCCGCTGACCCGCAGGGCATACGGGGCGAGGTCTGACCGACCCATGGCTTCCACCACGCGGCTGGCCTTGACCTTGCCCGACGAGCAGGCGCTGCCGGCGCTGACCATCACGCCCGCCAGATCCAGGGTCATCACCTGGATCTCGGAGCCGAAGCCCTCGCCGGCGAAACAGAGTGTCTGGGGAAGGCGATCAGCGCTCTCCCCGAGCACGACCGCGCCCTCCGCCTTGACCCGCTCAGCCAAGGCGTCGCGCCAGTGGGCCTGCTCGACCATTGCGGCCAGGTCGCGCGTCGCCGCATCGGCGGCCGCACCAAAGGCGGCGATGCCCGCGACATTTTCGGTACCGGCTCGGCGACCGCGCTCCTGTCCGCCGCCATGCTGGCGACGATGCAGGGTGGCGCGCGTGCCGGCAATCAGGGCGCCGACGCCCTGCGGCCCGCCCAGCTTGTGAGCCGATAGCGCCAGGGTGTCGGCGCCGAGGGCGGACAAATCTATGGCGATCTTGCCGGCTGCCTGAACTGCATCGATATGCAGCCAGCCATCGAAGGCGCGCACCAAAGCCGCAGCCTCAGCGACGGGCTGGATGACGCCGGTCTCATTGTTGGCCAGCATCAGGCAGATCAGGGCGCGGCCCGGGGCTTTCAGGTTGGCTTCCAGCCAAGGCAGTTGAGCCAAGCCATTGGCGTCTACCGGCCAGGTCTCGACCGGCAGGCCGCTGGCCTTGGCGGTTTCGACAACCGCGTCGTGTTCGGTGGCCCCGACGATGATCCGACTGAAGCCTGCGGCCCGGGCGCTATCGATGGCCAAGGCGTTGGCCTCGGTGCCGCCGCTGACGAAGGTGACCGAGCCGGATGGCACGCCGACCAGCGCGGCGACCTGAGCGCGGGCCGTCTCGACCAGATCGCGGCCGGCGCGGCCGGCGGCGTGAACCGACGAGGGATTGGCCGGAGCCTCGAGCGCGCGAAGCAGCGCCTCGCGCGCCTCGTCGCGGATCGGCGCGGTAGCATTATAGTCCAGATAGACGGAGCCGCGAGCCATGGTCACTCCGCCGCGATTTCCAGCGCCTTGGCGCCCGATCGCAAGCGGCCCTCAAGCACGTCGGCGATCGACACCGAGGCGAGGTAGCCATGAATCTGCCGGCCCATCTCTTCCCAGAGGTCATGGGTCATGCAGCGCTCGCCGCCGGCCATGCAGCCCTTGGGTCCGCCCTTGGTCAGGCCGCACCGGGTTGCGCGCAGGGGTTCGTCCACGGCCAGGACGATGTCGGCGATGCAGGTCTCGCTGGCCTCGAGCGCCAGACGATAGCCGCCGCCGGGACCACGGGCGCTCTTGACCAGGCCCTTGCGTCGCAAGCGGGCGAAAAGCTGTTCGAGATAGGACAATGAGATCTGTTGACGCGCAGCGATCTCGGCCAGGGCCACGGCGCGGCCGTCACCCTCGTCCTGGCGTTTGGCCAGGTCGGTCATGGCCATGACGGCGTATCGTCCCTTGGTGCTAAGCCGCATGCGCCTTTACTCCTTGCAGATTCCGCGCGCATCGGCTTTTGCGTGTGCTACAAGCCGCGACTTCGCGCCGGACCCCAAGTCCGCGTCGCTGGATGAGATTTAGGAAGACCAAGCGCAGTGGTCAAGTATTCCGTCGGTCGAAAGATCCGGAATCGCCCGCCGCTTGCCGAACCAATGAGGTCGATATGCCTGATGTGATTTTGGCCGGCGCGTCCGGACGGATCGAAGGTCGCTACTCGCCGGGCAAGACCGAGACGGCCCCGATCGCCTTGATTCTGCATCCGCACCCGAAGGCGGGCGGGCACATGAACCACCCGGTTTCGGTGCAGCTCTATCACCTGTTCATGAAGCGCGGCTTCGCGACGCTGCGCTTCAATTTCCGCGGCGTGGGCCGCAGCCAGGGCGAGTTCGACGCCGGCATCGGCGAACTGGCCGACGCCGCCACCGCGCTGGACTGGCTGCAGACGTCCAACCCGGCCGCCAGCCAGACCTGGGTCGCTGGCTTCGATTTCGGCGCCTATATCGGCATGCAGCTCCTTATGCGCCGCCCGGAAACGGATGGCTTCATCAGCGTGTCGCCGCCCACCAACATGTATGATTTCAGCTTCCTGGCGCCCTGCCCGGCCTCGGGTCTGTTCCTGACCGGCTCGGCCGACAGCATCACCCCGCCCGTCGAAGTCGAGCGCGTGGTCTCCAAGCTGCGCACGCAGAAGGGCATCATCATCGACTATGAGGTGATCGATAAGGCTAGCCACTTCTGGACCGAGCACCTGCCCTTTGTGGAAAAGAGCGTCGGCGACTATCTGGACAAGCGGATCGAGATGAACCCGATCTGACGCTTCAAAGGCCTCCCTTCGGGGAGGCCTTTTTCCTTCAGGGCTGAACGATCCGTCCGCCCGTCATCGGCTGGGCGACACCTGTTGTGCCCGGAAAGCTGATCGGCAGCCCTCGCGCCGTGCGCGCCGCCAGATAGGCGAAGGCCTCGGCCTCTATCGCGTCTCCGCGCCAGCCGAACGCCTCGGCGGTCTTGACCGGCACGGGCGCCCGTTCGGCCAGGACCCGCATGATCTCGGGATTGTGCCTACCGCCGCCGCAGATGATCAGGGCGCTGGGTCGCGCGCCCTTGTCGAACGCCTTGACCACGGCCTCGGCGGTGAACGCCACAAGAGTGGCCGCGGCGTCTTCGGCGGAAAGATGCTCCACAGCGTTTAGCGTGAAGTCATAGCGGTCCAGCGACTTGGGGGCCGGCGCGTCGAAATAGGCGCCTGAAAGCAGGCTGCTCAACGCCGCCTCGTCGGCCCTGCCCGCTGCGGCCAGCCGGCCATTTTCATCGAAACGGCCGAGCCCTCGGGCCTGAAGCATCAGATCGATCATGCCGTTGCCCGGTCCGGTGTCGAAGGCCAGCAAGGATCCGTCGGCGTCGATCAGAGTAATGTTGGCGACCCCGCCAACGTTCAGCGCCGCCACCGGCGCGGCCAGACCCGAGGCCCGGGCGCGGGCGGCGTGATAGATCGGGGCCAACGGCGCCCCCTCGCCGCCGGCCGCGACATCGGCAGTGCGGAAATCGAAAGCGACGGGGCGGCCCGTAGCCCCGGCCAGCCACTCGGCGTCCAGCAGCTGAACGGTGCGGCCAATCCGGCCCGGCTGCGGGCGCTCGTGCAGCACGGTCTGGCCGTGCACGCCCAGGAGATCAAAATCACACCACGCCAGGCCGTGCTCGGCGATGAAGCTTTCCGCTGCGTACAGGTGCTCATCGGCGACGGCGCGGCGGGCTTCCTCGAAGATCGCTGGCTCTGGTTCGCCGCGCGCCCAGACCCGAGCCTGGTCAGTGGCCGCCAGCAACAGGTCGCGGGTCGCCTCGCGCAGCTTGCGCTCGCCCGCAGGCCCGAAGGACTGGATCTCCTCGCCGTCGGTCTCAAGCACCGCCATATCGACAGCGTCGAGCGAGGTGCCGGTCATGAATCCCAGGATGCGCATCGCCGTTGACTGCCATGCTCGCGGGCCTGTAGCTAGGCCCCATGATCGACGTCCGCCTTAACGCCACCCCCTATTACCGCCCGCTGAAATAGCGGGAGGCCGGCCTGACACGTCGATACGCCCCCGCCCTGCCGGGGTCGCGTCTCACAAGATCATAGCGCTCCGGCCTTATCCGGAGACTGACCTTATGAAACCCTCGCCACATCCAGGCCCGCCCGTGCTAGACGGCCCTCCGTCTCCGCAAGAGTCGTCCCATCCAGAGAGTCGATCCATGTCCGCGCCCGCCTCGTTCAAGTCGGAATTCCTGCAGACCCTGCAGGCGCGCGGCTATATCCACCAGATCACCCACCCGGACGAACTTGACGCGGCGGCCGCCCGCGGGATCGTCACGGCCTACATCGGCTTCGACGCCACCGCGCCAAGCCTGCATGTCGGGTCGTTGATCCAGATCATGATGCTGCGCCGCCTGCAGCAGGCCGGCCACAAGCCAATCGTCCTGATGGGCGGCGGCACCACCAAGGTTGGCGATCCCACGGGCAAGGACGAGAGCCGCAAGCTGCTGTCGGACGCCGACATCGCCGCCAACATCGCCGGCATCAAGTCGGTGTTCGCCAAGTTCCTGACCTTCGGCGACGGTCCCACCGACGCCATCATGGTCGACAACGACGAGTGGCTCAGCAAGTTCGGCTACGTGCAGTTCCTGCGCGACTACGGCGTGCACTTTACGGTCAACCGGATGTTGGCCTTCGACTCGGTCAAGCTGCGGCTCGAGCGCGAGCAGCCGATGACCTTCCTCGAATTCAACTACATGCTGATGCAGGCCACCGACTTCCTGGAGCTGAACCGCAAGTATGGCTGCGTGCTGCAGATGGGTGGCTCGGATCAGTGGGGCAACATCCTCAATGGCGTCGAGCTGACCCGCCGGGTCGACCAGAAGGCCGCCTACGGCCTGACCACGCCGCTGCTGGCTACCGCCTCGGGCGTCAAGATGGGCAAGACCATGTCAGGCGCCGTGTGGCTGAACGCTGAGCAACTGAGCCCCTACGACTACTGGCAGTTCTGGCGCAACACCGAGGACGCCGATGTTGGGCGGTTCCTGAAGCTGTTCACTGATCTGCCCCTGGACGAGATCGCGAAGCTTGAAGCCCTGCCGGGAGCCAAGCTGAACGACGCCAAGAAGGTGTTGGCCGACGAGGCCACGCGCATGGCGCATGGCGAAGAGGCTGCACGTTCGGCGCGCGATGCCGCCGAAAAAGCCTTCGAGCAAGGTGTAACCTCCGCCGACCTGCCGACCTTCGAAGTGCCCGCCGCGGAGCTGAAGGCGGGTATCGTCCTGGCCAACCTGTTCGCCGACGCCGGTCTGGCCGCGTCGCGCGGCGAAGCGCGTCGCCTGGCCCAGGGCGGCGGCGTGAAGGTCAATGACCAGGCCGAGCCCGACGCCAACCGCGTGGTCACCGAAGCCGACCTGATCGATGGCGTCGTCAAACTTGCGGCAGGCAGGAAGAAGATCGTTCTGGTCAAACCGGTCTGATCCGGAAGACAAGGGCGTAAGTAGGAAAACGGAGAGAGACGATGCTTCAAGCCGGTGACAAGGCTCCCGCGTTCGACCTGCCCACCGATACCGGCCGGGTCAGTCTTGCGAGCCTGAAGGGCAAGAAGATCGTCCTCTATTTCTACCCCAAGGACGACACCTCGGGCTGTACCTCTGAGGCGTTACAGTTTTCGTCCGAGGTCGAGGAATTCGCCAAGCTGGGCGCGGTCATCGTGGGCGTGTCCAAGGACAGCGCCGCCTCCCACGCCAAGTTCCGTCTCAAGCATGACCTCACCGTAGAGCTGGCCGCTGATACGACGGGCGAGATCGTCGAGACCTACGGCGCCTGGGTCGAAAAGAGCATGTACGGCCGAAAATACATGGGCATCGATCGTTCAACCTTTCTGATCGGCGCCGACGGCGTGATCCGCGAGGTCTGGCGCAAGGTGAAGGTGCCCGGTCACATCAAGGCCGTGCTCACGGCGGCCAGGGCCCTGAAGTAAGGCGGCGGAACAGGTCGCGTCTGGCGGTGTTGTATTTGCGCCGCGGGCCTCGTCCGAGTGACGGCCACCCGACCCTCGGCCTTGCCGATCGCGTTCAGGTGACGTTAACGATTGAGGCCGCATGCTGAATTTTCTGACTCGCGCTCACTTGGGGAGCGAAGAGCCTTGCGCGGCTTCGGAATATCGTTGCATATCCCCGTGTTCTAAAAACGGGGGTTTCGAGAGCGATGGCCATCAAACGCTTCAAGCGACTGCGGCAATCCCTCGAAGGTCTTTTCCCTGAAAGGCATCTCTATATCCGCTCCGGCGGCGAGATGCGGGGCTACGTTTTTTCCACCAACAAGCAACTTCTGGCCGCGACCGTCGTCGGCTGCGCCGCCCTGTGGATGGGTGTCTGTACCGCCGCCATGATGGTCAATGCGCTGGCTGTCAGCTCGACCGACCAGCAGGTCATCAAGCAGCGCGCCTACTACGAGCGTCTCAACGCCGATCGTCAGGCGCGCCTGAACAGCGCCGTCGCCCAGCTCTCGGCCACAAATGGGTCGCTCGACGAACTGGCTGCCTCGGTGGAAAAGCGCCATTCTGCGCTGGCCATGCTGGTCAGCGACTTCAAGGGCGTGCCTGGCGCCGCCGACGCCCTTAAGACCTCCAAGCCTCGCCTGCTGGCCGCAACGCCTGTCCAGCGCATCCAGGCCACCCGGATGGATCAGGAGCGTCTGATCGACGCCGCGGAGACCTTCGCCAAGAGCCGGGCCGAACGCCTCCGTCTAGCCATGCGCATGGCTGGCCTTGACGCTGGCAACTATACCGGCCGCGGCGCCTCGCTGGGTGGTCCGCTGATCGAGGCCCGGGATCCGCGCGCCCTCGCCGCAGTGCTGGACGTCGATGAAGAATTCGCCACCCGCATTCACCGCGCCGCTACCGACATGTCGGACATGCGCTCGTTGAACGCGGCGGCCCAGCGGCTTCCTTTCTTCCGCCCGACCAGCAATCCGGCGATGAGCAGCAGCTACGGCGTTCGCTTTGACCCGTTCACGCGTCGCCCGGCCTTTCATTCTGGCCTGGACTTCCCGGGGGCCTTCTACACCCCGATCATGTCGACCGCGCCGGGCGTCGTCTCGTTCACCGGCGTGCGTTCTGGCTATGGTAACACCATCGAGATCGACCATGGCGGCGGCTTCAAGACGCGCTATGCTCACCTTCAAGCGATTTCAGTGCGCGTTGGCGAACGGGTCGCGATTGGTCAGCGCGTTGGAGCCATGGGCTCGACGGGTCGGTCGACCGGCCCGCACCTGCACTATGAAGTCTGGGCCAATGGCAGGGCGCAGAACCCAAATCGCTTTTTGAAGGCTGGTGAGTATGTTCAGCAAGCACACTAAGACCACGGCGCGCGGCCCGACCAAGATCGAGCCCCTGCCGACGCCCATCGCCTCCGTTGATCCGACACGTAAGATGGCGCCGAAGGTCGCTTCCCTGATCTCGGCCGATATCACCATCGAAGGCGGCGTGACCGGCGACGGTGAACTGCAGATTGATGGCGTGGTTCGCGGCGATGTTCGCGTGGGCCGTCTGACTGTCGGCGAAACCGGTCATGTCGAAGGCTCGGTCTATGCCGAGGCCGTTGAGGTCCGTGGCCGTGTGGTGGGCGCCATCACCTCCAAGCAGGTTCGCCTCTACGGTACATCCTATATCGACGGGGACATCACCCACGAGCAGTTGGCGATGGAAACCGGCGCCTTCTTCCAGGGGCGCAGCCTGAAGTTCCAGCGCCCTGCCCCACAACCTGCTCCGACGCCGATTCTCGCGGCCCCGGCCGAGGCTCAGGCCAAGCCGGCCTGATCCTGGATATAGGCACGAAGAAAAACGCCCCGGAGCGATCCGGGGCGTTTTGCGTTTCAGGCTGCAATTCTAGGCGTCGCGTGTCGCGCCGACGCGTTGGGCCAGTGAGGCTCCCATGAACTCGTCAAGATCACCGTCCAGCACCCCTTGGGTGTCGGAGGTCTCGACGTTGGTCCGCAGGTCCTTGACCATCTGGTAGGGCTGCAGGACGTAGCTGCGGATCTGGTGACCCCAGCCGATATCGGTCTTCTGGTCTTCCAGAGCCTGCTGGGCGGCTTCCCGCTTCTGCAGTTCGGCCTCATAGAGACGCGCGCGCAGCATCTTCCACGCTTCTTCGCGGTTCTGGTGCTGCGAGCGGCCGGCCTGACAGGCCACCGCGATACCGGTCGGGATGTGCGTCAGGCGCACCGCCGAGTCGGTCTTGTTGATGTGCTGACCGCCGGCGCCGCTGGCGCGATAGGTGTCGGTTCGCACGTCGGACGGATTGATCTCGATCTCGATGGTGTCGTCCACCACCGGATAGATCCAGGCCGAGGCGAAGCTGGTGTGGCGCTTGGCGGCCGCGTCATAGGGGCTGATGCGCACCAGGCGGTGGACGCCAGCCTCGGTCTTCAGCCAGCCATAGGCGTTCTGGCCCTTGATCAGCAGCGTCGCTGACTTGATGCCAACCTGATCGCCCGAGGTTTCTTCGACCAGCTCAACGCTCATCTTGTGCGCATTGGCCCAGCGCGAATACATCCGCAGCAGCATGCCGGCCCAGTCGCAGGACTCGGTGCCGCCAGCGCCGGAATTGATTTCGACGTAGCAGTCGTTGCCGTCGGCCTCGCCAGACAGCAGGGCCTCCAGTTCAGCGCGGCCGGCGCGGTCCTTGAGGTCCTTCAGCTGGGCGCGGGCGTCCTCCAGCAGGGCGTCGTCGCCCTCCATGTCGGCCAGCTCGGCATATTCCAGCGCGTCCTTGAGACCCTGGTCGAGCGCCTGCACGGCTTCAACGCGGGCGCTCAGGCTGGCGCGCTCGCGCGAGACGGCCTGGGCTTCGGCGGGTTTGTCCCAAAGGGTCGGGTCTTCGACCCGGGCATTCAGCTCATCGAGCTTTCGAAGTGCGGCATCCCAGTCAAAGACGCCTCCTGAGCAGTCCAACGGACTGCTCGATGTCGGCCGCAGCGGCCTCAACATCCGGTCGCATCACGTTACTCCGTGACAATGATAAAGGGCGCGGGAGATAGCCCGCGTCGGACGTCGGCGCAACGCCGATGATGGATCAGTACAGACCGCTGAGCGGGTCAGGAGCCTTTGGCGGTGGCTTTGCGGCGTCAGCGGCGCTGTTGGCGCCGGTGGGTACGCCATTGGGCCAGGTGTCCGAATAGGGTTGTGGTCCTGCCACCGCAGCCGGAACCTCGGTCTTGGGCTCGGTCCCGGGTCGGAAGGCTTCGCGGATCCCGCGCACCATGGCGAACTTGGCGGTCTTGGGCGGTTTGAAATCGACAACAGGCTGGCCCTTCAAGGCTTCACGCATGAAGTCCATGAACACCGGCACAGGACCGGAGGCCCCGGTCTCGCCTTCGCCCAGCGAACGGTTGTCGTCAAAGCCGATGAAGACCCCGACCACCAGATTGGGCGAATAGCCGACGAACCACGCGCTGCGGTACTCGTTGGTGGTTCCGGTCTTGCCGGCCAGGGGACGCCCCAGCGAGCTGACCGCCGCCGCCGTGCCGCGCTGAACCACGCCCTGCAGCATCGAGGTGATCTGATAGGCCGTGACCGGATCCATGACCTGCTCGCCCGGCGCGTCGAAGCGCGGGCTCTCGTCGCCGTTGAAGCCGGCGGTGCAGCGGACGCAGTCGCGCTTGTCGGCGCGGAAGATCACCTTGCCTTCGCGGTCCTGCACCAATTCGATCAGGTGCGGCTCCACGCGGCGACCACCATTGACGAACGGTGCATAGGCCGAGGTCAGCTTGAAGGGGGTGGTTTCCCCCGCTCCCAGCGCCATGGCCAGCACCGGCTGCATGTCGCGCACGACGCCGGTGCGCTTGGAGAACTCGATGATCTTCTTCATGCCGACGCTTTGCGCCAGACGCACGGTCATGGCGTTGATCGACTGCTCCAGACCCTTGCGCAGCGGCTGCGACCCGTAGAACTCCTTGTGGTAGTTCTCCGGGCTCCAATCCTCGCCATTCGCGCCCTTCAAGGTGATGGCGCTGTCGACGACCACGCTGGCCGGCGTGTAGCCATTTTCGAGGGCGGCGGCATAGACAAACGGCTTGAACGCCGAGCCTGGCTGACGCATCGCCTGGGTGGCGCGATTGAAGTTCGAGAGCGAGAAGCTGTAACCGCCGACCAGGGCGACCACGCGGCCACTGTAGGGCTCGATGGCCACCAGCGCACCGTTGACGGCGGGCACCTGGCGCAGGCGGTAGGTTGACGCCCCCTCGACCTTTTCGACGAAGATCAGGTCGCCGGGCTTCAGACCTTTGCCCGCACGGGCCCAGGCCATATCCTCGCCGACGATGGCGCCTTCGCCTTCGTTCTTGATCAGCCGCACCCGGCCATCGCCTGAAACGACCACGGCCGCACGCCAGCCCTGGCGTTCGGCCGGCGGGCTCTTGGCGCGGGCGGCCTTTTCCCAGTCGGCGTCACTGGCCTCGACATGTCCCCAAGCGCCCCGCCAACCGTGGCGGCGGTCGTACTTCTCGAGACCATCCATCAACGCGACGCGGGCAGCGGTCTGCATCCGTGGATCCAGCGTCGTTCGCATATAGTAGCCGCCCTCGCTAAGGCGCGGGCCGAGGGTGGCGACGCCGCGCTGGCGCACCTCTTCGACGAAATAGTCGGCGTCACGATAGGCGGCGCGCTTGGGCGCGGCCTGGACGACCAGATCCTCGGCCTTGGCCTTATCGGCGTCAGCCTGGGACACCCAGCCCAGCTCGGCCATCTGGTCCAGGATCCAGTCGCGGCGCACCTTGGCTTTGGCCTTGTTACGGATCGGATGATAGTTGTCGGGCCCCTTGGGCAACGCCGCCAGATAGGCGCACTCGGCCAGGGTCAGCTCGGGCAGGGACTTGCCGAAATAGTTGTACGAGGCCGCGCCGACGCCGAACGAGCGGTAACCCAGCCAGATTTCGTTCAGATACAGCTCAAGGATCTGCTGTTTGTCGAGCGATTGCTCCAGGCGGTGCGCCAGGATCGCTTCCTTGAACTTGCGACCGACCGTGGCGTCGCTGGTCAGCAGCACGTTCTTGGCGACCTGCTGGGTGATCGTCGATCCGCCCTCCAGGCGTTTGCCGCGCGCGGCGTTGCCGACATTCTTGAGCATGGCGCGCGAGAAGCCGCCCACGTCGACGCCGCTGTGGCGGAAGAAATTGCGGTCTTCGGCGGCCATGAAAGCCTGGGCCAGCTGCGGCGGGATCTGGTCATAGGGAACGAAGATCCGGCGTTCCTTGGAGTACTCGCCGATCAGTGTGCCGTCCCACGCATAGACGCGCGTCGCCGTCGGAGGACGATAGTCCTGCAACTCGCCGGCGTCGGGCATGTCGTGGAACAGCCACGCCGCGTAGATCGCGATCGCGAAGCCCGCCACGGCGATTGCGGAAAGCACCGCTACGCCGGCGATGGCCATCCATCGTTCGGTGGGTTTCAGATCCACGGGGCCTCCGTTGGACGACGCACACTCGCCCGCCCTGCTCTCATCCTCTAGAGCCCGTTCCACAAAAGTGTAAGCGGTTTTGCGGCCGCACCCTCGCGCCCGGACTCTGCCTCAAGCCTCTAGCCTGCATCGCCGCGGGCGCCAACGGCGCGCACGTCTCAGGATTTGCGGATCTGGGCGGCGAAATAGGACTCGATGGCGTCGCCTACAGCATTGACCACCCGGGTTCGGCTGGCGGGGTTGCTCAACAACCGCTCATCTTCCGGATTGGTGATGAAGCCCATCTCGAGCAGCACGGCCGGGACATCGGGGGCCAACAGCACGATAAAGCCGGCGTCGCGATGGCTGCGACGCAGCAGCGGCGTTTCCTCGCCAACGCGTTCCAGCAGAAGCTGGGCGAAGGCGGCCGAGCGATTCTTGGTGGCGCGCTGCGACAGGTCCAGAAGGATCTGGCTGACGGCGCGATCGCGGCCAGGCAGGCTTGCTTTCATCAGCCAGTCGTCCTTCTCCAGCACCCGCGCCACGCGCTCGGTGCCTTTTTCCGACAGGGTGTAGACACTGGCTCCACGCGTGGTGACGTCGGGACCGGAATCGGCGTGCATGGAGATGAAGAGGTCGGCGTCGGCGCGGCGAGCGATTTGCACGCGCGCCTCAAGCGGGATGAAGGTGTCGGTCTCGCGGGTCATCACAACCTGGAAGCGGCCGGACTTCTCCAGCCGAGCCTTCAGGGCCTTGGCGGCCGCGAGCGTTACATCCTTCTCGTAGACGGAGGCGCCCAGCGAGCCGGGATCCTTGCCGCCGTGACCGGCGTCGATGACGATGACCTTCTTCAGGCGCAGCGGTGCGACCATGACCGGGCTGGAGACCAGGGTCAGCTTCGGTGCGGCCACCGGCGCAGCGCCGTCGGTCGCCTTCAGATCAATGACGTAGCGATAGGCCGTTGCGCCGTCGCCCGGCGGCAAAAGGAAGCGCCGGCGCACTTCAGCACGGCCCGACAGGTCCAGGCGAAGGCGAGCGCCACCGCCGGCCTCGTCGATGGTCCAGCGCTTGACCAGGCCCTGGCCGGCGCCCTGCAGGTCACCCGAGACCGAAACATTGGGCAATCCGATGACAATGCGTTGATCCAGGGCGCCGTCCGCGATCAGACGACCCACAGCGGCGCGATCAAGATCGATGACGACGCGGGTTTCAGCCCGATCTCCGCCGAAGCGAACTTTCTGGACCCCAGCTGCGGGCGCTGGGCCTTGCGCGGTCGCGACAGCGACGCCGGCCACGGTCAGGCCACCGACGATTAACGCGGCCCTCAACCAGCCCGTTCGCGCTAACCCGATGAGAACTCTACGCATCCCTCGCCCAAGCAATCCAGAGCCGGTAAACCAGCCGCCAATATCCGCCACGCCCGGTAGCGAAAGCGTTAAATCCGGCCTTGTTGTCCAGCGCTTTCCTTTTGCCCCGCGATGTTGCTACAATTCACCTGCGTGCGAGCGAAGTGATCGTCATGGAAGCTCGCGCGAGCGACCGCGAGACGATCGGAGCCTTTCGCCTCTTTCGTTCCGTGCGCCGCGACTAGACGAGTTATCCGAGGATCGATCCTTCGTTCGCAGGCAGACGCCTGCCGCGGGACCGGTCCGCAGGGCCCGCGTCGGGCTCTCCGCCTTCACGGCGACGACGCGCCCTCCGATCAGCGTCATTCCGGCGCGACCCGGTAAACCATCCAGTCCGCGCCTCACGGCGCGGTGGAGAGAACAGAAACCTCATGGGCTGCGCCGCACCCGTCCGCCATTGGCATCCGACCTCTCGCAACCGCACTGGCGGAGCGACGGGCGGTGACGCGCGCGCCTGTCTTTCATTTCGGCGACCGGGCCATGAGCCCGCCGTGCGCCGTGGAGATTCCCTTAATGTCGAAAAAGATGCTGATCGACGCAGCACACGCCGAAGAGACGCGTGTGGTCGTCGTGGACGGAACCCGGGTTGAAGAATTCGATTTCGAAAGCCAGACCCGCAAACAGCTTCGCGGAAACATCTATCTCGCCAAGGTAACCCGCGTCGAGCCCAGCCTTCAGGCTGCGTTCATCGAGTATGGCGGCAACCGCCACGGGTTCCTCGCCTTTAACGAGATCCATCCGGACTACTATCAGATTCCGGTCGCTGACCGCGAAGCGCTGATGCGCGATGATTCGCACGACGACGAGGACGACCATGTCTCGGCGCGCCGCGATGACGAGGATGGCGATCACGTCGACGACGAAGAAGACGCCGTCGAGGAAGAACTGGCGCGCCGCAAGCGCCGCCTGATGCGCAAGTACAAGATCCAGGAAGTGATCCGCCGGCGGCAGATCATGCTGGTCCAGGTGGTCAAGGAAGAGCGCGGCAACAAGGGCGCGGCGCTCACGACCTATCTGTCGCTGGCCGGCCGCTACGGCGTCCTGATGCCCAACACCGCCCGTGGCGGCGGCATCAGCCGCAAGATCACCACGATTACCGACCGCAAGCGCCTGAAAAGCGTCGTTCAGAGCCTGGATGTGCCGCAGGGCATGGGTCTGATCATCCGCACGGCCGGCGCCAAGCGCACCAAGGCTGAGGTCAAGCGCGACTACGAC
Organism: Caulobacter sp. ErkDOM-C; assembly: GCF_048541825.1. GTDB lineage: Bacteria > Pseudomonadota > Alphaproteobacteria > Caulobacterales > Caulobacteraceae > Caulobacter. Next base: position 1,805,086 of record NZ_CP183332.1, on the reverse strand, counting down.
TACCTGCTGCGCCTTTGGGAAAACATCCGCGAGACCACGCTGCATTCGGTGGCGCCGGCGCTGATCTACGAGGAAGAAGACCTCGTCAAACGCGCCATCCGCGACATGTACGACAAGGAACTGGAAGGTATCTGGGTCGAGGGCGAGGCCGGCTTCAAGGAAGCGCGCGACTTTATGCGCATGCTGATGCCCAGCCAGGCCAAGAAGGTCTTCCACTACCGCGATCCGGCGCCGCTGTTCGTCAAGCACCGCATCGAGGATCATCTGGCGCAGATCTATTCGCCGGTCGTTCCCCTGCGATCGGGCGGCTATCTGGTGATCAACCAGACCGAAGCCCTGGTCGCCATCGACGTTAACTCGGGCAAGGCCACGCGCGAGCGCAATATCGAAGCGACCGCGCTGAAGACCAATACCGAAGCCGCCGAGGAAGCTGCTCGTCAGCTTCGCCTTCGTGACCTGGCCGGCCTGATCGTCATCGACTTCATCGACATGGATGAAGGCAAGAACAACCGCGCCGTCGAGAAGGTCCTCAAGGACGCCCTGAAGGACGATCGCGCCCGCATCCAGATGGGCAAGATCAGCGGCTTTGGCCTGATGGAGATCAGTCGCCAGCGCCGCCGCACAGGCGTGCTGGAAGGCACTACCCACGTCTGCGAACACTGCGAAGGCACCGGCCGCGTTCGCTCGGTCGAGTCCAGCGCCCTTGCCGCCCTGCGGGCTGTCGAGGTCGAGGCCCTGAAGGGCAGCGGTGCGATGACCCTGAAGGTTTCGCGCGCGGTAGGCATCTACATCCTCAACGAAAAGCGCGCCTATCTGGTGCGCCTGCAGCAGACCCATGGCCTGTTCGTCACAGTGCTGGTCGACGAGAGCCTGCACGCCGCCGAGAACGAGATCGAGCGCACAGAGCTTGGTGAGCGGATCGCCATCGCCCCGCCGCCCGTGTCGGATGACGATTTCGAAGACGAGGTCTATGACGACGAGGACGAAGACGAGGACGAAGAAATCTTCGACGACGAAGCCGTCGAACGCGAAGATACCGACGATGACGCTACGGCCGTTCGCGCCGCGCCGCGCGGCAAGCCGCGCGTCGAAGCTGCCGAAGACGAAGGTGATCGCAACCGCAAGCGCAAGCGCCGCCGTCGCGGACGTCGCGATGACGTCGACGCTGCGCCCGAGGGCGAGGTCGACTCCGCTGACGACGCCGAAGGCGACGAGGACGGCGATGCCGATCGCGGCGACTTCGCCGTCGAAGGCGAGGACGAGGAAGCCCGCCGCCGCCGCCGCCGTCGCGGACGCCGTGGTGGCCGCCGAGGCGGTCGCGAGGACGGTGATCGTCCGACCGACGCCTTTGTCTGGATCCGCCCCCGTGTCCCGTTCGGCGACAGCGCCTTTGCCTGGCACGATCCGGCCGCTCTGGATGGTCGTGGCGGTGAACAGCGCCGTCCTGCGCCCGAACAGTCCGCGCCCGCGCCGCAAGCTGAGCGACCGGAACGCGCCGAGCGTCCCGAGCGTCCTGAACGGGCCGAACGCGCTGATCGCTCGGAAGGCCGTTCCAGCCGCAGCCGTGGCCGCGGCCGCGGCGAGCGTGAAGCGCGCCCCGTAAACGTCGAAGCCCTGGCCGACGTCGAACTGCCGCCTATTCCCGCGGTCGTGGCGGAAGATCCGCCCAGCGACATCTGGGTCGAACTGCCTTCGCCGGGAGATGAAGCCCCCAAGAAGGCCCGCCGTCCCCGTACGCGCGGTCGCAAGGGCGACGCTCCGGCCGCTGACGCCGTGATCGAGTCCGGCGCCGATGAGACGGCCGCCCCCGAGGTGGTCGCCGAACCGGTCGCGGTCGAGGCGCCTGTCGAGGTCGTGGCGGAAGCGCTCGTCGCCCCCGCCCCCATCGTGGAGCCTGCGCCGCAACCGGTCGCCGAACCAGAACCGGTCGCGGAGAAGGTCCTGGAGCCGGCGGAACCGGATCCGGCGGAGATCCTCGCACCGCCTGCCAAGCCGCGTGGCGGCTGGTGGCGTCGGGGCTGATGAAAGATCGTGGACGGTCGGGCACTGGTCAGGCCGTCCACGACGCCTATATGCGAATGATGTGGAACGATGGCGGTGGTTCACAGGCCGCCAAATTCCACGCTACACTCGCTTCGATCGCGGGGGCGCGACTGGAGACGTTGAATGACCTCCCGCATGCAGTGGGCTGAAAAGAGGTTTCGCGCCTTCTGCTCCGTGACGGTGGTCGCGGCTTTGAGCTTTTCCACATGGACGCCGGCCACCGCGCAGGAAGGCCCGTCCCTGATCCGCGACACCGAGATCGAAGAAATCCTGCATCGCGACGCCGACCCCCTGTTCGAGGCCGCGGGCCTGGATTCCAAGACCGTTCGGATACTGCTCGTCGGCGACAAGTCGCTGAACGCTTTCGCGACCCAGGGCCTGATGATGGGCCTCAATACCGGCCTGATCCTGCAGACCGAAACGCCCAACCAGCTCAAGGGTGTCATCGCCCACGAGACCGGGCATCTGGCCGGCGGGCACCCAATTCGTTCGGCGGAGATGATGCGTGCCGGCCTCAAGCCCATGATCCTGACCATGGGTCTTGGTGTGCTGGCTGCCCTGGCGGGCGCGCCCGACGCGGGCGCGGTGTTGCTGGGCAACGCTTCCTATTTCGGAACCCTCGGCGCGCTGGGCTATAGCCGCGACCAGGAATCACGCGCTGACCAAGCCGCCGCCGGATTCCTGGAAGCCACGGGCCAATCGGGTCGCGGCCTTGTCGAGTTCTTCGACAACTTCCGCTATCAGGAAGTCTTCGATCAGGCCCGGCGTTTCGCCTATTTCCGCAGCCACCCGTTGTCGTCGGAGCGGATCGAGACCCTGCGCAGTAGGGTCGAGCGCCAGTCGCACTACGACGCCGTCGACAGCCCTGCCGACCTGGCTGATCACCAGATCATGCGCGCCAAGCTGGAAGGCTTCCTCAATCCGCAAGTCGCGTTGATGAAGTACAAGGAAACCGACAACAGCTTCCCGGCGCGTTACGCAAGGTCCATTGCCTACTACCAGATGAAGGAGCCCGACCGGGCCCTGAAGCTGATCGAAGGCCTGCTCGTCGACAACGGCGATAATCCCTATCTATGGGAGCTGAAGGGACAGATTCTGTTCGAGTTCAACCGCGTCGAACAGGCCGAGGAACCTCAGCGCCGATCCGTGGCGCTCAAGCCTGACGCACCGCTGCTGCGCATCAATCTTGGCCAGACCCTGATCAGCCAGAAAGAGCCCGCCAAGGTCGAGGAAGGCGTGCGTGAACTCAAACGCGCCCTGCTCAACGATAACGACAACGCCGTGACCTGGCGCCTGCTGGCCCAGGCCTATGACAAGCAGGGCAAGGACGGCGACGCCCGACTGGCCACGGCCGAGCAGTACTTCTCCATGGGCGCGCCCCAGGAAGCCCGGGTCTTCGCCATGCGCGCCCGGGAGCTCCTGACCAAGGACACGCCCGAATGGCGGCGCGCCACCGACATCGTCCTGGCCTCGCGTCCCAGCAACCAGGACCTCAAGGATCTGGCCAAGGAAGGCGCGACCCAGTCCGTCTTCCGCCGCTGATCAAGCACCCCGATTTCGAGAGCCTCATGACCCTGTCCCGCCGCGCCGGCGCCTTAGCCGCTTCGCTCGCCCTGTCGGGCATGCTCTTGGGCGCCTGCGCGCCGGCCAAGGCCGACAAGGAATTCGGCAACAAGGTGCGCGCCTACCTGCTGGAGCATCCCGAAGTGCTGCTGGAAGTCAGCGCCAGGCTGGAACAGAAGCAGGCGGTCAAGACAGCGGAGGCCGGCCGCAAGGCCATCGGCCAGTATCGTCAGGCGATCGAACGAGACCCGCGCGACTTCGTGGCCAATCCCAACGGGTCGGTCACCGTCACCGAGTTCTTCGACTACAAGTGCGGCTATTGCCGGGTAGCCGCCCCCGAGGTGCTCAAGCTGATCGCCGAAAATCCGGACGTACGATTTGTGTTCAAGGATTTCGTGATCTTTGGCCGCGATTCCGAAGCCGCAGCGCGACTGATGCTGGGCGCCAGGGAACAGGGCAAGGCGCTGCAACTGCATCAGGCCCTGATGGCCGGGAAGAGTCTGGACGAGGCCGGTGCCTACCGCATCGCGGCAGGGCTCGGCATCGATGTCGCCAAGGCCCGCGCCGCAGGCGCCTCAGCTGGGGTGACCCAGCATCTGGCCGACACCCATGGCCTGGCCCAGTCGCTGGCCATTGAAGGCACGCCCGCCTTCATCGTCGGCGACACGGTGATCCCCGGCGCGGACATGCAGGCCCTGAAACTGGCCATCGCCAACACCAAGGCGGCGGCGCTCAAGAAGAGCTAGATTAGCCCCGCCAGCGGCGAGCTGGGATCGGCGTACATCCGCTTGGGCATCCGGCCGGCGAGATAGGCCTCCCGGCCGGCGATAACCGCATGCTTCATCGCTCGCGCCATGCGGATCGGATCCTTGGCCTCGGCGATGGCGGTGTTCATCAGGATGGCGTCGCAGCCCAACTCCATGCCGATTGCGGCGTCGGAGGCCGTGCCAACCCCGGCGTCGACCAGGACCGGCACGCCGGCGTTCTCGATGATGATTCGCAGGTTGACCCGGTTCTGGATGCCGAGACCCGAGCCGATCGGCGCGCCCAGTGGCATGATCGCCACGGCGCCAGCCTCTTCCAGCTTGCGGCAATAGACCGGATCGTCAGAGCAATAGACCATCACCTGGAAGCCCTCGGCGACCAGCAGCTTCAGCGACCGCAGGGTCTCTTCCATGTCGGGATAGAGGGTCTTGGGATCGGACAGCACTTCGAGCTTCACCAGATCCCAGCCGCCGGCCTCGCGGGCAAGGCGCAGCGTCCGCACGGCATCCTCGCCGGTAAAACAGCCCGCTGTGTTCGGCAGATAGGTGAAGCGGTCCTGCTTGATGTAGTCGACCAGCAGCGGCTGGGTGGGATCGGTCAGATTTACGCGGCGCACGGCCACGGTGACGATCTCGGCTCCGGCCGCATCGGCGGCGGCGGCATTGGTCGCATAGTCCTTGTACTTGCCCGTGCCGACAATCAGGCGCGAGGTAAAGGTGCGGCCGGCGACGGTCCAGCTATCGTCGGACGTCAGGGCGGAGTCGGGGGAAACATGCGCGTTCATGCGGCTGGTTTACGCCCCGTCAGGCGCGGTTTCAAACCTCGAGGTCAGCCACCACCGATAAATGTAACGATCTCGATGCGGTCACCATCGGTCAGCGCCGTTTCGGCGTAGGTGGACCGCGGCACGATCTCCAGATTGCGTTCTACGGCCACCTTTCGCGAGTCGAGGCCTAGCGCGGCAACCAGATCGGCGACGCTGGAAACCTCGGAGATCTCCCGCTCGTCTCCATTCAGAAAAAGCTTCATCTCACCTCCTGAGCGAGCGCTGCTTGTGACCCGGCGGAACCGGCTATACAAGACCTTCGGAATCGACGGCGGAGCCGAATGGTAAACCCGATCCATGTGCTGAGCGGCCCCAATCTCAACCTGTTGGGAACGCGTGAGCCCGAGATCTACGGCAAGGACACGCTGGACGATGTCCGGGCGCGTTGCGATGCGCGTGCGGCTTTGCATGGCCATTCAGTGGTCTTCCGGCAATCCAACCATGAAGGCCAGCTCATCGACTGGGTTCAGGAGGCGCGTGTGTCTGCCTCCGCCCTGATCATCAACCCGGCAGGCTACGGCCACACCTCGATCGCCTTGTTGGACGCGCTCAAGACCTTGAGCGTTCCGGTGATCGAGTGCCACCTGTCCAACCCGGCGGCGCGGGAGGAATTCCGTCGCCATACGTATGTCTCGCTGGCGGCCACGGGGATCGTATCCGGTTTCGGCGCGGCGAGTTATGAACTGGCGATCGAGGCCGCTATCGGCCTGATCGGCGCGAACTAGGTCCTGCCCGCCGGCGTTCAGTCGCCGCGAGCCAAGAGAACAAGGTAGCTTCAATGTCCAATCCCAAGGCTTCCGCCGATCCGGTCGAGACTCCGTCGATCGACGCCCGCCTGGTCCGCAAACTGGCGGACATCCTGAAGGACACCGGCCTGAGCGAGATCGAGGTCGAGCATGCCGGCCTCAAGATCCGCGTGGCCCGCGAACTGACCGTGGCCGCCACTGCCACCACCTATGTTCAGGCCCCTCAGGCCTATGCGCCCCAGGCCGCGCCGGCGCTGGCGCCGGCCGCCGCGCCGGTCGCTGAAGCCGCCGCCCCGACCGCCCGCGCTGCTGGCGATCTGGTGAAGTCGCCGATGGTCGGCACGGTCTACATGTCGTCCCAGCCGGGCGCAGACGCCTTCATCAAGGTCGGCGACACTGTCGCTGCGGGCCAGACGCTGCTGATCGTCGAAGCGATGAAGACGATGAATCCCATCTCGGCCCCCAAGGCCGGCAAGGTCGTCGAGATTCTCGTCGGCGACGCTCAGCCGGTCGAGTTCGGCGAGCCCCTCGTCGTCATCGAGTAACGATCATGTTTGACAAGATCCTGATCGCGAACCGGGGCGAGATCGCGCTCCGGGTTCACCGCGCCTGCAAGGAAATGGGCATCGCTACCGTGGCGGTCCACTCCGAGGCTGACTCCAACTCGATGTGGGTGCGCCTGGCCGACGAGAGCGTCTGCATCGGCCCCGCCCCCGCCGCCAAGAGCTACCTGAACATCCCGTCGATTATCGCCGCGTGCGAGATCACCGGAGCCCAGGCGGTTCACCCCGGCTACGGTTTCCTGTCGGAAAACGCCCGCTTCGCCGAAATCGTCGGCGCTCACGGCTTCACCTTCATCGGCCCCAAGCCCGAGCATATCCGGCTGATGGGCGACAAGATCACCGCCAAGCAGGCCGTCAAGGACGCGGGCATTCCGGTGGTTCCCGGTTCGGATGGCGGCCTCGCCACCGAGGAAGAGGCTTTCGCGGCCGCCGACATCATCGGCTTTCCTGTCCTCATCAAGGCTGCCTCCGGCGGCGGCGGTCGCGGCATGAAGGTCGCCCAGACGCGCGAGGACCTGGCCGAGGCGGTCTCGACCGCCCGCGCCGAAGCCCGCGCCGCGTTCGGCGACGACACGGTCTATATGGAGCGTTACCTCCAGAAGCCGCGCCACATCGAGATCCAGGTCATCGCCGATAGCCACGGCAATGTCGTGCACCTGGGCGAGCGCGATTGCTCGCTGCAGCGCCGCCACCAGAAGGTGCTGGAAGAGGCCCCCTCGCCCGCCCTCGGCGCGGCCGATCGCGCCAAGATCGGCAAGATCGTCGTCGATGCGGTCAAGGCCATCGGCTATCTCGGCGTCGGCACCATCGAGTTCCTGTGGGAAAATGGCGAGTTCTTCTTCATCGAGATGAACACCCGCCTGCAGGTCGAACACCCGGTCACTGAAGCCATCACCGGCATTGACCTGGTGCGTGAGCAGATTCGCATCGCTGCCGGTCTGCCGCTGTCCTTCACCCAGGCCGAAGTGGTTTTCGAAGGCCACGCCATCGAGTGCCGGATCAACGCCGAGAACGCGCGAACCTTCACGCCCTCCCCCGGCACGATCACCGACTTCCACGCTCCGGGCGGACTGGGCGTTCGCCTGGATTCGGCGATCTACACCGGCTATGCGATCCCGCCTTACTATGACAGCCTGATCGGCAAGCTGATCGTCCACGGCCGCGACCGTCAGGAGTGCATCGCACGCTTGAAGCGTTGCCTGGGCGAGATGGTCGTCGGTGGCATCGAGACCACGATCCCGCTGTTCCAGGACCTGCTGGTTCAGCCCGACATCCTGGCCGGCGACTACGACATCCATTGGCTCGAGCGCTGGATCAAGGCGCAGGGCTAGGGCTGGCGGGGCGCGCATGGACGCCTTCACGGTCGATGATCTGATCCGTTGTTATGAGCGTGGCGTCTTTCCGATGGCCGATGCGCGTCATGACGAGAGCATCTTCCTGATCGATCCCGAGCGACGGGGGGTGTTGCCGCTGGATAGCGCGCACATTCCCCGTAGGCTCGCGCGCACCGTTCGCTCAGACGTCTTTCAGGTTCGCATCGACAGCGCCTTCGATGCTGTGGTTGAGGCCTGCGCGACGTCCCGCCCTGGCAGGCTGGAAACCTGGATCAATGCACCGATCCAGCAGCTGTATGGCGAACTTTTCGCACGCGGCTTTGCCCATTCCGTCGAGTGCTGGCGAGACGGCCAGATGGTTGGCGGCCTCTATGGCGTGTCGCTGGGCGCAGCGTTCTTCGGCGAGAGCATGTTCTCCACCGAGCGCGACGCCAGCAAAGTAGCGCTGGCCCATCTGGTGGCGCGACTAAAGTTCGGCGACTATCGGCTGCTCGACACTCAGTTCATCACCGATCATCTGCTGCAGTTTGGCGCGGTCGAGATCTCGCGAGCCGACTACAGGCGGCGTCTCGTCAAGGCCTGGCCGGCCCAGGCCGATTTCTACCGCTTCTCGGCCGGCGCGACCGGCGTTGACGTCTTGCAGGCGATCAACCAGGCGTCATAGACCGGATGCTGCAACGGGTTCATGCCCGGCGAATTGGCGTACATCCAGCCCTTGTAGACCTGCCGTCCGGGAGGGGCGACCCGTCCGGCCACCGCTTTAGGCTGGGTGTCGACCATCACATAGGCCGTCGATTCCGGTGCGACCTCGTCCGAAGCCGAAGTTTCGCAAGCCCGGACGGTGAAGATCAGGGTCTTGTAGCGAATGGGCTGACCGACGGGCGCTTCGAAGCGCATCGTTTCGGTCGTCACCTTGTCCAGCGCCTGGATGATGGCGACTGACGAGCGGCTGCGCTTGGCGGGCTCAGCAGGTTTGGCGGGTGTGACCACCTTCGTGGAGGCGGGTTTGGCGACCGGTTGCTGGACCTGGGGATCAGGCTGCGGCACTGGAACGGCCACGCGCGGCTGGGGCGCATCCGGGGTCGGCGCGACCGGAGCCGTCGGCGCTTGCGGGGCAATCGGCGCGCTCGACTGACGCGCGGATGCTACGCCGACCATCGCCAGGCCGATGGCCAGCACTGACGCGCTAAGGATCGCTCCGCGCCGCATCGGGCCTATTCCGGCTTCCAGGGCTGATAGTCACTGGTCGCCACAGCGCGCTGGCCACCGCGGGTCAGTGAGCCCTTAGGACGCCAAGCGTGAACCGTGCCGGTAAGGTTGGGGATATGATCCTTTTCCCAGCTGCGGCGGGGCAGAGGATTGGTGGTCGGCGGCTCGTCGAACGTATAGTGCAGCCAGCCGCTCCACTCTGCCGGAACCTTCGAGGCCTCGGCGTAGCCGTCATAGATCACCCAGCGGCGCTTGTGAGCGTCATAGCTGTCGCTGGTGTCGCGGGCTTCAAAGTATCGGTTGCCAAAATCGTCCATGCCCACGAACACGCCGCGACGGCCAATGTGGAACCGCTGACCCAGGGTCGCGCCGTTCCACCACGTGAAGATCGCTTTCAGCACTACGTTTGCACCCGAATTTGCAAGGACTTCCATGTCGCGGCGAACGCGACGAAGCGGCCGGACTATAGGGCGGCCAGCCCGTAGCGTCCAGCATCTGACCGGGGCGCTGAAATTCAACATCTTGTGGACCGTATGGCCAGCGCCCCCAACATCTATTGAAGGGCGTCTGCCTGCGATCTAGATTAGGTCTCTCTTGGCGCCCAGCCGCGGAATCGCCCATGCGTAGTCAGTCCGGATATGTCGATCAGCCCTTCCGGGCGGAACGACGCGACCTTGAGCGCAGCAACGCGATCGTCGAGGTCCTGGCCCCGTCGACTTGGACCGATGCGCGAGTTGAGGCGTGGCTGGACTGGGCCGGCGAGCCGATCGATCTCGACGCTCCGCTGGGCGGCGGTCCCGCCCGATATGCCGACCGCCTGGCCAAGCTCGGGCTGGCCAAGGGTCTGCTCGCGGACGCGGCCGACGCAGGGGCATTCCGAGACGCGCTGCTGGCGACGATGCTGAACGGCGTCGCCACGCCGACCAAGGCGGTTCAGACACTGGACCTCTTGCCCGACATCGCGGAAATCGAGTTCCGACAGGTTGCTGAAGATGAACTGGGTCGCCGGCGAAGCCATGCGCTGTCCCGCAAGGCCGCCGCCCGTCTGGACGCCGCCCTCGCCCAGGTGGGCGACTCTGTCCAACGTTGCCAAGGCGACGCTCGGGCTTGCGCAGATCCGCGCAAGAACAGCGCCTTGGCGCGCGCCGCCCGTCGCGCCCGGGATCTCGGCGCCGATGACCGGATGATTTCGGACGCCATTGCGCTCGTCGGCGCGCCCCGGACCCCCCTGGTCGACAGCATCCCTCAGCCAGCGACCCTCATGGTCGCTTCGGGTTTGCGGGCAACGGTCTCGGCCGGAGACGATAATGCCAGCTTCGCCGCCCAGGTTGGCTGGGAAACCAGCGCCCTGACCCTGACCTTGTCGCCGGAAGACGCCGAGTCTCTGTCGAGGGGCGCGGCCTTGGGCGCGGCCATTGACGCCTCCGCCTTTCAGTCAGACGAAGCCTTCGACATTCAGGGCTTCACCTATGCCGTGCACATCTGGGCGACCGCGCTGGAGATCGAGCGCGGTGATCGCCCTGCCGTGCTTGGCCTGGCCGGCGTCGGCGACTGGCTGCTGGCCCGGGGCCTTTCGCTGGCCAGCAGCGATGGCAGGGACGGCGCTGCGGCGCTGTGGGCCCTCACCGTCGGCTCGGCCCTGGCCGCCAGCGCCGAAGCCGCTGCAAGTCTTGGGGCTGAGTCTGCCTTCGCTCAGGATCGGCAAATCGTTCTGCGCAGCCTGGCCGAACGACGAGTGCGCGCCGCCGCGCTCCGCTCGCCGCTGGCCTCGGAAGCCGCCACGGCCCTGGCCATGGCCCATGGCCTGGCCAAGAAGCACGGCCTTAGGTCATGCGCCCTGGTTGCCGCCTTCGAGGATCCGGAAGCCGCCCTGCGGCTTGGCGGTAGACCGATGGGCTGGGCCGGCGTCGCCGCGCCCGTGTCGGCGGTCCAGACGGCCGATGGGCTCCTGGTGCCCTCATTCAGCGCTGCGGCGTTCGACTGCCTCTCTGGCGCGAAGGCCGAGATCGATGCCGCCCGCCGCCATGCGCTGGGCCATGGGTCGCTGATCGATTCGCCCGCCATCGATCATGGCATCCTGCAAGCCCGAGGCTTCACGGCCCACGAAATCGAACAGGTCGAGGACGTGCTACGCTCGGCCGGCGGCCTGCGACAGGCTTTCGCGCCGGCGGTTGTCGGCGCGGGCTTCCTCGGCGATGTGCTGGGCGCACCCACACGAGCTCTCGCCCAAGCCGATTTCGATACCTTGGCCTTTGCCGGCTTCTCGCCCGCAGAAATCCTCGCCGCCGAACACCATGCGCTCGGAACCGGCCTGCTCTCCGATTGCCAGGCCCTTAGCGCCGATGTCCGGGCCGTGTTTCTTTCGGCAGAAGCGCCGGTCCTGGCCGACCGCCTGGCCATGGTCGCCGCTGTAGAGACTTTCGCCTGCCTGCCGGTGGCTGTTGTCCTGCACCTGCCGTTCGACGCCCGTCCGGTTGATGGCGCCCGGCTCCAGGCTTCCGCCGCCCGGGTCGGGGTGCGCGCCTTGCGTCTGAACCGCGCCGATCCGCCGGCGGGCTTCCGCCTCGACCTACCCGAAGAGCCCGTCGAGGCGCCGCGCCAGCCGGCGCGAGACCCGGTGATTACCGAGCGGATCGTCGAGAAGATCGTCGAGCGCGACCGCTCGCGTCGCAAACTGCCGGATCGTCGTAAGGGCTACATCCAGAAGGCGGCCGTCGGCGGCCACAAGGTCTATCTGCACACCGGCGAATACGATGACGGCGAGGTCGGCGAGATTTTCATCGACATGCACAAGGAGGGCGCCGCCTTCCGCAGCTTGATGAATAACTTCGCCATCGCGGTGTCGCTGGGCCTGCAGCACGGTGTGCCGTTGGACGAGTTCGTAGACGCCTTCGTCTTTACCCGCTTCGAGCCTGCCGGGCCGGTGACGGGCAACGACTCGATCAAGTCGGCGACATCGATCCTCGACTACGTGTTCCGCGAACTGGGGGTTTCGTATCTGGGCCGCGACGATCTGGCCAATGCCGATCCGCAGGAGTTCAATGCCGACGGCCTGGGCCACGGCAAGGCCGATGCGCCCGACCTTGAGTCCGAGCCCCTGCCCGCCAGCAAGTTCATCTCCAAAGGCTTCTCGCGCGGCGCGGCGACAGACAATCTGGTGTTCCTGCCGTTCGGCGGTCGCAAGGCCCAGGAGACCGGACGCGCCGCCAGCAGCGAAGCCGACTTCTGCCCGGCGTGTGGCGATATCGCCTTGACCCAGCGCGGCGCCATCACCGTCTGCGACAGCTGTGGGGCGCAGTCCCACCGTTCGGAACCCGCCACCTGAGCTTGTTCGTCTGGCCTTAAACTTCCGGCGTCATGCTGCTTGCGCCGATACTCGCCAGGATGCGTCTGAAGATGACCCCGATCGCCCGCCTCGCCGCCCTGGCGCTCAGCGCTGCCACCTTGTCCGTCGCCGCGCCGGCCGTGGCGCAGAATCCCAGCCAGATCGCCAAGGTCCGGGCTGGCGCCAGCTGCCCCGGCTGCAATCTCTTCCAGGCCGACCTGTCGAACCTCACCTTGCGCGGCGTCAATCTGTCGAAGGCGCGTCTGCGCCAGGCCGATCTTTCCACCGTGGTTATGAACCGCGCCAGCTTCGCCGGCGGCGACCTGCGTGACGTCAACGCCTATGGCGGCGTGTTCGGCGGCGCCAGCTTCGCCCGGGCCGATCTGACCCATGCCAGCTTCGTGGGGGCCTTCCTCGAAGGCGCCAATTTCGCCGGCGCCAATCTGAGCGGCGTGAATTTTTCGGGCGCGGAAATGGACCGCGCCAAAGGCCTGTCCCAGGGCCAGCTGAACCGGGCCTGCGGCGACGATTCCACCCGTTTGCCGCGTGGGCTTTCCATCCCCGGTTGCCGTTAAGTTGCTGTCATTACCGCGATTTAAGTGGCGCCGGGGCGCTCGGGGCCCCAAATCGTAACTCATGCAGTCGCGTATTGGCTGGTAGGAGATTTCGATGTCCGGCATGGGCGTTTCACTCGCGGTTCTGACGCTGGCCCTCACGGCCCTGGCCGGACAGGCCCAGGCCGGTCCCGAGGACAAGGACGTCGCCCGTCTGGTGTCGTTCGGCGGCATGTGCGTCAGCTGCGAGCTGTCGGGCCGCAAGCTGACCGGCGCCAAGTTCAGCGGCGCCAATTTCGCCAAGGCCATCCTGATCGGCTCTGACCTGCGCGGCGCGGCCTTCTACGGCTCCAACTTCCAGGGCGCCGACCTGACCCGGTCGGACATGCGCGGCGCCGAGATGCGCGGCGCGAACTTCCAGAACGCCATTTTCAGCGATGCCCGCATGTCCGGCATCGAGAGCAGCGGCGCCAATTTCCAGAACGCCAGCCTGCTGCGGGCCGATCTGTCGTCGTCCGAGCTGAACGCCGCCAACATGATCGGGGCCAACCTCAACAAGGCCAACCTCAGCCACGCCGAGCTGGGCGGCGCCAATCTGGCCAACGTCAACGGCCGCGACGCCACCTTCCGCAACGCCGAGCTCAACGCCGCCAATCTGTCGGGCGGCCGCTTCGACGGTGCCGACTTCCGCAACGCCGAGTTCACGGGCGCCGCCCTGCGCGGGGCCACTTTCAACGGCGCCGACTTCCGGGGCGCCGACCTCTCGAACGCCATGCTGGGCGGAGCCGATCTGTCGGGCGCCAAGGGTCTGGACCAGGCCCAGCTGGACGAGACCTGCGGCGACGGCTCCACCCGCCTGCCCCGCGGCCTGTCGCTGCGGACCTGCCATGGCGACCCCCGCCAGATCCGGGTGATCGTCGACTTCAAGCGCGCCCAGGCCGAGGCCGCCCGCGCCCAGGCCGAGGCCGAGAAGGCCGCATCCGCCTGGGCCGCGCCCCGTCCGCCGAAGCCGCCGGCGCCGCCCAAGCCCCCGAAATACTAGGCTCTACGCGACCCTGAAAACTTCAAAGGCCCCGGTCGCGAGACCGGGGCCTTTTTCTATTCGCTCTACACCTTGATGGGCGGGGCCGAGCGGATGTGCAGTTCCTTGTACTGGCGCTCCGCGGCCTCGGCCGGGGCGTTCATCAGCAGGTCCTGGCCCTGCTGGTTCAGCGGGAAGGCGATGACCTCGCGGATAGCGACCTGCTCGGCCAGCAGCATGACGATCCGGTCGATGCCGGGGGCCAGACCGCCGTGCGGCGGGGCCCCGAAGCGGAAGGCGTTCAGCATGCCGCCAAACTGCTCTTCCACCACCTCGGCGCCATAGCCGGCCACTTCGAAGGCCTTGAGCATGATCTCGGGCTTGTGATTGCGGATCGCGCCCGAGCACAGCTCATAGCCGTTGCAGACGATGTCGTACTGATAGGCGCGGATGGTCAGCGGATCCTGGGTCTCCAGGGCCTCCAGACCGCCCTGCGGCATCGAGAACGGGTTGTGCGAGAAGTCGACGCGCTTTTCGTCCTCGTTCCACTCGAACATCGGGAAGTCGACGATCCAGCAGAACTTGAACTGGTTCTCGTCCACCAGCTTCAGCTCGGTGCCGACGCGGGTGCGGGCCAGGCCGGCGAACTTGGCGAACACGGCCGGATCGCCGGCCACGAAGAAGGCGGCGTCGCCCTTGCCCAGGCCCACCGACTCCATCAGCGCCTGCGTCGGCTCGCCCAGGTTCTTGGCGATCGGGCCGCCCCAGGCACCCAGGTCCTCGGACCAGAACACATAGCCCAGGCCCGGCTGGCCTTCGCCCTGGGCCCAGCTGTTCATGCGGTCGCAGAACGCCCGCGAACCACCAGTCGGCGCGGGGATGGCCCACACCCGGTTCTTCGGATCAGCGCCGAGGATCTTGGCGAACAGGCCAAAGCCGCCGTCGCGGAAGTGCTCGGAGACGTCGGCCATCTTGATCGGGTTGCGGGTGTCGGGCTTGTCGCTGCCGTACCACTTCATCGACTGGGCATAGGTCAGGCGCTCGAAGCCGGCATGCTCCAGCGTGGCGCCGAAATCGTTGGTGAACGTGTGGGTGCCCGAGATCGGCGACACCGGCTTGCCGCCCGAGAACTCCTCGAACACGCCGTGCATCACCGGCTCGATGGCCGCGAACACGTCTTCTTGCGTCACGAAGCTCATCTCGATGTCGAGCTGGTAGAATTCCAGCGACCGGTCGGCGCGCAGGTCTTCGTCGCGGAAGCAGGGGGCGATCTGGAAATAGCGGTCGAAGCCGGAAACCATCAGCAGCTGCTTGAACTGCTGCGGGGCCTGGGGCAGCGCATAGAACTTGCCCGGGTGCAGACGCGACGGCACCAGGAAGTCGCGCGCGCCTTCCGGCGACGAGGCCGTCAGGATCGGGGTCTGGTATTCCAGGAAGCCCTGCTCGACCATGCGGTGACGGATCGAGTGGATCACCCTTGAGCGCAGCACGATGTTCTTGTGCAGGGTCTCGCGGCGCAGATCCAGATAGCGGTGCTTGAGGCGGATTTCCTCGGGATAGTCCGGCTCGCCAAACACCGGCAGCGGCAGCTCGGCGGCTTCCGACAGCACTTCCACGGCGGTGACGTGGATCTCGATCGCGCCGGTCGGCAGGTTGGGGTTCACGGCCGCCGCGTCGCGGGCCAGCACCTTGCCGTCCACCTTGATCACGCTCTCGGCGCGCAGGCGCTCGACGATGTCAAAGCCCGGGGTCTCGGGGTGCAGCACCAGCTGGGTCAGGCCGTAATGGTCACGCAGGTCGATGAAGACCAGGCCGCCGTGGTCGCGCTTGCGGTGGATCCAGCCCGACACGCGGACATTGGCGTCGGTGTCGCTAGCCCGAAGGGCGCCGCAGGTGTGGGTGCGGTAGGCGTGCATCGTGGTCATGACAAAGTCTTCGAAAATCGCGGGAACGCGTTGATTTGCAAGGCGCGGAAAGGCGCATGGGGGGGCGTGGATGTCAAGGATTCTGCAGCTCAGATCCTCCCCCTGAAGGGGGAGGTGGTCCGAAGGACCGGAGGGGGAAGGATGGCTGACGCGCCGCATCACTTCCCCCTCCGTCGTCCCTGCGGGCCGACACCTCCCCCGCTGGGGGGAGGATTTGCAGGCACAGCTTCACACCCCCGCGCTTTCGCTGCGATGGCGATGGAAAGGGTCGCGGAGCGTCCGGACCACGTCCGGAATTGAATAGAAGTAACCGTTTCGACGAAGCCGAGCGCTCCGCGTCATCGTTTTCCGCCAGCCTCCCGTCGGGTGGCCCTCTTAAGGCCTTAACGGGACCCGGATATCGCCGTTTCCAGCGCGTTCCGGCGGTCGAAGAGGACGGGCTTTCAGCCAGACACGCCCTGTTGCCTTCAACCACGCCGACGGCGGGCGGGTCTGGCCAGCAACCAGATCCCCGGACCGGTCGAGTATCCCCCTCGACCCCAGCCCCGCTCGATCACCCCCCGCCGCCGCAATGGTCGCTGGCCTTGCGCCCTTTCCTCGCGACGAGGTGGGTACAGAATACGGGAGGTTTCAGCGCGTCGGATAAGTTTGCTGAACGCCCGCGCAAGTCCCCGTTCTTTCCCTTCTCCCCTTGCGGGAGAAGGTGTCAGCCGCAGGCTGACGGATGAGGGGGCGCGCCAACCTCAAAGCCTTGCCCCGCAAGGCGGGGCGTTCATCCCGAAAGGTCTATCGACCCCTCATCCGGCGCTGCGCGCCACCTTCTCCCGCAAGGGGAGAAGGATCACTTATCCCCATCCCCATCGGGGGACGGCGCGCTCGCAATCCCCGTGGTGGGGCCCGTGCTCGCCCCCGCCTCCCGCATCCGGTAGGCCATCACCGCCGTAACGCCCAGCCACTCGACCAGCCGCCAGTTGACGATGGCCCCGACCGGCGCGCCGACCACGGGCAGCAGCTGGGCCAGCTTGGCCAGGTCGATATGGTCGCGATACTGCTGCTGGAAGGCCCGCCAGTCGAAGGCCTCCAGCGTGTCGGGACGCTCAGCCCCCCACCTTTCTGGGCGCCGCGCGTCCCAGTCGTCCATGGCCGCCAGTACCCGGGCCCGATGGCCGGCGTCCGAAAAGGCCAGCTCGAAGATGTGCAGGATGTAGAGCCGCTCATCCAGGTCGGTCCCGTCATGGCCGAAGATGGCGGCGATCTCGAACAGCAGCTTGATCTTGAAGCTCATCAGCAGCGGGAAATCGGCCGCCGCCGCCAGAAAGCCCCCGGCCCCGGTGATCCCGCCCTCGACGCTGGCGGTCTTCTTCCAGCCGTCGATGGCGGCGGCGGCTTTCGCGCGCTTCTCGTCCAGGGTCAGGCCGTGCTGGGGCGAGCCGGTGGCGAAGTCGGCCCCGGTCAGGATGCCCCGCGTCAGCCCCTCCATGGCCGTGGTGATCGCGGCGTGGACCTTTTCGGGGATGATCTGGTTGATCCTGACCTGCGCCTTGCGCGCGAGGCCGCCTAGGGGCCCGGCGGGCTTGGTCATGGCGGCGCGCCAGGCGGCGAGGTCGGGGGGTGGGTGTTGCATGGGTTAGATATACTAGCCCCCATACCCTCCGTCATTCCCGCCCTTGTGGCGGGAACCCCTGTTTCAGCTGGCACGTGAGGCGCAAGCGAAGTGCGCGCGCACTTCGCCCCTTCTGCACCTGCGGCGGCGCGAGGGGTTCCCGCCACAAGGGCGGGAATGACGGGAGTGTGTTGTTCCTGTATTGGTCCGAAAACGGGGAGCAGCCGCCATGGTCCCACGCGAAGCCTGGATCGCGGTCTACATGATGACCGACCACTATCGGGGGACGCTCTACACCGGCGTTACGGGCCAGTTCTTCACGCGCATTGGCCAGCATCGGGAAGGCCAATTGCCCGGCTTCACCCGGCAATATGGTCTCAAGCGCCTGGTCTGGTACGAAATCCACGACGTGATGACCGAGGCGATCCAGCGCGAAACCTCGATCAAGCGGTGGCCGCGCCAGTGGAAAATCAACCTGATCGAACGCGACAATCCTTGTTGGGATGATCTCTATGCCGCCGTCTTTGAATGGACCCCGGTTCCCAGGCAGGTTTGAGCACTGCCCCCTCCACCGTCATTCCCGCCCTTGTGGCGGGAACCTCTCTATCCGCCGCAGGTGCGGGAGGGGCGAAGTGCGCGCGCACTTCGCTTGCGCCTCACGTGCAAGCTGAAACAGGGGTTCCCGCCACAAGGGCGGGAATGACGGGAGTATTTGGAAGGTTAGACTGCCCCCATGACCGACGCCCAACGCCTGACCCTGGTCCGCGCCCTGCACACGGTGATCTATGTCGTGATGGCCGGCGCCAGCCTCGTCGTCCTCTATGCCGGGATCACCGGCGCGCACGGCCCCTGGCTGTGGGGGGCGGCCGCGCTGGTCGCCGTCGAGAGCGTGGTCTTCGCCGCCTTCGGCCTCAAATGCCCCCTGACCGCCATCGCCGTGAAGTACGGCGCGAGCAAGGACGGCGCCTACGACACCTTCCTGCCGGAGCGGATCACCCGCTGGACGTTCGCGGTGTTCGGGCCGGTGATCTTGCTGGGGTTTGGGTTGTTGGCAGTGCGGTGGGGATTCTGAACGGCTTCATCCACATTTGCTCATCTCCATCCCCACTTTCCCTGCCCCGCCCCGCTCGCGCTTCCGCCGCACCCGGCCTATATCCAGCACACCCAGTAACCACGCCGGACGCCGCCGACTTGTCCCGTCAGTTCAGACTGCCGCTGCACAGCCCGCCGTCGTTCGCGCGGGAGCACTTCGCGGCCTCGCCGACCAACGCCCAGGCGATCGCGGCGATCGACGCCTGGCCGCGCTGGGGCGACGGGCGGCTGGCCCTGATCGGGGCCGCCGGCGCGGGCAAGACCCATCTGGCGCGCGACTGGGCCCTGAAGGCCAACGCCGTGGTGGTCGAGGCCGCCAATCCCCTTGCAGCCCCGCTGGACCTGGCCGCCCTGCGCGGCCGCGCCGTGCTGGTCGATGACGCCGACCGGCGGGCGCAGGGCGGCCATCTGGACGACGAGGACCTGTTTCACCTGATCAACATGGCCGGGGTCGACGGCGGCACCCTGCTGCTGACCGGTCGGCTGGCGCCCGTGGCCTGGGACTGCGCGGTGCCCGATCTGCGCTCGCGGCTTAACGCCACCGCCGTGGCCCGCATCGACGAGCCTGACGACATCGTGCTGGAGGCCGTGCTGCGCCGGGCCTTCGCGGCGCGGGCCATGACCCCGGCCGCCGACGTCTATCCCTACCTGCTGCGCCGCATCCCCCGCTCGTCGCTGGAGGCCATCGCGGCGGTCGACCAGCTGGACGAGGCGGCGTCGGCGGAGGGGCGGGCGATTACCCGGGTGCTGGCCGGCGAGGTGCTGGCGTTTGAGGGGGATGAGGGGGAGGACTGAGGGCCCTTCTCTTCAAAACGGCTGTCATCCCGGACGAGCGCGCAGCGTGAAGATCCGGGACCGACGCCTGAGCTCAGCGCGTCCGGCGGTCCCGGATCTGCGCCCGGCGTTCGCCGGACTTGTCCGGGATGACAGGCTTGGTTTGCAAGGGGCTCCAGTGTCTTGCCCCCGTCACGTCCCACGTTCACCATGTGAGAACCCCGTTCGCCTATGGTTCCCCGCATGCCCAACGCCGCGCCCCTGCCGACCCCCGTCACTGAAGCCGACACGGCCTGCCGCCTGGACAAGGCGCTGCTGGCCTCGCCCGAGCGGTTCATCAATCGCGAACTGTCGTGGCTGGCCTTCAACGAACGCGTGCTGGAAGAGAGCGCCAATCGGCGCCATCCGTTGCTGGAGCGCCTGAGGTTCCTGTCGATCTCGGCCAACAATCTCGACGAATTTTACATGGTGCGGGTGGCCGGCCTGAAGGGCCAGGTGCGCGAGGGCGTGCGGGTGGTCAGCCAGGACGGCCTGACGCCCGGCGAGCAGCTGACGCGGATCAACGCCTCAGCCTTCGACCTGATGGTCGATCAGCAGAAGATCTGGCGCGACGTGCGCGCCGAGCTGTGGGGCGAGGGCCTCAAGCTTCTGGACGCCAAGGACATCGAGGGCGACGACAAGGTCAAGGCCGAGGAGCTGTTCCTGACCCGGATGTTCCCGGTGCTGACGCCCCTGGCCATCGACCCGGCCCACCCGTTTCCGTTCATTCCCAATCTGGGCTTCTGCCTGGCGCTGAAGCTGCGCCGCATCGCCGACGACAAGCACCTGTACGCCCTGGTGCCGGTGCCCAGCCAGGTGCAGCGGTTCTGGGAAATCGGCTCGGTCACCACGCGCGGCAAGAAGCGCGAGCGACGGATCGTGGCGCTGGAGAGCTTCATCATCCTGTTCCTGGGCCACCTGTTCCCGGGCTATGAGGTGGAGGGCCGCGGCCTGTTCCGCCTGATCCGCGACAGCGACCTGGAAATCGAGGAAGAGGCCGAAGACCTGGTGCGCGAGTTCGAGGCGCGCCTGAAGAAGCGTCGCCTGGGCCAGGTGGTGCGGGTCAAGATCCAGACCTCCATGCCCCAGGACCTGCGCGACTTCATCGTCGAGGGCCTGCGCGCCGAGCCCGACGACGTCATCCTGGTGGACGGCAAGCTGGGCCTGGCCCAGATGGACGAGCTGATCCCGCCTGATCGCCCGGACCTGAAGTTCAAGCCCTATAACGCCCGCTTCCCCGAGCGCGTGCGGGACCACGGCGGCGACTGTTTTGCGGCGATCCGCGAGAAGGACATCCTGGTTCACCACCCCTTCGAGAGCTTCGATGTGGTGGTGCAGTTCCTGCGTCAGGCGGCGCGCGATCCCAATGTGCTGGCGATCAAGCAGACCCTGTACCGCACCTCCAAGGACAGCCCGATCGTGGCGGCCCTGATCGAGGCGGCCGACAACGGCAAGAACGTCACGGCCCTGGTCGAGATCAAGGCGCGCTTTGACGAGGAGAACAACCTCAAATGGGCCCGCGATCTGGAACGCGCGGGCGTCCACGTGGTGTTCGGCTTTGTCGACTGGAAGACCCACGCCAAGCTGTCGGTGGTGGTGCGCCGCGAGGGCGAGGCCCTGCGTACCTATTGCCACTTCGGCACCGGCAACTATCACCCGCAGACGGCGCGGGTTTATACCGATCTTTCCTTGTTTACGTGCGACGGCCCGCTGGGCCGTGACGGCGGCAAGCTGTTCAACTTCATCACCGGCTACGCCCAGCCGCATGGGCTGGAAAAGCTGAGCTTCTCGCCTGAGACGCTCAAGCCCGACCTGCTGAAGATGATCAGCCTCGAGGCCGCCAATGCGCGGGCCGGCAAGCCCGCCGGCATCTGGGCCAAGATGAACTCGGTGGTCGATCCCCAGATCATCGACGCCCTCTATGCCGCCAGCCAGGCCGGGGTGATGATCAATCTGGTGGTGCGCGGAATCTGCTGCCTGCGGCCGGGCGTGAAGGGGCTGTCGGAGAATATCCGGGTCAAAAGCATCGTCGGACGGTTCCTGGAGCACGCCCGGATCGTCGCCTTCGCCAACGGCGCCGACCTGCCCGGCCCGCAGACGCGCCTGTTCATCAGTTCGGCCGACTGGATGCCGCGCAACCTCGACCGCCGCGTGGAAACCCTGGTGCCGGTCGAGAACCCCACCGTGCATCAGCAGGTACTGGACCAGATCATGGTCGCCAACCTCAATGACGAGGCCCAGAGCTGGAACCTCAACAGCGATGGCGGCTACACGCGCGATCCGGCCTGGGACAAGAAGGGCGCCTTCTCGGCCCACGACTATTTCATGACCAATCCCAGCCTGTCGGGCCGCGGCCAAAAGGTGAAGGATCTGCCGATGGCCTTCGACCATGTGGGCCCGCGAAAAGGCAAGGGTTGAGGCGTCTCGCCGCTCTGACGGTCCCGGCGGTCCTGGCCCTGTCTGGCTGTGGTCCCGGTCAGGCGGAGCAGGCGCAGATCTGCGCCATCCTGGCCCAGCCTGGCGTGCCCGGCGTCGACCGGATCGGCGACGGCGCGGCCCTGGCCCCGGTCGATCGGCAACTTCAGGCCAAGGGCCGAATCTATGGTCCCGGCCTGCGTCTGGGCCAGATCCGCTCGTGGGGGTCCTGCCCGAAATACGCGCCGACCGTCGAGATGCTGCTGCTGAACGGCAACCACGCCGCGACCAAGGGCGGCGTGCGGACCAACGGCGCGCAGAAGACTTTCGGCACCTGCTTCTACGTAAGAACCGAAACCCGCTGGCGCTTGCTCGCGTGCCGGATTAATGGCGCGTCCTGACGTCCCGCGCGATTTTCGTCCGGCCCCGCTTTCTCCCGCGTCTCAATAGGCTAAACCAAGCTCATGCCTTTCCCGGCGCCGCGCGACGCGGCCGTGATCGATATCGGATCCAACTCGGTGCGCCTCGTGGTGTACCGGCTGGAAGGCCGCGCCATCTGGACGGTGTTCAACGAAAAGGTGCTGGCGGGCCTGGGCCGTGATCTGGGCGACAACGGCCGGCTGTCGCCCGACGGCGTGCTGCAGACCCTGGCGGCCCTGAAACGCTTTCGGGCCGTGCTTGAGGCGGTGGCCCCGGCCGAGACCTTCGTGGTCGCCACTGCGGCCGCTCGCGAGGCCAGCGACGGCCCCGCCTTCGTGGCTCGGGTCAAGGCCGAGACCGGCCTGATTGTTCGGGTGTTGAGCGGCGAGGAAGAAGCCCGCTACGCCGCCCTGGGCGTGCTGGCCGGCGCCCCTCAGGCCACTGGCGTGGTGGGCGATCTGGGCGGCGCCAGCCTGGAGCTGATCCGACTGGAAAGCACCGGAGCGGGCCTGGGCGTCACCCTGCCCCTGGGCCCCTTCAGCCTGGGCCTGTCGGAAGGCTTCGACGCCGACCGGGTGCGCCGTCTATGCGCCCAGCGGCTGGCCCCGGTGACCAGCGCCTTCCGGACCGACAACTTCCACGCCGTCGGCGGCGCCTGGCGCAACCTGGCCCTGCTGCACATGCGGATGTCGGGCTATCCGCTGCACGTCGTGCACCAGTACGAGATCAGCGCCAGCGAGGCGCTTGAAGCCGCGCGCCTGGTCTCGCACCAGTCGAAGAGCTCGCTGGAGCGCATCGAGGGCATGAGCAAGAAGCGCTCGGAGACCCTGCCCTACGCCGCCGTGGTGCTGGAAAGCCTGATCGAGAGCCTTGGCGTCAAGCGCATCGAGATCTCGGCCTTTGGCGTGCGCGAGGGCCTGCTGTTCGAGGCCATGCCGCCGCGCACCCGAGGCCTGGACCCGCTGATCGAGGGCTGCGCCTCGCTGGGCGCCCGCCAGGGCGTCGCCGACGAGTTGGGCGCAGGCCTGCAGGCCTGGATCGCCCCGGCTTTCACCAGCCTGCCGCCGCTGTTCGACGAGGGCCGCGACGCGGTGCTGATGTCGGCCGCCTGCCGTCTGGCCGACCTGGGTGCGCGCCTGCACCCCGACCATCGCGCCGACCTGGTGTTCGAACAGGTGCTGCGCGCGCCGATCGCCGGCCAGGGCCATGACGAGCGCGCCTTCCTGGCCACGGCAGCCTATGCCCGTCATGCCAGTACCTTCGACCCGCCCGAGCTGGACGTGCTGGCGCGCCTGCTGACCCCGGCTCGCCTCAAGCGCGCCAGGGCCCTGGGCGCGGCGATCCGGCTGGGCTGCGACCTGTCGGGCCGCAGCGCGCCCCTGCTGGCCCGCTCGCGCCTGACCATCGACAAGACCCAGCTGATCCTGACGGCCGAGCCTGGCTATGCCGACCTGCTGCTGGGCGAACAGACTAGCAAGCGAGCCGGCACGGCGGCCCATCTTTTGGGCCTTAAACTGAAGATCTCGACATCCTAAACAAGGTGTTGATCAGTAGTTGACGTGCTTAATGCAGTCTAAACATACCCAATTTGATCGTGAGGCAGGATGACGCAATCATAGCGCCGCCTGTTGAGCACATTTTGTTAGCTTGATTTCTCTACTGTGCCTTGAAACACATAGGGAGGCCCAGTGATGCTGCAGCGTAAAGTGGACTATCTGGACGCCATCGCGCAGAACCCGCGCCAGCGCCCTGCTCTTCGCCTTGCCAATGAAAACGATGCGCCGGTCCAGAGCGCCGCGCACAGCCTCCAGCACGAGATTGCACGCGTCTTCGCCCAGGAAACAACCTGGTCCGTCCGTCGCACCGTGGCGATCGGCATCATCTTTCACCTTGGCGTCTTCTGCGCCCTGGGCCTCGCGGCCGGCGGCGCGATCCTGCCCCACTAGGACGTTATTCGGCGAAGTGGCTCACACTTCGCCGAACACGCCCTTAGTGTCGCAGAGCTGACGTGGCGTCGGAAAATCCGGCCGCGCCCGTCAGGCGGCCATAGATCTGGCAAAGCGCCAGGAAAACAGAATCCCAGCCGTGCCGCTCCTCGGCCCGACGCCTGGCGGCTTGACCAAGCGCCTCGCAGCCGCGCGCAAACACGGACTCCACCGCCTCGGCCATGGCGCGCGCCTCCGATGCGGCAGCAAGTTCGCCCACCGAGGCGTCGACCGATTCAGCCACTCCGCCTGACGCGACGCCGATGACAGGCAGTCCGCAGGCCATCGCCTCCAGGACGACCAGGCCGAACGGTTCGTTGTCGTTGGCGTGCACGAAGGCGTCGCAGCCCGCCAGTATAGCCGCCAAGGCCTGTGGATCGCGCTGATAGTCCATACAGATAACGCGATCACTGGCCGGCGCGCCGCTTCCCGCGCCGATCAACAGCAGCACATAGGGATCGCCGAGCCGTTCGACGGCCTCCACCAGCACGTCCAGCCGCTTTTCCCGCGCGGGCCGTCCGGCGAACACCAGGATTTTGTGGTCGGGCCTCAGACCCAGAGATTCGCGCAAGCCTGCGCGGTCGCCGCGCCCGGGATGGAAGATATCCACATCCACGCCCAGGGGCAGGCCGATGGCGTTGGTGACGCCGGCCTCGATCAGCCGGCCGGCGATGAAGCGGCTCGGCGCGACGGCTTGGTCGAACTGACCATAGATCGCCGCCCAGCGCTTTTGCACCGGCTTCTCAGCCCATTCGCCGATATGCAGCGCCGCCAGCGCGCCCAGGTCGGTGTGACAGAACCCCACCACCGGTACTCCCAGGGCGTCACCGGCCCGCAATGCGGCCAAGCCGGGTGTATAGGGATCACCGGCCTCGATAATACTCGGCCTCTGGCGGATCAGCCGCTCCATCCAGGCCTGCTTGACGACGGGCCACCGGTATCCGTCACCAAACGGCAAGGGCGCGGCATAGATCGACACGCGGCCCTGTCCGTCATGAGCATCCCGCGCGCCGGGAACAACCAGGGTGTGGTGCACTGACGGTCTGTTGGCGGCCAGCCAGGCTCGCTTCGTGTTGAGATATCGGCGCACGCCGCCGCTCCGCGGTGCGTAGAGCATGGTCGTGTCCACCAGGCGAACGGCCTGTCCTGTCGCTGGCGCGCCATCCGCAAGGCGGCGAAAGCCGAACGGTTGATCCGATCTCAAGTCCACCACGCCGAATCCTTATCGCTAACCAGACCATGACATTCGGCCTCGGAACGATAAAGGTTTCGCGACAGCTAGGGTTCCTCGCTGCCCTGCGGCGGTTTTATGCCGACACCGCGACGGCCCAGCGCCTCCCGTAGCAAGGTTTCGACCTGGGCGTTCACACTGCGCAACTCGGCGGCGGCCAGTCGCTCCACGGCGGTCAGCACCTCGGGGCGTACGCGCATCAGAAACGCGCGCCGTCCGCCCTTCCCGTTCTCGCTAGGATCGCTGGCCACGCCCTAGCCGTACAGCGTGCCGGTGTTGAGCACGGGCTGAGCCTCGCGGTCGGCGCACAACACCACCAGCAGATTGGACACCATCGCGGCCTTACGTTCGTCATCCAGTTTGACGACCCCGCGTTCGCTGAGTTGATTGAGCGCCGTTTCGACCATGCCCACAGCGCCGGCCACGATCGTGCGCCGGGCGGCCAGCACGGCTTCGGCCTGCTGACGCTTCAGCATGGAACCGGCAATCTCCGGGGCATAGGCCAGGTGCATGAGATGCGCCTCGTCGATGGCGACGCCGGCAACGGCGATACGGGCCTGAAGGTCAGCCTGAAGCTTGGCGCCCACCTCCTCGGCGTCGGCGCGCAGGGTGGGCTCGCCCTCCTCCGCGTGATCATAGGCGTAGAGCGAGGCCACCTCACGCAACCCCGTTTCGATCTGGATGTTCACAAAGGCCACATAGTCATCGACATCGAACAGCGCCTGGGCCGAATCCGCCACGCGCCAGACGATGTTGGCCGCGATCTCGATCGGATTGCCACGCTTGTCGTTGACCTTCAGCATCTCGCTGGTGACGTTGCGCACCCGCAGGCTGATCTTCTTGCGTCCGTACCAGGGCAAGACCCAGCGAAGCCCTGTCGTGCGGTCGGTGCCGACATAGGCGCCGAATACCGTCAGCACATAGGCCTCGTTCGGCTGCATGGAATAGAAGCCGCCACTGACCAACGCGGCCAGGATGACCAGCAAGGCGCCGAGCGCGTTGTAGCCAGCGCCGTAGGTGTCGGCGTTGATAAAGGCCCAGATCCCGGCTCCGATCAGGAGCGGAAGCGCCAGAAGCGGCAGACCTCCGCCGGCCCCGCCGCGAATACGCTCGACCGACCGATTGATGGTGTGGACTTCCGACATCGTCGCGCTCCCGGCTTGATATGAAAGTGATATCACTTTGATCGCTCTTGGCAAGGTGAAGCGGGACCGCGTAAGCCCAAGGCTGGCCGAGCGGGGATCGAATGGCGCGTTATCTCTTCACCACCTGGGAAGGCGGCGGACATGTGCAGCCCCTGCTGCTCGCTGCCCGTGACCTGCAGGATCGCGGTCATGCCGTGCTGATCCTCAGCGATGTCTGCAACGACACTGACGCCGCCGCCCTGGGCGTGGCGTTTCAGCCCTGGACGACAGCGCCGAGCCAGACCGGAAAGCGCCGCGAGGACGATCGCCTGAAGGACCATGAAGCCGACAATCCCCTCGAGGTGATCCAGCGGCTGATCGACCGGATCATGGCAGGGCCGGCCCTGGCCTATGCGCAGGATACGCTCGCCGCCGTCGACGCCTTCAAGCCTGACGCCATCGTCAGTCAGGAACTTCTGCTGGGCGCCATGGCCGCAGCGGAGGCCCGCAATCTGCCCCTGGCCCTGTTCGCCGCCAATATCTGGTCGCTCCCCACCCTGTCGGGTGTCCCGCCCTTCGGCGCGGGCATGCCGCCAGCGACCTCAGACGAAGAGCGCGCCATGCACGCGATGGTCACCCAGATGAGCCGGGGTCTGTTCCAGATCGGCTTGCCGGCCCTGAACACGGCGCGCGCCGCGCTCGGCCTGCCGGCGCTGGACGATCTGTTCGGCCAACTTGATGCGGCCGGCCTGATCCTGATCGCCAGCAGCCGGGCGTTCGATTTCGCCCCCGATCCCGTGCCTGCTCCGTTCGCCTATGCAGGCCCCTATCTGGCCGATCCTGCCTGGGTCGAGCCCGCGACCCTGCCTGCGGGCGACGCTCCGCTGGTGCTGGTCTCGTTTTCCAGTCTGTATCAGGCGCAGGAAGTCGTGCTGAGCAACGTCATCGTTGCGCTGGGCCGCTTGCCGGTGCGCGGCCTGGTGACGACAGGGCCGACCCTTGACCCGAGCCAATTCCCCGCGCCCGACAATGTGATCGTGGTGCGCAGCGCGCCGCACGAGGCCTTGCTAGACGAAACGGCGGTGTTCGTGACCCATGCCGGCCATGGCTCTACGCTACGCCCGCTGATGGCGGGGGTCCCGCTCCTGTGCATGCCGATGGGCCGTGACCAGCACGACAACGCCGCCAGGGTGGTCGCCCGCGACGCCGGTCTGCGCCTGTCGCCAGACGCAAGCGTAGAAGCGATCATGGCCGCAATCACCGCGTTGCTTGAAGATGTCCGCTATGGCCAGGCCGCCGCAGCCTTGGGCGCCGCGATCCAGGCCGACCGTGACGACAGGTCCGCTGCGACCCTGTTGGAACTGCTGCTGGCGCCGGCGACGAGTTTTGGTGGGCGGTGAGGGGATCGAACCCCCGACCCTCTCCGTGTAAAGGAGACGCTCTACCGCTGAGCTAACCGCCCCAAAAGTCGAGCCGGCCTTCTAGCCGCCAGCGTGGCCCATGCAAAGCGAATAAGAAAAGGGCGGCGCGCCGAGAAGCGCTCCGCCCTCTTTGTCTCTCGAGAAGAGATCAGCCGTTGAGCGTGGTCTTCAGGCCTTCGCCGACCTGGAAACGCGCGGTCTTCGAGGCCGGGCGGTTGACGGTCTCGCCGGTGCGAGGATTGCGCGCAGTACCCGCCGCACGCGCTACGGCCTTGAACGTGCCGAAGCCCACGAGACGCACGTCGTTTCCTGACTTCAGCGAGTCGGTGACGGATTCGATGAAGGCTTCCAGAGCGTCCTTGGCCTGAATTTTATTGATGCCCGCCTTCTCGGCGATCGCCGTGACGAGTTCGGCTTTTGTGGTCATGCTTTTCTCCCAGCCAATAAAGCGGCGGCGCTTCGCAAAAGCCGACGCCACTTCGCTCGGCCAGGATTATGGCGGCGGAAAATGCCCCGTCAAATGAAGGCGGCGCGGGAACCTCCCGCGCCGCCATACTTATCAACGATAAGTTACAGTCAGTGGGTCAAAATGGCGTCCCCGTCGCCCTCATCGCCCTTCGCAGTTGCAGCAATGGGCTCATCGGCCTCATTCCACTCCACGGGCGTCAGCGGGCCGGTCAGCGCATGCTTGAGCACCTCATCGACGGTGGAGACCGGAATGATCTCCAGGCCGTCCTTCACCGACTGAGGCACATCGACCAGATCCTTCTCGTTTTCCTGAGGGATCAGAACCGTCTTCACGCCTGACCGCAGGGCCGCCAGGAGCTTCTCCTTCAGCCCGCCAATGGCGGTCACACGCCCGCGCAGGGTGATCTCGCCGGTCATGGCGATCTCCTTGCGGATCGGAATACCGGTCAGCACCGAAACCATGGCCACAGCCATGGCGGCACCGGCCGAGGGGCCATCCTTGGGCGTCGCGCCATCCGGCACGTGGATGTGCACGTCGGTCTTTTCAAAGACCGGCGGCTTGACGCCAAAGTGCAGGGCCCGCGAGCGGACATAGGACTGGGCCGCCGAGATCGACTCCTTCATCACGTCCTTGAGGTTGCCGGTGACCGTCATGCGGCCCTTGCCCGGCATCTTCACGGCTTCGATGGTCAGGATGTCGCCGCCGAACTCGGTCCAGGCCAGACCCGTGACGATCCCGACCTGGTCGACTTCGTCGGTCTCGCCATAGCGGTACTTCTTGACGCCCGCATACTTGGCCAGCCGCTCGTCGTCGATGGTGATCGAGGTGACCTTCTCGCGTCCCAGATCGCGGACGGTCTTGCGCGCCAGGGCGCCCAGTTCCCGCTCCAGCGACCGCACGCCGGCTTCCCGAGTGTAGTAGCGGATAAGATCGCGGATCGCCTTTTCAGGCACCACGAACTCAGAGTCCTTCAGGCCATGATCCTTGGTCAGCTTGGGCAGGATGTGGCGCTTGGCGATCTCCAGCTTCTCATCTTCGGTGTATCCGGCGATGCGAATGATCTCCATGCGGTCCAGCAGCGGCTGGGGCATGTTGAGACTGTTGGCCGTCGTGACGAACATCACCTGGCTCAGGTCGTAGTCGACCTCCAGATAGTGATCGCCGAACGCCGAGTTCTGCGCGGGATCCAGCACTTCGAGCAGGGCCGAGGCGGGGTCGCCGCGGTAGTCGCTGCCCATCTTGTCGATCTCGTCGAGCAGGAAGAAGGCGTTGGTGGTCTTGGCCTTCTTCATCGACTGGATGACCTTGCCGGGCATCGAGCCGATATAGGTGCGGCGGTGACCGCGGATCTCCGCTTCGTCACGCACCCCGCCAAGGCTCATGCGGACAAACTCGCGGCCCGTCGCCTTGGCCAGCGACTTGCCCAGCGAGGTCTTGCCGACGCCGGGAGGGCCGACGAGGCAAAGAATCGGCCCCTTCAGCGAGTTGGTGCGCGCCTGGACGGCCAGATACTCAAGGATGCGTTCCTTGACCTTCTCCAGACCGTAGTGATCCTCGTCGAGGATGGTCTCGGCCTCAACCAGGTCGATCTTCTTGGTCTTGGCCTTGCCCCACGGGATCGACAGCATCCAGTCGAGATAGTTGCGCACGACCGTGCTCTCGGCCGACATCGGGCTCATGTTGCGCAGCTTCTTCAGCTCGCCTTCGGCCTTGGTGCGGGCCTCCTTGGAGAGCTTGGTCTTCTTGATGCGCTTTTCGAGATCGATGAGTTCATCGCGCTGATCGTCGGGATCGCCCAGCTCGCGCTGGATCGCCTTCATCTGCTCGTTGAGATAATATTCGCGCTGGGTCTTCTCCATCTGGCGCTTGACGCGCGAGCGGATCTTTTTCTCGACCTGCAGAACGCTGATCTCGCCTTCCATCAGCGCGAAGACCTTTTCCAGGCGCTTCACGATGTCAAAGATTTCCAGCAGGTGCTGCTTGTCGCCGATCTTCACCGACAGGTGGGCGGCGATGCTGTCGGCCAGCTTGCCCGGCTCGGCGATCTGGGGGATCGAGGCCAGGGCTTCCGGCGGCACCTTCTTGTTGAGTTTGACGTAGTTCTCGAACTGCTCGACCACGGCGCGCGACAACGCCTCGGCCTCGGGACCGACGCCCTCGTCCTCGCTGACTTCACCGATCTGGGCCTCATAGAAGGACTCCTGATCGGTAAACTTGACCACGGCGGCGCGGCCCTTGCCTTCGACCAGCACCTTTACGGTGCCGTCGGGCAGCTTGAGCAATTGAAGAACGGTGGCCAGGACGCCGACATCATAGATGTCGCCCGGCGACGGGTCATCGTCAGCCGAGTTCTTCTGGGTCACCAACAGGATCTGCTTGTCACCGCGCATCACCTCTTCGAGGGCGCGCACGGATTTGTCGCGGCCCACGAAAAGCGGCACGACCATATGCGGGAAAACCACGATGTCCCGCAGCGGCAAGACTGGAAGCGTACGAAGTTCAGACATAATGCTCTTACTCCCGGCCGTCGCGGCATCCGCGCTCGGCCATGCGGACCGCCGTTACATCAGACGATGCGCCTGAGTCGATCGGCCCGTCCGTCCGGGACTGGACGGAATGGTCCTTATTTATGTGGACGTTTCGCTACTGCGTTCAAGCCGAGTCGCCTGATAGCGGCGACTGGTCGCGCATAAGGGGCCAAGCTGAAGGGGATATGCCCTCAAAGCGCCCTCTTACGCAATTTCGTTTCAAACTTGCCGCGATGGTGCGACGCCGCCGACCCCAAGCGCCTGTTGCATGGCGGCATCAGGCGACGAAGATCCAAGCTCCAGCGCTCAGGCGGCATGAAAAAAAGGCGCGCCCCGAGGAGCGCGCCTTGATCTTCGGAAGGGCTATTCGCGTCAGGCCGACGCGGCGCCACCCTTCTTTTCGGCATAGATCAGCAGCGGCTGAGCCCGGCCTTCGACGACCTCGGCATTGACCACCACTTCCTCGACGCCCTCGTAGTTGGGCAGCTCGAACATGGTCTCCAGGAGGATGCCTTCCATGATCGAACGCAGACCGCGCGCGCCGGTCTTGCGGGCGATGGCCTTGGTCGCAATCCCGCGCAGGGCGTCCTCGGTGAAGGTCAGGCCGATGTTTTCCATCTCGAACAGGCGCTGGTACTGCTTGACGAAGGCGTTCTTCGGCTCGGTCAGGATCTTGACCAGGGCGGCCTCGTCGAGGTCCTCCAGGGTCGCGATCACCGGCAGACGACCGATGAATTCCGGGATCAGACCGAAGCGTTGCAGGTCGTCCGGCTCGACGTTGCGCAGGATTTCGCCCGTGCGACGTTCTTCCGGATCAGCAACCTTGGCGCCGAAGCCGATCGACTTGCCCTGGCCGCGCGCCGAGATGATGCGCTCCAGACCCGCAAACGCCCCGCCGCAGATGAACAGGATGTTTGTGGTGTCGACCTGCAGGAACTCTTGTTGAGGATGCTTGCGCCCGCCTTGCGGCGGCACGGAGGCGACAGTGCCTTCCATGATCTTCAGCAGGGCCTGCTGCACGCCTTCACCCGACACGTCGCGGGTGATCGACGGATTGTCGGACTTGCGGCTGATCTTGTCGATTTCATCGATATAGACGATGCCCCGCTGCGCCCGTTCGACATTGTAGTCGGCGGCCTGAAGCAGCTTGAGCACGATGTTTTCGACGTCCTCACCCACATAACCGGCTTCGGTCAGGGTGGTGGCGTCGGCCATCGTGAAGGGCACGTCGATGATTCGGGCCAGGGTCTGGGCCAGAAGCGTCTTGCCCGTGCCGGTGGGACCCACCAGCAGGATGTTGGATTTGGCCAGTTCCACGTCGTTGTTCTTGGACGCGTGGTTGAGGCGCTTGTAGTGATTGTGCACCGCGACAGCGAGCACCTTCTTGGCGTGATCTTGGCCGATCACGTAATCGTCCAGGACCTCACAGATTTCGCGTGGCGTCGGGACGCCATCCTTCGACTTCACGAAAGCAATCTTGTGCTCTTCGCGAATGATGTCCATGCAGAGCTCGACGCATTCATCACAAATGAACACCGTCGGTCCCGCGATGAGCTTTCGCACCTCATGCTGGCTCTTTCCGCAGAAAGAACAGTACAGGGTGCTCTTGGTATCGCCGCTCGCGGCTTTCGTCATGGTCGCTTCTCACGCTATGGCGGCGGCGGCTACGGCCGTGACGCCCGCTCCTGGCTCACATGCCGTCTCCGAAGGGACAGCTTACATGCCGGGAGTTGTCTAATCCTTGACATTCCCCGATCCGGCCGCAGTTCACAAGCCTTGGCGCTTTTTTCGAGCGCCTGACCAGAGAAAGCACCGTGTCGTCTAATGATCTTCCGGTCTAAAATGGGGTCCACGGCCAACGGCGCAACCGCTCCAGGACCTTGACCCTTCCATAGATGTGGAAGGCTTAGAGCCGGTGCGGGGAATCGTGATCGAACAACCGCTTGTTTAACAGGGCGCGCCCGATGCGTGCGGAGAAGAATGGCGAAGCGCTCACTAATGGCCAAAGGCCTGACGGCCTCGATGCCGATGACAGGCGACATGACCGATGCGCCGGCGCTTGTGGCTTTCGACTTTGACGGCACGCTGACCGTCCGCGACAGCTTCAATGCCTTCCTGAAATGGCGGGCGGGCCCCGCGCGCTGGACGGCGGGCGTGTTGCGGCTCTCCCCCGCCCTCGTGCGCTACGTTTTCAACCGCAATCGCGGCAAGCTGAAGGCTGCGGCGGTGCGCGAATTCCTGAAAGGCGCAACCCAGGCCGAGATCGAAGCCGATGCGCGGACGTTCGCGGAGCTGCACGCCCCTTCCCTCTTTCGTCCCGACGCCCTGGCCGTGTGGCGCCGCTGGCGCGCCAAGGGCGCCCGCATGGTCATCGTCACCGCGTCGCCCGACATCACTGTCGCGCCGTTCGCGCGCGGTCTGGGCGCGGACCTGCTGATCGGCACGCGCCTCGCCTTTGACCACGAAGACCGCGCCCTCGGCGTCCTGGCCGGTCCAAACTGTCGCGCCAAGGAGAAGGTCGTCCGCCTGAAAGAAGCCTTCGGCGAGGACGTTCGCCTCACGGCAGCCTATGGCGACACGTCGGGCGATACCGAAATGCTGGCCATCGCCGATGAGCGCGGCTACCGCGTCTTCCGGGGCAAGCCGCTTTAAGCCAGCATAAAAAAGCCGCCGACCTTGCGGCCGGCGGCTTGATCAGGATGCGGAGCGGCGAGGCCTAGGCTTTGGCGTCGGTCTCGTCGCGCGTTTCATTGATGTGATCTATCAGGCCCCAGGCCTTGGATTCCTCAGCGCTCATGAAGTGGTCGCGATCGAGGGTGCGCTCGACCTCTTCATAGGTCCGGCCGCAGTGCTTGACGTAGATTTCGTTCAAACGGCGCTTGGTCTTGATGATGTCTTCGGCGTGGCGCTCGATATCCGAGGCCTGGCCGCGGAAACCGCCCGACGGCTGGTGAACCATGATGCGCGAGTTCGGCAGCGAGATGCGCTGGCCTGCGGCGCCGGCGCAGAGTAGGAGGCTGCCCATCGAGGCCGCCATGCCCATGCACACGGTCGAAACCGGGCTCTTGATGTATTGCATGGTGTCATAGATCGCGAGACCCGCCGTCACCACGCCGCCCGGCGAGTTGATGTACATGGCGATTTCCTTCTTGGGGTTCTCGGACTCCAGGAAGAGAAGCTGCGCGCAGATCAGGCTGGCCATGCCGTCTTCGACGGGGCCGGTCAGGAAAATGATCCGCTCCTTGAGCAGGCGCGAGAAGATATCGAACGCGCGCTCGCCGCGGCTGGTCTGTTCGACCACCATCGGCACGAGGTTCATCGCCGTTGCAACCGGATCGTACATAGGGTTCGCCCTTTTTCGCGTTTTGGGGCCGCGCGAATCACACACCTCGCGCGGCGTCGCCAACGCATATCGCGTGGCGCTTAACAGGTTGCAAGGAGCGGGCACAAAGCTTGGGCCAAAGAAAAAGGCGCGGCCCTTGCGAGCCGCGCCCTGTCTCGTCGGGTGACGGAGGCCCTAGCCGCCGTAGCCTTCCGGCAGATCGTCTTCTTCCAGGAGCTCTTCCTTGGAAACTTCCTTTTCCTCGATCTTGGCCTTGCCGAAGATCAGGTCGACGACCTTGTCCTCATAGATCGGGGCGCGCAGAGCGGCCTGCAGGTCGGCGCGCTGGCGGTACATGTCGAACACTTGCTGTGCTTGCGCGCCATACTGGCGGGCTTCGCGCATGATGGCGTCGGTCAGTTCCTGGTCGGTCACGACCACGTCGTTCTTGCGACCGATTTCGGCCAGCACCAGACCCAGACGCACGCGGCGCTCGGCGATCTTGCGGTACTCGTCCTTCAGCTGGTCTTCGGTCTTGTCGGCGTCTTCCGGCGGCAGGCCGCCCTGGGTCTTGTCGGCCTGAACCTGTTGCCAGATGCCGGCAAACTCGGCGTCGACCATGCGCGGCGGCAGGTCGAACTCGTGCTTGGTGTCCAGCACGTCCAGCAGGGCGCGCTTCAGCTTGAAGCGCGAGGAATTGTCGTAACGGCCCGACAGGTTCGACTTCAGCAGCTCTTTCAGAGCGGCCAGGTCCGAGAGACCAAGGCGCTTGGCCAGTTCGTCATCGGCTTCGGCGTCAACCGGCGCGCGGACTTCGGTCACCTTGGTGGCGAATTCAGCGGCCTTACCGGCCAGATCCTTGGCCTGATAGTCTTCGGGGAAGGTAACCTTCACGACCAGTTCGTCGCCCGGCTTGGCGCCGACCAGCTGCTCTTCAAAGCCGGGAATGAACTGGCCCGAACCGAGAACCAGCTCAGCGCCTTCGGCCTTGCCGCCGGCGAACTCGACGCCGTCAACCGTGCCGACGAAGTCGATCAGCAGTTGGTCGCCGTCCTTGGACTTCAGGCTCTTGCCCTTGCGGGGCTCGTAGGTGCGGGCCTGCTTGGCCAGTTCGGCCAGGGCCTCGTCGACCTCAGCGTCGGCGACCTTGTAGACCGGCTTGACCAGTTCGATGCTGGCGGGATCGATCGGCTCGAAGTCCGGCATGATCTCGATGGCAACGTCGAACGACAGGTCTTCGCCACCAGCGACGACCTTTTCCATGTCCGAAGACGGCTTCAGCTCAGGCTGACCGGCGGGACGCAGCTTGTTGTCGTCCAGAACCTTCTGGGTGGTCTCGTTGAGCGCCTGCTCGACGACTTCACCCATCAGGGCCTTGCCGTACAGACGGCGCACGTGAGCGGC
Organism: Caulobacter sp. ErkDOM-C; assembly: GCF_048541825.1. Taxonomy (GTDB): domain Bacteria; phylum Pseudomonadota; class Alphaproteobacteria; order Caulobacterales; family Caulobacteraceae; genus Caulobacter. Next base: position 1,769,385 of record NZ_CP183332.1, on the reverse strand, counting down.
GGGAACCTTGCCAGGGCGGAAGCCCTTGACGTTCATCTGCGGCGCGACTTCGGCGATCCGCGCTTCGAGACGCGTGGCCAGCTCGGCGGCCGGCACGGTCACTCCATAAACGCGGCTAAGGCCTTCGCCCGACTTTTCAACGATCTGCATCGACATTGTCATATTCTCGGACCTGCGACGCGCGCGTCGGGGGTCCGCCCTGGGGTCAAAAACATCGACGCCGCCCGCGAGGCCGGGGCGGCGAAAGAGCGCCCTTATGTCACGACGTGCGCGACCATCCAAGAGCGCCAGCGGCAAAAGTCACGGCCATCCCTCATAGTCGGGAAAGCGGTCAGTCAATCTTGGTGCGGATGAGAGGACTCGAACCTCCACGCCTCTCGGCGCCAGAACCTAAATCTGGTGCGTCTACCAGTTTCGCCACATCCGCATGGGGTCAGGCCTTACGGATTTCACCGTGGCGATGCAAGGGCGCCGCGCTCATGGACGGGGCGACGTGCCAAGAGCCCAGCCAGCACGGCGGGAGCCAGATCCGGCAAGTCTTCTGAGATCAACCCCGGCCCGTACGCCTTCCCGCATTCCGCATGGATCCAGGCTCCGGCGCAGGCTGCTTCGAAACTCTCCATGCCCTGGGCGATCAGGCCGCCGATGAAGCCCGCCAGAACATCGCCCGCCCCCGCCGTCGCCAACCAGGGCGATCCGTTAAGCGAAATGGCCGCGCGACCGTCCGGCGCGGCAACCACGGTATCGGGTCCTTTCAAGAGCACGACAGCGCCGGCCCGGCGCGCAGCTTCCCGCGCCGCCGCCACGCGCTCGACCGATTCGCCCAGAAGTCCCGGAAAGATCCGCTCGAACTCGCCGGGGTGCGGCGTGAGCACGTCATCGCGATCCAGCGCCGAGAACAGCGCGCCCGGGTCATGGCGGAAGCTGGTCAGGGCGTCGGCGTCGACCACCAGGGCTGCGCCCGTCCTCGCCAGAGCGAAAAGATTTCGCGTGATTGTATCGCCGACGCCGCCGGCCGGACCGATCACGACGGCGTCGGCGCCTTCTCCCGCCGTCTGCAGATCCGCCTCGCCTTCGAAAGGCGCCAGCATGATCGCTTCGAGATGAGCGGCGTTTGTCGCCAGCGCGTTCGGCGGCGACAACAGGCTGACCACGCCCGCTCCGATCCTCAGACCGCCTCGCGCCGCCAGGCGCGCTGCGCCTGTGTTCCACGCGTCGCCGCTGACCACCTTCAAACGACCACGCCGATGCTTGTGCGCGTCCAGGGCGGGCCACGGAAACCGGGCCTCCCACAGGTCGGGTGAATTCTCGTGCAGGGTGCAGATGTGGTCTGGGGCGGCGAGCCCGATGTCTGCGACGATCACCTCTCCGCAAGCCGCGCGTCCGTCCATCAGGCAGTGAGCCAGCTTGCGTCGATGAAAGGTCACGGTGAGATCGGCCCGAAACGCAGTCTCGCCCAAAGCACGGCCTGTATCGCCAGACACGCCGCTGGGCACATCGATCGCGATGATGGGCTTGTTCAGAAGATTGCTGGCGCGGGCCAGCTTGGCGACATCGCCCTCGAGCGGCCGCGACAGGCCCGCGCCAAACAGCGCGTCTATATAAATGTCGGCCGGGCCAGGCTCGGGCGACAGGGGCCCGGTTTCGCCCTTCCAGCGGACCGCCGCGCGCCGGGCTGCGTCGGTGACCGGCGGCGCAGAGGCTTCCACGCGAACCGACCAGCCTTTGCTGCGCAGGTGCCGCGCTGCGACATAGCCATCGCCGCCGTTGTCGCCAGGACCGCACCAGATCACGACGGGCCGATGTGAGAACCGCGCCCTAACCGCCTCGGCGACCGCGATTCCGGCGCGCTCCATCAACGTACTGGTTGGTACGCCAAGCGCGACGGCGGCGCGATCCGCCGCGGTCATCTCGGCGACGGTCATGATCTCGCGCGGCACGACGACTCCTTCAGAGCACCTGACTCTGAGCTTCGCGTCCTTTCTCGTTGAGGATCAAGCGTCCATCGCGGATGTCGAACGTCGTGATCGAACAGTGATCCGGTCGGAACGCCGCCACCCTCGCCTCGCCGATCGCCACGCCGACGGCGGCGTTCAGCGCCACGAAGTGACTGAACACCGCCGTATTCGGATACTCCGCCAAGGCGGCCGCAACGCTTCTCGCCCAGGCCTCATAGTCCAGATCGCCGACAATCTGCCCCCATTCGCCGCCGAACGCCGCCTGAAGCCAGGCGGGCCGGTCCGCGGCGGGCATTGCCGCGGGCGTAGGGATCTCGCCCACGCGGGGATCGATCACGAGCTCGACACCCAGCGCGCGCGCCATCGGCGCGGCGGTTTCACGGCACCGACGCAGGGGTGATGAGACGACACGGAGCGGGCGTTCCCCTTCCGGCAGGGCCATCAGGGCTTCCATCGTATCTACGGCCTGCCGATGCCCGACCTCGTCGAGGCCTGGATCATCCTCCGCCCCGCCCCAGGTCGAGGCTGGACGCCCGTGGCGGATGACATGGACGCGGGTCATGGGTTCAATCCGGAACAAAAAGGTTGCGAACACCGTCGGGGTGAGGACCGACGACGCCCGTTCTGCCCACGCCTTCTCGGGCCTGGAGATCCAGCAGGGTCTCGGGATCCTCGGGCGTGTGGGCCACGAAGCGTCGGCCGGCAGAGTCCCGGCCAATCACGATGCCCATGCGGACGCCTTCGCGGGCGTGGACCACGGTATAGGTCTCGATCACCGCCGGCCCGGTCGGGTGTTCGACGATGTCGGGATGCGGCAGCGCGTCGATCCGGTCCTGAATCCTGGAGGGCGCCTCGCGCACCCAGTCTCCCTCGACAGGTCTTGTCGAATAGATGCCGACCGACTGTTTGGTCAGGAACCAGCCATTGGCGGTGCAGAGCCCGTAGGCGCCGGGCTGGGCTCTGAGTCGCCCCATCATCTCGGCGATGGAATGCAGGGCGTAGTTGTTTCCCGGCCCTCCGAAATAAGGCAGGCCGCCGGTGACGGTCAGGCCGCGTGGATCATCCAGCGCCAGGCCCAGCTCTTCGGCCGCCACCTCAACGGCGGACGGGAAGCAGGAATAAAGGTCAATGATATCGATGTCGGACAGGCCGATACCCGCCATCGCGAAGGCGCGCTCACCGGTCAGGCGAATGGCTGGACTGGAATGAAAATCCTGGCGGTCCATCGGGTACCAGAGATCGGCGGCGTCGGCGCAGCCGTGCAGATAGACCCACTTGTCTTCTGACACGCCCAGTTCGCGCGCCTTGCTGACGCTGCAGATCAGCACGGCGGCCGATTGGTCCACCTCCATGATGGCGTTCAGGTACTTGGGATAGGGAAAGCTGATCATCCGGTTGCGATCGGTGACCGTCATCAGCTCCTCCGGTGATCGCTCGACCGGGAACCAGGCCTTGGGATTGCCGGCCGCGACCTTGCTGAACGGTGAGAACAGGCGTCCGAGCCGGGCCTGATGGTCTTCCAGAGACCGGCCGTCGCGGGCGCGCAACGCGTTCTCGAACAATGGATAGGTGTTGACGGGATAGCCCAGGCCGTGCGCGGCCTCCTGCGGCGTAACGCCGGGACGAGGATCGCCGATGCGAGCCGGTGGCTCGGTGATGTCATCGCCCCAGCCTTCGAACCCCAAGCCGCCCTTCAGACGCTTCATCAGAGAGCCGAGAAACTCGGCTCCCGTCACCAGGGCCATTTCGGCCTCGCCCTTGGCGATCCGCTCGCAGACGACATTGACCGCCTGCTGAGGGCTGTTGCCGCCGGTCTCTGTATAAACGCTCCATGCCGGCGCGGCGCCCAACGCCCTGGCCAGGCTCGCGGGAGGATTGGCAAGGCGCGGCAAGGGAAGCTTCGAAAGCCCGCCCGGCGCGTCGATACTGAAAGCGATGACCGCCAACGCGTCGAGTTCGGCAAGAACCGACCCCAAGAGCCCTGCATCCTCAACAGCACGCTCCGCTGCAATCTTCAGCAGTTCGAGTGGTGACGGCGAGTTTTCGATTTTTCCGCGGTAGGTGAACTGGCCAGCGCCGATCAAAACCGGTGTGTCGTCGCGCATGTTCGCCCCCATTCAAACGATTGTTGGGGGCGATCCTAGGGGTGAAACGGCGCTCCGCAAGGCCATTTGGTCAACAAACCTGCACTGATCAATTTTCGTGCTCGTGATGCATAAAATTTGATCATCACTCTCGATCCGTCATCGGCGAGCCCCTTTCCGACCTTCGAAAGCTTGCGAGTCCCCCGGGCGGCGTGATCCGTGCCGCTCATCAAAGGCGCGGCGCGCCTGCGGGCCCGAAAGTGGAACCGATGAAGAAGATCGAAGCCATCATCAAGCCGTTCAAGCTGGATGAGGTGAAGGAGGCGCTCCAGGAGATGGGCGTTCAGGGCATGACCGTGCTTGAAGCGAAAGGCTATGGTCGCCAGAAGGGCCATACCGAGCTCTATCGCGGCGCTGAGTACGTCGTGGACTTCCTCCCCAAGATCAAGGTGGAGGTGGTCGTCGAGGACAGCCAACTGGAACCCGCGCTGGAGGCCATCACCCGCGCCGCGCGCACCGGGCGCATCGGCGACGGCAAGATTTTCGTCTCGGAGATCGCGGAAGTCATCCGCATCCGAACCGGAGAAAGCGGCCCCGCGGCCGTCTAGCCGCGAACGGTCAAATATTACGAGGCTCAAGAAGGGGATACGGAATGAGCACCGCCAAGGAAATCCTGAACCTGATCAAGGAAAAGGACGTCAAATACGTTGACGTTCGCTTCACCGACGTTCGCGGCAAGATGCAGCACGTCACGTTTGACATCGATCTGGTCGATGACGACTTCCTCAACGACGGCACCATGTTCGACGGCTCGTCGATCGCCGGCTGGAAGGCCATCAACGAGTCGGACATGAAGCTGCGTCCCGACCTGACGACCGCGATCATCGACCCGTTCTATCAGCAGACGACCCTGGCGCTGTTCTGCGATGTGGTGAACCCTGACACCGGCACCCCCTACAACCGCGATCCCCGTTCGATCGCCAAGGCGGCCCTGAACTACGTCAAGGCTTCGGGTATCGGCGACACCGTGTACTTCGGCCCTGAAGCCGAGTTCTTCATCTTCGACGATGTGAAGTGGGACACCCAGCCCAACAGCACCGGCTATTCGTTCGACTCCGTCGAACTGCCGGGCAACTCGGCCAAGACCTATGCCGAAGGCAATATGGGTCACCGCCCGGGTCCGAAGGGCGGCTACTTCCCAGTCAACCCGATCGACTCCGCTCAAGATCTGCGCGGCGAAATGCTGGCCGTCATGGGCGAGCTGGGCATGAAGCCGGAAAAGCACCACCACGAAGTGGCGCCCGCCCAGCACGAGCTCGGCCTGAAGTTCGACACCATGGTCATCATGGCCGACCGCCTGCAGCTCTATAAGTACGTGATCCACAACGTGGCGCACGCCTATGGCAAGACGGCGACTTTCATGGCCAAGCCGATGTTTGGCGACAACGGCTCGGGCATGCACGTGCACCAGTCGATCTGGCAGGACGGCAAGCCGCTGTTCGCAGGCGACAAGTACGCCGGCCTGTCGGACATGTGCCTGTGGTACATCGGCGGCATCATCAAGCACGCCAAGGCGATCAACGCGTTCTCGAACTCCACGACGAACTCGTACAAGCGCCTGGTCCCCGGCTACGAAGCCCCCGTGAAACTGGCCTATTCGGCCCGCAACCGGTCGGCCTCGATCCGCATCCCGCACGTCGATTCGCCGAAGGCCAAGCGTCTGGAAGCCCGCTTCCCCGACCCGATGGGCAACCCCTATCTGACCTTTGTGGCGCTGCTGATGGCCGGCCTGGACGGCATCAACAACAAGATCGATCCGGGCGCGCCCGCCGACAAGAACCTCTACGACCTGCCCCCGCGCGAGCAGAAGAAGATCCCGGAAGTGTGCGGTTCGCTCCGTGAAGCTCTCGAGAACCTCGACAAGGACCGCGCCTTCCTGAAGGCCGGCGGCGTCATGGATGACGACTTCATCGACAGCTATATCGAGCTGAAGATGGAAGAGGTGATGCGTCTGCAGCTGCACCCGCACCCGGTTGAATTCGACATGTACTACAAGTGCTAGGCTAGACTGAGGTTAGGACTGGGAATCGGGGCCGGGGAGAAATCTCCGGCCCTTTTCTTTTGGGCTTGATGACGCCAGCTACGCCGCGAACTTGGGAATGATTTCTTACTTAGGGGCGCCAACTGAACAAAATTGTCGCAACTCCGCAACAGAACCGACTTAAACCGCCTGAAGCGCGCGAAATCCCGTAGCGAACGATATCGCTGAAGCGTCAACTGGGCTTAACGCACCGCACACGGAAGCGACGTGAACGCCCTCCGACAGAGTCGGCGTCACGAAGCTTGGTCAGCACAGGATCTCTCCATGCACACCTCCAGCCACCTCCTTCGCCGCGCTCTGCGCCTGTCTTGCGGTTTCGCCGCGCTCAGCATGGCCATCGGCACCGCCCCGGCCGTCCTGGCCCAGGAAACCCAAGTCGGCGAAGTGATCGTCACCGCCCAGAAGCGCAGCGAAAACCTGCAGGACGTGCCGGTTTCGGTAACCGCCCTTGCTGGCGAGCGCCTGCAATCGACCTTCGCCGCCGGCGACGACATCCTGGCCCTCTCGGCCAAGGCTCCAGGCCTGTACGCTGAATCCTCCAACGGCCGCGCCGCACCGCGTTTCTACATCCGCGGTCTGGGCAACGCTGATTTCGACCTGGCCGCCTCGCAGCCGGTCTCGATCATCCAGGACGACGTGGTGCTTGAAAACGTGGTGCTGAAGAGCTCGCCGATTTACGACATCGAGCAAGTCGAAGTCCTGCGGGGCCCCCAAGGCACGCTGTTTGGCCGCAACACCACGGCCGGCATTGTCAAGTTTGGCTCCATCAAGCCGAGCGAAGACGCCAAGGGCCGCGCGGCGGTCTCCTACGGCAGCTTCAACACCATGACCCTCGACGGCGGCTTCGGTGGGGCGCTGGTTCCAGGCAAGGTGGCGGCGCGCGCTTCGGTGCTGGTCCAGCATCGCGACGACTACATCAACAACGCCTTCACGAAGAAAAAGGACGCCCTGGGCGGCTTCGACGAAAAGGCGGCGCGCCTGCAGGTGCTGTTCACGCCGACCGAGGCGCTCTCGGCCCTGTTCAACGTGCACGGCCGCGACCTCGACGGCACGTCGGCCACGTTCCGCGCCAACGTCTTGACCAAGGGCTCCAACAAGCTCAACGCCAACTATGATCGCAAGACGGTCTATTTCGACGCCGGCGCGGGGAACCCCCAGAAGTACAAGGGCTGGGGCACTTCGGCCAACATCGGCTACGATTTCGGTGACGTCACCCTGACCTCGATCACCGCCTACGAAGAGACCCATGGTTCAAGCCGTGGCGATATCGACGGCGGCAACCTGACGGGCCCGGGCTTCATCCCGTTCCCCTCGGAGAGCACCGATGGCATCAAGCAACTGGACCAGATCACTCAGGAACTGCGCCTGGCCAGCGACACCGATGGCCCGCTGACCTGGCAGGTCGGCGGCTTCTACTTCGACTCCAGCTATCAGATCCGCACCGATCCGGGTTTTGCCCCGGTGACCACGCTGGAGCAGAACAACAAGTCGTGGGCCGTGTTCGGCCAGGCCTCATATGATGTCACCGAAGCCTTCACCCTGACCGGCGGCCTGCGCTACACCAGCGATGAAAAGGACATGCGGGTCATTTCCGGCCCCAATCCCGTCGCGCCGTTGTCGGTTTCCGACGAGAAGGTCAGCTGGGACCTCAGCGCGTTTTACGACGTCGCAGAGAATGTCAGCGTCTACGGCAAGGTCGCCTCGGGCTTCCGGGGTCCGTCGATCCAGGGCCGCGACATCGCTTTCTTCGCGCCGGCCTCGGTCGCCCAGTCCGAAACCATCATGTCGTATGAAGTCGGCCTGAAGAGCGAACTGATGGACCGCCGCGTCCGTCTGAACGGCGCGCTGTTCACCTACACGATCGATGATCCGCAGTTCAGCGCTGTTGGCGGTGGCTCCAACTCCAATCGCCTGATCAACGCCAAGAAGGGCGAAGCCTATGGCATCGAACTGGACGGCGAGTTTGTCGTCACCGAAAACCTCGTCCTGACGGCTGGCTACAGCTACGCCAAGACGGAAATCAAGGACGCGACCCTGGCGACGGCCACGTGCGCCCAGTGCACGGTCACTGATCCGCTGAACGCGAAGGGGCAGGCCCTGATCAACGGGAACCCGTTCCCCAATGCTCCGGAATACACCTTTGACGTCACGGCCCGTTACAGCGTGCCGTTCGGCGCGGACGGCGAATTCTTCGCCTACACCGACTGGAAGGTGCAGGGCATGACGAACTTCTTCCTCTACGAATCCAAGGAGTTCTACAGCGAGGGCGACTTCGAAGGCGGCCTGAAGCTCGGCTATGCCAAGCTGGATGGCTCTTGGGAAGCTGCGCTCTTTGCCCGCAACATCACCGACGAGGACAACCTCAAGGGCGCGATCGACTTCAATAACAACACCGCCTTCGTCAACGAACCGCGCGTCATCGGCGTGTCGCTGAACGTGAAGATGTAATCGATCCCTTCATTGGGAACGACGAGGGCCGCGGAGCAATCCGCGGCCCTTTTTCGTGGTCAGGACCTAAGACGGTCGATGCCGACGACGGTCAGGGTCTCCAGGCATTGTTCGAAGCCCGTCATGCTCGTCGAAGCCAGCGCATGATTACGCTGCCCGCGTCCGACGACAGACAATTTTCGCGGTTCGGGCAATAGGGTGCGCCGCCTCTCTTGCTTGGCGAGTTTTTTTCGTCTGTCCTGCCCGCCTGTTCGGGAGTCGGGGTTTTTCATGATGGGATGGCGTCACACGGCTGCGGCCGTAAGCTTGCTCGCGCTGGGTCTTTCGGCCTGCGCGACCACCAGCGGGGCCGGCGCCAAGCCCGGCGGAACGACGGCCAAGCCCGCCGAAAAGGTCGAGAACAAGCCGTTGCCCAAGGGGCTGGACGGTTCGACCTCTACGGGCTTCCCCTCGACCTACATGCCCCTGCCCTCGCGGCCCACGGCGATCGTCGGCGCGACGGTGCTGACGGCGACCGGCCAGCAGATCGAGAACGGCGTTGTGTTTGTCTCCGGCGGCAAGATCGTCTCGGTCGGCGGCGCCGAAACGCCGATCCCGGCCGATGTCGCGGTCATCGACGCCAAGGGCAAATGGCTGACCCCCGGCATCATCGACGCCCACAGCCACCTGGGCGTCTATCCCTCGCCCGGCGTCCAGGCCAGGTCGGATGGCAACGAAGCGACCGATCCCAATACCGCACAGGTCTGGTCCGAGCATTCCGTCTGGCCGCAGGATCCCGGCTTCAACCGGGCGCGGGCCGGCGGCGTGACCACGATGCTGGTTCTTCCCGGCTCGGCCAACCTGTTTGGCGGTCGTTCGGTGACGCTGAAGAATGTGCCTTCAACCACCATGCAGGGCATGAAGTTTCCGGGCGCTCCCTACGGCCTGAAGATGGCCTGCGGCGAGAACCCCAAGCGCGTTTACGGCGGCAAGAGCCGCTCGCCGGCGACAGCGATGGGCAACGTGGCCGGCTTCCGCGCGGCCTGGATCGACGCCGCCGACTACGCCCGCAAATGGGACGACTATCGCGGCAAGAAGGACAAGGGCGAGAAGGCCGACGCTCCCAAGCGCGACCTCAAGCTGGAAACCCTGGCGGGCGTGCTGAAGGGCGAGATTCTGGTCCAGAACCACTGCTATCGCGGCGACGAGATGGCGGTAATGATCGATATCGCCAGGGAGTTTGGCTACAAGATCACGATGTTCCACCACGCCATCGAGTCCTACAAGGTCGGCGCTCTGTTGGCCAAGGAAGACATCTGCTCGGCCACTTGGGCCTCGTGGACCGGCTTCAAGATGGAGAGCCTGGACGGTATCGACGCCAATGCCGCCATCCTCTGGAAGGCCGGCGCCTGCGTCGTTATCCACTCCGACGATCCGATCATGACCCAGCGCCTGAACCAGGAAGCGGCCATCGCCATGACGGCCGGCAACCGTCTAGGCTACGGCATCACACGCGCCGAGGCAATCAAGTGGATCACCGCCAATCCGGCCAAGGCCATGGGCATCGGTGACAAGACCGGCGCGATCGAACCCGGCAAGGCCGCCGACCTGGTGCTTTGGAGCCGCGATCCGTTCAGCGTCTACGCCCAGGCCGAGAAGGTCTATGTCGACGGCGCGCTGACCTATGATCGTCATGATCCCCGCTACCAGCCCAAGTCCGACTTCGAGCTTGGCCAAACCGGCCAGGGAGCGTTCAACTGATGATCCGGTCCTTCCTCCTGACGGGCGCCGCTTTCGCCGCCCTCGCCGCTCCGGCCACAGCCCAAACCCTCGCTTCGGGGACCATCGCCATAACGAACGCGCGGCTTGAGCCGATCAGCGGACCGGCGATTGCCTCGGGCACGATCGTTCTGCGTGACGGCAAGATCGTCGCTCTAGGCGCCGGGCTCGCAGTTCCGGCCGGGGCGACCGTCATTGACGCCAAGGGCGGGGTTGTTACCCCCGGCCTGATCGCGCCCTCGTCCAACCTGACCGCCTCCGAGATCGGCGGCGTCAAGGAGACCCGCGACGACGGCACCGGCACGGCGCTGTCGGCGGCCTTCGACATCGCCTACAGCGTCAATCCGGCCTCGCCGATGATCGGCTTGGCCCGCGACGGCGGCGTTACCGCCTCGGCCGTGACGCCCGTGCTGTCGGGAACCGGCGGCGGCGCTCACGAGCATGCCGACGACGGCGTCGTCGAGGAGATGACGGCCGGCGCTTCCGGCTCGGGCGATCCGCCCCTGTTCGGCGGCCAGGCGGCGTTCGTCCGTCTGCAGGCCGGCGATCCCGATGTTGTTGAGGCCTCCAGGCTGGCCGTCACGGTCTCGCTGGGCGAATCCGGGGCCCGCGCGGCCGGCGGTTCGCGCGGCGCCGTGATCGTGCTGATCAAGTCGGCCCTGGAAGACGCCCGCGCCTTCGCCCGCAACCGCGCCGCCTTCGAACAGGGCGCGACCCGCGACTACGGCCTCTCGCGCCTGGACCTCCAGGCCCTGGTTCCGGTCGTGCAGGGCAAGACCCCGCTGCTGATCCGCGTCCACCGCGCCTCCGACATCCGCCTGGCGCTAAAGCTGGCGGCCGAGGAGAAGATCAAGATCATCCTGGAAGGCGCCGAGGAGGGCTGGGTCGTGGCCGCAGAGATCGCCAGGGCCGGCGTTCCCGTGATCGTCGACACCCAGGCCGACCTGCCCGACAGCTTCGAGACCCTGGGCTCGCGCCTCGACAACGCCGCCCGGCTCAACGCCGCCGGCGTCATGGTGGCGATCAACGGCGCGCGGGACTTCAACAACCTGCGTCAGGAACGCCTCAACGCCGGCCTCGCCGTGGCCAACGGCCTGCCCTATGCGGCGGGCCTGGCGTCGGTGACGCTGAACCCCGCAAAGATCTGGGGCATGGACGGCAAGATCGGCTCGCTCGAAGTCGGCAAGGCCGCCGACATCGTCCTGTGGACCGGCGATCCGCTGGAAACCACCAGCTGGGCCGACAAGGTGTTCATCGCCGGCGTCGAGCAGCCGAAGGACAGCCGCCAGACCCAGCTGCGCGACCGCTATGCGGCGCCGGATAACGGCATGCCGGTGGCTTATCGGTAGGAACTTCAAGGGTCCTCCCCCTGAAAAGGGGGAGGACTTCCCTCCCCAACGATTTCGCCACCCGCGACGACACGCCTCTTTTCACGGGACTCCCGGAAGCCCATACGGAGCTTCCACAGAATCGACGCATGTTCCCGTAATGTCCTCCAAAGACGACCTGCCCCCTCTTTCCCTGTTCGACGACGCTCTGTCGCCGCCGCCTGCTGCGCCGCTGCCAGCCCGGGAGCCGCACGTCGAGGCCCCCGCTCGCGCCGCCGCGCCGCCACCTCCATCGGCCAGTCCTGCTCCGGCCCTGTCTTCTAGCGGCTACACCGCCAGCGACATTGAGGTGCTGGAAGGCCTTGAGCCCGTGCGCAAGCGACCGGGCATGTACATCGGCGGCACCGATGAGCGGGCCCTGCACCACCTGTTCGCCGAAGTGCTGGACAATTCGATGGACGAGGCCGTAGCCGGCTTCGCCAAGACCATCGAGGTCAAGCTGGACGCCGACGGCTTCCTGTCGGTCAAGGACGACGGCCGGGGCATGCCGGTCGACCCGCACCCCAAGCATCCGGGCAAGTCGGCGCTGGAGGTCATCATGACCGTCCTGCACGCCGGCGGTAAGTTCAGCGGCAAGGCCTATGAGACCTCGGGCGGCCTGCACGGTGTCGGCGCCTCCGTCGTCAACGCCCTGTCGGAACTGGTCGAGGTCACCGTCTGGCGGGACGGCTTCGAGCACCTGCAGTCCTTTTCGCGCGGCAAGCCGCTGGGTCCGGTCGAGAAGATCGGCCCCAGCAAGAAGCGCGGCACCATGGTGCGCTTCAAGCCCGACGACGAGATCTTCGGCGAAGGCACCAATTTCAAGCCGGCGCGCCTGTACCGCATGGCCCGCTCCAAGGCCTATCTGTTTCGCGGCGTGCAGATCAAATGGTCCTGCGCCGCCGAACGGATTCAGGACCAGACCCCCGCCGAGGCCGTCTTCCACTTCCCCAATGGCCTGGCCGACTTTCTGGCCGAGCGCACCAAGGGCCTTGAAACCGTTACCCCCGAGAGCTTCGCCGGCCGCATCGAGCGCCAGGGCGAGGCCGGCGCGGTCGAATGGGCCATCGCCTGGACCCCGCGTGGTTTCGGCGAGCACGACGGCTTCATGCAGTCCTACTGCAACACCGTGCCCACCCCCGAAGGCGGCACCCATGAGAGCGGCCTGCGCGCCGCCCTGACCCGGGGCCTCAAGGCCTATGCCGAGCTCAAGGGCGAGAAGCGGGCGGCGATCATCACCGCCGACGACGTCATCGCCCAGGCCGGCGCCTTGATCTCGGTGTTCATCCGCAATCCGGAATTCCAGGGCCAGACCAAGGAGAAACTGTCCTCCTCCGAAGCCCAGCGCTTCGTGGAAGCCGCCCTGCGCGATCCGTTCGACCACTGGCTGACCGCCTCGCCCAAGAGCGCCCAGGCCCTGCTCGACTTCGTCGTCGAGCGCGCCGAGGAACGCCTCAAGCGCCGCAAGGACAAGGAAGTGTCCCGCGCCTCGGCGACCCGCAAGCTGCGCCTGCCCGGCAAGCTGGCCGATTGCGCCGGCGGCGCGGTTGACGGCGCCGAGCTGTTCATCGTCGAAGGCGACAGCGCCGGCGGGTCGGCCAAACAGGCCCGCAACCGCAAGAACCAGGCGATCCTGCCCCTGCGTGGCAAGATCCTCAATGTCGCCTCGGCCACCGGCGAGAAAATGAGCGCCAACAAGGAGCTCTCCGACCTGATGCTGGCCCTCGGGGTGCATGGCGGCGCCAAGTATCGCGAGGAAGATCTGCGCTACGAGCGGATCATCATCATGACAGACGCCGATGTCGACGGCGCCCACATCGCCTCGCTGCTGATCACCTTCTTCTACCGCACCATGCCCGAGCTTATCCGGGGCGGGCACCTGTTCCTGGCCTTGCCGCCGCTGTACCGCATCAGCCACGGCGGCAAGACCGTCTATGCCCGCGATGACGCCCACAAGGACGAGCTGCTGGCCACCGCCTTCAAGAACAAGAAGCCCGAGATCGGCCGCTTCAAGGGCCTTGGCGAGATGATGGCCGCTCAGTTGAAGGAAACCACCATGGACCCCGCCGTCCGCACGCTGGCCCGGGTAACCCTGCCGCGTTCGGAAGAAGCGGTAGAGTCGCTGGTCGAGACCCTGATGGGCCGCAAGCCCGAGCTACGGTTCCGGTTCATCCAGGAGAACGCCGAGTTCGCGGTGGCGGATCTGGACGTTTGATCTAGATCCTCCCCCTTTGGGGGAGCCGCTACAAGGTCGCGCCGGCCTGAAAGCCTTGTCTGGCAATGCCGTGCGCCGCTGCCGATAGGTCTATCGACCCCTTATCCGGCGCTGCGCGCCACCTTCTCCCGCATGGGGAGCAGGATCGTGCCCATCCGGGGTCGGCGCGATTCCCATCCCCGTGGTCGCATCACTGACCGTCGCGGCTTGCCCAGGACTGGCCGTCCGCCGGCCCGATGCGCCGCAGTTGACTCGAAAGTTTACTGGCGTAATTCTCCATTGATCTTACGATCGTAAACCAACGGAGATATCCATGCGCCTTGTCATTCTTTCAGCCGCCGCCGCGCCGCTGCTGCTCGCCACGCCCGCGTTCGCAGCCCCCGCCGCCAACCGCCTGTCCGTGGGCGACGTCTTCGGCAACGCCGCCGCGCCGGTGCAACTGATCATCCTGCTGCTGGCGGCCGCCATCGTCGCCGCGCCCGTCCTGCTGGTCCTGCGCCGTCCGGCCGCCCTGTCGGCCCTGGCCAAGGGCGCGCCGCTGCTGGCGGGTGCGGCCGCCCTGTTCACCCTGCTGGCCGGCGCCGTCGGGATCGCCAACAGTCCGGTCGTTCCGTCGCTGACGGTGCTGGCGCCGGGGTTGGCTGAAATGCTGTTCCTGATGGTCCTGGGCCTGCTCGCGACCTTCTCGGCCGTGGTCTGCCGCGAACTGGCCAAGCCGCGCTCGCACGGCTTGGCCGCCGCAGAATAGACGTCGAAAGGGCGCGGGGCGGTTCGCTTCAGGTCTCGCGCCCTGCCCGCGCCCCTGCGGCGAATCCGCCGCACCCGGTGGGAATCTCCGGGCTGCCCTTGCAATCCCGACCAATTTAGCCTCCTAAAGCGGCCCGCAGACCCCTTTTCGCCCGCGCCTCATCGGCAAGGCGGCCAAAAGGGTCTATATTTCACGAGATAAGACCAAGAACACGGTCCATTTGGGGGTCGTATTTGGTCGTGGCGCGGGCCGCACGTGTGTGTGTGCCGTCCGCTTGAACCGAATTGGACCTATATGCCCTTCCCCGCCTCCCACCCCGCTCTTGAGCGGGCACTAGCTGCTCAGGGTTATGCTGAGCCCACCCCCGTCCAGGCTGCTGTCCTGGAAGACGAAGCCGTCGGCCGCGACCTTCTGGTCAGCGCCCAGACCGGCTCGGGCAAGACCGTGGCCTTTGGCCTGGCTGCCGCGACCACCCTGCTGGGCGACGCCGAAAAGTTCTCCAAGGCCGGCCCGCCGATGTGCCTGGTCATCGCCCCGACCCGCGAACTGGCCATCCAGGTCAATCGCGAGCTGACTTGGCTGTACGCCGACGCCGGCGCCGTGGTCGTCAACTGCGTTGGCGGCATGGATGCGCGCCGCGAGCAGCGGGCCCTGAACTGGGGCGCTCACATCGTCGTCGGCACCCCCGGTCGTCTGCGCGACCACATCGAGCGCGGCCACCTGGACCTGTCTGAGCTGAAGGTCGCTGTCCTCGACGAGGCCGACGAGATGCTGGACATGGGCTTCCGCGAAGACCTTGAATTCATCCTCGACGCCGCCCCGGCCGAGCGCCGCACCCTGCTGTTCTCGGCCACCCTGGCGCGCGAGATCGTGCAACTGGCCAAGAGCTATCAGAACGACGCCCTGCGCATCGACACCGTCGGCCGCAACGAACCGCACCGCGATATCGAGTATCGCGCCGTGCGGGTCGCGCCCAACGAGATCGAGCACGCGATCGTCAACCTGCTGCGCTATTTCGAAAGCCCCGGCGCCCTGGTGTTCTGCAACACCCGCGAAAGCGTCCGCGCCATGCACTCCAAGCTGCGCGAGCGCGGCTTCGCCGTGGTCGGCCTCTCGGGCGAGCTGTCGCAACGTGAACGCGCCGACGCCCTGCAAGCCCTGCGCGACGGCCACGCCCGCGTCTGCGTCGCCACCGACGTCGCCGCACGCGGTCTCGACCTGCCCGACCTCGGCCTGGTCATCCACGCCGAACTGCCGGTCAACAAGGCCACCCTACTGCACCGTTCGGGCCGCACCGGCCGGGCCGGCAAGAAGGGCGTCAGCGCCCTGGTCGTGCCCTACACCCGTCGTCGCAAGGCCGAGCAGCTGCTGATGGCCGCCGGCGTCGAAGGCCATTGGGGCGGCGCCCCGACCGCCGACGAGATCCGCGTCAAGGACACCGAGCGCCTGCTGGACGATCCGATCTTCTCCGAGGTCTCGACCGAGGAAGACGCGGCCCTGGCCGAAGTGATGCTGGAGAAGCGCACGCCGCTGGAACTGGCCTCGGCGCTGATCCGCACCCGCCGCGCCAAGCTGCCGGCCCCCGAAGAAATCTATGACGACCCGCGCCACGGCGCCGATCCGGGCCCGCGCAGCCGCGAGCCGCGTGAATTCGGCAATGACCGCGACTTTGGTGGTGACCGTCCCGAGCGCGAGCCGCGCAGCGACATGAACGGCGCCGAGTGGTTCCGCCTCAACACCGGCCGTCGCAACAACGCCGACCCCAAGTGGCTGATCCCGCTGATCTGCCGCCTGGGTCACGTGACCAAGAAGGATATCGGCTCGATCCGGATCTTCGACTACGACACCAAGTTCGAGATCTCGGCCGAAGCCGCGGTAAAGTTCGGCGCAGCGGTGCAGGCCACCGTTCGTGACGACGTCGCCATCACCCCGACGGCGGCTCCGGCCGCGCGCGACAGCGGTCCGCGCAAGGAGTACGCCCCGCGTGCCCCCCGCGACGACGACGCGCCTCGCGCCCCGCGCGCCAATGCGCCGGGCTCGCGCGACCACACCCCGCGTCCCTCGACCTACAGCGATGACGGCTTCAGCACCGCCAAGCCTTACGGCAAGGGCGAGGAGCCCAAGGGCGACTACAAGGCCCGTCCTCCCCGCGACTCTGGGGCTCGCGACAACGCCGCGCCGCGTGACTTCAAGCCGCGCACCGAGTTCAAGCGCGACGACGCTCCGCGCGACTTCAAGCCGCGCCCGCCGCGTGATGATGCGCCGCGTCCCTATTCGCCGGCCGAGTCCGAAGGCGGCGCCAAGCGCGCCTACAAGCCGCGCACCGAAGGCCGCGATGACGGTCCCAAGCGCGACTTCAAGCCCCGCACCGCTGGCGCGCCCAAGGCGTTCGGCGCACCCAAGGCGTTCGGCGAAAAGGCTTCGGGCCCACAGACCACCTACACGCCCAAGCCGCGCGGCGAGGGTCCGGCCAAGCCGTTCAAGGGCCCCAAGCCCTTCAAGGCCAAGAGCTTCGAAGGCGGCAAGCCGGCCGGTAAGCCCTTCAAGAAGAAGTAGTTATGGATTGAAAATCCTCCCCCTAGCGGGGGAGGTGTCCGCGGAGCGGACGGAGGGGGAAGTTCTGTTGGCACATTGCCGACTTCCCCCTCCGGCCCTTTCGGGCCGCCTCCCCCTTCAGGGGGAGGACTTGCGCCTCTAGTCGCTAAACCGCCTGCCCGGCGCTCCAGCCCGACGCCCAGGCCCACTGGAAATTGAAGCCGCCCAGCCAGCCGGTGACGTCCACCACCTCGCCGATGAAATAGAGCCCCGGGACCTCCTTGGCCTGCAGTGTGCGCGAGTCGAGGTCATTGGTGTCGACCCCGCCCAGGGTGACTTCCGCCGTGCGGTAGCCTTCCGAGCCGACCGGCTTGAAGGTCCAGGCGTTGACCGACGCGGCCAGTCGGCCCAGCACCTTGTCGGAGCAGTCAGCGATATTGCCTTGCGCGCCCTCGTCGTCGGAGACGATCTGGGCCACGCGCTGCGGCAACAGGGTGGCCATCACGGTCGAGACCGCCCGACGCGGCGTGGCGGTGCGCGCCGCCTTCAGGGCGGACAGGGCGTCGATGCCCGGCACCATATCTACCCGGATCTCGTCGCCTTCACGCCAATAGGACGAGATCTGCAGGATCGAGGGGCCGGAAAGCCCCCGGTGGGTGAACAGCATGCCTTCCTGGAACTTCGTCTTGCCGTGGGCGACCACGGCGTCCAGCGCCACGCCTGACAGCGGGACCAGACGTTCCAGTGTCTTGACCTCGAAGGTCAGGGGCACCAGCGCCGGGCGGGTCTCGACGACGCCCACGCCAAACTGCTTGGCGATCTCATAGCCCAGACCCGTCGCGCCCATCTTGGGGATCGACTTGCCGCCGCAGGCCACCACCAGAGACTGGCAGCGCACATTGGCGCCGCTCGACAGGGCCAGCTCATACCCGCTCTCGACCTTGGCGATACGGTCGACGCCGGTTTCCAGCCGCAGTTCGCAGCGCGCGGCCTTCATTTCGGTCAGCAGCATGGTGATGATCTGCATGGCCGAGCCGTCGCAGAACAGCTGGCCCAGCGTTTTCTCGTGATAGGCAATCGCGTACTTATCGACCAGGGCGATGAAGTCGCGCGGCCGATAGCGGCGCAGGGCCGAAACGCAGAACTTGGGATTGGCCGACAGGAAATTGGCCGCCGTGGCGTGGATGTTGGTGAAGTTGCACCGTCCGCCGCCGCTGATGCGGATCTTCTCGCCGGGGGCCTTGGCATGATCGATCACCAGCACGGAACGCCCGCGCTTGCCCGCCTCGATTGCGCACATCATACCGGCCGCGCCGGCCCCGATCACCAAGACATCGAACTGTTCCATCGCGTCCTTCCATAGGAGCCGCCCGAGGAAGTCAATCAAACGCGGCGCTGCCCCTTGAACCCGCGTCTGGCAACGGCTACGACCTCGCCCCCATCCTAGAGCCCGGTTGACCCATGACGTCCGTCGCTACGCCGACGATCGGCATCGATTTTGGCACCACCAACACCGTCGTCTCGATGACGCACGGCGACGGCTCCGCGCGCCTGGTGCGGTTCCCGACCAGCGAGGGCGACCTGTTCGCCTTCCGCTCGGCGCTGAGCTTCCACACCCTGCAGGGCGACGATGGCCGGGCCAATGAGCGGGTGGTCGAGGCCGGTCCGTGGGCGATCGAGGCCTATCTGGAGGACCCGCTGGAAACGCGGTTCATCCAGTCGTTCAAGAGCTTTGCGGCCAGCGCTGCCTTCACCGAGACCCGCATCCTCAACAAGCGCTATCTGTTCGAGGACCTGCTGGCCGCATTCCTGCTGAAAGTGCGCGAGCACGCCGGCGACGCTATGGCCAAACTGCCGCCCAGGGTGATCGTCGGCCGACCTGTAACCTTCGCCGGCGGCAATCCCGACGAGACCCTGGCCCTGCAGCGCTACGAGGCGGCCTTCGGGCGGCTGGGCTTCACCGATATTCGCTACGCCTATGAGCCGGTCGGCGCGGCCTTCTTCTTCGCGCGCCAGCTGAAGCAGGACGCCACCGTGCTGGTCGCCGACTTCGGCGGCGGCACCAGCGACTTTTCCCTTGTCCGCTTCGAGCGCGAGGCCGACGGCACGCTGCGCTCGACCCCGCTCAGCCATTCGGGCGTGGGCGTGGCAGGCGACGCCTTCGACTATCGGATCATCGACCAGCTGGTCTCGCCGGCTCTGGGCAAGGGCTCGCTGTACCGCGCCTTCGACAATCGCCTGCCGATCCCGCAGCGCTATTACACCGCCTTCGCTCGCTGGGATCAGCTGGCCCTGCTGCGGGCCTCGCGCGACATGCGCGACATCCGCTCGCTGGAAAAGACGGCTATGGAGCCCGAGAAGATCAGCCGCCTGATCGAGGTGCTGGACGACAATCACGGCTACGCCCTCTATCGCTCGGTCTCGGCCCTGAAGGAGGCGCTGTCGGCCCACGAGCGCGCCACGTTCCGCTTCGAGGCCGGTTCGATCCTGATCGAGCATGAGGTCGAGCGGACCACGTTCGAGGGCTGGATCGCCCCGGAACTGACAGCCATCGAAAAGGCGGTCGACCAGGCCCTGGCCCGCGCCAACCTCTCGCCCGACCAGGTGGACCGCGTGTTCCTGACAGGCGGCAGCTCGTTCGTGCCGGCGGTGCGCGACATCTTCCACCGCCGGTTCCCGGCCGACCGGATCGAGAGCGGCGGAGAGTTCGAGTCGATCGCCTCAGGCCTGGCCCTCATTGCGCGTGAGACCGACCTCGACCTCTGGACCATGCAAGCGACCGCAAGACCAGCCGCCTGACGCGGAAGACCAGCCTTCAATCAAGGATTGGACTGGTCTGTTTTGTCACGTGGACCGAATCTCGCTTTGCACCTAGCCTGATGGTTAAATATTTCGAAACGAGGCCTGGGTCGAAGCAAGGGCCGCCTCAAGCCTTCGGTCAGGACGAGCGCTTTGCCGATCTCCTATCTCTCAGCCGCGCAGATCGCAGCGCTCCCGGCGACGATCATTGATGATCTGTCGACGACCAAGCTCGCCACCCTCAGCAGCACCCAGGTCGGCGCGATCAGCGCCACCGCCGTCGCCGTGCTCGACGCCACCCAGGTGGAGTCCCTTTCGACCACCCAGGTCAAAGGGCTCGCGGCGAGCCAGATCCCGAGCTTCGGCGCGGGCGTCGCCTTCAACGCCCAGCAGCTGACGGCCTTCAGCGGCGAACTGGTCGGGGCCATGACCTCGACCCAGCTGGCCAGTCTGGACGCCGCGAAACTTGACGTGTTCACCGCCACCCAGGTCGGGGCCCTGTCGGCCAGCAGCTTCTCGGGCCTAAACGCCACCCAGATCGCCTCGCTGGAGGTCACCCAGCTGACCGGCCTGACGGCGAGCCAGATGGCGGGCCTCAGCACAACCGATATCGGCGAGCTGGCCGCCAGCCAGATCGGCGGTCTCGCGGCCAGCCAGATCGGCGCCCTGGAGGCCGTCGCCATCGCCGCCTTCGCCGCCGCGCAGCTGGCCGCCCTGTCGACGACCCAGATTGGCGGCATGACCGCCAGCCAGATCGGCGCTCTCAGCGCGCCCCAGCTGGACGGGATGGCGACCACCCAGATCAGCGCCCTGTCCGCCGCCCAGGTCTCCGGACTGAGCGGAACCCAGGTCTCGAGCCTGTCAGACACCCAGGTCGGCGCCCTGAACGCCACCCAGCTGGGCGGACTCAACGCCACCGGCCTCTCGACCCTGACCGCGACCCAAGTGGCAGGCTTCAGCGCCAGCCAGATCGCCGGCCTGACGACCACCCAGATCGCAACCTTGAGCGTCGCCGACTTCGCCGAGCTGTCGGCGACCCAGGTCGGAGGGCTGACGGCTTCGCAACTGGGCGCCCTGTCGACCACCAATCTCAATGCCCTGACCAGCACCCAGATTGGAGCGCTCAGCAGCACCCAGTTCGCGGGCCTGACCGCGACCCAGCTGGGCGGCCTGGACTCCGGCGATTTCGCCGAACTGTCGATGACCCAGATCGCCGATCTGACGGCGAGCCAGGTCAGCGGGATCTCGACCAGCAACATCTCCGGCTTCAACGCCACCCAGGTCCAGGGCCTGTCAGCGACCCAGCTGGGCGGCCTGACCTCCACCCAGCTCGGCGGTTTGAGCACCACAGATATCGGGGAGTTCTCGGCCCCCCAGATCGGCGCCCTTGCGGCCTCGCAGATCGGCGCGATGTCGGTCACCAACCTGGCGGCGCTGGACACCACCCAGATCGGCTCGATCAGCGCCACGGCAATGCGCGGCCTGACGGCCTATCAGGTGCGTAGCCTGAGCCTGGCCGACTTCAATGGCCTGAACGGCACCCAGATCGGCGCTCTGACCCCTATCCAGGTCTCGGCCCTGTCGACCACGGTGATCGGCGGGCTGACCACGACCCAGATCGGCTATCTGACGCCGACCCAGATCCCCGGTCTGACAGTCACCCAGCTGGATTGGCTGTCGGCCACCAATATTGCCGCGATGAGCCCGCTACAGGTGGGCGCCTTTACCCCGGCCCAGGTGGATAGCCTGTAGCGCCCCGACCCTTGGCGCCCAGGGCCGAGGTCAGGAAGGCCGTCAGCGCCTCGACCCGGGCTGGCCTGGGGCCGCCTGGCGGCATGACCAGATGCAGCGCGATGGGCGGCGGGTTCCAGTCGGGCATCACCGCCTCCAGCCGGCCGTCGGCAAGGGCTGCGCCAGCGATGAAATCCGGCAGCACCGCAAGCCCCTGCCCCGCGAGCAGGGCCGGCATTAGCGCGTCGGCGTTGTTGACCCTCAACGGCCCGGCCGGACGCATCGAAGCCTCCTCCCCGGCCGCATTGACGAACCGCCAGGTGTCGGGCGTCGGCAGATAGGCGTAGCCGAGGCAGCAGTGCTCGGCCAGGTGGCCGGGATGGGTCGGACGGCCGCGCTGCGCCAGATAGCTGGGCGCGCCGACCACATAGCGCTTCACCGACCGCAGGCGTCGCGCCAGCAGCGACGAATCCGGCAAGGCGGCGATGCGCAGCGCGGCGTCGAAACCCATACCGATCAGATCCACCGTGGCGTCGCTGAGGTGCAGGTCGACCGAGACCTCGGGATAGGCGGCCAGGAACTCCGGCAGGATCGGCGCGACAGCCGACAGGCCAAAAGACATCGGGGCCGCCAGGCGCACCAGCCCGCGTGGCGCAGCGGACTGGGCCATGGCCGCGTTCTCGGCCGCCTCGCCCTGCACCAGCACGCGCGTCGCCGGCTCGACCAGGCTCTGGCCGGCGTCGGTCAGGGCTAGGCGTCGCGAGGTGCGATTGAACAATCGAGCGCCCAGCCGCGTTTCCAGTCGGGTGACGGCCTTGGAGACTGTCGCCTTGGACAGCCCCAGTTCCTGGGCCGCCCCGGCGAAGGACCGCAGTTCCACCACCTTGGCAAAAATCGCGAGGCCCTCGAGATCAGGAAGCTTGCTCATTTTGGAAACAATAGGTTTCGATAGTTTCTATTTCGATATCAATCCTGATCGCTATCTTCTCCTCAAGCAAGCGGCGCCGATGTCGGCGCGCTTTTCGAGAACGAGCCCGGCGACCGGGCTCCAGGAGTTAAGGCCATGATCGATCGCAGGAAGTTCGACACACTTGGCGGCGCTGACCACGGTTGGCTGAAGGCCAAGCATCACTTTTCCTTCGCCAGCTATTACGACCCCAGAAACATGAACTGGGGCGCCCTGCGGGTGTGGAACGATGACGAGATCGCCCCCAACACCGGCTTCCCGCCGCACCCGCACTCGGACATGGAGATCATCACCTATGTTCGCAGCGGCGCGATCACTCACCAGGACAATCTGGGCAATACGGGCCGCACCGAGGCGGGCGACGTTCAGGTGATGAGCGCCGGCACCGGCATCCGGCACTCGGAATACAATCTAGAATCCGAGGCCACCCGGATCTTCCAGATCTGGATCGAGCCCAACCGCACCGGCGGCGCGCCGTCCTGGGGCGCCAAGCCTTTTCCCAAGGGTGACCGCTCGGGCAAGTTCGTGACCCTGGCCAGCGGCTTTGACCATGACGGCGACGTTCTGCCGATCCGCACCGACGCCCGCGTTCTGGGCGCCACCCTGAAGGCCGGCGAAAGCACGACCTATGACCTGGGCCAGACCCGCCACGCCTATCTGGTGCCGGCGGTCGGCTCGGTCACTGTCAACGGCGTTCAACTCGACGCGCGCGACGGCGCAGCCATCACCGGCGAGGACGTCATCACCGTCACCGCTCTCGAAGACGCCGAGCTGGTGCTGGTCGACGCCGCCTAAACGCAAGCCCTCTGTTCATTCCCCGGCGGGGCGAGCCCTCAGGTTTGCCCCGCCGGGCTCCCCCATTTCCTATCCAGGGAGGCCATCATGGCCAAGGTTCTCGTCCTCTACTATTCGTCCTACGGTCACATCGAGACCATGGCTCAGGCCATGGCCGAGGGCGCCCGTGAAGCCGGCGCGAGCGTCGACATCAGGCGCGTCCCGGAGACCGCGCCGCTGGAGGTCGCCAAAGCCGCCCACTTCAAGCTCGACCAGGCCGCCCCCGTCGCCACGGTTGCCGAACTGGCCGACTATGACGCTGTGATCATCGGCACGGGAACCCGCTTTGGCCGGATGTCGTCGCAGATGGCGGCCTTCCTGGATCAAGCCGGCGGCCTGTGGGCGCGCGGCGCGCTGAACGGCAAGGTCGGCGGCGCCTTTACCTCGACGGCTTCGCAGCACGGTGGTCAGGAAACCACGCTGTTTTCGATCATCACCAACCTGCTGCACTTTGGCATGGTGATCGTCGGTCTCGACTATGGTCATGTCGGTCAGACAAAGATCGACGAAGTCACGGGCGGCAGCCCCTATGGCGCCACCACCATCGCGGGCGGCGACGGTGCGCGTCAGCCCAGCGAGAACGAACTGACCGGCGCCCGCTATCAGGGCCGCAAGATCGCCGAGACCGCGATCAAGCTGCACGGCTAAGGCTATGACCCTTGCCCCCTCCCCGCCGCAGAGAAGCCCGGAGGGGGCAAGTGGCTAGTGCGCCGGATCGAAGTCCGGCGCCTGGGCCCGCACATAGGCCTCCCATTCGGCTCGCGAATGGAAGTCCAGGCCTTTGTCCCAGGCTGCGCCCATATAGTAGACGAACGGCTTGCCGGGCTCGACCTTGACCAGCACCAGATAGTTGTCAGCGTCCTGCCGGATCTCGACCACCAAACCCGGATCAACCAGCAGGGCGACGCCCATCGTGCCCTTGTCCGGGTCGGTCGGCTCCCAGTAGGACATCCGCCCCGGCGCCAGGTCCTTGACGAACACGCCCGTTCCGTTGGGGCCCTTGCGCTTGGCGATGCCGATGCCGACGATCAGCGGCCCGGCCTTGTCGGAGCCGAGGGTCGAGACCATCCGCGTGAAGTTGGTCCCCATCGGCAGGGTGAAGGTCCGCGTCTCCCAGACGCTGCGCTCCACATCCACCGGCCAAGGGGCGTAGTCGACCTTGAAGGCCGCCACGTCGGGGCCGTTCTTCAGGATGGTGTACGACTTCCAGTTCCGCGACACCCAGAGCTTGTTGTCCCGCCAGACGCCCAGGCCGCCCGCCCCGCGGGTGGTTTCGACATTGTAGTAGTCCAGGCCCTCGCCATGGAAGTCATGCTGCTGGCCGGTCTTCAGCTGGCGCTCCATGAACGGCCAGCGCACCGACTTGCCCCAGGCGTCGACGCCTGATGTGGAAGGCGGTTCGTGCGCCTGCAGGGCGGGCCCATAGATGCGATGGGCGGTGCGATCGTTCTCCCAGAGGATGTCGTCAAAGCGATAGGGCGCATAGACGACCATGGCGCGGGGCTTCTGGGCCTCGATGTCGGGTTTGGCTATCTGGAAGGACAGGCGCGGCGGGACCGGCGCGCCTTGAGCCGCGGCGGCAAGAGGCTGGGCCAGCAGGCCGGCGATCACCAGACAGACACGCTTCGACATTGTTCACTCCGGTCCGACTAAGGCCGTGGGGGTTATTGGGATTGATCAGCGAAACGGGCCAGCGCCGCGCCCTGCAGACGCCGTGCGCTACCAACTTAGACACCGGTGTCATCAGTAGGGAGAGGCCCAGCGCGGTCAGGGCCTGCGTTGAGCGTCTTCCCAGAAGTCTTAGGTTCGGAATGCGCCAGTCCGCCTCGGACCGCCAGCGAAAACAGGCCAAGGCCGCTGCGGCGCGATCCGGCGCCGCGGCGGCCCCTGGTCCTTAGCGGCCCGGCACGATCGCGATCGTGATCGTCGAGCCGTTCGGACCCGGTGCGGTCCAGGTGTCACCGACCTTTTTCTCGGCGGTCGGGCTGCAATTGGCGCCCATGCCGGCCGACGGCGCCGGGTCAGTCTGGGTAAAGCAGGTGTTTGCGCCGTCGATCTTCCACGAGCCCTTCATGGTCGAACCGTCGGGGCCCTTGGTGGTGTACTGGCCGTCGGCGTCGACGAACATCTTCGCCACCGCGCCGTTGGGATAGGTGATCGCAACAGTGTTGCCATAGGCGCTGGCCATCGGATCGGCCAAGGCCGCGCCGCTGATCCCCAGGGCCAGAACGGCCGCCATCATCAAGGTCCGCATCGTGTTTCTCCCAAATGTCTAACCCCATCTGCGCGGGGACGGCGGGAGCTTAACCATGCTGTACGGCAAATCGATAACAATGTTCAAGAATGCAAAAAGGGGCGGCCGCCGGATCGGCGACCGCCCCTGATTGTTACCGGCAGACCGTTTGGCCTATTTGTTGGCCAGAGCCGCCTGGGCCGCCGCCAGACGAGCGATCGGCACGCGGTAGGGCGAGCACGACACGTAGTCCAGGCCGACACTTTCGCAGAAGGTGATCGAGGCGGGATCGCCGCCATGTTCGCCGCAGATGCCCAGCTTGACGTCCGGACGGGCCGCACGGCCGCGCTCGGCGGCGATACGGATCAGATCGCCCACGCCTTCCTGGTCGAGGCTGACGAAGGGATCCTTGTCGAAGATGCCCTTGTCGATATAGGCGGCCAGGAACTTGCCGGCGTCGTCGCGGCTGATGCCGAACGTGGTCTGGGTCAGGTCGTTGGTGCCGAAGCTGAAGAACTCGGCATTGGCGGCAAGGTCGGCGGCGCGCAGAGCGGCGCGGGGCAGCTCGATCATCGTGCCGACCGTGTATTCGATCGCGATGCCCTGCTCTTCCAGCACCGCCTTGGCGGTGCGGTCGGTCAGGTCGCGCAGGTACTTCATCTCTTCGCCCTTGGCGACCAGCGGGTGCATGATCTCGGGGATCGGCGCGGCCTTGCCCGACCGGGCAATATCGCAGGCGGCCTCGATGATCGCCCGGACCTGCATCTCGTAGATTTCGGGATAGGAAACGCCCAGGCGGCAACCGCGATGGCCCAGCATGGGATTGGTCTCGTGCAGTTCCTTGGCCCGGCGCATCAGCTTGCCGGCGTCCAGCCCCGTGGCCAAGGCCACGGCCGCGACGTCTTCCTCGGTGTGCGGCAGGAACTCATGCAGCGGCGGGTCGAGCAGGCGGATGGTGACCGGCAGGCCTTCCATGATCGTGAACAGC
The DNA here is from genome assembly GCF_048541825.1 of Caulobacter sp. ErkDOM-C. Taxonomy (GTDB): domain Bacteria; phylum Pseudomonadota; class Alphaproteobacteria; order Caulobacterales; family Caulobacteraceae; genus Caulobacter. The sequence goes on along the minus strand of NZ_CP183332.1, from coordinate 1,742,619 downwards.
TCGACAAAGTCGGCCTTCTGGAACGGCGCGATCTTGGCCAGGGCCGTACGGCGGCCCTTCTCGTCGTCGGCCAGGATCATTTCGCGCACGGCGGCGATCCGGGTGTCGTCGAAGAACATGTGCTCGGTGCGGCACAGGCCGATGCCTTCGGCCCCGAAGCCGCGCGCGGTCTTGGCGTCCAGCGGCGTTTCGGCGTTGGCGCGCACCTTCAGGCGACGCACCGCGTCGGCCCAGCCCATCAGGGTGGCGAAGTCGCCGGTCAGTTCGGGCTCGATCATCTTGGGCGAACCCAGCAGAATTTCGCCGGTCGAACCGTCGATCGTGATGATATCGCCGGCCTTGAACTCGCGACCGCGAACCCGGAACAGGCCTTCCTTGGGGAAGATGCTGACTTCGCCGGCGCCGGACACGCAGGGTCGGCCCATCCCGCGCGCCACGACGGCGGCGTGGCTGGTCATGCCGCCGCGGGCGGTGATGATCCCGCGCGCCGCATGCATGCCGTGGATGTCCTCGGGCGAGGTTTCCTCGCGCACCAGGATGACGCTGTCGCCGGCGGCCGAGGCCTTTTCGGCGGCGTCGCTGTCGAACACGATCCTGCCGGTCGCCGCGCCAGGGGATGCCGGCAGGCCGGTGGCGATCACGTCGCGATGGGCCGACGGATCGATGGTCGGGTGCAGCAGCTGGTCCAGCGATGCCGGCTCGACGCGGTTGATGGCTTCGGTGCGCGAGATCACGCCCTCGGCCGCCATGTCGACGGCGATCTTCAGCGCCGCCTTGGCGGTGCGTTTGCCGTTGCGGGTCTGCAGCATGTAGAGCGTGCCCTGCTCTACCGTGAACTCGATGTCCTGCATGTCGCGATAGTGGCGCTCGAGCGTCTCGACCACCGACTTGAACTGGGCGAACACCACCGGCATCGCCTCTTCCATCGACGGCACCGTGTCGCCCATCTCTTCGCGGGCGATCTTGGTCAGGGACTGCGGTGTACGGATGCCCGCGACCACGTCCTCGCCCTGGGCGTTGATCAGGAACTCGCCATACAGGCGGTTGTCGCCATTCGAGGGATTTCGGGTAAAGGCGACGCCGGTCGCCGAGGTCTCGCCCATATTGCCAAACACCATCGACTGGATGTTGACAGCGGTGCCCCAGGCCTCGGGGATGTCGTGCATGCGACGATAGAACTTGGCGCGGTCGTTCATCCAGCTGGCGAACACGGCGCCGACGGCGCCCCACAGCTGTTCCTGGGCGTCCTGCGGGAAGGGCTTGCCCAGCTCGCGCGAGACGGCGGCCTTGTAGTCCTTGATCACCGCGGCCCAGTGATCGGCGGTCAGACCGGTGTCGACATGGATGTCCAGGCGATCCTTGTGGTCGTCGAGGATCTCTTCGAACATGTGGTGCTCCAGATCGAGCACGACGTTCGAGTACATCTGGATGAAGCGACGATAGCTGTCATAGGCAAAGCGCCGGTCGCCCGACAGCTTGGCCAGGCCTTCGACGGTCTCGTCGTTGAGGCCGAGGTTCAGGACGGTGTCCATCATGCCCGGCATCGAGGCCCGGGCGCCCGAGCGCACCGAGACCAGCAGCGGGTTGGCCACGTCGCCAAACAGCTTGCCGGTAATCGTCTCGATCGTGGCCAGGCCGTCGTTGACCTGCTGGGCCAGCTCGGTCGGGTACTGCTTGCCGTTGGCGTAGTAGTGGACGCAGGCCTCGGTGGTCACCGTAAAGCCTGGCGGCACCGGCAGGCCCAGCGACGACATCTCGGCCAGGTTGGCGCCCTTGCCCCCCAGCAGATTCTTCATCGAGGCGTCGCCATCAGCGCCGCCCCCTCCGAACGAATAGACCCAACGGGACTTGGTCAGCGTCTCAACCGGCATAATGAAATTCACCCTGCGATAAGTGAAACAGGCCGCGACCTTCTGAGTGGTCGTCTTGCCTTGGGACAAAGCATGGAACGTTGATCCCGCACTGCAATATCCGGGGCGTTCACTAGCACTTAGGTCAAGAACGCGTCCACCAGCGCTTTGCGTTCCGCAGCAAAGACCCGAAAAACGGCAAATCTTTCCAATGACAACGTTGTCTTGATTGGGATTTGGCGAAGCTGAGGGATTCCGTAGTCGGAGAGATTTTGGTTTGAGCTCCGTCATCCCCGGACTTGTTCCCGGGACCCAGGGTTTGGCTTCACCATCCGGAATCATCCTGCTCCGCGTCGCGGCGGATAGATGGGTCCCGGGAACAGGTCCCGGGATGACGAAATCTATCTATGGGTGTATATTGGCACGATGGTCCCCAGAGACGCATCCATCGCCGTCTACATGATGACCAACCAGCCCTATGGCACGCTCCATATCGGCGTCAGCAGCCAGTTCGAGGCCCGGCTGATCCAGCACCGCGAAGGCTTGAGGGACGGGTTCACCAAAAGCTACGGCCTGACGAGGCTGGTCTGGTACGAAACCCATGAGGTCATGACGCTCGCCATCCAGCGCGAGCGGACGATGAAAGAGTGGCCTCGCCAGTGGAAGATCAACCTGCTGGAGCGGGACAATCCGCGTTGGGATGATCTCTATGACAGCGTGCTGAACTGGACGCCGGTTCCGAGGCAGTTTTGAAGCTGCGGGGTGGGCCCCCTGCCCTAACTCCTACAAATCCCGTCATCCCGGGACTTGTTCCCGGGACCCATTTATCCGCCGCAAGTGCGGAGCAGGCTAGATCACGCACAGCGAAGCTGAACCATGGGTCCCGGGAACAAGTCCCGGGATGACGGTGGTTTAAGGGGTGGTGGTGGTGGTGTGAACTATCCCGCCACCAGCGAGAAATCCGCCACCTGCCCCATGGCGTCGCGCACGGCGGCCAGGGTCTTGAGGCGGTTGTCGCGTTCGGCGGCGACCTCGGAATTGACGAACACGCCGTCGAGGAAGGCGTCGACCGGGCCGCGAAGGCCGGCCAGTTCCTGCATCGCGCCGGTGAAATTTTCCTTGGCCAGCGCTGCCGCCAGGGCCGGCTCGACCATGCGCAGGGCGTCGTACAGAGCCGCTTCCGGCGCCGAGGCGTCGTCCAGCAGGCCGCGTTCGCCTTCGGCCTTCCAGCCCTTCTTCTCCTCGGCCTTGAGGATGTTGGAGGCGCGCTTGTAGCCGGCCAGCAAGTTCTTGCCGTCGTCGGTCTTCAGGAAGGCGTCCAGCGCCTCGACCCGGGCGACGATGCGCACGAGGTCGTCGTCGCCCAGAGCGAACACAGCGTCGACGAGGTCGTGGCGCTTGCCCTGATCCTTGAGGGTGACCTTCAGGCGGTCAGCGAAGAAGGAAAGCATGTCAGCTGCCTTCGCCACACCCTCGTCCATCGCCCACACTGCAAAACCCTCGGACCGGTCTGTCCAAGTGACTCGATTTCGCATGATTTCCGCAGTCGCCGCGTCCAGCTGCAAACTGACCGTCTCTGCAGCCGTTTCTAGGCCAGAGCGCCCTTCAAGGTGAGTAAGCCTGACCCAGCTTTCGAACAGCGGGGCGGTCAAGCTGTTGAAAGTCAGACGGGTCTCGGACGCCAGCAAGATCCGGATCACACCCAACGCCGCGCGACGCAGCGCATAGGGATCCTTCGACCCCGTCGGCTTCTCGTCGATCGCGAAGAACCCGACCAGCGTATCCAGCTTGTCCGCCAGCGCCACCGCCACGCTCAGCGGCGCGGTCGGCACCGCGTCGGCCGGGCCCTGCGGCTTGTAGTGGTCGCGGATGGCGTCGGCGATCTCGGGGTCCATCTGGGCTTCGCGGGCGTAGTAGCCGCCCATCAGGCCCTGGAGTTCGGGGAACTCGCCGACCATCAGCGAGCTCAGATCAGCCTTGGCCAGGCGCGCGGCCGTGGCGGCCTTTTCCACATCAGCGCCGACCAGCGGCGCGATCTCACGAGCCAGGGCCTCGATGCGTTTGACCCGCTCGGCCATGGTCCCGAGCTTGGCGTGGAAGGTGACGCCGTTCAACTTCTCCAGCCACTCGTCGAAATTGCCGGCCTTGCGGTCCTCGTCCCAGAAGAAGCGGGCGTCGGACAGGCGGGCCGACAGCACCTTGGCATTGCCGGCGGCGATCACCTTGCCGCCGTCGGCGGCGGCGATATTGGCGATGGTGATGAAGTGCGGGGCCAGTCCCTCACGGGCCGGATCGCGGACGGCGAAATACTTCTGGTGCGTCCGCATCGAGGTGCGGATCGACTCGGCCGGCAGGTCCAGGAACGACGGATCCATGTCGCCCAGCACCGGCGTCGGCCATTCGGCCAGACCCGCGACTTCCTCCAGCAGGCCCAGGTCCTCGACCAGTTCCAGATTGCGGGCAAAGCACAGGGTCTTGCAGCCCTCGAGAATGCGCGCCTTGCGCTCCTCGACGTCCAGCACGACGAAGTGGTCGTTCAGGCCCTTGGCGTATTCGTCGAAGTCGCGGACGCGGAACGGCTGGGCGTCACCCATGAACCGGTGGCCCTCGGAGATGTCGCCGCTCTCGATGCCTTCGATGCTGAGCGGCACGACCTCGCGATCGAACACGCACAGGATACGCTTCAGCGGACGCACCCAGCGCAGCTTGCACGTGCCCCAGGTCATCGACTTGGGCCAGGCGAAGCCGCGCACGATAGCCTCGACCATCTCGGCGATGATTTCGGTCGTCGGGCGGCCGGTCTTCTCGATGAAGGCCATATAGACGCCGTCGCGCTCGACCAGTTGGTCCTGGGTCAGGCCGGCCTTGCGCAGGAAGCCTTCCATGGCCTGGGGCGGCGCGCCGACGCGGGGCCCCTTCAGCTCTTCCTTGCGGTCGGCCTGGGCGATCGGCAGGCCCTCGACCACCAGGGTCAGGCGGCGCGGACCGGCAAAGGTCTTCAGGGCCTCGGGCAGGAAGCCGGCGGCGGCCAGGTGCTCGCGCGCCATGCGTTCCAGGTCGCGGGCCGCATTGGCCTGCATGCGCGCCGGGATTTCTTCGGAGAACAGTTCGAGGAGAAGTTGGGGCATGTGACTTACGCGGCTTCCTGCTGCTTCACCCACTCCGAGGCGCACATCTTACAAAGGTCGCGGATGCGTCCGATGTAGCTGGCGCGCTCGGCGACGGCGATCGCGCCGCGGGCGTTCATCAGGTTGAAAAGGTGGCTGGCCTTGAGGACCATGTCGTAGGCGGGGAGGACCAGTGACTTGCCCTGATAGTCGCGGGCCAGCATCAGCGGGACCTGGCGCTCCATGTCCTCAAACTGCCCCTTCAGCACGGCGACGTCATAGCCGTGGAAATTGGCTTCCGAATGCTGGCGCTCGTTCTCGAGGAACACGTCGCCATAGGTCATCGCGCCCAGCGGCGACTGCGGATCGTTGAACGGCAGGTCATAGACGTTGTCGACGCCGAACACGTACATCGCCAGGCGTTCCAGGCCGTAGGTCAGCTCGCCGGCCACCGGCGAGACGTCCAGGCCGCCCACCTGCTGGAAGTAGGTGTATTGGCTGACTTCCATGCCGTCGCACCAGACTTCCCAGCCCAGGCCCCAGGCGCCGACGGTGGGGTTTTCCCAGTCGTCCTCGACGAAGCGGATGTCGTGCAGGCGCAGGTCCAGGCCGATCGCTTCCAGCGAGCCCAGATACAGGTCCTGCATGTTGGGCGGGTTGGGCTTCAGGATCACCTGATATTGGTAATAGTGCTGCAGCCGGTTGGGGTTCTCGCCATAGCGACCGTCGCCCGGACGGCGCGAGGGCTGCACATAGGCGGCGTTCCACGGCTTGGGACCCAGGGCCCGCAGTACCGTGGCCGGATGCAGGGTCCCTGCCCCCACCTCGATGTCGTGCGGCTGCAGGATCGCGCAGCCATGTTCACTCCAATAGTTGTGGAGCGTCAGGATCAGGGCTTGAAACGAGGTGGGCTTGGGGCGCGACATCAGTGTCCGAACAGGGCCAGAAAAAAGTCGGCGGACCATAGGGCCCACCGACTGGTGCTTCAAGCGATGTTGGCTTCGTCGCGAAGGGGCTAGTTGCCCTTGGCGGCTGAGCGCTTGCCGGCATTGCTCATCGGCTTGCCGTACTTGGCGCGGTTCTCGGGGGTGTCGGCGATCGGCGCATTGGAGACCACATTCGGATCACCGGCCTTCAAAGTCGCCTGGACCTCCGGCGACTGGGACGACATCGGCACGACGCCGGCGGTGTCGGTCCCCAGGGTCGAGGCCGAGGGCGTGGTGGCCAGCTTAGGGCTCATCATGCTGTGATCGGGCATCATCATCATATTTGGATCGGACATCATCGACGCCGGGGCGGCCGGGTTGACCGGCGCCTGATCGACGGGCGCTGGGGTGGTTGTCGTGGTGGTGGTTTGGGCTAGGGCGGCGCCGGACATCAAGGCGGTGGCGGCGGCGACGGCGAACAGGCGCGACATGGACATGATGAGCTCCTCGTGTTCCAGGCTTCAACTACGCTTGGGACGAATGCCGGTTGCCGATCATCACGGGCTCGTGACCCTGGGGCGGGTTCAAGGACGAACAGCCTTGCGGCGCCGGCCCTGACTTTCCTGCTCGACAGCAGGCATCTCGCCGACGGTCAGAGCGTCCTCATCCGGCGATAGTGCTGCTTTTTGCTGCACCGGCCGCGCCTCATGCTTTGATTTTGAGCGTCTTGCCCATTTCCTTTCCAATTCCTTGTCGCGCGACCGCACCTCGCCGACCTCGACCGATAGCGTGACCATCGCCGGGGAAAACGATGCAGCGCGTAGTGGCGGCTTCGGCGGTGATCACCCGGGCGCAAAGCGCACGGCAACCAAGCAAGGGGAGCCCGCGATATCGGCGGGCCGGAGCAAGGCGGATGAAACTGATCATAGCGGTCGTCAAACCCTTCAAGCTCGACGAGGTCCGTGAGGCGCTCGTCGCCGCTGGCGTCGAGGGGCTGACGGTGTCGGAAGTTAAGGGTTACGGCCGCCAGAAGGGCCAGACCGAAATCTACCGGGGTGCGGAGTACCAAGTGAACTTCGTTCCCAAGGTGAAACTGGAAGCGGTCGTGGACGATGCGTCCGCGGCCAAGGCGGTCGAGGCCGTGAAGGCCGCGGCGGCCACGGGCAAGATCGGCGATGGCAAGATCTTCGTTCTGAACGTGGAAGACGCCGTGCGCATCCGGACCGGTGAAACCGGCCCGGCCGCTCTTTAGTGCCATCGGGAACAGGGGATAACCGACGATGAAATTGACCTTCAAACCGCTGGCCGGGCTGCTGCTCGCCGCGACACTGGCCGGAGCCCCGCTGGGGGCTGTGGCCTTCGCACAGGAAGCGGCGCCCGCCGTCGCCGCCGCGCCCGCAGAGGCCGCGCCGGCGCCTGAAGCCGCTCCGGCTCCTGAAGCCGCGCCCGCCGAAGCCGCTCCCGCCGCTGCGGCGCCGGTTCCGGACAAGGGCGACAATGCCTGGATGCTGACCTCGACCGTCCTGGTCCTGCTGATGATCCTGCCGGGCCTGGCCCTGTTCTACGGCGGCCTGGTCCGCTCCAAGAACATGCTGTCGGTGATGATGCAGGTCTCGACCGTCGCCATCATCGGCTTCGTCGCCTGGGTGCTGTGGGGCTACAGCTTCGCCTTCACCGATGGCGGCAGCTGGGACAAGTATGTCGGCGGCCTTGGTCGTCTGTTCCTGAAGGATGTGACTCCGGCCAGCAACGTCGCGACGTTCTCGACCGGCGTCGTGATCCCGGAACTGACCTTCGTCGCCTTCCAGGCCACGTTCGCCGCGATCACCGCCGCGCTGGTCATCGGCTCGCTGGTCGAGCGGATGAAGTTCGCCGCGATCGTCGCTTTCGCGGTCCTGTGGCCCCTGCTCTCCTACTATCCGATCGCGCACATGGTCTGGTGGTGGCCGGGTCCGGACGCCATCGCTGGTGATCCGACCGCGCCGATCAAGGCCGGCCAGATCTGGGCCTGGGGCGCTCTGGACTTCGCTGGTGGCACCGTGGTGCACATCAACGCCGGTATCGCCGCCCTCGTCGGCGCCCTGATCCTCGGCAAGCGTCAAGGCTACGGCAAAGAGCCGATGCCGCCGCACTCGCTGACCCTGACCCTCGTGGGCGCCGGTCTGCTGTGGGTGGGCTGGTTCGGCTTCAACGCCGGCTCCAACCTTGAAGCCAACGGCTACGCCTCGCTGGCGATGATCAACACCTTCGTCGCCACCGCCGCCGCCGGTCTGTCGTGGATCCTGGTGGAGTGGGTTACCCGCAAGAAGCCTTCGGCCCTGGGCCTGGCGTCGGGCGTCGTGGCTGGCCTTGTCGCCATCACCCCGGCCGCGGGTTTCGCCGGCCCGATGGGCGCTGTGATCCTGGGTCTGATCGTCTCGCCGCTGTGCATCTTCTTCTGCTCGGTCGTGAAGAACACGCTGAAGTACGATGACAGCCTGGACGCCTTCGGCATCCATGGCATCGGCGGCATCGTCGGCGCCCTGGCCACCGGCCTGCTGGTCAACCCCGTCTGGGGCGGCGCCGGCATCGTCGACTACACGACCTGCGCCAAGGACGGCGATATCTCGACCTGCGACGCCCTGGCCTCGTACGAGCCTATCGCTCAACTCCTGATCCAGGCCAAGGCCGTTGGCCTGACCGTCGTCTGGTCGGCCATTGCTTCGGCCATCGTCTTCTTCCTGATCAAGCTGGTCATCGGTCTCCGCGCCGCGCCGGACGCCGAAGAAGAAGGCCTGGACATCGCCGAACACGGCGAGCGCGCCTATCACAGCTAGGCTTCGGCACAGCTGAAAAGGCGAAGGGCGCGGAGCTTGGCTCCGCGCCCTTTCTTTTTGTCCGGTTCTTTTTGTCCAGGCGGCTGACCGTTTAGGGGGCCACAGGCGCCCGGCGCGCTCTCAGGATCGGCACCGGCGGCTCCAGGATCTGGCCCTTCATGACCGGGTTCACCGCCACGCCAGGCGTTGGCAGATTGATAATCTTGTGGACCACGTCCATGCCCTCGACCACCTTGCCGAACGCCGCGAACCCGGCATTGTCGCCCGGCGCGGCAGGGTCGGCGTCCAGATAGGGCGCGTCGCCGACGCAGATGAAGAAATCCGAGGTCGCCGTGCCCGGCGCGTTGCGAGCGATCGAGACCACCCCGTTGGTGTGCTTGATCCCCGTCTGGGTGGTGGGCTCATGAGCGATGGGTTTCAGCACCCTGGCCGGATCGCCCTGCAGCCCACCCTGGATCAGGCCGTAGTCAACCGGTCCCGGCGACCGCGAGGCCCGGAAGAACGTGGCGCCGTCATAGCGCTTCTGGTCGACATAGCGCAGGAAGTTGGCCGTGGTGATCGGGGCCTGCTCGACATAGAGCTCGATGACGATGACGCCCTGCCCGGTCTCGACATTGACCCGGACGGTCCTGGGCGCGGCGGGGGCGGCAGGTGGGGTCGGGGCTGTCTGTGCCAGGGCTGGCGCGGCGACCAGGGTCAGGGCGACGGCGAGTAGATCGCGGCGATACATGGACGCTCCAATGGACCAGGGACAAGGAAGCCGAGCAGCATTCCTTTTTGCTGGCAAGTGGATTGCCAACGGGAAAGCCATATCGCATTCACCTCATACCCGCGTGATGAACGACTATTGGGACTGCCGTGAAAATCGCATTCGTTGATACATCCGGACTGCGCTACACGCCGGAAACGCCATTCTCACGGCCACTGGGTGGCACCCAATCGGCGGCCTGCTTCCTCTCGAGCGCCCTAGCGGCCCAAGGGCATACCGTCAGCCTCATGTCCCCCGGCGCGCCCGAAGAGGTGGTCATGGGCGTGCTGTGCACCGGCTTTGATTGGGACTCAGCGGCTAGCTATCTCAACCAACAGGACGCGGTGGTCGTTCTGACAACGCCAATCGCCGCGCGCCTGCGTCAGGCCGGCGTTGGTACGGCGCTGATCAACTGGCAGCACAAGGCGGTTGGCAGCCAAGGCGCAGCGCCCTTCGCAGAACCCGTCGAGAGAGCAGCGTGGACCACGACCGTTTTCGTCAGCAACTATCAGCGTGACAGCTTTTCGAGCAAATGGAGCATGAGCGGCGAGGTTATCGGCAACGCGATAAACCCCATCCTGGCGCGCGTTACCCGGACCAAGCCAACGTTCGTAGAACGGGGCGAAGACCCGATACTGTTCTATGCAAGCGCGCCAGGCCGCGGGCTGGATTTCTTGCTGATGTCATTTCCGACGATCAGAAAAGCGCTGCCCAATGTTCGCCTGAAGATTTTTTCCGATCAGGCCATGTATCAAATCCCCCCGGAACGGGATGAGTTCTCGGTCTATTACGAAGTCGCCCGCAACCTCCCCGGCATTGAATATGTTGGAGGAGTCTCGCAATCGAAACTGGCCGAAGAAATGCTGGCCGCCGACGTCTGGGCCTATCCGACGACGTTCATTGAGACATCCTGCATCGTGATGATGGAGGGCGGCGCGGCCGGATGCATGCTAGTCGGCTCAGACGTCGGCGCCTTGCGCGAGACCTCAGGGCGTTTTGGTCGATTGACGCCCCTGAATAATTCGCGATCCGGCTGGTCAGGGGCGTTTGCGCGCGCCGTCGTCCAGGAAGTGCACCGCGCCAGGCAGGATCCCACGCTCTATGGGAGCCTCATCAACCAGCAGATGGCGTGGTTCCGCAGCACCTGCGACTGGGATCGCCGCGCCGAGCAGTGGGCGACGCTTCTGGAAGGCCTGTCGCGCAATTCCGGCGGAGCTTCCACCACACCGCCCTCAATCTAGGCCAGCCCCCCGTCCAGCCGGCAGCGCCGCACCCACCAGTCGGGTCGCATGCTCTCCAGTCGTTCGACCAGCCCTTCGGCCTCGATGTCGCCGGCGCACAGCGCAAAGCAGGTGGCGCCCGAGCCCGACATCCGGGCCATAAGCGTCTCGGGTTCGTCGCGCAGGATGTCCAGCACTTCGCCGATCAGGGGCTCCAGCGCGATGGCGGGCGCCTCAAGGTCGTTGCGGGTGGCCGCGACCAGCCAGGCGGCGACTTCTTCGGCGCTTTCGAAGGCGTCCGGCATCCAGGGCCTGGCCTCGCCTTCCGGCGCAATGGCGGCGTCATAGGCGCGATAGACCGCCCCGGTCGGCGACGGCGCTAGCGGATTGACCAGCACGGCGTGCAGCGGCGGCAGGCCGGGCGCCGGCGACAGCCGCTCTCCCCGCCCCTCGGCCATTACAGGCTGGCCCCACAGGCAAGCGGCGCCATCGGCGCCCAGACTGGACGCCATGGCTTCCAGAGCCTCGTCAGAGAGACCCGGAGCCAGAGCATCGCGCAGCAGGCGCAGGGCCGCTCCAGCGTCGCTGGAGCCGCCCCCGAGGCCTGCGGCGATCGGCAGGCGCTTTTCGAGCAAGAGACGGAACGGCGGCAGAGGCGCGGCCGCGCCGGCATGGAAGGCCCGGGCCGCGCGCATAACCAGATTGTCGTCGCCCGCCGGAATGCCGGCCCCGAACGGCCCGGTGGTCTCAAAGCTGGGCGCGTCGCTGGCCTGCAGCGAGACCTCGTCGCCGACGTTGGCGAAGACCATCAGGCTTGAGATCGGGTGATAGCCCTCCGCATCGGGTCCGCCGACGTGCAGGAACAGGTTGACCTTGGCCGGGGCGAAGGCGGAAAGGCGCATGGCGAGACCTTAGGACGAACGGCTAGACCCGTTCGATAGCTCAGTTGCCGGCGATGGTCGATGACACCGCGGGTCCGGCCGCGCCCAGACCGTCCTTCAGCTTGGCTTCGGCGTCAGCCTTCTGCTTGGCGTCCGGCTCCAGGCTCAGCACCCGGCGCCACTGGAACTCGGCTTCGATCCGCCGACCCGCGCGCCAGTAAGCATCGCCCAGATGACCGTTGACGTCCGGATCGCCCGGTTCCATCTCGACGGCCTGCTCCAGTTTCTCGACGGCGATCTTGTAATTGCCCATCCGGTAATAGGCCCAGCCCAGCGAGTCGAGCATGGCGCCCGACTGCGGGCGGGCGTCGACGGCCTTCTGGACCATGGCCAGGGCCTCGGGCAGACGCTCGTTACGGTCGATCCAGGAATAGCCGAGGAAGTTCAGCAGCTCCGGCTCGTCCGGATTGAGCTTCAGCGCTGCGCCCAGGTCTTGCTGGGCCTCTGCCCAGCGACCCGCGCGCTCCAGGGCGATGCCCCGAAGATAGAGCACGCGCCAATCGGGCCGTTCGGCCTCGCCGGCGATCAGTGAGTCGAGAACCTTGACCGACTCGTCCCAGCGCTCGTTGGCGCGCAACAGGTCGGCCAGGGCGATCTGGGCGTCGCGGTCGCCGGGCGCGGTGACTAACGACTGGCGGGCGATTTCGAGCGCGCGGGGCTTGTCGCCGCTCTGCTGGTAGGTCCAGGCCAGCTTGCCCTGGGCCGTCGCGTACTGGGGCGAGCTTGCCGGAATGCGGCCAAAGGCGTCGATGGCCCCGCGATGATCGTCGGCCTGGTTCAGCAGGTCACCGACCAGCATCCAGGCCTCCTCGCGATCGGGATCCAGCCGCAGGGCCAGACGCAGATAGGCCAGGGCGAACTGGCTCTGGCGTTCGCCGGCGAAGGTGGCGGCGCACGCCACCAGGTTCTGGGCTGCGCCCTGCCTGATCGACGGCATCGGCGGCGGCGCGCTCTTGGCCAGGGCGCGCGCGCGCGCCTTTTGCAGGCCAGCGTCCGAAGGATCGGCGGCGAGGGCCTGATCATACAGCACGATCGCATCAGCGTGGCGTTTGCGACGCTCCAGGAACGCACCATAGTCGAGCATGAAAATGCCGGCGGTGTTCGATGACGAGGTCAGCGCCTTGTAGTCGGTCTCGGCCTCGTCATAGCGTCGGGCGCGTTCGAACAGGCGCGCCTGGCCCAGCTGGCCAAAATACTGCACCAGCCGGTCATTCTGCAGGCTGGGCTGGACCGTCGCGCCCTCGGCGTCGCCTGCGGCGGCGGCAATCCAGGGCCCCAGCAGGGCGGCGGCCGGACGGTGCGGGAAGGCGATCGGCTCGGCCTTCAGAAGGGTCTGGGCGTCCTTGCCCTTGCCGGCCGCCAGCAGTTCCACGATCCGGGTCAGCGTCGCCAGTCGCTTGACCGCCTCGCCGGCGTCCTCGCCGCGAGGCGCGATTTGAGCGGCGCGGGTGACCTCGCCCGATAGCAGCAGGGCGGTGAAGGTCCGCTCGCTGATCATAGCTGGATCGTCAGCCAGTACGCCCGCGACGCCGAAATAGTCCGCCGCCTCGCGCGTACGGCCATCACGCAACGCTGCCTGCCCCGCAAGGAACTGACCATAGGAACTGCGCAAGTCGAACAAGGAGTAGCCGGCCGATACCGGACCGCGCAGGGCGACATCCGGGGTCGAGGCGCAGGCCGTCAGGGTGAGCAGGGACGCGGCGGCGAGGAGGACTTTAAAACGCATGCTGGCACCCTGTTGGGTTTCGACGCGCGCCGCAAGTCCGGGGCGCGCGGCAAAAACGCTTGTTGGGCCCAGAGCACGCCAACAAAAAGGCCTCCCGATCTGCTGGATCAGGAGGCCTTTGTCGTCACATGTTCGGATAGTTGGGGCCGCCGCCGCCTTCGGGCGTTGTCCAGACGATGTTCTGCGACGGATCCTTGATGTCGCAGGTTTTGCAGTGGACGCAGTTCTGGGCGTTGATCTGGAAGCGCGGATCAGTCCCCTGCTCGTTGTACAGCACCTCATAGACGCCGGCCGGGCAGTAGAGCCGCGCCGGTTCTCCGTACTTGGGCAGGTTGACCGAGATCGGGATCGACGGATCCTTCAGCGTCAGGTGAGCGGGCTGGTCTTCCTCATGGTTGGTGGCCGACAGGAACACCGAGCTCAGCTTGTCGAAGCTGATCACACCGTCGGGCTTGGGGTAGACGATCGGCTTGAAATCCTTGGCCAGGCCCGTCGAGGCCGCGTCGGTCTTGTCGTGCTTCATCGTGCCGAAGAACGAGAAGCCGCCAGTCAGGTGGGTGACCCACATGTCGAACATGCCGACAGCGCCGCCCAGGAAAGTACCCAACTTGCCCAGCAGCGGCTTGGCGTTGCGGACGACCTTCAGTTCCTTGGCGACCCAGCTCTTCTCGAAGGCGTCCTGATACTCGACCAGCTCGTCACTGGCGCGGCCGGCGGCCAGGGCCTTGAAGGCCTGTTCGGCCGCCAGCATGCCGGTCTTCATGGCATTGTGGCTGCCCTTGATGCGGGGCACGTTGACGAAGCCGGCCGAGCAGCCGATCAGCGCACCGCCCGGGAAGGTCAGCTTGGGGATCGACTGGTAACCACCCTCGGTGATGGCCCGCGCACCGTAGGAGATCCGGCGACCGCCTTCCAGGTGCGGCCTGACTGACGGGTGCTGCTTGAAGCGCTGGAACTCGTCGAACGGCGACAGCCACGGGTTCTTGTAGTTCAGGTGCACCACATAGCCGATCGACACGTAGTTATCGCCGAAGTGGTACATGAAGCTGCCGCCGCCGGTCTTGTCGTCCAGCGGCCAGCCGGTGGTGTGCTCGGCCAGGCCGGGCTGGTGCTTCTCGGGCGGCACCTGCCACAGCTCCTTGATGCCCAGGCCGTACTTCTGCGGCGACTTGCCGGCCGACAGGTCGAACTTGGCGATCAATTGTTTGGCCAGCGAGCCGCGCACGCCCTCGGCGATGAACACGTACTTGCCATGCAGTTCCATACCGGGCTGGTAGTCGGGCTTGTGCTCGCCGCTCTTGGCGATGCCGACCACGCCGACCACAACGCCCTTCAGCGAACCGTCGTCATTCCAGACCATGTCGGAGGCGGCGAAGCCCGGATAGATCTCGACGCCCAGTTCCTCGGCCTTGCCAGCCAGCCAGCGGGTGACATTGCCCAGAGAGGCGATGTAGCAGCCGTCGTTGTGCATGAACGGCGGCAGGGCGAACATCGGCAGCGACATCTCGCCCTGGGGACCCAGGATCAGGAAGCGGTCCTTAGTGACGGGAGTCTCGAGCGGGGCGTCATCGTCCCGCCAGTCGGGGAAGAGTTCATTGAGCGCCTTGGGGTCGATCACCGCGCCCGAAAGGATGTGCGCGCCGACCTCGGAACCCTTTTCCAGCAGGGCGACGGAGATTTCTGTTCCGGCTTCAGCGGCCAGTTGCTTGAGGCGGATGGCAGCCGACAGGCCAGCGGGGCCGCCGCCGACGATAACGACGTCGTATTCCATCGACTCGCGTTCGAGGACTTCGCTCATGGGATCTCCCGCCCCGGGCCCATCGCTTGCGTGGATGGCGCCCGTCGTATGACTGTTTGTCTTTGACCTTATCCGAACGTGACGCAGTGGCGGTCAAGGATAAAGCGCGGACTTTTGTTGCGGCGCAGCGTGGAGAGCGGACAAAGATCGCGCTATGGGTATGGCCATGAGCCTTGCCGTCGATCCGCGCGCCGTCGAAAGCCTGCTCGCCTTCTGGGCGGATGCGGGGGTCGACGCCACCTATTCGGATGCGCCGATCGACCGTCTGGCCGAGGGCGCGGCCCTGCTGCGCGCCAAGAGCCAGCCGGCCGCCGTCGCGGCCGCAGCGCGTCCGACACTGGTTTCCAACGTATCGCCCGACGTTTCGACGGCGATCGCCCAGGCGCGCGCGGCGGCGGCCACGTGCCAGGACCTTGAAGCCCTCGCGGCCGCCATCGCCGCCTTCGACGGATGCTCGCTGAAAACACAAGGCGCCAGACAGGCTGTGGTTTCGCGCGGTCCGGGCGACGCGCCGCTGATGATCATCGGCGAATGCCCCGGCGCCGATGAAGACGCACAAGGTCAGCCGTTTGTCGGTCGCGCCGGACAACTTCTTGACCGGATGCTGAAGGCTTCGGGCCTGACAGACCGCGTTTTCATCACCAACACCGTCTTCTGGCGACCGCCGGGCAACCGAACCCCAACGCCCCAGGAGCAGGCCGTCTGCGCGCCGTTCCTCGAACGCGCCATCGCCCTGGTGAACCCCAGGATGCTGCTGCTGATCGGCGGAGCCTCGGCCAAGGCCATGCTCAAGCGCGACGAAGGCATTCTGTCGCTGCGGGGCCGCTGGTTCGAATGGACCTCGTCGGACGGCGAAAGGGAGCTGCCCGCTCTGCCGACCCTGCATCCGGCCTTCCTGCTCAGGCAGCCGGCGGCCAAGAAGAAAGCTTGGCAGGATCTGCTGACCCTGACCGAAAGACTTGATCGCCCGGAGCGTCCCCACTAGGACTCTGGCCGACAAGTCGGAACGGGGACGCGCCGCCTTCGGGAAGCGCGATACGCATTGCAGCTCATCGCTCGCCCTCTGGCCGTGCTCTCGGCCCTTGTCCTGTGTCTGGGCGCCGCCGTGGGTGCGCACGCATCCAGCCTCGAGCCGCTCACCAAGGACGACGTCCGCTACTATCGCGCTGCGTTCTCGGCCTCCGAGCGGGGTGATTTCGACGCCGCCGAGGCGGCCTTCGCCAACGCCCGCGACAAAAGCCTGGCTGGCCGCCTGGCCTATGCCAAGGTCATGCACCCCCGCGCCTATACCGCCGAATATGAAGACCTGACCGGCTGGCTAAAGGCCTATGGCGACGAGGCGGGGGCCGACAAGGTCTATACCCTGGCCGTCAAGCGCAAGCCGGCCAAGGGCCCTGCCCCGCGACCGCCGACCCTGTTTGTCGCGACCGAGAAAGGGCCGCCGCCGGCCGACAAGGCGCGCGGCGCGCGCGAGGCCTACTATTCCGGCGACATCGCCAAGGCTCTGACCCTGGCCCAGATCAGCGGCGAACGCTGGATTGCGGGTCTGGCCTCCTATCGCCTGGGCCAGCACGCCCAGGCCCAGGACTATTTCGATCAGGTGGCCCGCGACGAGAGCCAGGACGACTGGCTGCGCGCCGCCGGAGCCTTCTGGGCCGCCCGCGCCGCCAGCGGGGCCGGACGCAGCGCTGACGCCCGCGAGGCGCTGATCGAAGCCGCCCGCTCGCCCAACACCTTCTACGGCATGATCGCCGCCCGCCAGCTGACCCTGGCCGGCGTGGCCCTGCCCAATGATCCCGACGATCCTATCGCCGCCCTGATCAGCCGCTTCAGCTATGACGGCCCGGACATCACGTCGCTGAACCGCCTGCTGAGCGTCGACGACCGCGCTCGCCGCGCCGCCGCCCTGGCCCAGATCGGCCGCTGGACCGAGGCCGGCCAGGAATTGCGCGCCGGCCTGTCGCTGGCCCAGACCGAGAAGGCGCGCGGCGACTGGATGAGCCTGACCCTGGCCCTGAACGCCCGCGCCCCGCTGAATGCCGGACGCCCCGTCGCCCGCCTCGGCTCGGACGACTATCCCCTGCCCCCGCTGGAGCCCAAGGGCGGCTTCACCATCCACAAGGCCATGGTCTACGCCCTGGTGCGCCAGGAGAGCCGCTTTGACCCCTCGGCGGTCTCGGGCGCCGGCGCGGTGGGCCTGATGCAGCTGATGCCGATCGCCGCCGCCCGCGCCGCCGGCGACGACAAGCTGCTGGCCGACAATACACCGCTGCTGGATCCGGCCTTCAACCTGCGGGTCGGGCAGGACTATTTCACCTGGCTGATGGATCGCGGCCTGCAGAGCAATGACATGCTGCGCGCCGTGGCGGCCTATAACGGTGGCCCCGGCACCCTGCTCAAGACCCAGGCCCAACTGGGCGCCGACTGTGACAGCCTATTGCTGATCGAAAGCCTGCCGGCGGTCGAGACGCGCAACTATGTCGAGAAGGTCGTGGCCTCGTACTGGACCTATCGCCGGCTGATGGGCGCCGAGACCCGCACCCTGGACGCCGTGGCCCTGGGCGCGCGCGAGATCGACATCCGGCTGGACCTTTAGGTCACCACGTCAGGCGTTTGGCGCCAACCGCACCGATCAGTCTGGCGAAGTCCCTGTCGCCAGGGCGAAAGCCGCCACTGGCTTCGTAGCGTCGCGCCGAGAGCAACAGGCCCTGCGGCTTCGTGAACGGCCGGCGAAACCACGGCAGGCCCGGACGCGGCAGGCTGACCGCCTTGTCCCAGCCGGCATTGATCTGCTTTTCCGCCACCGCGCGCCAGCCCTCCGGCAGGATCGCATCCGGCTCCAGCAGCATCAGCCAGTCGCCGCGCGGGCGCTTACAGGCCGCCGCCAGGCGCGCCCCGACATCGTCGCCGGCGGCCACGATCCGCGCGCCGCAGTCCTCGGCGATATCCAGGGTGTCGTCGGTCGAGCCGCCATCGGCCAGCACCACCTCGCGGACCAGACCGTCGACCGCCGCTGTCACAAGGCTGGTGAGACACGGCCCGATCAGGTGGGCGCTGTCGTGGGTGGGGATGACGACGGTGATCATGCCCCCTGCTTCACGGCGTCAGGCCCATTGGTCAAGTCTGGTTCTTGTTATGTTCTCAATTCAAAGCTAGGGTCAGCCCATGCCCGCCCCAGCTCACATGAACCGCGTCGCCCTTCGAGGCCGCGGCGCACGGTCGAACGAGACCAGCCGGTTCGAGAGTTTTCGCTCCGAGGCCTTCGAGGATGGCTGGACCGAGGAGGACGAGGCGGCGCGGCCGCTGACCACCACCATCCAGCCGATGAAATCCAGGACCATCATCGCCAAGAACGACAGCCCCGACATCAGCTTCAATCGCTCGATCAACCCCTACCGAGGCTGCGAGCACGGGTGCGTCTACTGCTACGCACGCCCGGCCCACGCCTATCTGGGCTTGTCGCCGGGCCTGGACTTTGAATCCAAGCTGTTCTTCAAGCCAGAGGCTGGAAAGCTGCTGGAGCGCGAGCTGTCCAAGCCGGCCTACAAGCCGCAGGTCATCCATATCGGCGGCGACACCGACCCCTATCAGCCGCAGGAGAAGACCCTGCGGGTCACCCGCGCAGTCATCGAGACCCTGGCGCGGTTCAACCACCCCTTCACGATCATCACCAAGTCGGCCCTGATCACCCGCGACCTCGACATCCTGGGAGCCATGGCCGAGGCGGGCCTGGTCCGCGCGGCGGTGTCGGTCACCACGCTGGACCGCAGGCTGGCTCGCAGCATGGAGCCGCGCGCCGCCACGCCCGAGCGCAGGATCGATGCGATTCGCCAGCTGGCCTCTGCCGGCGTGCCGGTGACCGTGATGTTCGCGCCGTCTATCCCATCGCTGAACGACCACGAGATGGAAGCGATCCTGCAGCGCGCCGCAGAGGCCGGAGCGACCTCGGCCGGCTATGTGGCCCTGCGCCTGCCGCTGGAGATCAACGACCTGTTCCAGCAGTGGCTGGCTACCGATCACCCCGACCGCGCCAAGCGGGTGATGTCGCTGGTGCGCCAGATGCGCGGCGGCGCGGCCTATGCCTCCGAATGGGGCACGCGCATGACCGGAGAAGGCCCGGTGGCCGAGGTGATGAGCCAGCGGTTTGATGTCGCCCGCCGACGGTTCGGGCTGGATGCGCCGGTGCAGCCCATGGATGTCGGAGCGTTCAAGGTCCCGGCCAAGGCCGGCGACCAGATGAGCCTGTTCTAGATCAGCCGGATCCACCGAGTTTCGGAATTTCGCTGCAACACCCTGACGAACTGAAACTTTCGGCTCGGATATTCAACGCACCTGGCCCGCGTCCGGCGTCAGCCGATCCCGGCGCCGACGACAGCAGCCAGGCGAAACTTTCAAGCCCTGGCCCAACGCGCCTTCAGCCAGCGGCGTACGGGAAGGTCATAGACCTTTAGAACCCCCCAGGCGCTGGCGATGATCAAGATGACCGCAACCGCCAGGAAGAGGCCGGGATAGCCCTTGCCGCCGGCAGCGCGGAAGGCGCGCAGCAGCAGCTCCCACAGCACCCAGTGCAGCGCATACAGCGGATAGGAGATCTCGCCGCTAAACCGGCAGATCGCCCCGGCCCGGCCTTCGGGATCGCGATGCCCCAGCAGCACGATCAGTGGAAACACCACGGCCACGCAGACCAGGTCATAGGTGGCGGTATAGTCCATCGGCGGAACAGCCAGTACCGCCAGCAGCACCAGGGCTAGCAGCCAGGCCGGGGCCGACAGCCGCACATAGGCCTGGATCCGATAGCAGGCCCAGCCCAGGGCGAACGGGAAGATCGTGCGGATGACGCCGATCCAGTAGGTGGCCCGATCCCAGCCGGTCTGCACCCCGCCCATGCCATAGGCGATGCCGATCAGCACCCCGCCCGAAACGACGATGACCAGCACCAGCCACAGGGTCGCCAGACGTCGCGCGGGGAACCACAACGCGCTGGCCAGTAACTCGAGAAACAGCGACCAGGCCGGCGGATTCAAAGGGAAAAGCGGTGAGAAGCTGTCTTCGTCACCGACCCAGATCCTGGGCAGGACCAGAAGCCCCATCAGCAGGCACATCAGGATACTGTCGCGATGCCCGATCATCACCAGGGCACCGGCAACCATCGAGATTGCGATCAGCGGCCAGACCCGGATCAGGCGGGCCCGCATGAAGCTCCCCCAGCTCATGGCGCGCGCGCCATAGGCATGGGCCAGGACAAAGCCGCTGAGGCAGAAGAAGAAGTCCACGGCCAGATAGCCATGGGCCATCAGCCAGGGTCGATAGGTCCAGCCCCCCAGATGGTAGAGCAGCACACCTACCGCCGCGATGCCGCGCAGGCCGTCCAGGGCCTCATAGCGACGCCCGCCGTCGATCGATTGCCCCAACGCGCTCGCCCCCGATACAGGGCCGCTTAGTGCCGCGCCCAGGGCCGTCCGTCCAGCCTCAGGCTTTCTGAAGCAGCATCGCCTTGGTCAGGAAAGCCCGGTCCTCGCTGATCAACCGCAGGCCGGCCCCGCTGAACAGGGCCGCCAGATCGGTCTGGGCGTAGGTCGAATAGTAGGGCTCATGAAAATAGGCCGGAAAGGCTGCCAGCAGGCGGGCCAGGTCGGGCTCGTCGGTCGGCTGCACCGAGTCGACGAAGACCAGAACGCCGCCGGGCTTGAGCACGCGGGCGATGGACGCCGCCACCACCGGCCGCACGCGCGGCGGCAGTTCGTGGAACAGATAGACGCAGCTGACGGCGTCCAGCGATCCGTCGGCGAATGGCAGGGTCTCGATATTGGCCTGCACCCCCCCGACGCCGGCATGACGCCGGGCGCGGGCCAGATAGGCCGGTGAGAGGTCCAGACCCGCCAGGGCGGCGCGCGGAAAGGCCGCCTTGAGGTCGCGCAGGAAGGCGCCGGCCCCGCAGGCGGCATCGACGATACGCAGGTCGCGATGATCAAGGCCGCGCCAATGCCTGGCCAGCAGGGACAGCCCGCGTCGGCGCATGGCGCCGGCCGTTCCGGCGAACAGGGCTTCGACCTGGGCGTCGTAGCGCCGCGCGCTCTCGGCGGTGAACCAGCCGCCGGACTGATAATGGAAGTTCTGGCGATAATAGTTTGGATAGGCTTCCGTTTCAGCCTTTGACCTGATTTCGACGCCATCGCCGCGGCGGCGGCGCTGATCGACAGCCCGGGCGTCTACCAGAAAGTCGAGGGCGCCCAGCAGCGATTTTACCGGCCGGGTCGGCGCGTCTTCCACAGCAGGGTACAGGCCCTCGGCGACATCGCGGGCGTCCTTCTCGAACGCCTCCAGATAGACCTGGCGCAGGCGCGCGGTCGAGACCGGCGGACCCTCAGGCTGGAAGCTTCGCGCCGCTTCGCCCCGGGTCGGCTGGGTGATGGCGCGGGCTAGTCCGCCCGCGGCGCCCCACCAGGCGGCCTTGGCGACAGCCTTGGCGCGCTGTCCGACCGCGTCTAGCGCGAAGGCGCTGCGTTCACGTCGCTCGATGGCCTGATCGTCCATGGTTGCCTCATCGTGAGAAGACCCCAACCAGTTCAATATGGGGCGACCAGACGAACTGGTCCACCGGCAGCACCTTTTCCAGCTTGAAACCGGCGTCGACCAGCAGGCGGGCATCCCGGGCGAAGGTCGCGGGATTGCACGAAACACTGACCACCTTGGCCACCTTGGAGTTGGCGATCTCGACAGTCTGCTCGTAGGCGCCGGCCCGCGGCGGATCGATCACGACCACGTCGGTCTTGGTCAGTTCCATGGTCAGCATCGGGCGGCGGACAAGATCACGAGCCTCGGCGGTGATCGGCTTCAGACCCGGCGCGCCGCCGATTGCGGACTTCAGGGCGGCCACAGCCAGGGCGGCGGAATCGGCGGCATAGACCGCGGCGATCTCGGCCAGGCGGAACGTGAAAGTGCCAGCGCCGCAATAGAGATCCGCGATCCGGGTCGCGCCCTGGGCTGCCTCGACGGCAAAGGCCACCATGGCCTTCTCGGCCTGCGGCACGGCCTGAAGGAAGCTGCCGGGCGACAGGGCCACGACAGCGGGCCCCAGCTTCACCAGCGGCTGGCGAGCCATATAGACGACCTCGCCGGCCAGGGTGACACGCGCGAAGTCACCTTCGCTGGCTGCCATGGCGGCTACCATCCGGGCGTCAGCCGACAGGCCGCCGCTCTTGGCCTCGACGCCGGTGATGTCGATGTCCAGGCCGGTCGCCGTCAGCGTGACATGCAGGGTCGGGGCTGACTTGGGATGTTCCAGGAACGGCTGGGCCAGGCGCGCCAGGGCCGGAAAGGCGGCGACCAGGCGCGGATCAGTGACCGGGCACTCCTCGATCTTCACCAGGTTCCAGGAGCGGCGCTCCTTAAACCCAAGGCGCACGCCGCCTTTGCCGCCCCGGGCGTGCAAAGCCACGCGGCGACGCGATGCGGGTGGGGCCGCGAAGATCGGCAGGATCTCCGTCTCCAGGCCCTCGTGCGAGAGTTGGACGCGGACCAACTCGGACTTCCAGTCCAGATACGGCTGCTGGGCCCAGTGCTGGCTTGTGCAGCCGCCACATTCGCCGAAGTGCTTGCACGACGGCGTCACGCGGTCGGGGCTGTCGTCGAGGATCTCAAGCAGCTCGCCGCGCGAACCGTCCATCTTCACCCGCGCCCGTTCGCCGGGCAGGGTCAGGGGGACAAACACCGGGCCTTCTCGGACGATGCCGTCGCCCTGGGCGCCGACGGCGTCGATGATCACTTCACGCATTCCGTATCCAATCTCGCGGCGGGAACCTTCGAGGGAACCCGCCCTTTCAAGCCCATGGGCCATGCGGGCCCCGGACGCGGAGGCCCGATGGCCCCTTCGGGGGTGTCCATACCCTCAAAAGGGTCTGTTGGCATGGACGAAGATGAACACCTCGCTCAACGACCGTTCATGTTCGCGCGACCATGGTGGAGCGTCGGGTGGTCGAGGCTTACTTTCGGCTGACCTAAAAATGCCATCAGTAAGCTTGAGACAGTCGCCATGACCAACAGGACGCCGACCATGAAGATCGCTCTGTGCGCCGCCATCGCGGCCGTCGCCGCCGGTGCTTTCGCCCCAACCTTCGCCAGCGCCCAGGCCTATGGCCAACCCAGCTATCGGGGCGGCGCCTATGACAACAACGGCTACTATTACGATCCCTGCCGCCGCAGCACGACGCAGCGCGGCACGGGCGGCGGTCTGGCCGGCGCGGGTCTGGGCGCGGCGATCGGCGGCAGCGTTGCGGGCAATGGCGCCAAGACCGAAGGCGCCGTCCTAGGCGGCCTGCTGGGCGCGGTGATCGGCAGCAAAATCGGCAGGAACTCGGCGGCCTGCGCCTCGGGCGCAACCCCTCCGCCTCCCCCGCCGACGGCCTATAATCGCTACGACAATGGCTACGACGCTCGCCCCTATGACGATCCTCGCTACGAGGACGCGCGTCGCGAGGCCGACCGCGACGCCTATCGGCAGGATTCCTATTCGTACCGGGTCGATCAGCGCTCGGCCGACATCAATGGCTGCACCCTGGCTGAGAGCCCGATCTACCTGCCCGACGGTCGCGTCCAGAAGCGCTTCGTGCGCGTCTGCCCCGACGCCCAGGGCCGCTTCCAGGTTGTCGACTAGAGCATCGCGCGGAAAAGTGGACGCCGGTTTTCCGCAAAAGCGATGCGAAAACAAAAGCTAGAGCGGGGCGTGCGATTCCCTTTTCGCGCGCGCCGCTCTAGGCTCGCCAGCCCTTGACCTGACTGCACGGCAGACGGCCGCTCGCCCCGCTTGAGCGGCCGTTTCCTATCGGCGGCGCGCCCAGACCAGGCTCTCGACCTGGCCGTCGCCCCCGGTGATCGGGCTTTCATCCTCGCCCATCACGGTCCAGCCCGACTCTTCGAGGAAGTCGACGATCTCGCGGCGCACCCGGGCGATGGTCTGGGGAT
The DNA here is from genome assembly GCF_048541825.1 of Caulobacter sp. ErkDOM-C. Lineage (GTDB taxonomy): Bacteria > Pseudomonadota > Alphaproteobacteria > Caulobacterales > Caulobacteraceae > Caulobacter. The sequence continues at coordinate 1,718,526 of NZ_CP183332.1, read as the reverse complement.
CCTTGACCAGCCCGTTCTTGCCGACATGGCCTTTGCCCGCCTCGAACTGCGGCTTGACCAGGGTGACAAGGTCGGCGCCCGACGAGGCCAGCGCCAAGGCGGCTGGAAGCGCCTTGGTCATCGAGATGAAGCTGACGTCGCTGACGATCAGCTCGGGATCTTCCTCGATCCAGCTGGTGTCGAGGATGCGGGCGTCGGTGCCCGACAGGTCGACCACCCGCTCGTCATTGATCAGGCTGTGATGCAACTGCTCGCGCCCGACATCGACCGCATAGACCTTGGCCGCGCCGCGCGACAGCAGCACCTCGGTAAAGCCGCCGGTCGAGGCACCGACGTCGACGGCGACCTTGCCCTCGACAGTGATCGGCCAGAGGTCCAGGGCGTGAACCAGCTTCAGCGCGCCACGCCCGACCCAGGGATGGGCCAGCGAGGCGCGAATCGACACGTGCTCTTCCACCATCTCGGAGGGCTTGAGGACGACGACGCCATCGGCGCGCACCAGTCCGGCCTCGATGGCCTCACGGGCCTTGGCGCGGCTGTCGAACAGGCCGCGCTCCATCATCAGAACATCTACACGTCTACGGGTCATGGACCGCCTCTAGCACGGACTTGCGGTCGCGGTCGCTTCAGGTTCAACTGAACGCCGTTCACCGGCGCGCCAAGACGCCGGTCGCCTGGGAGGAATTTTCATGCACTTCAGTCGCCGCGGCCTGCTGGCCGCCTCCGCCGCGATCGCCGCCGCGCCCTCCGTCGAGGCCAAGCCCAAGTCCGCCAGTCAGCCCGCCTGGACGCCCGACGCCACCGAAATCGCCGGCCGCATCCGTCGCAAGGAGGTCAGCGTCGCCGAGGTGGTCGAAGAGGCCATCCGCAAGGCCGAGGCCCTGCAGCCCAAGGTCGGGGCCATCGTCACCTCCGACTTCGACCGCGCGATGGACAAGGCCAAGGGGGGACAGCTCTCCGGCCCGTTCGCCGGCGTGCCTTTCCTGATCAAGGACCTGGACGCCTATACCGGCTTGCCAACGCGTTATGGCTCGCGCAGTTCGATGGGCGCGCAGCCTGAAAAGGCGCAGACCGCCTTTGTCGACGCCTATGACCGGGCGGGCCTGGTGGTGATCGGCAAGTCGACGACGCCGGAATACGGCTTCCTGCCGACGACCGAGCCGATGGGTTTTCTGCCCACGCGCAATCCCTGGAACCTGAACCATTCCTCAGGCGGTTCATCCGGTGGCGCCGCGGCGGCGACCGCCTCCGGGATCGTGCCCTTCGCCCATTCCAGCGACGGCGGCGGCTCAATCCGTATCCCGGCCTCCAATTGTGGTCTGTTTGGTCTCAAGCCTTCGCGCGGTCGGATGATCCAGGGCCGGCCCGGCGACCGCGGTGTCGACCTCTCCGTGGCCCATTGCGTCAGCCACAGCGTGCGCGATTCGGCGGCCCTGTTCGCGGCCAGCGAGCGCACAGCGGCGGGTTCGCCCTTTGCACCGGTCGGGGTGGTCACCGAACCCCTGAAGAAGCGCCTCAAGGTCGGCCTGCTGTTCGAGACCGGCACCGGCCAAAAGCCCGACGCCGAGGTCATTGCCGCCGTCGAGGGCGCGGCCAAGCTGATGGCCAGCCTGGGGCATCATGTCGAACCCACGCGCTGGCCCATGGACGGAGACCAGTTTGGCCGGGACTTCACCGCCCTGTGGTCCACCGGCGCGGCCGAACTTGCAGCCGGCGTCAGCAAGGCCATGGGCCGCAAGGCAGACGCCACGGTGCTGGAGCCCTTCACCCTGGGCATGGCCGAACTGGTCGCCGGCCTGAAGCCGGGTGACATCGAGGCTGCCGTCGGCCGGCTGCAGGCCTCGGCCAAGGCCTACGACACCTGGCTGACCCAGTATGACGTGATCCTGTCGCCCGTCCTGGGCAGTCCGCCGGCCGAGCTGGGCTTCGTCGGCGGCTCGGTGCCGTTCGATACTCTGCAGGCCCGCCTGATGCACTATGTCGGCTATACGCCGGTGCACAATGTCGCCGGCGCTGCGGCCATGAGCGTCCCCCTGCACTGGACGGCGACGGGCCTGCCCGTCGGGGTGCACTTCGCTGCACGCATCGGCGCCGAGAAGCTGTTGTTCCAGCTAGCCTATCAACTGGAGGCAGCCCAGCCCTGGGCCCATCGCAAGCCGCCGACCTCGCTCTAGGTCGACGGGGCGAGCGGGTGCGTCAAGCGCACCCGCTCGCCTTGCGCGCCTGCACGTCGGCCAGGATGTCGGCAATGACGTCGAAGTCCATCCTGTCGGGCTTGCGCCAGCGAATGCAGCCCTTGCCGCAGCTGGCCGCGCCCAGGCGATCGCCGAAGCGCTCGACCGCCCCCTGCCCCGCATAGAGCGCGATATGCTGCTTCTGGCTGTTGAAGGCGATCCAGGGGGCCCTGGCGTCGCCATAGGCCGGCATGCCAAACGCCATCAGCTCGCTGTCGGCCCCGAAGGTCTCGCGGCACAGAGATCGAAGGCGGTCCAGCGCCGGGCGGCGGTCGGGCGAGACCTCCGACATGAAGTCATCGACGCTCGCCGCCTTCGACTGGACCATGGTCGCCTCCGCAGAGGGTTCTAGCCCTCGACAAACACCTTCTTGAGTTCGTTCTTCATGATCTTGCCATTGGCGTTGCGGGGCAAGGTCTCGTGCCAGAACACCACCTTGACCGGCACCTTGAAGGCCGCAAGGCGTTCGGCGACAAAGGCGCGCAGCTCGGCCTCGGTGGCGTGGGCGCCGGGCTTGAGGGTGACCACGGCCGCCGGCTCTTCGCCCAGGGTCTTGTGCTCTATGCCGACCAGGGCCGCGTCCATCACCGCAGGGTGATCGTAAAGGCAGTTCTCGACCTCGATGCAGTAGATGTTCTCGCCGCCCCGGATCAGCATGTCCTTGGCGCGGTCGATGATGAAGCAGAAGCCCTCGGCGTCGAGGCGCGCCAGATCGCCGGTCTTCACCCAGCCGTCGACAAAGGTCTGAGCGGTGGCTTCCGGCTTGTTCCAGTAGCCACGCACGACCTGCGGGCCGCGGCACCACAGCTCGCCCACCTCGCCGATCGGCAGCTCGCGATGCGGCTCCTCGACGGTCATGATCTTCAGGTCGGTGACCGGCACGGCCGGGCCGCAGCTGTCGGGACGATTTTCATAGTCTTCGGCCGAGTTGCTGGTGGCGGTGGCCGAGGTCTCGGTCATGCCCCAGCCATTGCCCGGAGCGGCCGTGGGCCAGACTTCCTTGATCTTGCGCACCAGCTCCGGAGCCGACGGTGCGCCGCCGTAGGACACCGACTCGACGGACGACAGATCATAGTTGGCGCGATTGGGATGCTCGATGATCTGCCAGGCGATGGTGGGCACGCCGCCAATCTGGGTCAGGCGTTCGTCCTCGATCAACTGCATGGCCTTGTCGGGATCCCACTTGCGGATCATGGCCAGCTTGGCGCCGCCGAACAGCGAGGGGTTCAGCACAGCGAAACAGCCGGTGGCGTGGAAGAACGGCACCGAGATCAGCGAGCCGCGCTGTGGACCGGTGGGATCGGGCTCGGGCGGCGCCTCGCCACGGCGCAGGAAGCTGCGCGCGCCGGCGGCCGCGGCGGCGAAGATGTTGCTGTTGACGTTGCGATGGGTCCCGATGGCGCCCTTGGGCTTCCCCGTCGTGCCCGACGTGTAGAAGATGGTCGCGTCGTCATCGGCCGTCAGCGGCACGGTCGAAAGGGGCTTCTCTTCAAGGGCGGCCCAGTCATTCGGGCTGCCGATCACCGCCTCTATATGCGTCACGGAGGGGTGGCTGATCTCTTCGGGCGAGCGGCTCACATAGACGCTCTTGAGGTCTGGGCAGTTGTGCAGGTGTTCGGTCAGGCGCTCATAGCGCTCGACATCGACCACCAGGGTCTTGGCGCCGGAATCCAGCAGGCCATATTCCAGCTCCGCACCCGTCCACCAGGCGTTCAGCGGCGTGACGATCGCGCCGATCGACAGGGCGCCGTAGAAGGCCACCGGCCATTCGGGCAGGTTGCGCATGACGATGGCGACGCGGTCGCCCTTCTGCACGCCCTTGGCGGTCAGTTCAGCGGCGAACACGGTGGCGGCGCGGTAGAAGGCTTCAAAGCTGACCCGCTCGTCCTCATGCACCATGAAGATCTTCTCGCCATGGGCGCGGCCCAGGACCAGGGTGTCGCGCAGGGTCGGCGGAGCGTTCTTCCAGACCCGGGTGTTCACGCCGCGAATCTCGATCTCTTCCATCTCCCCCGCCGTGCCCGGCTGGGTGATCATGGCGTAGGCCTGCTGAACCGACATGGCGGGCCACGGGATGGAAGTGGGGGTGGCCTGGGTCATCGTTACTCTCCCGGTGTGGTCGCGCCTTATTCAATGAGCGCGTTCGGTAGCGAGAAAGCACAGCGGGCGACGCGATGCAAACGTCCGTTCGAACGTAAGGGAACAATGATAAGTTATAAGACTTCCGGAAGGGAACGTCCGCGTTCCTGCGTTCTCTGAAAGCCGGTTCATGGGCATGAAGCCGCGCCTCACGCGGCCCGACCGCTGAGTTGATGGGGAGGATGCGAAGCGCCCGGGCCTCGCCCGGATGATTTGCAGAATAAGTACCGTTTCGACGAAGGCAGACGCTTCGCGCGGCCGTTATCCGATGAGCCATCGAGGCGCGGGGTTTTAACCCGCTCCCGATTTCGGCCCCCGACGGGCGGAGGATTGGCTTCCTCCGGACCGCCTGGGCGATTTCAGCCCAGGCCTGTTGCGCTCATCGAACCCTCGCCGCCTGGGTTTTCGTCCCGATGTTTCAGGGAACCCGTCCAGATCTGTCGCCAAGGCGGTCACTGAAGACCCCCGAAGAGCGCTACCCGCTCGACCACACCTGACAGCCGCATCGGTCGCCGTACGAGCGCCCTCCCCGTGCCTTCAGGTGAGATTGATTATGCGGCAGGTTTGAGCGCCGAGGATTGGCGCGCTCGATTTTTTATTAGGGGTCTGATTGGGTTGAGGTTTTTGTGGACTTGGACGGGGATAAACTGCGCCCAATCCCCGTGCTTGCCGCTTCCGAGCTGCGAAGCGGGTCAGGAGGGGCCTGCGGCGTCGGCCGGGCATGCACCACCTCCGCGCCGGCGGGCTCACCCGACGTTTTCACACCGCCTAGATCTCTTTCGACCCCTGATCGCCCGCGCATGCCGGATGACTCAACCTTAACTCGACACTCGCCGAGCGCCAGGCGATGAGCGGAAAGGGGGAGATAAATGTCATGCGTGATCGCAAGCGTGTCGGCGCGACCTTCTACGGGGCGTTCGCGGTCATCGCGGTGGCGACCTACCTGATACACGAGGCGGCGCACTGGCTGGTGGGGACCGCGCTCGGCTACCAGCTGTCCTACGGCATCAACAGTGTTGTCCCCGGCTCCGCCATGACGGCGACAGACCACATGCTGATGTCGGCGGCGGGTCCCGCTGTCACCATCCTCATCGCGCTGGGCGCTTTCGTGTTGGTGATGCGGCGGCAAAGCCTGACCGCCTATGCGGCGCTCTATTTTGCCCTTTTCATGCGGATAACGGCGGCGGGCGTCAGCGTGTTCAACTTGAACGATGAGGCGCGGATCAGTGACATGCTCGGCTGGGGGCCATGGTCGCTGCCCAGTGCGGTCATCCTCGTCCTGCTGATCCCCACCGTCATCGCGAGCCGCCATCTGAGGCTGTCGTGGAAGGTCAACGTCCTGGCCTATGCTGTGTCCAGCGTGGTCACTGCGGCGGTCGTCGGCCTCGACATGGTCCACAGGGGCATGGTCTAGCCATCGCCCTGCCCCGTGCCTGAGAGCCGCCCCAAATCAATAGGACCAGGGCAGCCGTCGGACTGTACCCTTACCCCACCGCGGCCAGCCGCGAGAGGGCCGCTTCCAGCTTGGCCTTGGCGGCCTCGGCTTCGGCGAGGCGTTCGCGGTTTTCGGTAATCGCCTCTTCCTTGGCGCGAGCCAGGAAGTCGGGATTGCCCAGCTTCTTGGCGGCCTTGTCGATATCGACGGCGTGGCCGGCGATCTCCTTGGTCAGGCGGGCCTTTTCGGCCGCCAGATCGATGAACTCCGCGATGGCCAGGGCGCCAGTCGCCTCGCCCAGCACGAAGGGCACGGCGCCGGTCGGCGGGGCGTCGGCCTCGCGGGCGCTGTCCAGGCGGGCCAGGGTCAGCAGCAGATCGCGGTGACGGGCCAGGCGGGCCTTGGTTTCGGCACTGGCGCCGATCAGGGTCAGCGGCGGCTTGGCGCCGGGCGGCACGTTCATCTCGGCGCGGACCGAGCGGATCTCGCTGACGGTGTCGACCAGCCAGCCGATCTCGGCCTCGGCGTCGGCGTCGATCCAGCTTTCCGGAAGCTCCGGCCACTTTTCGACGATCAGCATGCCGTCGCGCGGCGCGCCGAACTCGGCGGTCTTGTCCCACAGCTCCTCGGTTATGAACGGCATCACCGGGTGCAGGAGCTTGAGGATCACATCCAGGGCCCAGGCGGCCGTGGCGCGAGTCTCGGCCTTGGCGGCGGCGTCATCGCCATTGAGGATCGGCTTGGCCAGTTCCAGATACCAGTCGCAGAACACGTTCCAGATGAACTTGTAGAGCGCGCTGGCCGCCGCATCGAAGGCCGGTGCCTCAAGGGCGCGCGTCACCTCGGCGACGGTCTTGACCGTCTCGCCGCGGATCCACCTGTTGATCGGCTGCTGCACAGTCGCGGGATCGAAGCCCTCGACGCGGACGCACTCGTTCATCTGGGCGAAACGCGAGGCGTTCCACAGCTTGGTGCCGAAGTTGCGATAGCCTTCGATGCGTTGCTTGCTCAGCTTGATGTCGCGGGCCTGGCCCGACATCGCCGTCATGGTGAAGCGCACCGCGTCGCAGCCCAGCTCGTCGATCAGGACCAGCGGGTCCATCACATTGCCCTTGGACTTGCTCATCTTGGCGCCCTTCTCGTCACGGACGAGGGCGTTGATGAACACCTGCTTGAACGGGACTTCGCCCATGAAGTGGATGCCCATCATCATCATCCGGGCGACCCAGAAGAAGATGATGTCGAAGCCGGTGACCAGGGTGCTGGTCGGGTAGAAGCGGGCCAGGTCCTCGGTCTTTTCCGGCCAGCCCAGGGTCGAGAACGGCCACAGGGCCGACGAGAACCAGGTGTCGAGGACGTCTTCGTCGCGCTTGAGTTCCGTGGGCGAGCCATAGTGCGCCGTGGCGGCGGCGATCGCTTCTTCCTCGGTCTCCTCGACGAAGATGTGGCCGTCAGGACCAAACCACGCCGGGATCCGGTGGCCCCACCAGAGCTGACGCGAGACGCACCAGGGCTCGATGTTGCGCAGCCAGTCGAAATAGGTCTTTTCCCAGTGCCTGGGCTCGAAAACGGTGTCGCCGTTCTCGACGGCCTTCAGGGCCGGCTGGGCCAGGGTCTTGGCGTCGACGTACCACTGGTCGGTCAGGAAGGGCTCGATGACCACGCCCGAACGGTCGCCGTGCGGGACCATGTGCTTGGTCTTCTCGATCTCCTTGAGCCAGCCCTCTTCCTCGGCGCGGGCGACGATGGCCTTGCGCGCGACGAAGCGGTCCAGGCCGACATAGTCGGCCGGAACGCTGTCATTGAGCTTGGCCTCGACGGTCAGGATGTTGATGACTTCCAGCCCTGCCCGCTTGCCAACGCCAAAGTCGTTGAAGTCATGGGCCGGGGTGATCTTCACCGCGCCGGAACCCTTGGTCGGGTCGGCATAGTCGTCGGCGACGATCGGGATGCGACGGCCGACGATCGGCAGGGTCACGAACTTGCCGACCAGGTCCTTGTAGCGCTCATCGGTCGGATGAACCGCGACGCCGGTGTCGCCCAGCATGGTCTCGGGACGGGTGGTGGCCACGACGATATAGTCGCGGGTCTCGTTCTCCGTCGCCTTGCCCTCGTCGTCGAAGGCGATGGGGTGCTGATAGGTGACGCCGTCAGCCAGCGGATAGGCGAAGTGCCAGTAGTGCCCGTCGACCTCCTTCTGCTCGACCTCGAGGTCAGAGATGGCGGTCTGGAACTGCGGGTCCCAATTGACCAGGCGCTTGTCGCGATAGAGCAGGTTCTGTTTGTACAGCTGGACGAACACCTTGCGGACGGCGGCCGACAGGCCCTCGTCCAGGGTGAAGCGTTCCCGCGACCAGTCGCAGCTGGCGCCCAGGCGGCGCAGCTGATTGACGATCGTGCCGCCGCTTTCGGCCTTCCATTCCCAGATCTTCTCGACAAAAGCCTCGCGGCCCATGTCGCGGCGACCCACATTGCCGGCGGCCGCCAGCTGACGCTCGACCACCATCTGGGTGGCGATGCCCGCATGGTCGGTGCCCGGCAGCCACAGGGCGGCCTTGCCGCGCATGCGGTGGAAGCGCGTCATCACGTCCTGCAGCGTGTTGTTCAGCGCGTGGCCGATGTGCAGCGAGCCCGTCACATTGGGTGGCGGGATGACGATCACGAACGGCTCGGCGTTCGGGTCCTCGCTGGGCTTGAAGGCCCCGGAGGCCTCCCAGGCGGCGTACAGGCGGGGTTCAACGGCTTTGGGATCGAAGGTCTTGTCAAGCATGGCGGTGCGGGTATGCCATCTGCGGCCGCCGCGCGAAACCGGGCGACCTGGATTCAGGAACAATTTGAACGGAAAAAGGCGGCCGCCACAGCGACCGCCTCTTCAGGTTTAGAGGTTCGCGCCCGGCCAAGGCCAGGGCGCGACCCGATTTTAGCCGCGACCGCGCGCGATGCGGTGGACTTCTTCCTCGACCTTGGCCTCGACGATGCGCGGCAGGTTCTGGTCCAGCCATTCCTTGAGCAGCGGGCGCAGCAGTTCGCGCACGACGTCTTCCAGGGTGCGACCGTCCTTGGGCATCAGCAGGGCCGAGCTCAGGCTGCCGAACGCGCTGGCGGCCAGACCGGCGGCGTGATCGCCGACCAGGTTGTCGGCAACCTCGTCGCGATTGAACGCCGGAGCGGGCGGCGTGTAGACGGGTTCCGGCTCGGGCGCAGGCGGCGAATAGACGTCCAGGTCGCCGACACTCTCGACCGGCTCGGGCGGGATCGGATCGGTCAGGTCCAGCACGTCGTCCTCAACCGGCTCCTGATACTCAGGCTCGGGTACAGGGGCAGGCGCGGGAGCCGGCGCTGGGACCTCGGGCTCCGCCGGAGCGTCATCTTCGGAGATGATGCGCCGGATGGAGGCGAGGATCTCCTCCATTGTCGGTTCTTGGGAGCTCTGGTCGGACATGTGCGGGGGCCGTCGGTAAAGAGGTACGAATCCTTGCGCACCCCAAGGGGCGCTTACCCCCGATGGTGCAGACTTGCGCGGCTTAAGCAAGCGCAAGGATCGCAGGTGGGCGAAATCGACGCGGCGAGGCTTATTTCGAGGACGGCTTTGTGGAGGGCGCTCCGACCTTGTCGATCACCTGCACCACCGGCTCCCACGGCACCCAACCCAGGGCGTGGTTGACGCGGTTGTAGGACGTCTTGGGATCATAGCGGGCGACGTCCGGGGCCAGTGCGGCGATGTCGAGCGCGCCCATGGCCTGCAGCACGGCGGCGCTGGCGAGGTACTCATCGCGACGGGCCGAGACCAGGGCCAGCTCGGCCGAGCGCAGTTCCTGCTGGGCGTTGAGGACGTCCAGCGTGGTGCGCAGGCCCACCTGCTGCTCCTGGCGAACGCCTTCGAAGGCGATACGGGCGGCCCGGACCTGCTCCTCGTTCGAAACCAGGTTCGAGCGTGACGCCAACAGATTGCTCCAGGCGTTCGACACCGACTGCAGGGCGGCGCGCTTTGCGCCCTCCACGGCGATGCGAGCGGCGTTTTCGCGCTCGGCGGCGGCGCGGACCTGAGAGGAAATCAGACCGCCCGTGAACAGCGGGATCGATGCGCTGACGGCCCCGGTCACCTGACGGTCATAGTCGCCGAACTGGTCGCCACGACCATTGGTCTCGCTGGCGTCGTAGCCCAGCGAAGCACGGGCCGACACGGTCGGACGGCGCGAGGCGCGGGCCGACGCGACGCGGGCCGCTGCAGCCCGTTCGTTGAAACGGGCGGCGGCAACTTGCGGATTGTTGTTTTCGGCGGCGTCGAAGGCCTGCTCCACCGTCGGCGGCAGCAAGGCGGCCAGCGAGGGCTCGGCGACCAGATCGGTCGGGTTCTGGCCGACGATCGCCGCATAGCTGGCGCGGCTGATGGAAAGCTGGGCCTGGGCCGAGCTCAGCGCGGCCTGGGCCGCCGCGCGGCGCGCCTGCGACTGGGCGACGTCGGTGCGGGTGATCTCGCCCACTTCGAAGCGGGCGTTGGATTCCTCCAACTGTCGACCCAGCACCTCGACATTCTCTTGCGAGATACGCAGGCGCTCCTGGTCACGCCGAACATCGATATAGGCCTGGATCACGCCGATCAGGACGTTCTGCTCGATGTTGCGAAGGCCTTCGCGGGACGCCATGACATCGGCTTCCGCCGCAGTCAGGTTGGCGCTGGCCTTGCCGCCGGTATAGAGCGCCTGGCTGATCGACAGGGTCGCGCCGCTGCCCGAGTTCTCGATGCGCGTACCGCCGCTGGGCTCGCTCTGCGACCCGTTCACGTCAGCCGAGAGGCTGGCCGTCGGCCTGAAAGCGGTTTTGGCTTGCACGACGCTTTCGTCGGTGGCGCGCTGGGCGGCGCGCTGTTGCTGCAGCGTGGGATTGGTCTGATACGCCAGGGCGATAGCGTTGGTCAGCGTCTCGGCCTGGGCGGCGGACACGAAGCCGGCCATCAGGCCCAAGCTGCAAGCGGCGGCCAACAATCCGGCCCGGCGGCTATTCGACATCAAGTTCTATCCCCAAGACACGCGAAGCTCGCGCCCGCACTTAACATATGATCGCGTGTAGGGCTGAGCGCCACCGGCCGCCAGTTAAGCTTTTTTCACGCTCACGTTGCGCGCATGTTTCCGCAACGAAAAAGACCCCGCCCGGTTCGAGCTAGAAGGCGAAACCGGGCTCGGCGGAAAACCCCGCCAGCACGGGCGGGGTCGAGTCGAACACGTTGCGGCGGCCCACGCCTTCCTCGGCGTGCACGTAGATCGTCGCCTGCCCCACGGGGCCTCGCCGTTCGACAACGCCCAGACGGCCGCCGATCGCCAGGGCCTTGGTCCAGCCGACCGGAGCCGCGCCGACGGCGCCTTCGCAAATGATCACGTCATAGCCAAAGCCGGCCGGACTGGTCAGATCGTCGCCATCCAGACGGGTGACCGAAAGCCCCATCGCCTCAAGCACCGCCGCCGCATAGGGCGCAGCGATGGCCAAGGCCTTCTCACCCGCGCGGGGCTTGAGAAATTGCAACAGCTTGCCCACGTCCCGCGGGCGCAGCAGCCAGCGGCCAGGCGCATATTCGACCTCGGCGTCGGCATAGGCCAGGTAGGCCTTGCCAGCCGGGACCACAGCCTCGCGGGCGACCACGCGCAGCGCGTCCTGCAAGGGCAGGTCGGTGACGTCGGCGGTGCGGATCTGGCTTTCCACCATGTTCAGCCGCGCGGCGGCGAAATCGGTGCTCATGGAATCCCTCGGTCGGACTAGATGTTCGAGCCGCTTATAGGTCCGCCCCTCCCCCCAAGGCAATGCGAACGCTTGCAAAGGCGCGGAACGATGGGCTGCGACCTTTTGGCTGCGCCTGAAATTAAGATCCGATTAACCATAAAGGTGCAGGTTTCAGGTGTCTTCATTGAAGACACCCCACCATCACTGACTTTCCACAGCCCGGTCACAAGCCGGGCTGTTTTTTTGTTCGAAGGCGCTTGCGCCGAGTCAATGAGGCGGCTATCACCCGGCCTCTTCCTGAGGCGACCTGTTCCGCGGTAGCTCAGTGGTAGAGCAGCCGGCTGTTAACCGGCTGGTCGTAGGTTCGAATCCTACCCGCGGAGCCACCTCCGGCTTGAGCAGCGGCCTTCGCTTCGGCGAAGGTCGCGCTTTCTCCCTCCCCTAGCCTTTCAGACCCTCGGTTCGCGCGGTTGACGCTGACTTGAGCTGGCGTAGACGCGGAAGAATTCCCCAATTTGAGGGTCGCGCCGTCGCACTTGATCGCAGCCGGGTTCCATGACTGGACGAACCGCGCTACGCGACCTTTCACCGACGCTGTCGTCGGCGCTATGGCTCAACCATGATCACTGCCGACGACCATTGGCCCGCGACCCTGCAGCGCGTTGTGGCCACGCTCCATTTCAAGGTCACGGATAGCAAGACCGTCGTCCCGGCCATGCAGATCGAGGTGCGCCAGGACATCAACGCCCTGCCCGCCCTGATTCAGACCGCCGTCAAGGCGACAATCGAGCTGGATAGCTGGGTCGCGATGGAGCGCATGGAACCCCCCATCAACCGCGAAGCCGTGCTGGCCCGGAAACAGCTGGCGCGGGCCCTTGCGGCTGATCCGCCCGGCAGCGCCCAGTCGCCCTTCACGGCCGGCTATGACGCCGCCTATCGCCTGCGCCTGGAGCAGCTGGTCTGGGCGGCTATCGCCGATCATCCCCGCCGCCGACTTGAAGAGCTGGCCTCGGCCCGCCCCTGACCTGATCTACCAGGCCCCAATATTGGGCATGGACGCCCACGGCTCTGCGGCCGGCAGACTGCCGTCCTGCAGCAATTCGACCGAGATATTGTCCGGCGAGCGCACGAAGGCCATGTGGCCGTCGCGCGGCGGCCGGTTGATGGTCACGCCCATGTCCACCAGGCGCTGGCACGTCTCGTAGATGTCATCGACCCGGTAGGCCAGGTGACCGAAGTTGCGGCCGCCGTCATAGTCCTCGGGATCCCAGTTATAAGTCAGCTCGACCAGCGGCGCCTGGCGCGCCTTGGCCAGCTCGACGTCTTCCGGCGCGGCCAGAAACACCAGGGTGAAGCGGCCCTTTTCGTTGTCCATCCGGTACATTTCGGTCAGGCCCAGGCCTTCGCAATAGAACCGCAGCGAGGCATCCAGGTCGCGGACGCGGATCATGGTGTGCAGATAGCGCAAGGCGAAACTCCCAGACTGTGTGCGATGCATATAGCCCCTCGACGCCACGACGCGAAGGGCGGTCAGACCGCCGGCTTCACGCGCGTCTGGCGCCGCCAGAGCGCCGCGTATTCGCCACCGGCTTCCAGCAGAACAGCATGAGCGCCGCGCTCGACGATCTTGCCGCGACGCAGGACGACGATCTCGTCGGCGTCGGCAATGGTCGAGAGGCGATGGGCCACCACCAGTGTGGTTCGGCCCGCCCTGGCCTTGCGCAAGGTCTCCTGGATGGCCGCCTCGGTGCGGCTGTCCAGGGCGCTGGTCGCTTCGTCGAGGATCAACACCCGCGGCTGGGCCAGCAGCGCCCGGGCGATGCCGACCCGCTGGCGCTCGCCGCCGGACAGCTTCAGGCCGCGCTCGCCGACCTTGGTGGCCATGCCTTCAGGCAGGTTGCGGATGAACTCCCCCAGCTCGGCGGCTTCGGCGGCGGCCCAGATCTCGGCCTCGGTCGCTTCTGGCCGCGCGAAGCCGATATTGCTGAGCACAGTGTCGTTGAAGAGGGCGACATCCTGCGGCACCAGGGCAATCGCGCGGCGCAGGGACGCCTGACGCAGATGCCGCAAGTCACAGCCATCAAGGGTGATCTTCCCAGCCTGCGGATCGATCATCCGCAGGGCCAGGCGAACCAGCGTCGTCTTTCCCGCGCCCGACGGCCCTACGATCGCGACCGTAGTGCCCGGCGGTATCGAGAAGCTGACATCCTTCAGCCCCTCTGACCGCGCGCCGTGGCGGAACGATACGGCCTCGAACACCACGGCGCCGCCGCGCTGATCGGCGCAGGGCGGCAGGTCGATGGCGTCTGGCGCATCGGCCACGTCGGCGCTTTGACGGCGCAGATCGAGCATGGCCTCCATGTCGATGAAGGACTGCCGGATCTCGCGATAGGCGAAGCCCAGGATGTTGAGCGGTGCGTAAAGATTGATCAGGATCAGCACGGCGGCGGTGACGTCGCCAGGTCCTATGCGCCCTGCCAAGGCTTCGGTTCCCGCCAGCACGGCCATGGCGCCCAGACCAAGGCTCATCACCGCCGCCTGGACGGTGTTGAGCACGGTCAGCGAGTTGGTCGACTTGACCTGGGCGTCGCCATAGGTGTCGAGCGCGCTCTTGTAGCTCCCGACCGCACGGTCCTCGCCGCCAAAGGATTTTACGGTCTCGTAGTTGATCAGCGAGTCCACCGCCCGTCCGGCGGCCTCAGCGTCGGCCTCGTTCAGCGCGCGGCGATGACCGATGCGCCAGTCCGAGATGGCAAACGTGGTGTAGCCGTAGACGCCGACCGTCAGCAGGGCGATGACCGCGAACCGCCAGTCATAGGCCTTGGCCAGCACCGCAGCGGCCATCAGCAGTTCAATAGCGGTAGGGCCCAGGTTGAAGACCAGGCTGCGCAGCAGGAAATCCATGGACCGCGCGCCCCGGTCGATCACCCGCGACAGCGATCCCGTGCGCTTGGACTGATGGAAGTCGATCGACAGCGAGAGGGCGTGGGCGAAGGTCTCCACCGCCGCCTGATTCTGGGCCGCCTGGGCCACGGGCGTGAACACCGCGTCCCGCGCCTGCGGCGCCGCCGCCGAGATGAAGCGCACCAGGGCCCATCCTGCCGCGAGACCTGCGAAGGTCCAGGTGGCGCTCGTCGCAACATCCTGCCCTGCCGCCAGTCGGTTGACTGCCGCGCCCAGCAGCAGGGGGGCCAGAACGCCCAGGGCCTTGCCGATCAGGGTGAAGACCAGGGCCAGTGAGACCCGCCAGCGAAGCCCAGGCGCTTTGGACCGCAGCACCAGCCGAAAAAGATCGCCCATCGCGCTCCAGAAGCGAACACGGACCGCAGGCGGCGCGATCGCACCCGTTACCGCCTGGCGTGCTGACGGCGCCGAGCCGAACCCCCTCATGAGCCTGAGGCCTGGATGATCAGGGTGGTTTGCACGCCTCCGCCCGGCGTCACCCAGTCAACGCGCCACCCTGTGTCGACCCGCCGGGCGCGAACCGGTCCATCAACAAGCGGCCCAGCGGGCGAAACCACGACCCTGATCCTTTGCTCCCCCCCCTCGCCACTGACCTGAACATCATGCGCGCCGAACCCGAGCGTTTCGCTGAGCGACAGAGAAAATCGCCCGTCCTCTGCGGCCTGCCCCACGGCGCGCGGCGTCCTGTCGACCCGTACACCAAGCCCTGCGCCCGGCGTGGCCATGCCCGAGATCACCGCCCCACCCTCCGGATCGACATCGACCGCCAGGATGGTGGGCGAGGACGAGCTGGGCGCCAGGCGCCAGGCGCCAGATCCGGCCCTCAGCAGGGCGACCTCGCCGTCAGGCGTGACCATGACATAGCCCTCGGCCTGAACCGTGCGACCGCCGCGGGTCATCGACAGGCCATAGAGGCGAACACGATCGCTGGGCGGGACGGTCAGGCTCCATTGTCCGAGCGAGTCGATCTGGCCCAGCAGCACCTCGCCGGTCGGCGCGCCCAATCGCACGCTGCCATCGGGCACGCCTTCACCCTTCAGCATCAGACCTACGGGTCCCTTAAAGGCCTGCTTGACGTGCGGCGGCGCGACATAGCCGGCTTCAGAGGCGTCAGCCTGGGTCGAGGCGGGCGCGGCCTTGGGGCGCCAGTCGTCCTGCCGGCCACTGTCGCAGGCCGCCAGCGCCACACTTGCGCCGGCCAGAAGCCAAATCACGCCGCCTCGGGCGAGCATCGGCTTGAAACGGGCGGTGCGAATCCTGATCATGCAAAGCTCATGTCGACGCAACGAACCGCGCCGGCTTCTACATAGGTGGCGCGCCGCTGCGGCGCGCCCTTTCTTTTGCTGGAGTGGACGACGATGCCCGATGAGTCTAGGCGCCTGGACTCCGTCTGCGTCTATTGCGGTTCCTCCAATGACGCCGACCCCGCCTTCATCGCGGCCGCTGGCCAGATCGGGGCCAGCTTCGCCCGGGCCGGTCTGAAGCTGATCTATGGCGGCGGCGGTGTCGGCCTGATGGGCGCGACGGCGCGCGGCGCCCACGCCGCCGGAGGGCGCGTGCTGGGGATTATCCCGAAGTTCCTGACCGGCCGCGAGCAGCCGTTCGATGACGTCGAGACCCTTGTCGTCGACAACATGCATGAGCGAAAAATGCTGATGTTTGAACAGGCCGACGCCTTCGTCGTCCTGCCCGGCGGCATTGGCACGCTGGAAGAGATCATCGAGTTGCTCTCCTGGCGTCGGCTGGACCTGCATCAGAAGCCCATCGTCTTTCACAATCCGCGCGGCTTCTGGGACCCGCTGTTCGCCCTGCTGCAGCACACCATCGACGAAGGTCTGACTCCGCCCGCCCTCAGCGAGTGCTGGCGCTCGGTAGACAAGGCAGAGGATGTCGTGCCTGAGCTTTTGTCATGGGACGCTGAATTCTATCAAAGCGGCCCTCAAACAAGCGTTCGGCTGTTGACTTAGTTTCGAAACGCAACGCATTTCCAGCCTTGGCCGACCTCCCCGGCGGCCGAGGGATAAAGGAACAATCATGCGTATTTTTCTCACCGCGCTTGTCGCGGCGTCCGCCCTGTCGACCGGCGCTTTCGCCGCTGAAGGCGCGGTACTGAAGCTCAAGGCTCCGGCCAAGGTTCCCAGCCTGATTCAGGACGGGGCCATCTGGCGCTGCGACGGCGATGTCTGCGCCGCGCCGCAAGTGAAATCCATGCCGATCGCCCGCACCTGCCGCAAGGTCGCCGCCGAGCTCGGCGCGGTCGTCTCGTTCACCTATCGCGACAAGGCCCTGGACGAAGCCGGCATCGCAGACTGCAACACGGCCGCCAAGCCCTGATGCGCAAAGGGGCGATCCGCGTTTACGGATCGCCCCCTCTACGCTGCGCCTGAGCCTATTTACCCTTCGCGGGCTTGGGTGGCTTGGGCGTCGAACTGGACCTTCCACCGACCAGCATCCCGCCCAGCAGGGCGAAGGACATCATCGCGTGGTTCATCTTCGATACATTCATGGCGGCGTCTCCCAGACAGGCCGTTGGACCAGGAGACGCGCGCGGCTTACAGGGGCTGTCCCCTCTTAGTCGTCAGCGCGTCGAGGGAAAGCATGCGCCAAACCGGGCGAATCGCAAGCGGCTTTAATCCGTAAACTGATCATATCAGGGCACGGAACATGCCGTTTTTCGATGCCGGCGCCGGTCGCGGTTTAACTCCGTATACGGTCATTTTTTTACCTCAGCGGCGCACACGCCCCGCACGGCCTGGCTTCCTCGCTGGCGCGTGTCCGCCTGCGCATCCTGAGCGCCGAGCGCCTGGCCTCGACGCCGGAAACTGCGACCGCGCAAAGAAAAACCGCCCGCGTCGGCGTGACGCAGGCGGCTTTCCGGATTTCAGGTCGTTATTCCGTGGGCGTCACCGCCCAAAACGCTAGGCGGCAGCGTTGAACGACAGAGTTTCGTAGCGCTTGAGGTGGTGATCCACCGAGCCGAACAGGCCCTCGATGATCGAGGCGCGCTTGAAATAGTGACCGATGGCCAGTTCGTCGGTCATGCCCATGCCGCCGTGGATCTGGATGGCGTTCTGGCCCACGAACTTGCAGGCGCGGCCAATCTGGACCTTCATCGACGACACGGCCTTGGCGCGGGTTTCAGCGTCTTCATCGATCTTGATGGTGGCCATGTAGGTCATCGACACGGCCTGCTCGACATTGATGAACATGTCGACCATGCGGTGCTGCAGGACCTGGAAGTTGGCGATGGCGGTGCCGAACTGCTTGCGCTGCTTGGCGTAGTCGAGCGTGTTCTCATGCATCTTGCGCAGCACGCCGACAGCCTCGGCGCCGACGGCGGCGGTTGCCTCGTCCATGATCTTGTCGACCAGCGGCAGGCCCTCGCCCTCGGCGCCGATCAGGGCGTCGGCCGGGATCGACACGTTCTCGAAATAGACTTCCGAGGCGCGGCCGCCATCCACGGTGGGATAGTCGCGGGTGACGATGCCCGGCAGGCTCTTGTCGACCAGGAATACCGACACGCCGCCGGCGTCGCGCTGGGCGCCGCCCGTACGGGCCGTGACGATCAGGTGGCTGGCGAACGGCGCGCCGACCACGACGGCCTTGTGGCCGTTCAGGACATAGCCCGAGCCGTCCTTCTTGGCGGTCGTCTTCAGGTCACGCCAGGTGTAGCGCCCCTGGGGTTCGGCATAGGCGAAGGCGATGGTGGTCGTGCCGCCGACGATGCCCTCGATGACCGAGGCTGCGTGGGCGTAGCCCGAGTGCTTCATGAAGCCGCCGCCGATCACCACCGAGCCGAGATAGGGCTCAATGACCAGCGCTTTGCCGAACTCTTCCATGATGATCATGTTGTCGATGGCGCCGCCGCCCAGACCGCCCAGGTCTTCACTGAACGCTGCGCCCAGAATGCCGAGCTCTTCGGCAAAGGCCTTCCAGTGGTCGGCGCGCCAACCGCTCTCGGAAGCGATGGTCTTGCGGCGTGTGTCGAAATCGTAGTTGTCCTGCAGGAAGCTCGCGACCGTGTCGCGAACCATCGACTGCTCTTCGGTGAAGTTGAAATCCATCCCAGGGTTTCCCGTCGTTTTTCTTTGTCATCCCGGCCAGCACACCCGCGGAGGCGAGTGGAAGAACCGGGACCTGCAAGGTTTGTGAATTGGGCGGTCCCGGACGCGCATTCGGCGCGCCCGGGATGACAGTTGCTAGAGGCCCAGCACCATCTTGGCGATGATATTGCGCTGGATCTCGTTCGAGCCGCCATAGATCGAGGTCTTGCGGACGTTAAAATAGGTCGGCGCCGCGCGATGGCTGAAGTCCGGACCGATAGGATGCGCATTGTCGCCGTCGTTCGGGAAGCCCCGGAAGTACGGCGAGCCATAGTGGCCAGCGGCCTCCAGAACCAGCTCGGTGATCCGCTGCTGGATTTCCGTGCCCTTGATCTTCAGAACGCTGGACTCAGGACCAGGGCCCTTGCCGGACGCTTCGCCCGCCAGGGTGCGCAGTTCGGTGAATTCCAGAGCCGTCAGATCGATCTCCAGCTCGGCGACCTTGCGCTTGAACACCGGGTCCTGCAGCAGCGCCTCGCCGTCATCCGAAAGTTCGGTCGAGGCGATGGCGCGGATGCGCTCGATGCCACGCTTGGAGCGGGCGACGCCGGCGATGCCGGAGCGTTCGTGGGCCAGAAGGAACTTGGCGCAGGTCCAGCCCTTGTTCTCTTCAAAGATGCGGTTTTCGACCGGCACCTTGACGTTCTCAAGCCAGACTTCGTTGACCTCGTGCTCGCCACCCAGGGTGATGATCGGACGGACAGTGACGCCCGGCGACTTCATGTCGATCAGCAGGAAGGAAATGCCCTCCTGGATCTTGGCGGTCGGGTTGGTGCGGACCAAGCAGAAGATCCAGTCGGCGTGCTGGGCCAGGGTGGTCCAGGTCTTCTGGCCATTGACCAGGTAGTATTCCTTGCCGTCGTCGCCGGTGAAGCGCTCGGCCTTAGTCTTGAGGCTGGCGAGGTCAGAACCCGCGCCCGGCTCGGAATAGCCCTGGCACCACCAGATGTCGCCCGACAGGGTCTGCGGCAGGAACCGCTCTTTCTGCTCGGGCGTGGCGAAGGTGTAGATCACCGGCCCGACCATGTTGATGCCGAAGGGCAGGATCGGCACGCAGTCGGCGCGGGCGGTCTCTTCGGACCAGATATAGCGCTGAACCGAGGTCCAGCCGGGACCGCCGACCTTCTCGGGCCAGGCCGGGGCGACCCAGCCCTTGTCGGCCAGAACGCGGTGCCAGGCCAGGAAGTCTTCCTTGGCCATCTCCTCGCCCTCTTCCTGCTTTTCACGCAGGCCGGCCGGATAGTTCTCAGCGATGAAGGCGCGGACTTCGTCGCGGAAGGCGACGTCTTCGGGCGAAAAGTCGAGGTTCATGGCGGGCTCCCGGTTTCGGCCTCTTTGATGAGGGGCCGATTGATCTGTGAGACACGATAGATGTCGAACGGACGTTTGGAAAGATGACGTTAGCGTCAACGGAAGCGAATATGATCCGCGTTCAGTTAGAACCCTAACGGGCCTCGCAAGCCAGCTTGACGAGGGCGAGCGCGCTGGCGCCGCCCACCCCTTCCTCGTCGACGATATCGAGCGCCAGAAGCGGCCGCTTGTCGAGGGCCGCCAGCAGTCGGGCATGCCCCTTTGCCGCACCGACATGGGCGGCGATACAATGGTCCAGCAGCTCAGGGTCGATGCGATGAAGGACGGCGGCGGCGGCGCAGGCCGCATAGCCATCCAACAGCACCGGAATTTTCTGAATGCGAGCGGCCAGGATCGCGCCGGCGACAGCGGCGGTCTCGCGGCCACCCAGCTGGCGCAGCACCTGAAGCGGATCATCAAGTCCGCCGTCCTCGCGGACGCGCTCGACAGCGGCCACGACCAGATCCGGCGCATCCGTCCAGTCGCTGGCCTCGCCGCCGAACAGGGCCAAGGCCATACAGGACGCGATCATGTCGGTTTCAGCGGCGATCACCCCGGGAACCAGCAGGTCGGGCTGCTTGGCCAGGGCCTCCATGCCAAACGCCATGGTCGCGGCGCATTCCTTCTCGCTCATCGCGGCCTTGTCGACGGCGTTGGGCGTCGGGCGGTCCACGGCCAGATCGAAGGCTTCCAGACCCGCGCCCTGCGCGCCCGCCAGCCGGCAAACGGTCGCGCCGCCAGACGCCACGGCTTCGAGCCGGTCGCGGGCATAGCCGCGAGGACCCACGCCCTGGCGGGCGCCGGCGTACAGCGCCACCACCGGCCGGTTCACGGCGGGCGGCGTCTTGCCCGTCCAGGCGGTGAGCCAGGACGAGATCTCCGCCAGCCGGTCGGACTGATCCAGGGCGGGCGCGGCGCCGGCTGCCGGGGGAGCGGAAGCCAGGGCGCGAATGTCGTCGAACGGTGAAGCGGTCATGGCGCGGGCTTTGGCGCCCGCGTCCGGTCTTGTAAAGTGGCTGGCGTCTAGCGGGCCAGCAAGGCCTGGCAAGAACCATCGCGCTCAGCGATCAGGCCGGCCTTGGCAGCCTCATCGGCCCGTCGGGCCTGACCACTCGCCGTGCTCATCGCCTCCGAGGCCTTGTCGATGATGTGGTCGGCCCGCCCCTGGCGCTGTGCCTTGATCAGAACGCCGAACGCGGCGGCGTTGCTCGAGCCCAGACTGGAAGCCTTTGCCAGGGCCTGACAGCGCGAGGCCTGGATGAACTGGCTATCGGTCAAGCGGGGCCCGGCCAGGACTGGCGTGGCCGCCGCCAAGGCCAGGACGGCGCAAGCGAAACGAGCGATGTTCATAGGTCTCTCCCGAATGAAGATCGAAGCCCCCGCTCGCGTCGGGCGTTGCGCCGCGCACGCGAACCGGAGACAATTGGTCATGGACTCGACCGCCGCTCCCCCCCGCCCGATCGCCACACCGTGCCTGAAGGTCTGCGCCGTGGATGGTCGCACAGGCTTTTGCCTGGGCTGCCGCCGCACCCTGTCGGAAATCGCCGGCTGGGGCCGGCTAAGCGATCAGGAGAGGGCCGAGATCATGGCCGCCCTCCCCGATCGTCCGGATCCCGCAGCCAGCCTGATGGCTGCCCAGATCTGAACCCTACTGGCCGCCCTGCAGCCAGCCGGCGCAGTCGTCCTGGCGTTCAGCCAGCAGCTTTTCCTTCTTGGCGCCCTCAGCCTCGTCGCCCTGCGCCTGGGCGGCGTTGATCTTGTTGTTGGCTGACGTCTTGACCGCCAAGGTTCGCGTCTGACCTTCCGTGCGTAGCATCAGGTCGATGGCGGCGGTATCGAGCCGACCCAGCCCTTCCGACGACGCGAGGCCGCGACAGCGCGCCGCTTGCAGGAACTGGTTGTCGGAAACCTTCGATCCGGCATGGGCGACGCCCGTCAGCGCCGAAGCCGCGATAGCGACGGTGATGATAATCGACTTCATTTGCGTTCCCTCGATAAGCAACTTTTCGCGGGGCGATGGATACTGCCGGACAGAACATAGCTGAAGTTAATTCGAGGACAGGTATTTCATTACACGAGTTTAATCACAGTATTTATTGCTAAACGACAATCATCGTTACGCCATAATTAACTATATGCAATAAATCATTGATCCGATTCACCGGTTGCAAACGCCTTTCGCTCTAGGGTCTCCTTCAACGGCCGAAGAAAACGGTCACAAAGCCTTTCAAGGCGGGGTGCCTTCGATGTTGAAGTTCGCGGCGATCGCGATGGTGGGAGCGCTCTCGGCAGTGGGAGCCGCCAAGGCCGTGGTGTCTCTAGACGACCTGCGTCACCCTGAGCTGCGCGCGCCCACGGCGGCCAGCGCCACGCTCGGCGGCCCGGATGGTGCGGCCCAACTCACCAAGGGCGCCGACGGACACTTCTGGGCCGAGGCCGCGGTCGACGGCAAGGCCGTGCGGTTCCTGGTCGACACCGGCGCTACCGCCGTTTCGCTGAGCCTAGCCGACGCCAGGCGCCTGGGCATCGACACCGACAAGCTGACCTACGACTACACCGTCATCACCGCCGACGGCCGCACGCGCGCCGCGTCGGTGAAGCTGGCCAGCGTGGCCATCGCCGGCGCCCGCGTGCGCGACGTTGACGCCCTGGTCATCGAGAAAGGCCTGGAAACCTCGCTGCTGGGCATGAGCTATCTGGGCCGCCTGTCGCGGTTCGAGGCCACGCCCCGCGCGCTGATCCTGCACCCCTAGAGCCCTTTCGGACCTGATGGTTTCATCAGGGTCGGGCGAAAAGGGCTCCAAATCAGAAGTTTAGAGCGTTTTTCGATCCGATAACCGTTTCACACTTATCGGAAAACGCCCTAGGCCGAAGCGCTCGCGGCGAACCGGGCTTCTCGCGCTTCCATCGCCTGACGCACCGCGTCCAGGGCGCGATCGACCACCTCCAGACCGGCGCCGGCCGGCACGCCCTCGACCGTCAGGATCCGGCGCCACGCCCGCGCGCCCGGCAGGCCGTGGAACAGGCCCAGCATGTGCCGGCTCATCGCCGCCAGATGGACGCCCGCCGCCAGCTTCTCGGCGATGTAGGGCTTGAAGCGCTCAACGGCCTCGAACTCGGACACATCGGCGCCGGCCTCGCCGAACACGCGCCGGTCCACCTGGCCCAACAGGCCAGGCTCGTGATAGGCCGACCGCCCCAGCATCACCCCATCGACATGGGCCAGATGGGCTTCGACCGCGTCCAGGTCAGTGACCCCGCCATTGATCACGATCGTCAACTGCGGGCGTTCGCGCTTGAGCCGATAGACCAGCTCGTAGTCCAGCGGGGGAATGTCGCGGTTTTCCTTGGGCGAAAGCCCCTTGAGCCAGGCCTTGCGGGCGTGCACCACGAAACTGCCGACGCCCGCTGCGGCGCTGGCGTCGACCAGGGCGAACAGGCTTTCCTCGGAATCCTGATCGTCGACGCCGATGCGGCACTTCACCGTGGCCGGAACCGACACCGCATCGCTGATCGCCGCCATGCACTCGGCCACCAGTTGCGGCTCGCGCATCAGACAGGCGCCGAACCGGCCGCTTTGCACCCGGTCAGAGGGGCAGCCGACGTTCAGATTGATCTCGTCGTAACCGAAGTCCTCGCCGATCCGCGCCGCCAGCGCCAGTTCAGCGGGGTCGGATCCGCCCAGTTGCAGCGCCACGGGATGTTGCCCGGCGTCGAAACCCAAAAGCTTCTCGCGGTCGCCATGCACGACGGCGCCGCTGGTCACCATCTCCGAATAGAGCAGCGCCCGGCTCGACAGGGCCCGGTGCAACGAGCGGCAATGCCGATCGCTCCAGTCCATCATCGGGGCGACGGAGAATCTATGCGGTTGAAGCGACTTCATTCTCGGTGATTTCAAAACTTGTCCGACGGCACAGGTGCGAGGGCGCGACCTGATACACCATCTTTCCTGACCCTTGCCGGCCATTCTTACACCAGCCGAACCCGTGTCGCGATCGACCAGATTCGGAGCGTGACAGGCCGCGTAGTGCAGAAGGCGCAAAGAGAAACGGCCGGCTCCAAGGGAAACCGGCCGTCTGTTTACAGTCTGAGCCCTATTCGACTCTAGAAAGGGATCTCGTCGTCGAGGTCGGCCGAGAAGCTCTCGCGCGGGCCGCTAGGCTGGCTGCGCGGCGCGCCGCCACCATAGCCGCCACCGCCACCGCCGCCGCCGCTGGAGTAGCCGTCATCGCCACCGCCCGACGAGGCGCCTGCGCCGTCGGCGCGACCGCCCAGCATGGTCAGTTCACCCCGGAACTTCTGCAGCACGATCTCGGTGGAATACTTTTCGGCGCCGGTATTGTCGGTCCATTTGCGGGTCTGGATCGCGCCCTCGATATAGACCGTCGAGCCCTTGCGCAGATACTGCTCAGCTACCTTCACCAGATTGTCGTTGAAGATCACGACCCGGTGCCACTCGGTCTTTTCCTTGCGCTCGCCGGAGGTGCGATCGCGCCAGCTTTCCGAGGTGGCGATGCGCAGATTGGCGACGCGGTCACCGGAACCCAGGCTGCGGATTTCGGGATCGGCCCCGAGGTTGCCCACCAGAATGACCTTGTTGACGCTGCCCGCCATCGTTTCGACCTTGTTCTCGCCCGGCGACCTGCGCGCCGGAATCCGATCAAGACGTTAATGGAGTGACGCGGTCAACTCAATTTGTTCTCAATACGTTCTTGTGGACGGCGGACGTTTCGGGCGAATGGTGTTATTGCGCCGGCGCCTGGCGGATCGCACCCGGCACCGCCAGACGGCCGTCTCCGGTACGAACCAGCGACATGAAGCGCGCTCCGTCATAGGTCTGGCCCAGATAGATCCCTTCCTTTTCCAGGAAGATGAAGCTGCCCTGATACGACCCCGTGAGGTTCCGGTTAGGGCTGCCCATGCGCACAAAACGAATGCGCATCCCTTCGAGGGTCGCGGCGCACTGCTCCATGGACGCAACATTGCGCTCAACGGGATTGAAACGCAGCGTCTTGTCCTTGTTGGTCGCAACATGGAAGCAGACGCCCTTCTCGAAGGGGGCCTTGATCTGCTTTTCGCACGCGGTCAGGGCAAGACCTGCGGCGGCGACGGCGGCTGCAATCAGGATCGGACGGCGCATGGCGGTACTCGTCTTAGCCGGCGGCCGGGATCGAGCAGTTCGGTCCCTGGTCGATCACGGTGTGGAAGGAACGATTGTCGAACGATGCTTCAACACGGCCTGGAACCAGCCGCAGGGTTTCCTCGCCCCAGCGACCGTAGGTAGCCCCGCCCGGTCGCTCGCAGCGTCCGGCGAACAGGGTCTGGGCGCAGGCGTTCAGGGTGATGTCACCCGGAAGACGACGCCACTCGGCGCCGGCATAGCGCCAACAGGCCGCCAACGGTGCGCTGGAAGCGGTCGCGGCCGGCAAAGGCGCGGGGCCTGGCGTTACGGCCGATGGCGGCGGGGCCTCGATGGTCGGCGGCGGCAGCGGTGTCAGAACCGTGCCGGCCTGATCGGCGGCGGCAAGGGCGCCGGTCTCGTCGACACCGACATCCAGAGCGCCTGTGGCGACGCCATTCTTCTTGGCGCATTCGGCCAGGGTGGTCTCGCCGACGAACTGGCCACCGACGAAACAGCGTAGCGGCCGCGCCGGGTCCAGCTTGGTGTCGTCGGCTCGTCCCGTCTCGACAATCAGGCCGGCGCGGGAGGCCGGAGGCGGTTCCGTCGACTTGTCCTTGCCGCCCAGCAGCACGATGGCGATGCCGAGACCCGCCAGGAGCGCCAGCGCGGCGCCGCCCGCCAGAACGATGCGTCGGTCTTTCAGAAGTTCCATAAACACTGGCTACGACGCGATGATGGCGCTTTCAAGCGCCACAGGGCCTATCCGCCCGTCAAACGGTTCAGGGCAGCCTGATAATTCGAAATCTGGTTCTTGAGATAGGCCGGCACCGTGCCCCCGGTCTTGCCCGAGGTGGCGGCGGCGCTGCTGTCGATCCCCATCGCGATGTCGGCAATTTCGCGATAGGCGGTGCGCACGGACGACATAGAGCGCGTGATCACCGACGAGGCGTTCTTGCGACCCACCTCGTCTGACAGGTCCAGTTCGGGCGGCAGTTGCAGGCCAAACACCGGGCCGCCGCCATCGGCCGAAACCGTCTTGCCGCTCTCGACCTTGGTGTTGCGAACAACGCCGGCGGCCAGACCCAGGGCCTGAAGCACGTCAGTGCCGCCCTTCCCCGCCAGGACCTCGATCGTTGAGGTCGCATAGGCGGGACTGATCTTCAGCTTGCGGGCATTGCCGTCGCTGGACATATCGACCTTGGCCCGGAAGCCCGAGGCGCGCTTGATCTTGTCGGCCAGGGTTTCCAGCGTGTCCTTGGCGTCGATGGTAATCGTCGTCAGGGTACCGCGCTCCCGGGTGCGGATCTGGAAAGTATCCCCCGCGCGGGCGGCCGTCGCGGAGACCAGGCGCTCCGACTGGCTAAAATCCATATTGCCCTTGGGCAGGCCAAAGGCGTCGAGACTGCTGGAGCCAGCCTGGTCGACCGCGATAGAGGTCGGCTTCGCATAGCCGTCCTTGCCGGTCAGCCGCTGCGACCAGGACACCGCGCCCGTGGCGACGTCGATCTGCGCGACATAGCCATCCTTCTCCCCGACGGTCGTCTGACCTTCGAGATCCTTGCCCGCCGCGCCCACAAGCCACGCCGAGCCGTTTGAGACCGCCATTCCGGTCACAGTGTCGTCGCCCGTACCGCCATAATAGGCCAGCGTGTCGGCGCTGGTGTCCGTCAGATCAAGCGACAGGCGGCCCACAAAGCCATCCGAACCCCCCGATGCGCTGGTCGTGGTATTGCCAAGGCTCAGCGCGCCATTCGACGTATGACCGCCCACGTAAAGCTGGCCGCCATCGATCTTCAGCCCGACCATCTCGCCGCCCTTCAGGGAGCCCAGATCGCGCACCGCGCCCTCTGAAAGCGTGGCGGCCTTGGTGTAGGTAACGGGCGTCGTGACCGTCACGCCCGCAGACGTGACCGAAGTGGCGTTCTCGGTGACGATGGTCGGGGCTACGGTGAAGCTGCGCAGAATGGCGTTGCCGTTTTCCTTGCCGCCCACGACCACCTGAGAGCCGTTCACGACGATGTCCGAGACGGAGTCATTCTCGGCGGTGCCGAACTTCTGGGTGAACAGAGCCTTGGGGCCTCCGTTCAGATCTGTGGCGAAGGCCGTCAGATAGGAGTCGTACTCGCCGCCGGCGGCAGCCGTTGAACCTGGCAGATCGGACTTGGATCGCCCGCCGACATAGAGGATGCCGTCGGAGCCGAAAGCGACCGCTGTCGCCTCGTCTTCCAGCATGGCGCCGCGCCGTACCGTCCACTGTTCGTCGCCCTTGGCGTCGTAGCGCGTGACGAAGCTGTCGGTCTTGCCCGAGGTGGCGTCGGAATTGATCGGCCCATCAACAGCGCCTTGCAGCCGGCCTGTCACCGAGCCGGCGACAGCCACACTGCCGTCATCAGCGACTGCCAGGTTCAGGCCGCTCGCCGAGTCCGTGGCGCCCAGGCTGCGGGCATACAGAAGGTGGCCGGCCGAATCGTATTTGAGAAGCGCGACGTCCTGGTCGCCCTTGATCACCTGGCCGTTCACATCCTTGGTGACGTCGGCCAGCATGTAGATCGAACCGTCGGAGGCCGACACCGTCTTGCGAACGCTGGATATCGTGCCCTGCAGGGTCTCGGAGAAGACCTTGCCGCCAGGCTGCCCGCCTCCGGCGGCGCTGTACTTGGTCAGGGTATTCTCGATGACTGCGTCGTCGGTCTTGGTGTCCTTGTCCGGATCTGGATTGCCGGCGGCGGTCGTGATGTAGACGGCAGGCGACGCCGCCGTGGCGGTGAAGGTCAGTTGCTCAGTCGAGTCGCCCTTCACCCGCAGGGCGAAGTCGTCGCCGGTCGCGGGCAGCGTCACCGGCTGACCATTGACCTGCACCGTTCGGGTCTCGCCGACCTTGCGCTCAACGGCAAAGCTGGTCTCGAAGCCCTCGGCCTTGAGCTTGCCGTTCATGAAACTGACGACGTTGGACATCGTCCTGGGCGTTGCGCCCATTTGCGACAGGTCCATGGTCACGTTTGTAGTGGCGCCGAACTTCTTGACGGACAGGTCGAAGCTGACATTGCCCTGGAACTTGGGCACTTCGTCGTCGGACTGGCCACTGTAGATCGTGTCGGTGATGTAGCTGTAGACGCTCTTGGGCACGCCCACGGTCGAACGGTCGGTGGCCATCACCGCGCCTGGCGTCAGGCGCCCCTGATCCAGGCTCATGTTCTGGGTGTAGCTGGTGACTTCCGACAGTCCCTTGGTCAGGGCGGTCTGCAGCCTCTTGAGTTCGCTCTCGCTGACACCTTTCTCGGCTGCCCGCGCTGCGATCGCTGAAAGGGTGTTGAGCGCCTGATAGGTGGCGAAAAGCTTCTTGTAGTCGCCGCTTGCGCCCTTGAGGCTGGACGCGTTGCCGGCCTCATCGACGAACTTTCGGCCGCTCAAGGCGGCCTTGACCAAGGCGCTGGGCTCGGTCGAGCCGGACATCCACGGCGCCGTGGGCACAACGGCCTTGGATTTCGAAGGGGAGCTCACCGTCGCCGACGCGCCGTTCAGCTGGCCCGTGCGAGCCTGATAGTAGCCGAGCAGTGCGCTGGTATCGAAGGTGATCACGGCGGGTCCTGTCGGGGCGCGCGGAGCGCCCCGCTTATATTTGAACGCGTAACGCTGAAAACTCGTTAAGGCCTTTGGTTACGCGGCGATTAGGTGCGCTTCGGTCAAGCCGCGACGCGCCGCTTCGCGCAACTGACCCCACTCCGAGGCCATGATGCCCAGCAGCACGACATCGCGGGCAATGCCGTTCTTGAGAACATGCCCCCGCAGATAGCCTTCACGCCGAAATCCGGTCGCGACCTGAGCCTTCAGCGCGGCGTCATTGTCGGCCATCACCTCAGCAAAAACCTTGTGCAGGCCAAGCTCTCCGAAAGCGCGATCAAGCCCCAGCACCTGGGCGGCGCGGCCGACGCCGCGGCCTCTGGCCTCGGCCGAGCCCAGAAACCAGTTCCAACTCGCCCGGCGGTGATGACTCAGCAAGCCAGAGAGGGTCAAAAGGCCCGCAGGCGTGCCTGCTCGCGTGATCATCCAGCCGCGCATGTCAGGATCGTTGCGAAGGCCGTCAAACCAGGCGGCATGGGCGTCGCGGCTGGGGAAAGCGGCGTCCGACATCCAGCGATCGACTTCAGGTTCCGAGCGCCACTGAAACAGCACGCCCTCATCCTGATCCTGTAAACCGCGAAGGTCGATCATCCCGGCCGATTCCCCCTGACACCTTCTCAAAGCGTACCTTGCGCGCTGCCGATGGACTAGGGCGCTGACACGAAGTCTGCGCCTCAGGGCTAGCCGTTGAAGAGCTTCAGAATGATCTGCGGCGCCGAGTTGGCGATGGAGAGCGCCTGGGCGCCCAACTGTTGCTTTACCTGCAGGGCCTGCAAGCGAGCGCTTTCCTTGGCCAGGTCTGCGTCGACCAGGTTGCCCACACCGGTTTCCAGGACGTCCGACAGGCGGGAAACGAAGCTATGGTGAGCCTCGATCTGCTTGGCCTGGGTACCGATATTGCCGACGGCCTGGTTCACCGCGCCCATGGTGGCGTCAAGGCGGGTCAGGACGCTGGTGGCGTTGGTGACATCCAGGATGTCGTCGGTGGCGGTGAGGGTGTTGATCGTCCCGCCCAGCGACAGATTCTGCAGGTTTAGCGTGATCGCCGTAGCGGCGTCGGCGTCCGCCAGGAATGAGACATCAACACTCAGGCTGCCGTTCAGGAGGTTGGCGCCATCGAAGCTGGCGCTAGACAGAACCTGACTGAGATTCTTGACCAGTCCCTGGAAGTCGGCATTCAGAGCCTGGCGAGACTTGGTGGTGAGCGACGTGTCCTTGGCCGCCACGACCTTCTCGCGCATCAGGCTGAGCAGATCCGAGATCGATTCGCCCGCAGCCAGAGCGACATCGGCGACGGAGGTCGCTCGATCCAGGCTCATCTTGACGGCCGAAAGCGCGTTCATATCCGCGCGCTGTTCCTGGGCAATCGACCAGACCGCCGCGTTATCCTTGGCGCTTGAAACTGTCAGACCCGTATTGATGCGGGTTTGTACACCCTGCATGTCGTCGTTGGTCTTGTTCAGATTCTGCAGAGCGATCAGCGCGGGCTGATTGGTGTTGACGCTGAGCGACATTCGCGGCCTCCGATCGGAAATTTTTTCCGGGTTTGGTTCGCGCGCTTTTCAGCGAGCGAGCCCTCACGGAGCCAACCCTAAGATCAGAAGGTAAGGTTATGGTTAACGGAAATAAACCATAACGAGCTATCCCCGCGACGGTGCGCCGCAGGGTGAAAGCACGCGCCTGAGGCGCGTTAGGTCAGGCCGTCGTAAACGTCGCCTGGATCATAATTGGCGGCGTGCTTGAGTTTCAGCACGTCTTCCCGCGGCAGGATCTGCAGGGTTTCACCCGTTCGGCGATCCACGGTCTTGTAGATAAAGGCCCCGCTGTCCTCGTCCTGCTCGATCACCAGGCGGAGGTCGCCCGGCTGAGGCTCGGCCGAATCAGCGCGCGATTCGGAAACGACAACAGCGCCCGCGGATGGCTCCGGGGCGGTCACAATAGAATATTGCCCCGAAGGGACCGGATCGGCTGCGACGGCCGACAGAGCGGCTTTGGTTTCCATCTCTCCTTGCGCCATCGCCTACGCGGCGGCGTCCTCTGGTGGTGCGGGTTCTCCTCGCCTTCAAGCCTGAAAGAGACGGAGGCGGGCCCAGGGTGGACCCGCCTCCTCTGTTCGTTAGCGGAACAGGCTCAGGATGGACGACGAAGCTTGGTTCGCGATCGACAGCGCCTGCACACCCAGCTGCTGCTTGGTCTGCAGCGACTGCAGCTTGGCGCTTTCCTTGGCCAGGTCAGCATCGACCAGATTGCCCACGCCGGAGTCGAGGCTGTCCTGCAGCTTGCCGACGAAGGTCAGGTGGGTGTCCAGGCCAACCGAGCTGGTGCCCAGCGAGGCGAGCTTGTTGGTCGCGGTGCCCAGGGCCGTGCTCACCGTGGTGATCATGGTCTTGGCGGTGGCGGCGTCAGTGAAGCTGGACGCCGCCGTCAGGCCCAGGCCGACCAGCGACAGGGTCTTGGCGGTGACCGTGAAGCCCGAACCATCCGAGTTGGCCAGGAAGGTCAGCTTGGTGGTGGTGCCGTCGGCGATGCTGACGCCATTGAACTTCGCGTTCGTGGCGGCCTTGGTCACCTGATCGCGCAGGGATTCAAAGTCGGCCTTCAAGGCGTTGAAGCTGGCAGTGTTGAGCGAAGTGTCGGAAGCGGCCAAGGCCTTTTCCTTCATCTTGCCCAGCAGGTCGGTGATGGTGTCGCCGGCGGCCAGGGCCACGTCGATGGTCGACTGACCGCGCTGCAGCGAGTCCTTAACCGAGTTCAACGACGACGCCATAGAAGACTGGTTCTTGGCGGTCGCCCAGATGGCGCCGTTGTCCTTGGCGCTGGCCACCTTCTTGCCGGTGTTGATGCGCTGCTGGACGGTCGCCAGTTCCGAATTGGTGGAGTTCAGGTTTTGCAGCGCAATCAGCGCGCCGGCGTTCGTATTGATGCTGTTCATCGCCATTACGAAGGATCCTTTTCAAGGCAGGCCGACGTCATTTTGACAGTCGGGAGCATTTTGCTCTGGAGCCTAGGAAGCAATGACCGGGCCAAAGCTGCCGACCCGGCAAGATCCTACAAGCCATTGAAAAGTTTGCGTTATAGTTCTGTTTACGACAGAGACCCCCGGCAGAAGCTGCCGGGGGTCTCTGGTCGCAGGCAATTATTGCCGGGCACTAGGCGCCGGGTAAAGGAGGCGCCGGACGACCCGAAGGTCGTCCGGCGTGTCAGATCACTTGAACAGCGACAAGATCGATTGCGGCGTCTGGTTCGCGATCGACAGCGCCTGCACACCCAGTTGCTGCTTGGTTTGCAGCGACTGGAGCTTGGCGCTTTCCTTCGCCAGATCCGCGTCGACCAGATTGCCCACGCCCGCTTCCAGGCTGTCTTGCAGCTTACCAATGAAGGTCAGGTGCGTGTCCAGACCGACAGAATTGGTGCCCAGCGACGACAGCTTGTTGGTCGCGGTGGTGAGAGCAGTCGTGATCGTGGCAATCATCGTCTTGGCCGTAGCCGCGTCGGTGAAGGTCGAACCGGCCGCCAGGCCAATGCCGGTAAGGGACAGCGTCTTGGCGGTAACGGTGAAACCGACGCCATCGGCATTTGCCAGGAAGGTCAGAGCCGCCGTCGTGCCGTCAGCGATGCTGACGCCGTTGAACGTGGCATTCGTGGCCGCCTTGGTGATTTGATCACGCAGCGACTCGAAGTCTGCCTTCAGGGCATTGAAGCTCGCGGTGTTCAGCGAGGTGTCGGAAGCGGCCAGGGCCTTTTCCTTCATCTTGCTGAGCAGATCAGTGATCGTATCGCCAGCTGCGAGTGCAACATCGATCGTCGACTGACCGCGCTGGAGGGAATCCTTCACGGCATTCAACGAACTCGAATTGCTGCTCTGCAGCTTGGACATCGACCAGATCGCGCCATTGTCTTTGGCGTTGGCGACCTTCTTGCCGGTGTTGATGCGGCCTTGGGTTGTTGCAAGCTCCGAGTTGGTCGAGTTGAGGTTTTGCAGTGCGATGAGCGCACCAGCATTGGTGTTGATTGAGTTCATCATAGGTCACCTACCGTTTTGGTCGGATTTCTCCGGCGCGAGCCGGCTGGGCGTTTTGCCTACGGTAACCATCGCAAGGGGCGGGCCAGCTGGACGCACCATGGCGTCCAAATCTAAGCCTATGATTTTTATAAGTTTTTTATGGAATTGATCCGGAAACGAAACCGCCCGACGAATGCAACATTCGCCGGGCGGCAGGAACTACCTAAATGAGCTGGGCAATTGGCGCCTGATGGTTCAGGCGCCCTCGACGCGTCCCGCCAGGCCTTGCATGATCGTGCGGTTGATATCGATCAGCGGCTCAAAATCCTCCTC
Source organism: Caulobacter sp. ErkDOM-C (assembly GCF_048541825.1). GTDB lineage: Bacteria > Pseudomonadota > Alphaproteobacteria > Caulobacterales > Caulobacteraceae > Caulobacter. Next base: position 1,685,507 of record NZ_CP183332.1, on the reverse strand, counting down.
CTTGCGCATGACCGCGCTGGAGTGGCGACCGACCCAAAGGCTGAGTGAAATGATGCTTGCGCGCAGTTCGGGCGCGAGCGAATTTTCGGGCAGCGAGCAGTCGGTGGCCATCGCCGACCAAACCCGGCGATTCCAGTCGAGTGCGTCGATCCGCTTTGCGATATCGTCCTCTGGAGCCTGCGACGCGTCCATAAGGGCGCGCGTCACCTGCCCGAAAAGGCGATACTCCAGCTCACGCGGATTTTCAGCCCTCGTCGCCGCCTGCTGATAGGCTCGAAGAGACATGCCCCAACCTCTCGTCTTCGTACTCGATCAATTTTCGGCTCAACATGAGCGCTTTATAGTATTCGCGCGCCATGACGTGCTTTGAGATCGCGATGCAATCGGCCAGCACGGCCGGGTTGCGCACCACACTCATGAACTCGTTCAGGCGCGTGGCAAAGTCCTCGTAGAACCGTTCCGCGACACTTTCTTCCAGGTACATCATCATGACGGGGAAGTAGATGCGACGCGATGGCGTCGTCACCTGATCCGGCTGCATGATATCCTTTTCCCGAAGGACGGAGGCTTTGTTCTGGAGCACGAGAACGCCGCGACGGTCGCCATTCTGGACCACCGCACCGTTCAACACGAACTTCTCGCCGGGCTTCAGCGAAAGCTTCAAAGGCACGTTATGCCGCTCCTCTTTGCAATCGCCACGGCAGCCCGGTCCGCCAGGATCGGCGGGTCGAGATAAAGTTAGGCCGGGTCGGGTTAACGCTGTCTTGCTGACCCTGCGACCGTGAGCCGCAGCTTAGGACTCAGTTAAACATACTGCCTCACAGGATGGTTAACTCCAAATCCGCAAGGCTTACCTAATGTCCCGCAAACGCGCCCTCGAGGGTTCCGGCAGCACGCTGGCCCAGCAGGAGATCACTGCGGCGGCGATCGTCCAGCGAGGAATCGCTGGAACGACCATGGGTGATTCTGCCTCGCTCGAGGCCCTCGCAAGGCTCGACCGCGCCGCCAGCGAGCTCAAAAACCGCGAAACAGCCCGTCTGCTTGGTCAGGCGATTGCGGCGATCCACTCACGCGACTTCCAGAAAGCGGATTCGCTGGCGCTGGAAGTGCTGGAAAAGGATGAGCGGCAAGGCGTCGCCTGGCACGTCCTGGCCATCGCCCGCGAAAAGAACGGCGACTTTGTCTCCTCGATGCGCGCCTACGAGGCGGCGCTGCAGTTGTTGCCGGACCACGGCCCCGTCGCGGGCGACCTTGGGCGACTGGCCTATCGTATGGACATGCCGGAACTGGCGGCGAAGTTCTTCGCGCACTACCGGTTGGCCCGCCCCGACTGCGTGGAAGCGACCAACAATCTGGCCTGCGCCCTTCGCGACCTCAATCAATGCTCCGAAGCCATCGACATTCTTCGGCCAACCATCATGGCCGATCAGAGCCAGCCGATCCTCTGGAACACCCTGGGCACCGTGATGTGCAGCCTGGGCGATGGTCAGCAGGCCCTCACCTTCTTCGACGAAGCGCTTCGCCTCGCCCCCGATTTTGGCAAGGGCTATCACAACCGGGCCTATGCCCGCCTTGATCTGGGCGATGTCCCGGGCGCCCTCGAGGATTGTGAGGCGGCCATTGCTCACGTCGACTCTGCTGAAGACTTGGCCATGATGCAGTTTGCCAGGTCGACGATTCTTCTCTGCCTGGGCCGCGTCAGCGAAGGTTGGGATGCCTACGAGTCGCGCTTCTCGCCCGACCTGTCCGACGCGCCGCGTTTCCTGATCGACGCACCGCGTTGGTCGGCTGACCAGCCCTTGGCAGGCAAGCACATGATGATCTGTGCCGAACAGGGTCTTGGCGACGAAGTGATGTTCGCCAACATGTTGCCCGACGTCCTGGACGCCATCGGCCCCGAAGGCGCGCTGTCGATCGCCGTCGAGCAACGCCTGATCCCGCTTTTTCAGCGCTCTTTTCCCAGCACCGAGGTCACCGCACACCGAACGGTGACCTTTGAAGGTCGCGTGCGTCGCACGGCGCCCCACATCTCCGACTGGAGCAAGATCGACCAGTGGGCTCCGATCGGCTCACTGCTGCCGGTGCTGCGCCCGTCGGTGGAGTCGTTCCCAAAGCGCCCCAACTTCCTGGTGGCGGATCCCGAGCGCGTCGCCCATTGGCGCAAGCAACTCGAAGCCGCGCCCAAGGGCCCCAAGGTCGGCTTGCTCTGGAAGAGCCTCAAGCTGAATGGCGAGAGGGCGCGCCAATTCTCGCCCTTCGACCTGTGGCGCCCGATCCTTGAAACGCCCGGTGTCACCTTCGTCAATCTGCAGTACGGCGACTGCGATGAAGAGATCGCCTACGCCAAGGCTGAGTTCGGGGTGGATATCTGGCAGCCCGAAGGCATCGATCTGAAGAAGGATCTCGATGACGTCGCCGCGCTGTGCTGCGCCATGGATCTGATTATCGGCTTCTCGAATGCGACCATCAACCTGGCCGGCGCCTGCGGGGCCAATGTCTGGCAGATCAGCGGCGCGGCTTCCTGGACCCGCCTCGGCACGGAAAGCCTGCCTTGGTACCCGCAGATCCGCTGCTTCTCCTCGTCGGACTATTACGACTGGTCGCCCACGATGCAGGACGTGGCTCACACGCTGGCGGAAACCTATCCCGGCTAGGGAACGCTGCGACTGCGGCGGGATTGTTTCAGGGCGGCAGGCGCATGGCCTCGCTGTTTCTGGAGATTCCCCATGGCTGAGCTGGACATCGACGACGCTCCCGACGCGCAAGACACCGCCGAGGTTCTGGATGAAACTCATCTGACACCCGACGGCGAGGATATCGCCAATTTCGACGAGCTCGCCGACGTCTATGATGTCACCCAGGCCGATGGCGACGCCGATGAGAGTGAGATCGAAGAAGACTTCGACGTCCTCGACGATACCGAGCTGGCCGACCTCGAAGATGAAATCGAAGGGGCGCGCGACGACGAAGGCCTGAACGTCGAGCGCGAACCCCTCGACACGCTTCCCGGGCGTGAAGCCTCATAGAAACCGCCTCGTCATTTGGTTTCAATTCCGCACGCTCTTGCCAAGCGCGCGCCGCCCGGTAGTTTGGACGCTTGTTTTGAACACTTGTTCGAGACCGGATCGATCCGGCAGAGGGTGGGTATGCGACAGCGCTTCGAAGGCACTTCCGACTATGTGGCAACCGAGGACCTCAAGGTCGCGGTCAACGCCGCCGTGGCGCTTGAGCGTCCACTTCTGATCAAGGGCGAACCCGGCACCGGCAAGACCGTTCTGGCCTACGAGGTCGCCAAGGCCATGGGCGCGCCACTGCTGACCTGGCACATCAAGTCCACGACAAAGGCTCACCAAGGCCTCTACGAATATGACGCTGTCACCCGCCTGCGCGACAGCCAGCTGGGCGAAGAGCGCGTCAAGGACGTCCGGAATTACATCAAGAAGGGCAAGCTCTGGGAGGCGTTCGAGGCGCCCGTGCGCCCCGTCCTGCTGATCGACGAGATCGACAAGGCCGACATCGAATTCCCAAACGATCTGCTGCAAGAGCTGGATCGGATGGAGTTCTATGTCTACGAGACCGGCGAGACGATCTCGGCCAAGGTTCGCCCGATCATCATCATCACCTCCAACAACGAGAAGGAACTGCCGGACGCTTTCCTGCGCCGCTGTTTCTTCCACTACATCCGCTTCCCCGAGGAGGCGACGATGCAGGCGATCGTCGACGTTCACTATCCAGGCATCAAACAGAAGCTCGTCGCCGAGGCCCTGCGGATCTTCTACGACATGCGCAAGGTTCCGGGCCTGAAGAAGAAGCCTTCGACGTCCGAACTCCTGGACTGGCTGAAGCTGCTGATGGTCGAGGACATTGACGAGAGCATCCTGCGCGAGAAGGATCCGACCAAGCTGATCCCGCCGCTGCATGGCGCCCTGCTCAAGAACGAGCAGGATGTCCACCTGTTCGAGCGCCTGGCCTTCCTGGCCCGACGTGAAGGCGCGGGTGGTCGTCCAGGGCAGTAGGCCTTACCTGGAATTCACTGGACGAGTAGCGCAACGGCCCTCACCTTCCCGCTCAAATCAGAGGGATGGTCATGCGTCATTCGACTTGGATCGCTGTGTTGGCCGCCACCAGCGCCCTGGTGCTGGCGGGGTGTCAGCGCAGCGAAACGGTGAAGGCCGAAAAGCACGAGCGTCATCTTAGCCGCGATCCAGTCCGGACGATCTCCAAGCTTGATTGTCCGGAACGGCAGGGCGATCTGAAGCGTGTCAGCGCCGCGGCCGACGGTCTATCGTGCGCCTATGCCGGCGTCGACGCCGATGTCCTGCTGCAGCTGGTGCCGCTGAACAATGGCGACGCCGAGGGCGCCCTGGCGCCCATCGAGACCGAGCTCAAGGCGCTGATGCCCGCGCTGAAGCCGGTGACTGACCAGAAGCCGGGTGAAAAGTCCGAGCGCAACAAGACCAGGATCCATCTGCCGGGCCTGCGGATCGACGCGAGCGACGACGGGGCCGACATCAAGATCGGCCACATCACGATCAACAGCAACGAAGGCGGCTCCTCCGAGGTCAAGATCGACAAGAACGTCACGGTGAAGGGCGACGACCGCAAGGAAACGGTCAGCATCTTTGCCGATGACGGCGAGACCGGAGACGGCGCGGTCAACATCCGGGCCGGTGACGACGGCGCCGAGATCCGTCACAGCAAGGGCGGCGACTCGATCCGCTCGACCCTGATCCTGGCCAGTGACAAGGCGCCCAGCGGCTACCGCGTGGTCGGCTACGAGGCGCGCGGACCCAAGGGGGGCCCGCTCGCCGTCGCCACCATCAAGGCCAAGAACCGCGATTCCGGCGACCATGACGTGTTCAAGGACATGAAGGCCCTGGTGCGTCACAACGTCGGCGGCTGACCTCAGGCCGGGACCGGAACGACCTCCATCACCTTGTAGGTCAAGGGCCGGCCATCCTCGTCGGTCACGGTGACATATTCGCCCAGGGCGAACCTGTGCTCACCCAGCCGGTGAACCGGCTCGTCATCGGCGCTATCTGAATTGTCGTAGTCGAAAAACCAGCGCGCTCCCTTGCGCGCCAGCAGGCCATCCACGGCGTCCTCATCGGGCGTGAAACGGCGGACGCTGCAGGCCGCCTTGCTCTTGGCGTAGGCGGCCTCGTCAAGATGACCGTCGGCGGTCAGGGGCGCGGTCAGGGCGTAGCCGCGATGATCGTCGCCGCCGGCGAACTCGGTGCCAGGATTGCGGGCAAGGCGCATCACGATGCGAGACAGGGACATTTAAGCCTCCCTTGAAGGAATGACGGACAGGTTAGTGCGACAGGAACAGCGAAGGACCATCGCTGTTCAGGAGGCTGCGGGTCGTGCCGCCGAAGATGAACTCCTGCAGACGCGGGTGTCCGAAGGCCCCAGCGACCAGGAAATCGGCGCCGGCCTCGCGGGCCGTCCCCAGCAACAGCCCCGCAGCGTCGCCGGTTCCCGGCAGGGTCTGGCTTGTCGCAGTGACGCCGCGAACGCTGAGAAACTCGACCAGCCGCGCAAGATCAAAATTGCGCGACGATGCGCCGGGCGCGCCAGCGACGATCACCGACGAAGCCTTTTGCAGCAGCGGCAAGGCGGTGCGCATTGCCCGGCTGGCTTCCTTGCCGCCGTCCCAGGCGACCACGGCGACGCCGCCGACCTTGAGGCCAGGCCGAGCGACGATGATCGGGCGCTGCTCGTCGGCGACCAGTTGCTGGAACGCCTCGGCTAGGGGGCCCTTGCCGCGCGCCGAGGCGCTGTCGAAAACGATGACGTCCGAGAGGCGGCCTTCCATGGCCAGACCCGCCCAGACAGGCGATTCCAGGCTGATGACACGGGTCCGCGAATAACCGATCTCGGCCGCCAGAGCCGCGACAGAGCGGGCGCCTTCCACGGCGGCTTCCTTCAGGCTTTCCAGCGCGGTGACCTGCACCCCGCCCATGAAGCCCTCGCCCATCCAGGGCATCAGGTCGGCGATGTCCGCCGGCGCGTGAACACAGGCGAGTTCCGCCTCGAACGCCTTTGCCAGGGTGGCCGCCGACGCCAGGAGATCCCGGTCGGCCTGTGCTCCTGCCAGGGGAGCCATAATTCTTTCCCAACTCATGATCGAACTCCTTTGGAGCGCATTTCCACAGGTGAGGCGGTACCCATCATTGATCTTTGTCAACCGATGGGTCAGTCAGTCCACCTTCACCGTAAGGAACGATCTCGTGGCCAAAGGGCTGCATAGGGGTGCGGCGCCCCGCGCTTGGCAGAGAATGCTCTCCGGCCGGAGGCTGGACCTGCTTGACCCGTCGCCCATGGACATCGAGATCGAGGACATTGCCCACGGCCTGGCCCGGGTGGCCCGCTGGAACGGTCAGACCATTGGCGAGCATGGCTTTTCGGTCGCCCAGCACAGTCTGGTGGTCGAGGAGATCGCCGCCCACATCAAGCCCGACCTTGAGCCGAAGTGGCGACTTGCGGCCCTGCTGCATGACGCCTCCGAATATGTGATCGGCGACATGATCAGCCCGTTCAAGGCCGCGCTGGGCGTCAGCTACAAGGATTTCGAGGCCCGGCTGGAAGACGCCATCCACATCCGCTTTGGTCTGCCGGTCAAGACGCCGCCGGCCATCAAGAAGCTGCTCAAGCAGGCCGACCGGGCCTGCGCCTTCTTCGAGGCCACCCAGCTGGCCGGGTTCGAGCACGCCGAATCGCTGGCCATCTTCGGCGCGCCGCCGGCCGGCTACGAGCTGCTGATCAAGCCGCAGCCGCCGTTCGAGGCCCAGGCCCACTATGTTCAGCGCTTCCATGTGCTGTCGCGGGCCGCCGGTTTCGAATCCGCGCCCAACGCCGCGTTCGAGACCGAATGACAGCGTCCGTCGTCATCGGGCTTTCGGCCGTCGTCGTCGCCATCCGCGATGGCGAGGCCGTGGTCCTGACCGTTCGGCCGCATGACGCTGTCACCGATGTCGCCTCGCCCCTGCCCGGCCTGCCGTTCGGCCCGTTCGACCCGGAGGGACACCGCACCTTCGAACTGGGCCTGCGGGCCTTCGTCACCGAGCAGACCCGGTTCCAGCTGGGCTATGTCGAGCAGCTCTACACCTTTGGCGACAAGGGCCGCGACGCGCCCCGGGCCGAGGTCGGGGCCGGCGCGGCGCGCGTCGTCTCCGTCGGCTATCTGGGCCTGACGCCTGACGCCATCGACACCGACGCCCCCGACACCGTCTGGGCCCCGTGGTCGCGGTTCTTCCCCTGGGAGGACTGGCGCCAGGGTCGTCCCGCCCTGCTGGATTCCGTGCTGGCCCCGGCCCTGAAGCGCTGGGCGGCCGATGACGCGGGCAAGTGGTCCCGCGCCCGCCTGGCCTTCGCCCTGGACGGCGCGCCGTGGAACGAGGAGCGGGTTCTGGAGCGCTACGAGCTGCTCTACGAAGCCGGCCTGGCCCCCGAGGCCGCCCGCGACCAGGCCCGGGCCGACGGCGACGATCCGGCCGAGCCCGCCGCCCTGTCGGCGGCCCTGGGCGAGCCGATGATCTCCGATCACCGCCGCATCCTGGCGACGGGCCTGTCGCGGCTGCGGGGCAAGATCAAATATCGCCCTGTGGTATTCGAACTGACCCCCGACGAGTTCACCCTCTCGACCCTGCAGCGCACCGTCGAGGCCATCGCCGGGGTCCCGCTGCACAAGCAGAACTTCCGCCGCGTGGTCGAGCGCGAGGAACTGGTCGAAGGCCTGGGGCGCCTGGACGCCGAGACCGGCGGGCGTCCGGCCGAACTGTTCCGCTTCCGCCGCGAGATGCTGACGGCGCGTCCGGCCAGCGGGCTCAGCCTGCCGCTGCTGCGGGACTGAGCCGCTACTCCGCTGCGTCGCGGATTTCGACCGGAGCCTCCGCCGCCTGACGCGCCCGCCATCTTGCCTTCAGGGTATGAGAGGTGTCCCGCGATCCGTCAGGGCTCCAGCCGGGTGGGCCGAACACATAGCCCAGCACTTCGCGCGGCGACTTGCTGCTGGCCAGATCCTTGCCGATACCGATCCATTCGTGAAACACGTTGTGGAACAGGTTGAAATTGCCCAGGTTCTTGACCGTGCCATAGCGGCAGGCCTCTTCGTCGACCTCGGGGATGAAGGTGCCGAACATCCGGTCCCAGATGATCAGGATGCCGGCGTAGTTGGCGTCCAGATAGCGGGCGTTGCGGGCGTGATGCACCCGGTGATGGGAGGGCGTGTTGAACACGGCCTCGAACCAGCGCGGCATGCGCTTGACCGCCTCGGTGTGGATCCAGAACTGATAGACGAGGCTGATGCCCTTCTGGATCGCCACCATGGCAGGCGGAAAGCCCAGAAACACCAGCGGAAGCCAAAGCAGCCACGTGCCGGCCACCCCGCCCGTCCAGGTCTGCCGCAGGGCGGTCGACAGGTTGTAGTGGGTCGAGGTGTGGTGATTGACGTGGCTGGCCCACCAGAACCGCCGCTCATGGGAGAGGCGGTGGAACCAGTAATAAGTGAAGTCTTCGGCGAAGAAGATGATCACCCAGGCCCAGACCGCCGTCATCGGGATGGTGAAAATCCGGTGGTGATACACCCAGACGGTGGCGGCAACGATCAGCCCACCGGTCAGCAAGCCGGCGATCGTGCTGCCCAGACCCATGGACAGCGACATGGCCGTGTCGCGGGTTTCGTAATTGGCCCTGGCCTTGCCCATCCGGGCCAGAACGATCTCAAGGATGATCGCCAGGATGAAGAACGGGATCGCCATCTGGACGGGATCGAACTCGGCCTTCATGCAACATACTCCTTCTGGGCCGCCAGGGTCTGGGGTGGCCAGACATTATCGGCGACCGCCAGCACTGGCGCGGCGTCGCCGGTCTTCAGGACCAACCGGCCATTCTTCGACTGCGCTGCGGCCACAGCGGACCAGGCCAGGTCGCGGGCGACATAGCCGTCGCCCCGCTTCCATAGGACCAGCACCGTGTCGCCATCTCGCGCCAGGGCCCCACGGCCGTCGGCCGAGATCCAGGTGGCGGTGGGGTGACGGTCAGGAAACTCCTGGGCCAGCAGCGCGGTGAGGCCCGCCGCATCGAGCGCAGGCGTCGGCCGGGGGATGCCCGCCAAGGCCGCTATGCCGACGAGCACGCTGATCGCGATCGCCGAACCGATAAGCTGTATCAGCATCGCCTTGTCCAAGCTGACGCCGCCCTCCCCGTAGTTTTGCGACAACGTCGGGCCCTAGGTGATCGCCGTCAAGTGATCTGGTTGTTCCGACACCTGGACACGACCTCGCCACCTCGCGCGGGGAGCCGCCTAGGGGGTGGACAGGGTCGCGGAGCGGCCGGACGCCGTCACGTTTGAGGTCATTGCGTGTCAGCGCAGCAACGGGGCCCAAAGGTCACGGCATGGGTGACGGGACCGTCATCCATGATATCAACACTCCCATAAGCAGAAGATCGCGAGCCCGCAGAGGCCCGCGCGCATCATCGGGACTAGTCGCTTGCATCACGCCGTCATCGCCGCCACGGGGCTGTACACGCCGCCGTTCAGCATTTCGAACACCGAACTGGTTGAGGCCTTCAACGCCTTCGTAGAACGCTTCAACACCGCCAATGCCGACGCCATCGCGGCCGGCGAGGTGGTGGCCCTGGCCCCCTCTTCGCCCGAATTCATCGAGAAGGCGTCCGGCATCAAGTCGCGCTTCGTGATGAACAAGGACGGCATCATTGACCCGGACCTGATGCGTCCCGTCCTGCCCGAGCGCGGCAATGACGAGATCTCGATCCTGGCCGAAATGGCCGTGGAAGCCGCCAAGCAGGCGATCAAGGCCTGGGGCAAGCCGGTCAGCGAGATCGGCGCAGTGATCTGCGCCGCCTCGAACATGCAGCGCGCCTATCCGGCCATGGCCATTGAGGTGCAACAGGCCCTGGGCATCGAAGGCTTCGCCTTTGACATGAACGTGGCCTGCTCGTCGGCCACCTTCGGCATCAAGACCGCCGCCGACTTCATCGCCACGGGCAGCGCCAAGGCGGTGCTGATGGTCAATCCCGAGATCTGCTCGGGCCACCTGAACTTCAAGGATCGCGACAGCCACTTCATCTTCGGCGACGTGGCCACCGCCGTGATCATCGAGGACGCCGAGCAGGCTACGGGCGGCTGGGAGATCCTGGGCACGCGCCTGAAGACCGTGTTCTCCAACAACATCCGCAACAATTTCGGCTTCCTCAACCGCGCCGCCCCGGAAGGCGAAGGCGCGCGCGACAAACTGTTCGTGCAGGAGGGCCGCAAGGTGTTCCGCGAAGTGGTGCCGATGGTCAGCGAGATGATCCTGCAGCACGCCGCCGACATCGGCGTGGACCCGCAGGCGCTCAAGCGCCTGTGGCTGCACCAGGCCAATATCAACATGAACGAGATGATCGGTCGCAAGGTGCTGGGCCGCGATCCCGCCCCCGGCGAGAACGTCATCATCCTGGACACCTACGCCAACACCAGCTCGGCCGGCTCGATCATCGCCTTCCACATGGCCAATGATGATTTCGCGGCGGGTGAGACAGGTCTGATCTGCAGCTTCGGCGCGGGCTACTCGGCCGGCACGGTGTTTGTGCGCAAGCGCTGAGGCGCCAAAAAAATCTTGTCATCCCGGCCGCAGCGAAGCGGAGAGCCGGGACCGCCGCAAACTCAGAGCGCGTAGCGGTCCCGGCTCGGCGCGCTCCGCGCTTGGCCGGGATGACAGCCACTATTGTGGATGGGCCGCCTTCCAGTCCATCGCCCGACGGACGCGAACGCTCACGGCCGGGTGATCATAGAACAGCGCCTCCTCCAGCCTGCCGGGCGTCGCGGCGCGGTACTCGATGGTCTTGACCAGAGCCTTGGCCAGCCCGTCGGGCTCATTGACACGCTCGAGGCTGTAGCGGTCGGCGTCGGTCTCGATCTCCCGGATCACCGTATTGGCGATCGGTCCGCCCAGCAGGCCCAGCACCGCCAGGATCACCCCCAGCACCGGCAGGCCGGCAGGATCGGCGATGCCCGTCACCCCGCCGGCGCCCAGCAGCCGCTGGGTGGAAACGAACAGGCGATCGACGACGAAGAAAGCCAGGACCGCCAGCAGGCTGAAGATGCCGGTGATCCAGAGGGAGTGGCCGCGGGCGTAGTGGCCCATCTCGTGGCCGACGACGCCACGCACCTCGGCCAGGTCAGCGCCCTTCTTGAACATGGTGTCGCTCATGGCGATCCGCGCCGAGCCGAACAGGCCCGAGACATTGGCCGTATAGGCGTTGGACTGTTTGGAGCCGTCATAGATGAAGATCTTGTCGGACGGCACGCCATTGGCCTTGGCCATCTGGACCACGGCGTCGCGCACCTGGCCGTTGGGGGCCGGCGTGTACGTGTTGAACAGCGGCTCGATATAGATCGGGGCGACCAGCATGCCCAGGACCATGAAGCCGGCGGTCAGGCCGCCCGCCCACAGCCACCACAGGCGGCGCGCCTTGCGGATAAGTGCATACAGGGCCACGAAAAACAGACCGGTGAAGACAGCCGATATGGCTATCGACATCACCCCTTCGCCCAGCCAGCCGGTGAAGGCCTGACTGGTCATGCCGTACGATTTCTCGCGCCACCAGTTGGAATAGGCCGACCAGGGCAGGCCAAGGGCCCAGTCGACCAGCAGATAGATCACCCCGACCACGAAACTGGCCACGATCGGGCGCGGACGGCGGCTCTCCAGCCCCGATCGCACCCGGACCAGCACGCCCGAGCGGACGATCAGCCAGGCCGTGACGACCGAGATCAGAAAACCCCACAGCAGCAGCCAGTGGCCGCCCTGCGTATAGGCCTGCGCCTTGGCGTGGGCCGCCGGTGACAGCTGCGCCAGATAGGCGGCCGTGGCGGCGGCCGCATCGAATTGTTGGGTCATTGCCCCTCCCCCTGAAGCTCGTGGACCGGAGAAGGGCAGAGTCCGCAGCAGGCGTCAGCTTAATTCCTTGTCAGGCGGCGGGAAGCGTTCGCCGGTCGCGCTTGCCTCTGGCGAAGGACGCACCGGCGTATAGAACTGGAGTCGCGCACCGATTTTCGAGGCCTTTATGCGATTCCACGACCGTCGAACCATTCTCCTGGGCGCCGGCGCGCTGACCCTGGCCGGCTGTGGCGACAAGGCCCGGAACGCGGCCGCCCAGACCACGGCCCAGCGGGTCGCGGCCAGCAAGACCCTGCGTATCGGGCTGGAAGGCACCTATCCGCCGTTTAACTTCCAGGACAAGGACGGCCAGCTGGCCGGGTTCGACGTCGATTTCGCCAAGGCCCTGGCTGCCCAGATGGGCCTCAAGCCGCTGTTCAGCCCCTCGCCCTTCGCCGGCCTGCTGGGCGCGCTGGAATCCCGACGCATCGACGTGGTGATCAATCAGATCACGATCACGCCCGAACGCGCGGCCAAGTACGATTTCTCCAAGCCCTATACGGTGTCGGGCATCCAGATCATCGTGCTCAGAGGCAAGGCCGGCCCCTACTCGCCCGCCGAACTGGCCGGCAAGAAGGTCGGCGTGGGTCTGGGCACCAATTACGAGAGCTGGGCGCGGGCCAATGTCCCGACCGCCGACATCCGCACCTATGACGACGATCCGACCAAGTATCAGGATCTCAAGGCCGGCCGCATCGATGCGGTGCTGAACGACCGGCTGGTGGCCGCCGACTTCGTCAAGAACTCGCCGGAGTTCATCGCTGCGGGTCCAGCCTTCGCGGCCCAGAACCAGGGTGTGGCCATGCTGAAGGATCCGGCCATGAAGGTTCTGGTCGATCAGGCCATCGCGGCCATGCGCGCCGACGGCCGGATGGCGGCGATCTCGCGAACCTGGTTCGGCGCGGACGTGACCCAATAGGCATGGACGCCACCCTCGACCTTCTGACCCAGTCGGCGCCGCTGTTGCTGAAGGGCGCGGGCTATACCGTGGCGCTCAGCCTGATCGGCATGAGCCTGGGGCTTGTATTGGGCTTTGGGCTGGCCCTGATGCGGCTGTCGCGCTCGGCCCTGCTGCGCTGGCCGGCTGGCGTCTATGTCTCGGCCATTCGTGGCACGCCGCTGCTGGTGCAGCTGTTTCTGATCTATTACGGCCTGCCGCAGTTCGGGATCGAGCTGCCGCCGCTGATGGCGGCCGGCATCGGTTTTTCGCTGAACATCGCCGCCTATGCCTGCGAGATCCTGCGCAGCGCCATCGCCAATGTCGATCGCGGCCAGTGGGAGGCCGCCACCGTGCTGGGCATGAGCCGGGGCCAGGCCCTGCGCCGGGTGATCCTGCCCCAGGCCGCCCGTACCGCCGTCGCGCCGCTGTCCAACAGCTTCATCAGCCTGGTCAAGGACACCTCGCTGGCCGCCACGATCCAGGTGCCGGAGCTGTTCCGCCAGACCCAGCTGATCACGGCCCGCACCTTCGAGATCTTCACGATGTATCTGGCCGCCGCCGCGATCTACTGGATCGTCTCGACTCTGCTGGCCGCTGGCCAGGGCGTGCTGGAACGCCGCGCTGCGGAGGGCCGCCGATGAGCGCCGTCTCCGCCAGGGGCCTGATCAAGTGCTTTGATGGCACCACCGTGCTGAACGGTGTCGACATCGAGGTCGCCCGGGGCGAGGTCGTGGCCATCATCGGCCCCAGCGGCTCGGGCAAATCCACCCTGCTGCGCTGCATGGCCGGTCTGGAGCTGCTGGACGGCGGATCGCTGAGGATCGCCGGCGTCGAGGCGGCGCCCCGCGCGCCGCTGGCCCGCGCCCTGAAGGGCCGGGTGGGCTTCGTCTTCCAGAGCTTCAACCTCTTCCCGCACCGCACCGCGCTGCAGAACGTCGCCGAGGGCCCGATCGTGGTGCGCGGCGAGGCCCGTCCCGCCGCCGAGGCCCGCGCACGGGCCCTGCTGGAGAAGGTCGGCCTGGGCGCACGCCTCGACGCCTATCCCGGTGAACTGTCAGGAGGCCAGCAGCAACGCTGCGCCATCGCCCGGGCTCTGGCCATGGATCCGGAGGTCATTCTGTTCGACGAGCCGACCTCTGCCCTGGACCCGGAACTGGTCGGCGAGGTGCTTTCGGTGATTCGTGAACTGGCCGTGGAACGACGCACCATGCTGATCGTCACACACCAGATGGACTTCGCCCGCGACGTCGCAGACCGCACCATCTTCATGGATAGCGGCGTTATCGTCGAACAGGCCCCCTCGCGCGAGCTGTTCGGAGCGCCTAAGGAAGAGCGCACGCGACGATTCCTCGGCAAAGTGACGACGCCCTGAGCCTTATTTTGGCCAACGGCGCCCCCCACCACATCGCCGCCAACGCCGCGTGCTGTTGAGGCGAGGTCCCGTGAAACTCTATATCGAACTGAAAGGCGCTTCAGGCGCCGTCTACCGCTACAAGCTGGCCGAGGACGCTGATCCCCGGACGACCATCGCTGGCAATTTCGTCTATATCGACGCCAAGGGCGCCGTGCTGTTCGCAGGCGAGACCAATAACCTGATCGGCGCAACAGCACGCTGGCCGGAGGCCCAGACCCGCCATAGCGCAACCGCGCTGTACACGCGCCTGAACGTCTCGGGCGCATCGCGCGCCGAGGAGCATACCGATCTCGTCACGGCGCTTGATCCCGTGATGAACCGCGACGCCTAAACGTCCCCATCTGTCGCCGGCTTCGCTATTGTCCAGCCGATGCGACCCGAGATTCTCTTCCCACTGTTTACGCCGGTCTCCACGCTGAAAGGCGTGGGGCCGCGCGTCGCGCCCCTGGTCGAGAAAATCGCCGGCTCGATCGTCCGCGACGTGCTGTTCACCGTTCCCACAAGTGTCATCCGCCGTACCGCCACCACGGTCGACCGGGCCATCGACGGCCAGGTCCAGACCTTTATCGTCGGCATCGACGCCCATCAGCCGCCCGGCCGCCTGGGTCAGCCCTGGAAGATCCGCGCCTGGGACGAGACCGGTTTCCTGACCCTGACCTGGTTCAAGGGCCACGGCCCGCACCTGGAGCGCCAGCACCCGGCCGGCTCGCGCCGCGCGGTCAGCGGCAAGGTCGAGCGGTTCGGCTCCGAGATCCAGGTCGCCCACCCCGAATATCTGCTGCCCGAAGAGCGCGCCGACGAGATACCCGACTTCGAGCCGGTCTATCCCGCCACCGCTGGCCTGCCCTCGCGCACCTTTCGCCGGTTCGCCCTGGAAGCCTTGGGCCGCGCCGCCGACCTGCCGGAATGGTTGGACCCCGCCTGGCAAGACCGCGAAGGCTTGCCGTCCTGGCGCGCAGCCTTCGCCACAGCCCACAACCCCGCCGGCGAAGCCGATGTCCACCTGCTGTCGTCGCACCGCCGGCGTCTGGCCTATGACGAACTGCTGGCCCACCAGCTGGCCCTGGCCCAACGCAAGGCCTCGCGCCGCGCCCAGCCGGCCCCGCGCATCGGCCCCAGCCCCTTGGCCGCCGACGCCGAAAAGGCCCTGCCATTCAGACTGACCGGCGCCCAGATCCGCGCGCTCTCTGAAGTCAGGGGGGACCTGGCTTCCGGCGAGCGCATGAGTCGGCTGCTGCAGGGCGATGTCGGCTCGGGCAAGACCGTGGTCGGCATGCTGGCCATCGCGGACGCGGCCGGCGCGGGCCTGCAGTCGGCGTTCATGGCCCCCACCGAGATCCTGGCCCGCCAGCACTACGAGACCATTGCCCCGGCCATGACCGCGCTGGGCCTGTCGGTGATCCTGCTGACCGGGCGCGACAAGGGGGTAGGCCGCGCCAGCAAGCTGGCGGGTCTGGCCAGCGGCGCGCACGCGGTGGCGATCGGCACCCACGCCCTGTTCCAGAGCGACGTGGTATTCAAGAACCTGGGCCTGTCGATCATCGACGAGCAGCACCGCTTCGGCGTCAACGAACGCCGCCGGCTTCAGGACAAGGGAGATGGAGTCCATCTTCTCGCCATGTCGGCCACGCCGATCCCGCGCACCCTGGAGTTGACGGTGTTCGGCGACCTGGATGTCTCGCGCATCGACGAGAAACCCCCGGGTCGCACGCCGGTGGCGACCCGCGCAGTGCCCATGCCGCGCCTGCCCGAGATCATCGCCCGCCTGAAAAGCGCGGCCCAGGGCGGCGCCCAGGCCTTCTGGATCTGCCCCCTGGTCTCGGAGTCCGAAAAGATCGACCTGCAGGCCGCCGAAGCCCGCGCCGCCGACCTGCGCCAGATCATCGGCTCTTCGGTTGGCCTGGTGCATGGCCAGATGCCCGCCGCCGAGAAGGACGCGGTCATGGCCGACTTCGTCGACGGCAAGGTGTCGGTTCTGGTCGCCACCACGGTGGTCGAGGTCGGGGTCAATGTGCCCAACGCCAGCATCATGGTCATCGAACAGGCCGAACGCTTCGGCCTGGCCCAGCTTCACCAGCTGCGCGGTCGGGTCGGCCGGGGCGCGCGAGAAAGCTCGTGCGTGCTGTTGTATGACCTGCCGCTGTCCGAAACCGCCCAACAGCGGCTGGACATCCTGCGCAAGTCCGACGACGGCTTTGAGATCGCCGAGAAGGACCTTGAGCTACGGGGGGGCGGCGATCCGCTGGGCCTCAAGCAGAGCGGCTTTCCCGCCTACCGCCTGGCCGACCCCGTGGCCCACCGCGACCTGATCGCCGTCGCCGCCGACGACGCCCGCCTGATCCTGGCTCGCGACCCGGATCTGACCTCGCCACGCGGTCAGGCCGTGCGCACGCTCCAGGAACTTTTCGACTGGAAACCGACCGCACCACAGCACGACGCAGGGTAGAGCGCGACGGCGCGCGAGCCTCGTGTGACGAATGATCCCCCAAAGACGGGTCAAGCTGCTATACTGATGAAAGCGTTGATCCGTCGACGCTCATTGCACCAGCAGAATGGCCTTCTTGGCGCCCCGGCTTTGCGCGCAGTCGCAAACTGACCGGCGCCGTCGCTTACCCTGCGCGCACCCGGAAGGTACCATGGCTCAACGCGCCGAAATCAGCTTTGCCGCCCAGAACGATCGTCACAGCACCTATGAGCGGATCACTCACATCGGCGGCGGCGTCGCCAAGCCCTGGAAGCTGACGATCAAGGAAGCGATCAAGCTGGTCGACAGTGGCAAGTGGCGCTTCTTCGTCATGCGCGACGATGTCGAGGTCAAGGTCGAGGCCCAGACCAGCCGCACCGGTTGCCGCTATCTGAAGACCGCCAACGACCGCAACGAGCCGCACGACCTGCTGACGCTTCCCGACTTCCCGGCGACCGAGACCGCCTGATCGCGCAGCCGGCTCAGTCGGCCGCCGCGCCCTTGCGGTGATGCCAGAGGTGCATGGCGCTCGCCAGCACACCGCCGACCACCAGGCCCACCACGGCTGAGCCCAAGGCGAACGCCAGCCAGCCGGTCACCGCGCCCACGCCGGGAACGCCATGCGCCCAATGCGAGAAGCCTTCCACCCAGACCGGGATCGGGGTCAGGTGGAAGTGCTCCAGGCCATGGACGATGATGCCGCCGCCGACCCACAGCATGGCGGCGGTTCCGATGAGGGTCAGAGCCTCCATGGTGATGGGCATGGCCCTGACCAGGCCGCGCCCGAACCCGCGCACGGCGGCGTTCTTGCGCTGGGCCAGGTGCAGACCGATGTCGTCCATCTTTACGATCAGCCCCACCACGCCATAGACCGCGATGGTCAGTAGTACGCCGACCACGGCCAGGGCCCCGGCCTGGATGAGCAAGGGTTTGTCGGCCACGTCGGCCAGGGCGATGGCCATGATCTCGCCCGACAGGATCAGGTCGGTGCGGATGGCGCCATTGACCTTCTGGGCTTCAAGCTCCGGACCGCTCAGGGCCAATTCCTCGGGCTCTTCGGCGCTGTGTTGACCGCTCAGCGCCTCCAGGATCTTCTCGGTCGCCTCAAAGGCCAGATATGACCCGCCAACCATCAGGATCGGCGTGACCGCCCACGGCGCGAAGGCGCTGAGCGCCAGCGCACCGGGCAGCAGGAACAGCAGCTTGTTCTTGAACGAGCCCACCGCGATCTTCCAGACGATCGGCAGTTCGCGGTCGGGCGTGAAGCCCATGGCGTAGCCGGGCGTCACCGCCGCGTCGTCCACCACGACACCGACCGCCTTGGTCCCGGCCTTGCCGGCCGCGCCCGTGACATCGTCCAGGGAGGCGGCGGCGAGCTTGGTGATGCCAGCGACATCATCCAGCAGTGCGGCAAGGCCGGAAGGCATGGGGGGCGACCGATTCTGATAGCGGAAAGAAGTGGAACGCCACGGTGTGGTGATCGGCTCCGAAAGTCGATGATAGGATCGCTTGCCTGACGCGGGGTGAGGTCTGAAAGCGTGAAGAGATGAATATTCCCGCCGCCCTCGCCCGCCTCGCGCCACGCCTGTCGCCGACCGCGACGACGGCGGTGAACGCCCGGCGGCTGTCGGGCGGCGCCAGTCTTGAGACCTGGGCCTTCGATCTGGACGATGGCGCGGCCCTGATCCTGCGGCGACGCCCCGACAACGCACCGCCGCGCGAGACCGCCGCGACCCTGGCCCACGAGGCTGCCCTGATCGTGGCCGCCGGCCGGGCCGGCGCACCGGTTCCGATCGTCGAGCGTGTCTGCGATCCCGAGGACGGCCTGGGCGAGGCTTTCATCATGCGACGGCTCGAGGGCGAGGCCCTGGGCAAGCGTATCGTCCGCGACGCCGCCTTTGACGCGGTTCGGCCCGACCTGGCGCGCCGCTGCGGCGAGGTGCTGGCCCAGATCCACGGCGCCGCGCTGGACGACTTGCCGCCGCTGACCACCTCGGACGCCCGGGGCGAACTGGCGCGCTATGAAGCGGTGTATCGCCAGCACGGGGCGGAGCGTCCGACCTTCGAGGCCGCTTTCCGCTGGCTGGAGGCTGTCGCACCCGAGCCCCTCGCGCCGGTGCTGGTCCATGGCGATTTTCGCAATGGCAACCTGATGATCCATGCCGAGCAGGGCCTGGTGGGCGTGCTGGACTGGGAACTGGCCCATCTGGGCGACCCGGCCGAAGACCTGGGCTGGATCTGCGTCAATTCCTGGCGCTTTGGGCAGTGGCGCAGGCCGGTGGGCGGCTTTGGCGACTATCAGGCCCTGCTGGACGGCTATGCCCAGGCCGGTGGGCGCGAGATCCCACTGTCGCGACTGCAGTTCTGGCAGGCGCTGGGCTCGCTGAAATGGGGCGTGATGTGCCTGATGATGTATTCCAGCTTCGCGACCGGCGCCGATCCCTCGATCGAACGCGCCATGATCGGTCGGCGGGTCAGCGAGACCGAGATCGATCTGGTTCGGCTGATGGAGACGATGGCGTGATCACCTGCCCGACCGCCGGCGAACTCCACTCCGCCCTCGCCCTGTTCGACCGCGACGCAGAGGGCCCAGCCGACGCGCGTCGCGTGTTTCTGGCCCGCGTCGCCGACAATGCCCGCGCCCTGCTTGAGCGGGAGGCTGGCCTGGGCGACACCGCCGAGCGCGAGGAACGCGCGCGGCTTTCGGACCTGTTGGATGTCGAGGGTGACTTCACCGACCTGAACCACAGGCTCTGCCAGGCGCTGCGATCCGGCGCGCTGGATCCGCGTGCGCCGGCCCTGCTGGCCCATCTGCGGGCGACGGCGATCGCCCGGATCGCCATCGACCAGCCAGGCTACTGCGGGCTTGAGGCGCTGCTCGCAGACTGAACCGGCCTGCCCGTGTAGGTGGCCACCCGGCCCTGGGCGTCGGCCTCGATGTCGGCATAGAACAGGTTGAAGCCGTCGACCTTGCGGCGGTCGGCCCAGGAGCCTGCATCGCGCAAGGCCGTCGATTTGGGTCGACTGGTGTGCAGCAGGCCATCCTCGCACTGGGCCCAGACCTGGCGCTGCAGGAAGGCCGGCCGCGCGCCCCATTCCAGGCCGGTAGCGTTGGCCGCGCCCTGGTTCAGCCGCGCCGGCGCCCGCTCCTGACTGACACCGCCAAGCAGCGGATTGAAGCACAGCGCCCGGCGGTCATTCAGGTCGATCAGCTGGTCGCCGGAGTCCCAGATCAGCGAGCGACGGGTCAGCTCCTGGATCCGCTGGAAGTCGCCCTCCTGGGCCGAGGCCCAGGCCGCGACGCACCCAGCCTGATCGCGTCGCTCACAGGCCGGCAGGGGCGACACCAGGCCGTATTCCTCGGCCGGGACGATGGTCTCGATCAGATAGGCTGCGACCAGACGCTTCTTGACCGCCGGATCAGCGGCGATCTCCTCGCGCAGCAGCCTGGCGGACATTGCCCCGCCCTGCTCGACGCCCACCAGGATGAACGGCCGGCCGCTGTTGTAGCGGGCCAGATAGAGCCGGAACGCCTCGCGCACGTCGCCATAGGCAAAACGCCGCGCCTCGCGCGCGTCATCGCGCAGGGTGAGATAGGTGTAGAGGCTGGCCTGGCGATACCGCGGCGCGAACACCCGACCCACACGATAGAACGGCCCGGCATAGTTGGGCAGCACCACGCGGTTCAGGAACCGCTGGGCCTTGGGCTGGTCGATGGCGCCGTTCCAGTCCTGGCCACCGTCAAAGGTGGTGGGGTGGACGAAGAACACGTCGGCCGGCGGATCGGCGAGCGTGGGGCCGGCCGGCTCCTTGGGCCGCAGCGCCCAGGACGAGGCCTGGGCGTAATGCGGCGGCGGCGGCGGCTCATAGGTCAGGAACGGCACCTTGGGATCGAGCGCGTTGCTGAGGATGTCGTAGCGCCAGACGAAGGCCGCCGAGACCAGTAGCCCCAGAAAGAGCACCGCTCCGGCGAAAATCCAGCGCTTGAAGCCCTTGAAGCGATCACCCATGACTCTGGGTTACACCAAGGCTTGAGGAGGTTTAAGCCCCCTCCTGCCCGATGATCGCTACCGAGCACACATTGCTGGCCGGCGCGCCGCCCAGATTGTGGGTCATGCCGAAAACCGGGTCTTTCAGCTGGCGCTCACCGGCCCGTCCCTGCAGCTGCAGGTACATCTCGTAGAGCATCCGCAGGCCCGAGGCGCCGATCGGGTGGCCGAAGCACTTCAGACCGCCGTCGATCTGGCAGGGCACCCCGCCGTCGGCGTCGTAGAAGCCGTCCATCACGTCGCGCCAGCCCTGGCCCTCGGGCGAGATGAACAGGTCCTCCATCGTCACCAGCTCGGTGATCGAGAAGCAGTCGTGCACCTCGATCATCGAGATCTGCTCGCGCGGCCGCTCGATGCCGGCCTCGCGATAGGCCTTGCCGGCGGCGATGCGGGCGGTGTGGAAGTGGCTGCCGTCCCAGCCGTTGTACTGGCTCTCATAGCCGTTGGAGACCGAGAGCTGGATGGCCTTGACCATGGTCAGGTTCTTCTTGCCCATCGCCTTGGCGATCTCGGGCGTGGTGACGATGGCGCAGGCCGCGCCGTCCGACACGCCGCAGCAGTCGAACAGGCCTAGCGGCTCGGCGATCATCGGGGCGTTCAGCACCTGCTCGACCGTGACCGGCTTGCGCAGGTGGGCCTTGGCGTTCTTGGCCCCGTTGGCGTGGCTCTTGACCGAGACGTGAGCGATGGCCCGCTTCAGGTCGTCCTTGGAGACGCCGTGCTTGGCGCGATAGGCGCTGGCCAGCTGGGCGAAGTTGCCGGGGGCCGAGCCGTTGGGCATGACCTGCGGCATCAGCGTGCCCGGATTGGCGACCGGCAGCCCGCCATAGCCGGTGTCCTTCAGTTTCTCCACGCCGAGAGCGATCGCAATATCAGCCGCGCCGGAGGCCACGGCATAGACCGCGCCCCGGAAGGCTTCCGAGCCCGAGGCGCAGAAGTTTTCCACCCGGGTGACGGCGATATTGGGCAGGCGCAGGGCGATCGACATCGGCGTGCCGCCCTTGCCCGTGCCCATCTCGTCGACATGGGTCGAGAACCAGGCCGCGTCCAGCTGGCTGGGCTCGATGCCGGCGTCGCTCATCGCCTCGATATAGGCCTCGACCATCAAGTCGTCGGGACCGCAGTCCCAACGCTCGCCGAACTTGCTGCAGCCCATCCCCAGGATGGCGACCTTGTCACGGATGCCTTGCGCCATGGTGAGTGCTCCCTAGTTTCCGACTGGCTTTGAGGCCGTTTTGATTGGGTGTATGTTTGGCGACATGACGCGGATCATCCTCAGCGACGAAGCCGATCGAATGGCGCGGCAATTAGCCGAGCGGACGGGACTGAGCTTGACCGATGCCATAACGCGAGCGTTGCGCACCGAGCTCGACCGCACGCCGGACGACGCCGAGGACCGCGCCGCGCGAATCGCGCGCATTCGAGAGATCCAGAAGCGGGTGGCGGCTGCACCGATCCTCGAAGCCGGCTCTGACGAAGAGCTTGTGTACGACGCGGACGGTCTGCCGAGGTGATCGTTGTCGATACCTCGGCGCTGATCGCGATCTTTCGAGGCGAACCGGAGGCTGAGGACTTTCTGCAGCTGATCCTCAGCACGCCCGCGCTGATTTCGGCGCCAAACCGACTCGAAGCCTTTGTCGTGGTCACGCGACGATACGGCGACGGCAAGGCCGCCGAACTCGCCGACCTGATCGTAGATTTGAAACTGACCACAGTCGCTTTCGACGAAACGCTCGCCGGGTTGGCTGAAGAAGCCTTCAAAACCTATCGCCGTGGCCGCCACGGCCTGAACTACGGCGACTGCTTCAGCTACGCCCTGGCCAAGTCGCGCGACCTGCCCTTGCTGTTCAAGGGCGAGGACTTCGCCGCCACCGATGTGAAGCGCGCGGTCTGACACCGGCCTATTCCGCCGCGACGGCGGTTTGAGCTGACACCGCCGAACGATCCGGCGCGGCCTTCCAGAAATAGCGGACAAAGCCGCGCTTCTCGTCGATATCCTTGATGCGGAACACCATCTTGACCGGCAGGCCGGTGTCGACGTCGCCCGGGGAGACGTCGGTGATGTCCATCATGATGCGGCCGCCGCCTTCGAAGACGATCATGCCGTAGTGGTTGGGCGGGGCCATCGAGAAGGTCAGATAGTCGGCCGAATAGCTGAGCACCGAGGCGCGGCGCTCGGCGAAGCGGTACGGCTCCTGGGTGTCCACCGCGGGGTTGTTGGGGGCCACCGAGATCCGGGTGCGGGGAAACTGAACGACGCCGGTCTCGCGGCAGCGGCCACCGACCAGGCCCAGGATCATGTCCTCGTTGCGATAGAGGGTGGTCAGGGCCGTCTTGTTGTCCTTCTCGGCCCGCATGCCTTTGTCCCAGTCGACCAGGCCGTTGAACATCAGGAACTTCAGATAGTTGGTCTCTTCCTGGCGATCCGCCAGCGAACCGGTCACGCCGCGCGCCGGCTTGAGGGTGGCCGCGCCGGTCGCCCGGAACACCAGGGCCTCTGCGCCCTGGCCGAACTGGGCGACGACGATGATCTCGCCCGCCCTGGCCTGTTCCAGGGCGTGGGCCAGCATCAGCGGGCCATGGGCGGATCCCGCTTCGCCCATCACGGCGGCGAGGTTGTCGCGCACGGCCTCGGCCGGTATGCTCAGCGACTTGGCCAGGGTGGCGGCCATGCCGGAGAAGGTCGAGGGGAAGCAGAAGTGGGCCACGTCAGCGGCGGCGACGCCCGCGGCCGTCAGGGCACGCTTGATGGCCGGCGGCACCAGCTTCACGATGCCCTCGTCGCGGATCCAGCGCTCTTCCCACGCATAGTCAAAGCCGCCGTCATTGCCGCGGAAGTGGTCGACGAAATCGTCGGTGACGCTGCCGCGCCCCAGGAAGTCGGCTGCGCCGCCCTCGGCGGTGACCACAAAGGCTGCCGCGCCGTCGCCGCAGTCGAGCTCCAGCGCCGAGACCGCGCGCGCCTTGCGGCGCTCGCCGGCCGCGACCAGCGCGGTCTTGGCCGCGCCACCGGACACCGCCGCCAGGGCGTCGGCCAGGGCCGTCAGGCCGCAGCGCTGCGAGCCGGTGACGTCGCTGGCGGTGATCGACTTTTCAAGGGTCAGGGCCGCCGAGACGACGCCCGCGTTCAGCCGGTCGGCGAACGGCGCGGTCGTGGAGGCAAAGTAGAGGGCGTCGATCTGGCTACGGTCGTCGTCGGAGCCCAGCGCGTCGCGAGCCGCCTCGACCGCCATGGTCAGGGCGTCCTCGTCCCAGTTGGCCATGGACCGCTCGCCCTTGCCCTTGGACCTTAGGTTGGGGGCGACCCAGGCATTGGCCTCGACCACCGCTTTGCGGCTCAGACGTAGACGCGGCGCATAGGCGCCCCAGGCGGCAATGCCCACCATGTTCCGCTCCCTGTCGTCGGCTGTTCCGACTTATCAGCGGTTAGATTACGCTCGCGGAAGGGGGCTGCAAGTGTGACGTGGCGGCAAGAGGCGTGGTTTTCGGCGGCGTCGCCGTGCGTCCTTCGAGGCCCGCTGGGCGGGCGCCGCAGGATGAGGAAATCAGCAAACAGTCCTCATCCTGAGGTGCGAGCCACAAGCGAGCCTCGAAGGACGCAAGGCCTCACCGATACGGGTCGTCCGTATTCAAAAATCCCGCCACATAGTCCGCCACACCATCCTCAAGCGACGTCATCGGCGCGGTGTAGCCAGCCTCTCGCAGCCGCTCCATCCGCGCCTCGGTGAAGTACTGGTACTTGCCGCGCAGCACTTCGGGCATGTCGACATAGCTGATGTCCGGCTGGCGCCCGACGGCCTGGAAGGTCGCCTCGGCCAGGGCCCTGAAGGTGCGAGCCTGACCCGAGCCCAGGTTGAAGACACCGTTGACCTGCGGATTGTCGGCCAGCCAGCCGACGATATCGGCCACGTCGCGCACATAGACGAAGTCGCGCAGCTGACCGCCGTCCTCGTAGTCGGGATTATGCGACTTGAAGAGCTTGACGCCCTCGCCGGCCGCGACCTTGGGCCAGACCTGGGCGACCACCGACTTCATGCTGTCCTTGTGGCCCTCATTGGGGCCGTAGACGTTGAAGAACTTCAGCCCCACCCACTGCAGCGGCTTGCGGCCCCGCGCGGCTTCGCGGACGGCATAGATGTCGAACAGCGCTTTGGACCAGCCATAGGCGTTCAGCGGGCGCAGGGCCTTGAGCGACATGATATCGTCCTTGCCGTCGAAGCCCAGCGTCCCGTCGCCATAGGTCGCCGCCGAAGAGGCATAGATCATCCGGCGGCCATACTCGGCGCACCAGTCCCACAGGTCCCGCGACAGGACGAAGTTGGACTGGATAATCTTGTCGGCGTCGGGCTCGGTGGTCGAGGACACCGCGCCCATGTGGATGACCAGCTCGACGTCACCGCCGCGCTTGGCCAACCAGGCAAACAGGTCTTCCGGCGCCACGAAATCAGCGATCGGCGACTTGGCGAGATTGCGCCACTTGCCGCTGTCGGCGTCGCGCAGGCGATCACAGACCACCACGTCGATGGTCGGATCTTCGCACAGCCTGGCGACGATGTTGGAGCCTATGAAACCGGCGCCGCCTGTGACGAGGACGGTCTTGCGGGTCATGCCGACCGCTTGGTCAGGGCGTCGTAGTCCAGCAGGTTGGCGATCAGGGCCTCGAACTGGCTCATCGGCACCATGTTGGGACCGTCAGACGGGGCGTTGTCGGGATCGGGGTGGGTTTCCATGAACACGCAGGCCACGCCGATCGAGACGGCGGCACGGGCCAGCACCGGCACGAACTCGCGCTGGCCGCCGGAGGAGCCGCCCAGCCCGCCGGGCTGCTGCACGCTGTGGGTGGCGTCGAAGACGACCGGGCAGCCGATCTCCTTCATGATCGGCAGGGACCGCATGTCGCTGACCAGGGTGTTGTAACCGAACGACACGCCGCGCTCGCAGGCCATGACGTTGGGATTGCCCGCGCCGGTCACCTTGGCGATGACGTTCTTCATGTCCCACGGGGCCAGGAACTGGCCCTTCTTGATGTTGATGGCGCGGCCCGTGGCGGCGGCGGCCAGCAGCAGGTCGGTCTGGCGGCACAGGAAGGCCGGGATCTGGATCACGTCGACGGCTTCGGCGACCGGGGCGCAGTGGCTGATCTCGTGGACGTCGGTCAGGGTCGGCAGGCCGGTGACCTCGCGGATCTCCTGGAAGATCGCCAGGCTGTCATGCAGCCCGATGCCGCGCTGGGCGTTGGCCGAGGTGCGGTTGGCCTTGTCGTAGGAGGTCTTGTAGATCAGGCCGACGCCCAGGCGGTCGGCCATCTCGCGCAAGGCATGGGCGGTTTCCAGCGCATGCTGGCGGCTTTCCATCTGGCAGGGCCCGGCGATGATCGACAGCTTTTCGCCATTGCCGATACGGACGGGCTTTCCGTTGGAGGTCTTGACCTCCACCACCTTGTTAGGGACGACGGCGTTTGGGGCTACGGCTTGGGGCTGACTCAAGGCAAGACTTCCGGCGAGTGGTGATTTCAGGTCAGACAGGTGGCCTCAGAAGCGGGACGGTGCAAGTGCGGATCGACATGGACGGCGACGGACCGGTCCTGGTGTGGCTTCGCAAGGACCTGCGACTGACCGACAATCCAGCCCTGGACGCGGCGGTTGCGACGGGCCGGCCCGTCATTCTGCTCTATATTCTGGATCAAACGCCGGGCGTTCGCCCGATGGGCGCAGCGTCGCTGTGGTGGCTGGACAAGTCGCTCGGCGCCCTGGGCGCCGATATCGACCAGCGCGGCGGCAGGCTGATCCTGCGGCGCGGCGCGGCGGCCGAGGTTCTGGATGACCTGATCGCCGAGACCGGCGCGGCGGACGTGGTCTGGAACCGGCTCTACGACAAGGCCAGCATCGACCGCGACGCCGCGATCAAGGCTGACCTGCGCGCACGGGGCCTGGCCTGCGAGAGCTTCAATGCCAGCCTGCTCAATGAGCCCTGGACCGTCAAGAACGGCTCCGGCGAAGGCTACAAGGTCTTCACGCCATACTGGCGCGCAGCCCGCGCGCATGTCGGCGAGGTGCATGTGACGCCGGCGCCCGTCGCCCTGCCCTCGCCCGCCGCATGGCCGTCCAGCGACCGTCTGTCCGACTGGGGCCTGCATCCGACCCGGCCTGACTGGTCGGGCGGTTTCTCGATGTGGATGCCCGGCGAGGCAGGCGCGGCCGATCGCCTGGGGACGTTCCTGAGCTCGAAGATCCAGGACTATGGCGACAAGCGCGACATCCCCGGTGTCGAGGTGACCTCCCTGCTGTCGCCGCACCTGCACTTTGGCGAGATCGGGCCCCGGCAGATCTGGGCGGCCACGCGGGCCGAGGCGGCCGCGGGAAACATTCCCGTCGCCCAGGCCGACAAGTTCCTGTCCGAGGTCGGCTGGCGAGAGTTCAATCACTCGATCCTGTTCCATCGGCCCGACATCACCACAGCCAACTTCCGCTCCGAATTCGATGCCTTCCCCTGGAACCGCGACGACGCGGCCTTCGCGGCCTGGACCGGGGGGCGGACCGGCTATCCCATCGTCGACGCCGGCATGCGCGAGCTGTGGGCTACAGGCTTCATGCACAATCGCGTGCGGATGATCGTCGCCTCGTTCCTGATCAAGCACCTGCTGATCGACTGGCGACTGGGCGAGGCGTGGTTCTGGGACACGTTGCTGGACGCCGATCTGGCCAACAATGTCGGCAACTGGCAGTGGACCGCCGGCAGCGGCGCGGACGCCGCGCCCTATTTCCGGATCTTCAATCCGATCACCCAGGGCGAGAAGTTCGATCCGCGCGGAGTCTATGTCCGACGCTGGGCTCCCGAGCTGAGCAATCTACCCGACAAGGTTATCCACAGCCCGTGGACGGCGGCGACGCATCTTACCCCTGCCGCCAAGCGTACATATTCGAGACCGGTCGTGGATCACGCCCAGGCGCGGCAACGCGCCTTGGCCGCCTATCAAAGTCTCAAGGGAGACTAGGACGGATTTGCGAGGACGGTCTCAAGAGCGTTTACTGCCCAGGAGACCGCATGCGGACCGCCATGACCTATTCGGATACAGCGCTCTGGAATGACCCCGATCTGCGGCGCGCTCCCGGCGCGTTCCGCACGATCGTACGCGTTGCGGCCGAGAACTGGGCGGCGGGCTCCCTCAGCTTCATCCTGCCTTCGGGCAAGCGGTTCGACATCGAGGGCAAGACGCCCGGGCCCCGGGCGGTGATCCAAATCCATGACTATCGCTTCGTCCGCCGCGCCCTGGCCTCGGGCGATATCGGTTTCGGCGAGGGCTTCATCGCCGGCGAGTGGGACACGCCCGATCTCTCCGCCGTGCTGGAGGCCTTCTCGCTGAACTTCGACCGCCTGCATGATCTGGTCGAGGGCAATGTCGTGATGCGGGCGATCAATGCCCTCTACCACCTGTTCAACCGCAACGACCGCCGCGGCTCGAAGAAGAACATCCACGCCCACTACGACCTGGGCAACGCCTTCTATGAGCGCTGGCTCGACCCCAGCATGACCTATTCCTCGGCCCTTTATGAGCACCCCGACCAGCCCCTGGCCCAGGCCCAGACCGCCAAATATGCGGCCCTGGCCCGCAGCATCGACCTGCAGGCCGACCAGACCGTGCTCGAGATCGGCTGCGGCTGGGGCGGCTTCGCCGAGTTTGCGGCCAAGGAGGTCGGCGCGCGCGTCACCGGCATCACCATCTCGCCGGCCCAGCACGACTTTGCCCGCAAGCGCCTGTTCGACCTAGGCCTGGCCGACAAGGCCGACATCCAGCTGATCGACTATCGCGACGTTCAGGGCCGTTTTGACCGCGTCGCCTCCATCGAGATGTTCGAGGCCGTCGGCGAGGAATACTGGCCCACCTATTTCGGCAAGATCCACGAGGTGTTGAGCCCCGGCGGTCGCGCCGGCCTGCAGATCATCACCATCCGCGACGAGCTGTTCGAGCACTACCGGACCCATACCGACTTCATCCAGCGCTACATCTTCCCGGGCGGCATGCTGCCCAGCGAGACGCGTCTGAGGGCCGAGACGATGCGCGCGGGACTGGAGTGGCGTGAGGTCAGCCGCTTCGGCCAGGACTATGCCGATACCCTGGCCGAATGGGCCCGCCGGTTCGAGGCATCGTGGGACGACATCATCAAGCTGGGCTTCGACGATCGCTTCCGGCGGCTGTGGCGGTTCTATCTCAGCTATTGCGAGGCGGGCTTCCGCACCGAACGCACCAATGTGATCCAGCTGGGCCTTACCCGGGCCTAGCGGTTTGGCCTTCGCGTCATGACCTTGGGTGTGCGTAGATAGTCAAAAGCACAGCGAGGTCGCGTTCGAATGAACCTCTACACCATGGTCCTGGACTTCCACGGCGGCACCTATATCAGCCAGTTCGACGCCGCCACGCCGGTTGACGCCGTCACCGCCTGGTGCGGCGAACTGCAGGAAGAGCAACTGCTGGGCGAGGTGTCGTCCGACATCGCCGAGGGCATCATGGTCGATGCCGTCGAAAACCGCCTGGTCGAGGTCGAGGGCCTGCACAATGTCTGGTGCGCCGCCACGACCGCCGGCGGGCCACTGGCCCTGCTCAATGTGATCGAAACGCACGTCGGTGAGAGGCCCTGAGCTTGGCGCCTGACACCCTCATCGTCATCCCGGGACTTGTTCCCGGGACCCATTTCTCCGCCGCAGGTGCGGAGCAAGATGAGATCTGTCCGGACCGCTGAACCATGGGCCCCGGGAACGGGTCCCGGGGTGACGGTCTATTTTCAGAGCCCGCATGAGTGAGCGAGGGACGAGAGGCGGTTGGTCTAGACCCCCATCGCCTTGCGGGAGGCCGCCGCCTTGGCGCGGAAGGCCGCCCGTTCGGCATCGGGCATTTTCGACAGGGTCTTGAGCGGCATCATCATGCGCCCCAGCCCGGCTAGCCGGGCTTCATGCCGGTCGATAAAATCCCAGTACAAGGCGTTGAACGGGCAGGCATTAGCACCGTTGCGATCCTTGACGTCGTAGCGGCAGCCTTTGCAGTAGTCGCTCATCCGGTCGATATAAGCGCCGCTGGCCGCGTAGGGCTTGGAGCCCACAATGCCACCGTCGGCGAAGGTGGCCATGCCGCGTGTGTTGGGCATCTCGACCCATTCATGGGCGTCGGCGAACACCACCATGTACCAGTCGTCGACGGCGTCGGGATGCACACCCAGCAGCATGGCCAGATTGCCGGTGACCATCAGCCGCTGGATGTGGTGGGCATAGGCGTGATCGCGCGCGGCGGTCACGGCGTCGGCGACGCAGGCCATGTCGGTTTTGCCCGTCCAGAAGAACGAGGGCAGCTTGCCCTGGGCGTCCAGGGCGTTGCGCAGGGCGTATTCCGGCATCTTCAGCCAGTAGACGCCGCGCACAAATTCCCGCCAGCCCAGGATCTGGCGGATGAAGCCCTCGACCGCATTGAGCGGCGCCTTGCCGGCCCGGTAGGCCGCCTCGGCGCGGCGGCAGATATCCAGCGGGTCGAGCAGGCCGATGTTCAAGGCCGGCGAGATCAGGCTGTGCCACAGGAACGGCCGCTGCCAGCTCATGGCGTCCTGCCAGTCGCCAAAGCCTGCCAGCATGTCGTCGAAGAAGTGCTCAAGGATCGCCTGGGCTTCCTCGGGATTGGTCGGCCAGGCGAAGGTGTCGATACGGCCAAAATGGTCCTCGAAGTCCGCCCCGACCATGGCCATCACCTCCTGCGTCGTGGCATTGGGCGTCGTGCGCAGCCGCTCCGGCGGCCGCACGCCGGCCGGCAGCTTCTTGCGGTTCTCGGCGTCGTAGTTCCACTGTCCGCCCGCCGGCTTGTCGCCATCCATCAGTAAGCCCGTGGCGCGGCGCATCTCGCGGTAGAAATACTCCATCCGCAATTCCTTGCGCCCCTCCGCCCAGGCGGCGAAGCGCTGGCGCGAGCACAGGAAGCGGTCGTCCTCGCGCGTTTCCATGGGAACCGACAAGGACTTGGCCAGCGTGAGAAGATGGTCTTCCAGCCCCCAGTTGCCGCAGGCGGTGCGGATCACCCGGCCCACAGGCTCCTCGACCAGGGCGCGGGTGATCTCGCCGTCGATCGAGCCGGTGTTGGCGGGATCGTCCAGCCTGACATAGCGCACGCGTACGCCTCGCTCCTGCAGGCGCTGAGCGAACTGGCGCATCGCCGACCACACCAGAACCAGCTTCTGCTTGTGATGTTTCCACGCCGTGGCCTCGGCCATCGACTCGATCATCAGAACGAGATCGCGCTCGGCATCCAGCCCAGCCAGGGCGGAAACCTCGTCGCTCAGCTGATCGCCCAGCACGAGCCGCAGCGTGCCCTGTCCCTGATCTGTCACGTCTTGCTCATTCCTCGTCCCGACCTTCAGGAAAACTGGGCTTGCGTCGGGTCGCTGCGACACGATCTACCATGCTCGCTTCGTCCCGCGACCCTCAGCTTTACCGATCCGAGCCCATGACCTTCAAAGCCAGCGTCTCCCCCAGTGTTCTGGACGCCATCGGCAATACGCCCCTGATCCGTCTGCATCGCGCCAGCGAGGCGACGGGCTGCGAAATCCTGGGCAAGGCCGAGTTCATGAACCCCGGCCAGTCGGTCAAGGACCGCGCCGCCCTGGGCATCATCCGCGACGCCGAAGCGCGAGGGCTGCTCAAGCCCGGCGGTCGGATCGTCGAAGGCACGGCGGGAAACACCGGCATCGGCCTGGCCATGGTCGCCTCGGCCCTGGGCTACAAGACAACGATCGTCATCCCCCGCACCCAGAGCCAGGAAAAGAAGGACGCCATCCGTCTTCTCGGCGCGCAGCTGGTCGAGGTGGACGCCGTTCCCTATTCAAACCCCGACAACTATGTCCGCTATTCCGGGCGCTTGGCCGAGGAACTTGCCAAGACCGAGCCCAATGGCGTGATCTGGGCCAACCAGTTCGACAATGTCGCCAATCGCCAGTCGCACTACCTGACCACGGGACCGGAAATCTTCGAACAAACAGAGGGTAAGGTGGATGGCTTCATCTGCGCTGTCGGCTCAGGCGGCACCCTGGCCGGCGTCGCCCAGGCGCTGCGGGAGCGCAAGCCGTCGGTGAAGATCGGCCTGGCCGACCCGCACGGCGCGTCCCTCTACAGCTGGTACAGGGACGGCGAACTGAAGTCGGAAGGAACCTCGATCAGCGAGGGCATCGGCCAGGGCCGCGTCACCGCCAATCTGGACGGCCTGGTGGTCGATCACCCCTTCCGGATCAGCGACGAGGACATGCTCAAGGTCGTCTTCGATCTGGTCGAGCACGAAGGTCTTTGCCTGGGCGGCTCGGCCGGGATCAACGTCGCCGGCGCCGTTGAACTGGCCAGGGTGATGGGTCCCGGCCACACCATCGTGACCATCCTGTGCGACCACGGCTCTCGCTATCAGAGCAAGCTGTTCAATCCGGCCTTCCTCGCCGAAAAGGGCCTGCCGACGCCGGGCTGGATGTAGAAGACGCGCTTAAGGGTCGAAGTCGGCTTGCCGATCCTCCTCGATCCCGCGATCCTGCCCGTCCTCAATCAGGGGCGAGTCAGACCCCGAAAGGCGCAGCCATGACCCTGCAAGATCCTCTCGTCTCGACCGCCTGGCTGCGCGACCACCTCGAAGCGCCGGACGTACGGATCGTGGACGCCTCGTGGTTCATGCCGGGCACGCCGCGTGATCCAAGGGCCGAGTTCCTGCTGGCCCACATCCCCGGCGCGGTGTTCTTCGACATCGACGAGATCTCCGACGAGACCTCCAGCCTGCCGCACATGCTGCCCAGCCCGATCAAGTTCGCCTCGCGGGTCCGCAAGCTTGGCCTGGGCGACGGGTCGCGCATCGTCGTCTATGACAGCCTGGGCATCCTGCCCGCCGCCCGCGTCTGGTGGACCTTTCGCGCCATGGGCCACGAGGACGTCGTGGTGCTGGACGGCGGCCTGCCCAAGTGGATCGCCGAGGGCCACCCGATCGAGGACGGCCCCGCCCTGCCGCAGGAGCGCCACTTCACCTCCCGCTATCAGGCCGACATCGTCCGTACGGCCCAGCAGATGAAGCGCAACCTCGAGACCGGCCGTGAGCAGGTGATCGATGCTCGCCCCGCCGGCCGTTTCACCGGCGAGGTCCCCGAGCCCCGCGTCGGCCTGCGCGGTGGTCACATCCCCGGCTCACGCAACATTCCGCTAAGCGATATGCTGGGCCCCGACGGCACGATGCTGACCGCCGATAAACTGGCCGGCGTCTTCGCCGCCGCCGGCGTCGATATCAGCAAGCCGATCGCCACGACCTGCGGCTCGGGCATCACGGCGTCAGTCGTCGCCCTGGCCCTGGCTCGCCTCGGCCATCCGCGCGCCGCCGTCTATGACGGCTCGTGGACCGAGTGGGGCGGCCTTGAGGATGCCCCGGTCGTCACGGGCCCCGCCTGACGCCTTGGCGCTGCGACCAACCCGGCCTAAACCACGACCGTCCGCCGCGTTGTCGAAAGTGCCCCCATGGATGAAGAAACCCGCCTGATCCGTACGGGCGCGTCGTCGGCGCTTCCGGCCCGCACGGTCAATCCGCCGATCCAGCGCGGCTCGACCGTACTGATGCCCAATGCGGCCTCATTGTATGATGAAAACCAGATCAGCTACGGCATCACGGGCCTGTCCTCGCCCGCCGCCCTGCAGGTGGCCCTGGCTGAACTGGAAGGCTCGCCGGACGTCACCCTGTATCCCTCCGGCCTGGCGGCGATCACCGGCGCCATGCTGGCGGTGCTGAAGGCCGGCGACGAGATCCTCGTCGTCGACAGCGCCTACAAGCCCACCCGCAGGTTCTGCGACCGGGTGCTGAGCCGCTTCGGCGTCGCCACGACCTATTACGATCCGGCCCTGTCACCCGACGATCTGATGGCCCTGGCCACGGCCAAAACCCGGATGATCCTGCTCGAAGCGCCCGGCTCTCTGACCTTCGAGATGCAGGACGTCCCAGCCATCGCGGCGGCCGCCAATGCGCGTGGCATCCTGACCCTGATCGACAACACCTGGGCGGCCGGGCTCTATTTCAAGCCGCTGGCCCATGGGGTGACCATCAGCGTCCAGGCCCTGACCAAATATGTCGGCGGCCACTCGGACTGCTTCATGGGCAGCGCCACCACCATGGACACCGACATCGGAAACGAGCTCGGCAACGCCATGTGGGACATCGGCTGGTCGGTGTCGCCCGACGACGCCTACACCATGCTGCGCGGCCTGCGCACCCTGACCACCCGCCTGCCCCGCCACCACGAGCACGGCCTGATCATCGCTCGCTGGCTGCAGCAGCGGCCCGAGGTGGCGCGCGTGCTGCACCCCGCCCTGCCCGGCGATCCCGGCCATGCCCTGTGGCGGCGTGACTTCACCGGGGCCTGCGGCCTGTTCGGCGTGGTGCTGAAGCCCGCCCGTGAGAAGGCCGTTCACGCCCTTCTCGACGCCCTGCAGCTGTTTGGCCTTGGCTTTTCCTGGGGCGGCTATGAGAGCCTGGCCATTCATTGCGATCCGCAACTGAAGAGCCGCTCTTTCCCCGTCGGTCTGGAAGGCCCATTGCTGCGCCTGCATATCGGTCTGGAAACCCCGGCCGACCTCATCATCGATCTGGAGCGCGGATTCGCGGCTCTGAACAGTCAGGCCTGAAACCCATGACCACCCATATCGCCCTGCTGCGCAGCGTCAGCCCCGGCGGCCAGAAGCCGATCGCGGCCCAGACCTTTGTCGACCTGCTGGGCGAGCTGAGCCTGACCAACGCCCGCGCGGTGGGCGGCGCCAACAATCTGGTGTTCGACAGCCCCGACCGCACCGGCGCTGACCTGCAGAACTTCCTTGAGACCGAGATCCACGCGCGCCTGGGCTTGCGCACCGATATCTATGTCCGCACCGCCCAGGCCTGGGCGGCGATCATCGCCGCCAATCCCTATGCCGAGTTCGCACAGACCGATCCTGGCCTGCTGATGACCCTGTTCCTCAAGGATCCGCCGGACAAGAAGGTGATCGGCGCCCTGCGCAGCAAACTGTCAGAGGGCGAGCAGCTGCGCGTCGAGAGCCGCCAGTTCTACGTCACCTATCCCAATGGGCTGGGTGCGTCGAAGTTCAGCAACGGGCTCGTCGAGAAGGCCCTGGCCACCCGGATCACCGGCCGGCCGTGGACGATCGTGCAGGCGATCGGCGAGGCTGTGGACGAGGCTGTGGACGAGGCTGTGGACGAGGCTGTGGACGAGGCCGTTTAAGGCCTCGCCCGTTCTCAGCGACCTGGTATTCGCTCATAGACCACCAACCGGGTCCGCCTCAGCGGAACGACCCAGGCGACGAGACCCGAACCCTCCGAAAGCGCCTTTGATCAGGCCTGCTGCTCGCCTGACGCAGGCAAGGCCGGGCGTGCGGTGGCCAACAGCAGATAGCCGGCCACCGCCGACACGACGGAGCCGCACAGCACCCCGATCTTGACCTCGTCGAGCAGCAGCGGATCGGCGAAGGCCAGGTTGCCGATGAACAGGCTCATGGTGAAGCCGACCCCGCACAGCAACGCTACGCCGTACAGCTGGCGGACAGTCGCGCCGCGCGGCATGTCGGCGAACCCCAGCTTGATCACCGCCATGGCGGCAAGGAAGACGCCGGCCTGCTTGCCCAGGAACAATCCCAGCGCCACCCCGACCGGCACCGGAGCGAGAACCGTCGCCAGGGTCACCCCCGCGAAGCTGACGCCGGCATTGGCCAGTCCAAACAGCGGCACGATCACGAAGGCCACGGGCCTGTGCAGGGCATGCTCCAGCTGGTGAAGCGGCGAACGGCGATCCTCGGGCCGGCCGCGCGACGGGCGTAGCGGAATGGTCATGGCCAGAACGACCCCGGCCAAGGTGGCGTGAACGCCGGACTTCAGGACGCATAACCAAAGCGCCACGCCCAGCAACAGATACGGCCACAGCCAGGTCACCTTGAAACGGTTGAGGGCGATGAGGGCGATCGTGACGCCGCCCGCCAGGGACAGCGCCAGGACGTTGAGTTGGTCGGTATAGAAGACGGCGATGATCAGGATGGCGACCAGATCATCGAGAATGGCGATCGCCGTCAGGAAGATCTTCAACGAGGCCGGCGCGCGCGATCCCAGCAGCGACAGGACGCCCAGTGCGAAGGCGATGTCGGTGGCCGCCGGGATCGCCCAGCCGCGAAGATGCTCTGGCGTTCCCAGATTGACCGCGCTGTAGATCAGGGCCGGCGCCACGACCCCGCCCAGCGCCGCAACGCCGGGCAGGATCAGGCGCGAGGGCTTCGAAAGCTGCCCGTCCAGCACCTCGCGCTTGATCTCCAGCCCAACCAGCAGAAAGAACACGGCCATCAGACCGTCATTGATCCAGTGCGCGAGGCTTTCGCGCATCGCCAGGCCGGCGATGGTCCCGCCGATCTCGATATGCAGCACGGCGTTGTAGGCGGCGGCCCAGGGCGAATTGGCGACCAGCAGAGCCAGGGCCGCCGCCGCCATCAGGACGTAGCCCCCCGCCGCTTCATGATGCAGGAACTCGCGCAGAGCCGAGAGTGCGCGCGTCCAGAGTCTGGGCTTCGGTTCAAATGCCACGGCGGCCTCCAAAAGCATGGGTCAAGCTATCGTGACGTCCGGTTATCGACGGACGCCGGACCGAATTCGCTGGAGGCGCGGCCTGGCCGCATGAAGCGACCTGATATCTGCCGCGCAATCTGGCCATGCCGGCGTCAAGGTCAAGCGAAACCGGCTCTCCCTGTTCAAGGCGCGCGACGGAACAGCCGAGATCCGCCAGCGTGCTCGGCATGGTGATACGATTGTGGAGCTTCATGGCAGCATCACGCCCTGATCCCGCGCAACCTGACGACACCCAGGGCATGGCTTCGGGAAAGAATTGACCTCCGCCACGGCTCGGCACAGAACGTCTCAAGCGCCAGATTCCATCTCGACTGGAAAGCGGCGCAGGCGCCCCGGATCGTGGGCCACTGGGGAGAAGACACTTGGATAGACGTCAGTTTCTTGCTGCCTGTGGGATCGGCGCCGGCGGCATCCTCATGCCCGGCTTCGGCCAGGCCATCGCCGCGCAACAGCTGGTGGAAACCCTCGACGTGGCGGTCAAGAAGCGCCTGGCCGACGCGGCCATGAGCGCCGCGACCGCCGCCGGGGCCAGCTATTGCGACGTGCGCGTCGGTCGCTACCTGCGCCAGTTCATCGTCACCCGCGAGGCCAACGTCCAGGCGGTGACCAATACCGAATCGAGCGGCGTGGGCGTGCGCGTAATCGCCGACGGCGCCTGGGGCTTTGCGGCCACCAACAACATTTCGGCGGAATCGGTCGCCCAGACCGCCCGCCTGGCCACAATGATCGCCAAGGCCAACGCCAAAAGCCAGACCGCGCCCGTCCGCCTGGCTCCGACCAAGGGCGTCGGCGAGGTGAAATGGGCCACGCCCATCCGCCGCAACGGCATGGAGGTCTCGCTGCAGGAGAAGGTTGACCTTCTGATGCGCGTCAACGGCGCGGCGCTGACGGCCGGGGCCAGTTTCGTCAATTCCAGCCTGTTCCTGATCAACGAGCAGAAATACTTCGCCAGCACCGACGGCTCGTACATCGACCAGGACGTCCACCGCATCTGGGCGCCCTTCACGGTGACCGCCATCGACAAGGCCAGCGGCAAGTTCCGCTCGCGCGAGGGTCTCTCCGCGCCGATGGGCCTGGGCTACGAGTATCTGGACCACAAGGCCGAGGACAAGAGCCTCGCGCCCAACGGCATCATCAGCTACGGCAAGTCCTATGACATGGTCGAGGACGCCAAGGCCGCCGCCGTCCAGGCGCGCGAGAAGCTGACGGCCAAGTCGGTCAAGCCGGGCCGCTACGATCTGGTGCTTGACCCCAACCATCTGGGCCTGACCATCCACGAGTCGGTCGGCCACCCGCTCGAGCTCGACCGCGTGCTGGGCTACGAGGCCAACTATGCCGGGACCAGCTTCGCCACGCTGGACAAGCGCGAGGCGCGCTTCCAGTACGGCAGCGAGATCGTCAACCTCACGGCCGACAAGCTGCAGCCCGGTAGCCTGGGCGCGGTCGGCTATGACGACGAAGGCGTCGGCACCAAAAGCTGGCC
The DNA here is from genome assembly GCF_048541825.1 of Caulobacter sp. ErkDOM-C. GTDB lineage: Bacteria > Pseudomonadota > Alphaproteobacteria > Caulobacterales > Caulobacteraceae > Caulobacter. The sequence continues at coordinate 1,647,566 of NZ_CP183332.1, read as the reverse complement.
GCTGATCCAGGACGGCAAGCTGGTCGACTATCAGGCCACCCGCGACCAGGCCCACATGCTGGGCAAGACCGAGTCCGACGGCTGCTCCTATGCCGACTCCTGGTCGACGGTGCAGTTCCAGCGCATGCCCAATGTCTCGCTGCAGCCGGGCAAGAAGAAGATGAGCCTGGACGACATGATCTCGGGCGTCGAGGACGGGATCTACATCCTGGGTCGCGGCTCGTTCTCAATCGATCAGCAACGCTACAACGCCCAGTTCGGCGGCACGCTGTTCTACGAGATCAAGGACGGCAAGATCACCCAGCCCCTCGAGGACGTGGCCTATCAGATGCGCACGCCCGAGTTCTGGAACGCCTGTACGGCGATCTGCGACGAGCGCGACTACCGCCTGTTTGGCTCCTTCTTTGATGGGAAAGGCCAGCCCAGCCAGGTTTCGGCCGTGAGCCACGGTTCGTCGACCACCCGGTTCGACGACATCAATGTCATCAACACCGCGCGCTCGCTCGGTTGATCGGGTCGAGGGAGACAGTCCAATGAGCATCATGACAGAGGCCGAGGCCAAGACGATCCTCGACAAAGTCATCAAGCTGTCGACGGCAGACGAGTGCACCGCCCAGCTGACCGGATCGGTCGAAGGCAATATTCGTTTCGCCCTCAACAACGTCTCGACCAGCGGCGTGGTCAGCAATACCGATCTGTCGGTCCAGGTGGCGTTCGGCAAGCGCGTCGGGTCGGCGTCGATCAACGAGTTCTCGGACGCCGCCCTGGCCCGCGTGGTCAAGCGCGCCGAGGAACTGGCCAAGCTGGCGCCGGAGAATCCGGAGTTCGTCACGGCCGTCGAGGCCCAGACCTACAAACCCAGCGCGACCTTCAGCGCCGCGACCGCCGCGATCACGCCCGATCAGCGGGCCGAGATCGCCCGGGCCTCGATCGCCCCCTGCCGCGCCCAGAACCTGATCGCCGCCGGCTTCCTCAATGACGAGCAGAGCTTCGTCGCCTTCGCCAACAGCAAGGGCGCATTCGGCTATCAGCGCGCAACCGAGGTCGACTATACCTGCACCGTGCGCACAGCCGATGGCCGGGGGTCGGGCTGGGTCAGCCGCAACCTGCAGGACTCCACCAGCTTCAAGCCAGCCAGCGACATCGAGATCGCGATGCGCAAGGCCAGCGCCTCGGCCGAGGCCCAGTCGCTGGAGCCCGGCAAGTACACGGTTATCCTGGAGCCGGCCGCCGCCTCGGGCCTGATCTCGTTCATGCTCAACTTCTTCGACGCCCGCCAGGCCGACGAGGGCCGCAGCTTCCTGTCCAAAAAGGGCGGCGGCAACAAGCTGGGCGAGCAGGTCTATGATCCGCGCGTCACCTTCACGGCCGACCCCTGGCACCCCGAGCTGGCGGTGCTGCCGTGGGACGCCCAGGGCCGGGCCCGCGAGCGCATGCCGCTGGTCGAGAACGGCAAGATCGCCAACCTGCTCTACTCGCCCTATTGGGCCCAGAAGCAGGGCAAGAAGGTGGTGGGCCGGCCAGGCAACATCATCATGTCGGGCGGAACCAAGTCGACCGCCGACCTGGTGCGCGAGACCGAGCGCGGCATCCTGGTGACCCGCACCTGGTACATCCGCATGGTCGATCCCCAGACGGTGCTGCTGACCGGCCTGACCCGCGACGGCACCTTCTACATCGAGAACGGCCAGTTGAAGTATCCGGTGAAGAACTTCCGCTTCAACGAGTCGCCGGTGATCATGCTCAACAACATCGATGACCTGGGCCGGCCGGTTCGGGTCAGCGAGGGCGGTCAGATGCAGTACATGATCCCTCCGATGCGCGTGCGTGACTTCACCTTCACCTCGCTGTCGGACGCCGTCTGACCGGATAACGCATGGCCGGTAACCGCGTAACGCGTTCTGAGTGCCTGCGCCTGCTGACGGGCGGCGCATTGGGGGGCTGGCTTGCCAGTCTCCCGTCCGCCGCCCGATCGGCGCCCGTGTACGACTTCTGGTTCACGCGGCTGCGCTACGACTCCGGCGACTGGGACGTCGACCAGCGGATGCCGTCAAATATCCTGACCTCGCTGATCGACTACACTAACCTGCGTGTCGATCCGCAGGAGCGCGTGGTGCGACTGTCGGATCCGGCGATGCTGACCGCGCCGTTCTGCTATCTGGCCGGCCACAAGCTGGTGGAGTTCAGCCCCGCCGAGGCCGCCAATTTCGAACGCTATGTGCGCAACGGCGGCTTCGTGTTCGTCGATGACTGCAACCACGATATCGACGGCCTGTTCGCGCGATCGTTCGAACGCCAGATGACAAAGCTGTTCGGCGCCGAGGCCCTGCGCAAGCTGCCCAACGACCACGCCATCTATCGCAACTTCTTCAAGTTCGACGGCCCGCCCGCCACCAGCTTCGAGCTGAACGGCTGGGGCGACGATCTCGTGCATGACTACCTCAAGGGCATCGAGATCGGCGGGCGCCTGGGCCTGCTCTACAGCAACAAGGATTACGGTTGCGAGTGGGATTACGACTGGCGCAACAAGCGCTTCCTGGCTGAAGACAACACCAAGTTCGCGGTCAATATCGTGCTCTACGCCCTGACCGCCTGATCCTGCCTCTCGCCTGCTCGGAACCGCGATGACCCAGACCCCCACCGAAGCCGATATCGCGCTCAAGCTCGAGCGCCTGGGCCAGCTGCGCGCGGCGATCGGCCAGGCCATCTTCGGCCAGGACGAAGTGGTCGAGCAGCTGCTGATCGGCCTGCTGGCCGGCGGCCACTGCCTGATCGAGGGCGTGCCGGGCCTGGGCAAGACGCTGCTGGTTCGCACCCTGGGCCAGGCGCTGTCGCTCGAGTTCCGCCGCGTCCAGTTCACCCCCGACCTGATGCCCAGCGACATCCTCGGCACCGAGGTGCTGGAAGAGGATCACGGCACCGGCCATCGCAGCTTCCGCTTCCAGCCGGGCCCGGTCTTCACCAACCTGCTGCTGGCCGACGAACTGAACCGCACCCCGCCCAAGACCCAGGCGGCCCTGCTGGAGGCCATGCAGGAGCACACGGTCAGCTATGCGGGTGTCACGCATGCATTGTCCGAGCCGTTCTTCGTACTCGCCACCCAGAACCCGCTCGAACAGGCCGGCACCTATCCCCTGCCCGAGGCCCAGCTTGACCGCTTCCTGCTCAACATCCGGGTCGGCTATCCCACGGCCGAGGAGGAGCGGGCGATCCTGGCCCTGACGACCGGCGGCGCCATCGCCGCGCCCGCCCCGGTGATGACCGGACCCGACATCGTCGAGCTGCAGAAATGGGTGCGCCAGGTGCATGTCGGCGAAGGCCTGCTGACCTGGATCACATCCCTTGTCCGCGCCAGTCGTCCCGGCCCCGACGTACCCGCCGCCGTCCAGACCTACGTCCGCTGGGGCGCCGGCCCGCGGGCCGGCCAGGCCCTGGTGCTGGCCGCCAAGGCCCGTGCCCTGCTGCACGGACGGCTGGCGGCCACTCGGGCCGACGTCATCGCCCTGGCGGCGCCGGTCATGCGCCACCGCATCCTGCTGTCTTTCGCGGCCGAGGCCGAGCGCAAGACCACCGACGACGTCGTCGCCGCCCTGCTGGCCGCCCTTCCGGCGCCGACGCGGGACTGATCGCGGCGCATGTCTCCGTTCGACCTCCCTCCCGACCTGCGCAGCCGCTTGCGACGCCTGTCGCTGGCGCCCCGCGCGGCCGCGATGCTGGTCGGCGATGGCATGCACGCCAGCCGCAACCGCGGCGGCGCAATGGAGTTCGCCCAGTACCGCGCCTATGAGCGCGGCGACGATCTGCGCCGCGTCGACTGGAAGCTCTATTCACGGTCGGACCGCTTCTTCGTGCGTGAGGCCGAGCGCGAGAGCCCGGTGGCGATCTGGATCGTCCTCGACGCCAGCGCCTCGATGGGTCAGGCCGATGTCGCCCGCCCCGACTGGTCGCGCTTCGACGCCGCCCGCCGCCTGACCGCCGCCCTGATCGAGATCGCCCTGCAGCAAGGCGACCGGTTCGGCGTCATCGTCGCCCAGGCGCAAGGGGCGCTGGTCCTGCCGCCGTCCAGCGACAAACGGCATCGCGATCGCATCCGGCTGGCGCTCGGTCCGCTCCGCCCCGGCGGTGTTCCGGCCTGGGAGCGGGACGTGCAAACCCTGGGCGAGCGCATCGCGCCCGGCGACATGGCCCTGTTCGTCACCGACGGCTTCGACGAGGCTTGCGTCACGGCCGCCGAGCGTCTCGCCGCATCCGGTCGCGACGTGTCGTTCATCCAGCTGCTGACCGCCGACGAGCGCGACTTCCCGTTCGACCGCAGTCTTCGCTTCCGCGATCCTGAAGGCGACGCCGAGCTGGCCGGCGACGGTCGGGCCCTGCGTCAGGACTTCCTGGCCCGCTTCACCAAGGCCCGCGCCGACCTGCGCGCGCGGCTCGAAGGCCGGGGTGTCCGCTATGTCGAGCACTTCACCGACCAGGATCCGGACCAGCCCATCCAGAAGCTGTCCCAGCCGGCGCCCCAGCGATGACGCCGACCCTGCTCCTGCCGGCCGCGCTGGGCGCCCTGATTGCGATCGCGGTTCCTCTGGCGATCCATATCGCGCGGCGGACCGAGACCCAGACCATCGACTTTTCGGCCCTGCGCTGGCTCAACCCAAACCCAAGGCCGGTGCGACGCCTCCGGCTGGATGAGCGACTGCTGCTGGCGGTGCGGATCGCCCTGATCCTCGCCATCGCCCTGCTCCTGGCCCAGCCCGTGGCGCGGCCCCCGGGCGATGGCCGAGCGGTGGTCGCCGTCTCGCCAGCGGTCAACATCGCGGACGTCCCTGACGGGGATGAGCGGCGGGTCTGGCTCGCGCCCGGCTTTCCCGGCCTCGACCGCCCCGCGCCGGCCTTGCCGACGAACCTGGCCAGCCTCATCCGCCAGCTCGACGCCGAGACACCCGCCAGGACGCCGATCGCCGTGGTCGTGCCACCGGAGCTGACGGGTGTCGACGCTCAGCGCCTCTATCTGTCCCGCCCGGTGGACTGGCGGGTCACCGCCTCGTCGCGCCAGCCCGCGCCGGTCGCGGCGCGAGCCCCGCCTGCACTGATCGTTCGCTATTCCCGGGACGGCGAGGACGCTGTTCGCTACTTCCGCGCGGCGGCGACAGCCTTCGCCGAGCCCGGCAAGCCGCCCGCCTTCGACGCGGGCCCTGTCGATCGTCCCCTGCCCCGCAGCGCCCGGTATCTCGTCTGGCTGTCCAGCGCGCCGATGCCATCGGCCCTTCTGGACTGGATCGAGGCCGGCGGCGTGGCGCTGCTGGCCCATGACGCGCCATCCCCTGTCGAGGGCGCGCAGCGGGTGACATGGCGCGACGCGACCGGCGACCCGCTGGCCAGCGTAGGCCGCTTCGGCAAAGGGCGCGTCCTGCGCCTGACCCGCCCGCTGGAACCCAGGGCCATGCCGGCCCTGGTCGAGGCCGACTTTCCGGCGACCCTGTGGTCGCTGCTAGCCCCGCCGCCGGCGCCCGCTCGCGTCGCCTCGGCCGACTATGGGCCCACGGTGCGGGCGACGCCCGGCGCCCCGTCCTACAACCCCCATCCCGTAGACCTGCGTCCATGGCTGGCCGTGGCTATCGCCGCGCTCTTCGCGGTCGAGCGCTGGCTGGCCACCCGGCGGCGACGGCCGGTCGCCGCATGATCGCCGCGCTCTCCCACCACCTGCGGGCCGCCCGCCAGCGGAGCCTGCTCGACACGATCGCCGTCGGACTGCCGATCGTTCTGGCCCTCGGCGCCGCGACCTGGCGGCTGGTCGGCCTCGGGGCGGCGTTGGCCGCGATGACCCTCGGGGCCCTGGCGCTGGGCTGGACGGCCTGGAAGCGAACCCGCCGCTTCGACCCTGCCTGGCTGACCGCCGCCTTGGACGCCCGCGCGCCCGACCTTGAGGACAGCAGCGATCTCCTGCTCCGCGCGCCGGGCAGCCTGGAGGGCCTGGCGGCCCTGCAGCAGGCGCGGCTGCAAGCTCGGCTGACCGAAGCCGCTGCGCTCGACCTGCGCCCCGACTGGTCGCGCCGCTGGATCGCCTGGACCGCCGGCCTCAGCGCCGTCGCGATCCTGGCCGTCACGCTCTGGCCATCCCCGCACGACGCAGCCGGCGGTGTCGGCGGCGTTCGATCGGCCTCGCCCCTCAGCGCGCCCCGGATCGCCGGCGCGCGGCTGCGCGTCACGCCGCCTGCCTATACCGGCCAGCGCCCGTTCGAGCAGAGCAGCCTCGACGTGCGCGCGCCCGCCAGTTCGCGCATTGAGTGGGCCGTGAACCTCGTTCCCAGTCCCGGCGCCGCGACCCTGAGCTTCCCGGGCGAGCCGCCCCTGTCCCTTCGTCGACAAGGCGGGCGCTGGCTGGGCGACCGGGTCTTCGCGCGGTCGGCGCTGTATCGAATCGAGGCCCCAGGTCTGCCCCGCCAGCGCCTGCATCGGGTGGAGATGATCCCTGACGCCGCGCCGGTGGTGCGTGTCCTGACGCCAGACAGCGCCCTGACACTCACCGCCCCAGGCCAAACGCGCTGGGCGCCCGTGTTCGAGGTCCGTGACGACTATGGTGTGGCGGCCGCCGCCCAGCTGCGCGTCACGATAACCAAGGGCGAGGGCGAAAACATCACCACGACCGAGCGGACCCTGCCCCTGAGCGGCCGGGGCGACGCGCGGCTCAAGCGTTTCGCCGCCGACCTCGACCTGACGCGCGAAGGCCTCGAGCCCGGCGGCGACATGATCGTTCAGCTGGTCGTCAGCGACAATCGCGCGCCCGCGCCCCAGATGGTCGAAGGTCCCAGCATCATCCTGCGCTGGCCGGCCGCCATGGGCCTGGCCGACGGGCTCGAAGGCATGGCCCGCCAGATCCTGCCGGTCTATTTCCGCAGCCAACGCCAGATCATCATCGACGCCGAGGCCTTGATCGCCCAGCGCAGCCGGATCTCCCCGGACACCTTCCTCGACCGGTCCAACGGGCTGGGCGCCGACCAGGCCCAGCTTCGCCTGCGCTACGGTCAGTTCATGGGCGAGGAGGTCGAGGGCGGCGGTGGCGGACTGTCCATCCCGACCAATGACGCGCCCGCGCTGGACCTGCCGACGAACGACGGCCCCGCATCGGCGCCCGCCAAGCCCGAGCCCGTGGAAGAACATAGTCCCGACGACGGGCACGATCATGGCGCCGAGCCTGGAACCTTCGGCGAGATGGGCGATGTGGTCGCCCAGTTCGGCCATGCGCACGACACCGGCGACGCCGCCACCCTGTTCGATCCGGGAACACGCTCGACCCTGGCCCAGGCGCTGGACGCCATGTGGGACTCCGAACGCGCCCTGCGTCAGGGCAAGCCCCGGGACGCCCTGCCTCACGCCCATCGGGCACTGGACCTGCTGAAGAACGCTCAACAGGCCACGCGCATCTTCCTGGCGCGCGCGCCGTCGAAGATGCCGCCGGTCGATCTGTCCCGCCGCCTTACGGGCAAACGCGACGGCATTGTTTCGGGCCGACTTGTTCCGACGACGCGCGATCCCGCCGACACGCCGGCTGTCGAGGCCTGGCGCACGCTGGGCGAGACCCAGCCCGCCGCGCCCCTGCGCCTGGACGCCCTGGCGCGCTGGGTGACGGCCAACCAGAAACGCCTGGCCGATCCCCTGGCCCTCTCGGCCCAGATCGACACCGTTCGCAATGAGCCCGGCTGCCTTGACTGCCGTCAGAAGCTGCGCGCGCTGCTCTGGACGGCGCTGGAGCGACCGCCGGCCGGCGTCCTGCGTCGCGCCCCGGCTGACGCCCGCGGCCGCCGTTATCTGGACGCCCTGCGATGATCGGCGATCTCCAGATCTGGACGGCGGCCCTGATCGCCGTGGCCGTCGGCGGCGGCGTTGTCCGGCTGGCGCTTCGGCGTCGGGAGGCGGCGGCGGCGACGCGCGGTCCTGCATGGCGCTTCGCCACACTGGTCGGTCTGCAAATCCTCGGAGGCGTCTTTCTGCACCTGACGCTCTTCCCCCCTTCGGTGGGGACATCCCCCGGACGCCTGGTGATCGCCACGCGCGGGGCGCCGCCGACGTTGCGCGCTGCCGGTGACGTGGTTGTCGCCCTGCCGGAGGCCGGCGCGGCGCCCGGCGCCATCCGCGTTCCCGATCTCGGCACGGCCCTGCGCCTCTATCCGCAGGTCGGACGGCTGCGCATCGAGGGCGAAGGCCTGACACCCCGCGACCAGATCCCTCTGGACCGGCCGGCGGAGTTCATCCCCGCGCGGGCGCCGAGCGGCCTTGTCGACCTGACCTTGCCCGGCCCGGTCGCCCCAGGGGCGCGCTTCAGCGTGGCTGGCCAGATCGGCGCACTGACGTCAGGCGTGGTCGAACTGCTCGACCCGGCTGGCGCAGTGGTCGATCGCGCCGAGGTGAAGGCCGGTCAGCGCTTTAAGCTGTCGGCTTCGTCGCGGGCTTCAGGGCTGGCGCTGTTTGATCTGCGCCTGAAGGACACGGCGGGCCGGCTGCTCGAGCACATCGAGATCCCGGTCCATTCGCGAGCGCAGCGACAGCCTCGCGTCGTCGTCCTGGCGGGCGCCCCCAGCCCCGAAACAAAGTATCTCCGCCGCTGGGCCCAGGACGCCGGCATCGCGCTGAGCGTCGAGATCGATGTCGGCGGCGGCGTGCGCCTGGGCGATGCACCGACGCCGCTGACGCGAGCGACCCTGGCCGAGGTCGATCTCGTCGTCGTCGATGATCGCCTCTGGGAGACCCTGTCGATCGGGGAGCGGGCCGCCCTCGGGGGCGCGGCCCGGGATGGTCTTGGTCTGCTGCTGAGACCCACGGGACAGCTCTCCGACACCACCCGACGCGAATGGACCGGGCTGGGCCTGGCAAACGTTGGTGGCGACGATGCGCGAGCCTTCCGTCTCGGCGGATCGGCCCTGCCCGCCGCGCTCGAGCTCAACCGGCTTGGCCTGGTCCAGACCGGGCGAGACGCCGTGCCGATGATCCGGGATGCGGCCGGCATAGCCCTCGCCGCCTGGCGTCCGCGCGGCCAGGGCCGGGTGGGCCTGTGGATCGTGGCCGACAGCTATGCTCTGACCCTGAGCGGCCAAGGCGACCGTTATGGCGAACTTTGGAGCGAACTCTTTTCGACCCTGGCTCGACCGGGCGAGCCTGCGGTCGTGCGCCTGGACGCGATCGCAAGGCCGGGTGAGCGCGCGGCGCTGTGCGCGGTCACCCAGCAGGTTCGCGTCATCGACCCTGAGGGCGTCGAAAGCCGGCCGCGCCTCGATCCGGCGACCGGACCCGCAGCCTGCGCCGCCTACTGGCCCCACCGGTCTGGATGGCACAAAATTGTGGATGGCGAGGTCGAGACGGCTGTGTACGTCCACCCCGCCGATGCGGCCCCGTCTCTGGCGCACAGCGCAAACCGGCAGGCGACGCTGGCTCTGGTGGAAGCCGCTTCCGGGCGCGGAGCGGACGCGCTCGTCGCTGCTCCCGGATCGCCCTGGCCTTGGGCCGCGAGCTTGCTCGCCGTGCTGGGTTTACTGTGGTGGCTGGAGCGACGATCGGCGCCGGGTCGGCGGCTTGCCGGGCGGTAGAGGCGTTTCGTGATCACGCGCGCTCAATTAGATGAGGCGTTCATGGCGACGCAAGCTCGCAGCGATTGACGTCAAAGCGTCATCCAGCCCCGCTAGTCGAAGCTGAACCGTTGGAGGCCCTATGCTCAATCTCGCCGTCGCGCTGTTTCTAGGCCTAGCATCCTCCGCCCTGCCCCCCTGTCCCAAGGACGACCTGGCCTGCGCGCGATCGCGGCTGGACACCGAACTGAGGATGAACGACCTGAGCGCTGTGGGCACCCACAACAGCTACAAGCTGGCGATCCCGGCCGACGAGCTGGCCGCCATGGTCGCTGCGCGCGGCCCGGCGGCCCTGGGCATCGACTATGCGCACCGACCGCTGGCCGAGCAGCTGGACGCCGGGGCGCGCCAACTGGAGCTCGACGTTGTCGCTGATCCTCAAGGCGGGCGCTATGGGAGCCCCCTGACCGCCCTGGGGACCGGCGCGACCCTGTCGCCCGACTTCGCAGCGGCGCTGGCCCAGCCGGGCTTCAAGGTCCTGCACATCCCGGATGTCGACTTTCGCTCCTCGTGCCTGACCTTCGTGGCCTGCATCTCGCAGGTGAAGGCCTGGTCCAGGGCCCACCCCGACCACGCCCCCATCCTGATTCTGATCAATGCCAAGGACGGCCCCGCCAGCTTTCCCGGTGGCGTGACGCCCCTGGCCTTTGACGAAAAGGCCTTCGACGCGCTGGACGCCGAGGTTCGCGCCGTGTTCGCCGAGGCCGATCTGATCACCCCCGACCGGGTGCGTGGCCAGCACGCCACCCTGCGCGAGGCCGTGCTGGCCAAGGGCTGGCCCAAACTGGGCGCGTCGCGCGGCAAGGTCTTCTTCGCCCTGGATGAAACTCCCGAGAAGGTGGCGTTCTATCGCGCCGCCCGTCGTTCGCTGGAAGGCCGGGCTATGTTCGTCAACACCGACGAGGCTTCGCCGGCGGCGGCCTATCTGACTCTGAACGATCCGATCGCCCAGAAGGACCGCATTGCCGCCGCCGTGAAGGCCGGCTTCATCGTCCGCACGCGCGCAGACGCCGACACCCAGGCGGCGCGGGCCAACGACATCAGCCAGCGCATCGCCGCCCTGAGCAGCGGCGCGCAGTATGTCTCAACCGACTATATCTGGGCCGACCCGCGCTTTGCCGGCGGCTATACGGTGCGGCTGCCGGACGACGACGTGGCCGTCTGCAATCCCGTACGCGCGGCCGGGCGCTGCGACGGCCTGGCGCTGGAGGTCCTGCCGGGCGCGCCAGCGCGGGGATCTCGGCCATGAGCAGCGACCAGACCTGACGACCCTCTAGCCCGGTCGCCCTCTCCGCGCGCGGCCAGGCTACGGGCGACCGCCCGGCCTGCGACAGCCAACCAGACCGGCGATAGCCGACAGGGCCTCTATGTCGAAGGCTCTTTCCAGGGCGTCGGCGATCTCGTCCAGAGCGGCGTGCACGCGGAGGCCTTGGTCCAATCCATCCGACGCCACGCCCAGCGTTTCCAGAAAGGCACGGCGCGCCGCGCCCTGGTTGAACAGGCCATGGACGTAGCAGCCCATGATCCGTCCATCGGCAGAGACTGCGCCATCTGTGGCGCCGCTATCCATCAGCAGCATCGGGCGCTCTGAGCCGCTCGTGCGCCCAACATGCATCTCGTAGCCCTCGAAGCGTCCGCCTGCCCCAGCCAGTCGGCCCGAGGCGGGAGCGAGCACCTTGTCGCCGGTCAGGACGGTGTCGACCTCTAGGAAACCCAGACCCTGGACATTCTCCGGCGGCCCTTCGACGCCATCGGGATCGCTGAGGGTCCGTCCCAGCATCTGATAGCCGCCACAGACACCCAGCACCCTCCCCCCGCGCCGAACATGGGCGGCAAGGTCGATGTCCCAGCCTTGGGCGCGCAGGAACGCCAGGTCCGCGAGGGTCGCCTTGGTGCCGGGCAGGATCACCAGATCCGCGTCGCCCGGCAGGGCCTGGCCGGGCGGTATGAAGCTGAAATCAACGTCCGGCTCGACGTGGAGGGCGTCGAAGTCGTCGAAATTGGCGATGCGTGACAGCATGGGCGCGACGATCTTCAAACGCCGCCCCGCGCCCGGCCTTGACCGGTCAAGGACCACAGCGTCCTCAGCCGGCAGCGACCGGGCGGACGAGAGCCAGGGGGCCATGCCAAGATCGGCCCAGCCGGTGCGCCTGACGATCTCGGTCCTCCCGTCATCGAACAGCGAGGGATCGCCTCTGAACTTGTTGATCAGGAAGCCCTTGATCATCGCGCAGTCCGGCCCGTCGAGCACCGCGTGCGCGCCCACCAGGGCGGCGATGACATGGCCTCGGTCAATGTCGCCGACCAAAACCACCGGCACGTTCGCGGCGCGTGCAAAGCCCATATTGGCGATGTCGCCGGCGCGGAGATTGGTCTCGGCCGGGCTGCCAGCGCCCTCGACGATGACCAGGTCGCATTGCGCCTCAAGACGACGGAAGCTCTCAAGAACGGTGTCGAGAAGCGCGCCCTTCTGCGCCTGATAGCCGCGCGCCTGCCAGGTTCCCGCCATCTTGCCCAGCACCACCAGCTGGGCGCCGACATCGCTCTGGGGCTTGAGCAGCACCGGGTTCATGTCGACGGTCGGCGGCGTGCGACAGGCCATGGCCTGCAGCGCCTGGGCGCGGCCGATCTCGCCGCCGTCCGCCGTGACGGCGGCATTGTTGGACATGTTCTGCGGCTTGAACGGCCGAACGCTCAGGCCGCGATTGGTGAACAGCCGGCACAGACCCGCGACAAGCACGGACTTGCCGACATCGGATCCACACCCCTGAATCATCAAGGCGGCCAGGTCTGTTCTCCCAGAAAGTGTCCGACGAGGACGCGGCGACTGTCCCTTGTGGGGACCGCCGCCGCGCCACGCTAGGCTCTAGAACTTGGCGCGAACGCCGATGAAGGCGCCGCGTTCGGGCGCCCCATAGTTCAGGATGGTCTGATAGTCCTTGTCGAACGCGTTTTCGACCCGCCCATACACTTCAAGCGTCTCGTTGATCGGATAGGACGCTCGCAGATCGATCAGCGTGTAGCCGGCGACGGCGACGGTGTTGGCTTCGTTGTTGAACGTCTTGCCGACATGACGCGCGGCGATGGTGGTGTTCAGACCGACCCGCCAGCGATAGGTCGCCGACAGATTGGCTAGGGTCTTGGGACGGCGGGTCAACTGCCGGCCCGCATTGGCGCCCGAGGCGTTTTCGGACTCCGTATAGGCATAGTTGCCGGCCAGGGTCAGGCGGTTGGTCGCCTCGAACTGGGCGATCAGTTCCAGACCCTTGGCCTGCGTCTTCTGGATGTTCTTGTAATAGCCCCACCGGAAGGCGCCGCCCGGGTTGCAGGGGACGTCGGTCGCACCGAACGAGCACGAGAAGAAGCGGATCTCGTTGTCGGCCTCGCGGGCGAACAGCGTGGCCGAGACCTTGGCCTTGCCGCCCAGAAGACGCTGCTCGACCCCGGCGTCCCAGCTGTCGAACTCTTCGGGGCTCAGGTCCAGATTGCCGTATTCGCTATAGAGCTCGTACAGGCCTGGCGCCCGGAAGCCTTGGCCAAAGCTGGCCCGCAGCACGGTATTGCCCTCGTTCAGCGCCCAGGCGGCCGAGACCTGACCCAGGGTGTGGCGGCCATAGGTGTCGTGGTCCTCGTAACGCAGACCGCCCGTCAGGGTCAGACCCGGAACGATCTCGGCCTGAAGCTGGCCATAGACGCTGTCGACGCCGACGCGGCCGGTGCGGAAGGCCGGATTGGGCTTTGTCAGGCTCGGCGAGCGGGTTTCCATCCGCGACCGCTCGCTTTCAGCGCCGAACGAAGCCGTCAGGGTATCGGTGACCGCGAAGGCGCCTTGATACTCCCAGCGCTTGTTCCGGCCGGTAGAGTCGAAGGTCAGCGGAACGGCGGCACGCGCCGGATTGATGTTCTCTCGAGCGGTGTCGGTGTAGCCGTAGGCGATACGATTGGTCCAACGCCCGTCCAGCAGGGCGAAGTTCAGGCCGGTGTAGATCACCAGTTCCTCGGTCCGGCCAAACTCGGCGGAGTCGGTGTTGAACCCGTCGAAGTCGTTCTTGCCGCGCGAATAGACCGAGCGGACCTCGGCCGAGACCGCGTCGCTGAAGGCGAAACGCACGCGCCCCGAGAGGCCGGTGTTCTGATAGCCGTCCTTCTCCTTGCCGGGCGCATAGGAAGAAAACCCGTCGGTGGTGTAGTAGCTGCCCGCCAGCCGCCAGGTCAGACGATCGGCGACCCCGCCGGCCCCGGCCCGGATATAGCCGGTGCCGCGCGCGCCGCCCTCGACGCTGGCATTGCTCTCGAACGCCTCGATCGGTTCGGCGGTGACCATGTTGACCACGCCGCCGATGGCCTGACTGCCCCACAGGGTCGACTGGGCGCCGCGCAGAACCTCAATGCGCGAGACATCGCCGACCAGCAGATTGCCGGAATTGTAGCCGCCCTGGGTCGAGGACGGATCGTTCAGCTTGACGCCGTCGATCAGCACGACGGTGTGCTGGGTCTCCGCGCCCCGGATATAGAGGCTGGTCGCCGATCCCGGCCCGCCATTGCGGGCGAAGGTGACGCTGGGCGTCTGGGCCAGAAGCTCGACCGCCGTCGTGGCCTGGCTGGCCTTGATAGCTTCCGGCGTCAGAACGGTGATGGACGCGCCGACCTTCTCGATGGGTTGCACCGAACGGGTGGCGGTGACCACCAGTCCCGACAGGGCCCTGGCCCCGATGGTGCCGGCGACGTCGGTTTCCGGAGCCCTCTGCTCTTCGGCCATGGCGGCGCCGGAGATCAGGAGGGTGGATATTGCGCTGGAGCACAGAAGCGCTCGGATCATGGTCTTTCCCTTTGAATGACCCGCGCACGTCCTCAAGCCCCGAACGCCAGGAAGCGCCCACGACGAGAGGCCGCGACGCGGCCTGACTGAAATGTCGTTTCGCGGGAAATCCCGTTCGTTCGGCGCACCCCGGCCGGACGATGAACGACTGCGTCGGGCAGGTCTCCTGGCTCACGGGTCTAGGCTTTGCGCGTCGCCTTCCCAGGACCGAGGTCCCAGTGGCATGTGACGCGTAAGCTCGCCGCTTACAGTTGCGGGGGCAGCCGGGGTTTTGAACCCCGTTCCCTATTCATCCTCTTGCGAGGAACCTGACGCAAAATCAGCCCTATAGGTTGCGCTGCACACCGTCAATGCAGCGCTCCCGGCGATCAGAATCGGCGCGATGTGTGTCGATAGTCGTCAGGTCGAGCGTTCGCCGCGCAGACTGGCGGTCGGTCTGCTAGACAGGAGCTGATCTGATCGACTCTCGAATCCGGAGTGAATTGCATGCGTTTCCTGGCTCTTGGCTTGACGGTTTCGATGTCGATCCTGGCTGGCTGCGCGACACCGCCCGGCGCCCCGGACGCGGTTCCGCTGGCGGCCTTTTTCGACTGCGCGCGCGACAGGGGCGTCCTGATTTCGGCCCACCGTGCGGTGCTGGACGACACCACGCCGGAAAACTCGCTGGCCGGCATTCGCGCCACCGGGACGGCTATCCGCCCTGCTCTCCTCGAGATCGACGTGACCAGAACGCGGGACGGCGCCCTGGTGCTGATGCACGACTCCACGTTGGACCGCACCACCACGGGCCGCGGCCGCGTTGCTGACAGTACCCTGTCGCAGGTGCGTGCTGCGCGCCTGCTCGACGGGGCCGGCAAGGTCACGGATACACCGCCGCCCACCTTGCGTGAGGCGCTGGATGCGGCCGGCGCGGTCGGTGCGATCGTGACGCTGGACTTCAAGAGTTCAGGCGCGGACGGCGACGTCCTCACCCGGCAGGTGATCGCCGAGACCCGCGCCGCGCGCGCCCAGGGCCGGGCGGTGCTGATCGTCTATAACGACGCGGACGCCCTGCGCCTGGCGCCCCTGGCCCCCGAGATGATGATCTCCGTGCCCGTGTCCGGTCTGGACCATCTGGCCAGCCTGACGCGCGGCGGGCTGCAGGCCAATCGTATCCTGGCCTGGACGGGAACCCGCGCCGAAAACCCGACGCTGTGGGCGGACCTTCGCAGGGAAGGCGTAGAGCCGATGTTTGGAACCCTGGGCGCGCCGGACCGTCGCGCGGACGACCGCTACGCGGCGGACGGCAATCCCGACGAGTATGGTGATCTGGCCAGGGCCGGAGTCGCGGTGATCGCCACCGATACGCCCAAGGTCGTCAAGGCGGTGCTGGCGAAGGCGGTTAGGGCCCCCGCGGCCTGCAAGCTTGACTGATCCCCGCCCCCAACGGCCGCCCCGCATAAAGATCCGAACAAACGTTTGGGATGGGCTCAACGGGCTCTGGCGTTTTGGTCCGGTTGGCCGCACAGTTTCGGCAAGGGGATCAGATCCGGAGTTCCGACGATGAAAATCTTAACTGCGATCCTGGCCTTGGGCGCGACGATTGCTGGCCCGGCCCTCGCGGCGCCCCAGGTCGCGACAGTTCGCGTCTCGATCGGACCCGACCTGGCCAAGAAGACCCAGACCCTGGATGCGCGCGAGTTCGACTATCTGACCCGCGAACTCAAGCGCTCGGTCGAGAAGAGACTTGATCGCTCGGGCGCTCTGGATCCAGCCGGCGGCGAGCTGGACCTCGTCATCGAAGACGCTAGGCCCAATCGCCCCACCATGCGGGAAATGAGCGCCAAGCCGGGGCTTTCCTACCAAAGCTTCGGTGTCGGCGGGGCCCGGGTCAGCGGCGAATACCGGGCCGCCTCGGGCGCCCGCACCCCCGTGGCCTATAGCTGGTACGAAACCGATATTCGCTGGGCCCAGTACAATGGCACCTGGAGCGACGCCGATGAGGCGTTCGACCGGCTGGCCGTTCGATTGGCCAAGGACGAGTTCGGCGACCGCTAGCGCAGGGCTCAAGGGCGACGACGTCCAGTGATTTCAAAAAAGGCGGGAACCAACCCGCTGTGTTCGGGAGAGGATTACGCGGAATGACCGATCGACCATCGTCCTGGTCTCTGGCGGCGTTCGCCGCGCCCTGCCTGCCCCTTGCGGCGCTGGGCCTGCCGCTGGTGGTCTATCTGCCGGAATTCTATGTCAGCGAACTGGGCCTGTCGCTGGGCGCAGTCGGCGCCGCCTTCCTGATTGTCCGGCTGATCGACATCGTCTTCGACCCGATCATCGGCGGCATCATGGACCGCACAGGAACCCAGTGGGGGCGGTTCAGGCCCTGGCTGGTGGCAGGCTCACCCCTTGTGATGCTGGGTGCGTTCGGCCTGTTCATGGCCCAACCCGGTATCGGACCGGTCTATCTCTGGCTCTGCCTTATCGTCGTCTATGCCGGCTATTCAATGATGGCGCTGTCGCACACCGCGTGGGCCGCCGTGCTTTCGACCGACTATCAGCAGCGCTCGCGCGTCTATGGCTGGTGGCAAGCCGGCAATGTGCTGGGGATGATCCTGGTGCTGACCCTGCCGCCGATCATCGCCTTGGCCTTCAAGGGCGATCACGCGGCGGGCATACGCTCGATGGGCTGGTTCATCGTCCTGCTGATCCCCCTGACCGTGCTGCTGGCGACCCGCACGGTCGGCGAGCGCCAGGCGCCCGTCGTGCGGCATCGTTCCGGCATCACCCAGTATTTCGCGCTGCTGAAGCGCAGCTCGACCCGCAAGCTCCTGATCGCCGACCTGCTGATGGGCCTGGCGCCCGGCATCGCCGGAGCCCTGTTTTTCTTCTTCTTCGAGCGCATCAAGGGCTTCGACAAGACCGAGGCCGGCATTCTGCTGCTGGTCTATTTCGTGGCCGCCCTGGCCGGCGCGCCGCTGTGGCCAATGCTGGCCCGGCGCATCGGCAAGCATCACGCCCTGGCCGTGGCGTCTGTTGCCTATGCTGCGGTTCAGGTCTGCGCGGTGCTGACGCCCGCCGGCAATACGTGGGCGGGCATGCTGGTCCTGATCCTCGCCGGCCTGCCCTATTCCGCCGCGCCCTTGCTGGTCAGGTCCATGATGGCCGACATCGGCGACGAAGAACGGCTGGCCAGCGGCGCCGACCGGACGGGGCTGCTCTATGCCCTGGTCAGCGGCACGGTGAAGCTGGGCCATGCCCTGGCCATTGGCGCCTTCCCCTTGCTGGCCCTGTTGGGCTTCGACCCAAAACTGCCCACAGCCGTGGGCGAAACGGCTCTGGTCGCGCTCTACTCCGTGGTTCCAGCCGCGATGGGCCTTGTGGTCGCCGCCGTCATGCTGCGCTATCCGCTCGACGCGACTCGCGTCGCCGAGATCCAGCGCCAGCTCGCGGCCAGGGACGCGGCGGCGCCGTCGCACCACGAGCCTGAACCGGATACGCATGCCGCCCTCGCCACCCCCGCCGAGTGACGCCGAACACCCGCTGTTCGCCCTGATCGAGATCATGGCCCGCCTGCGCGATCCCGTGGGCGGCTGCCCATGGGACCAGCAGCAGACCTTCGCCAGCATCGCGCCCTATACGGTCGAGGAGGCCTATGAGGTCGCCGACGCCATCGAGCGCGGCGATCTGGGGGATCTGAAAGAGGAGTTGGGCGACCTTCTTCTGCAGGTGGTCTTCCATGCCCGCATGGCCCAGGAGCAGGGCGCGTTCGACTTCGCCGGCGTGGCCGCAGCCATCTCCGACAAGATGATCCGCCGCCACCCGCACGTGTTCGGCGATCATGCCTATGACGACCAGGCCGCGCAGACAGCGGGCTGGGAGGCCCTGAAGGCCCAGGAGCGCAAGGCCAAGGCCAAGACGGGCGTTCTCGACGACGTGCCGGCGGGTCTTCCCGCCCTGACCCGGGCGGTGAAGCTGACCAAGCGCGCCGCCCGCGTCGGCTTCGACTGGCCCTCGACCAGAGAGGTGCTGGACAAGCTCCGCGAGGAGATCGCCGAACTGGAAGTCGAGATCGAGGCCGGCGACCGGGCCAAGGCGCGCGAGGAACTGGGCGATCTGCTGTTCGTCTGCGCCAACCTGGCCCGCAAGCTGGATGTCGAGCCCGAGGACGCCCTGCGCGCCACCAACGCCAAGTTCAGCCGACGCTTCGCCTATATCGAGGCGGCCTTGGCCAGGGACGGGCGAACGCCCGACCAGTCGGATCTGGCCGAGATGGACGCGCTGTGGGATGCCGCCAAGGCGGACGAAAAGAAGAGCTAGGCTGCGACCATCACGAAGGCGTCGGGAAACTGGCGCTCGAACCGGCCCAGCGCCTGGGTATCCAGGCGTGCGACGATCGTCACGCCGCCCTCCGCCTCATCCTCGCGGCTGAGCACGCGGCCGTTGCGATAGATCCAGGCCAGGGCTTCGCCCTCCCCCGCGGCGATCCGGATGGCGATGGGCGGGGAGTCGTCGATCAGGCCGCTGATGCGCTTGAGCAGCGCTTCACAGCCCTCGCCCGTGACCGACGAAACGGCTGAGGCTTCGGTGCGTCTGGCGCTGCCTTCGACCTCCTCACGGTCCTCCTCGGGGACGAGGTCGATCTTGTTCCAGACCTCGACCACCGTCTTGCCTTCGTCGAACGTGACGCCCAGCTCGGCCAGCACCGTTTCGACGTCGCGGGCCTGGGCCACGCTGTCGGGATTGGCGATGTCGCGGACGTGCAGCACGACGTCGGCCTCCTGCACCTCTTCCAGCGTGGCGCGGAACGCCTCGACCAGTTCGTGCGGCAGGTCGGAGATGAAGCCCACCGTGTCCGACAGGATGGCGGGGCGACCGTCGGGCAGCTTCACCGTCCGCAGGGTCGGGTCCAGCGTGGCAAACAACATGTCCTTGGCCAGGACATCGGCCTGGGTCAGCCGGTTGAACAGCGTCGACTTGCCGGCGTTGGTGTAGCCCACCAGGGCCACGGTCGGGTACGGGACCTTCTTGCGGGCCTTGCGGTGCAGGGTGCGGGTGCGGCGCACCTCTTCCAGTTCGCGCTTCAGCTTCAGAATGTTGTCGGCGATCAGGCGCCGGTCGAGTTCGATCTGGGTTTCGCCCGGACCGCCGGTGTTGCCGGTGCCGCCGCGCTGGCGCTCAAGGTGGGTCCAGGTGCGGACCAGGCGCGAGCGTTCATAGTCCAGCCGCGCCAGTTCGACCTGCAACTTGCCTTCGCGCGTGCGGGCGCGACGGGCGAAGATCTCAAGGATCAGACCGGTCCGGTCGATGACCTTGACGTTGAGCCCGCGCTCCAGATTGCGCTGCTGCACGGGCGTCAGCTGATCGTCGAACACCGCGACGTCGATCTTCTCGACCTCGCAGATCACCGCGAACTCCTCGATCTTGCCCTTGCCGAACAGCGTCGCGGGGGTGACCAAGCGCAGGGGCGCGATCACCGTCTCGACGACATTCAGATCGAGGGCCAGCGCGAGACCGACCGCCTCCTCCAGGCGCGACTGAGGGTCACGCGCCAAGGCGGCGGCCGGGCCTCGCAGAGGCCGCACCGGGTGGATGACGAGCGCCTTAAGAACCGGCGCGGCGCGGTCTACGGATTTTGAGGATTTGGACAAGCGTCTCTAATTCAATCGTCGGAGTCGGCGCTCGGCTCGTACAGCTGGACGGGCTGGGCCGGCATGATGGTCGAGATGGCGTGCTTATAGACCAGTTGCGACTGGCCGTCGCGACGCAGCAGGACGCAGAAGTTGTCGAACCAGCTGACAACGCCCTGAAGCTTGACGCCATTGACGAGGAAAATGGTGAGCGGCGTCTTGGACTTGCGCACGCTGTTCAGGAACGTGTCCTGCAAGTTTTGTTTCTTTTCGGCAGACATGGGGGTTCCCCTCTTATTGTTTCGGAGGGCAAAGCACCCCCCACACAAACAAGGTCATGCTAGATCATTTTCCACTGAACGCGATCACCATTCGGTGGAAAAATGCGCCCTGCGTCGAATTCGCGCTGTTTCAGACCAGTCGTTTTCGACCTGTCCGTCAGACGGCTTTTTCACGAGCGCGCTGGATATAGAGGCTCCGAAGCCGCGTCGCCACCGGGCCGGGCGCCCCATCGCCAACCTTGACGCCATCGACGCTGACGATCGGCATCACCAGGGTGCCGGCCCCGGTGATGAACGCCTCTCGCGCGCCTTGCGCCTCGGCGATGGTGAAAGGCTTTTCGTTGATCGGCAGGCCCGCTTCGCGGATCACCTCGAACAGGGTGGAGCGGGTCACGCCGTGCAGGATGTTGGCCTGGGTGTCGCGGGTGCGCAGATGACCCTCGGCGTCGACGATCCAGGCGTTGGATGACGCGCCCTCGGTCACCAGCCCCAGGTCATCGACGAACCAGGCCTCGATCGCGCCGCGCTCACGGGCCGCCTGCTTGGCCAGGGCGTTGGGCAGCAGACCGACCGATTTGATATCGCAGCGGCCCCAGCGGTTCTCGGGCACGCTGACCACGGCCGCGCCCTGCGCCGCCTTGCGCTCGGCGAGCTGAGGATCGGTCGACTTGGCCGTGACCACCATGGCGGGCGCAACAGCGGGATTGGGAAAGGCGTGGTCCCGACGGGCGACGCCGCGCGTCACCTGCAGATAGACCAGACCGTTGCGCACCATATTGCGGCGCACCGCTTCGCGAAGCACCACGGTCAGGGCCGCCTGCCCCATGGGATGGGCGATCCGCAAGGAGTCCAGGCTGCGCCAGAGCCGGGCGAAATGGCCCTGGGCGTCGGCCAGCTTGCCATCGAACACGGCCCAGACTTCATAGACCCCGTCGGCCAGCTGATAGCCGCGATCCTCGATATGCACGGCGGCTTCGCCGTGCCGGACGAAGCGGCCGTTCACATAGGCAAAACGCGACATCTAGTCTTCCTCATCCGCCCGCGCGCCAGCGACGCCCAGGGACTTGAGCTTGCGGTGCAGCGCCGAGCGCTCCATGCCGATGAAATTGGCGGTACGCGAGATGTTTCCGCCAAACCGCAGGATCTGGGCGTTCAGATATTCGCGCTCGAACAGCTCCCGCGCCTCGCGCAGCGGCAAGGCGATGATCCGCTCGGCTCCGATCGCGCCGGCGTGGCCGGCCGAAGGCTGCTCGGCGCCGGCCAGCATCTCGGCGGTAATCAACTCGCCGGGCTCGCCGGCCGCCAGGATCAGCATGCGTTCGACGTTGTTGCGAAGCTGACGGACATTGCCCGGCCAGGTCTGCACCTGCAGCGTCGCCAGCGCGTCATCGCCCAGTTGCCGACGCGGCAAGCCTGTCGCCTCGACGATGCGATCGATGAAGAAGCTGATCAGTTCCGGAATGTCTTCGCGGCGCTCAGACAGGCCTGGCACCCGCACGGGCACCACGTTCAGGCGGTGAAACAGGTCCTCGCGGAACCGTCCCGCCGCAATCTCGTCGCGCAGATCGCGAGAGGTCGAGGAAATGACGCGAACATCCACCTGGACGTCGCTGTCGCCGCCCACGCGCCGGAAGCGCTGCTCGACCAGGACCCGCAGGATGCGGCTCTGGGTCTCGCGCGGCATGTCGGCCACCTCGTCGAGATAGAGCGTGCCGCCGTGGGCCCGCTCGAACACGCCGATCTTGCGCGGACGACCGCCCTCGCCTTCCTCGCCGAACAGCTCAACGTCGAGACGCTCGGGGGCCATGCCCGCCGCGCTGACCGCCACGAATTCCTGCCGGGTCCGGGCGCTGGCGCCGTGGATCAGCCGGGCTACGAGCTCCTTGCCCGCGCCAGGCGGTCCGGAGACCAGCACCCGGCTGTTGGCCGGAGCCACCTTGGCGATCATCTGGCGAAGGGCCTGGGCGGCGGCCGATTTTCCCATCAGGCCGTCGGAGGTGAAGCTCTGGGCACGCAGCCTGCGGTTCTCGCGCTTGAGGCCTGCCGCCTCCAGCGCACGCTCGACCACCAGCAACAGCCGGTCAGACTTGAACGGCTTTTCCAGGAACTCGTAGGCGCCGCGCTTGATGGCGCTGACGGCGGTCTCGATATTGCCGTGACCTGAGATCATGATGACGGGGAGGTCAGGGTCGAGCTCCTTGACCATGTCGAGCAGTTCCAGCCCGTCCATGCCCCCGCCCTGCATCCAGATGTCCAGCACCAGCAGGGCTGGTTTGCGGGCGCGCAGGGCCGCCAGCGCCTGATTGGAATCCGCGGCCGTTCGCACGGCATAGCCCTCGTCCTCGAGGATGCCGGCCACGAGGTCGCGGATGTCGGCCTCGTCGTCCACAACAAGCACGTCAGCGCTCATATCATTTCCTCTACGCCACCGAGGGCCGCGGCGGGCAGGCGCGCGGTCGACGGAAATTTCAGGATCACCCGGGCTCCGGGCGCTTGGTGGGCATCGGTCAGGACCAGAGTTCCCTCATGGTCCTCCATGATCCGCTTGACGATCGCCAGGCCAAGGCCTGTGCCCTTCTCGCGGGTCGTTACATAGGGTTCGGTCAGGCGATCGCGATCACGGGCCGGAAGGCCGACACCGTTGTCCTCGATGATCACCCAGAGATTCTCGTCGTCGGTCACCAAGGTCGCGGTGATCCTGCCGGGCGGTTCAGGGGTGACGTGTCGCCGCGCGCCAACCGCTTCGCCGGCGTTTTTGAGGATATTGGTCAGGGCCTGGCCCACCATCCGCGCGTCGCACTGGATCAGCAGGTCCTCGCCCGGCTCGATCAGGACGACCTCGATCTCGGGATCCACGAACCGCTGAGCGAAGACGCCCTGGCGCAGCATTTCGGTCAGGTTGGCCGGCTCAAAGCGCGGCGCGGGCATCCGCGCGAACGCCGAGAATTCGTCGACCATCCGGCCGATATCGCCCACCTGGCGGATGATGGTTTCGGTGCAGCGGTCGAAGGTCTCCAGATCGCTGGTGATCTCCTTGCGATACTTGCGCTTGATGCGTTCGGCCGAGAGCTGAATCGGGGTCAGCGGGTTCTTGATCTCGTGGGCGATCCGGCGGGCGACGTCCTTCCAGGCGGCGTTGCGCTGGGCGGCGACCAGGCGGGTGATGTCGTCGAAGGTCAGCACCAGCCCCTCGGCGACCTGACCGGCGCCGCGCACACGCAGTCGGCGGGTCTCGCCGTCTCGCACCAGATCAATTTCGACCTCGGCGTCGGACCGCCCCTCAAGGATGGTCTCGACAACGATATCGAACTCCGGCGCGGCCGCGATGAGATCCAGGCCAACGGCGTCTTCCCGCAGACTGAGCAGGGTCACGGCGCGACGATTCAGGGCCGAGATCCGTCCTTGGGCGTCCAGACTGACCACCCCGGCGCTGACACCCGAAAGCACCGTCTCAATGAACTGGCGCCGGGTTTCGGCGTCCAGACTGGCCGTTCGCAGCGCCGCCTGCTGAACCTGAAGATCCGTGGTCATCATGTTGAAGGCATTGGACAATGCCCTGATCTCATCAGGCCCCACTTCAGCATCAACCCGGGCGTCCAGATCGCCCGCCGACACTCGTCCGGCGGCTTCCACCAGCCCGGCGACGGGGCCGGCGATCGAGTTGGCGGCGGCTATGCCGACCCAGACCGCAGCGACCAGCACCAGCAACGCGGTTTCCGCATAGCTGAGGCCGAAGATGGCCTGGATCCGCACCCGGCTCCGCTCAGCGTCGCGATAGGAGATCAGCGAGTCTTCAGCCTCGATCAGGTGACTCAGGATCCCCGTGTCGATCGGGCGAACCACATAGAGATAGGCGTCCGGAAACGCCTTCAGGCGATAGAGTGCACGGAACAGGTCCGATGACACGAAGCGCTGCGCCATCGCTTCTCCGGTGTCCGTGCCCTCAAAGGTCGACGGCGGCGGCGCCAGGAAGGCGGGTGCGCCGGGCATCTCGGCCCGCGCCAGAATGCGCCCGTCACGGTCCAGCACATAGGCGGCGGAGAAGCCGCTGTTGGCGGTCTCGCCGGCCAGGAAGTGGCTGAACACCACCGGCGACTGCGAGATGGCCGGCGCGGCCTCGTTCAGGTTGGCGGCCATCGGGCGAATATGTTCGCTGATATAGTTCGTCTGTTCAGCGACGTAGGACCGCGCCACCTTGGCCGAGTTCTCGACCACGGTCCTGACCCTCTGGCTGAACCAGCCCTCGACCCCGCGATTGACTAAGACGCCGAAGAACAGCGCCACGATGACGGCGGGGGCTACGGCGGCGAACGAGAACAGGCCCACGAAGCGAAGATGCAGGCGCGCGCCGGCGTCATTGGCCCGGGCGTCGATCATCTCGAACAGGCGCAGGCCGACCACGGTGGCGATCGCCAGGATCAGCACCAGATTGAAGCCCAGAACAATCAGGATGGCCGTGCTGGCCGGGCTGATCGGCCCGCTTTCGGGCGGCGACGAGGCCAGGGCCACGCCCGTAACGGTCAGGATCACCGCCAGGGCATAGGCGCCGCCGATCACATAACGCGATCGCAGCCGCTCCCGCCACCAGACCCGGCTGAACCGGGGGGGCGGGCTTTCGGACCCGAATGCGGACATGACGGACGCCATGACGTCAGTCTAGAAGTGGGTGTGCCCCAAAATCAACAGCTATGTGCCAAATAAGCTTCAGCGTCGTCCGCGGGTCATCTCCACACCGAGGTCCTGGATCTTCTTGCGTAGGGTGTTGCGGTTCAGACCGAGAATCTCGGCGGCCCTGACCTGGTTGCCCCGGGTAGCCGACAGGGTCAGCTGGATCAGCGGGCGCTCGACCTCCTGCAGAACCCGGTCGTACAGACCCGCCGCCGGAACGCCGTCAGGCTGGTCGGCGAAATGACCGGCCAGGTGACGCTCCACCAGCATCGACAGGGTGACGGGCCCCTCATCTGACCGAACGGCCGGCGTATGGTCCTGAAGCTCGCGATCGACGATCCGGGCGTTGATCAACTCCTCGGCATAGAGGGCGCACATCCGTCGGATCAGGTTTTCCAGTTCGCGGACATTGCCGGGCCAGGAATGGGCCTTCAGGCGATCCAGAGCGCTGGAATCGATGGTCTTGGACGGCAGGCCCTCCCGCGCCGCGCGCAGCAGGAAGGTGCGGGCCAGGTCCGGAATATCCTCGGTGCGATCGCGCAGCGGCGGCAGGCGCACGGGCGCCACATTGAGGCGGAAGAACAGGTCCTCGCGGAACAGGCCCTGCTGGATCAGCCCCCGCAGGTCGCGGTTGGTGGCGGCGATGATCCGCACGTTCGGCCGACGCCCGGTCTTGGGATTGAGCACCGGCTCGGTACCGTCGATCACGCGCAGCAGGCGGGTCTGGGCGTCCAGCGGCATGTCGCCGATTTCGTCCAGGAACAGGGTGCCGCCGTCGGCCTCGATCAGGCGGCCCAGATCGCCCTCACCCCGGCCAAAAAGCTCGGTCTCGACGCGTTCACGAGGCACGGCGGCCAGGTTGATGACTACAAACTTGCCGTCGCGACGGCGTCCCAGCTCGTGCAGGGCCCGGGCGACCAGCTCCTTGCCGGTGCCGCTTTCGCCCAGGATCAGCACCGTCAGGTCGGCGCCGACCAGACGGGCGATGGTGCGATAGACCTCCTGCATCGGCGCCGAGCGGCCGATCAGCGGCAGGCGTTCGTCGCGCATCGCCCGCGCCTGGGCCTTGGACGCCTCGGCGTCGGCTGGACGCGACAGGGCCCGGCGCGCGGCGGCGGTGACATCGTCAAGGTCGAACGGCTTGGAAATATACTCGAACGCCCCCGCGTCGGCGGCGTTGACCGCCGTCAGCAGTGTGTTCTGGGCGCTCATCACGATGATTGGCAGCTTGGGCCGCTCCTTGCGGATGCGCGGCAGAACGTCAAAGACGTTCTCGTCGGGCATCATCACGTCGGTGACAACCAGGTCGCCCTCGCCGTCCATGACCCACTTGAGCAGGGTGGTGGCATTGCCGGTGGCGCGCACCTGATAGCCCAGCCGGGTGAAGGCCTGGCTGAGAACGAGCCTTACCGACGAGTCGTCGTCGGCGATCAGGATCTTCTTGCTGGCGGCGTTCATGCTTACGCGTCTCCGACGGAAGGTTCAGGCGCCACGGGCAGCAGCACGCGGAAGACGGTGCGGCCGGGCTCGGACTCGAAATCGATCAGGCCGCCATGGGCGGTGACCAGCTTGGTGACCAGGGCCAGGCCAAGGCCGGTGCCATTGGGTTTGGTGGTCACGAAAGGCTGGAAGAGATGGTCGCGCAGGCTCTGCGGCACGCCAGGACCGTTGTCCTGGATCCGGATCTCGATGGGCGCGCCGCTGGCGGCCTTGCCGTCGGCGCCGCGCACCCGAACGCCGGGGCGCCAGGCCGTGTGGATCGAGATCGCGCCGCGCCCATCGCCGCGCATGTGAGCCGCTTCGGCGGCGTTCTTCACCAGGTTCAGGAAGATCTGGATCAGGTGATCCTCGTCGCCCCACACCGGCGGCAGCGAGGGGTCATAGGTCTCGCGCAGGGTCAGGCCGTCGGCGACGCCATTGGCGACCAGGGCGCGAATACGGTCCAGCACCTGATGGATGTTCACGGCCTCGCGCGGTGTCGGCAGGTCTTCGGAGAAGGCCTCCATGCGATCCACCAGACGGCGAATACGGTCGGTCTCGTCGACGATCAGCTGGGCCAGCGGCTGGTCGGCCGCCGAGGCGCCGGTCTTCAGCAGCTGGGCCGCGCCACGAATGCCGGCCAGGGGGTTCTTGATCTCGTGGGCCAGCATCTTGCCCAGGCCGACCACCGAGCGGAGACCGGCGGCGTCCGCGCCGCGATCCACGCCCAGAACGCCCTTCACATGCAGGGTCAGCAGCACCGAACCATCGCCCAGCGGCGCAGCGGCGCCGTCGGCTTCGAAGGGCGGCTGGCCGAAGAGATTGACCTCGACGCCATGCTCCCGAACCGGCGCGCCTTCGAAGATCGCCCGATCCAGCAGCGAAACCAGAACCGAGCCCGGCGGCAGGGCGGCGCGGAAACGGCCGCGCGCCAGCAGCGACAGGCCGTGGCCAAACAGCGCCTCGGCGGCTTCGTTGACGGCCACCAGCCCGCCCTGGCTGTCGACGACCAACGCCGGTTCTGGGCTGAGGTCAAAGGCGGCGGCCTTCAGCGCCTCGGGCGCCTTGCCGCCCAGAACACGGGCGTGGTCGCTCATGCGGCGATCCTCCGGTCTCCCAGCCAAAGGCGCGTCAGAGCGCCCTCGACCAGTTCAGGTTCATCCAGACGACACATCGTGGCGCGCGCGACGCGGCGCGCCTCGGGCGTCTCGGGCCATGGCGCAGCTTCGATGTAAGAGGCCAGGTGCTTGCGGAACATCTTCAGGCCCAGGGGCTGGCCGTAGAAGTCCAGGCTTCGGCGGAAATGGGTCAGGGCGATCGCCAGCCGTTCCTCGGCGTCGGGCTCGACAAAGGCGCGGCC
Organism: Caulobacter sp. ErkDOM-C; assembly: GCF_048541825.1. Lineage (GTDB taxonomy): Bacteria > Pseudomonadota > Alphaproteobacteria > Caulobacterales > Caulobacteraceae > Caulobacter. The sequence goes on along the minus strand of NZ_CP183332.1, from coordinate 1,619,742 downwards.
CTCCAGCGCCGCCTCGATGGCCCCGGCGATCCAAGGGCGTCCATAGACGCCGCGACCGATCATCACGCCGTCGGCGCCCGACTGATCCAGCGCCATGCGCGCGCTGGCGCCATCGACGATGTCGCCATTGACCAGGACCGGGATCGACACCGCCGCCTTGACCTCAGCGACGGCCGACCAGTCCGCGACGCCCTTGTAGAACTGGCTGCGGGTGCGGCCATGAACGGTTATCGCCTTCGCGCCGGCCGCTTGGGCCCGGCGCGCGATATCGGCGGCGTTGCGGGTGTTGTCGTCCCAGCCCAGTCGCATCTTCACCGTGACGGGCACAGTCACCGCCTGGACCGCAGCGGCGACCAGGGCTTCGGCCAGATCCGGATCGCGCATCAGGGCCGAGCCGCACTGCTGGCCGCCGGAGACTTCCTTGGCGGGACAGCCAAAGTTCAGGTCGACGATCTCGGCGCCGGCTTCGGCGGCCATGCGGGCGCCCTTGGCCATCAGAGCAATGTCGCGACCGACCAGTTGCACCACCATCAGCGGCAGCCCTTCGCCCACGGCGGCGCGGCGCACGACGTCAGGCCGCCCCCGCGCAAACTCGGCGCAGGCCACCATCTCCGTCGCCACATAAGGGGCGCCGAGCGCCGTGGCCGTTTCTCTGAAGGGCAGGTCGGAAATGCCGGTCATGGGCGCGATCCACACGCGCCCAGGCACTTCCACTCCGCCGACCTCGAGCTTGTTGCTCATTTTGTAATCATCCCCGACGCTGTGTTTTTAGGCATATTGTGCGGCGCAGTAAAGCCCGGATCGACTGGACAACCGCAACCGCCGGACTAAACAGCGGCCATGACCTTTTCCGCCGTGATCGTCGCCGCCGGCTCCGGAACCCGGGCCGGCCCTGGCCAAGCCAAACAATGGCGATCCGTGGCCGGTAAACCCGTTTTGCGCTGGTCGGTCGAGAGCTTCATCGCGGCAGGCGCGGTCGATGTGGTCATCGTGGCGTCTGAAGACGGCGCGCTGGTCCTGCCCGATGTGCTGGCGGGCCTCACGGGCTGGCGCAGCGTTCGGGGCGGCGCGACGCGCGCGCTGTCTGTTCAGGCGGGTCTCGCGGCGCTTGCACAGCGATCGACTGACGAGCCCGTGCTGGTGCACGACGCCGCCCGGCCCTTCCTGAGCCGCAAGACCATCGACGATCTGCTCGGCGCCCTGGCCGGCGCGGACGGCGCCATTCCCGCCCTCCCCGTCGCCGACACCCTCAAGCGCGCCGACGCGGGCGCGCCCTTGACCACGACGTCTCGCGACAATCTGTGGCGGGCCCAGACACCGCAGGCGTTCAGGCGCAGCACACTGGTCTCGGCCTATCTGGCCTGGAATGGCCAGGCCGAGCCGACCGACGACGCTCAGGTCGTGGAGGCCGCCGGCGGCCGTGTCGTCCTCGCGCCGGGCGATCCGCTGTTGATGAAACTGACCTATCCGGAGGATTTCGCCATGGCTGAACGACTGGCGGGCGCAGCCCGCATCACCCGCATCGGCCAGGGCTTCGACGCGCACCGCTGGGGACCGGGCGACTCGGTGTGGCTGTGCGGCGTCGAGATCGTCCATGACCAGACACTGATCGGACATTCCGACGCCGACGCCGGCCTGCACGCCCTGACCGACGCCCTGCTGGGCGCCATCGGCGAAGGCGATATCGGCGATCACTTCCCGCCGACCGACCCGCAATGGAAGGGCGCGGCCTCGGACAAGTTCCTGATCCACGCCGCAGAGCTGGTGCGCGCCCGGGGCGGGACGATCATCAATGTCGATGTCACGCTGATCTGCGAGCGACCCAAGATCAAACCGCACCGGGCCGCCATGCGCGAGCGTCTGGCCCAGATCCTGGCGCTGCCGCTGGACCGGGTCAGCGTCAAGGCAACCACCACCGAGCAGATGGGTTTTACCGGGCGCGGCGAAGGTCTGGCGGCCCAGGCCGTCGTGGCGGTCGAGACTCCGGCCTGAGGGGTATAGGCTGCACTGAGCGAATCCGCTGGAGAGCCGCATGTTTCCGTTAGAGATCGAAACCCTGGCCCGCCTGCTGGTCGCCGAGGCCCGAGAGAAGTCCCTGAGGCTGGTCGCCGCCGAAAGCTGCACGGGCGGTCTGGTGGCCGGCGCGATCTGTTCGATCTCCGGTGCATCCGATGTCTTCGAGCGCGGCTTCGTCACCTACACCAATCGGGCCAAGTCCGAGATGCTGGGCGTGCCCGGCGATCTGATCGCCGACCATGGCGCGGTCTCCGAGCCGGTCGCCCGGATGATGGCCGAGGGCGCTCTGGCCAACAGTCACGCTCACGTCGCCGTCTCGATCACCGGCATCGCCGGGCCCGGCGGCGGCACGCCGATGAAGCCTGTCGGCACGGTCCACTTCGCCGTGGCGCGCGCCAATCGCTCGCTCGTGCATCGCCATGAGACGTTTGACGGCCAGACGCGCGAGGCGGTGCAGCTGGCCGCCGTGCGTGCGGCGCTGGAAATGCTGCGCGAGGCCGTGGCCTAGAAATGCCCGAAGCCGCGCCCTCCGACTGGCGGCGTTTTGTCGGGGCGGGACTGTCGAAGAACACCCTGGCCGCGGCAGCGGCCCGCAAGAGCGAAATCCGGCACGCGATCCGGGTGTCGGCGGCCGTAGGCGCGGCCTTTGCCGTGGCCACCCTGCTCAAGCTGCCGCAGGGCTATTGGGCGGTTTTCACCGCCGTCATCGTGGTGCAGACCAGCATCGGCGCGACGATCACCGCCTCGATCGAGCGCTTCATGGGCACGGTGGTCGGCGCCGTGGTCGGGGCGGCAGCGGCCTATCTGCATCTGCGCTATCCGGCGTTTGGCGGGCTGATCCTGTGCGTCGCCGTGGCCCTGCTGTCCTTCCTGGCCGCCGTGCGGCCGACCTTCAAGGTCGCCCCGGTGACCGCCGTGATCATGCTGATCGGCATGACCACCCACATGGACCCGCTGACCGCCGCGATGTACCGGGTGATCGAGATCACCGTCGGCAGCCTCGCAGGCGTTGCGGCGACCCTGCTGATCTTCCCCGCGCGGGCTCATGGGGCGATCGTCCAGAGGGTGCGCGAGATCGTCGATCTCAACGCGGGTTTGCTGTCGCACTACGCCAGGGTCCTGCGCGGCCAGCCCAGCGATCTGGTGGCGGCCGACCAGTACGACGCCAACCGGGCGGTCATGGCCAAGCTCCAGACCGACATGGCGGAGGCCGACCGCGAGACGGCTTCGCGCCTCAGCCTCAGATCAGCGCCCGAGGCCCTGCCCCGCACCCTCTGGCGGCAGCGCAATGACATCGTGATGATTGGCCGAGCGCTGGTCCAGCCGATCGCTATCCCGGGCCTGGCCGAGCCTGCGGCCGCCATGATCGACGCCGCCCGAACCTTCCTGATCCAGGCCGCAGAGCTGATCCAGATGGGCGCGCGCCCTGATCGCCTGGCCTTTTCGCAGGCCCATGTCCGCTTTCAGGAGGCGGTTGAAGGGCTGCGCGCCGATGGCTCGATCCGGGACCTGCCGTTCGACGACGCGGCGCGGATCTTTGGTCTGGTGTTCGCGGTCGAGAACCTGCACGCCAATCTCGGCGACTTCGCCGACCGCTTGGAAGAGCGCAATGAGGCCGCAGACTAGGACCCGGGGGCCCCATGGATCTGTCGGGCGCGCGCCTCGAAACAGGCGATCAGCTTGTCGGCGGCGCGATCCAGATTGGCCGCCAGCAGCGCGTCCAGCATGCGTGACCTGAACGCGAAGTCGATGACAAATTCCACAGTGGTTTCAGCGCCGTTGGGCGTGAACTTCCATTGATTAGAAAGCCGCTTGAACGGGCCGTATAACAGGCTGACATCGACCGTCAGGTGCTCTGCGTCGCGCCGCACCCGCGTGGCGAACTTCTCTTTCAGGAACGAGAACCCGACCTGGGCCTCGGCGTCGACGGTGCTGACCGCACCGTCCTGGCGGGCGTTCCAGGTGCGCATGGCGGTGATCCACGGCACGAAGTCGGGATAGCGGTCGACGTCGCCGACCAGCCCGAACAGCTGCTCGGGCGTGTAAGGCAGGACCCGCGTGACGACGTGGCGATGCAAGCCTATGCCGTCCGGGCGTCAAGGGCGCGGCGGGCCGCCTGCAGCTTGGCGAAGTCTTCACCCGCATGGTGCGACGAGCGGGTCAGCGGACTGGCCGAGACCATCAGGAAGCCCTTGGCCCGGGCGATGGCCTCATAGGCCTTGAACTCTTCGGGCGTGACGAAGCGATCGATGGCGGCGTGCTTGCGGGTGGGCTGCAGGTACTGGCCGATGGTGATGAAGTCGACGCCGGCCGAGCGCATGTCGTCCATCACCTGCATGACCTCTTCCTTGGCCTCGCCCAGACCGACCATCAGGCCAGACTTGGTGAACTGGCCCGGATCGCGTTCCTTGACCCGCTCCAGCAGGCGCAGGGAGTTGTAGTAGCGCGCGCCGGGGCGGATCTTCAGATAGAGCCGCGGCACGGTCTCGAGGTTGTGGTTGAAGACGTCCGGACGGGCGTCGATGACGACGTTTTCCGCGCGATCCTTGCGCAGGAAGTCCGGGGTCAGGATCTCGATGGTCGTGCCCGGCGCGGCGGCGCGGATGGCCAGGACGACTTCAGCGAAATGCTGGGCCCCGCCATCGGCGAGGTCGTCGCGGTCGACTGAAGTAATGACCACGTGCTTGAGGCCCATCTTGGCGACAGCCTCGGCCACGCGGCGCGGCTCATCGGCGTCCAGCGCCTTGGGCAGGCCGGTGGCGACATTGCAGAAGGCGCAGGCCCGCGTGCAGATCTCGCCCATGATCATCATGGTGGCGTGCTTCTGGCTCCAGCACTCGCCGATGTTAGGGCACGCGGCCTCTTCGCAGACCGTGGTCAGCTTGTGCTCACGCACGATGCTTTTGGTCTCGTTGTACTGGCCTGAGCCGGGCGCCCGGACGCGGAGCCACTCGGGCTTGCGCAGCACCGCCGTATCGGGGCGGTTCTGCTTTTCGGGGTGGCGCGCCGCCCGGTCTTCCGGGGTGCGTGCCGTCAGCGTGTCGATCACTGTGGCCATGGCGCCTAAATCGGTCTTCTTGCCCTCCGGATCAAGCACGCGATCTTGCATGAGGCGCGAAGGCGCGAAATGAGTGCATCCTATGCGTCGCCGCCTCCTCGCCGTCCTGATGTTCCTGACCCTCGCCGGCTGCGGTGATGGCGACGCCCGCGCGCCGTTCGCCGACAGCCGGACACCACCGTCCATCACGCCCAGATTCTATGCGCCGGATAACTGGGCCTGGGGCTATGTGCGGGTCGGAAACGGCCCGGCGCAGCGCTATGGCGTGTCGGCGCCCCCGATCGGTCCGCGCGCCACGGTCGTGATTCTGACCGGCTATGCCGAGCCGGCGGAAAAGTGGTTCGAGACCGCGCGACGGCTGAACAAGGACGGTTACACAGTCTGGGTGCTGGAACGGCAGGGCCAGGGCGGTTCCGAGCGCCTGACGCCCTGGCGCGATGTCGGCCATGCCGACAGCTTTGAGCCCGACGCCGCCGCTGTCCGCGCCCTGGTCAATGTGGTGATCCGGCCCAGGGGAGACCGGCCGCTGGTGGTTCTCGCCCATGCCGATGGCGGCCTGGTGGCCTTGCGGGCCGTCGAGACCGGCCTGCCGGCCGACGGAGTGATCCTGTCCTCGCCGGTCTTCGCGCTGCCCCCCTCGCCTGCCCAGGCGACACAGATCGCCGTCTGGGCCAGTCGTCTGAAACTGGGCTGGATCAGGCCGCCCGGCGCGCCCGGCTGGAGCCGTGATGCGCCTGACGGCGTCGCGGCCGGCCTGACCAATGACAAGGCCCGGGGCGCGGTCCAGCAGGCCTGGCTGACCGCCAATCCCGACCTTCGCATGGGCTCGCCCAGCGTGGGCTGGCAGGCGGCCTTGGTCGAGGCGTCCGAGCGCGCGCGCGCCGATGTGGCCAGGGTCAGGGCGCCGGTGCTGATGCTGCACGGGGGCAAGGATCGCCTGACGACCCCCGCGATCCTGGCCGGCGCCTGCGCCGCGCTCGCCGACTGCCGGGCGGCGGCGCTTCCAGCCGGTCATCACGACCTGCACATGGAATCAGATGCCGTTCGGGACGCCTGGCTCGTCGAGATCGAGCGTTTCATTAAGGCTCGTATCGCGGCCAAGGCGCAGCGCCACAAGGGCTGATCCTGCGGTTTGTGACTCTTCCTTGCAAAGCTGGACCTTCCCCGGCAGTCTCGCGACCTAACGAACGAAAGCCATGACGCTTTTCGGGGAGGTTGCGCCGGGATGCCGGTAGTTTTTAAAGCGGAAGATGGCCAGAAGGCCCTCTTCGACGCCCTTATCGATGCGCGCGACACCTATGGCGCCAAAAAGCCCATCCTTGAGGATCAAGAACGCAACCCGCTCAGCTATACCGACCTGATCCGGGCGAGCTTTGCTCTGGGCCGCAAGATCGCGGCCATGACCAAGCCCGGCGAGAACGTCGGCGTGCTGCTGCCTTCGGGTTCGGCGGCCGTGGTGACCTTCTTTGCCTTGCACGCCTTCGGTCGTGTGCCGACCATGCTGAACTTCACGGCCGGCCTGCGAAACCTGAAGGCCGCCTGCCAACTGGCCAAGGTCAAGCGCGTCCTGACCGCCCACAAGTTCATCGAGCTGGGCAATCTGCACGACATCGTCGATGCGCTGGAAGCCCAGGCGACAATCACCTATCTGGAAGACGTGCGCGGCACGATCGGTCTGGCCGACAAGCTGTTCGCCGCCGCCGCGGGCGCGTTTCCGCGCCAGTTCCGGGCGCCGGCCAAGCCGTCGGACCGGGGCGTGGTGCTGTTCACCTCGGGCAGCTTCGGCGCGCCGCGCGGCGTGGTGCTGAGCCAGGCCAACATGGTCACCAACGCCGAGCAGATCGCCGCCCACATCGCGCTGGACCCCGACTGGGTGTTCTTCAACCCCCTGCCCGTGTTCCACTGTTTTGGCCTGACGGGCGGGGTTATCCTGCCGTTGCTGAAGGGCATGAAGGCCTTCCAGTATCCCTCGCCCCTGCACACCAAGCAGATCCCGGCCCTGGTCAAGGACGTCGGCGCCTCGGTGCTGTTCGCCACCGACACCTTCCTCAACCACTATGCGCGCGCGTCGGACAGCAACGAGCTTTCAGGTCTGAGGTTTATCGTCTGTGGCGCTGAAAAGGTTCGGGAAGAGACGCACAATCTCATCCACGACAAGTTTGGCCCCGTCCCCGTTCTGGAAGGCTATGGCGCCACCGAGGCCTCTCCGGTCATCGCGGTGAACAAGCCCGATGACAATCGTCGCGGCACGGTCGGCGGCCTGCTGCCCGGCCAGGAATTCCGCGTCGAGCCCGTTGAAGGCATTTCAGGCGGCGGCCGACTGCTGGTCCGCGGCCCCAATGTCATGCTGGGCTATCTGCGCGAAGACGGCGGCGTCGATGCGCCGGATGGCGGCTGGCACGACACCGGCGATGTGGTCTCGATGTCCGACGACAACTGGATCACCATCAAGGGCCGGGTGAAACGCTTCGCCAAGATCGCCGGCGAGATGGTCTCGCTGACGGCGGCCGAAGACCTGGCCTCAGCGGTGTGGCCGGACGGCCGCCATGCGGTAATCTCGATGCCCGACAAGAAAAAGGGCGAGAGGCTCCTTCTGGTCACGGATCGCCACGACGCTGCGGTCTCTGACCTGGTGGCCCACGCCCAGAACATCGGCGCGCCGGAACTGGCGGTGCCCCGCAAGATCCTGAAGGTGCCCGAAGTGCCCGTACTGGGCAGCGGCAAGACCGACTATGTCGCCATCCAGCGCATGGCCGATCAGGACGCCAGGGCCGCCTAGACAGATCGGCCTAGAACACGCCACCCAGGGCTTCCAGTTCAGCGCGGAAGCCCTGCTTGCGGCCATGCAGGGCCCGCAGGTCGGCCATGAAGGTCTCGTGGTCCGGGAACTCGCCGAAGTCAGCGATGATCGGCGCCAGGCTTTCCATCTCCAGCCATTGCTGGGCCGCAGCCCTGTAGCGGCCCGCGACGCCATAGGTCAGAACGTTGCGGATCATGGCCCGCAGCAACAGGGTCGCGGCCAGCGGATAGGCGCCTTCAAGACGGCGCGCGGCAGCGGTCAGCAGGTCTTCATCCGCGCCGTTGATGGCGCCGTGACGGTTGATGATCAGTCGCGCCGCCGCAGCCAGATCCGGCCACTCGATCAGAAAGGCCAAGGCGGCCTCGAAGCGCGGAAACTCGGCGGCGATCTTCTTGGCGTCATCCTCGGCGACCACGTCGTCAAAGTCCGGCAGGCCCTTCAGGAACGCCCTGAGCCTCGGGATCGACAGGGTGGCCTCGAAGGCCGCCCAGCGCCGTCGCTGGGCCTCTTCCTGGCGGCCATTGGCCTGTAGCGCATCGAGATAGACATCCTCCCAGGCGGCCCGCTCGACCGGATCGTCCTCGGCGCGGACTGAGAGCAGGCCGCGCGGCTTGACCGTCGCCGCAGCGGCCTCCAGAGCGGCCAGCGCCTCGCCCACCTTTCCGACGGCCAGAAGACGCCGGCCGATCTCGGCGGCGATGGCGGGAAACCGCCGCTGCGTCTCGCTGAAGGTCGCGATAAAGGCCCCCACGTCACCATTGATGTCGGCCAGTCGGCGCAAGGCGTCGCGGACCACCGATGCCTTGGCGTCATAGGCGCCAGCCGACCGCGCAGGGCGCTGGGTCAAGGCCGCCTGCAGGCGCTCGCCCAATCGCGCCTGACCAACCACGCCCAGAGACCGGGCCGTGACAGCGACCAGCGGACCAAACACGAAGTAATCGTCGCACAGGATCAGCCGCGCCACCCGGTCGGCCAGATCGACGGGCGCGGCTTTGGCGCTCAGGGCGATGTCGCCGACCGCGTCCCGCGCTTCGACGAAGACCTCACCGATCGGCCCCTCGGGTTGACTGATGCGGTCAAAGACGGAACCGGCCAGGTCCAGGAAATCCATCAGCAGCGTCAGAGCCGCCTTGGGATCGCTTTCCGCCAGACGCTGGATCATCCGAAAGTGCAGATCCAGATCGCGCGCGAAGGCGGCGCGCTTGCGCCAGTGGATGCGCGAGGTGGCCTTGGCGATGGCCGCCAGACGCTTGGAGATCTCCAGCGCCAGACCCTCGGGACTGGCCTCGGCGAACAGCTCCAGCCGCAGGGCGCGCTTGACGTAGCTGTCGACCGACAGGTCCATCAGGATCGTCGCCAGCCGCTCCGCGCCCAGATCGGCGAGGTTGGCCTCGGAAAGGGTGGTCTTGGACCCCTTCCTGGCCTTGCCCGCAGACTTGATCCCAGCCTGGGCCGGCTTGTCGGTCGTCTTGGCCGTCGCGCGCGCCATTCAGGTCCCTAGATGTGCAGCACCCGTCCATACGCATCGAGCGTGGCTTCGTGCATGGCTTCCGACATGGTCGGGTGAGCGTAGACGATTCCGTGCAGGTCTTCCTCGGTCGCTTCCAGCGTAATGGCGGTGACGAAGCCCTGGATCATCTCGGTTACTTCGTGGCCGATCATGTGAGCGCCGATCAGGGCGCCGGTCTTGCCGTCGAACACCACCTTGACGAAGCCCTCGGTCTCGCCGGCGGCCACGGCCTTGCCGTTGACCTTGAACGGGAAGCGACCGGCTTTCACGTCGATGCCGGCAGCCTTTGCGGAGGCTTCGGTGTAGCCCACCGAGGCAACCTGCGGATTGGCATAGGTGCAGCCCGGGATCGGCGAATGGACGGCCGGGGTCTTATGGCCGGCGATGAACTCGGCGGCGTGGATGCCTTCGTGGCTGGCCTTGTGGGCCAGCCAGGGCGCGCCGGCGACGTCACCGATGGCGAAGAGGCCCGGAACGTTCGTCTCGCCGTGCTTACCGGTGACGACGTGGCCGCGATCGGTGGTCAGGCCCACGGCTTCGGTCCCTTCGGTATTGGGGACAATGCCGATGGCGACGATGCACTTCTCGGCGGTCAGCTGCTCGGCCTTGCCGCCGACCTCGACCGACACCGAGACACCTGTGGCGGTCTTGTCGATCTTGGTGACCTTGGCGCCGATGCGGAACTCTATACCGCGCTTCTCGAACGCCTTCTGGGCGGCCTTGGACACCTCGGCGTCCTCGACCGGCATGATGCGGTCGACGGCCTCGACGACGGTCACTTCGGCGCCCAGGGCGCGATAGAAGCTGGCGAACTCGATACCGATGGCGCCCGAGCCAATCACCAACAGCGACTTGGGCATGGACTTCGGCGCCAGAGCGTCGCGGTAGGTCCAGACCTTGTCGCCGTCCGAAACTGCGCCGATCGCCGGAATGTTCCGGGCCCGCGCGCCGCTGGCCAGGATCACGTTTTTCGCCTGGATCGTGCGGCTGCCGCCGGCCTTCAGGGCCACGACCACCTTCGGAGCCGGCGTACCCTTTTCGAGCTTGGCCTCGCCCTCGACGACCTCGATCTTGTGCTTCTTCATCAGGAAGGCGATGCCGCCGGACATGGTCTTGGCCACGCCGCGCGAGCGCTCGATGATCTTGGTGAAGTCGAACGCCGGCTTCTCGACCGACAGGCCGTAGCTGTCGAGATGCGACAGCTGCTCGAAGATCTCGCCGGACTTCAGCAGGGCCTTGGTGGGGATGCAGCCCCAGTTGAGGCAGATGCCGCCCAGGTTTTCGCGCTCGACGATCGCCGTCTTCAGGCCCAGCTGGCTGGCGCGGATCGCGGCCACATAGCCGCCAGGGCCGGCGCCGATGACGACGACATCGAATTCCGTGGACATGATGTTCTTACCCTAGCTTGGACGTCGCCCGAGGGGAGCCGGGCGGCCTCGATCGATCGGCCCGCAAGCCGATCCGGGAGAATTAGAGCAGCGCCTCGACCGCGACCTTGAGGTCTTCGGGCTTGGTGGTGGGAGCGAACCGCTCGACGACTTCGCCGTCGCGGCCGATCAGGAACTTGGTGAAGTTCCACTTGATGCCCTCGGTGCCCAGCACGCCCTTCTGTTCCTTCTTGAGGAACGCATAGAGCGGATGGGCCGAAGGGCCGTTGACGTCGATCTTGGCCAGCATCGGGAAGGTCACGTCATAGGTCAGCGAGCAGAAGCTGGCGATCTCTTCGGCGTTCCCAGGCTCCTGGGCCCCGAACTGGTTGCAGGGGAAGCCCAGGACGGTCAGGCCGCGATCCTTGTAGTCGCGGTACACCGCCTCAAGGCCCTCATATTGCGGGGTGAACCCGCACTTGCTGGCCGTGTTGACGATCAGCAGAACCTGCCCGCGATAGTCGGCCAGGCTCACGTCCTGGCCGTCCAGCGTGCTGGCCGAATAATCATAGACTGACATGGTGCTCTCCCTGCTCTTTCCGGTGATCAGACGATCAGGGTCAGCGGCTCTTCGATCAGCGGCTTGAAGGCCGCCAGGAACCTGGCGCCGATCGCGCCGTCGACCACGCGGTGATCGCAGGTCAGGGTCACGGTCATCACGGTGGCCACGGCCAGCTGGCCGTTCTTGACCACAGCGCGCTGCTCGCCGGCCCCCACGCTCATGATCGCGCCCTGCGGCTCGTTGATGATCGAGGCGAAGGCCTTGATGCCGAACATGCCCAGGTTGGAGACCGAGAAGGTGCCGCCTTGGAATTCCTCGGGCTTCAGCTTCTTGGCCTTGGCGCGAGCCGCCAGGTCCTTCACCTCGGCCGAGATCTGGGCCAGACCCTTGGTCTCGGCGGCGCGGACGATCGGCGTGATCAGGCCGCCGTCGATGGCCACGGCCACCGCGATGTCGGCGTGCTTGTGCATGGCGATGCCTTCGGGCGTGTAAGAGGCGTTGGCCTCCGGCACGCGCTTGAGGGCCACGGCCACGGCCTTGATGATGATGTCATTGACCGACACCTTGACGCCCTGATCCGCCAGCAGGCTGTTGATCTTCGCGCGCGCCGCCAGCAGGCCGTCGATCTCGAGATCAATGGTCAGCGGGAAGTGCGGCACGTCGCGGAAGCTGTCGGTCAGGCGGCGCGCGATGGTCTTGCGCATGCCGTCCAGCGGAACCAGGTCGTAGGAGCCGGCGGGAATGCCCATCTGCTCCAGCGACAGCGCCTGGCGCGGCGCAGCGGCGGCGGCCGGAGCCGACGCGGTGGGGGCGGACCGGGCTGGCGCGGCGCCGCCCTTGCCGGCAGCCTCGACGTCGGACTTGACTACGCGGCCATGCGGACCGCTGCCCTTGACGGTCTTCAGATCCAGACCGGCGGCGGCGGCCAGGCGACGGGCCAGCGGCGAAGCCAGCACGCGCGCACCATCCGCGACCGGCGCGGCCAATTGTGCTGTTTGTGCAGTTTGTGCGGTCGCAACCGGCGCATTATCGGGTTTGGCGCTGTCTGGTTTATCGGGCGCCTTTGCAGCCGGCGGAGCGGGGCTTTCGCCCTCCCCGGTCAGCTTGGCGATCAGGGCGTTGACCTTGACGTTTTCGGTCCCGGCGTCGACCAGGATGGCCTCGACCACGCCTTCGTCGACGGCCTCGACTTCCATCGTCGCCTTGTCGGTTTCGATCTCGGCGATCACGTCGCCGGCCTTGACGGTGTCACCCACCTTCACGTGCCACTTGGCGAGCGTGCCCTCCTCCATGGTGGGCGACAGGGCGGGCATCAGGATGTCGATCGACATTGAGCTTCTTCCTCAAGCGTTCGGGACGTTGTCGGCCGGGCCGTCGTCCGCGCGATCTCGCGCCGGGGCGAGGTGTTGTTCTTGGCCGAAATCGAAACGGCTCACATCCAACAGGTATGCAGCGATCGCCGCCATCCCGCCAGACGTGAGCCGCGTCTTCATCAGCGGTAGCAGACCTTCTTGGCGGCCGAGACGATCTTGTCGACCGAAGGCAGCGAGAGGGCTTCCAGGTTGGCCGCATAGGGCAGCGGCACGTCTTCCTGGTGCACGCGCAGGGGCGGCGCATCCAGGTAGTCGAAGCCGTGCTCGGTGATGCGGGCGACGATCTCGGCGCCGACGCCCATCGGGCCCCAGCCTTCCTCGGCCGTGACCAGACGGTTGGTCTTTTTCACGCTCTGCAGGATCGTCTCGTGATCCATCGGACGGATGGTCCGCAGATCGACGACCTCGGCCGAGATGCCTTCCTTGGCCAGTTCGTCGGCAGCCTTCAGGCAGAAGCCGACCATGCGGCTGTAGGCCACCAGGGTGACGTCCGTGCCTTCGCGGCGGACCTTGGCCTTGCCGATCGGCACGACGTAGTCCTCGACATCGGGGATGTCGAATTCGATGCCGTACATCATCTCGTGTTCGAGGAAGACGATCGGGTTCGGGTCGCGGATGGCGGCCTTCAGAAGGCCCTTCGCGTCAGCCGCGTCGTAGGGCGCGATGACCTTCAGACCGGGCACATTGCCGTACCAGGCCGCGTAGTCCTGGCTGTGCTGGGCGCCGACGCGGCTGGCCGCGCCGTTGGGGCCGCGGAACACGATCGACGACTTGATCTGGCCGCCCGACATGTACAGCGTCTTGGCGGCCGAGTTGATGATGTGGTCGATCGCCTGCATGGCGAAGTTCCAGGTCATGAACTCGACGATCGGCTTCAGGCCGGCCATCGCCGCGCCGACGCCCATGCCGGCAAAGCCGTGCTCGGTGATCGGGGTGTCGATGACACGCTTGGCGCCAAACTCCTGCAGCAGGTCGCGACTGACCTTGTAGGCGCCCTGGTACTGGGCGACTTCCTCGCCCATCAGGAACACGCGGTCGTCGCGACGCATCTCTTCGGCCATGGCGTCGCGCAGGGCGTCGCGCACGGTGATCTTCTTCATCGGCGTGCCGGCCGGGATTTCCGGGTCGGCAAAGGTCGAGGCGCCGGCGTTGGCGACTTGGGCCGCCGCGACAGGCGCAGACGCGACCGGGGCGGCCTGGGCGGCCTGGGCGGTCGGAGCCGGAGCGGTCGAAGCCGCCTCACCTTCGCCCTTCAGGCGCGCGATCAGCGTGTTGACCTTCACGTTCTCAGTGCCGCCGGGGACCAGTATGGCCTCAACGACGCCTTCATCGACGGCTTCGACTTCCATCGTCGCCTTGTCAGTCTCGATCTCGGCGATCACGTCGCCGGCCTTGACCGTGTCACCTTCCTTGACCAGCCATTTGGCCAGCGTGCCCTCTTCCATCGTGGGTGAGAGGGCGGGCATCAGGATGTCCACGCTCACTGGGCGGCCTCCAGGTATACGTCGGTGTACAGCTCGGACGGATCCGGCTCAGGGCTGGTGCGGGCAAACTCCGCGGCTTCGGCGACGATGCGCTTCACCTCGGCATCGATGCCCTTCAGATCGTCCTCAGTGACGCCGACCTTGGCCAGACGCTCCTTGATGTGATCGATCGGATCGCGGGTGTGCTTGACCTCGTCGACCTCTTCCTTGGTGCGGTACTTGGCCGGATCCGACATCGAGTGGCCACGATAGCGGTAGGTCTTCATCTCAAGGATGTACGGGCCCTGGCCGCTTCGCGCATGCTCGGTGGCGCGCGCGCCGGCCTCGCGCACGGCGACGATGTCCATGCCGTCGACTTCCTCGCCCGGAATTCGGAACGAGACGCCGCGCTTGTGGAAGGCGGTCTCCGACGCCGAACGTTCGACGCTGGTGCCCATGGCGTACTGGTTGTTCTCGATCACGTACACGACCGGCAGCTTCCACAGCTGGGCCATGTTGAAGCTCTCATAGACCTGGCCCTGGTTGGCCGCGCCGTCGCCGAAATAGGCGTAAGAGACGTTGCCATTGCCCTTGTAGTGATTGGCCAGCGCCAGACCCGTGCCCAGCGCGACCTGGGCGCCGACGATGCCGTGGCCGCCGTAGAAGCCGGTCTCGATGTCGAACATGTGCATCGAGCCGCCCTTGCCGCGCGACGACCCGCCTGCGCGACCGGTCAGCTCGGCCATGACTTCCCTGGGGTCCATGCCGGCAGCCAGCATGTGGCCGTGGTCACGGTAGCCCGTAATGATCTGGTCGCCCTTCTGCTGGATCGACTGCATGCCGACCGCGATGGCTTCCTGACCGATGTAGAGATGGCAGAACCCGCCGATCAGACCCATGCCGTAGAGCTGGCCCGCGCGCTCCTCGAAGCGGCGAATGAGCAGCATGTCCTGATAGAACTTCAGAAGCTCATCCTTGCCGACGAAAGCGTTGACACCGGTGTCACCCGCTTTACCCTCGGAAGCTTCACCCTTGCGCGTTCGCGCCATTCAACTCTCCTTGGCCAATCTTCATCGCGGCCTTCATCCCAGAGCACGTCCCGCCGAAGT
This sequence comes from Caulobacter sp. ErkDOM-C, assembly GCF_048541825.1. GTDB lineage: Bacteria > Pseudomonadota > Alphaproteobacteria > Caulobacterales > Caulobacteraceae > Caulobacter. The sequence goes on along the minus strand of NZ_CP183332.1, from coordinate 1,604,484 downwards.
CGTCGTCGGTTCCGCGAAGGAAGTGTTCCACATGTCACGCCCAGATGGCTTCCGGATCGGATGAGCCGGAGAACCATCGCCAGTCCGCGCCGTCGGCCGTGTTCCGAAAGCGCTAGCGCTTCGTGCGGATCACGTAGTCCCTCGGGTCGGCATATCCTAGGAGAGAACGTGCGCGTTCTTCCAGAAGATCGGCCGACAGACTGCCGCTGCGTAATAGACGAGCCCGAGCCTCCAGGTCCATCCTTTCAGCGTGGATCTTCTTGAGCTCCTTCGTCTTGGCCGCAAGATCTGCATTGCGTTGAGACGTCGACAATAGCCCGCGTTCGCCGGTCAGGGCGTGAAACACGAAGTAGAAGATCAGGAAAAGGATCGCCGCGGTCGGCAGGATCGGTTGCAGTCGGGCGAACATTTGAGAATCCCGGGAGGGGATTCTCAGGGTCTCAGATCGTGCTTAACGCCTTCTGAATAAGGGCTGACGAAGTGCGTCTGCGTTCCGAGAACCGCCGCCGCCCGATGCTTTCATTTGAGATCGTTTCACCGGCATCTAGATACCGCACCGCAGCGCTCGTTTCGCACTCGCGAAGACAGCAATTCCGCTGCTGGCGCACTGCCGGGAGGGGCTTATAGAAAAAATGAGAGCGTCTGGTCCGGCGCCGCTACAGCCGACGGCGCGCTGACCACGTGCGCCCGAGAATCGCCGTCTTTGGCCGGCGGGCTGATCACTCGCTCGAACGCGATCATCTTCAAAACGCTCTGAGAGGGAGGAGACCGCTGGATAGCCTATGGCGGCGCGCCATCGACCCAGAAGGTTCGGGCCAAGGGACAGGTACCGGAGGCGACTCGGTGGGCGATCCCGCCTGTCGCGCCATCACGGGCTATGGCGTCAAGAAAAAGGGCGCAGCTCCTGTCCGAAGCCGCGCCCTCCTGAAGTTCACGCTTTAGGGGCGATCAACGACCCTTGAGCGCCGATCGACCCGCATAGACAGCCTGATCGTCCAGCATCTGCTCGATGCGCAGCAGTTGATTGTACTTGGCCAGCCGGTCCGAACGGGCCAGCGAACCGGTCTTGATCTGCCCGCAGTTCAGCGCGACCGCGAGGTCGGCGATGGTCGAGTCCTCGGTCTCGCCCGAGCGGTGGCTCATCACGCTGGTGTAGCCGGCGCGGTGAGCCAGATCGACGGCGTCGATGGTTTCCGACAGCGTGCCGATCTGATTGACCTTTACCAGGATCGAATTGGCCAGGCCCTTGTCCAGGCCCATCTGGAGGCGCTTGGGGTTCGTCACGAACAGGTCGTCGCCGACCAGCTGAACCTTCTTGCCCAAGGCTTCGGTCAGCAGCTTCCAGCCCTCGAAATCGTCTTCGGACATGCCGTCCTCGATCGACAGGATCGGGAACTTGGCGGCCAGGCCCGCCAGATAGTCGACCATTCCGGCGGGATCCAGGCTCTTGCCCTCGCCTTCCAGCTCGTACTTGCCGTTCTTGAAGAACTCGGTGGCGGCGACGTCCAGACCCAGGACGAAATCGTCGCCAGCCTTGTAGCCGGCCGCCTCACCCGCCTTGACGATGAACGCCAGGGCGTCTTCAGCCGAACCCAGGTTGGGCGCGAAGCCGCCTTCGTCGCCCACATTGGTGTTGTGGCCAGCGTCCTTCAAAGCCTTCTTCAGGCCATGGAAGATCTCGGCGCCCATGCGCAGGGCTTCGCTGAAGCTGGCCGCGCCGGTCGGCAGGATCATGAATTCCTGGATGTCGATCGGATTATCGGCGTGGGCGCCGCCGTTGATGATGTTCATCATCGGCAGCGGCAGCACGCGCGAGTTGACGCCGCCGACGTACTTGTAGAGCGGCAAACCAGCGGACTCGGCGGCGGCCTTGGCGGCCGCCAGCGAGACGCCCAAAATGGCGTTGGCGCCGAGACGGGCCTTGTTCGGGGTGCCGTCCAGATCGATCAGGAGATTGTCGAGCCGGCGCTGGTCTTCGGCGTCAACGCCGGAAAGCGCGTCGAAGATCTCGCCGTTCACCGCGTCAACGGCTTGCAGGACGCCCTTGCCCAGATAGCGGCTCTTGTCGCCATCGCGCTTCTCGACCGCTTCGTGAGCACCGGTGGAGGCGCCCGAGGGCACGGCGGCGCGGCCAAAGGCACCGTCTTCCAGGATCACGTCGACCTCAACCGTCGGGTTGCCCCGGCTATCGAGAATTTCGCGGGCGATGATGTCGACGATCTCGGTCATGGCAGCTCCTCAAGGCGAAAGGCGCGGGAGCCTTAGCCGCGACCGCGCTGCGGCGCAACTTGACTTCCCTCGGGATGACGACTGATCGTCGGTCACAACAGGAGTACGCCATGCTGACCGTCGAGAAGAGCGGCCCGATCGCCGTTGTCACCCTGAACCGGCCAGAGGCCATGAACGCGCTGTCCAAGGCCATGCGGGCCATGCTGCATACCGTCATGTTCGAACTGGACGCCGACCCCGCGATCAGTGTGGTCGTGCTGACCGGCGCCGGCGAGAAGGCCTTTACCGCCGGGCTGGATCTCAAGGAGCTGGGCAGCGACCCAAGGGCGATGAGTGCGGCTAATGACCAGGGCGCGGAAACCAATCCGGTCAAAGCGATCGAGTTATGCCGCAAGCCGGTCATTGGCGCGATCAATGGGGTCGCCATCACCGGCGGCTTCGAACTGGCGCTGGCCTGCGATGTGCTGATCGCATCGGAGAACGCCCGCTTCGCCGACACCCATGCCCGGGTCGGGATCATGCCCGGCTGGGGGTTGTCGCAAAAGCTGTCGCGCCTGATCGGGGTCTATCGCGCCAAGGAGCTTTCACTGACTGGCAATTTCATCGATGCCGCGACTGCGGCGGAATGGGGCCTGGTCAATCGTGTGGTTTCGGCCGCCGAGCTGATGCCGACCGCGCTCAAGCTTGCCGCCGACATGGCGTCGATCCCGGTAGAGACCCTGTCATTCTACAAGAGCCTGATCGATGACGGCTTTGACCGCTCATTCCGCAAGGGCCTCGAGATCGAGCATGAGCGTTCCAGCGCTCACAATCGCAAAGTCACGCCTGCGGCGGTGGAGGCCCGGCGCGCCCAGATCCAGGCCCGTGGACGCAGCCAGTAGGATCAGGCGCTGAGGATGCGGGGCGGCGTCACACCGCCGATGCGGAACAACACGCGCCCCGCGCCGAAATCGAGCTCGACCCGTGAAAACAGTTGCAGGATATCGACGCCCAGCAGCAAGGCCGGCCGATCGTTGAGCCTCCAGACATCGAAGATGTGGAGGTCGGCGAAGGCCATGGGCACATTGGTCATGCGCAGATCGCCCAGCGTCAGGGATGGCGCGATGCGGTACTCGCCGACGGAGATCTCACCAGACGCCGTCAACAACCGGGCTGACCTCACATCGTCCTGACGGCGCCGTCGGGTGGCAATGGCGCGCGACAGGGCCATATTGCCGATGCTGACCCCGCCACCAGAGTCGATGAAAGCCAGGGCCTTGGCCCCAGCGACCCGGCAGTCGGCGACCGTAAGGCGGCCAAAGCGATCATCCGCCATGACCGAGACCTCGCGGGGCAACCGGACGAGGTCGAAGGGCGAGCGGCTGCGACGAATCTCCAGCTTCCGCTTGCGGAAGTCCATGATCACGTTGCGACCTTCCAGGATATCGATGCCCAGCAGGCCATCGGCGCCGACGCGTTCAAGCGGAAGGATGGGAAGGTTGACGCTGGAGAGCCGCGTATCGCCGACAACAAGTTCGCCAACCTGGGCGGTATGCGTGATCTGCGCGCCGCCAACCCCGTGAACCAGCACATTGGGGCCCTGGGCCAGGCCCAGTCGATCGGCCAGCGGCGCGGAGAGAACACTGCGATCCGCACCGCTATCGACGACGAAATCGAACGGCCCCTGGCCATTGACCCTCACCGGGACGGTCAGGCGATCGTCGAGGTCGAGAGAGGCGTCGAGGATCAGGACAGGTTCAGGCGGCAGCGTGAGCGCCGGCGCAGGCTGCTCAGCCAGAGCGCCTTGAGGCAAAAACGACAGCGCCAGTCCCGCCGCTAGAATTCGGCGTGTGAGCATGGGCAGACCTCCCGTGGCCCACCCAGAATAACACCGTTTTTTGTACAGCCGTGACGAAAAACGCCGCCGGGGCGAACCCTGGCGGCGTCTTTAGATTCACAACCGTGAAGGAAAGACCTTAGTCTTCCTTGGGAGTGAGGATTTGCTTGCCGTTGTACAGACCCGTCTTCAGGTCGACGTGGTGCGGACGACGCAGTTCGCCCGAGTCCTTGTCTTCCACAAAGGAGTTGGCGCCCAAGGCGTGGTGCGACCGGCGCATGTTCCGGCGAGAAGGCGAAGTTTTTCTTTTGGGAACGGCCATCGAAGTGACTCTGCGCGCTGAGCGTGAAAATTAGAGACGGCGACTCGGGATAACCCAAGCCGCCGTGTGAGCGCGCGCTTATGCCTGAATCTCTCCAGACATGCAACACGCCTGTTCAGACCAGTCTGCCCTGCTCTTTCGCGGCCGCGATAAAGCTGGCGAACAACGGGTGCGGAGCAAAAGGACGGCTCTTCAGTTCCGGGTGGAACTGGACGCCGATGAACCACGGATGGTCCTCGCGCTCGACGATTTCGGGCAGCACGCCGTCAGGCGAACGACCGGTCAGCTTCAGGCCGGACTCCTCCATCCGGTGGCTGTAGCCGATATTGACCTCGTAGCGGTGCCTGTGGCGCTCGCTGATGGCCGTGTCGCCATAGATCTGGGCAACCTTGCTCCCGGGCGTCAAAACGGCGTCGAACGCTCCCAGGCGCATGGTGCCGCCCAGGTCGTCGCCAGAGCGTCGCTGGACGGTCTCGTTGCCCTTGATCCACTCGGTCATGATCCCGACGACAGGACGATCGGTGGGGCCAAATTCACTGGAAGAGGCGTCCTTGATGCCGGCCACGTTCCGCAGGGTCTCGATGACCGCCATCTGCATGCCAAAACAGATGCCAAAATATGGAACCTTGCGTTCGCGTGCGAACTGGGCGGCGCGGATTTTGCCCTCCGCCCCCCGCTCACCGAAGCCACCCGGCACCATGATGGCGTGGGCGTTCTCCAGGCGAGCCGCAGCCGCGCCGGGATCGCCCTCGAAGGTCTCGCTCTCGACCCAGTCGAGATTGACCTTCACCCTGTTGGCCAGGCCGCCATGATGCAGCGCCTCGATGAGCGACTTATAGGCGTCTTTCAGGACGGTATATTTGCCGACTACAGCGATGGTCACTTCGCCGTCGGGGTGATTGACGGTATCCTCGATCGCTTCCCAGCGGCTCAGGTCCGGCTTGGGCGCGTCTTGCAGGCCGAAGACGTCCAGCACCTCTGCATCGAGCCCCTCGTGGTGGTAGTCGATCGGCACAGAATAGATCGACGAGCTATCCATCGCCTGGATCACGGCGCTGGGCCGCACATTGCAGAACTGCGCGATCTTGCGCTTTTCCTCGACCGGAATTTCCTGCTCGCAACGGCACAGCAGGATGTCGGGCTGGATGCCGATCGAGCGCAGCTCCTTGACCGAGTGCTGGGTCGGCTTGGTCTTCATTTCGCCGGCCGTCTTGATGAACGGCAGCAGGGTCAGGTGGACATAACAGCTCTGGCCACGCGGCAGATCCTGTCTCAGCTGGCGGATGGCTTCGAAGAACGGCAGGCCCTCGATATCGCCGACCGTGCCGCCGATCTCGACCAGCACGAAATCGACCGGCTTTTCGCCGGTCTCGTCCATGGCCGGCGACAGGACGAACTGTTTGATCTCGTTGGTGACGTGCGGGATCACCTGGACGGTCGCGCCCAGATAGTCGCCGCGCCGCTCCTTCTCGATGATCGTCTTGTAGATCTGGCCGGTAGTGATGTTGTCGGCCTTGGTCGCCGAAACGCCGGTGAAGCGCTCGTAATGGCCAAGGTCGAGGTCCGTCTCGGCGCCGTCGTCGGTCACGAAGACCTCGCCGTGCTGATACGGGCTCATCGTGCCGGGATCGACGTTGAGATAAGGGTCGAGCTTACGAAGGCGGACCTTGTAGCCACGAGCCTGGAGAAGCGCTCCGAGCGCTGCGGAGGCGAGGCCTTTTCCAAGCGAGGAAACCACGCCGCCGGTGATGAAGATGTACCGGGTCATGGGCGCTCAGATTACTCGCGATTCGGCGATCGCGTCGAAAAGACCGACGTTCATCAACAGCTTTCGCTGCAAACGCTTACTGGGCCGGGGTTTGGGCAGGCGCCGGAACCGGCGCGGAGGGCTGCGCGGGAGCCGTTTGCGAGGTCAGGGGCTGGTTGATGCTGGGGGTCGGGGCCTGGATGGCGCCCGGCTGTGCGGTCCCGGGGGCCTGGCCGACGGGAGCCGGCGGCGTGATCGGCGCGTTCAGCGTCTTGGTATCGAGATTGTCGATGTTCAACCGATCCACGGCCGAGGCGCCGCCCATTCGGCCGGTCAGGATGGTCAGGACCAGGCTGATCACCAGGAAAATGGAGAACAGGATCCAGGTGATCCTGGTCAGCAGGTCGCCCGCGCCGCGCGCCGTCATGAAGCCGGTGTTGCCGCCGCCCATGCCCAGGGCGCCCCCTTCCGAACGCTGCAGCAGAACCACGCCGATCAGGCCGAGGCAGACGACGATGTTGATGGCGAGCAGGATGCCGATGAGCATGAGTAAACTGATCTCGATCCGGGCGACGGGACGTTCCGCCGTGAAAAACGAAGCGGCCCCTCTACCACTAGCGGCGCGCTCACGCCATAGCTGGGAAGGACGCCCGCCAACTCAAGACCTCAGCGCGAAGCCAAAACCCTAAATGATCCTTGAAACCGAGCGACTGACCCTGGCGCCCCTGACCTCGTCGGATGCGCCGCACGTCTATCCGTTCCTCAGCGATCCCGAGGTCATGGCCCACTGGGATCAGGCGCCGATCGATGACCCTGAAGAGGTCGAGGCCTGCGTTATCGCCCAGGTGGCCGAGATGAACGATGGCAAGGCCCACTACTGGGCGGTCCGCCAATCCCAAACCGGAGAGTTCCTCGGCTATTGCGAACTGATTGATATCGATGAACGCCATCATCGCGCCGAGCTGCGCTTCATCGTCGCCCGCGAGGGCTGGGGCCAAGGCTATGGCCTGGAGGCCGTTAGCGCATTACTGGCCCACGCGGCTTCGATCGGCCTCAAGCGCCTGATCGCCCGAACCCATGTGGGAGACACCCGCGCCGAGCGTCTTCTGGAGCGGCTGGGCTTCGAGCCCGAAGGCTATCTGAAGGGCCATATTCATCGCGATGGCGAGCGGCGTGACTGCAGGCTGTTTGGATTGCTGCTCTAGGTGACAAGCACGCAGCGTCGGCGCCAAGGTCCAGACCGAAACCTCGAGAACAGAATTCTACTGCGCGCGCTTTAGCGTAAATCGAGATTTTAAGCGGCTCGAGCCCTGGCGATTGCTGAACGAACGCTCGAAAGTTTCGAAATCCTGCTCCAGCCTCCACTGCGCCGTCGCCTTGACGCTTTGGGCCAGGAACGCGTCACAAACCTCTCCGGCCTCAGCGCAGGCCTGAACGCGAACACCCTTCGCGATCCAGAAGCTGGCGCCGGGCAGGAACGCGTACTCCAGGCTGTCGCGGGCTATGCCCTTGAGATCCCTGTAGCGCAGGCCATGCTCAGTGGCGGCCCGCAGGTATTCGTTGGTCATGTCGATGCGCGAGACCCCTTCGTCGTCGGTCGACAGCACCACAGGCACCCCGGCCTTGCGATAGAGGGCGATCGGGTGATCGGCGCCCTTTACGCCCAGGATGACGTCGTTGCTGGTCAGGTTGATCTCTACCGCCACGCGATCACGGGCCATGCGCGCCAGGAGCCCCTCAGCGTCGTCCTCATAGGCAATATCCACCCCATGGCCAATCCGCTTGGCGCCCGCGACCTCGACGGCTTCGCGGATGTGGAAGGTGAGGTCGCGTGGCGAGACCAGGCCCAAGGTCAGTTCGCCAGCGTGCAGAGACAGCGGCACCTTGGGATAGCGGGCGGCTAGGAACCTGAACATCCGCATATGCAGCGAATAGTCGGCCAGCGAGATCGGGTCGTCCTCGGGATTGACGATATTGACCCCTACGAAGCGAGGGTCGGCCTCGACAAGGACGAAAGCCGCCAGCATCTGGGCAAAGACAAAGCCCGGCGGCTGAGCCCGCTCGACGAAAGGCTGAAAGCCAAGCATCACGCCGCATGGCCCCACCTTGGCGGCAACGCCCGGTGCGCAGCCCTGGCGCCGGTCGGCATCGGCGAGCGCGGCGTCCATCTCACGCCCAACCTCTGCCACCATGGGCGCAAGTCCGGGCGCAAGTCGCGCAAAAGCGCCCTCGAAATCGCCGTTCCAATCGGCCTGCCCCGCGACGGCAAAGGCCCGCATGGTGTTTGGATTGGCCGAGCTTTCGACATAGCTGACACGATCACCGGCGGCATAGTCGCGGGTCACTGTGATCATCGGCCCCATATTGCGTACGGCCGACGCAGCGAACCTGCCAAAGGTCGAAAAGAACTGATCATGGCCGGAAGCCGTCGCCCCATCAGCGCCGGGCGCATAGTTGCGCATCGACAAGGCGTCTATCGCCCGGTTGTAGAGGGTCGGATCGCGCCGCCCCAGATCCTTGGCCGAAGTCCTTCCTGGACCGTCGCAGGGCCCCGTCACGATCTCCGGTTTCGCGCCGGTGGTCAGGCACTGGCCATCAGCGGCGGCCCAGGCCAGGAAGTCCTCGGCATAGGGCGCGCCCCACAAATGGTTGTGCAGGTCGCCGCCCTTGGGCATGTTTTTCAGGAACAGGCGCAGTTGCACGCGATCGTGGGCAACGACGTCAAATCGCGCGGCCGCCTTGGCTTCGATTGACGACGAGGGCGCGGCCCAGGTGGCCGTCGCGGCCAGAAGCCCATTGACCAAGACCACACTCAACAGGGCCCCAAATCGCGCCTTGTCCGCCCTCATCGTCCACGCTCCTAAGCTTCACATCCTTCCCACTGTGATTTGCCCCGACTGGCAAACACACATTCATGCCGGGGACGCCAAATGGCGCGACGGCGGCCAATGAGCGACCAGGCTGATCGTCGCTTGCTCGGCGAATTCGGTTGTAGGCAGCGCCGATCGGACGCCTCAGGGCTGAGTTTGTCCTTGATCCTAGCGGGCTTGAGGCAGGATGCGTTTTGCCGGCGTCTCGCCCGCGGTGATCCTCGCCGCGATGTCATCCAAGACCGGGCCCAGATCGGCTACGCTGTCGACCACATAGTGCGCTCCAGATCTTTCGAGCGCCTGCGCAGCGGCGGCGATGCGCCTATCGCGCTCACCCTGCGAAAGCGCTGCGAGCGCCTCTCGCGAAAGGCCCACTCCATTGCCGGAAGCCGATAGACCCACCACCCAGGCTCCGGCGGCGAGTCCTTCGTCAATGCCCACTGTGGCGTCATCGATCTTGACGCATGCACCGGCCGGCCAGGCGCCCAAGTCGACCAGAGCCTTCCACATCATCAAAGGCGACGGGCGCCCTTCCCTCGTCTCACCGGCGCAAACGACGACGTCGGGCGAGTAGCCCTGTTCGGCGGCCAATGGCAGAATGTCGGCCATCATGGCTCGGGTGTAGCCCGTGCATGAGCCGATCCTGACGCCATCTGATCTTAGCCGCGCGCTCAACTCGGCTGCGCCGGGAATAAGCAGCGCCGCATCACGGGCCGCCGCTCGCATCATCGGCTCCACAGCGTCGTGCAGGCGCGAAACATCGGCCTCGGTCGCAGGGACGCCGTGCGCCTCCCGCCAGCACCCGGCGATGCGCGGCATGGCGAGCAAGGCGCGAATATGATCGCGCTTCGCCTTGCCCATATCGATCCGGGCCTCGGCGTCGGTGATCTCCACGGCATTGTCGCCAAACACCTGGATCAGCGCCACAACCGGCGCCCGACACCCAAAGTCGATCACGGTCCCGGCCCAGTCGAAGACAACCGCCTTGATAGCGTTCAGCGTCATGTCAGGTCTCCGGCTTCAAGGTCGTAGAGGTCGGCGACGACATCCTGGGCCAGGGCAAACGCCGTGGAGGCCCCCGTTCCGCTCGTGACCGTCACCAGACGGACGCCGCTCATCGGCGCCTCCACCAGACTGTGGCTGTGCGCAGACGCATAGGTCCCCGTCCAACGCTCGACGACCGGCGGCGCGACCTGACCAAACACATCGGCGAACTCATCGAGGATCAGTTGGTCGACGTGCTCGTGGCTGAAGGGGTCTGGCGTCGCCGCATAATGGTGGCTGTCGCCAACCACCAGCGAGCCATCGGCGCTTTGAACCACGATCAGATGGATGCCATGCGCCAGGTGCTCGGGTTGTTCCGCCTGGAGCCGCTCCAACAGCGCTCCAGCCTGGGGCAGAGCCGAATAGCCCAGATAACGCACCAGGCTGAGGTCGGACATCACCGGCGACGGCAACCGCCACCCGGGATCGGCCAGCCGAAGCATCTGCAGCTTGCAGCGTGTGACCGCCGCCTTGGCGAAAGCGCCCGGAAACAGCGTGCTGAGATCGTCGCCCGGACAGACCACGATAGACTCGGCGAGAATGTCGCCGGCTCCCGTCTCCAATCGTCCCGTCTCAACGCCGTACACTGCCACTCCGCGCAGAAAGGTCACGCCGTGAGCGGCCTCAAGCCAATGGGCCAGCCGCGGAATGGCCTCGCGGGACTCGATGCGAAGATCCCTTGTGCTGCTCAAGGCTCCCTGCCCGTTCGCGCTGGCTGGGAGCCGGCCGTCAAACCGACCGGCTCCCAGCCAGTCGCAGCCTTCCGCCATCTCGGTCTCAAGGAAGGCCTGCAGGACCGCCTTGGCCTCAGGGCGTCGAGCGAGAACGGTCAGGCCGCGCTGAACAATCGGGATACCGGCGGCGGCGGCCACCTCGTCCCAAACGGCGCTGGACCTCCGCGCGCGCGACCAGACTTCGCCCCGCGCCTGGCCCGTGACCGTCACAAAGCCGAAATTGCGCACCGACGCACCGTTCGCCTGGGCGTCGCGGTCGACGATGACCACGCGCTTGCCCAGCCGGACGGCCGCAAGGGCGTGAGCCAGCCCCACGATGCCCGCGCCGACCACGGCCAGATCAAATTTTTCCTGCCGCATGGTTACCTTTTGCCTCCACAGGGACGCCCCGGATCGCGAGCGAACGACCCAGCCAGATTAGGTGCTGCCGACGCGATCTTCGCTGCCCGGAGCTGGTGCAGAACCAGCCGCACTGCGCCAGAAGCATCGCTAAAACAATGACAACGCCAGAATCTGCTCACTTTTTGGTATAGACCAAATGCGCTACTATTTCGACGAATTTTTCGTGAAGCTCCCGCTATGGCTCTGTGGGTTCGCCGAGGGTCTGATCCAGTTGCTTGACCACATGCGCCCTGGTTCTCATCCTCCTATCCAACAGGATTCGAGCGACGGCCCGACTAGGTCATGCCGCAGCGGAAGACGGTTCATTTTCTCGCAGGCGCGGCGATGCTGGAGGTAAAGCTGGGCTCTGTACGCTCAGCCCTCGCGCCCACGAGCCAAGACGCCTTAAGAACAATGCCGACACAGCCCCGCTCCAAAGGCGGACGTCACCGAACCGCCACGAAATTGGTATAGACCAAATTCCATATCGGGGGATTTTCCATGACAATTTTGCCACGCTGGCTTGAGCGCGCGCACCCGTTCGCCTTCACGCTTTTCGCCGGTCTGGCCGGATTCTGCGCCTACTTCTCGATGTACGCCTTCCGGAAGCCGTTCGCAGCCGCGACGTTCGGGGCCGTGGATGGATGGGCATTCGTCCTGGACTACAAGATCGCCTTGGTGCTGGCCCAGGTCGCCGGATATGCGATCTCAAAGATGATCGGGATCAAGGTCATCTCCGAGATCTCGCCAGCCCGGCGGGGACAGGCGATCCTGGCGTTGATCGGTCTGTCCTGGCTGGCCTTGGTCCTGTTTGCGGTCACGCCTGCGCCCTGGAACGTCGGAGCCCTGTTTCTGAACGGCCTGCCGCTCGGCATGATCTGGGGCCTGGTGTTTGGCTACATGGAGGGCCGGCGGACGTCGGAGGTTCTGGGCGCGATCCTGTGCGCCAGCTTTATCCTGTCCTCTGGCGTTGTGAAGTCGGTCGGCAAATGGCTGATGGTCGAGCACCACCTCACGCCCTTCTGGATGCCCGCCGCCACCGGCGTGCTCTTCATGCCGCTTCTGGCAGTATCGGTCTGGGCCCTGACCCAGCTCCCCCCGCCCAGCGCCGACGATGAGGCTGCGCGCGTACGACGGCAGCCGATGGACAAGGTCCAGCGTCGGGCCTTCATGGCCGCGTATGGCCCCGGCGTGGTGTTGCTGGTTCTGGCCTATATTCTGCTAACCGCGTTCCGCGATTTCCGCGACAACTTCGCCGCCGAGATCTGGAGCGCCATGGGCTTTGGCGGGGCCTCGAGCGTCTTCACCGCCAGCGAATTGCCCGTCGCGGCCATCGCCCTGGTGGTCATGGCCGCCGTGATCGTGGTTCGCGACAATCTCCGGGCGTTGCTGGTCATGCACGCGGTGATTCTGGCCGGCTTCGTGCTGCTGGGCGGCTCCACCCTGGCTTTCCAGGCCCACCTGCTGTCGCCGCTGACCTGGATGATCCTGACGGGCGCCGGCCTCTACATGGCCTATACGCCGTTCAACGCGATGCTGTTCGATCGGATGATCGCCTTCAGCGGCCAGGTCGGCACTGCCGGCTTCCTGATCTATCTGGCCGACGCGTCGGGCTATCTGGGAAGCGTCGCCCTGCTGGTCTGGCGCAATTTCGCGATGGTCGATCTGGACTGGCTGCGGTTCTTCACCGCCAGCGCCTATGCCACCAGTATCGTCGGCATCGTCTGCACTGCCGCTGCAGCGGTGTTCTTCAAGGTCACGGCCGCCGGCTCTCGTGATCAACGGGCCCGATCGTAGAAGGCGTCGTCCCGGGTCAACTGAGGGTCGCCTGACCAGAAGCACGGCCGGAACACCGACAGCTTCCATGCCGGAGGATGTGCCGGCCATTGCGCTGACGCTGGCGCCGGACTGAGAGCCTATGTGACGGAGCGCTACGAAAGCGCGTCACCGCGCTTGGGTATCGGTCCGCAGGCGCGGCTCACCGGACGGTGATGAAGACAGGGTTGGCGTAGAACCAGAGGTCGGACCAGGGGTCTTCTCCCGGCGGATCCGGTTGCGGCTCGACCTCAGAACCGTTCGTGCCCCTCACCCGAACATAGCTGGATCGCTGAACGTCCTTCAGCACATAGGTCATGGAGAGAACCTCACGCTCCTGCGCCCACGCGCCGGGCGAGAAGCTGCGGATGACCCGGGTGGTCGGGTTTGAATCCCGGCCACGATCCGCCGTTGGTCCCTGGACGTCGCCCTGGATGAGGTCGATCCGCGAGACATCGGGCGAATAGCCGCCGAAATTCTTGCCCGCCGGGTCGCGTACGCGGATGATGATCGTCACGTCGCTGCCGGGGTCAACCTCCAGCCGTCCGCCGATCTCGGCCCGTCGAGCGCCCTCAGCCGTCGTGGCGGTCACCTCCACCTCGGAGACCAGGTCTCCCAGGGTCACGAAAACCCGGCCATGGCGCAGGCCGTCCAGGACGTCGTCATAGGTGTGCTCGGCCTTGACGTAGGTCTTGGAGTATTCGCCGGGCCAGAAGTCGCTGCCGCCGTCGGTGTAGTGTCGGTGGGAGTCCGAGGTGGAGGTGATCCACCAGCGACGCCCCTCGCCCAGCATGGAGTCCCAAAAGCCCCCCAGCCGCGCCGTCATCTGGTCGAAGCCGCCCATGGTTGGCGCTCGCGAATAGCCACCCCGATCACCCTTGGGATCGATGGCGCCATCAGGCTTCAGGCTGGTGGCCTGGTGTCCGGGCGCGCCTTCCATGCCGACTGCGACCTCGGGCGCCGTATCGTTCCAGGCGCGCAGTTCAGACGGCGAGACCAGGCCATAGCGGCCGACTTCGCTAGCAGAGCGGGACGGATGGTTGGCGATGACGAGCGGTGGCTGAGGCAGCGTCTGCATGTGGCGCAGAGCCTCCAGCATGAACGCCTCCTCGTCGCGGGTGGGATCTGCCGGCCAGGGTTCACGCCGGTTGTACCGGCTCTCTATCCCGAACAGCACGTCGCGTTCCGAAGCGGACCGGGGAACAATGAGGCTGGAATGCTCGGCTGCAGGGGTGTCGAGTTCCATGCCCCAGAACTGCAGCAGTTCAGGGGTCATGCGCCGGGCGCGGAGCAGTTCGGGATAGGCTTCGTCCCGGTTCAGCTTCGAATGGTTGGGCCCGCCATGGTCGGTCGCGACCATCCAGGACAGGCCGTGCCGGGCGGCCATGCTGGCATTGGTCGTGATGGGGTTACTGGCGTCGCCGGCCTTGATCAGCTCTGGCGGCAGCGAAGGATTGGACGCCGGCTTGACCCCAACGCTGAACCAGCTGTGGACGTGGTGGTCGCCAGCCAGCCACCGTCGTTTCTGGGGATCCACAGGTCGGTGTGAATGCGCCTTGGGCGCCACCGGTCGGACGGCGTGGCCGGGATGGGCTTGCAACGGAGATTGCGGCGTTGCGATCAGGCCAAGAAGGAAAGGGACGACCTTCAAGGCCCGGGCGCGCGGACCACCTTGGACAGGCAGAACAGGTTTTTGCATGGGCTCGCCTTAGCGATGAATTGCAACACTTGCATCGCAGGCGCAGAACGGGCCGCGCGCGAACACCACGTGTCGAAAGCGGCCCTCTTGGAACGACGAACTCCTAGATGACCACGCGCAGGCCGTCGAATGCGGGCTCTACGCCGGCGGGTAGTTTCGACGACAACTGATTGAAGTCCAGATCAATATGAAGGTTCGTCAGGATCGCGCGGCGCGGCTTGGCGCGGGCAATCCATTCGAGGGCCCGATCGACATGGGCGTGGGTCGGATGCGGCGTCCAGCGCAGGGCGTCGACGATCCACACATCCAGATCTGCCAAGGCGGGCCAACTCTCCTCGGGAATGGCCACCACATCGGGCGTGTAGGCCACGCCGCCGAACCGGAAGCCGACAGATCGGATATTGCCGTGGTCGAGGTCAAAGCTCTGGACCGGAATCTGACCGCTCGGTCCGTCCAAGCTCCAGGCTATGCCATGTGCCGGCAATGGTCTGGGCTCGCATATGGCCGGATATCCGCCCTGCGTTTCAAACACATACTCGAAGCGACGGGTCAGCCCGGCATGCGTGGCTTCATCCATATAGGTCGGGATCTTCCGACGTTGATTGAGGAAGAACGGCCTCAGATCGTCGATCCCGTGCGCCTGGTCGGCATGGTCGTGGGTAAAGAGTGCGGCGTCCATGCGCCGAGCGCCGGCCGCGACGGCCTGGAGACGAAAATCAGGCGATGTATCGACGACGACGGTCGTCTCGGACAGCGGGCCGCCTTCCCCCTTCCGACGGACAAGGAGCGAGCAGCGCGTTCGCAAATTGCGCGGATCGGCCGGATCGCAATCGCCCCAATCACCGTCGGCTCGCGGTACGCCGCCCGAGGAGCCTGAACCCAAAATCGTGAATTCCAGCTGGCCCGTCATGGTCGCGGTATCGTGTCGAACAGCGCGAAGAAGGCGTCCTCCGTGCGCGCTTCGGTCTCGGCGCGCGTCCAGCCGCGAATATCGCCAAGTTTGTCAACGATATGCGGCAGATAGGCTGGCTCATTGCGACGGCCGCGCATCGGCACGGGCGCGAGATAGGGGCAGTCGGTCTCAACGATGATCCGGTCAGCGGGCATGTCGCGAATGATCGCCCTGACCTCCTCGGCCGCCTTGAACGTGGCGATGCCGGAGACGGAAAACCAGGCGCCCAGGGCCGCCGCCCGAGCGGCCAGTTCGGGACCGCTGGTGTAGCAGTGCATCAGCAGCTTGAACGCACCCCGCGCATGCTCCTCTTCGAGGATCTGCGCCATGGTTTCGTCGGCTTCGCGGGTGTGCACGACCAGCGGCAGGCCCGTCTGGCGCGCGGCGGCGGCGTGGGTGCGAAACACCTGGGCCTGCACATCGCGGGGCGAGAAATCGTAGTGGAAATCGAGGCCGCATTCACCAATGCCGATGACGCGCGGCCGGCTGGCCAGCGAGACCAGGGCCTCGACCGAGAGGTCAGGGTTTTCCTTGGCTTCGTGCGGATGGGTGCCGACCGTGCACCAGATGTCGGGCTCGGCCATGGCGATGGCGTGGACCGCCTCGAACGACGAAACCTTGTCGCAGATGGTGACCATCAGGCCGATCCCGGCGTCGCGGGCGCGGGCGATCACCGCGTCGCGGTCTTCGTCATACTGGTGGGCGTGGAGATTGACGTGGCTGTCGATGAGCATGCGGCTCACATCGCCGTCCTGGCCGCTGCGCGCAAGTCCGAGATGGCGCTCCAGAAGACATCGGCGCGATCCAGGTTGATAGCCTCGGCTTCCCCGGGCCAGCGCGACAGGCGCTCCCAGACAGCAGCCCAACGATCCAGAGCGGGCGAAGACCCGGTCGTCGCCAGGCGCGTGGTCATGGCGTGAACCTGATCGGCCAGGCGTTCGAATAGCAGCTCGAAGCGCGCCGCGCCCTCGCCGCCACGAAAGGTGTCGGCCATGGCCAGCAAGGCGCCTTCGTCAATGGCGGGCAGGCCCCGCAGAATCTCGCTGGCGGCGTCGTCCATGGCCAGAGCGCCGCAAGAGGCCAGTTGCAGCGCCCTGCCCGGCGCGCCATGCGCCATGCGAGCCAGACGCTCGGCGTCGCGATGCGCCAGCCCCGCCCGCTGCTCGACCATGCTCGTCGCCGCCTCCACGCCGGGTGCGGGCACGACAAGTCGGCGGCAGCGCGAGCGGATCGTCGGCAACAGCTTTCCGGGCGCGTGGCTGACCAAAAGGATGACACCCCGCGCGGGCGGCTCCTCCAGCGTCTTGAGCACCGCATTGGCGGCGTTGACGTTCAGATCGTCGGCAGCATCGATGATCGCCACGCGATAGGGCGAGATCGCCGGAGAATTGGCGAAGAACTCGGGCAAGCGCCGCGCCTCGTCGACCGGGATGGACTTGCGCGCCTTGCCGTCGTCGGTGGCGCGCTCAAGAACCATAAGATCGGGATGGGAGCGGGCGGCGACCTGGCGGCTGACCACATCAGAGGGGGCCGCGCCGAGCAGGCCCTGGGAAGGGTCGGGCTGCGCGCCCAGCAGGCGCCGGGCCATGCGATAGGCCAGGGTCGCCTTGCCGACCCCCTCGGGGCCCACCAGCAGCCAGGCGTGATGCAGGCGGCCGCGCGCCAGAGCGTCAAGGAACGAGGCCTCGGCCGCGCCGAGACCGTCCAGACCATAGACATCGCGAGGATGCGGCGGCGCGTCCATTTCAGAGATCCAGTCGGGTCGAAACCACGTCCCACACTGACTCGAACACCATGTCAGGCGTGCCGTTGGCGTCGATCACGGCGCAGCGCTCCGGCTCCTTCTGGGCGATCGCCAGAAATCCGGCCCGCAGACGCTCATGAAAATCCAGGCCCTTGGACTCAAATCGCGCCGCGCCGCCGCGTGACGCCGCACGATCGAGGCCAATCGTGGCGGGAATATCAAAGATCAGGGTCAGATCAGGGATGGAGCCGGCCAGGACGTGATCCTCGAGCGCGGCGATCAGGGAAGCCGGGGCGTCGCCGCCAGCGCCCTGATAGGCGCGAGTGGAGTCGGCGAAGCGGTCGCACAGCACCATCGCCCCGCGATCCAGGGCCGGGCGGATCACCCGCTCCAGATGGTCCCGGCGGGCAGCGTACATAAGAAGGGTTTCTGTCACGGGCGACCAGCGGTCGGCGTCGCCGTTCACCAACAGGTCGCGGATCGTCTCGGCGCCAGGACTGCCGCCCGGTTCCCGAGTCAGCACGACGTCAAAGCCTGCCGCCGTCAGGCGGTCGGCCAAGCGACGGATCTGGGTCGACTTTCCAGCCCCCTCCCCGCCTTCAAAACTGATGAATGATCCGCGCACCACGCGCTTCAATTCGGCCGGATCGCGTCGATTGTCCAGTGGCCTCTCGACACCCGATCAGGGACGCAGGACGGTGGCTCCGGAATAGCCTAGCGCCACCACGCGATCACGTAGCGACCAGGCCTGGAGCTCATCCTCACCGGCCGAAACGGTGACGCGATACAGCGTGCCGCCGGAGCGCTCCACCGGTTCGATTGTCGCCCGTCCTGCGGTCTTGAGTTGCGCCACGGCGCGCTCGGCGTTCTCGCGGCTGGAAAAGGATCCGGCCTGGACCTTGAAGGCGCTCTGCCGCGCGGGAATGATCTGGGTCGGGACCGGGGGCGGCTCTGCGGGCCACACCGGCTCAGCATCCTGCCTTGGCGGCTCCCGGCGCGGCGGAGGTGGAGGCGGCGCGGGCGCCTGGGCATACTGGCGCCCATCAAATGACGATTTCGGCGCTGGGCCTACATAGCGCACCCGCACCCGGGCCACACCCTGACGACGATAGCCAAGCTGATCGGCGGCGGCGCGCGACAGGTCGATAACGCGATCACCCACGAACGGGCCGCGATCATTGACACGCAGCACCATCCTGCGGCCGTTATCGAGATTGGTCACCTCGACCAGGCTGGGCAACGGCAAGGTCTTGTGCGCCGCCGAGACGGCGTCCATGTCGAAGATCTCGCCGTTGGCCGTCCGGCGGTTATGGAACTGCTCGCCGTACCAGGAGCCAATACCCTTGACGTCATAGTCAGGGTCGGCCTGGGGATAATACCATATCCCCTTGATCTGATAGGGCTTCTCGGTTCCTCTCAAGGGCTTTCCGGATGGCGACACCATGGGTCCGCGCGGCGAAGACGACACGTGCCTGTTGCTGTCGATCCTGGTGTCCAGGCGCGGCTTTGGCGTGGAACAGGCGGCCAGGCTAGCGGCCGCCATAGCCACCAGGCCGGCGCTCCTCAGGACGCGCCAAAGATGCTGATCCACAACCATGCTGACGTCTTTCCGACGCGGGCGAGCCCTTCCGAACTTTCAGCATGCATCAGTTGTTTTGCAGTCTGGTTAAGGCGGGGGCGCGCTGATATAGCCGCCGCTCCGGACAGATGGCCGAGTGGTTTAAGGCAGCGGTCTTGAAAACCGCCGTAGGTGAAAGTCTACCGTGGGTTCGAATCCCACTCTGTCCGCCACACCCTCCCCGCCGCGCTGGACCCGCAGGATCTGGCGCGGCGGAAGTCCAGGATTCCAATGTCTACAGCTCGCACCGCGTTCTACGGCCTGGCCGATCACGATCTGGCGCCTGTCGCCGCAGACGCGATCCAGGTCTCTCCCATGGTGATCGGAGCAACGGATCTGGCTTCGATCCCGGATCAATCACTGGACGCTTTCGCGATTCGCGCGCCGGCTGGCGTGGTCGAGCGTCGGTTCGTTCTTGCCCATGCGCTGCGGACCCTGGCCATCGAAGGCCGCTTGACGGCGTTCGGGCCCAAGGATCGCGGCGGACAGCGACTGAAGAAAGAGCTTGAAGCCTTTGGTTGCGTGGTCGGCGAAAGCTCCAAGAAACATAATCGCATCTGTGTCGCCCTTCGCCCTGCCGAACCTGTCGGGCTGGAAGCCGCCGCCGAGGCGGGAGCGCCGCGCCGCGCCTCCGACGACCTGTGGACGCAGCCAGGCGTCTTCAGTTGGGACCGGCTGGATCCCGGCACCGATCTGCTCTTGAAAACCTTGCCGCCACTTTCCGGCGTCGGCGCCGATTTCGGTTGCGGCATCGGCTGGCTGGCGCGCGGCGTTCTGGCCTCGCCGAAGGTCACCAAGCTGACGCTGATCGATCTGGACCGCCGGGCCATCGACGCGGCCTGCCGCAATATCGAAGACCCGCGTGCGGAGTTCGTCTGGGACGATGTCCGTCAGGCCGCCACATCGTTGGACAAGCTCGACTTCGTCGTCACCAATCCGCCGTTCCATGAAACCGGCGGCGAGGATCGCTCACTGGGGCAGGCTTTCATCAAGAAAGCCGCCGCCAGCCTGCGCAAAGGCGGCGACCTCTGGCTGGTGGCCAATCGCCACCTTCCCTATGAAGCGATCCTGAACGAGCATTTCGCCAAGGTCCGGCTGGCCGGCGAGACCAACGGCTACAAGGTCTACGAGGCCCGCAAGTGACCAAGGTCCTGATGGCGCGGCTGGACAGGCTGCTGGCCAATCTGGGCTATGGCAGCCGCAAGGACGTCCAAGCGCTGATCTCCAGCGGCAAGGTCGTGCTGGACGGAAAGATTCTGAAGGACGTCGGGACCAAGGTCGCCGTCACCCCTGATCTCCCGGAACGCATGACCATCCGGGGGGCGCCGGTCGATCCGCCCGCGCCACTGGTGCTGCTGATGCACAAGCCGCTGGGCGTGGTCTGCTCGCACAAGGAAGACGGGGAGCGCATCTATGACCTGCTTCCCCGTCGCTGGCGCATTCGGGATCCGGGCCTCTCAACCGTGGGACGGCTCGACAAGGACACTTCCGGCCTGATCCTGATCACGGATGATGGCGACTATCTGCATCGGGTGATCTCGCCCAAACGTCATGTGCCCAAGACCTATCTGGCGACGCTCGACCGCCCCTTGAGCGGCGCGGAAGGCGCGCTGTTCGCTGCAGGCGAACTGATGCTGGAAGGCGAGGAGAAGCCTCTACTACCGGCGGATCTGGTCGTGATCGATCCTCATCATGCCCGCCTGACCATCACCGAAGGCCGATATCATCAGGTGCGGCGCATGTTCGCAGCCACTGGAAACCACGTTCTCGAGCTTCACAGAGAGCGCATCGGTGGCCTGGTCCTGCCCGGCGATCTCGAGCCTGGACAACATCGAATCCTGACGGCCGCCGAGGCTGAAAAGGTCTTTGGAGATGAGTGATCCAATCCTCGTCGACGCCCGGGGCCATCGTTGCCCCGTGCCGACCCTGCGCTTGAGACGGGCTCTGGAAGCCGCGCCGGCGGGCGGTCAGGTGCGATTGATCGCCGATGACCCACTGGCGCGTATCGACGTTCCCCACTTCGCCGCCAGCATCGGCGCAAAGGTTGTCGCGATCACCGACGAAGACGCCGGCGCGGTCAGTTTTCTGGTGCTGAAGGCGTCTTGAGCGTTACGCCTCGCGGTCCCTCAACAAGGGCGCGGGGACGTTCATCCAGAGCGATCTCTACCTCGGTGGCCAGGGCGCCGCCCAGGAAGATGGCGTTCACGCTCCACGACAGCCAGATCAGGAAGATGATCACCGCCGAGATTGAGCCGTAGGTGGCGCCCAGCTGGGCGACCTTGTCGACATAGAAGGCGCTAGCGGAGGACATGAACAGGCACAGGACCGCTGCGGCGACGCCGCCGGCTGTCGAAGCCCGCCAGGCTACCGGCGCGCGCGACATGGCGTAGCGGTAGATCAGGGTCATGCCAATCACGACGCCAAGGCTTGCCCAGGTCCACTCGCTCTGGATCCAGGGGACGCCTTCCAGCGGACGCAGATGCAACGCGCTGCCAAGCACCCTGAAAATCAGAAAAATGCCGGACATCACAAACAACAGACCAAAGGCCGCGATCAGCACAAACAGGGCCATCAGATTGAAGCCAACGAAGCCACGCTGGTCTTCTTCATCGTGAATGAACGAAAGGCCGGCCAACAACGCCTTGAACCCGCGATGGGCGGCATAGGCGCCGATGACCAGCACGACAGCGCTTTGGGCTGAAACGGCCTGTTCGGGCGCATGCGCGATGCGGGTGAGTTCGCTCTCGAACATCGCGCGCGCACCCGACGGCATCAGTTCGGCGAGGTTTTCCGCCTGGGCGGCGGCCTGTTGCGGTGTCAGCAGCAGGCTGTAGAGGCCGATGAGAATCGCCAGGCCGGGAAACACCGCCAGCAGGGCGAAGAACGACACGCCGCCTACGTACAGCATCACATCGCGACCCCAGATCCGAGCCAGGGCAAGGCCCAGAACGCGCAGGACCTCGCGGACCCAGTGAATCGGGTCCAGATCCAGGTCGCGCCATCGGATGGGTTGGGGGTCTTGCATCGGCCGGAACCTGCCCGCGCTCTTCTCCCGGCGCAACCCCGCTGCCGAAACGACAAAGACGCGCCGCCTCAGGAAAGGCGACGCGTCTCCGCAGGACAAGCCTGAAACCGAACGCCACATCGAGGGACGGATGGCGCAACGCCCGGTACGTGATCAATCTAGGGACCGGCGGCTGAACCGACGCTGAACGTCGACGATAGCCTGGCTGACAGCTTTCAGAGTGCGCCGCTGGTCTTCAGGTTCGCGATCGCCTCGGCGGAAAAACCCCAGTCCGCCAGTGCAGTGTCGTTGTCGCCACCGACCGCGGGCGGAGGGCCCTGTATCTTTCCCGGGGTAGCCGAGAAACGCGGCGCGGGCGCGGGTTGCACCACGCCAGCCACCTCGACGAAGGTTTCTCGAGCAGCGTTGTGAGCGTGCGCAGGCGCTTCCGCCATCGACAGGACGGGCGCGAAACAGACGTCCGTGCCATCCATCAGGTCACACCATTCGTCACGGGTCTTGGTGCGGATCACGGCGGCGAGCTTGTCACGCAGCTCCGGCCACTCCTCGCGGCTCATCTGGTGCTGGAACTGCGGATCGGTGATGCCGGTCTTTTCCAGCAGCAGCAGATAGAACTGCGGCTCGATCGACCCGATCGAAATCCAGCCGCCATCGCTGCATTGATAGGTGTCGTAGAAGTGCGCGCCGCCATCGAGCAGATTGGACCGGCGCCCCTCACTCCACATGCCGCCCGCCTTGAAACCGTAGAACATGGCCATCAGCGAGGCGGCGCCATCACTCATGGCGCAGTCGATCGTCTGACCCTGCCCCGTCGCCCGGGCATGGATCACGCCGGCCAGCAGGCCAAACGCCAGATAGAGCGCACCGCCGCCGAAGTCGCCAACCAGGTTCAGGGGCGGGACCGGCTTTTCCGCCGTGCCAATGGCGTCCAGCGCCCCGGTGATGGCGATATAGTTCATGTCGTGACCGGCGGCCTTGGCGTAGGGGCCAAACTGGCCCCACCCGGTCATGCGGCCGTAAACAAGCTTGGGATTGCGCGCCAGCGCCACATCCGGGCCCAGGCCCAAGCGCTCCATGACGCCCGGCCGAAAGCCCTCGATCAGACCGTCGGCGCTCTCCAGGAGTTTTAGACACGTCTCGATGGAGGCGGGATTTTTCAGGTCCAGCGCCACCGACCGGCGGCCCCGCGCTGTCACGTCGGCTGGCGATCCCCCTCGTCCCTGCCCCTTCCGGTCGATCCGGATCACGTCAGCGCCAAGGTCGGACAGCAGCATGCCGCAGAACGGACCAGGACCAATGCCCGCGAACTCGACGATCTTCAGTCCTGAAAGTGGCCCCTGGCCCATGGTGGTCTCCTCATCGACTCTTCGGCGCAGTCGTTGCCCCGACTAGAAAGGTCCTGACGTTCGGTCATGCAAGCGGCTGTTGGCGCCAGGGCTGGGAGATGGCGTGCGGGGCGAGCAAGCTCGCTTCCATTGTCCAAAAGCATTTTGCTCGCCTCACCGCGACGTTGCGTCCCTATCCCCTGTGATCGCCTCTGCTATGTTGCGGCGTCGAATCCCGACGGCCGAGTGCGGCCGGCGTTTGTTGGATTTCGGGCGGAGGTAGAGTGTGGCGTTAGACGCCCGGATCCTAATTGTGGCTCGCGACGATTTACGCGCCGGCCCCTTGGCTGAGGGGCTGGACCGGCTTGGCTGGCGGACCATCACCGCGCGTGGGCCCTATGCCGCCCTCGCCGCGCTTGGCGACCTGCCGATCGAGGCGGTGATCGTCGACCTCGCCAGCGCGGGTCCCGACACCCAGTCGCTCGCCCGTCGCCTGAAGGCTGCGGTCGCGCCGCGCCGCCTCCCCGTGATCGCCATCGGCGAACTCGACGGCGGACAGCACAGCCAGGCCTTCGACCTGACGCTTTCGCCGCCGCTGCATCCGTCCCAGGCGGCTCTGCGTCTGGAGTCTCTGGTGCGCACAGCCATCGCCGAGGAGGAGTTCGAGCTGCGGCTCGAAACCTTCGGCGAGCGCGGTCGTCGAATGGACCTGCCGGAACCCCAGCCCTCGCCGTTCCGCATCCTGGCGGTCGGTGAGCCAGCCCCTCAGTTCCTGGCGCTTTCCAACGCCCTCAAGCGCAGCGGCGCGGAAGTCGTGGGCGCCTTCACGGCCTATACGGCGTTCGACTACCTGCACGAGCGAGCCTTCGATTCTGTCGTGCTGTGGGCCGGCGACAACCAGCAGGAAGCCCTGTCGATCGCGGCCGGCATGCGCCGCAACACGCGCCTCTTCCATATTCCGGCCATGCTGTATCTGAAGGCCGAAAGCTATGTGACCATGTCGGAGGCCTTCCACCGAGGCGTTTCCGACGTCGCGTCGCCGGAGACGCCTGAGGTCGAAACCGCGCGCCGGGTGATGGAACTGGCCAGAAACTACCGGCGTGGCGAGTCGATCCGTGGGGCGCTGGAAAAGGCCCGCAGTTCGGGTCTGATGGACGCCGCCACAGGCCTCTTCACGCGCGATCTGTTCGCCGCCCACCTGGCGCGCCTTACGGCCGCTGCGCGGGAGCGCTCCCGTCCGTTGTCCATCTGCGTTCTGCGGGTCGCCGACAAGCCCGAGACCGTCTGGGCGCGTCAGAATGGCTGGCTGGACCGCGCCATACCCCAGATCGGCTCGATGGTCGGCCGCCTTGTCCGCGTCGAGGACACCGCCGCCCGCCTTGCGCCGGAGGTCTTTGCCCTGGCCCTGCCCGCCACCAACCAGGACGCCGCCCGCGCTGCGGCCGAGCGGATCGCCGCGGTCATCGGCTGCACCGCCTTTGACGCCGGCGAAGACCGGCCGCCGTTCGTCTGCGAATTCGACATCGGCGTCTCCCAGATCGAAGCCGGCGAAGGGCCGGTCAAGGCGCTGGAGCGGGCCGCCGCCCGGGCCCTGCAGCGCGAAGCCAGCTGAGACCCGCGATGAACCAGCCGATGATCGTGGACGTGGTCGCCGACGTCGTCTGTCCGTGGTGCTATCTGGGCTGGCGACGCGTAAAGGCTGCGATGGCGCTGCGGCCCGATATCGAGGCCAAGCTTCTTTGGCGGCCCTATCAGCTGGATCCCTCGCTCCCCGAGGAAGGCGTCGACCGCAAGGCCTATATGGCCAGCAAGTTCAAGGATCCGGAACGCCTGAAGGCCGTGCACGAGGCCCTGGTCTCTGGCGGCGCCGATGACGGAATCACCTTCAATTTCGCCGTCATCGACAAATCCCCCAATACCAACGCCGCTCATCGGTTGATCCGCTGGGCCCTGACCGCCGGCGTCCAGGACGCGGTGGTCGAGGCCCTGTTCGCCGCCTATTTCACGGAAGGCCGCGATATCGGCGACCCCATGGTGCTGGCCGATATCGCTCAAGCCGCCGGCATGGAGCGGCTGGTCGTGCTGCAACTGCTGTCCGAGGGCGCCGACCGGGAGTCGGTGACCCGCGAGCATTCCATGGCGGTGCAGGGCGGCGTCACCGGCGTGCCCTACGTGATCTTCAGCGGCAAGGTCGCGGTCGTCGGCGCGGAATCGCCGGAACGGATCGCCGAAGCCATTGATCAGGCGGTGCGCGCCTAAGGCAGCCTGCCCTCTTCGGCCAGCATCTTGGCCGCGACGTCAAACCCCGCCCAGGCGGCCCCGGCCAGAGCGGCGCCGACGCTCACCCGGCGCACGCCAACGTCGGCCAGAGGCTGAACGGCCTGGCCCGGCCAGGCCATCAGGACGTTGACCGGTTTGGGTGCGACGGCCTTGACGATCTCGGCGACCGAGGACACGTCGATCACCCCGGGAGCGTACAGGCAGTCGGCGCCGGCGTCGGCATAGGCGACAAGGCGGTCGATGGTCACCGCCAGGTCCTTGCGCCCGATCAGGAACCCTTCAGTCCGGCCGACCAGGATGACATCCTCACCACTGGCGTCGATCGCCGCTCGCGCCGCCCTGATCCGCTCTATCGCGAGCGCCGGCTCATAGAGGTCACGGCCGATACGATCCTCGATGGACAGGCCCGCGATCCCCGTGCCGATGGCCAGCCGCACACTGTCGGCCACCCCTTCAGAATCATCCGCGAAACCGGCTTCAAAGTCGGCATTCACCGGCAGATCCGTCGCGGCGCAGAGCATGCTCAGATGGGCCAGCACCTGATCCCGCGTCAGCCCGCCATCGTCCTGACCCAAGGCCCAAGCCGCCCCGGCGCTGGTAGACGCCAGAGCCGTGAAGCCGAGCCTTTCGAGACGCCTGGCGCTTCCGGCGTCCCATGGATTGGGCAAGATGAAACAGCCGTCCTCATGCAAGGTGCGAAAGGCGGCGCGGCGGGCGGCGAGTTGGGGCGACGACATCAAATCCTCCGGGAACCCGTCAGAGATAGTGCCTCATGGTGACAGTAAGTGGCAGCAGTGCTCAATGCGCCCCTGACCATGGCCGCCGGCCTCGCAGCGGCTGCGCCCATACAATCCACCACGCGTTGTCGCGCCGATAGAGCTCGGCTGCGCCACCAACTGCGAAGTCTCTAGCCGTAAGGACGATGCGATCGGCGCAGCCCGTCGGCATTGCGCCCGAAAAGTCTGCCCGCAGGACAACGATTTCGGCGCCTGAGCAGAGATCTCCAAGCGCTTGCGCCGAGATATCCTTGCGGCTCCACGACAGGGCGATGGCCACCGGCGCGTCGCTCTGGGGCCGGCAGGCATAGGCCGAACACATAAAGCCACGCGTCTCGCCGATCGCCAGACCCCGTCGACGCGCCCACAGTTCAGCGCCAAAGCGGCGGTTGTCCGGCCGCAGGAGGACGGCCTCCCTGCCTCGCCGAACAGCGGCCGTGGCGCCGTCAGCGGCGATCCAGACGTCAGGAGCCGGAGGGCGAGGCCAAAGGGCGACAGCCAGCGCCAGGGGCGCGCCGAGCCAGCGTAGTCGTCCGCTCCAGAGGCAAAGAATCATCAAGCCCAGAAACGCGACCACCAGGGTGAACGGCGGCGCGCTGGCGACCACGGCCTGGCCGCCGATCGACTCGAACTTGCGGGCCACGGCGACCATCGCCTCGACGCCCCAGCCGGCGATCAACAGGAAGGGCTCGCCCCAGCCGACGCTTTCCAGCGCCGTGCCCAGGGCAAGGAACGGCATGATCACGAAGGACGACAGCGGCGCGACGATCAGATTGGCTGGCAAGCCCCAGATGGCCACACGGTTGAAGTGCTGCATGGCGAAGGGACCCGTCGCCAGCCCGGCGACAAAGCTCGCGCCAATGCTGACGGCCAGCCAGGCGCCAACGGCCTGGATCGCCCGGATCGGCCAGGGCACCGAAATCTCGCGCATCGGCCTTGGCCAGGCTTCGGCCAGAGCGATCAGCGCCGTGGTGGCCGCGAACGACATCTGAAAACCAGGCGCAGCGGCCGCTTCGGGTTGCAGCGCCAGGATGATCAGCGCCGCCAGGGCCAGGCCGTGCAGGGTTACGGCCTGGCGGTCGAACAGAATGGCGGCGAAGGCCACGCTGGCCGTGATCGCCGCGCGCTCGGCCGGCGGCGGCGCGCCGGAGATGACCAGATAGATCGCTACGGCCGTCAGGCCCGCCACAGCAGCGATCTTCTTGCCCGGAGCGCGCAGAGCCAGCCAGGGCCAGGCCGCGATTCCCAGCCGGGTCAGACCGAACACGAAGCCACCGACGATGGCCATGTGCAGGCCCGATATCGAAAGAATGTGGGCCAACCCCGAGGCGCGCATCGCCTCGGTCTGTTCGGGCGTGATCCAGGTCTCGTGGCCGGTGACCATGGCCGCACCGATCCCGCCACTCTCAGGTCCCATGTGCGCGACGATCCGCTTGGCCAAGCGCCAGCGAAAGGCGTTGACCGCCATGGTGACCCGCAAGCTCCACGGCGGTGGATCCAGATGGGTCTCGCCGATGTCACCGAGCGAAAACCCGACCGCCCCGACGGCGTTGAACCAGGCGTCGCGAGCGAAATCATAGGAACCGGGCGCGGCCGGAGGCGGTGGTGGGCCGAGAATGGCGCGCAGTCGCACAGCATCGCCCGGCTGCGGCAAGTCGATGGCGTCGACCGTCACCCGGACCCGGTTTGGCGTCTCGGCTGGCGTGAGGCCGCCAATGGCGACCGGGGCGATCAGCAATCGAGGTCCGCCCGCGCCAGGACTGACCACATCGACCACGAAGCCCTCCAGGCGACGCGGCGCGCGCTCGCCGTCGATGACCGGCGCGGCGACTCTGTCACTGCGAATCTTCGCCGCCAGCCCCCCCGCCATCGCAAAGGCGAACAGGGCGAGCAAGACGATCAAGATCCGGATCGAGGATCGGCAGAGCCACCACAGCATGACGCTGATCAGGCTCAGAAAGGCCAATAGCGAGAGTGAGGGCTCGAAAGGCGCTTGAAGATAGGCCGCCGCGCCCAAGCCGAACCAGACCGGACTCCAAAGGAACCAGCGATCCAGATTGGCGCTCGTCTCATCGCGCAGGACCCGGAACATTGTCGGCGGACTAGGCCATGCGCGAAGCGCCGTGCTAAGACGCGCCGCCCAAGCCGCGCCTCGGCGCGCGTTCCCGGCCGTCTCGGCGGCGTCTTGCCTTTCAGCATTGAGTTCGATGTCGAACCCCTCCTCCACCGACCGCGCCGTGGTCACGCGCTTCGCCCCCTCGCCCACCGGCTTCCTGCATATCGGCGGCGCACGCACAGCGCTGTTCAACTGGTTATATGCACGCCATACGGGTGGAAAGTTCCTTCTTCGCGTCGAGGACACCGATCGCGAGCGTTCGACTGAACCCGCCGTGGCCGCGATCTTCGAGGGCCTGGACTGGCTGGGGCTGACATCGGACGAGGAACCGGTGTTCCAGCATACGCGCGCACCACGCCACGCCGAAGTCGTTCAGCAACTGCTGGAGCGCGGCCGCGCCTATCGCTGCTGGATGACGGTCCAGGAACTGGAAGTCGCCCGCGAAAAGGCCCGCGCTGAAGGCCACGCCATCCGCTCGCCCTGGCGCGACGCAACGCCGCCGGCCGATCCGTCGGCGCCGCACGTCATCCGCTTCAAGGGCCCCGCCGACGGCGAGACCCTGGTCGACGATCTGGTCAAGGGTCCGGTGACGTTCAAGAACACCGATCTCGACGACCTCGTCTTGCTGCGGGCCGACGGCGCGCCGACCTATAATCTCGCCGTTGTGGTCGACGACCACGACATGGGCGTCACCCACGTGATCCGGGGCGACGACCACCTCAACAACGCCGCCCGCCAGACCCTGATCTATCAGGCGATGGACTGGGAGCTGCCAGCCTTCGCCCACATCCCGCTGATCCACGGTCCGGACGGCGCCAAGCTGTCCAAGCGCCATGGCGCACAGGCCGTCGGCGAGTTCGCGGACATGGGCTATATCCCCGAGGGACTGCGCAACTATCTGGCCCGGCTTGGCTGGGGCCACGGCGACGACGAGGTGTTCAGCGACGCCCAGGCGATCGAATGGTTCGACGTCAAGGACGTGGTCAAGGCGCCGGCGCGCCTGGACTGGGCCAAGCTCAATCACATCAACAGCCAGCACCTGCGCGTCGCCGATGACGGCCGTCTGGCCGACCTTGTCCTGAAGGCGCTGATCGCCCAGGGCGCCAGCTTGCCCACAGACGCGGCCGCTCGCCTGCTGGCGGTCGTTCCGCAGGTCAAGGAAGGCGCCAAGACCATTCTTGAACTGGCTGAACACTGCGCGTTCGCGCTGAAAATGCGACCGTTCGCGCTTGAGGAAAAAACCGCCAAGCAACTGAACGAAGAAACAGTCGAGCGCCTGCGCCGCCTGCGCGATCGGCTGGCCCAGACCCCGGTCTGGGAGGTCGAGGAGCTGGGAACGCTGTTGAAATCCTTCGCGGAATCCGAAGGCGTCGGCTTTGGCAAATTCGGCCCATCGTTGCGCGGCATTCTAACGGGCGGGTCACAAGCGCCCGACCTGAACAAGATCATGACCGCCATCGGTCGCGAGGAGACTCTCGGCCGTCTTGACGACGCGCTAGCTGTGCGCGCATGAGGCGCTATAACGCACTCGCGAAATGAAACTTGGACTGCTCGTTCCATCGATGAAGGGGTTTCCCGCATGACCGATAAAGCCACACTGACGATCGGCGACAAGAGCTACGATCTGCCGATCCTCAAGGGCAGCACCGGTCCGGACGTCGTCGATGTCCGGAAGTTCTACGGCGACAGCGACCACTTCACGTTCGATCCGGGCTTCACCTCGACCGCGTCCTGCGAGAGCAAGATCACCTATATCGACGGCGACGCCGGCAT
Organism: Caulobacter sp. ErkDOM-C; assembly: GCF_048541825.1. Taxonomy (GTDB): domain Bacteria; phylum Pseudomonadota; class Alphaproteobacteria; order Caulobacterales; family Caulobacteraceae; genus Caulobacter. Next base: position 1,574,218 of record NZ_CP183332.1, on the reverse strand, counting down.
TTTGCTGCACCGCGGCTATCCGATCGACCAACTGGCCGAGAAGTCCTCGTTCCTGGAAGTCTGCCACCTGCTGCTGAACGGCGAACTGCCCACGGCCGAAGAGGCCACCAAGTTCGAGCACAACATCACCTACCACACGATGTTGCACGCCCAGTTCGACAGCTTCTTCCAGGGCTTCCGCCGCGACGCTCACCCGATGGCGATCATGACCGGCGCGGTCGGCGCCCTGTCGGCCTTCTATGCCGACAGCCTGAACGTCGATGATCCCAAGCAACGCGAGATCAGCGCCCATCGCCTGATCGCCAAGATGCCGACCATCGCCGCGCGCGCCTTCCAGTACAGCGTCGGCCGTCCGTTCGTGACGCCACGCAACGAGCTCTCGTACTCGGAAAACTTCCTGCGCATGTGCTTCTCGGTGCCGGCCGAGGACTGGGTTCCCAACCCCGTCCTAACGCGCGCCATGGACCGCATCTTCATCCTGCACGCCGACCACGAACAGAACGCCTCGACCTCGACCGTCCGTCTGGCCGGTTCGTCGGGCGCTCACCCGTTCGCCTGTATCGCCGCCGGCATCGCCTGCCTGTGGGGCCCGTCGCATGGCGGCGCCAACCAGGAAGCCCTCGAGATGCTCGAGGAAATCGGCACGGTCGAAAACATCCCCGCCTATGTGCAGGGCGTGAAGGACAAAAAGTACAAGCTGATGGGCTTTGGCCACCGCGTGTACAAGAACTTCGACCCGCGCGCCAAGGTCATGCAGAAGACCTGCTACGAGGTCCTGGAGCAGCTGGGCATCAACGATCCCCTGCTGCAAGTGGCCATGGAGCTGGAAAAGGTCGCCCTCAGCGACCCCTACTTCATCGACCGCAAGCTCTACCCGAACATCGACTTCTATTCGGGCATCACCCTGCGCGCGATGGGCTTCCCGACCAACATGTTCACCGTGCTGTTCGCCCTGGCCCGCACCGTTGGCTGGATCAGCCAGTGGAAGGAAATGTTCGAGGATCCCGCGCGCAAGATCGGCCGTCCGCGCCAGCTCTACACCGGCGCGACGCAGCGCGATTACACGCCGCTCGAAAAGCGCGGCTAAGCCGTCGATCCAGACCGATCCTGAGAGGCCCCGTCGCAAGGCGGGGCCTTTTCCTTGCCCGTTAAGGCTTGAGCAGAAAGCTGAGGATCTCGGCGACTGCGCGATAGAGCGCTTCGGGGATCTCCTCGTCGATCTCGATGGTCGACAGGGCCTGGGCCAGAGCCGGGTTGTCTTCGATGGGCACGCCATGCTCGCGCGCCGTCTCGACGATCTTCTCGCCAAGCCAGCCCTGACCTGAAGCGACGACCCTGGGCGTGTCGCCACCCTCGTACAGCAAGGCGACAGCGATCTTGCCGGGACCGCGCCCGCCGCCAACAAGGCCGGTCATGACGCCCGATCCACGAAGCGGCCTGGCGCGGTCACAGCCACCGTTGGGGCGCCCGCATGGAAGGCGACCTCCGGCGACAGCTCAGCCTCGCGAAGCGCGGCGCTCAAAGCCGCCTCCCCGGCCTGAAGGCGGGCCATCGCGTCCGGCCGTTCGGCCCACAGGCCCACCCGCGTGCGTGAGCCCGTGAGCGCAATCTGGACGTGGACCGGTCCTAGCGGCTCCACATCAAGCGAGAAACGAGCGCGCCAGGTTCGTTCGATTTCGCGCCCAGGGTCGGATCCTGCGCCTCCGCCGTCGCGGCTGACCTCGAACTGGGCGACAGCGACACCCTGAGGGGTCTGAAACGGCAGGTCGAAGACCCAACGTGTAGTCCTGCTCTCGGTGAGCCGCTCAGCCTCGCCGCGCGGTTCCGGAAGCGATGCGATCTGGGACAGCTCCTGGCGGGCTATAGCGCCGTCGACGCCCTTCAGCAGACGCCGCGCCAGCTCGGCTGGCGGGAGGTCTCCGGCAAGGTCGGAGCTGACTGCTGCCTGAGCCGACAGGGGCCCCCCCGCATAGGGCGGCGGGGGCCTGGCAGGCGCTCGCGCTGACACCGAAGGAGCGATTGAACGCGGATCGTGAGCAGGATCCGCCTCTTCCTGGTCAACGGGCAGCGGCAACTCGCTGGCCTCGTCCTCGATCAGCCCCACCATCAGAAAGGTTTGGGTCGGTGCGACAGGCCCGGTGCGAGCTGGCGAAGTCGATGGGATCGGCGACGGAGCGTTCTGCTCGATGGACGTCTCCGGCGCCGCCAGGAGCGCTGGCGCGGACGTCGCTGGAATCGTGGACTTCGGCGCCGTTGACAGGACGGCCGCATGGGAGGCGCCCAAAGCCGGCGGTCGATCAGTCGGAACGCGGTACGGTTGGTCGCCACGGACGCCGCTCGGATCGGGAGTCGAAGAAGCCACGCTGATCGGCGCATAGGTCGGGCTAACACCGGGATTAGACCGCGCCGGCGCAGCGTACTCACCCGGCGCTGAAGAGACCCCGGAAGCGGATGGCTCGCCCTCGGGAGACTTGGCCAGCCAAGTCGAAACGACGGCGCGAAACACCAGCAGCGCCGCTTTCATGTCGCCCGACGTCGACGGGATCGGCCTGTGCTCGGCCATCACAGAACGCGCCAGACGCGTTTCCATAAAGACGCCGGAGCCCTGGAAAGCGCTACGGACGAGCGCGGAGGTTACTGGCTGTTCTGCAGGGATGAGGCTTCCGAGCAAGGCCTTGGCCGCCTGCCGCACCGTCTGAGGCGTCTCAGGTCTGACGACTACAGCCTCGATATCCGCCATGAGCGGCGCCAACCCGGACTGGACGGGCGCCGCGTGCGCCGCTGCCGATCGTACGGCCGCAGCCAGCCGGTCGCCGGCGGAGGGCTCGGCTGAGGGCAAGGATGGCGCGATGGCGCGCCCACCATCTGGCGTATCGACACTCGTGTGTGAGACCGAGGGAACAGCCACGCCAGCCTGCGCATGAGCGTCCGCGTGTGGGGCTCCGACGATCTGGCCAAGGGTCGATGTGCTACTGATCAGCGCGGCGCGCGCCATCGCGGACAGGGCCGTCGCAACCTCAGTCGAGCTCCCCGTGGCGCGAACGGGCGTGATGGGGGTTGTGGGCGCTGCCGGATCGATCGCCAAAACTGGTCTCCAGTCTCAAGGGTCACGAAGTGCAGGATAGTCCGAGTCCGTAGCGACACCCAGCGGTTCAAAGCGCGACAGGGAGAGCGCCGCGGCTCCCTGGTGTGGTCAGATCGCTGACCGCACCTTGGCTAGGAAGGCCAACAGGGCCTCTGCGGCAGCCTCCGATGGGTCTGGCATCCCACGCCCCATTTGCTCGAGCGCAGCGCTCTGCTCCGCGATCTGTTGGGCGCGGAGGCTCGGATCGTCCAATCGGAAAGCAACCGCTCGCGCAAGCGCCTCGCCCTGGAGGGCTTCCTGCAGATATTCCGGAGCCACCGCCTTGCCGGCCGCGATATTGAGCAGGGTCACCCAGCGCGGCTTGAACAGCAGCTTCAGCAGCCCATAGGTCACCGCGCCGGTGCGGTAGCCCACGACCATCGGACAACCGGCCAGCGCAAGCTCGGTCGTCACCGTGCCGCTGCAGGCCAGGGCGACCGTTCCAGCGACCATGGCGTCATCCTTCAGCGCCTCGTCCTCGATCACATGCGCCCGGAACGGCCATCCCGCCACGCGCGCCTTGACGGCTTCAGCGACGGTGGAGGCGGCCGGCACGACCACGGCAAGGTTCGGACGATCGGCTTGCAGCCTGCGCACGGCCTCTTCAAAGACCGGCATCACCCGCTCGATCTCTGACGGGCGACTGCCGGGCAAGACCAGCAGGATCTCCTGGTCAGCCGCAGCGCCTATGGCAGCGCGCAGCCGGTCCGGATCGGCCTGGCTGAAATCCTTGGCCAGGGCGGAATTGCCGACGAATACGCTCTCCAGACCGGCCCGGTCGAAGAACGGCTTGTCCATCGGCTGGATCGAAAGCAGCAGGTCAACGGCCTTGGCCAAAGCCCTCGCCCGGCCGGGCCGATAGGCCCAGACCTGGGGCGCTACATATTTCACCAGAGGCAGCGCAGGGCTCTGTAGACGCAGGGCCTGGGCGAGCCGGATATTGAAGCCCCAGGAGTCGATCAGAACGGCCACATCGGGCTTTTCCCGCTCCGCGAGCGCCAGCGTGTCTTTCAGTCGCGCCATGGCCCTGGGATAGGCTCTGAGGCTCTCGACGATGCCGATAATAGACAACTGGGCGATGTCGAAGGGGCTCTGGATGCCCTCAGCAGCCATCTTGGCGCCGCCCACCCCGACGAACCGCACGGCCTGATCGCCCAGACGGCGCTTCAGCGCCTCGGCGAGACCCGCGCCCAGAGAATCCCCAGAGGCCTCTGCCGCGACCAACATGACGGTCAGAGGACGGGTCACGCCACGCCCCGGGACTCGACCCCCAGCACGAAAAGCCCAAGATCGTCAGCACAGGCGATCACGGCCTCGCGGTCCACGACCAGCAGCCGGCCAGCTTCACCGACGATGCCGGCCAGACCCGCGCGTGCAGCGCGCTGCAGGGTGGCGACGCCGATCGTGGGCAGATCAACCCGTGTTTCCTGGATCGGCTTGGGCGTCTTGGCCAAGACCCCGCGCCGGTCTTCGGCAGATCCTCGAATAGCCTGGGGCAGGTCGGCGACCCGCCTGAGCATGGCGTCGGTTCCCTCCTGGGCCTCGACCGCCAGCACGAGCCCCTCGCAAACCACAGCCCCTTGCCCGACATCGAGCTTGCCGATCTCGCGCGCCACGAGAAGCGCACGTTCAATGTCCGGCATGTCCTGAGGACGGGGCACATGAGCGCCGAGCGGTCCCAGGGGCAGGGTCATCTCGCCCACGACCTCGTGCGCGCCCTCGACTGCGAAGCCCTCTTTTTCGAACTCAAGAAGCACGCGGCGCAGCAAGGCGTCGTCGCCCTGCCGGGCGGCCTTGATCAGGCCAGGAATGACAGCGACGCCGCGAAGGTCAGGCATGATGGCCGCGAAATCCGGGCGGTCGACCGTGCCGGCGAAGCAGACGACCTCGCAGCCCTCTGCCTTCAGCGCCTTGAACACCTTGCCGAACTCGCCAAGGCCGACCTCAACGCCGCGATAGCGGACCAGCGCGGGATCGGCAAAGCTTCGCAGCCGCATGACCGCAAAGGGCCGTCCGGCCGCTTCGCAATGCGCCGCCAGTTCGACGGGAAGGGCGCCGCCGCCGGCGATCAAACCAAGCTTACGCATCGGAACAGCCTAGACCTCACGCTCGGGCAGGCAAAGCGGACGGTTGTTATCCGACCGGATGAAGTCGACGATCTCCATCACCTCGGCATTGGCGGTATGGATTTCCGCGACGTCCTCAAGGCGCTCCTGGAAGGTGCCCTCGTCGGCGAACAACAGGCGATAGGCGGCGCGGAGGGCGTTGATCGCCTCACGGCTGAAGCCCCGGCGCTTGAGGCCGACCAGGTTCAGACCCTCGAGATGAGCGTGGTTGCCCCAGACCGAGCCATAGGGGATCACGTCCTTGGTCACGATCCCGCCGCCGCCGACGAACGCATAGCGTCCGATACGGCTGAACTGGTGCACGGCGCATAGACCGCCCATAAATACGAAATCACCGACGGTCACATGGCCACCCAGGGTGGCGTTGTTGGCGAAGGTGACACGGTCGCCGACGGTGCAGTCGTGCGCCACGTGCGCCCCGACCATATAGAGGCTGTCCGAACCGACCTTGGTCACACCGCCCCCGCCGACCGTGCCGGTCTGCATCGTCACGTGTTCACGGATCAGATTGCGTTCGCCGATTTCCAGCCGGGTATCCTCGCCCTTGTGAGCCAGATGCTGCGGCGGAGCGCCCAGCACGGCGAAGGGATAGATGGTGCAACCGGCGCCGATCGACGTCGCCCCGTCGATGACCGCGTGGGAGATCAGGCGCACGCCATCACCCAGGCGCACCTTGGGCCCCACGGTGCAGAACGGACCGATTTCGACATCGGCCCCCAGCTCGGCGCCGGGCGCGACGAGGGCAGTCGGATGGATCTGGCTCATTTGGTCGGCGTCTCCACCACCATGGCCGCAAACTCGGCTTCGGCGGCGACCTTGTCGTTGACCTTGGCTACGCCCTTGAACTTGAAGATAGTCGAGCGCGACCGCGTCACCTCGACCTCCATGCGGATCACCTCGCCGGGGCGCACGGGATTGCGGAAGCGGGCGTTGTCGACCGACATGAAGAAGATGGTCTTGCCTTCGGTATCGACCTCCAGCGACTTGCTCATCAGGATCGCGCCCGTCTGGGCCATGGCCTCGATGATCAGGACGCCCGGCATCACCGGATTGCCCGGGAAGTGGCCCTGAAAAAAAGGCTCGTTGATCGTCACGCATTTGATGCCGACGATCGATTTATGCGGTTGATAATCTTCCGCCCGATCCACCAGCAGGAAAGGATAGCGGTGCGGAATCCTGGCCAGGATTTCGGCGATGTCGATATCGGTTTGCGCCGGTTCGGCGATGTCTTGGCCCATACTTAGCCCCTTGTTCCCCGGCCGCCCGCCATGCGCGACAGCCATGCGGTTTCTCGGAGCCACCGCTTGAGCGGCCGCGCCGGAAACCCTGTCCATGTTTCGCCCGCAGGCACGTCCTTGAACACCGACGCCGACGCGCCAATGCTCGCCCCTGGGCCGATGGTCAAATGATCCGCAACGCCGGCCTTGCCGCCGAACGCGACGCCGTCGCCGACAACGGTACTGCCGGAAATCCCTGTATAGGCCGCCAGCACGCAATTACGACCCAGGCGGACGTTGTGCGCGACGTGCACCAGATTGTCGATCTTGGTGTTTTCGCCAATCGTCGTATCGGTAAAGGCGCCTCGATCAATGCAACTGTTAGCGCCGACGGTGACGCCATCCTGGATCACCACTCGACCAAGTTGAGGCAGATCGACCACCCCGCGCGGTCCCCCGGCGGCGCCGAAACCCGCCTCGCCGATGACCGCGCCGGCATGGATGCTGACCCGGTCGCCGATGATCGCAAAACCGATCACCGCATTGGCCCCGATCAGGCAATCGCGTCCGATGGTGACGCCAGGGCCGATCACCGCGCCGGGCGACAAATATGTTCCGCGCCCGATCCTCGCCCCCTGCCCGACCGTCACGCCGGGAGACAGCCTGACGCCGTCTTCCAACTCGCAATCGGGATGGATGGAGGCCGACAGCGGCTCGTGGCGACGGGGTGCATGCAGCCGCATCGCGGCGGCCGCCCAGGCGGCCTGCGGATGTGCCGTCAACAGTGCTGCGCAACCTGACGCGAGCAGATCGCGGTGCTCGGGACGAACGAAACAGGCCCCGGCCTGGGTGGTGGCGGCCGCGTCACGACGTTTGGCGTCAGAAAAGAAACTGACGGCTCGCCCATCGGCGGCGTCAAGCGGCGCGACATGGGCGATGGAGAGCGACCCCAGACTGACGTCGCCCAGTTCGGCCCCGCCAAGACGCGACAGTTCCTCGAGTGACGCCGGACCCATGTCATCGAAAAATCGTGGGTCCGGCATCTCGTCCTCTCAGCGACTGGCCCGGCGCAAGGCGCGGGCCGACTCGCTTACTTCTTGGTCGGCAACAGAGCTTGAGCGCCGGCGGCCGGTTGGTCCAGACGTTCGCGGTCGAAGGTCAGGGTCTTGATGCGGGCGTCAAGGGCCACCACCACGGCGTCAGTGATATCCATGGCCGGATTGGCCAGCAGCACCGACTCGCGGTCCATCAGGATGCCGCAAGTGCGCTGTTGATAGACCTGCTTGATGGCCGGATCGAGCTCTTGATAGACGCGCGACAGGGCCTTCTGCTCGGTGGCTTCGACTTCCTTCTGGCGCAGTTGGCCCTTGCGCTGCCAGGCGTTGGCCTTGACCTGCAAGCCGGCAGCCTGCTGCTCGAGCGCGCCTTGATCCATCGTGGCCTTCTTCGCATCCAGCGCCTTGGCTTCGTTGTCCAGCGTCGTGCGTTCGCCGGTCAGTTCGGCGTTCACCTGCGCAATGATGGTCTTCAGCCGAGCGTCGACGGCCTTGCCGACCGCCGAGGAGCCGACGGCCCGCTGGCTCGAGAAGATGCAGACGCCGGCAATCGGTGCGCCGTGCGAGATCGCCGGAGCGGCAGCAGGAGCCGTCTGGGCCAGGGCGCTGGTCGACATGGCGATGGCGACGACGCCCGAAGCGGCCGCGGACAGGAACTTGGAAGTCATGATCATTGGAACCTTGTGGAGGTGGAGAACCGGAACGTTTCGGTCCGGTCGTAGTCTTCCTTGGAAAGGATCTTGCTGAAGTCGAACCGGATGGGGCCCATGGGCGACTTCCAGTCGATACTGATACCCGCAGAGGCGCGCAGGCCCAGGTTGTCGCGGATATTCGGATCGAATACGCCCGTCGAAGACTGGCGATCGACGTCATCGAGCAAGCCGGCCGTACCGAAGTCGCTGAACACCGCAGCCTTGATGCCGTACTGCTCGGGAAGAAGCGTCGGAACGGTCAACTCGAACGTGCCGATGGCGTATAGTTTCGCGCCCATCGAGTTGCTCTGGGTCGAGATGTCGCGCGGGCCAATACCGGCAGTCTCGAAGCCCCGGAAGTTGGTGCCGCCCTTGTAGAAGCGGTCGTTGATGCGGACGTTGTCGCCGCCCCAGCCTTCGATATAGCCGGCCGAACCGGTGGCGCTGAAGATGAAGTCCTTGTTGAAGCCCCAGTACCAGCCCCCGTCGGTCTCGGTCTTCAGATACTTCACGTCGCCGCCAAAGCCCGCCAGATCCTGGTTCAGGTCGGCGAACCAGCCGCGCGTGGGCTGAATCGGGTCATTGCGCTTGTCGATCCGCAGGCCGTAGCCGACGAGCGAGGTCATGTACGCGCCGCGCTGCAGGCAGAGGATCTGCGAAACCGAGCCGCTGTTGCAGAGGCCGTCAGAGACGCTCACTTCATCGCGACGCAGCGTATAGCGCATGCTCATCGAAGCGTTTTGGGTCAGCGGGAAGCCGATGCGAACATTGCCCCCCAACGAACGGGTGTCATAGGCGGCGTAGTCGCTGAGGTCGTAACGGAACGAATAGACGTCAACGCCGGCCACAAGACTGCGGTTCAGGAAGCGCGGCTCAGTGAAGGCGAAGTCAATCTGCTGACGCAGCGAGCCGACGGAAATCCGCCCGCGCATGTTCTGGCCGCGACCGCGGAAGTTCCGCTCCGTAATGCCAACGTCCAGCACCAGCTTGTCGACCGAGCTGTAGCCGGCGCTGAACGAGAGCTCGCCGGTGGGCTGTTCCTCGACCTTGACGCGCAGCGCCGTTCGGTCGGGCGCGCTGCCGGGCACTTCCTCGATATCGACTTCCTTGAAGAAGCCCAGCCGGCGGATGTTGTTCTTGGAGCGGTCGACCAGCACGCGATTATAGGCGTCGCCTTCAGCCACTTCGAGTTCGCGACGCAGGACGTAGTCGAGGGTGCGGGTGTTGCCGACGATATCGATACGATCAACATAGACGCGCGGGCCTTCGCGAACCTGGAAGACCACATCGACCGTGTTGGTTTCGCGGTTGGGCACGTACCGGGGACGCACGTCCACAAAGGCGAACCCGGCCGCGCCCGCCGCGAAGGTGAGGGCGTCGGTCGCCTGCTCGATGCGCTCGTCTTCATAGAGCTGGCCCGTGCGGACCGGCAGGATCTGGGCCAGCAGCGTCCCATCCAGCTTCTTGAGTTCGGTCTCGACCGTGACCTTGCCAAACTTGTACTTCGGACCTTCATCGAGGGTGTAGGTGACCGCGAAGCCGTTCTTGTCCGGCGCCAGTTCAGCCATCGACGAGACAACGCGGAAGTCGAAATAGCCCCGGTTGCGATAGTGCTTGCGCAGTTGTTCGCGGTCGTACTCGATCCGGTCGGGGTCGTAGTTGTCGTTGCTGGTCAGGAACTTGTACCAGTGCGACTCCTTGGTCACGATCACGTCGCGCAGATCGTTGTCCGAATACTCGGAATTACCCAGGAAGTTGATGCCCAGAACGCCGCTCTTGGGGCCTTCGTTGATCTCGAACACCAGATCGACGCGCTTTTGCGGCAGTTCCACAACCTTCGGGGTCACGGTCGCCGAAATGCGGCCCGACCGGCGATAGAGTTCAATGATGCGCTGCACATCGGCCTGAACCTTGGCGCGGGTAAAGATGCCGCGCGGACGGATCTGGACCTCGTCCTTCAGCTTGTCTTCCTTCAGGGACGAGTTCCCTTCAAAGACCACCTGATTGATGATCGGGTTCTCGACGACCTTCACGATCAGATCGCCCGACACCATTTCGATCTTCACGTCGGCGAAGAGATCGGTCCGCGCCAGGGTCTTCAGCGCCAGGTCGAGACGCGGGGCGTCCACGGTGTCGCCCGGCTGGATCGGCAGATAGGACATTACTGTGCCCTGCTCGATCCGTTCGTTGCCCTGCACGACGATCCGCTGCACCACACTGGTCTGCGCCGCCTGGGCGAAAGCCACGGCGGGCGCGACCATCGCGGTCGAACCGAAGAGAAGCGCCACACCGGTGGCGAACGCGGCGCTATGGGCGCGAATTTTGTTCATGGGACCAATCATGGACGGAAGGCGACCGCTCAAGAGAACAGCCCGCCAAAAAATTTGAAGACGCTTAGGCGCTGCAGATCATTCCAGGTCGCGAACAACATGAAACTCAGCAGCAGCGCAAGACCAACCCTGTAGCCTGCCGCCTGAAGACGCGCGCCGAGCGGTCGTCTGGCAATAGCCTCGTAGGCATAGAACAACAGATGCCCCCCGTCCAAAACGGGAATTGGCAACAGATTCATGAAGCCGACGCTGACGGAGAGGATTGCCGACAGCCAGATCAGGGCTACCGCAGAACCCAGCAGCATCGATGGAAAGTCGGTCGCGCCCGCAGCGCCGGCCTGAGCCAGTTGACCCGAGGTCTTGGCGATACCGATGGGGCCGCTGATCTGTTCGGCCGAGACCTCCAGACGAACAACCCGGCCCAGATAGTAGACTGTGGTTTCCAGGACATCCCAGGTGCGGGCGACGCCGCCGACGAGCGCTTCGATGGGGTTGTAACGCACGCGCTGGATATCGCTGCTGGGCAGGCCGCCAGCGACCCCGAGCAGCATCCGGGCCTTCGGCTTGCCGTCCGCATCAGGCCGGGTCAGCATCGCAGGCGTTGCGACGATAGTGGTCGTCTCGCCGCCCCGGTAGACTTGGAAGGCAATGGGATTGCCGCCGCGCTTGGCCACATGGCGGGTCAGATCTTCAAAGCTTCCGATAGCGGCGCCATCGGCGCGCTGAATGAAATCGCCGCGTCGCAGGCCAGCCTTCTCGGCAGGCGAACCCGGCTCGACACTGGCGATCAGGGGCGGCGCACCGAAGCCCAGCATCCCGGCCTTCTGACTGCCGCCAAAGCCATCCGAAACGTCCACGAGCGCCGGCGTCGCGACCAGTTCGAGCGTCTTGTCGTCGCGTTCAATCTTGAAGCGGATCGGAACATCGCTGCGAAGCAGCGCATAGCTGTCCAGTTCGCCGAAGTTCTTCACCTTGCGTCCGTCGGCAGAGATGATCACGTCGCCCTGCCGGAAGCCCGCAGCCGCAGCAGGACTGCCGGCGTTCACGCCCGTGATCACAGGCCGGCGCACGGTCTCGCCGAAAACGCCCAGCAGGATCGCAAACAGCGTGATCGCCAGGACGAAATTGGCCAAAGGGCCAGCCGCGACGATGAAAGCCCGCTGCCATAGAGGCTTGAAATGCAGATAGCGATTGACCGCCGCGCTGCCTTCGCGAGTTTCGATCGCAGTGCGCAGGCTGGCCAGATCCTGCTGATCGGGGACACTGGCTGCGTTCTCATCGCCAGCGAACCGAACATAGCCGCCCAGCGGCAGCCAGCCGATCTGCCACTGGACGCCAGCGCGATCCCGCCAGGAGAAAATGGCGCGACCAAAGCCGATCGAGAATCGGTCGATCTCTACGTTGCACGCCTTGGCCGCCCAGAAGTGTCCGAGCTCGTGAACAGTCACGACCACCAGGATCACCAGCGGGAAGGCGATTATGTAGGCGGCCGCTGATTGCATGAAGCCGAGCATGTCGGGTTTCTTCTCGTCTTCAGTTGTTGCGGTGAACTTGGCGCACAACCTCGGCCGCAATGCGGCGGGCGCTCGCGTCCGTCGTCATGGCGCTCTCAACCGGATCGGCGTCGGCTTCCATCAAGGCCCCTAGGCTATTCATGCGGTCCAGGGTCCCCGCCACCGAGGCGGCAATATCGAGAAAGCCGATCTGACGGTCAAGGAACGCCGCCACGGCCACTTCATTGGCTGCGTTCATAGCAGCCGGAGCGCCGCCGCCTAGCCGCATCGCCTCTCGGGCGATGGTAATGGACGGAAAACGCTCCAGATCAGGTTGCTCGAAGGTGAGTTGGCCATAAGCGGCCAGATCAAGACGCGGCGCGGGCCAGGGCAGCCGATCAGGCCAGGCGAACGCGCAGGCGATCGGACTGCGCATGTCGGGCGGGCCAAGCTGGGCCAGGGTCGAGCCATCGGCGTACTCCACCAGGCTGTGGATCACGGACTGCGGATGGATCACGGCCTCGATGCGTTCTTCCGGAGTATCGAACAGATAAGAGGCCTCGATCATTTCCAGGCCCTTGTTCATCATGGACGCAGAATCGACCGAAATCTTGGCGCCCATCGACCAATTTGGATGAGCGATGGCTTGTTCAGGCGTAGCGACCGCCATCTGTTCGCGGGTCCAGGTGCGGAACGGTCCCCCGGAAGCCGTCAGAATCAAGCGCGATACGCGTTGGATACAGGCCGGCTGCAGAACCTGGAAGATTGCCGAGTGTTCGGAATCCACCGGTATCACTGATCCGCCCGACTCGCGCGCGATCCGCAGCAGGGCCGGCCCGGCGCAAACCAGACTCTCCTTGTTCGCCAGGGCGATCACCGCGCCCGTCCGCGCCGCCGCCAAGGTCGGCGCCAGGCCGGCGGCTCCGACGATGGCCGACATGACCCAATCGGCACCCATCGCCGCAGCCTCGATGATCGCCGCAGCCCCCGCCGCCGATCGAACGCCCGTACCCTTCAAGCCGTCGCGCAGAGCGCCCAGCAGACTTTCGTCCTCGATCACCGCGACGGCGGGGCGCCAGCGGCGCGCCTGTTCTATCAAACGCTCGACGTTGCGACCGGCCGTCAGCGCCAGGATCTCCACCTCGACACCGGCCGCTTCGAACAGTCCCAGGGTCGAAACACCGATCGACCCCGTGGAGCCGAGAACCACGACCCGCCGGACCGCCATCAACGCGCCAATCCGTACAGATAGATCAGCCGTACTGCGGCAATGACGATGGCCGCAAACATCAGGCCGTCAACGCGATCCAGGAGACCGCCGTGACCCGGGATCAGGTCACCGGAATCCTTCACGCCGAATCGGCGCTTCAGCATCGATTCCCAGAGGTCCCCCATCATCGTAGACAGGCCGCCCAGAAACCCGATGAGCGCGGCGACCGGCCAGGTCAGGTTCATGTCCGGCAAGGCCGGCAGTTGTCCAGAAAGGGCATCGATACCCACTGCGGCGATCGAAGCGGCCACCAGGCCGCCAAAGAATCCCGACCAGGTCTTGTTGGGCGAGAACTTCGGCCAAAGCTTGGGTCCCTTCAGGATGCTGCCCACTACGAAGGCAAAGATGTCGGCGAACCAGGTGACCGCGAACAGCAAAAGCGTCCAGCTGAGGCCGGCGTCGATCATGCGCAACCAGACCAGGGCGATGCACGCCGGCGCAATATAGATAACGCCATAGGCTGCGTCGGCCCGGCGCTCGACCGCGCCTCGGGCGATTATGGCGGCCAGGATCGCACCCGCGGCCAAGAGCGGCCAGGTCAGATAGTAGTGTCCGCGGAATGCCGCCACGACCGCCACCAGAACAGCGACACCTATGGCGAGAGCCACGCCCTTTGGCGCATGCGGCGCGCTCATCATGCCCCACTCGCGGGCCAGCAGCGCGACGCAGACCGCAACGAGCGCCAGGAACCAGACGTCACCAAACCAGACGGCGGACACGACTGTGGGTACGAGCACGGTGGCTGAAAGCACCCGCACCCGTAAATTCGTCCAGTTAAAGCGCTTAGCCGGCGACGGCGACGTCATCGGCAGTAATGCCTCCATAGCGTCGGTCGCGGCCGCGATATTCCGCGATGGCCGCGGAGAGCGCTTCGGGTCCGTAATCAGGCCAGAGCACGTCCTGGAACACGAGTTCTGAATATGCGCATTCCCACAGCAGGAAATTCGAAATCCGCTGTTCTCCGCTGGTGCGAACGATGAGATCGGGGGCCGGCGCAGCAGACGTCGACAAGAGCCCCTCGAAAGCGGCTTCGTCGAGATCGGAGGCCTTGGCCTCGCCGCGCTCTACGGACTCGGCAAACGCGCGGGCGGCGTCAGCAATGTCGGCGCGCCCCCCGTAATTGAAGGCGACCTGAAGTATGAACTTGGTATTGCTGGCCGTACGGCGCTCGGCGCGCTCAATGATCTCTTGAATGTCGGCAGCAAGCCCCGTGCGACGGCCAATGATCCGCACCCGGACACCTTCCCGGGCCAGGCGCTCCAGATCCGATTCGACATAGGCCTTCAGCAGACCCATCAACTCGGAAACCTCGTGCGCCGGACGGCTCCAGTTCTCGGTCGAGAAGCCAAAAACCGTCAAGACGCCAACGCCCAGATTCGGCGCGGCCTCTACCGTGCGCTTGAGCGCATTGACGCCTGCGCGGTGCCCAAGAGCGCGCGGCATTCCGCGCCGCTTAGCCCAGCGACCGTTACCGTCCATGATGATGGCCACATGCAGAGAACGCTCCGACGCATCGCCCCCAGCGCGCGCCGAAACATCTTGCAGGCCGGTCGTCGCCGACATTGCTTCAAGCCTTCCCTAACCGTCCTGTTACTCAGGTCGGCGCCTAAACCTGCATGATCTCTTGCTCTTTGATTTTCAAGGCCTCGTCGACCTTCCTGATGGCTTCGTCGGTCATCTTCTGGACCTCGGTTTCCATCTTCTTCAGCTCGTCCTCGCTGATGACGCTGGCCTTCTCGGCCTTCTTGAGGTCGTCATTGGCGTCCCGGCGAATGTTCCGCACGGCGACCTTTTGCGCCTCGGCATACTTGCCGGCGATCTTGGTCAGGTCCTTGCGACGCTCTTCAGTCAGCGGCGGGATCGGGATGCGCAGGTTGTTGCCTTCGACCACCGGATTTAGGCCAAGATCCGAATTGCGGATCGCCTTTTCCACGGCCGAGACAACGCCCTTGTCCCAGATATTGACATTGATCTGGCGAGGCTCAGGCACGCTGATCGAAGCGACGGTGTTGAGCTGGACCATGGAGCCGTAGGCGTTGACCACGATCTGATCGAGCAGGTTGGACGAGGCGCGACCTGTGCGCAATCCGGCGAAATCTTCCTTCAGGGCCAGCACGGACTTCTCCATGCGCTCCTTGTAGCGGGACAGAACTGGCTTTTCGGCGGCGGCCATGGCTGGGCTCTCTTCGCTAGAGTTAGGCGGCGTCTTGGGCGACGACGGTAAAGGTGCCTTCGCCTCGCAAGACGTTCAGCAGATTGCCGCGCCCCTTGATGGAGAAGACCACGATCGGAATATTGCTGTCGCGCATCAAGGCGACGGCCGAGGCGTCCATGACCCGCAGGTCCTTGGCCAGCACGTCCATATAGGTCAGGCGGTCATACCGCTCGGCCGAAGCGTCCTTCTTCGGGTCAGCGGTATAGACCCCATCGACGCTAGTGCCCTTGAACAGGGCGTCGCACTGCATCTCGGCGGCGCGCAGGGCGGCGGCGGTGTCGGTTGTGAAGAAGGGGTTGCCCGTTCCGGCGGCGAAGATCACCACCCTGCCCTTTTCCAGGTGACGCTGGGCGCGGCGCCGGATGTAGGGCTCGCAGACTGTCGCCATCGGAATGGCCGACTGCACGCGGGTCGACACGCCAATCCGCTCAAGTGCGTCCTGCATGGCCAAGGCGTTCATGACGGTGGCCAGCATGCCCATATAGTCGGCGCTAGAGCGTTCCATGCCCTTTGCGGCTCCAGCCATGCCGCGGAAGATGTTGCCGCCGCCGATCACCAGACACAGTTCGACGCCTGATTTGACGATCTCGGCGATATCTTCGGCGACGGACTGTACCGTGTTGGTGTCGATGCCGTAGGGCGTGTCGCCCATCAGCACTTCACCGGAAACCTTCAGGAGCACGCGGCGGTAGGGCTTCGGCATGGCGGGGCTGGATTCAGACATGGGCCGGGCTCTTCCTGAGTCGTCGGGACGCAACATAGTGCGCGTTCGTCAAAAGTGGGATCGGTTTTGCGCGCGCCCGGCTGCCGATGGCCTCAGAAGGCCAAAATGCGCGGACGCAGGCGCAAGAAGGGCGCGGCGCGCGTCAAACGCGCCGCGCCCTTCGAAGACGGAAACTCCAAGCGCCGCCAAGCGGGCTTGGAGCTTCATCTAGTCTTAGGCTTGGCCAGCCATGGCGGCGACTTCAGCGGCGAAATCGCCGACCGGAGCCTTCTCGACGCCTTCACCCAGGGCCAGGCGAACGAAGCCCTTCACGGTGAGCGGCGAGCCCAGTTCCTTGCCGGTCTCGGCGACCAGCTGCTCGACGGTCTGGTCCGGGTTCATGACGAAGGCCTGCTTCAGCAGCACAACCTCTTCCAGGAACTTGCGGATGCGGCCTTCGACCATCTTCTCGACGACGGCGGCGGGCTTGCCCGACTCCAGCGCCTGCTCGGTGAAGATGGCGCGTTCCTTTTCGATCGCGGCCTGGTCCAGATCGTCCGGCGACAGCGACAGCGGCGAGGTCGCGGCGACATGCATGGCGATCTTGCGGCCCAGCTCCAGGATCTTGGCCTGGTCGCCGGCGCCTTCGATCGCCACGAGCACGCCGATACGGCCGAGGTCGGGCGCAGTAGCGTTGTGGATGTAGGTCGACACGGCGCCTTGGGCGACGCTGAAGCGCGCGGACCGACGAGCAACCATGTTCTCGCCAATGGTGGCGATCAGGTTGGTCAGCAGATCTGCAACCACTTCACCGTCGGCGGTCTTGCCGGCGTTGATGGCGTCGACGCCATCGTTGTCCAGGCCAACAGCCGCGATCTTGCGGACGGCGTTCTGGAACAGTTCATTGCGGCCCAGGAAGTCGGTCTCGGCGTTCACTTCGACAGCGGCGGCGGTCATGCCGGCGCCTTCGATGCGAACGGCGATGCCGACGAGGCCTTCGGCGGCGACGCGGTCAGCCTTCTTGGCGGCCTTGGACAGGCCCTTGGCGCGCAGCCAGTCGATGGACGCATCGATGTCGCCGGCGTTTTCAACCAGCGCCTTCTTGCAGTCCATCATGCCGACGCCGGACTTTTCGCGCAGTTCTTTCACCAGCGCAGCGGTCACTTCAGCCATGAGATCCTCCATATTCAAACGTTTAGCGACCGGGCTTGATAGCCCGGTCGCATGTCATGATCACAACGGTCCTCAAACGAGAGGACGGTCGTCCTATCAGCTCGCAGCCGGCTCTTCGGCGACAGCTTCGATCGCTTCAGCGGTCGCTTCTTGAGCGGCCTCGGGAGCGGCCTCCGGGACGGTTGCCTCGGGGGCGGCGGCTTCAGCAGCCACCGGCTCGGGGGTCAGTTCGCGAGCCAGGGTCGGTTCCATCGGAGCAATCGAGGCGCCCAGATCGACGCCCGACGAGGCTTGGCCGGCGGCCAGACCGTCGAGGACGGCGTCGGCGATCAGGTCGCAGTACAGCTGCAGGGCGCGGGCGGCGTCGTCGTTACCCGGGATCGGATAGGTGATGCCGTCCGGATCGCAGTTGGTGTCCAGGATCGCGATGACCGGGATGTTCAGCTTGCGGGCCTCAAGGATCGCGATGGCTTCCTTGTTGGTGTCGATCACGAACATGATGTCGGGGATGCCGCCCATGTCCTTGATGCCGCCCAGCGACAGCTCCAGCTTGTCGCGTTCGCGGGTCAGCTGCAGCAGTTCCTTCTTGGAACGGCCTTGGCCTTCGCCACCCATGATGCCTTCGAGTTCGCGCAGACGCGCGATCGAGCCCGACACGGTGCGCCAGTTGGTAAGGGTGCCACCGAGCCAGCGGTGATTGACGTAGTACTGGGCGCAGCGCTTGGCGGCGGTGGCGACAGGATCGGAAGCCTGACGCTTGGTGCCGACGAACAGCACGCGACCGCCGGCGGCGGCGACTTCACGCACCTTCACCAGGGCCTGGTGCAGGAGCGGAATCGACTGCGACAGGTCGATGATGTGAATGTTCGAACGCGAGCCAAAGATGTAGCGGTCCATCTTCGGGTTCCAGCGGTGCGTCTGGTGGCCGAAGTGGGCGCCAGCTTCCAGGAGCTGACGCATGGAGAATTCGGGAAGCGCCATGAGGCCTATAATCCTTCTTCCGGTTGAACCTCCGCGGACACCCCCGACCCAGACATCTGGAGCGGGACCGGAACGGCGGCGCCGGGATGTCTCCCCGGGTCACAGCCGAACGTCCGCGTGTGGAATGGCGCGCAATTAGGCGCGATTGGATCAAAAAGCAAGTCTTGTCGGGTCTTCTACCCCGGAAACGGCCCGATGCGGAGGTCTGAACGCCCCCGATCCCGCTGCAAAGACCCTGATCAAAGGGGCTAGAATGCCTTGCCGTTGACCTGAACAGGGTTGAGAGCAAAGACGTCGACGTCATCCAGACAGCGCACGTTGATCGCCGCCATTCGCACCCCGCCTGGCCCCTCACCTCGCCCAAACGATTCGATGCCGCACTCCGAGCAGAAGAGATGCGAGATCTTGCTGGTGTTGAAGCGATAGTCGGTCAGATGCTCCTCGCCTTGCAACAACGTGAAGTCGCTCTCGGCGGCAAACGCCAACACCGAACCCAGCTTGCCACAACGCGAGCAATTGCAGGTGATCAGGTCATCAAGCCCGACCTCAACCTCGAAGCGGACCTTCCCGCACTGACAACCGCCCAGATGCTTCACCACAATCCGCCCTTGTCGCCAGCGACGCCTCAGCGCCTGATCAGACATCTTCCAGCAGCGCTACGCCAGGCGCGGTTTTAAGCGCCCCGCGCAGAGAGGCGTCCAGAATATAGCGCCCTGGCAGCTTCAGTTCGATTTCCCGTCCGCCGCCAATGGCGGCGATAAAACTGATCTCGCCGCCCTTCTGCGACGCGGCGGGGTCCAGACGCTTCTTAAGTGCGTCAATTTCGGTCGCCGAGGGCGAAAGATGAACGCGTAGCCCCGCCACCACATTCTCGATCGCTTTCTCGATGGGTTCGGCGTCGTCGCCAAAGAACCGCACCTCGCCATCCCGGGCCTTGGCGCGCACCTTGATGGCGACCGACTTGCCAGGCTCCAGCACATCCCGACATTTGCGCAAAGCCTCGGGTGGAAACAGGACTTCATACTCACCTGTTGGATCCGACAGCGAAACGAAAGCGAACCGCTCACCGCTTTGCGAAGCCCGTTCCTGGCGACGCCGCACAACGCCGCACATCCGGAAGGCTTCCATCCCGGCTTCGGCCTGGGGGATCACCTCGGTCAGCATGGCAGTACGTTTACGGCGCAGCATGCCCACCATGTCTTCAAGCGGGTGGCCGGTCAGATAGAAGCCAACAGCGGCCAGTTCTTCGTCCAGCAGATCGACCTGGTTCCAGGGCTCAGTCTTCTTCAGGCGCGGCCGGCCTGCGGATGGATCGCCGCCGAACAAGGCATGCTGACCGCCCTGACGATCAGCGGCGATGCTTTGACAGTGCGCGATCAAGACGTCGGAGGAGGCCAGGATCTGGGCGCGGTTCTTGTGGAAGGAATCAAAGGCGCCTGCGCGCGCCAGATTTTCGATCGCCCGCTTGTTTACCTGCTTTGGATCGACCCGCTCGACGAAATCAAAGATGTCGCGGAACGGGCCGCCCTCCTCGCGAACGGCGACCAGGTGCTTCATGGCTTCCAGACCCACATTGCGCACCGCGCCCAGGGCGTAGAGCACTTCGCCGTTCTCGACCTCGAAGTCCGCGCCCGACCGATTGACGTCAGGGGCTCGCACCGTGATGTCGAACCGGCGGGCGTCCTGATGGAAAACCGCCAGCTTGTCTGTGTTGGATATATCCAGGCTCATCGACGCGGCCAGGAACTCGACCGGCGTATTAGCCTTCAACCAGGCCGTTTGATAGGCGATCAGCGCATAGGCGGCCGCGTGGCTCTTGTTGAAACCGTAGCCGGCGAACTTGGCCACCAGTTCGAAGATTGAACCCGACTGCTCTTCAGGGACGTTCTTCTGTCTGGCGCCGTCGACAAAACGGATCTTCTGAAGATCCATTTCCTCTTTTTTCTTCTTGCCCATGGCCCGACGCAAAAGGTCGGCTTCGCCCAGGCTGTAGCCCGCCAGGATCTGGGCGATCTGCATCACCTGTTCCTGATAGACGATGACGCCGTAGGTTTCCTTGAGCACCGTCTCTAGCGACGGGTGCAGGGTGTCGACGGGTTTACGGCCGAACTTGCAGTCGACGAAGGTGTCGATGTTGTCCATCGGCCCCGGTCGATAGAGCGAGATCAGAGCGGTGATTTCCTCGATCGACCCGCACCGCATCTTGCGCAGGGTGTCACGCATGCCCTGGCTTTCCAGCTGGAACACGCCGACCGTCTGGCCCGAGGCCAGCAGTTCATAGGTCTTGGTGTCGTCGAAGGGCAACTTGCCCAGATCGACCTCTGCGCCGCGCTTCTTCAGATGCTTCACGGCGCGATCCAGCACCGTTAGGGTTTTCAGACCCAGGAAGTCGAACTTCACCAGCCCGGCGCTCTCGACCCACTTCATGTTGAACTGGGTGGCGGGCAGGTCGGAGCGCGGATCCTTGTACAGCGGCGTCAGCTGGGTCAGCGGCCGATCGCCGATCACCAGGCCGGCGGCATGGGTCGAGGCGTTGCGGAACAGGCCTTCCAGTTGCAGGGCCACGTCGAGACAGGCCGAGACGTTGCCGTCTTCCTTCTTGGCCTGCTTGAGGCGCGGCTCCAGTTCGATCGCCTGGGCCAGGGTCACCGGCGCGGCGGGGTTATTGGGGACCATCTTGCAGAGCCGGTCAACGAGACCGAGCGGCAACTGCATCACCCGTCCGACGTCTCGCAGCACCGCGCGGGCCTGCAGCGAGCCGAAGGTGATGATCTGAGCCACGCGATCGCGGCCGTACTTTTCCTGAACGTAGACGATGACCTCTTCGCGTCGCTCCTGGCAGAAGTCGATGTCGAAGTCGGGCATGGAGACCCGCTCAGGATTCAGGAAACGCTCGAACAGCAGGCCAAAGCGCAGCGGATCCAGATCGGTGATGGTCAACACCCAGGCGACCAGCGACCCGGCGCCCGAACCCCGGCCCGGGCCGACGGGGATGCCGTGCGACTTGGCCCACTTGATGAAGTCCGACACGATCAGGAAGTAGCCGGGGAAACCCATCTTGATGATGATGCCCAGCTCGAAATCCAGTCGATCCCAATAGACCTGCTCATCGACTGCCAGCGGATTTTCGGCGAGTCTTGCCCGCAGACCCTCGCGGGCCTGATGCTTCAGTTCATCCGGTTCGCTACGTCCGTCGCCTGTGGGAAAGCTCGGCAGGATCGGATCACGCTTCTTGACCAGGAAGGCGCAGCGGCGGGCGATGTCCAGGGTGTTGTCGCAGGCCTCCGGCAGATCCGAGAACAGCTTGCGCATGTCGGCCGCCGGCTTGAACCAGTGCTCTGGCGTCACACGCCGGCGTTCATCCTGTCCGACAAAAGCGCCGTCAGAAATGCACAGCAGGGCGTCGTGCGCGTTGTAGAGCTCGGCCTTGGCGAAATACACATCATTGGTCGCGACCAGCGGCGCGTCGTGCTCATAGGCCCAGTTCACCAGACCCGGCTCTGCGGCGGCCTGACGCGGCAGACCATGACGCTGCAATTCCACATAGAACCGATCACCAAACACCCGGCTCATTTCGGCCAGGGCCTGGATCGCTTCAGTGCTCTTTCCGGCGGCGAACAGCGCGTCAACCGGACCATCGACGCCGCCCGATAGCAGGATCAGTCCTTCAGCGTGCTCGACCACCTTGGACCACGGCACGATCGGCTCGGCAAGATCACCGCTTTCCAGGTAAGCGATCGACGAAAGCTCGGAAAGATTGAGATAGCCCCGCTCGCTCTGGGCCAGGAGCGTGATCGTCGGCGCTCGCGCCCATCGCTCTGTTGGACCAGTGCCGATGCCTGACACGGGCAGCGCGCAGCCGATGATCGGCTGGATCCCCGAATCCTTGGCGTAGGAGGAATATTCCAGAGCGCCAAACAGATTGGCCCGATCCGTCAGACCCGCCGCCGGCATCCCCGCGGCCTCGGCCAATTTGCCGATCACGTCAGCCTTGATGGCGCCTTCTAGCAGCGAGTAGGCAGAACGGACCCGAAGGTGGACGAAACCCTGTCCTTCGCTGCCCGACATCGCCCACGTCTCCAATCAATCGACTCAGGCCACCAACTGGGCGACCGAGCACATCATCCAGACGAAGCTGGCGACGGACACAAGGGCCAAAGACTCACGCGCGATACGGATCACAGGAACCTCCACTGTTGTTTCTTGTTTGTTCCATATTCCCCTTTCGTTCTGTTCACAAGATGTTCCCCCACGATCCACCGCATATTCTTTGGGAGAGTCATTCGAAAGCCCTCCAGGGGGCTTTGCCCGGGACACCGGATCAGTTCAGATCGCCCCATGCGCCTGATCATCGATACAGACACCGCCGGGGACGACGTGTTCTCCCTGATGCTCGCCCTGACCCACCCGGGCGTATCCGTTGAGGCGATCACGATCGCCCACGGCAATGTCGGTTTTGTCCAGCATGCCGAGAATGCGCTGGTCACGCTGGAGGTCTGCGAGACCCGAAGCGTGCCGGTCTATCTGGGCGCCCAAACTCCATTTTCCCGCACGCCGCTGGATGCGGCCTATGTGTTCGGCGCGGACGGCATGAGCGACATGGGCTATCCGCTCGCCGCACAGCGCCCGGCCATAGGTCACGCGGTGGACGAGATCGTGCGAAGGGTCATGGCGGCTCCGGGCGAGATCACGGTCATTGCCCAGGCGCCCCTCACCAATATTGCGCTGGCCTATCTGCGCGAACCGCGGATCGCCGAGGCTGTCAAACATCTCTGGGTCATGGGCGGCACCGACAACGGCGTGGGCAACGTGACCCCCGCCGCCGAGTACAATTTCTATGCCGATCCTGAAGCGGCCAAGATCGTGATCAACGCCGGCTTCAAGCTGTCCATCGTGACCTGGACCGAGACGCTGCGTGACGGCCTGCTGGATATCTCCCAACTGGCCGAACTGGAGGCCATGGGCACGCCCCGCGCCCGGTTCTTCACCGACGTCAATCGCGCCTCGCTGGCCTTCGCTCAGGACACCGAAGGTCTGAGCGGCAGCCTGCACCCGGACGCCCTGACATGTGCCGTCGCGCTGGATGAGAGCCTGATCCTGCAAGCCGAGCAGGCCGTCGTCGATGTCGAGACTCTGGGCGAGCTCACGCGAGGCTATCTGAGCGTATCGCACGCCATCCTGCCCGATATCGAGATCGCTGATCCAGCGCTCAAGCGCAGGGCGCCCAATGCCCGGGTGATCAAGAAGATCGACCGGAGCGGTTTCTTCGCCGCGATACGCCAGGCGCTGCTTTAGCCGAGCGCGACCTTAGAAGGTCTGCGGCTCAAGATGGCCGTCTCTGAGCGCGAACACCCGGTCCATATAGCGCGCCAGATCCATGTTGTGCGTGGCGATCAGCGCGGCCACACCTTGGCCACGGGCCAGGCTGTAGAGCGACTGAAACACCGCTGCCGAGGTTGCCGGATCCAGATTGCCCGTCGGCTCGTCGGCCAGCAGCAGTTGCGGCTTGTTGGCCAAGGCGCGGGCGATCGCCACGCGCTGTTGCTCGCCACCCGACATCTGGGCCGGCTGATGGTTCACCCGGGCGCTGAGGCCAAGCTCCGTCAGCAACTCAAGCGCCCGCCCCTCCGCCTCGGCCCGGCTGCGCCCGGCGATCAGGCCGGGCATGGCCACGTTCTCGAGCGCGCTGAACTCGGGCAGCAGGTGGTGGAACTGGTAGACGAACCCCACCGTGCCCAGGCGGATCCGCGTGCGGATCCTTTCCGACAGTTTCGAGCAGTCGCGCCCCCCCAGAGCCACGAGGCCGGCGTCAGGACGTTCCAGCAAACCGGCCGAATGCAGCAGCGACGACTTGCCCGATCCCGAGGGGCCGATCAGTCCGACGACCTCGCCTGGATAGACATCGATGTCGACGCCGCGCAGCACGGGCAGATCGCCAGCTTCGGTCTTGTAAACGCGTTCGACGCCGCGCAGAGACAGAACAGGATCACTCATAGCGCAGCGCCTCTACCGGATCGATACGCGAGGCGCGCCAGGCCGGCGGCAGGGTCGCTGCGATGCTCATCAGGGCCGAGAGGCCGACAATGCCGCCCACTTCGGCCCAGTCGATCTTCGCGGGGATGTGCGAGAGCATATAGACGTCGGCGCTGAAAACGGCCGTGCCCGTCACCCATTCCACGAAGTTCTGGATCGGCGTGATGTAGGCGCAAAACAGCACCCCCAGCAGCAGGCCCGTCAGGGTGCCCGCAACGCCGATCGAGGCGCCGGCCATGAGGAAGATGCGCAGGATCGATCCCTGCCCTGCCCCCATGGTGCGCAGAATGGCGATGTCCTTGCCCTTGTTCTTGACCAGCATGACCAGGCTGGAAATGATGTTCAGCGTGGCGATCGCGACGATGCAGAAGAGGATCAACCGCATCACCTTCCGCTCGACCTGCAGGGCCGTGAAGTAGCTATGGTTCTTGTCCATCCAGTCGGCGACCAGCGCGCCCGGACCACTGGCGGCCTCGACGGCCGGCTTGAGGGCCTTGGCGTCATCGGGGTCATCAACCTTGATCTCGACATAGTCGACCGAGGTGTCGCGCCCGAAGAACAGCTGTGACTGGTCGAGCGGCATATAGACATAGGCTTCGTCAAACTGGCTCATGCCGACGCTGAAGATGCCGCCGACGATGTAGTCCTTTTCGCGGGTGGAGGTCCCGAACGCCGTCGCCGGGCCGGAGGGCGAGATCAAGGTGATCGCGTCGCCCGGGGCGACCCCAAGATTGATCGCCATGCGGTCGCCAATCAGCACGATGTCGCCGCCGAACTCGCCCTGGCCAAAGCCGGCCATCGAACCCTTCTTGATATTATCGGCTATGATCTTCAGGCCGCGTAGATCGCGAGGCGTCACCCCGCGCACGATAGCCCCGGTCACCTGGCTGGGGCCGATGACCATGGCCTGAGCTTCAACCATCGGGACGGCCTGAATAACGCCAGGCACCGCGCGGATACGGCTGATCACACCATCCCGGTCAGGGCCATTGATCAGAGGCGACTGGGCGTACAGATGGCCGTTGAAGCCCAGAATCCGGCCCAGCAGTTCCGCCCGGAAACCGTTCATGACGCTCATGACAGTGATCAGGGCGAACACAGCCAGCATGACAGCGCTGAACGAGATCACCGAAATCAGGGCGACGCCGCCATTCTTGCGCTTGGCGAACAGGTACCGCCGCGCGACGGACCGCTCCCAGCGGCTGAACGGTCCGGCCGACCCGAGATCGCTCATTAGCCAGCCTTGCTTTGCGTGAGGCCCGCCAGGACGGACTCCAGCGACGCGGTCGAGCGCTCGCCGGTCGCGCGGTTCTTGATCTCGACAACGCCTTCGGCGATGCCCTTGGGGCCGATGATCAACTGCCACGGCAGACCGATGAGGTCCATGGTGGCGAACTTGGCGCCGCCCCGAGCGTCTGTGTCGTCGTAGAGCACTGTCTTGCCGGCAGTGGTCAGCGCCTTGTAGGCCGCGTCGCAGGCCGCGTCGCAAGCCGCGTCGCCCTGGCGCATGTTGATGATGCCCACATCGAAGGGAGCCACGGACTCGGGCCAGATAATGCCGGCCTCGTCGTGGCTGGCCTCGATGATCGCGCCCAGCAGACGCGAAACGCCTACGCCGTAAGAGCCCATCTGGACCGGAATATCCTTGCCGTCCGAACCGGTGACCAGAGCGCGCATCGGCTCGGAATACTTGGTCCCGAACGAGAAGATATGCCCCACCTCGATGCCGCGCGCCGACAGCCGGTCGCCCTCGGCGACCTGAGCGAAGGCGGCCTCGTCGTGCATTTCCTCGGTCGCGGCGTAAAGCGCTGTCCGCTGGTCGACCAGCGGCTGCAGGTCGCCATACCAGTCGACGTCGGGGCCGGGCGCGCCCATCTCGACCAGGTCCTTGTGGCAGAACACGGCGCTTTCACCGGTATCGGCCAGAACGATGAACTCGTGGCTCAGGTCGCCGCCGATCGGACCAGTGTCGGCGCGCATTGGAACGGCCTTCAGGCCCATGCGATCAAACAGGTTCAAATAGGCCACGAACATCCGGTTGTAGGACTTGCGCGCGCCCTCGACATCGAGGTCGAAACTGTAGGCGTCCTTCATCAGGAACTCGCGGCCGCGCATCACGCCAAACCGCGGACGGGTCTCATCGCGGAACTTCCACTGCACGTGGTAGAGGTTCTTGGGCAGCTCCTTGTAGCTTTTCACCGACCCACGGAAGATTTCGGTGATCATTTCCTCGTTGGTGGGGCCGTACAGCAGCTCGCGCTCGTGACGGTCGACGATGCGCAGCATCTCAGGGCCGTAGGCGTCATAGCGGCCCGACTCGCGCCACAGGTCGGCCAGTTGCAGGGTCGGCATCAGGAGCTCTATCGCTCCGGCGCGATCCATCTCCTCGCGGACGATCTGTTCGATGCGGTTCAGCACCCGCAGGCCTAGCGGCAGCCAGGCATAGATGCCCGCCGCTTCCTGACGGATCATGCCGGCGCGCAGCATCAATTGGTGCGACGCGATCTGGGCGTCGGACGGAGCTTCTTTCAGCACGGGCAGGAAATAGCGCGACAGGCGCATCAGAAAGACGTCTCCGAGGAAATGCGAGGGCCTGAGATAGCCCCTTGGCCGTTAGCTTGGCAACGCGCGCGGCGAAAAGATGACCGCGAGAGCCATTTCAAACGAAAAGAAGGCCGCGCGATCCTCGCGCGGCCTTGCAAGTTCATCGTCGGGGAAGACGCCACAGAGTGAGATCAGAAACAGCTGATCTCGTAACGTGACCTTACGCCTCTGAACATTTGTTGGGGCACGCACTTGCAGCGAGCAGCGCACATTAGGGCGTTTCGCCCAAGCCTTGGGCGATTGCAGGGGCAAAGATCGCATCACGCCCAAGGCTTGGGCGCCATGGCGGTCCTAATAGGTCGCAGGCAGCGGCGGCAGGCTGATCAGGTGAAAGCGGATGATCAGCCACAGCACAGCGAACACCGCCGCCGATACCCAGGTCGTGGTGAAGAACTTGCGCTTCAGATTCGGGTTCACCGGCGCGCCCGGGTCACCGCCGCCCGGCGGCTTGATCCCCATCTCGTGATAGCTGCGCGACCCAAGCGGCAGAACGACGAACAGAACCGTCCACCATATGGTCAGGAAGATCGCGATACCAGTAATCGGGCCCATCAGTGGTGCGCCTCCTTGGGCGTCTCCATGAGTTCGACCAGCAGGCCGCCCATGTCTTTGGGGTGAACAAAGATGATCAACGTGCCGTGCGCGCCGATACGCGGCTCGCCCAGCACCGTAGCGCCCTTGGCGACAAGCGCGTCACGAGCTTCGTAGATATTCTCGACCTCGAAGCAGATGTGATGCTGGCCGCCCTTGGGGTTCTTGGCCAGAAATCCATGGATAGGCGATGTCTCGCCATAGGGCTCGATCAGTTCGATCTGGCTATTGGGCAGGTTGACGAAGCAAACCCAGACACCCTGTTCCGGCATCGCCCACTTCTCGGTGACCGATGTCGCACCCAGCAGGTCGCGATACAGCTTCAGCGACTCGTCGATCGACGGCGTCGCCACGCCAACATGGTTGAGTTTGCCGATCATGATCTGCTCCCACGCGCTTCTCGTTCGCGCGAAGGCCTAACACCTAGCCCGCAGCGCGAAAAGAGCCGCCCGCCGTGTCGTTTTCACGGCGAGCGGCTGCTTACGTAACGTTAGACGCGAAGGACCGTCGTCTCGACGACGGGCTTGCGCTCCCAGATCCGGAACGCCGCCTTCTTCACGGCGCGCGAGATGGCGTTCTCGATAGCGTCGTCCAGTTCCTTCTGATCGCCACCCAGGCGCTTGAAGGCCGTCTCGGCCTCCTCAGCAAGATCGTCCATGGCCTCGCCCAGCGGATACTCGTTGTCGCCCGCCAGACCCAGGCCCCGAACCTGCGGGCCAGAAACGATACGGTTCTTGCCGTCCAGAACGATTGATACCGCCAGCATGCCATTGAAGGCGACATGGCGGCGCTCGCGCAGGGCCTGACCGTTCTCGGCCGTGACCACGCCGCCGTCGACATAGAGGCGACCGGCCGGAACCTCATCGATGATCTCGGCGCGGCCAGGAGCCAGGCGAACCATATCGCCGTTGCGCGGTGTCACCTGCTGCGGGACCTGCAGGTCACGGGCGAAGGCAGCATGCTCGATCAGGTGACGGCGCTCGCCATGGGTCGGCACAGCAATCTCGGGGCGAGCCCACTGATACATTTGCTTGAGTTCGTCGCGGCAAGGGTGGCCGCTGACGTGGATACCTGGCGTGTCGCGTTCGGTGTGCAGACGAACGCCGCGATCGGCCAGCTTGTTCTGCAGGTTGCGGATCGGAATCTCGTTGCCCGGAATGACCCGCGAACTGAAGACCACGTGATCGCCCTGCGACAGCTTCACATGCGGGTGGGTTCCCTCAGCGATGCGTGACAGGGCCGCCCTCGCCTCGCCCTGGCTGCCGGTGCAGAGGAACAGAACTTCGTTTTCGGGCAGGTACTTTGCCTGGTCGTCAGTGATGAAGGGCTCGATGCCCACAAGCAGACCGACCGAACGCGCGGCTGCGCTCATGCGGTGCATCGAACGCCCGGCCAGACAGACCTTGCGACCGGCGGCCTGGGCGGCGCGGATCACGGTATCCATACGGGCCACATTCGAGGCGAAGCACGCCACAGCGATCTTGCCGGTCAGGCCAGCGATCAGTCGGTTCATCGCAACGCGTACATCGGCTTCCGAGCCCGCCACGCCATCGACAAACACATTGGTGCTGTCGCACACCATCGCAAGGATGCCCTCGTCGCCAAGCTTGCGGATGGCGTCGATGTCGGTGGCTTCGCCGAGCTGTGGATCGGGATCAATCTTCCAGTCGCCGGTATGCAGGATCGTGCCCAGAGGGGTCTTGATCGCCAGGCCGTTCGGCTCCGGGATCGAGTGGGTCAGGGTGATCATTTCCAGATCGAACGGGCCGATCGAGAACTTGCCACCCAGAGGCACCTCGGTGATGGGCACTTCGTCGAGAAGACGCGCGTCGCGCAGTTTTTCGCGCAGCAAGAAGGCCGTAAACGGCGTCGCGTAGACCGGCGCCTTCAGCCGCGGCCAAAGCCAGTGCACCGCCCCCAGGTGATCCTCGTGGGCGTGGGTCAGCACAATGCCCAGGATATCGTCGGCATAGGCCTCGATGTATTCGGGATCGGGCAGAATGATTTCGACACCGGGGGTCGTCTGGTCGCCGAAGGTGACGCCCAGATCGACCACGATCCACTTGCGAGCGTGGGCCGGGCCAAAGCCATACAGGTTGAAGTTCATGCCGATCTCGTTCGACCCGCCGAGCGGCAGGAAAACGAGTTCGTCTTGAGAAGATTTTGTCATCAGGTCTCTGAGGTGGTGTTGCGACGGTGAATTTCGAGGAGTCCGCGGATCGTCAGATCCGAATCGAAGTGATCGATGCAGCCCGTGGCGCCTTCAAATAGTGAGGCGACCCCACCGGTGGCGACGACGGTCATGGGCTCCGCGCGCTCAACCTTGATGCGCGCAACAAGTCCCTCGATCAAAGAAATATAGCCCCAGAACACGCCGGACTGCATGGCGCTGACGGTGTCGGTTCCGACCACGCGGTTGCCAGCGGGGCGTTGAATGGCGATGCGCGGCAGCTTAGCAGCCGCCTCGTGAAGCGCCTGCATGGAAAGATTGATGCCTGGCGCAATAATGCCGCCTTCGAAGCCCCCGTCCGCGCCGACAATGTCGAAGGTGGTGGCTGTGCCACTGTCGATGACGATCAAGGGTCCCGGATAGACCATGTGCGCGCCCACGGCGTTCACCAGACGATCAGCGCCGGCCTCGGACGGCTTGTCGATCCGCACCTCCACGCCCAGCTTCGCGTTCTCGCCGATCACGAGCGGATCGACATTAAAGTACCGGCGCGAAAGGTTGCGCAGGTTGAAGATCGACTGCGGGACCACGCTGGATATGATGCAGGCGTCGATGGCCCGAAAACCCAGCCCCTGCATCGAAAGCAGTTGCGACAGCCACACAACATACTCGTCAGCCGTACGGGTGCTCTCGGTGGCAGACCGCCATTGGGCGATCCAGCTCTGGCCATCGTGGATGGCGAACATCGTATTGGTGTTGCCCTGCTCTATCGCCAGCAGCATCAGTTTGCCTCACCAAAGAAGACATCGCCGGCCGTGATGCGCCGCAACCGACCATCAGGCAACCGAAGCCTCAGAGCGCCGTCGCTATCGAGCCCTTCGGCGACACCTTCGATGGTCTCGGTTCCCAGACGCGCAACGCAGGGCTCGCCCAGGCCATGAGCCCGCGCTGTCCAGGCGTCGGCAATGGCGGGAAAACCCAGCGTATGCCAGACGCGCGACCATCGCTCAAATGCGCCGGCCAACACCTCGATCGCCTCCGCAGGCGATGGCGCAGGCGCGGCGCGATGCTCGGTCAGGGCCGTGGCCGGACGTTCGCTATCAATCGGCTTGCACGCCAGGTTGACGCCGACGCCAACGGCGATCCAGAGCCCGGCGCCGAGACGACTTCCAGACTCGATCAGAATGCCGCTGACTTTCAATCCACCCAACTGCGGATCATTGGGCCACTTCAGGCTGATCAAGGATGCGGGAACATAGGCCGCAAGGAGATCAGCAACGGCCAGTGCGGCGACAAACGAAACCTGAGCAGCCTCGGCAGGCGACTTGTCCGTGGAAAACAGCAGGGTAGCGGCGAGGTTGCCCTCCCCGGTCTCCCAGGCGCGGCCTCTGCGACCACGGCCTGCCGTCTGCCTCAGGCCAAGCAGCCATAGGGGCCCCGCCTCACCCGCTTCCGCGCGGCGACGGGCCTCGGCATTGGTGGAGTCGATCTCGTCGAGAACGACGACGGACGGCCCTTCTGAAGCTGAGGGCACGCCCGTCACGTCACGGGTGGCCAAAGGCCGCGGCTGCGGCCTTGGCGGCCGGATCGAGCCAGACCAGTGCGATCAGCACCACAGGGAAAGCGAACAGGGCTGCTGCGAAACCCACCGCGCGCGCTGCGGGGGGCGGGGCATCCACGGCGCCCTTGGAGGCGTCGAACCACATGCTCTTGATCAGGCGCAGATAGTAGAAGGCCCCGACGACGCTGCCGACCAGGCCCAGCACAGCGGCCCACTGCAGCATGACGTCGCCCGAGCCGAGCGCGGCCTTGAAGACGTAGAACTTCGACCAGAAGCCCGAGAACGGCGGCAGACCCAGGGCCGACAGCGAGAACGCGGTCATGGCCAGGGCGATGCCCGGGCGTTCCTTGATCAGGCCAGCCATGTCCTCGATGGTCTCCATCGGCTTGCCGTCGCGGCTCAGGGCCTGAAGGCAGGCGAAGAAGCCGGTCACGTCGACCATGTAGAGGATCATGAAGACCAGCATGGCGTGCAGCCCGGTCTCACCGCCCGTGGCAACGCCCAGCAGGGCGTAGCCGACATTGGCAATCGAACTATAGGCCCAAAGCCGCTTCAGATTGGTCTGGGCCAAGCCGGCGAAGGCGCCGACAAAAACCGAGATCAGGGCGGCGATCACCAGGACCTGACGCCATTGGGCGACCGAGTCCGGGAAAGCGTCGCCCAGAACGCGGGCGAACATCATCATGGCGGCCAGCTTCGGCGCGGCGGCGAAGAAGCCAACGACCGGGGTCGGGGCGCCTTCATAGACGTCCGGCGTCCACATGTGGAACGGCGCCGCAGAGACCTTGAACGCCAGACCGCAGATCAGGAACACCAGGCCAAACAGCAGGCCAACGCCGTGTGCGTCGTGCGCAGCGGCGGCGATGTCAGAAAACCGGGTCGAGCCCGCAAAGCCGTAGATCAGCGAGGAACCGTAGAGCAGCAGGCCAGAGGAAAGCGCGCCAAGCACGAAATACTTCAGGCCGGCTTCCGAAGCCTTGGCGTCGTCGCGACGGAAAGCCGCCAGCACGTAAAGCGCCAGGGATTGCAGTTCGACACCGATGTACAGGCTGATCAGGTCGCCCGCCGAGGCGGTGACGCCCATGCCCAGCGCCGCCAGGATCACCAGCACCGCATATTCGAACTTCTGGTCGCTGCGCTGGGCCAGCCAGCGATCACCCAGCACGATGCCGATGGCGCTGGAAAAGAAGATCGCCACCTTGGCGTAGGTCGCCGCGGCGTCGGCCGAATAGACACCGTTGAAGGCGTGACCATGTGGGCCGACCACGGCCGCGACCGCCGCCGCGAGCAGGGCCGCGACACTGGCCAGGGTGAAGGCAGCGCTAACGCGCCCCTGGAAGGCCCCCCAGACCAGCAGAACAAGGGCCGACACCGCGAGAATGACCTCGGGCAGGATCAGCGAAAGATTGGCTGAAAGCGTCATCAGTCCCTCACCCGGCCAAGGCGGCGCGCCAGGCGCCGACCAGCGCGTCGACGGACGACGCGGTCAGGTCAAATACGAAATTCGGATAGATGCCGAGCACCAGGGTCGAGATGATGAGCGGCGCGAAGATCAGGATCTCGCGCTTGTCGAGATCGGTGATCGTCTTCAGTTCAGGATTGACGATCTCGCCGTACATGACCCGGCGATACAGTGTCAGGGCGTACATCGCCGACAGGATCACGCCGCTGGCGGCGAACAGGGCCGCCCAGGTCGAGGCCTCGTAGACACCAGTCATCGTCAGGATTTCGCCGACGAAGCCGGAGGTACCCGGCAGGCCAACATTGCCCATGGTGAACAACAGGAAGGTCGCTGCGTACCAGGGCATCCGATTGGCGAGGCCGCCATAGAAAGCGATCTCGCGGGTGTGCATGCGGTCATAGACGACGCCAACGCACAGGAAGAGCGCCCCGGAGATAACCCCGTGGCTGAGCATCTGGAAGATCGCGCCCTGCTCGCCCGCCGCATTGCCCGAGAAGATACCCATGGTCACAAAGCCCATGTGGGCCACCGACGAATAGGCGATCAGCTTCTTGATGTCGGTCTGACGGAAGGCGACCAGCGAGGTGTAGACGATGGCGATAGCCGACATCGCGAACACCAGCGGCTGGAACATCTCCGACGCATTGGGGAACATTGGCAGGCTGAAGCGCATGAAGCCATAGCCGCCCATCTTCAGCAGGATACCCGCCAGGATGACCGAACCGGCGGTCGGCGCCTCGACGTGGGCGTCGGGCAGCCAGGTGTGGACCGGCCACATCGGCATCTTCACCGCGAAGCTGGCGAAGAAGGCCAGCCACAGCCAGGTTTGCAGCCAGGGCGCAAACTTGAAGGTCATCAGTTCGGGGATCGAAGACGTGCCCGAGATGGTGATCATCGCCAGGATCGCCGCCAGCATCAGCACCGAGCCGAGCAGTGTGTAGAGGAAGAACTTGTAGGCCGCGTAGACGCGACGCTTGCCGCCCCAGATCCCGATGATCAGGAACATGGGCACCAGGCCACCCTCGAAGAACAGATAGAACAGGATCAGGTCCAGCGCGCAGAACACGCCGATGACCAGGGTTTCCAGCACGAGGAAACAGATCATGTATTCCACGATCCGCTTATCGATCGATTTCCAGCTGGCGAGGATACAGATCGGCAGCAGGAAGGCGGTCAGCAGGACGAACAGGATCGAGATCCCGTCCACCCCCATCCGATAGTGCAGGCCCGCGAACCACGCCACATCTTCCACGAATTGGAAGCCTGGATTGGCGGGGTCGAACTGCGCGACCATCAGGATCGACAGGGCGAAGGTGACCAAGGTTGTCGCCAGGGTGATCCACTTGGCCAGATTGTCGGTGGCCGCGTTGTCGCCCTTGATAGCGCGCAGCGCCAGAAGGACGGCCACGCCGGCGAGCGGAGCAAAGGTTGTGAGGCTGAGAAGGCCGGTCATCGATCCGTCCTCAACGGAATGCGTAAAGGGCGAAGCCAAGCAGGCCGGCGACGCCGAGCAGCATGACAAACGCATAGTGATAAACGTAGCCGGTCTGGAGCTTGCCGGTCCGGCGGCCGACCTCGTAGCTGACGGCGCTGACGCCGTCCGGCCCGAAGCCGTCGATGATCTTCTGGTCTCCGCCCTTCCAGAACAGGTCGCCGAGGAACTTGGCCGCGCGCACGAAGGTGGCCTGGTAAAGCTCGTCGAAGAACCACTTGTTATAGAAGAATACATACAGCGGGCCGTTACGCGCCGCGAGCTTGGCGCCCAGGCGCTCGTTGCCCTTGATCAGATAGATATAGGCCGCAACCAGCAGGCCGAGGATCGAGGCGATCAACGGGCTCCACTTCACCCACTGGGCCACGTCATGCGCTTCGTGCAGGACGTGGTTGGTCGGAGCGTTGTAGATCGCGCCGCGCCAGAACTCTTCCTGGTGGTGTCCCACGAAGTAGTCGACGAACACGAAGCCGGCGAACACCGCGCCGAGCGACAATACGACCAGCGGGAACAGCATGATCAGTGGGCTCTCGTGCGGCTTGTGATCATGGCCGTCATGCGCATGGTCGTCCGCAACGGGTTCGTCGTGCGCCTCATGCGAGGTCTGGCCGTCATGTGCATGGGCGGCTTGCGCGTCGTGAGCGTGATGATCGTCATGACCCCAACGGGCCTTGCCGTTGAAGGTGAAGAAGGCCACGCGCCATGAGTAGAATGAGGTCAGGCCGGCGACCAGCAGGCCGATCACCCAGGCGAACATCGCAAAGGCGTTCTCACCACCCGCAGCGAAGGCCGCCTCGATGATGGTGTCCTTCGAGTAGAAGCCGGCGAAGCCCAGGTGCAGCGGCGGGAAGCCGAGACCCGTGATGGCGATGGTGCCGATGGTCATGGCGATGAAGGTCACCGGCAGCAGTTTGGCCAGAGCGCCATACTTCCGCATGTCCTGTTCGTGATGCATGCCGTGGATCACCGAACCCGCGCCCAGGAACAGCAGCGCCTTGAAGAAGGCGTGGGTGAACAGGTGGAACATCGCCGCCTGATAGGCGCCGATACCAGCCGCAAAGAACATGTAGCCCAGCTGCGAACAGGTCGAATAGGCGATGACCCGCTTGATGTCGTTCTGGGTCAGGCCGACCGTGGCCGCGAACAGGGCCGTGACCGCGCCGATCACCGTGACGATGTTCTTGGCGACGGGTGCGTATTCGAACATCGGCGACAACAGGCACAGCATGTAGACGCCAGCAGTGACCATGGTCGCCGCGTGGATCAGGGCCGAGACCGGGGTCGGGCCTTCCATGGCGTCCGGCAGCCAGGTGTGCAGGAAGAACTGGGCCGACTTGCCCATCGCGCCGATGAACAGCAGGAAGCAGGCGATATCCACCAGCGGCCAGCTATGGCCGACGAACTCCCAGGTGCGACCGGCATTGGCGGCGATCTGCGGGAAGAGTTCGGCGAACTGGATCGTACCGAACGCCCAGTAGGTGGTCATGATGCCGAGGGCGAAGCCAAAGTCGCCGACCCGGTTGACCACGAAGGCCTTGATCGCCGCAGCGCTGGCCGTGGGCTTCTTGAACCAGAAGCCGATCAGCAGATACGAGGCCAGGCCAACGCCTTCCCAGCCAAAGAACAGCTGCATGAAGTCGGCGGCGGTGACCAGCGACAGCATGGCGAAGGTGAACAGCGACAGGTACGCGAAGAAGCGCGGCTTGCTGTCGTCCTCGGCCATGTAGCCCCAGGAGTAGATGTGCACGAGGGCGGAGACCGTCGTCACCACGATCAGCATCACCGCCGACAGGGCGTCGATGCGGATCGACCAGTTGGAGATGAAGTCGCCGACGTGGATGAACGGCAGCAGGGTTACCGTGAAGGCCTCCATGTGCCCCCAGGTCCATTGGCTGAACACGTACCAGGACAGACCGCAGGCCAGCAGCAGAGCACCGGTGGTGATCGCCTGCGAGGCCACGTCGCCGATGCGACGGCCAAACAGGCCCGCCACGATCGCTGCAACCAGCGGGGCGAAGAGGATAATTGTGACTAGCGTCTGCATGACGTCGCTTAGCCCTTCATCATGCTAGCGTCGTCGACCGCGATGTCGCCGCGGTTTCGGAAGAAGGTGACGAGAATGGCCAGACCGACGGCCGCCTCGGCGGCGGCGACGGTCAGCACGAACATCGCGAAGATCTGACCGACCACGTCGTGCAGATAGACCGAGAACGAGACCAGATTTATGTTCACAGCCAGCAGGATCAGCTCAATCGACATCAGGATGACGATGATGTTCTTGCGGTTCACGAAGATGCCGAACACGCCGATCGTGAACAGGATCGCGGCGACGACGAGATAGTGCAACAGGCCGATCATTCGGAGATCCCCTCACCCGGCTTGATCTGAACCAGTTCCATGCCGGTCTTGGGCGAACGGGCCACCTGCCTGCCGATATCCTGGCGCTTGACGCCCGGCTTGTGGCGCAGGGTCAGGACGATGGCGCCGATCATGGCCACCAGAAGCACAAGGCCCGCCAACTGGAAGAAGAAGGCGTAGTCGGTGTAGAGCACGCGTCCGATCGCCTCGGTGTTGCTCACGCCTTCCGGCGAGGCCATGGTCTCGGCGTTTTTGCCGGCGGCGCCGTTCGTGGCCACCGTGGCGGCGACGAAGATCATCTCCAGCGTCAGCACGCCCGCCACAAGCCCGCCGATCGGCAGGTACTGGGCGAAACCCTTGCGCAGTTCCTCAAAGTCGACGTCCAGCATCATGACGACGAACAGGAACAGCACCGCGACCGCGCCCACATAGACGACGATCAACAGCATCGCGAGGAACTCCGCGCCCAGCAGGACGAAGAGGCCGGCGGCCGAGAAGAAGGCGGTGATCAGGAAGAGCACCGAGTGCACAGGATTTCGCGCCGAGACGACGAGAAGACCCGCCGCCAGCGTTGTGAAAGCCAGCAAATAGAAAGCGATCGCCTGCAAGGCCATTGGCCCAGGTGCTCCCCTGAAAACTACATCCATGACGACAACGCCAAATGGCGCGCCGCCCCCTTCGGATTCGCCGCCCGTCTTTAGCGGTAGGGCGCGTCCAACTCCAGATTCTTCGCGATCAGGCGTTCCCAGCGGTCGCCGTTATCGAGAAGACGTTCCTTGTCGTAATAGAGCTCTTCGCGCGTCTCGGTCGCGAACTCGGTGTTCGGACCTTGCACGATGGCGTCTACCGGGCAGGCTTCCTCGCACAGGCCGCAGTAGATGCACTTGACCATGTCGATGTCGTAGCGGGTCGTGCGGCGGCTGCCGTCCTCGCGCGGTTCGGCCTCGATGGTGATCGCCTGAGCGGGACAGATGGCCTCGCATAGCTTGCACGCAATGCAGCGCTCCTCGCCTGAGGGATAGCGGCGCAGAGCGTGCTCGCCCCTGAAGCGCGGCGACTGCGGATTGCGCTCGTTCGGGTAGATCACGGTCTTTTTGGGCGCGGCCATGTATTTCATGGCCAGACCGAAGGCATTGGCGAAGTCCAGAAGGGCCGCGCCCTTAATCGCCTGGGAAATGCGTTGCATCATGGCCGTCAATCACCCTTCGGAATGACGCAGGTGTAGTTTGAAAGCTGGGCGGGATCTCCCCCGTCCTGCTTGGCTTGCAGCACTCCGCCATCGGCCTTGCACTTGTCGCCGGCCCGGCGAAGTTCGTCATAGTTCACAACGCCGCGTCCCAGCGAATAGGACCTGTCCGAAGCCATCGTAGCCGAACAGGCCGCGAGCAAGGCGAAGGTCAGACCCGTCAAAGCTATGGCGGCTTGGCGGTTCATCAGGCGCCTGGTCCAAACACACGCCAGGCAGCGACCAGGACGACCAGCACCAGCGCGGTCGGCAGGAACACCTTCCAGCCCAGGCGCATCAGTTGGTCGTACCGGTAGCGGGGCACGATGGCCTTGGCCATGGCGATCATGAAGAACCAGAAGCAGATCTTGGCGAAGAACACCAAGGCCAGGAAGAAGTTACCCCACCAGCCCCAGCTCACCAGGAAGTCGGTCGGAAAACCGGGATTCCAGCCGCCGAAGAACAGCACGCTGATCATCGCGCACATCAGGACGATGTTGGAGTATTCAGCGACCATGAAGAGCAGGTACGGGGTCGAGCTGTACTCGACCTGATAGCCGGCCACGAGTTCGGATTCGGCTTCCGGAAGGTCGAAAGGCGGGCGGTTGGTCTCGGCCAGGGCCGAGATGTAGAACATGCCCATCGCCATCACCATGACCGGCAGCAGGACAATGTTCTTCAGGCCACCGCCGAAGACGTTCCAGTTCCAGAACCAGCCGCTCTGAGCTTCCACGATCGTAGACAGGTTCATCGAGCCGGCCAGCAGGATCACCGTGATGATGATCAGACCGATCGAGACCTCATAGGAAACCATCTGCGCCGCCGAGCGCAGGGCGCCCAGGAACGGGTACTTCGAGTTCGAAGCCCAGCCGCCCATAATGATGCCGTAGACGCCCAGCGAGCTCATCGCCAGCAGGTAGAGGATGCCGACGTTCAGGTTGGAGACAACCCAGCCCGGCGCGAACGGGATGGCCGCCCAGCCGACGAAGGCCAGGACCAGGCTAAGCAGCGGCGCAAGGATAAAGACCACCTTGTCTGCGCCGGCCGGAATGATGATTTCCTTCAGTACGAACTTGAAGAAGTCGGCGAAGGACTGCAGCAGGCCAAACGGCCCCACCACGTTGGGTCCCTTGCGCATCTGCACGCCGGCCCAGATTTTGCGGTCGGCCAGCAGCAGAAAGGCCAGGCTCAGCAGCACCCAGATCACGACCAGCAGGATCCCGCCGGTCGTCAGCAGGGTCCAGGTCACGGCAGGGTTGGCGAAGAAAGCGCTCATCGGCCTACTCCGCCGCGATCTTGGCGGCGCCGGAGACGACGGCCGCGCATTCGGCCATGGTCACGCTGGCGCGCGCGATGGGATTGGTCAGGTGGAAGGCCTTGATGGCGTTCTCGAACGGCGTGTCCGCCAGTTCGCCTGGACCGCCAACGGCTGCCAGGTCGAACACGGTCGGGATCGAGCCCGGCGCGAAGTCGATCTGGCCGAAGCTCGGGTGGTCGGCGAACAGCTTGGCGCGCAGCTGGTCCAGGCTGTCATAGGGCAGCTTGTGGCCGAGAAGCTCGGACAGGGCCCGCAGGATCGACCAGTCTTCCTTGGCCTCGCCCTTCGGGAACACCGCCCGCTCGCCCATCTGGACGCGGCCTTCGGTGTTCACATAGAGGCCGTTCTTTTCGGTATAGGCCGCGCCCGGCAGGATGACGTCGGCCTTGTGAGCGCCGGCGTCGCCGTGGGTGCCCAGATAGATCTTGAAGGCGTCCGAAGCAGCGGTTTCGCACTCGTCGGCGCCCAGCAGGAACAGCACATCAAGCGCGCCCGGCTTTAGCATCTCGCCGGCGGTCAGGCCGCCCTCGCCCGGCACGAAGCCCAGGTCGAGACCGGCGACGCGGGCAGCAGCGGTGTGCAGGACGTTCCAGCCGTTCCAGCCGTCACGCACGATCTTGAAGCTCTTGGCGACCGCAGCGGCGGCCTTCAGAACCGCCGCGCCGTCAGCGCGGGTCAGGGCGCCCTGACCGATGATGATTGCCGGACGCTCAGCGTTCTTCAGGGCGGCGACGAAGTCGGACTTGCTCTTGGCCAGGCCTGCCAGCGTCTTCGTGCCGGCGCCGAGATAGTCGTACTCGTAGGTCAGGTCGCCCTGCTCGCCGATCACGCCGATGCGGAGCTTGCCGGCGATCCACTGCTTGCGCAGGCGGGTGTTGAGCACCGGCGCCTCGACGCGCGGGTTCGTGCCGACCAGCAGGATGACGTCAGCGTTCTCGATGCCGGCGATCGTGGTGTTGAACAGCCAGCTCTCGCGCGGACCAGCACCCAGCGCCACGCCGTCCTGGCGGGCGTCGAGGTTCTTCACGCCCAGGGCGGTGAAGAGGTCCTTGGTCGTCTTCAGGCTCTCGGCGTCTTGCAGATCGCCGGCGATCACGCCGATGCGCTCTGGCTTGGTGGCCTTGATCTTGCCCGCCACGGCCGCGAAAGCCTCGGCCCAGGTCGCCGGCTGCAGACGGCCGCCGACGCGAACGTAGGGTCGGTCCAGACGCTGACGCTGCAGGCCATCAACGGCATAGCGCGTCTTGTCGGAGATCCACTCTTCGTTGACGTCCTCGTTGACGCGCGGCAGCACGCGGAGCACCGCAGCGGCGCGGCTGTCGACGCGGATCGCCGAGCCCAGCGCGTCCATGACGTCGATGCTCTCGGTCTTTTTCAGCTCCCAAGGCCGCGCTTCGAAGGCGTAGGGCTTGGAGGTCAGAGCGCCGACCGGGCACAAATCGATCACGTTGGCTGACAGTTCCGACGTCACCGCCGCGCCCAGATAGGTCGTGATTTCAACGTCTTCGCCGCGCGAGATCAGGCCAATCTCCGGCGAACCCGCGACTTCGGTGATGAAGCGGACGCAGCGCGTGCACTGGATGCAGCGGGTCATCACGGTCTTGATGAGCGGGCCCATGGCCTTCTCTTCGACCGCGCGCTTGTTCTCTTCGTAACGGCTGCCATCGCGGCCATAGCCCATGGCCTGGTCCTGCAGATCGCACTCGCCGCCCTGGTCGCAGATCGGGCAATCCAGCGGGTGGTTGATGAGCAGGAACTCCATCACCCCTTCGCGGGCCTTCTTGACCATCGGGGTCTTGGTGAAGATCTCCTGGCCTTCGGCGGCCGGCAGGGCGCACGACGCCTGCGGCTTGGGCGGACCAGGCTTCACCTCAACCAGGCACATCCGGCAGTTGCCGGCGATGCTCAGGCGCTCGTGATAGCAGAAGCGCGGGATCTCTTCCCCGGCCAGTTCCGCGACCTGCAGAACCGTCATGCCGGGTTCGAACTCGACCTCGACGCCGTTGACCTTGGCGATAGCCATGCTTGTTACTCCGCCGCGATCAGCTTGGCGCCCTGCACGTGCAGGCGACCGCTACGATAGGATGCGATCCGGTCTTCCACCTCGTGGCGGAAGTGACGGAACAGGCCCTGGATCGGCCAGGCGGCCGCATCACCGAGGGCGCAGATAGTGTGACCCTCAACCTGGGTCGTGACGTCCAGCAGGGTGTCGATCTCTTTGGGATCGGCCTCGCCGGTGACCATGCGTTCCATGACCCGCCACATCCAGCCGGTGCCTTCGCGGCACGGCGTGCACTGACCGCAGCTCTCATGCTTGTAGAAGTACGACAGGCGAGCGATGGCGCGGACCAGATCGGTGT
Organism: Caulobacter sp. ErkDOM-C; assembly: GCF_048541825.1. Lineage (GTDB taxonomy): Bacteria > Pseudomonadota > Alphaproteobacteria > Caulobacterales > Caulobacteraceae > Caulobacter. Next base: position 1,532,665 of record NZ_CP183332.1, on the reverse strand, counting down.
CCTTGTCCATCACGATGACGGCGGCGGTGCCGAGGCCCGAACGCAGGGCGCGAAGGGCGTCGAAGTCCATCGGCAGGTCTTCGCACTGCTCGGCGGGGATCATCGGCACGGACGAGCCGCCCGGGATCACGGCCTTCAGGTTGCCCCAGCCGCCCCGGATGCCGCCGCAGTGATCCTCGATCAGTTGGCGGAACGGGATGCTCATGGCCTCTTCGACGTTGCAGGGCGTATTCACGTGCCCGCTGACGCAGAAGAGCTTGGTGCCGGTGTTATTGGGGCGGCCAAAACCCGCGAACCAGGCCGCGCCGCGACGCAGGATGGTGCCGACGACAGCAATGCTCTCAACATTGTTGACCGTGGTTGGCATGCCGTAGAGGCCCGCGCCGGCCGGGAACGGCGGCTTCAGGCGCGGTTGGCCCTTCTTGCCTTCCAGGCTTTCGAGCAGGGCCGTCTCTTCGCCGCAGATATAGGCGCCGGCGCCATGGTGGACGTAGATGTCGAAGTCCCAGCCGTGGACATTGTTCTTGCCCACCAGCTTGGCCTCGTAGGCCTGCTTGATGGCGGCTTCCAGTATTTCGCGCTCACGAACATATTCGCCGCGGATGTAGATGTAGCAGGCGTGGGCCAGCATGGCGCGCGAGGCGATCAGGCAGCCTTCGATCAGGAGGTGCGGGTCATGCCGCATGATCTCCCGGTCCTTGCAGGTGCCCGGCTCGGATTCGTCGGCGTTGACGACCAGATAGTGCGGACGACCGTCCTTCACTTCCTTGGGCATGAACGACCACTTCAGGCCGGTGCCGAAGCCCGCGCCGCCACGGCCGCGCAGGCCGGAGTTCTTCATGTTGTCGATGATCCAGTCGCGACCCGCGTCGAGGATGTCCTTGGTGCCATTCCAGCAGCCGCGCTTTTTCGCGCCTTCCAGGCCCCAATCATGGAGCCCGTAAAGGTTCGTGAAAATGCGGTCCTTGTCTTCGAGGATACCGACCATGACTCAGCTTTGCGGATCGAATGGATGGGCGCGCACATACCGCGTCCGACGAAGGATGACATAGGCGAAAAGCAGCCAACCGGCGGCAATCGTCACAAGACCCAGAACAACGGCCCATTGTGGCGCGCCAGCGATGACCCGCCCCCAGATCAGGAGCAGGACGCCGAGCAGGCAAGCCACGAAGCCGAAGCCGCGCTCGCGGCGACCAAGGCTACGAACTGTATCGAGATAGGCGGCTCTGCGCGTGTTGAAGTCGCTGTCGTCGATCATGACGAAGCCCCCTCTTCCCGCTTCACGGCGCGCATCCAGCCCAAAACGAACCAGATCTGCGCGCCCAGCCCTGCAGCGACCAGAACCAGGAAGGCCGGCAGAAGCCAACCGATTCCCATGGCCACGTGACCGACAATCGCCGCGCCGGCCAGCACGAAGCAGACCGCGTCGATGGCGAGCATCGCGGTCAGTCGCTTCTTCTGGAGGACGGCGTCGGTGTTCATCAGGCAGCCGGCTCCGCCTTGGGAGCCTTCTTGGGCTTTTCGGGCAGGTTCGGGATCTTGAACTTCTTGGCCAGTGAGCCGTCGAAGAGCGTGGGATCGGTCAGGGTCTTGATCGAATCCTTGGGCTCCGATGCCTTGCGGCCGTCGTAGCTGCCCGGCTGCGGCGACTTGCCGGCGGCGAAGTCGTCGAGAATCTGGGCCAGGCTCTCCGGCGTCAGGTCCTCGTAATAGTAGTCGTTGATGGCGGCCATCGGCGCGTTGCAGCATGCGCCCAGGCACTCGACCTCTTCCCAGCTGAACTTGCCGTCCGCCGAGACGTGGTTGGCGTCGCCGATCTTGTCCTTCAACACCTTGCGAAGGTCCAGCGCGCCGCGCAGCTGGCAGGGCGTCGTACCACAAAGCTGAACGAAGGCGACCTTGCCGACCGGCTGCAGCTGGAACATCACATAGAAGGTCGCGACTTCCAGCACCCGTATGACCGGCATCTCAAGCTGCCTGGCGATCTCCTGGATAGCCGGCTCAGGGATCCAGCCTTCCTGCTTCTGGGCCAGCCAGAGCATAGGGATCACCGCCGACTGCTTGCGCTCGGCGGGGTATTTGGCTTTCCACCAGTCAGCCTTGGCCTGGCTCTCCTTGGAGAACGCAAAGCTCGCGGGCTGTTCCTTGGCGAGACGGCGAACGGACATGCGTCAGGCTTTCACGAAATCGACGCGAGCGATCTTGTCGCCGGCGAAGGTGTAGATGGCGGCGACCTCGAAAGGCGTCGCTTCGGGCGAACGGAAGACCCGCTCATGGTCGATGACCTTGTTGCCGATCACCACACGCGACAGCAGTTCGGCGCGGTTTTGCGGAAACTGGGCGAACAGGCCGACATGCCGCTCGCGGAACGCTGAGACGCCATGCAGGTTGGGCTCGGCGTTCAGATCGGCGACCATCATGTCGTCGGCGAAGTGCTGGCACAGCGCATCGACGTCCTGGGCGTTATAGGCGTCCAGCTGGCCTTGAACGGCGGCCTCGATCAACGGTCGATCTCCCCGAACACGATGTCCAGCGAGCCGAGGATGGCCGACACGTCGGCCAGCATGTGGCCGCGGTTCATCCAGTCCATGGCCGCCAGGTGCGGGAAGCCCGGTGCGCGGATCTTGCAGCGATAGGGCTTGTTGGTGCCGTCAGAGACGACGAACACGCCGAACTCGCCCTTGGGCGCCTCGACGCAGGCATAGACCTCGCCGGCCGGCGTACGGAAGCCCTCGGTGTAGAGCTTGAAGTGATGGATCAGAGCTTCCATTGAGCGCTTCATCTCGGCGCGACGCGGCGGGCTGACCTTGTTGTCCTCGGTCATCACCGGGCCGGGCGTCTTGCGGAGCATCTCGCAGGCCTGGCGGATGATCTTCGCTGACTCGCGCATCTCCTGCATGCGACACAGATAGCGATCATAGCAGTCGCCGTTCTTGCCCAGCGGGATATCGAACTCGAATTCGTTGTAGCACTCATAGGGCTGGCTGCGGCGCAGATCCCAGGCGATGCCGGAACCCCGCGCCATCACGCCGCTGAAACCCCACTCGATCGCCTGCTCGCGCGTCACGACGCCGATATCGACGTTGCGCTGCTTGAAGATGCGGTTGCCGGTGATCAGCGTCTCAATGTCGTCGCATATCTTCGGGAACGCCTTAGCCCAAGTGTCGATGTCCTCGACAAGAGCGTCAGGCAGGTCCTGATGGACGCCGCCCGGCCGGAAATAGTTGGAGTGCAGGCGAGCGCCGCAGGCACGCTCGTAGAACACCATCAACTTTTCACGTTCCTCGAAGCCCCAGAGCGGCGGCGTAAGGGCTCCGACGTCCATGGCCTGGGTCGTCACGTTCAGCAGGTGACTGAGAACACGGCCGATTTCGGAATAGAGCACCCGAATAATCTGGCCACGCCTGGGAACATCGACACCAAGCAACTTCTCGATGGCCAGGCAGAAAGCGTGCTCCTGATTCATCGGCGCCACATAGTCGAGGCGGTCGAAATACGGGATGTTCTGGAGGTAGGTGCGCGCCTCCATCAACTTTTCGGTGCCGCGATGCAGCAGGCCGATGTGCGGATCGACGCGTTCGACGACTTCGCCGTCCAGCTCCAGCACCAGGCGCAGCACACCGTGCGCGGCCGGATGTTGCGGGCCGAAATTGATGTTGAACTTGCGGACGGGCGTTTCCGGGATCATCGGAACCGCCGGTTCGTCACGGACGAGATCGGTCACCGCTGCAGGGGTGTCTTGGCCGGTCATGATTCCTGGCCTTCCTTACGCTGCTGGATGCTGAGCGAAACAAGCAATCCAGCGATAAGCAGGACGGCGCCCAGTAGTGTGATGATGGTGGTGGCGACGTCCCAAGACTGGGAAATCGCGGCTTGCGACAGGGGAAGGGCCAGCAACACGGACGCCGCACCCAGCAGCGCGCTGCGCAGCTCCGCGACTTCCATACGCCGTAACCCGGCTCCAATCGCCAAGGTCATGACGGCGATCATGATCGCTATGCCCAGGCCCTTGTTCTGCTCCACCGAAATGATCGGCGCGCGCGTGAACCAGCCCGTCAGCCGCATGCCGATGGTCATCAGGAACGCGGTGGAAAATGTCACCAGAAAAAACGCGGTGGCGGAACGGAACGTCGGCCGGCGCAGACCCATGATCATGCATCCCCTGCTCTCTTCTCGGCCTTCTCGTCGCCGGGCAGGGCATACTTCGCGCCTTCCCAGGGGGAGAGGAAATCGAACGCACGGAACTCGGTAATCTTGACGGGTTCATAGACGACGCGCTTGAGCTCGTCGTCGTAGCGAACTTCAACATAGCCCGTCATCGGGAAGTCCTTCCGCAGCGGATGGCCATGGAAGCCGTAGTCGGTCAAAATCCGGCGCAGGTCCGGATGGCCGTCGAAGAAGATGCCGTACATGTCGAACGCTTCACGTTCGAACCAGTTGGCGACCTCAAACACGGGCGTGATGGTCGGAACCGGCGTGTCTTCGTCGGTCGAAACCTTCAGACGGATACGGTGGTTCTTCACCAGCGACAGCAGGTGATAGACGACGTCGAAACGCGCGGCGCGCTCGGGATAGTCGACGCCAGCCAGATCGATCAGCTGATGAAAGCGGCACGCCGCATCGTCTCGCAGGAAGATCAGCGTATCGCAAACGGTTGCCGCACGGGCGACGATGGTCAGTTCACCGAACGCCACCGAGTGGCCCAGCACGCCCGGGCAACGCGCGACGATGTCCTGTCCGAGAAGTTCGAGAGCTTCGCTCATCGCTCGATGGTCCCCGTGCGACGGATCTTCTTCTGCAACTGCAGCACGCCATAGACCAGGGCCTCGGCGGTCGGCGGGCAGCCCGGGACATAGATGTCCACCGGCACCACCCGGTCGCAGCCGCGAACGACGCTGTAGCTGTAATAGTAGTAGCCGCCGCCATTGGCGCAGCTGCCCATCGAGATCACGTAGCGCGGCTCGGGCATCTGGTCATAAACCTTGCGCAGAGCAGGAGCCATCTTGTTGGTCAGAGTGCCCGCGACGATCATCACGTCGCTCTGACGCGGGCTGGCGCGCGGCGCGAAGCCGTAACGCTCCAGGTCATAACGCGGCATCGAAGCCTGCATCATTTCCACGGCGCAGCAGGCCAGGCCAAACGTCATCCACATCAGAGAGCCTGTGCGGGCCCAGGTGATAAGGTCGTCGGCTGCGGCCGTGATGAAACCTTTGTCGGCCAACTGACCCGAGACGCCGTCAAAGAACGGATCGTGCAACTTGGGATCATAGCCCTGCACCGTCGAGCGGCCAGCGGAGCCGGCCGGAATCAGGGCCGAGCTATTGGCGGGAACGATCACTCCCATTCGAGGGCGCCCTTCTTCCATTCGTAAATGAAGCCGACAGTCAGGACACCCAGGAAGGTCATCATCGACCAGAAGGCAAAGACCGCAGCTTCGTGCGGCAACTTCATCAGGCTGACAGCCCAAGGGAACAGGAACGCCACTTCCAGGTCAAAGATGATGAAGAGGATCGATACCAGGTAGAATCGAACGTCGAACTTCATGCGCGCATCATCGAAGGCGTTGAAGCCACATTCGTAGGCGGACAGCTTTTCCGGGTCCGGCGCCCTGGGCGCGAGCACCGCAGCAGCGGCCAGGAAGGCGACACCGATAACGGTCGCGATCCCTAGAAAAATAACGATCGGCAGATACTGGAGAAGGAAGGCGTTCATGACAGCCCTTGGCTTGAATCGAGCGGGTTGTAGCCCATGCCCGCCGACGCTTCAAACGCCTGCGACACATTGAGAAACGGTCGCAACTGATCCCCGTCCACAGCTTCGACGACATGGCCGTTGACACGAGTCCGCGCCCGACATATCAGACGCGCCTCGCCGAAGGGCGGGTCGCACTTTCGCTTCGGCGAAGGCCTAATGCGGATGTAGCTCAGTTGGTTAGAGCGCCGGCCTGTCACGCCGGAGGTCGCGGGTTCAAGTCCCGTCATTCGCGCCACCTTCCAAAGGTGGTTGTGCTTCCCTCTTAAGACGGCGAATACGGACGACTGTCGCGCCTTGGCGCACGACGCGGATGTAGCTCAGTTGGTTAGAGCGCCGGCCTGTCACGCCGGAGGTCGCGGGTTCAAGTCCCGTCATTCGCGCCACCGTCCGGCGCTTTCCCCCATAATTCAAGTTTTGGATCCAATTGGTCCCCCATTTTGGGTCCCCTGATCGCAAAGGCTTGAGCTTGACGCGATCCGACACGATGTAGGGTCGATGTCCAAAGCTCCCGTTCCCGTGTTTTCCGTTCTCGACCTGGCGCCTGTGCCGATGGGCTCAACCGTTGGCGACGCGCTCCGCAACAGCCTCGACCTGGCCAGGCACACAGAGAAGCTGGGCTTTCACCGCTACTGGCTGGCCGAACATCACAACATGCCGGGAATCGCCAGCGCCGCGACGGCCGTGGCCATCGGCTATGTCGCCTCCGGCACTTCGACGATTCGGGTCGGCTCGGGCGGAGTCATGCTGCCAAACCACGCACCTCTGATGGTCGCGGAGGCGTTCGGCACCCTGGCCGCACTCTATCCTGGTCGCATTGATCTGGGCCTGGGCCGCGCGCCGGGCACCGATCAGGCCACTATGAGAGCCCTGCGTCGTTACATGGGCGCTGTTGATTCGTTCGCACAGGACGTTGTGGAGCTTCAGGCCTGGTTCCAGCCGGCGACGCCGGACCAAGCCGTGCGCGCAGTCCCAGGCGAGGGGCAGGACGTTCCACTCTGGCTGCTGGGCTCCAGCACCTACAGCGCTCAACTGGCGGCCGCCCTGGGCCTTCCCTTCGCCTTTGCCGCCCACTTCGCGCCGGATCAGCTCATGGACGCGGTCACCTTGTACCGTCGTCACTTCAAACCGTCCGCCGCCCTCGCCTCGCCCTACCTCATGGTCTGTATCGGCGTATGTGCGGCTGAGACTGATGAAGAAGCCAGGCGACTGTCATCATCCACGCAGCAACAGTTTCTGGCGCTGCGCCGAGGCCGGCCCGGCCTGTTGCCGCCTCCGGTGGACGACATCACCCAGATCGCCTCGCCGGCGGAGCTCGCAGGCCTTGAGCATACTTTCCGCTATTCGGCCGTCGGCTCGCCCGAAACGGTGCGGAGCAAGATCAAAGCGGTCCTGGACCTGACCGGCGCCGACGAGCTGATGGCAGCCTCGCAGATCCATGATCACGCCGCACGGGTTCGCAGCTACGACATTCTGGCAAGCGTTCGCCCACAGCTAGGTGCGTAGCTCCCCCCTTTCTTTCGCTTACGACAAGGGTAAGGGGGGGCGGACACGCTACAGAGCGGCTTTAGTGTTCCGCCTCGCCAAACACAGCGACGTCCACGTCGCTGGGCACGGCAGGCTTTTCGATCATGCGCGTCATTCAAGCGCTGCGGCGCGCCACTATGTCGTGGGCCGAAACTGCGCCGCTGACGGCGATGACTGGCGTCCGCAAATCCATCAGGATCGCGTCGAATAGGGAGAATAAAGATATGGCCCATGTCCGGGGCCACCGCCGAAAAGGAACGCCTAAAGCGGTCCTCGGCCTCCTTTGGCGCCGCGAGAACGAAGCCTGAGCGTGCAAAGTGGCCTGTGCCACTGCGGCCGGCGTGCTCAACTGCCCAACTGCCCAAGCGAACCTTGGCCCAGAACACCTGCCATCGATCCTACCAAGCGGAACGACCTAGCGCAGAACGATCACGCTTACCTGTGACCGTCTGTTATTCTGCAGCATCAACTTGCTCATCCTGGGTTGGGAAACCCAGTCGTCCGGCTTGAACTCAGGCGTCGGGCTTGGGCGCTCGTCGCACTTCGACGACCCGAACCCGCGAGCCGTCCAGCACCAAGGCCAGTTCGCCACGTTTGATCTTCAGGGCGTCGGCCCCGAAGGCGTCGCGACGCCACCCAGCGAGGGCCGGCGTGTTGGCGTTGTCGTCCGCGGCTATCTTTTCAAGGTCAGAGACCGTGGCGATCAGCTTGGACGCCACACCGGCTTCTTCGGCGCGGGCTTTGAGCAGAACCTTCAGCAGCTCGACGACGGCACCGGCCGAGGCGGGCGGAGGCGGACCGGGCTTTTCCAGCACCGGCGCGTAGCCTTCCGGATCGGCAAGGGCGGCCTTGATGGCCGCCAGCAGGTCAGGACCAAACTTGCTGCCGCCAAAGCCCTTGGGTACGCCACGCAGGGTATTGAGGGCGTCGACCGTGGTCGGGGCCTGGGTGGCCAATTCGTCAATGGCCTCGTCCTTCAGGATCCGGCCGCGAGGCTGATCGCGCTGCTGGGCGGTGCGCTCGCGCCAGGCCGCCACGGCCTGGAACACGGCGAGATACTTCTGCGCTGTCTTGCGGGGACGAAGCCGGCGCCAGGCCTTTTCAGGATCGACGTCATAGAACGCCGGATCGCAGAGGGCCTGCATCTCTTCCTCGACCCACGGCAGGCGGTCAGCGTCGGCCAGCCGCTGACGCAGCATCGGAAACAGCGAGGCCAGATGGGTGACATCAGCCAGGGCGTAGGTCAGCTGGGCTTCCGACAGCGGGCGGCGGGCCCAATCGGTGAACCGGCTGGACTTGTCGAGCTCGATCTTGAGCATCTGTCGGACCAGCGCGTCATAGGCGATCTGCTCGCCAAATCCGGCGGCCATGCCGGCGACCTGGGTGTCGAACAACGGCCGGGGCATGGCGCCCAGGTTGTTGAAGATTTCGACGTCCTGCCGGGCGGCGTGGAACACCTTGAGCACGCGCTCATCACGCATCAGATCCAGCAGCGGCGTCATGTCCAGACCGTCCGCAAGCGGATCGATCACGGCCTCGACATTGGGCGCGCCAATCTGGATCAAGCAGAGCTTGGGCCAATAGGTCGTCTCGCGCATGAACTCGGTGTCCACGGCGACAAAGGGCTGGCCCTGCAACGCATTACAAAACGCCGCCAGTTCGGCGGTAGTGGTTATCGGCTTCATCGGCTGCTAATAGCCTCGCGCACCCCCGAGTCTGCAAGCGTCAAGCATGGTCGGGGCGCCGATTTCCGCGAATTGAAGGCGCGATTGCGTCCTCAACTAGACCAGAGCAAGCCAATGAGCGAACTGCAGAGCGGCCTCACCTACGCCCAGGCGGGCGTCGACATCGATGCCGGCAACGCCCTGGTCGAGGCGATCAAGCCCCTGGCCAAGGCCACCCGGCGCCCCGGAGCGGATGGCGGCCTGGGCGGCTTCGGCGCCCTGTTCGACCTCAAGGCGGCGGGCTATTCGGACCCTCTTCTGGTCTCCACCACCGACGGCGTCGGCACCAAGCTGCGCATCGCCATCGACGCCAAGATGCACGCCACGGTCGGGATCGACCTGGTGGCCATGTGCGTCAACGACCTGCTGGCCCAGGGTGCCGAGCCCCTGTTGTTCCTCGACTATTTCGCCACCGGCAAGCTGGATCTAGAGACCGCCACCAGCGTGGTCGCCGGCATCGCCGAAGGCTGCAAAATGGCTGGCGCGGCCCTGGTGGGCGGCGAAACCGCCGAGATGCCGGGCATGTATAGCGATGGCGAATACGATCTGGCCGGCTTCTCGGTCGGCGCGGTCGAGCGTGACGGCGTGCTGCCCAAGCTGGACAAGCAACGGGCCGGCGACATCATCATCGGCATCGGCTCCTCGGGTCCGCACTCCAACGGCTATTCGCTGGTGCGCCGCGTGGTCGAGCGCTCGGGCCTGGCCTGGGATGCTCCGGCTCCGTTCGCGCCGGGCTTGACCCTGGCCGAGGCCCTGATGGCCCCGACCCGCATCTATGTGAAGTCGATCCTGCCCCTGCTGCAGTCCGGGCGCGTGAAAGGTGGGGCCCACATCACCGGCGGCGGCCTGATCGAGAACCCGCCGCGCTGCATCGCGGCCGGCCTGGTTCCTGAGTTCGACTGGAACGCCTGGCCGCTGCCGCCGGTGTTCGCGTGGCTGCAGGAGGTCGGCGGCATTTCCGACCACGAACTGCGCCGCACCTTCAATTGCGGTGTCGGCTTCATCCTGGTGGTCGCCTCCACGGACGCCGAGCCGGTGCTGGCCGCTCTGCTCAACGCCGGCGAGGACGCCTTCATCTGCGGCCAGCTGGTCGCGGGCTAATGCCGCAGAAGACCAAGGTCGCCGTCCTGATCTCGGGCCGGGGCTCCAACATGGAGGCCCTGGTCAGTGCCGCCCAGGCTGAGGATTGCCCGTTCGAGATCGCCCTGGTGCTGGCCAACCGGCCTGACGCCGGCGGCCTCGTCACCGCTCAGGCGGCCGGGATCGAGGCGTTGTGCGTCGACCAGGTGCCGTTCGGCAGGGACCGCGCGGCGCATGAAGCGGCGATCGACGCGGCCCTGCGTGAGCGCGGCGTCCAACTGATCGCCCTGGCCGGCTATATGCGCATCCTGACGCCCTTCCTGGTCGACGCCTGGGAGGGTCGGATGCTGAACATCCACCCGTCCCTGCTGCCGAAGTTTCCGGGCCTCCACACCCACGCCCGCGCGATCGCTGCAGGCGAGACCGAGGCGGGCTGCACCGTGCATCTGGTGACGGCGGGGGTCGATGAGGGCCCCATGCTCGGCCAGGCCCGCGTGCCGGTGCGGCCGGGCGACGACGAGCACGCCCTGAGCTTGCGGGTGCTTGAGCAGGAACACCGGCTCTATCCAGAGACCCTGGCGGCCTTCTGCCGGGACCTAGGCTAGGCGCCTTTCTTCAACGTGCCGGGCCACGGCCAGAGCCGCGACGACCAGGGCCGCGCCCCACAGGGCCAGGACGCCGAATTTCAGATAGGCCGCCGCGCCCAGCGCCCCGCCCAGGGTCAGCCCCGCCCACAGCAGCACGAACGGCCGCCAAGCCCAGCGGTCGCCTCCGGTCAGGGCCGCCGCGATCCGCTGGCCGGCCTTGACCAGAGCGCCGGTCATGTAGGTTAGGCCCACTCCGACATCGCCATTGCGCTGGAACACGGCGTTCTCGGCCCCCATGGCCAGGACCATGGCCGCGACGCCCGGGCCATCCAGCCCCGCCATGATCAGTCCCGCCGCACAGGCCAGAAGGACGGCCTCCAGCGCCATGACCATGGCCCGCCGATCTTCGCCCGCCCGCCGTGCGACCAGGGCGCCCAGCACGACACCGGCCACGAACAGCGCGATCAGTGCCAGGGCGGTCAGGGCTGCGCCGAAATGGCCGGTGGCCAACCCGACACCGAGACGGGTCGAGTTGCCGCTCATGAACGAGACAAAGAAGCCGCCCAGTTTCAGGAAGCCGATGGCGTCGACATAGCCGGCCACTCCGGAAAGCACGGCTGCCAGAGCCACGTCGCGTCGACCATAGTCCTTCACCGGCGGTCTCCAGAGATGACAAGGACCGGATCGTCACCGATCGGACGGCCCCGTGTCACTCAAAAACGCCCGAATGGCCTGGCGAGACCAATTGTCGCGTCAGAAAGAAATAACCATCCCGGGTCAGGGTCCTGTCACTATTCATCCGCAAACTGTCGCTCATGGAATCGCTGCTGCCCCAACTGACCGAAACGATCGCCCAGAATAGCCACTGGGCTGGGCTCGTCCTGTTCGTGCTGACCCTGCTGGAAGCCCTGCTGCTGGTCGGGCTGCTGATCCCCATCGTCGGGGTCATGGTCATGGCGGGTGCGCTGGTCGCTCAAGGCATCCTGCACCCGGCCGAGGCCATCCTGTGGTGCAGCGCCGGCGCCATAGTCGGCGATGGTTTGTCGTTTCTGCTGGGGCGGGGCCTGGGCGCGCGTCGCCTCGCTCGCGGCCTGCTGGCGGGACATCGGCGCCTGGTGGCCCGCGCCCGCCTTCTATCGCGCCGACATGGCCTGATTGCTATCGGCGCAGCGCGGTTCCTGGGTCCGCTGCGCCCCTTTGTGCCGATCGTGGCGGGCATGTCGCGCTCACGGCCTTGGGCTTTCCAGGCCGCCAGCGCCCTTACGGCGCCCCTTTGGGTGATCTCGATGCTGGCGCCGGGCTATCTCGCCGCCCGCAACCTTCACCTGCTGACGTCCGATCCCGTCGCCGGGGCTGCCTTCGCGGCCGGCGCGGCTGTTCTGGCAATCGCGGGCTACATGGCCTGGAAGCGGTTCGCCCCGGTATCGGCGCGCGCCGCCCGACTAGCCGTCTGAAACGAAAAAGGCCGGAGCTTTCGCCCCGGCCCCTGCCGTCTTCAAAGGCTGGAGAGCCTTTAGCCGACGATTTCGTCTTCGGTGAAGAACTGGGCGATCTCGATCGCGGCGTTCTCCAGGCTGTCCGAGCCGTGGACCGAGTTTTCACCGATCGACAGGGCGAACAGCTTGCGGATGGTGCCTTCGGCGGCATCCTTCGGGTTCGTGGCGCCCATGACGTCGCGGTACTTGGCCACGGCACCTTCGGCTTCCAGAACCTGAACGACCACCGGCTCGGCGATCATCTGGCCCACGAGTTCGCCGTAGAACGGACGCTCGGCGTGGACTTCATAAAACTTCTTGGCTTGGGCTTCCGTCAGCTTGACGCGACGCTGGGCGACGATGCGCAGGCCGGCGGCCTCGATCACCGCATTGATGGCGCCGGTCAGGTTGCGACGCGTGGCGTCCGGCTTGAGGATCGAGAAGGTGCGTTCGGTCACGAAGATATCTCACACATAAAGTTGTGAATTGGGGAGCTGCGGGCTTATAGCCGGGCGCTTCCTCCCCGCCAACCCGCCGCGTAGTCGTCCTTTAAAATGCTCCAGATCAAAGACCTGACCTTCAACGCCTGGGGACGGAAGTTCTTCGACCACGCCAGCGTCAGCCTGCCGCCCGGTGCCAAGGTAGGCCTGATCGGCCGCAACGGCGTGGGCAAGTCCACACTGTTCAAGCTGATCCTGGGCCAACTGCATGCCAGCGACGACGAGATCAACCTGCCCAAGTCCGCGCGCATCGGCTCAGTGGACCAGGAACATCCCGCCACGCCCTTCAGTCTGCTGGACACCGTGCTTGAGGCCGACGAAGAGCGCCACAGCCTCCTGACCCGCCTGGAGGACGCAGATCCCGAGGACATGGGCGAGATCTGGGCCCGGCTGATCGAGATCGACGCCGATGCGGCGCCGGCCAAGGCGTCGGAAATTCTCTCCGGCCTGGGCTTCTCCCAAGAAGACCTGCAACGCCCGATGGCCGAGTTCTCCGGCGGCTGGCGGATGCGCGTCGCCCTGGCGGCCGCCCTGTTCTCCGAACCCGACATGCTGCTGCTGGACGAACCGACCAACTATCTCGACCTGGAAGGCGCCCTGTGGCTTGAGGCGAGGCTCCAGAAGTATCCTCACACCGCCCTGATTGTCAGCCACGACCGCGAACTGCTCAACAACAGCTGCACGCACATGCTGCATCTGGCCGGCGGCAAGCTGGAGCTCTACACGGGCGGCTACGACGACTTCGAAAAGCGCCGTGCCGAGAAGTCCCGCCTGCAGCTGTCCGCCAAGGCCAAGCAGGACGCCGAACGCGCCCACCTGCAATCCTTCGTGGACCGCTTCAAGGCCAAGGCCTCCAAGGCCGCCCAGGCCCAGTCGCGCATGAAGCGCCTGGCCAAGATGGAGCCTGTGGCCACCACTATCGAGGAGCGCGTTGCGCCCTTCACCCTGCCCTCGCCGCCGCGCCCGCTTGCCCCGCCGCTCATTCGCCTGGAACGGGCCAATGTTGGCTACGAGGAAGGTCGCCCGATCCTCAAGAACCTCAACCTGCGCATGGACCTGGACGACCGCATCGGTCTGCTGGGCGTCAACGGCGCCGGCAAGTCGACCTTCGCCAAGATGATTGCCGGTGCGCTGGGCGTGCAGTCCGGCGAGTTCCACCGTGACCGCAAGATCAAGGTCGGCTGGTTCCACCAGCACCAGATCGAGGCGATGGACCCCGACGATACCCCGCTGGAGATCATCCGCCGGGCCATGCCGGACGCGAGCGAATCCTCACGCCGTTCGAAGCTGGCGCAGTTCGGCCTCGGCTTCGACAAGCAGGAGACTACGGTCGCCAACCTTTCGGGCGGTGAGCGCGCTCGCCTCCTGCTCAACATGGTGGCGATGGACGCGCCGCACATGCTGATCCTCGATGAGCCGACCAACCACCTGGACATCGACAGCCGCCGCGCCCTGCTAGACGCCCTGAACGACTATGAGGGCGCGGTGATCCTGATCACCCACGATCGGTCGCTGATGGAACTGGTCGCCGACCGCCTGTGGCTGGCCGCCGACGGCACTGTTAAACCCTTCGACGGCGACATGGACGACTACGCCAAGTTCGTTCTGGACCGCGCCAGGCAATCGGTGAAGCCAACCCAGGTTGCCCGCGAGCCGGCCAAGGCCGAAGCGTCTGCCGCCGCGCCGCGCAAGACGGTTGCGATCGAGCCCCTCAAGCGCAAGATCGAGGCCGCCGAGCAGGTCGTCACCCGCACCACGCGCCAGGTGGCTGAGCTGGAAACCCAGCTGGCCGATCCGCTCCTCTACAAGAACCCGCCCAAGGTGGCGGAGCTGACCAAGCGCCGTGACGCCGCCCAGGCCAAGCTCAAAGAGGCCGAAGCAACGTGGATGGGCCTGGCCGAGGATCTATCGGCGGCCGAGGCCTGAAACTACCGCCAACCGAATAGCCACTGCGGCGCTTGAACCACACCCCGCCCCGCGCTCTTACTGGCGGGGCGCTGGTTTGTGTTCTGGCGCCCATTAACACCCCAGGGAGCGCGCCTTGTCAGAGTCGAGACTAAAGGTCGGCGTTGATGTTCCGTGGGTGACCAGCTGGAGCGAAGAGGAAACACTGGGCGTTCGCCCTTGCCCCAGCATCGATGGAGGGCTGGCGCTGTGCCAGGCCGAACGGCCCGGCCAAGGTCGGCCGCAATATTCGATGAACCACCTGCGTCGCCAGCGCGAGACGGTACGGTACATGCTGTGCCCGATGTGCGGCGCGCCGACCCAGTCCGGCGATCGCTGGACCCAAATCGCCAAGCGCACAGCCGTGGGCGCACTGCGCGCCAAGGGCCTGAACGCTGCATTTTCCCCTGAAACCCGTGACGATCAGATCCTGATCGACGCCGGTTCCATCGCGCCGCTGCACCAAGCCTGTGTGAAACGATCCCTGGAACACTGCCCCCATCTGCGCGCCCATCCCGGCGTCGAGGTCATGGCCTTCCCCGAGCGATGGATCGTCGCGCCGCTGTTGGTGCGGGCCGTGGCGTCGCCCCCACCGCTTGCGATACTGGCAGCGCCGGCAGCCGCCCGGCGCGACATCGCGGCCGTCGCGTTCCTGCAGATTTTCGGCGTCACAGAGCAGCGCGACAAACGATGGAGGCAGCTGCTACGCACCGAGGCAGCACACGTCCAATAGCTCCTTCAGGCAGGCAGAAGGGCCGAGATCGCGCCAACGAGGGAACCAACCGTCATCGGCTTGGACACCGAACCGCTGAACACTGCCCCCGGCGATCCCGACCCGACGTCCGCCGAGAAGGCTATGATCGGCGCGCCGGCGCTGGGTCCCTTCCCGCTGCGGATGCGTTCGGCCGCCTGCGCGCCATCGAGGCGCGGCATACGCAGGTCCATCAGGATGACATCGAACTGCTCAGCCTGGGCGGCCATCACGCCCTCCTCACCATCGACCGCCTCGGAAACCCGGGCGTCGAAGGCTTCCAGCACGGTGCGCACGAGTTCGCGATTGGCGGCGTTGTCATCGACCACCAGCACCCGGCACCCCTTCGGCAAGCTGGGGGCCGGCGCCTGGTCTTCGGTCTCGTCGAGGGCCTGGGTGGGCGCGTGCAGGTCGAAGAAGAACCGCGCACCATCGCCCAACCGGCTCTCGACGCCGATCTGGCCGCCCATGGCCTCGACCAGACCCTTGGAGATCGCCAGACCCAGACCCGTACCGCCATGCTGGCGACGGATCGAGGTGTCGACCTGCGAGAACCGCATGAACAGCAGCTTGAGGTCTTCCTCGGCGATGCCCTGACCGGTGTCGATGACTGCGACGCCGAGGCGTTCAGCTGTCGTGTCATAGGTCAGGTTCAGGGTTACGCCGCCAGTCTCCGTGAATTTGACCGCGTTGCCGATCAGGTTCAGCAGCACCTGCCGCACTCGTTCCGGATCAAGCCAGAGATTGGTCGGCAGGGCCTCGCCCCGCGCGCAGGTCAGGGTCAGCCCCTTGGCAGAGGCCTGCAGGGTGAAGATGGCCAGAACCTCGCGCGCCAGTTCGGCAACATCCACGCCGCGCGGCCGGATCTCCATGTGACCAGCGTCGAGCTTGGAGAAGTCCAGGATGTCGTTGATCGTGGCCAGCAAAGAGCGACCGCCGTCAACGATCCTGGCCACGTGACGACGGGTTTCGGCAGACAGCTCAGGCTGGTCGCCGACCAGATTGGCGAAGCCGATCACTGCTGTCAGGGGCGTTCGAAGCTCGTGGCTCATATTGGCCAGGAACTCGCCTTTGGCGGCGGCGGCGGCTTCAGCCGTGACGCGGGCCTCGCGCAGATCCTGCTCCAGTATCTTGCGCGCGGTGATGTCACGAACCACGTCCGTGATGCCGACCTTCTCGCCACTGACAGGATCGAGGGCCAAGGTCGGACGCGACTCCAGCCAGATCACGGCGCCGTCCTTACGATGGGCCCGGTACTCGACGCGGTCCGACGCGCCTCGGGTCTCACCGCTGACCAAGCCCCGGCTGATGGCGATCACCGCCTCCACATAGTCAGGATGCACGAATTCAATAGGACGCTCCCCGGTCAGTTCTTCGGGCGCGTAGCCCAGAACAGCCAGTACGGAGGGCGAAATGTAGGTCACCCGCCCGTTCAGATCGCTGTGCACGATCACATCAAGGGCGTTTTCGGTCAGCAGCCGATAGCGGGCCTCGCTGCGCGCCGCCGCCTCGCTAGCCTGGGCCATGCGATCCAGGATATAGCGCCTCTGCCGCTGAAAGGCGGCGACGGGCAGGCTGACAAAGATCGATACGGCCAGAAAAGCCTGCAGAATGATCGACTGTTCCACCGGGGAATCTTCGATCAATTGCATGGGGCCGACGCCGGCCATGGTGAACAGCACCGCGATCGTCGCGACCATGGCAGCGCCAAACACAGCGCCCAGAACCTCGAGCCGCGACGCAACCAGCAGCATGACGGGCGGCACCATGAACAGGAGCGGGTAACGCCCCTGCGCGAACACTGCTGTCGTGACAATGAAAAGAGCCAGCAGGGCAAGCAGACCGTCCCGTGTGACGCCACGCTCGGCCAGGTAGGTCCTGGCCCTGACCAGGACCAGGACACACGGCGTCACCGTCAGGATGCCCAGAATATCGCCCAACACCCAGACGGCCATGTTGGCCCAGACATCTCCACCCCGGGTCGCTGTATGGATGAGGGCCGACAGGACGCCGGTGATCAGGGGGGCAGCGAACCCGGCCAGTCCGACGAAGGCGATCATGTGCCTGGGTCTGCCCAGGTCGATCTCTCGCCCCAAAACCCGGCGCGTGGACCAGGCGCACAGCCAGACCTGCAGGATGTTACTGGGCGCCAGCGTGAAGTTGACGAGCAGGGTGTCGCCCGCATGCGCCCCCGCCAGAAGCGCGCCGACGAGCGCGGCGGCCAGCATCCAGGCCCAGCGGCGGGTCTCGACGGCCAGCAGGCAGGCGACGACAAAGCCGTTGGACAGCCAGATCGGCGTTACCTGATTGTAGGCGCGGGGAACCTCGACACCGACATAGGCAAAAAGCGCAAAGCCCAGCCCCGCGATCAGCGAGGCCAGGACTGTGCGCCCTATGTCTTGTCGGTTTAGCCGCACTTGACCTCATTCACCCTGCCGGTGTCGGCGTCGAACAGGATGTTCAGGCGATCGGGCCGGAAGTCCATGGTCACCGGACAGGTGGTGCAAGCCACCCGCCATCGCGTGGGATCCACAGCGGCCGGCAATTCGGTGCGGTTCTTGCCGATAAAGGCCTTGGCTTCGACCATGCCGCACTGGTCCCTGGGCTGCGGCGGCGCGATGGCCACCGGCGGCGGAGCCACGGGCGTTTCGGGCGGCGGAAGCGGCGCCGGCGGCGGCGCGCTGGAGCATGAGGCCACCAGAACGGCGGCGGCAAGCGCGCCCCCCGCCATGATCAGCGTCTTCATGCCTGTTTCTCCCATCCGCGTTCAGCGCCTTGGCGCCAGTACGACACCGGGTGCCCGGCCTTCTTGAAACCCGCCCAGCGGCTCCGCGCCTGGGCCAGCGCCGACTCGTCACGGCCGTCAAACAGTAGAACACAACGCGAGAAGCCGGCCAGGTCGCCGGGTTCAGCGCCATCGAGCAGAAACAACGCATCACCGCTGTTCGGGTTATCCAGCCTGTCGGTCAGCAGCACCGGCTGCCGCTCGGCCATCGGCTCGCCGGCCAAGCCGTGCGGTAGAAAGGTGTCGTCGCGATAGGTCCACAGATGACCGTCCAAGCCTTCCATACGGCCGGCGTCGCTGCCGCGCACCAGCGCTTTCCAGCCCCGCCCCAGGGTCTTTTCCAGCAGTTCTGGCAGCACCTGTTCGGTACTGCTTCGCTCCAGATGGTAAAACCAGACCTCGCAGGGCGTGCCGGACATCGGATCGATCAGCCTTCGTAGGCGTCAGCGACCAGACGGTTGAGCAGCCGAACGCCAAAACCCACAGCGCCGTCGGGTACGGTCGGATCGGTCGAAGGCTTGCGCCAAGCCACGGCAGCGATGTCGAGGTGGGCCCACGGCACGCCATTGACGAACTTCTGTAGGAAAAGGCCCGCCGTAATCGACCCGGCGGGACGACCGCCGATGTTCTTCATGTCTGCGATGGGGCTCTCGATCTGCTTTTCGTAAGCCGCCGGCAGCGGCATGCGCCACAGGTTCTCGCGCTCGACCTTGCCGGCGGCCAGAAGCTTTTCCGACAAGCCATCGTTG
This sequence comes from Caulobacter sp. ErkDOM-C, assembly GCF_048541825.1. GTDB lineage: Bacteria > Pseudomonadota > Alphaproteobacteria > Caulobacterales > Caulobacteraceae > Caulobacter. The sequence continues at coordinate 1,513,792 of NZ_CP183332.1, read as the reverse complement.
TTGCTGAACAGGCCGGCATAGTCATGGCCCAGCGAGATGATGATCGCGCCGGTCAGGGTGGCCAGGTCGATCATGAACTGCGGCTTGAAGCGCTCCTGCGTGTACCAGAGGGCGTCGGCCAGCACGAGGCGCCCCTCGGCGTCGGTATTGATGACCTCAATGGTCTGACCGGACATCGAGGTGACCACGTCGCCGGGGCGCTGGGCATTGCCGTCGGGCATGTTTTCAACCAGGCCCAGGACGCCGATGGCGTTGACCCTGGCCTTGCGGCCGGCCAGGGCGTGCATGACGCCGGTCACGGCGGCCGCGCCGCCCATGTCCCACTTCATGTCTTCCATGCCGTCGGCGGGCTTGATGCTGATGCCGCCGGTGTCGAAGGTGACGCCCTTGCCGACGAAGGCGATGGGCTGGGCGGCTTTGTCGACCGCGCCTGTCCATTTCATGATGACCAACTGGCTCTCACGCACGCTGCCCTGGCCAACGCCCAGCAGGCTGCCCATGCCGAGTTCCGCCATCCGGGCTTCGCCGAGGATCTCGACTTCTAGGCCCAGGCTTTCGAGGCTCTTGACGCGGGCGGCGAACTCTTCGGGATGCAGAATATTGGCCGGCTCGGACACTAGGTCGCGGCTGAACAGGATGGCGTCGGCCAAGGCGTCCAAGCTTTCGAACACTTTGGCGGCCTTGACCGGATCGGCGGCGGCCACCTTGACCACGGTCACCGACGGCTTCTTCTCGGCCTTTTCGGTGGTGCGGTACTTGTCAAAGCGATAGGCGGCCAACTTGACGCCAAAGGCGGCGCGGGCGGCAGTCTCAGCGTCAGCGCCCATTTTCAGAACCAGCTCGGTGACGCCCGAGGCCTTCACGGCCTGGAAGGCGTGAGCGGCTGCAGCCTCAACGGCCTCCGGCTCAACCGCGCCGACGCCATCGACGCCGATCAGCACAACGCGGGCAGCTTCCAGGCCATGGGGCGCGACCAGATCCAGGATCTGACCCTTGGCGCCGGTGAAGCGACCGCCGGCGATGGCGCGCGCCAGGGCGCCGCCGGTGGCCTCGTCGATTACCCGGGCCTCGGGCGACAGGGCTGCAGCCTCATGGGCCAGGACGGCCACCGCAGCGGTAGCGCCGGCATGAAGGTCGGCGGGGACGAACTCGATACGCATCGCACACTCCTGAATAGGCTTGGCGCCTTAACCATCCCGAACCGCACACGCGACTCGTTATGCGGCCCTTTGTCCGGCCGCCTCGCCTTGATCTGGCGGCATAGTCCAACCCTCGTCGAGAGAAAAGAGTTCCGGCGCTGCATGGGGCGCGGTCTTCGGTTGTGCGGGGGGGAAGCGCCCGTGTAGAACAGCCCTCTTCCTCGGGGTTCGCCGTTTTCGAATCCGCCCGCCCGAACCCCCTTTTTGATGCGCCTGATCGAACGCTACCTCTTTCGCCAAGTCTTGGGTCCGACGCTCTTCGCGGCGGCTGCCCTGGCGGCGCTTGCGCTGTTGGCCCGCAGCCTGTCGGAATTCGACATCCTGGTCACCCAGCGCCAGAGCGCGTTGGTTTTCCTCAAGATCATCATGCTGGCCCTGCCGCAGCTGCTCAACATCATCCTCCCGATCGCCCTGTTCGTGGCCGCCTTGGTGGCCCTAAACCGGTTACACACCGAGCAGGAGATCGTTGTCTGCTTCTCGGGCGGCATGAGTCGCTGGCGGGTCATATCGCCCGCCATGCGGCTGGCGGTGTTCGCGACCCTGTTCTCGCTGTTCCTGGGCCTGTGGGTCCAGCCCTGGAGCGCACGTCAAATTCGCGAGACCGCCTTTTCGGTGAAGACAGACGTGGCCTCTACGCTGGTCCAGCCCGGACAGTTCACCGAGCCCGGCCCCGGCCTGACGGTCTATGCCCAGTCGATTGACCGCGACAACCTGATCCACAACCTGTTCATTCACCAGGAACGCCCAGACGGCGGCGCCTCGACCTATTCGTCGCGCGAAGCGGTGATCGCCACACGCAACGGCGCCCCGGTTCTGATCATGTTCAAGGGATCCAACCAGCAGTTTTCAAGGTCTGGTGTGCTCCAGTACACCTCGTTCGAGGAATATACCTTCGATCTGTCCTCGCTGTTCCAGAGCGACGAGTTGCTCCACTACAAGATCGCAGATCGCTATCTACACGAGCTGTTCTACCCCGACCTGACCCAGGAATGGGAGCAGAAGAACCGCATCGGCCTGCTGGCCGAGGCCCATTCGCGTTTCGCCAGCCCTCTCTACAACATCGCGCTGATGGCGATGGCTCTGGCGGCGGTGATCGGCGGCCAGTTCAGCCGCATGGGCTATGGCAAGCGCATCGCCGCCGTCGGCGCGGCGGCGGCGGTCGTGCGCATCGTCGGCTTCGGCGTCCAGGCGGCGTGCGAGGACAACGCCTGGCTCAATATTGTGCAGTACGCCGTGCCGCTTGGAGCCCTTTGGTGGGGCATGGCCCAGATCTTCCGCCAGAAGGTCTCGCGCCACGTCGCCATCAGCTCCCGCAAGGCTGCCTATGCCGCCCAGGCTGGTGCGGCATGAGTTTCGGCGTCGGCATGGTCGAGCGCTACGTCCTGAAGCGGACCATGGCCTCGCTGGGCGCGGCCCTGGCAGTGCTAGGCTCGATGGTGATGCTGATCGCCTTCGTCGACATCGCGCGCAACGTCGGCACCCGGGCTGATATCGGCTTTCTGGAACTGCTGTACCTGACAATCCTGCAGGCCCCGGCGACCATCCTGGTGCTCACACCGTTCATTTTCCTGTTCGGCACCCTGGGCGCCTTCGTTGGCCTGAACCGGCGCAGCGAGCTGATCGCCATGCGCGCCGCAGGTGTCTCAGCCTGGCGATTCATCCTGCCGGCGGCAGCGGCCGCCTTTGTAATCGGCGTGCTGACGATCACTCTGCTCAACCCTCTGAGCACGGCCATGACCGCCCAATACGAAGTCACGCGCGACTCGATGATGGCGAACTATCTGAAGGCCGCGCCCAAGGGCACCTGGCTGCGCCAGGGCGATGACAAGACCCAGATCGTCATTCGGGCCCGGGCCCGCGACCAGATCGATGGCTCGGTTCGCCTGCGCGGCGTGTCACTGTTCGTTTATACGCTCAACAGCAAGGGTGTGATGGACTTCTCGCGCCGCATCGAGGCCAACGAGGCCCGGCTCGAGCCCGGCTTCTGGCGCCTGATCGGCGTGCGCGAAGCGACACCCGGCGCCGGGGCGATTCGCTCAGAAAGCCTGTCGATCCCCTCCAATCTCGATGATCGCACCGCCTCGGAGCGCTTCAACTCACCCCAGGCCGTGGCCCTGTGGCGCCTGCCCACCACGATTGAGCGGACCGAGGACGCCGGCTTCTCGGCCACGCCTTTCCGCCTGCGCTACCATCAGATCCTGGCCACACCGCTGCTATTCGCCGCCATGTCGGTGCTGGCGGCGGCGTTTTCGCTGCGTCTGATGCGTCTGGGGGGGCTGGCGGCCCTCGCCGGATCGGGCGTCGCCCTGGGTTTCGGATTTTTCTTCTTCAACGAGCTATGCAGCGCGCTCGCGAAAGCCGAGGTTCTGCACTCAGCGGTCGCCGCCTGGACACCCCCGCTCGTCGCGCTTTTGGCGGGCTTCACTCTGCTTTGCTATACCGAGGATGGTTGAGTCCGTGTCTCCGAGGTCGTTCATGAAGGATCAGAGTCAAGGCGCGTCGCCCCTGCCGGGTCGCTTTCGCCTGCTCGCCGGTGTCGCCTCGCTGGTGTTGGCCACCACGACAGCGCACGCCCAACAAGCGCTGGTCGGGGTTCCACCCGTACCTGTCGTCAAGGCCCCGCCATCAGACGGCCTGGGGGACGAGGGCTACTATCTCGAATCCGACATGCTGATCCGCGACGACAAGACCCAGATCCTGACCGCCCGCGGCGATGTCGAAGCGCGTTATCAGGGCCGCACCCTGCGCGCCGAGGAAATGGTCTACGACACCAAGGCCGGGGTCATAACGGCCAAGGGCAAGGTCGCGCTGATCAACAGCGACGGCACCGCCCAGTTCGCCGACGAGATGACCCTGGACAAGGACCTGAAGGCCGGCTTTGCCATGGGTTTCTCGGCCCGAATGGACCAAAACGTCAAGATTGCCGCCGTCTCGGCCATCCGGCGCAACGACAACATCCAGGAGCTCAACCAGGCGATCTACACGCCGTGTGAGATCTGCGCCGAAAAGCCGACCCCAACCTGGTCGGTCGCCGCCGAAAAGGTGGTGCAGGATAAGGATCGCCAGCTCGTCTACTACAAGAACGCGGTCATACGCCTGTGGGGCGCGCCGCTGATGTACCTGCCGGTGTTCTGGCACTCTGACCCGCAGGCGACCCGTAGCTCTGGCTTCCTGACACCGAAGCTGGGCGCGTCCAAGCGGCGCGGCATTTCCTACCAGCAGCCGTATCTTTATGTGATCTCGCCGTCTCAGGACATCGTCCTAAGCCCCCAGATCAATTCGAGTGTTAATCCGTTCCTCAACACCCACTGGCGCAAGCGGTTCTATTCCGGCGTCGCCGAGATTCGGGGCGGATTCACCTACGAAAAGGACATCGACAGCCGTGGCGAGCGCTTCGGCGAAGCCACGCCGCGCAGCTATATCCTTGCCCGGGGCATGTTCGACATCAACGACAAGTGGAAGTGGGGCTTCAGCGCAGAGCGCACCTCCGACAAGCTGCTCTTCGACAACTATTCGATCAACGACGTATACCAGCAACGCGGCCTGTTCACGAGCGAGGACCGCCGGCTCAGCTCGCAGATCTATACCACTCGCCAGGACAAGCTGTCTTACCTGTCGCTTTCCGCCGTCTCGGTGCAGGGCTTGCGGGTTTCGGGCATTGATGCGGTCACGGGCCTGGCCAGTTTCGAGAACAGCGACGTCTTCCCGCTGATCGGCCCGCTGGTCGAAGGCCGCTGGCAGCCGAAAGATCCTGTGCTCGGCGGTCGCCTGCGTCTGCAGGGCACGGGCGTGATCCTGACCCGCGCCGAGTCGCCCTATGGCGCGACCCTGGACGGTGTGGACAGCCAGCGCGGCAGCGTTAGCGCCGACTGGCGCTCGACCCTCACCCTCAAGTCGGGGGTGCGGGTTTCGCCGTTTGCTCAGGCGCGCGGCGACGCCTATCGCGTCTCCGACCTCCCGGGCGCCGATGACAGTCAGGCCTATTCGCGCGCCTTGGGTGTGACCGGCGTCGACTTCAGCTATCCGTTCTTCAAGGCGCTCAAGGGCGGCACGGTAGTGCTGGAGCCGCTGGCCCAGGTCGCCGCCGGCTCTGACAGCCGACGCGTGCCGATCGTGGTCGGAACCAGTGGGGCCACGTCCTACCTCTACAACGAGGACAGCACCTCGTTCGAGTTTGACGAGACCAACCTGTTTCGCGCCAACAAGTCGCCGGGCTTTGACCTCTATGAGGGCGGCCAGCGCATGAATGTCGGGGCGCGGGCGACCATCAAATACAAAGACACTCGCGGCGCCAGCATTCTGGTCGGTCGCAGCTTCCGCTCGGAGTTCGACCCGCTGCTACCCGCCCGCTCGGGCCTTCAGACGAAGTCGTCGGACTGGATCGTGGCGGCCACGGTCACCCCGGTGCGCGGCGTCAACGCCTTCGTCCGCACCCGCTATGCGCCGGACCTGGCCAGCAACAAGTTCCGCCGCATCGAGGCCGGCGTCGACGCCTTCCACAAGGTCGCCAACGGCTCGGTGCGCTACATCAAGGACCAGCAGGACGCCGGCGGCTTCCCGTTGGAAACCTTCGAAATGCGCGGCCAGCTGAACATCACCAAGAAGTGGGGCGTCACGGCTTATGGCCAGCAGGACCTCGTCGCAGGGGTCTGGCGCCGTCGTGACCTGGGCGTGGTCTATACCGAGGACTGCATCCGCGTCGACGTCATCTACCAGAACGAAGACCGTTTCAGCCAGGCTTCGACCGGCGGTCTGAAGCTTCAGGCCGACCAGTCCGTCGTGTTTCGCCTAACCCTCGCCACATTGGGTGATACAGGGTACAGCCAGTAAATTGATCCCGCGTCGCCCCCGGTGCGCGTGTTTTTTGCGCGCGTGATCGGCACGTCGCGCCTAGAGGAACGACACTACCCATGCGGCCTGCGCGTAGCGTTAAGACCCTTGCCGTGGCTGGAGCCGCGTCGATTATCGCCCTGTCCATGGCGAGCTTTGGCGCGCCTGCCTTCGCTCAAGACGCAGCGTCCGTCTTGGCCGCTCCGCCCCCCGTGGCGGCGCCCCCGCGGGGCCTGTCGGAAAGCGTCGCGGCGGTGGTCAATGACGACATCGTTTCCAGCTATGATCTGATGCAGCGTATGCGCCTGCTGATGGTCAGCTCGGGCGTGCAGCCGACCGAGGAAAACCTTCCCCAGCTTGAGCAGGAAGCCCTTCGCTCCCTGATCGACGAGCATGTCCAGCTGCAGGAACTGCGCCGGGTCGAGAAGGCCCAAAAGATCACGATCATCTCGACCGAAAAAGAAGTCGACGAGCAGATCGACGACATTGCCAAGGGCAATAGCGCCAACATGACCGGCGCCCAGCTGTTGGCCCAGCTGGCCGCGCAGGGCGTCGGTGCCGAGACCTTCCGCTCGCAGATTCGTATCGACAGCAGCTGGCAGAACTGGATCAGCGGTCGATATGGCTCGCGTCTGCGGGTCGGCGAAGACCAGATCAAGGCCTTCCAGCGCCGCGCGGCCGAGTCGGCCAGCAAGCCGCAGTACCAGGTCAGTGAAGTGTTCATCGACGCCGCCCGCGTCGGCGGCATGGAAACGGCAGTCAGCGGCGCGACCCAGCTGGTCGCCCAAATGCAGCAAGGCGCGCCCTTCCCGTCCGTCGCGCGTCAGTTCTCGTCGGCCGCCACGGCGGCCAATGGTGGCGACGCTGGCTGGGTAGGCCCCGGAGAAATGCCTCCCGAGGTCGACACCGCGCTGGAAGAGCTGCGCCCCGGACAGCTTTCGCGACCGATCCCGGTCCGGGACGGCGTCTACATCATCTACCTGCGTGACAAGCGTGCGGGCGCCAAGACCGCTCTGGTCGACCTCAAGCAGGTCGCCTATCCGCTGGCCGCCGATGCCACAGCCCAGCAGATCGAAGCCGCCAACACCGCCCTGCTGGCCCTGAAGCCGCAGATCACCGGCTGTTCGACCCTGGAAGCCGCCGCCGGCAAGGTGGATGGCCTGGTCGCCGGTGATCTTGGCGAAGCGGAAATCACCGACTTGGCCCCCGCCTTCCAGGCAGCCGCCACAGCTCTGGAAATCGGCCAGGTCTCGGATCCGATCCGCACGGACGCCGGCCTTCACCTGATCGCCGTCTGCGGCAAACGTCAGTCGGGCGGCGGCGCGCCGTCGCACGACCAGATCGAGAACCGCCTGCGCGGACAGCAACTGGCCATGATCTCGAAGCGTTATCTGCGCGACCTCCGCAACTCGGCGACCATAGAAACCCGGTGAAAACCATCCCCCTGGCCCTGAGCGCCGGCGATCCCGCCGGCATCGGGGCCGAGATCATCGCCAAGGCCTGGGCGGCTCTCCGTTGGGAAGGCCCCCCCTTTATGGTCGTGGGAGACGCGCGGTCACTGGCCTCGGCCGGTTCGGGCGTGAGGGTCAAGACCGTGACGGGGCCAGCCGAAGCCCTTGATGTTTTTCCGACCGCCCTGCCCGTACTCGACGTGCCACTGCTGAGCCCCGTGATCTCCGGTCAGCCGTCCAGCGTCCACGCCGCCCAGATCATCCGCTGCATCGAGACGGGCGCGGGCCTGGCGCTGGCTGGCGATGTTTCGGGCCTGGTTACAGCGCCGATCGCCAAGGCGCCGCTCTACGACGCCGGCTTTGCCTTTCCTGGCCATACCGAATTCCTGGCCGAACTGACCGCCGGAGCGGTTCAGGAAGGCGTGCGCGGTCCGGTGATGATGCTGACCGCCGGAAACCTGCGCGCCACCCTTGTGACGATCCACAAGGCGCTGAACGATGTCTCGGCCGCCCTCTCGATAGAGGCCATCGTCACAGCCGGCATGGTCACCAGTCAGGCCCTCAAGCGTGACTTCGGCGTCGGCCGGCCCCGCCTGGCCCTGGCAGCCCTCAACCCCCATGCCGGCGAAAGCGGCGCGCTGGGCCGCGAGGAGATCGAGATCATCGAGCCGGCCGCCCGTGTGCTGCGGGATCTCGGTGTCGAGGTCATGGGGCCAGCCCCCGCCGACACCCTGTTCCACGCCGAAGCGCGCGCCCGCTACGACGCGGTACTGTGCATGTATCACGATCAGGCCCTGATCCCGGTCAAGATGCTCGATTTCTGGGGCGGGGTGAACGTCACCCTCGGCCTGCCCATCGTACGCACCTCTCCCGACCACGGCACCGGCTTCGACATCGCTGGACGCGGCCTTGCCCGAGCCGATAGCCTGATCGCCGCCATCAAGCTGGCGGCGCAGATCGCCGCCCGCCACGCGGCCTGACCTTTTTCGAGACCGAACCACCATGAGCCTGGCCGACATGCCGCCGCTGCGCGACGCCCTGGAGCGTCACGACCTTCTGGCCCGCAAGAGCTTTGGTCAGCACTTCCTGCTGGACCTCAACATCACCCGCAAGATCGCGCGGCTGTCTGGCATCGGTCCGGACGACACGGTGGTCGAGGTCGGTCCCGGCCCCGGCGGCCTGACCCGCGCCCTCCTAGAGACGGGCGCTCGGGTGGTGGCCATCGAAATGGACACCCGCTTCATGCCGATCCTGGCCGAGCTCTCTGAAGCCGCAGACCAACGGCTGGAAGTCGTCCAGGGCGACGCCCTGAAGGTCGACGCCAGCAAGGCCGTGGGCGGCGTCCCGGCCCATGTGGTCGCCAACCTGCCGTACAATGTCGGCACCCAGCTGCTGATCAACTGGCTGACCGGGCCGTTCCTGCCGCTGTCGATGACCCTGATGTTCCAGAAGGAAGTCGCCGAGCGCATCGCCGCACAGGTCAATGACGACGCCTACGGCCGCCTGGCCGTGATCTCCCAGACGGTCTGCGAGGCCAAGGTGATCATGGACCTGCCCGCCCGCGCCTTCACGCCGCCGCCCAAGGTCAATTCGGCCGTGATCCGTCTGATCCCACGCGGGGTCATCCCGCCCGCCAATGAACTAGCCGCGCTAGAACGCGTCACCGCCGCAGCCTTTGGCCAGCGCCGCAAGATGCTGCGCTCCAGCCTCAAGGCGCTGGGCGGCGGGGAGCTATGCGAGAAAGCTGGTATCAGCCCTGACATCCGCGCCGAGAACGTCCCGATCGAAGGCTTCCTGGCGCTGGCGCGAGCGAGTCTGGCCTAGTCGGGCGTCGCCAAGCCACGCCAACGGACCAGGATCACCAGCAGGACGATAACGGCGACCAGTCCCGGCAGGCTTGCCTCGAGCCCAAAGGATCCTCCGGTCAGCCACGTCAGGCCGCTGGCCAGATGCGGCGCCAGCAGTCCCTGTTCGGATGCGCCGCTCACACCCAGGCCCAGTATGCCGCCTTGGGTGACATTGGCCATGAAGTGAATGCCGATCGGCAGGGCCAGGCTTTGAGTTCGCAAATAGGCTAGGCCGAACAGGATCGACGCCAGGAAGATGTTGATCCCGGCCCAGACCTTGGCCGCCCCCTGCATGCCGTCATTGTCCAGGTGGGTGAGCAGGAAGAGGCCGCCAATCAGGATCTGGGCCGGCCAGACGCCCAGCCCCGCCACGAACCGTTGAAAGAGGAAGCCGCGGAACATCAGCTCTTCTGCGACGGCCACGGCGGCCATCACCGCCAGGCTGGCCGTGAAGGCGTCCAGGCCGGCAGGGTTGGGCCGCCAGCTGATCCAGCCGCCCAGCGCCAGTACAAGCGCCGGAGCCAGCATCAGCGCCGCGCCCAAACCGCAGCCGAGCGCTAGCTGCCTGGCCCAGACACCGTTCAGGCGGCCAAGAACCTCAGAAAGCGGCATGCGGCGCAGGCGCTGGCAGATCCAGGTCGCGGCCAGGATGATCACGGCCTGCTCGGCGATCGAGAGCTCACGTCCGAAGTGCTGCGACGCCAGGAGACAGGGCAAAAGCAGCATGGTCAGCACGGCCATGAAGATGGCTGCCCACCATCCATTGCGTAGTTTGCCGTGCGCGTTGAGCCTCACCGACATGCCATTCCCCCGCCAAGCGACCTTGGCCATGGAAGGATGTATCGAGCGGTACCTTGTTATACAAGGTATATAAAAACTCGCCCTCATGCAGGACGGACGTGGGCCGAAATGCGGCTCAGATCTCTTCGACCAGCAGGTCCCTGACCAGATCCCCGATCCACGGGTTGCGGGCCCGCTTCTGGCGTTCAGCGTGATAGATGTGGGCCAGGTCGGAATAGGCGCGGTCGAAGTCGTCGTTGAGGATGACGTAGTCGAACTGCTCCCAGGCGGCGACCTCGTCCTTGGCGCGGGCCAGGCGACGGTGGATGACCTCTTCGCTGTCCTGGCTGCGAGCGTGCAGACGCCGGCTCATCTCGGCCAGGGATGGCGGCAGGATGTAGACCAGCACGCTGTCGGCGCCGGCCTGCTTGTGGACCTTCATCGCCCCCTGGAAGTCGATGTCGAACAGCGCGCTCTCGCCGCGATCCAAAGCTTCCATGATCGGCGGCTTGGGGCTGCCGTAGAAATTACCATAGACCTCGGCCCATTCGAGGAACGCGTCCGCCGCGATCATCTCCTGGAACTTGTCGTGGCTGACGAAGTGGTAGTCGCGGCCGTCATGCTCGCCCGGACGCGGCTGGCGGGTGGTGGCGCTGATCGACAGGTGCAGGTCGCCGTGATCGGCCACCAGGCGGCGGGTCAGCGAGGTCTTGCCCACGCCCGAAGGCGCGACGACCATCAGCAGTAGGCCGCGGGTGTTGTGGTGGGGCTTATTCAACGTTCTGAACCTGTTCACGGAACTGCTCGATGGTCGCCTTCAGTTCCAGACCGATTGTGGTCAGGCTGCTGAGCGCCGATTTCGAGCAGAGGGTATTGGCTTCGCGCATGAACTCCTGGGACAGGAAATCCAGACGGCGGCCGGCGGCGGCTTCGCCGGTCAGCAGGGTACGGGCGGCGCTGACGTGGCCGGCCAGGCGATCGAGTTCCTCGCGCACATCAGCCTTCACGGCCATGGCGGCGGCTTCCTGGACGATGCGCTCTTCCGGGGCGGCCTCGCCCAGCAGTTCGGTCATGCGCCGCGCGAACCGGTCCTTCAGCACGGCGGGCTGACCGGCGGCCTCGGCTCCCGCCTCGGTCGTCAGACGCTCGATCGTATCGACCTGGCCGTTGAGCACGGGAGTCAAGGCGATCCCCTCCTCCAGCCGCGCGAGCTTCAGGGCGTCCAGCGCCTGGGCGATGGAGGCGACCATGGCTGCCTCAACGGCGGCGCGGGTCTCGGCGTCGTCGTCTTCCTCGCGTACCTCGATGACGCCGCGCAGAGCCAGCAGGCCGTCAAGCGACGGCTTGGCGACCATACCTGTGGCCACATAGGGCCCACCGGCTTTCAGATAGCGCTCCAAGGTTTCGACACTGACCTGGGTCTGGCCCACGGCCTCGGCGCGCTTGCCCTGGACGTTCACCGTCAACTGGCCGCGCTGGAAGCGCGCCTGGGCGCCGTCGCGGGCGACGCGGTCCAGACTGTCAAAGCCGGGCGGACCGCGAAACCGGGTCTCGAGATTTCGGCCGTTGACGCTGCGGGCCTCCACGGCCCAGGACCAGGCCCCGTGCGCGCCTTCGACGCGCGCGAAGCCGGTCATGCCCGATAGCGCCACCTCAGCCCCCGCTCAGGGGTGTGGCAGCGGGCTTCTTGGCTGCGCGCTTGCGCTCGACCTGCCGCCATTTGGCGACATTGGCCAGGTGCTCGGCGTAGGTCTTGGCGAAGACGTGGCCGCCGGTGCCGTCGGCGACAAAATACAGCTCGTCGGTCTTGGGCGGATCCAGCACGGCGGCGATGGCGGCGCGGCCGGGATTGGCGATCGGCGTCGGCGGCAGGCCGTCGATCAGATAGGTGTTGTAGGGCGTCTGGCGCTGCAGCTCCGACAGCAGGATACCGCGTCCCAGCGGCCGGCCACGGGTCAGGCCGTAGATGATGGTCGGGTCGCTGCCCAGACGCATGCCCGTGCGCAGGCGATTGACGAACACGGCCGCCACGCGCGGCCGCTCCGAGGCAATGCCTGTTTCCTTCTCGACGATTGAGGCCAGGGTCATGGCTTCGTCCTTGGTCGAGAACGGCAGGCCCCTCTGTCGCTGCGGCCACAGCTCGTCCAGAATTTGGTCTCGGTCATCCATCATGCGCTGCAGGACGGCCGATCGATCCTCGCCGCGCTCGACCTGGTAGGTCTCTGGCAGGACTGCGCCTTCCGGCGGGGTCGGCGCCACGCCTGTCAGGACCGGCGAGCGCATCAGGATGTCGACGGCCATATCCGAGGTCACGCCTTCGGGAATGGTCACGAAATGACGAACCACCCTGCCCTTGCGGATCGCGTCCAGAACCTGCCCCATCGAAGCCCGGCTCTTGAACTCATACTCGCCGGCCTTCAGCGAACGGGCCGCGCCAGTGATCTGGGCGGCCGTCATGAAGATCGACGACGAGCGGATCACGCCGCCACTTTCCAGGCTGGAGGCGATCTCGGGCACGCTGGCGCCCCGGCGCAGGACCACCGAGGTGACGTCGCCGTCCTTGGCCGCCGGCCCGGGCCCCTGATAGAGCCAGATCGCCCCGAACACGAAGACCATGCCGATGACGACCAGGGTGGCGCCGGCGGCGAAGATCATCGCAATCAGCCGGCGTGCGATCGACGCCGACTCATGCTTGCGGGCTTTGCGGGGTGGGGCGGCTTTGCGGCTCACGAGATTTTACGGAACACGACGGAGGCGTTGGTCCCGCCAAAGCCAAAGCTGTTGGAGACGGCGACGTCGATCTTCATCGGCACGGCCTTGTTGGGCGCCAGGTTCATGGCGACGTCGACATTCGGGTTATCCAAGTTGATGGTCGGCGGGGCGATCTGATCTCGGATCGCCAGGATCGAGAAGATGCCCTCGATGGCGCCGGCCGCGCCCAGCAGGTGGCCGGTCATCGACTTGGTCGACGACATCACCACGTTCTTGGCGTGATCGCCCAGGAAGCGCTCGACGGCCTTGGCCTCGATGCCGTCGGCCATGGTCGAGGTGCCGTGGGCGTTGACATAGTCGATATCGGAAGGCTTCAGGCCCGCGTCCTTCACGGCCGCCGACAGGGCCCGGAAGCCGCCGTCGCCGTCCTCGGACGGGGCGGTGATGTGATAGGCGTCGCCCGACAGGCCGTAGCCTACGACCTCGGCATAGATCTTGGCGCCGCGCGCCTTGGCGTGCTCGTATTCTTCCAGGACCAGGGCGCCGGCGCCCTCGCCCATCACGAAGCCGTCGCGGTCCTGATCATAGGGACGCGAGGCCTTTTCCGGGGTGTCATTGAAGTCGGTCGAAACGGCGCGGCAGGCGATGAAGCCGGCGATACCGACCTTGCAGACCGCCGCTTCGGCGCCGCCGGCCACCATCACGTCAGCGTCGCCGTACTTGATCAGACGGGCGGCGTCGCCAATGGCGTGAGCGCCCGTTGCGCAGGCGGTCACCACCGAGTGGTTGGGGCCCTTGAAGCCGTAGCGGATCGAGACCTGACCCGAGATCAGATTGATCAGGGCTGAAGAGATGAAGAACGGGCTGACCTTGCGCGGGCCTCGGGCCTCGAGCTCAATAGCGGTGTCGGCGATCGTGGACAGGCCCCCGATGCCCGAGCCCATGATCACGCCCGTGCGGTACTTGTCTTCCTCGGTTTCCGGGACCCAACCCGAATCCTTGACGGCTTCGTCGGCGGCCGCGACGCCGTAGAGAATAAAATTGTCGACACGCTTCTGGTCGCGCGGGCTCATGGTCAGGTCGGGATTGAACGCGCCTTCCACGTCAGGCCCGCCGCCACCGCGCCCATCGACGCGGGGAACCTCACAGGCGACCTTGCAGGCGTAATCAGTCGGATCGAAGGCCGAGATCCGGTTAGCGCCGGACTTGCCAGCCAGGATGTTCTTCCAGGACACCTCGACGCCCTGGCCCAAAGGGGTCAGCAGGCCAAGACCGGTGACAACAACTCTACGCATGGATCACTCCCAACCTTAGTACCGCGTACATATGGGTCTTGCGGACGAATCCGACGCCCCCTCCGGCCGCGACTCTCGGCCACATACGAAAACCGCCGCGCGCACGATGGCAAGAGCCCGTGCTGCGCGGCGGTGATAGTCTGTTCGCCTCAAAGGCGAACCTGACGCCCTTAGGCGCCAGTCTTTTCCGTGATGAACTTCACAGCGTCGCCAACCGTCTGGATGTGCTCGGCGGCATCGTCAGGAATTTCGATGTCGAACTCTTCTTCGAACGCCATCACCAGCTCGACGTTGTCGAGGCTGTCGGCACCCAGGTCATCGATGAAGCTGGCCTTCTCCGTGACCTTCTCGGGATCGGCATCCAGGTGCTCGATGACGATCTTACGCACGCGCTCGAGAATGTCGGACATTCTGTTAGTCCCTCAGTTTTGAATCTGTTGTCCGCCAACGGTTTGGCCAAGGCCTCTCCATCCACGGGAATTGTCGGCCTCCGCCTATCACGTTCCTTTTCGGGTGACCAGCGGGTCCCCCGTCAAGAAACATGGCGGGGCTAGATCATGGCCATACCGCCGTTCACGTGCAAGGTCTGACCGGTCACATAGGCGCCCTGATCGCTGGCTAGGTAAACGCAGGCGGCGGCGATATCGCTGCCTTCGCCCAAGCGACCGGCCGGGATGCCCGACAGGATGCCGGCCTTCTGGGCGTCGGTCAGGGCGTCGGTCATCGGGCTGGCGATGAAACCGGGCGCGACACAGTTGACCGTGACGTTGCGGCTGGCCAGTTCCTGGGCCAAGGCCTTGGAAAACCCGATCATTCCGGCCTTTGACGCCGCATAGTTGGTCTGGCCGGCATTGCCGGTCACGCCCACAACAGAGGTAATGCCGATGATGCGGCCCGAGCGGCGCTTCATCATCCCTTTGGCGGCTGCGCGAGCCAGGCGGAAATAGCCCTCCAGGTTCACCTTGATGACGGTGTCCCAGTCCTCGTCCTTCATCCGCACGATAAGGCCGTCGCGGGTGATGCCGGCATTGGCGATGACGATATCCAGCGGCGCGCCGGCGGCTTCCTCGGCCTTGGCGACCAGACCGTCCACGGCTTGCGCGTCCGATAGATTGGCCACCACGAACGAAGCACGTTCGCCCAGCTGCGCCTTCAGCTCGGTGAGAGCTGATTCGCGGGTCCCCGAGAGCACGACATGGGCGCCTTGAGCATGCAGGGCTTTGGCGATAGCCCCGCCGATGCCGCCCGTGGCGCCGGTGACGAGGGCGGTCTTGCCGGTGAGATCGAACATTGGATTTCTCCCAATCTTGTCTGTCATCCCGGGCGAAGCGTAGCGCAGACCCGGGACCGCCGGACACGCCGGCGCTTGTTGCAGTCCCGGGTCTGCGCGCATCGCGCCGGCCCGGGATGACCGTCGCTAAAGCGACTTGGCGAAAGCCTCGAGGTCGGCCGGACTGTTCAGCGGCGTGGCCTCAGCGTCCGGAGCGATGCGCTTGGCCATGCCCGAGAGAACCTTGCCGGCGCCAACTTCGACGAAACGCGTGACGCCACCTTCGCCCGCAAGCCAGATCATGCTCTCGCGCCAGCGGACCCGGCCGGTGACCTGCTCCACCAGCAGGCCGCGAATGACGTCGGGGTCGTGAACAGGGGTGGCGGTGATGTTGGCCACCAGGGGGGCGCGTGGCGAGACGATGACGGCCCCCGCAAGGGCCTCCGCCATCTCGTCGGCGGCCGGCTGCATCAGCGGACAGTGGAACGGCGCCGAGACGTTGAGCGGAATGGCGCGCGCGCCCAGTTCCTTGGCCTTCTCGATGGCCCTGTCGACTGCGGCCTTGTCGCCTGAAATCACCACGTTGCCGTTGTTGTTGTCATTGGCCACGACGCAGACGCCAACTTCGGCGCCGGCGGCGGCGGCGGCCTCGGCCAGGGCAAGGTCGGTCTTGGGACCAATGAGCGAGGCCATGGCGCCTTCGCCTACCGGAACGGCGCGCTGCATGGCCTGGCCTCGCAGCTTCAGCAGACGCGCGGTGTCGGACAGGGTGATCGCGCCGGCGGCGGCCAGGGCCGAATATTCGCCCAGGCTATGACCGGCGACGAAGGCGGCGCGATCGATGCCGATCCCGAATTCCTTTTCCAGCACGCGGGACACGGCCAGGCTGACCGCCATCAGCGCGGGTTGGGCGTTCTCGGTGAGGGTCAGGTCGCTCTCGGGACCTTCCTTCATCAGGGCGAAAAGCTTCTGGCCCAGGGCGTCGTCGACTTCCTGGAAGACTTCGCGGGCTGAGGCGAAGGCCTGGGCGAGATCGGCGCCCATGCTGACCGACTGGCTGCCCTGGCCGGGGAAAATGAAGGCGATGCTCATGGAAGCCCGCTCCGTTCTAGAGATTCAAAGCCGTACTGGGGCCGGAGGGTTAGGGGAAAGGCCCCTGTCCGGCAAGTGCGCGGCTCTGGCGACCATGGCTTGCATTCCATCATCAGGCGTCCAAGTTGCCCGCCGCACCGTAACTTGGGCGACAAACAGTCGATGGAGTCTTCAATGAACCGCCTGACCGCCGGCCTCGCGGCGATTGCCGTGCTCACCGCCACGCCTGCCCTGGCCGCCCTGAAGCCGGGCGACAAGGCCCCCGACTTCACCGCCCCCGCCGCCCTGGCGGGCGCCGACTACAGCTTCACCCTGTCCAAGGCCCTTAAGAAGGGCCCGGTGGTGCTTTACTTCTTCCCGGCCGCCTACACCGCCGGCTGCACCGCCGAGGCGCATGAGTTCGCCGAGGCGACGCCCGACTTCGAAAAGCTGGGCGCTACGGTGATCGGCGTGACCGCCGGCAATGTCGACAAGATCAAGGCGTTCTCCAAAGAGCATTGCCGCGACAAGTTCGCAGTGGCCGCTGCGCCGGCTGGACTGGTCAAGACCTACGACGTGGCGATGGCGATGCCGGGCGGCTGGTCCAACCGCACCTCGTATGTCATCGCGCCCGACGGCAAGATCCTGATGGCCTATACCGACGGCAACTTCGTCGGCCACGTCACCAAGACTATGGACGCGGTGAAGGCCTACAAGGCCAAGAAGTAGCAAGGCCTTTTCAATTCTGACCAGTCTCGCGGCTTGCAAGCCGCGGGACCTGCAGGAAAGGATCGGGCATGACCGATTCAGCCCAGATTCCGTTCGCCGCGCTCGAAATTGGGGTCCGGGGAGTCGCTATCGGGGCTTTTGCCGCTACGGCCGTCTCCCTCGGCGCCAGCCGGAAGATGACCCCGACCCGCTGGGTCGGTGTTCTGATGATGGCCTGCGCCATTGCCCACGTCGTCGACGGCCATTTCTACTACACCGAAAGCCGGCACTACGACCTTGTGACCTGGGCCCTGTCCGCGTCGGCGGCCGGCGTATTCTGGCTGTTCTGCTCGGTGCTTTTCGAGGATGAACCCTCAATCCCGCTCTGGCGCTTCTCCGTCCCCGGGGCCGTCCTGGCGCTTTGGGCGGCTGGCGCACTTTTGCCCACATCTCCCGCGCGCGCAGCCGCATGGTGGCTGTTCGCCGCCTTCTCGGTGGGCATCCATTGCCACATCCTGCTGACAGCCTGGCGGGGCTGGCGTATCGATCTGGTTGAGCGCCGCCGTCGTCTTCGTGCGCCTCTCGCCGCCGCTGCAACCGGCTACATGTTCATCCAAAATCTCTGTGATTTCAGCTTCGGACACGGCCCGGTGCTGCCCAGCCTGGTTCAGGCCCTGTCTCTCGCCGGCCTCGGTATAGGGTCAGCCCTGGCGTTGTTGCGCGCCGAGCCCATGCTCGTGCAGGCGGCCGTGGCATCCGACGCCGCGCCCACACCAAACCCTGCTGAAGCGCTTGATCTGACGCCCGCCGACCGGCTCGTTCTGGCGCGCCTGGAAAAAGCCATGACCGAGAACGAAGTCTGGCGGGGTGAGGACCTGTCGATCGGCGCCCTGGCCGCCCTCGTCGGCGCGCCCGAGCATCGCCTGCGCAAGCTGATCAACGGCGTGCTGGGCCATCGCAACTTCGCCGACTACATCAACGGCCGGCGGATCGAAGCGGCCAAGGTTGCGCTTGCCGATCCGGAACAGGCCCTGAAGTCGGTCTCGACCATCGCCTATGAGCTGGGCTTTGGCTCTCTGGGCCCCTTCAACCGTGCGTTCCGGGCCGCCGTCGGCGCTCCACCGACCACGTGGCGGCAAGAGGCGACGCCGGCCCTGCCGCATCTGCGACTGGTCGAAACCGCGCAAGCCGCGTCGAAAGCCGACAAACGCGCCTGATTTCGAGAACGGCGCGACCTGTCGCTCCGCAGCAGCTTCCCTGACGGGGTTCATCCCCCAAGGAGCCACCCATGCTCGATGCCCTACTCCCCTTCGCCCATAACTGGCTGATCGCCATGCAGGCCGATGTCACTCGCTATGTGGTGTTTTCAGTCGGCGTCTGGCTGATCCTTTGGGTCGTGCTGGCCATTCCGTTGGCCGGCCGCAAGATCCGCGACAGCCGGCCGCCCGCCCGCCAACTGCTGGTCGAGTTTCTGACCTCGATCCGCTCCATCGCGATCTTCTCGACGATGGGATTGCTGACCTTCGGCCTGTTCCGCGCCGGCTGGATGCCAGGTCCCTACATCGCTCGCGAGTTGGGGCCGATCTGGTTCTGGGCCAGCCTCGTCCTGATGATCATCGCCCATGACGCCTGGTTCTACTGGACGCACCGGCTGATCCACGACCGGCGACTGTTTCGCGTCCTCCACCGACGCCATCACCGCTCGAACAACCCCTCGCCCTTCACCGCCTACAGCTTCGATCTGGGGGAGGCAGCGATCAATGCGCTATTCGTGCCGCTGTGGATGCTGATCGTGCCCACCCAGTGGCCCGTGATCGGCCTGTTCGTGCTGCATCAGATCGCCCGCAACACAATCGGACACAGCGGCTACGAGCTGTTTCCAGCCCGCAAGGACGGCCGCCCGCTGCTGCCCTGGCTGACCACAGTGACCCACCACGACCTGCACCACGCGCAGGCGGGCTATAATTATGGGCTGTATTTCACCTGGTGGGATCGCTGGATGGGCACCGAGCACCCGGAGTATCTGTCCCGTTTCGCCGCCGTGACGGCGCGCAAGCGAGGCGCTACCAGTTCGCCTTCACCAGCTTGACCATGAAGCGGCTGTCCTGCATCCGCCACTCCTCGTGGGTGGCGGCGGCTCGCAGGCTGACGGTGAACTCGGCGGGGATGTCGAAGGGACGCGTAAAACTGAGATCGACACCCTCGTCGCCCATCGAGCCGCCGCCGACGGCGATCGAGCCGATCGGCTTGCCGTCCAAGGTCAGGGCCGAGCGCACATTGGCGCGCGCCACCGCGAGCTGGCCAGGGACGGCGATGACCTGGCTGGCGTTCATGTCCATTGAAACGCTGACAAAGTTGGCGCGCGGCAGGAGGCCGAAACCGAACATCTTCGACATCGAGGAGCGCAGTCTGGCCTCGCGGTCGTTCCACGACGCGCCCAGGGCCAAGGAACGCTTGCCGGTCCGCGCCTC
Source organism: Caulobacter sp. ErkDOM-C (assembly GCF_048541825.1). Taxonomy (GTDB): domain Bacteria; phylum Pseudomonadota; class Alphaproteobacteria; order Caulobacterales; family Caulobacteraceae; genus Caulobacter. The sequence continues at coordinate 1,494,158 of NZ_CP183332.1, read as the reverse complement.
GTCCGGCTTCTGGCTCAGGTTGAGATCCAGGTCGTAGGTCGGGCTTTCCAGCGTGCCCGCGACTCTTGCCGTAAACTTGGCGCTCTCGGTGTCGGTGGAAAGATCCAGCGGCAGGGCGGCCGAATAGCCGGTGAAGCGGCCGTCATTGGCCGAAACCGACAGGTTGGGCTTCTGAATCGCCTGGGCTGAGGCTGTAGCGGCGACACTCGCCGACAGCGCAAAGGCCCCGAGGGCGCTGATGACAGCGCTAGACTTCATGCCCTGCTTCCTAGCACAAGCTATCCTTGCGGCAAGGTGAAGCCCGCCGCTTCGCCCGCCGGTTTCGCCACGGCCTCGCGAATGCCGAAAAATGCGGCGTGGCAAAGCAATCTTGCTTCGGCGCGCCTTCTCCTGTAGAAGCGCTCGCTCTCACGGATGGCGGTCTTTGGCGCAGCCCTCACGGGTACGGGATTTCCCGCTCGGCGCTCTGGAACCATCGTGGTCGTCGGACTTCCGCCGTCGACCGCGCCGCTGTCCAAACCGGAAGAAGGAAAACATGGCGTTCTACGAACACGTGGTCATCGCGCGGCAGGATATCTCGCCGCAACAGGCCGAAGCTCTGAACGAGCAAATCAAGACCCTGATCGAAGAAGGCGGCGGTCACATCGCCAAGATCGAATATTGGGGCCTGCGTAACCTCACCTACCGCATCAAGAAGAACCGCAAGGGCCACTACTCCCTGCTCGCCATCGACGCTCCGGCGCCGGCCGTTAAGGAAGTCGAGCGCCAGCTGCTGATCAATGAAGACGTTCTGCGCTTCATGACCATCCGCGTGGAAGAGCTGGACCTGGAACTGTCGCCGGTTCTGGCCCGTCGTGACCGCGAACGCAGCGAGCGCCCCGAGCGTTCGGATCGTCCGCGCGACGAATTCTCGGCCGCGTAAGGGAGAAGAGAGATCATGACCGATACCACTGCTCCCGAAGCCGGCGCTGGCGCGCCCGCCGCTGGCGGCGCGCGCCGCCCGTTCTTCCGCCGCCGCAAGGTGTGCCCGTTCTCCGGCGCCAACGCTCCGAAGATCGACTACAAGGACGTCAAGCTCCTGCAGCGCTACGTTTCCGAGCGCGGCAAGATCGTTCCGTCGCGCATCACCGCGGTGTCGGCCAAGAAGCAACGCGAACTGGCCAAGGCCATCAAGCGCGCCCGCTTCCTGGCTCTGCTCCCCTACGTCGTGAAGTAAGGGAGACACCACGATGAAAGTCATTCTGCTCGAACGCGTTGAAGGTACTGGCGTCCTCGGTGAGGTTGTCACCGTGAAGGACGGCTTTGCCCGTAACTTCCTGCTGCCGCGCCACAAGGCCCTGCGTGCCAACGCCGCCAACATGAAGTCCTTCGAAGTTCAGCGTGCTGAAATCGAAGTACGCAACGTCAAGAACCGTGAAGCCGCCGGCGCTGTCGGCGAGACCCTCGACGGTACGCAATACGTGATGATCCGTCAGGCTGGCGAAAGCGGTCAGCTGTACGGTTCGGTCGCGGGTCGCGACGTGGCCGACGCCATCAAGGCTGAAGGCGGCAAGGTCGATCGCTCGATGATCGTCCTGGACAAGCCCATCAAGAACCTGGGCGTCCATGAAGTGAAGGTGAAGCTGCACGCCGAGGTGACCGTTACGATCACCCTCAACATCGCGCGCAGCGCCGACGAAGCCGAGCGCCAGTCGCGCGGTGAAGACGTCGTCGCCGCTCAATTCGAAGAAGACCGCGCGGCTGACGCCGAAGCGGCCTCGGACATGGCCGCCGGTGGCGCCGGTTCGTTCGAAGGCGACCACTACGAGTCCTGATCCCAACTGGATCGGTGATCTATCGAGAAACGGCGCGGAGAAATCCGCGCCGTTTTTTTCTGCATAGCAACCAAGAAATGTTCAACTTGTAGGCGCCCGCTTGTGCGCCCATGTTATTCTCTCGAGGCGCAAGCCTCCGTGCCCGGACAGACCGATCATCAAATCGGCCCCCGGGGGAAACCATGAGGGGAATACACATGAGCTTTAGAACCCTGTTGTTCACCGCAGCGTCTGTCGCTGCGATCGCCGGCTCCGCCCAAGCCCAGGCCCAGTCCACTGCGGCCGAAGACGCCGCCAATCTCGAGCAGGTGGTCGTCACCGGCACCCGCACGGCCGGCCGCACGCGACTCGACACCATCGCGCCCGTCGACATCGTCAGCGAAAAGGCCCTGACCCGCACGGGCACGACCGAGCTGGCCCAGTCGCTGTCGACCCTCGCGCCGTCCATCAACTTCCCGCGTCCCGCCATTACCGACGGCACCGATCACATCCGTCCCGCCACCCTGCGCGGACTGTCGCCTGACCAGACCCTGGTGCTCGTCAACGGCACGCGCCGCCACGCCACGGCGCTGGTCAATGTCAACGGCTCGATCGGTCGCGGCTCGGCTGCGGTTGACCTGAACGCCATCCCGACCATCGCGCTCAACCGCGTCGAGGTGCTTCGCGATGGTGCCTCGGCCCAGTACGGCTCCGACGCTATCGCCGGCGTGATCAACCTGCGTCTTCGCGAAGCCCGCAGCGGCGGCGGCGCGATCGCCACCTATGGGCGTTACGACACCGAGGTGAAGACCGCCCGCAACACCGACGGTCGTGACGAAAAAGACGGCCAGACGGTGACCTTGCAGGCCTGGCAGGGCCTGCCCCTGGGTCCTGAAGGCTTCCTGACCATTTCGGCCGAGTACAGGGATCGCAACCCGACCAGCCGCGGCGACATCGACGTCCGCGTCACCCCGGCTCGAGTCACCTCGCGTTATGGCGATGCTGAAGTCACCGACAAGACGATCTATTTTAATGCTGGCCTGCCCGTCAGCGAGACGTGGGACGCCTATGGATGGGCGGGCTACCAGGCGCGCGAGGGCGCCAGCGCCGCGTTCCCCCGCATTGTCGGCGACGCCCGCCAGGTTCCGGTCGCTTCAATCTATCCCAACGGCTTCCTGCCGCTCATCGCCAGCGACATCACTGACACCACGGCCGCCGCAGGTCTGCGGGGCGAACTCGGCGGATTCAAGCTCGACCTCAATGTCGCCTACGGCAAGAATGAGATCGACTACCGCACCGAGAACTCGGCCAACGCCTCCTATGGCGCCGCCAGCCAGACCAGCTTCAACTCCGGTGGCATGAGCTATGACCAGACCGTCGTTGGCCTGGACGTCTCACGCGGCGTCGACATCGGCGCTTATGAGCCGCTGAACGTCGCGTTCGGCGCCGAAGCGCGCTGGGAAGGCTATTCGATCCGCGCTGGCGAACCGACCTCGTACAATCGCGGACCGCTCACCTCGTCGGCAGCCGGCGCACAGGGCTTCCCCGGCTTCCAACCGTCCAACGTGCTGTCCAAGGACCGCAACAATGTCGGCGTCTATCTCGACCTTGAATCGCGTCTGACCGAGCGCTTCACCGCCTCGGCTGCTGTTCGCTACGAGGACTATTCCGACTTCGGCGCGACCACCACGGGCAAGCTGGCCGCGCGCTTTGAACTGGCCGACGGTCTTGCCGTTCGCGGCGCGGCCTCGACCGGCTTCCGGGCCCCGGCCCTGCAGCAGCAGTTCTTCACCACCACCTCGACCAACTTCATCATCATCAACGGTGTCTCGACCCCGGTCGAGGTCGGCACTTTCCCGGCCACCAGCCCCGTGGCCAAGGTGCTGGGCGCCAAGCCGCTGGAAGCCGAGAAATCGACCAACTACTCGCTCGGTCTGGTCTTCCACAAAGGTCCGTTCGAAGTGACGGTCGACGCCTACCGGATCAATATCGACAACCGAATTGTGCTGTCGGAGAACATCCAGGGCTCGGCCACCGGGACCCCGACGCAGCAGACGATCAACAACCTGCTGCGGCCCTTCAACGTCACGGCCGCCCGCTTCTTCATCAACGGTGTCGAAACCGAGACCCGGGGCATCGACGTGGTTGCGCGCTACCGGCTGGATGCTGACGAAGGCGGCGTCTTCGATCTGACAGCGGCCGCGAACTTCAATGAAACCGACGTCACCAGGATCCCGACGACCAATGCCCTGTCGTCCCTGCCGGTGCCGCCGACCCTGTTTGCCCGCGCCAACGTCCTGACGTTTGAGGAAGGCACCCCCAAGTCCAAGGTCACCCTGGCCGGCGACTGGGCCAAGGACAAATGGGGCGCCAGCCTGAAGACCACCTTCTATGGCTCGGTCCTGTCGCCTAACAACGACGCTACGGGAGCCTTCGATGTGAGGACGGGCGACAAGGCGGTCGTCGATCTTGAAGCGCGTTATGGCTTCACCGAGCACGTCACTCTGGCGGTCGGGGCCAACAACATGTTCGACGAATACCCCAACCGCACGCCGGCGACGGTCAACACGACCAACGCCACCGCTTTCACATCCTTCTCGCCGTTCGGCTTCAACGGGCGGTTCCTCTACACCCGCCTGAGCATCAACTGGTAAGCTGACCCAGGGTCATGCTGGAAAGGCGCGGAGAGCGATCTCCGCGCCTTTTTCCTGGGCGGGTTTCTTGCTCTGGCCGGACCCAGAACATACACAAAACATCCCCGTTCATCTTGCGCTTGCGTCCACACGACGCGCGCACGAAAAAGACCGCCGCGTTAACCTGCGTCGATGTCTCTCGTCCCCGCTCTCGACCTTCGTCCGCCCCATGCGGACATCATCATCGCCGTCGCGCCACACAACCTGGAAGCCGAGCAGGCGCTGCTGGGCGTGCTGCTGTACGACAACGCGGCCTATGAGCGGCTGACCGACGCCCTGAATGGCCGTCACTTCTACGAGCCCTTTCACCAGCGGCTGTTCCAGTCGATCGAGACCCATATCCGCAAGGGCCAGCTGGCCGAGCCGATCCTGCTGGCCGACGAGTTCAAGAAGGATGCCGCCTTCGATGAACTGGGTGGTCTGCGCTACCTCGCCGACCTCGTCGACCGCGCGCCGCCGGCGGCCAATGTCGGCGACTATGCCCGCGCCGTGTTCGACCTGGCCCTGCGCCGCGACCTGATCCGCATCGGCGGCGACATCGCCACGGCCGCCCATGGCGGCGGAGACGAGATCCGTCCGGCCCGCGACCAGATCGAGTCGGCCGAGCAGCAACTTTACACCTTGGCCGAAAGCGGCACGGCCTCGTCTGGTTTCATCACCTTCGGAGACGCCCTGCGCGGCGCCGTCGAGATGACAGCCGAGGCCTACAGCCGCGATGGCGGCATGTCGGGCGTCGCAACCGAGCTGACAGACCTCGACCAGAAGGTCGGCGGGCTGCACCCCTCCGACCTGATCGTCCTTGCGGGTCGCCCGTCGATGGGCAAGACCGCGCTGGCCACCAACATCGCCTTCAATATTGCCCGCAAGTACGCCTACGAGATCCAGCCGGACGGCACCAAGAAGACCGTTCAGGGCGGTGTGGTGGCCTTCTACTCGCTGGAAATGAGCGCCGAGCAGTTGGCCCTGCGTATGCTGGCCGACGCCTCAGGCGTCTCGGGCGACCGCCTTCGCAAGGGCGAGATCGACGCCTCAGAGTTTGGCCGGGTGCGCGATGCGGCCATGGAACTGCAGGAAGCGCCCCTCTATATCGACGCCACAGGCGGTATCTCGATCGCCAAGCTCACGGCCCGGGCGCGACGCCTGAAGCGTCAGGTGGGCCTGGACCTGGTGGTTGTCGACTACCTGCAGCTGGTTACGGGCTCGGACCTTGGCTCCAACGCAAACCGCGTTCAGGAAGTCAGCCAAATCACCATGGGCCTCAAGACCCTGGCCAAGGAACTTGGCTGCCCGGTCATCGCCCTGTCGCAGCTGTCGCGTCAGGTCGAACAGCGCGAAGACAAGCGGCCGCAACTGTCGGACCTGCGTGAATCCGGTTCGATCGAGCAGGACGCCGACATGGTCTGGTTCGTCTATCGCGAGGCCTATTATGTCGGTCGCGCAGAGCCTCGCGAGGGCACGCCCGAGCACCTGACCTGGCAGGAAGACATGGACCGCCTGCAGGGTCTGGCCGAGGTGATAATCGCCAAACAGCGTCACGGCCCGATCGGCACAGTGCGCCTGTCCTTCAACAGTGACACCACCCGCTTCGGCAATCTGGCCCGCGATCACTATTTCGCCCAGGCGCGGAATATTCCGTCGGACGAGTAGGCGCCGGTTTGACCTAGGAAGCCGCATCGGGCGAGGGTCTTCCGCCCGCCCTCCGGATCGACGAGTCGCCCGTGGATTTCAGCCCCCTGCCCGTCTCCAGCCTGATCGGCGCTTTCCTGCTGGCCTTTCCGGCCCTGTTCTCGATCGTCAATCCGGTCGGGGCTTCGCTGATTTTCGACCAGGCGATGGGCAGCCGTGGCCAGGACGAACGTCGCAAGCTGGCCCGCAGCATCGGCTTCTATTCCTTCCTGGTCCTGCTGGGGTCGCTCCTGCTGGGCGGCTATATCCTCAACTTCTTCGGCGTCAGCCTGGGCGCTCTGCGAGTGGCCGGCGGCCTGGTGGTGGCGATCCGCGCCTGGGGCCTGCTGATGGACCCGCAGGAGCACGAAGACCGCAAGACCAGCGACACCGAACCGGCCAAGCGTCAGGAAGACATCGCCTTCTTCCCGATGACCATGCCATTCACGACGGGGCCCGGCTCGATCTCGGTGGCGATCGCCCTGTCCTCGCAGCGCCCCAGCCAGGGCAGCGCTGTGGCCTTTTTCCTGGGCGCGGGACTCGCGGCAGCGGGCGTGGCGATCCTGGTCTGGCTGCTCTATCGCGCCTCGGGCCGCGTCACGCGCCTGCTGGGCCAGTCCGGCGCCCGTGTGCTGTCACGGCTGGTAGCGTTCCTGCTGCTGTGCATCGGCGTCCAGATCACCGCCTCAGGCTTCGAGAATCTGGTCTCGGTGTTCCTGGCGACCCATCCCGGCGCGTTCTAGCTGGAAAAGCCCGGCCGGCTCCGCTACGCCCTGACACGCCGCTTCCCTGATTGCCGAGCCCTCGTGACCGATCCTTCCGACAGCCGCCTGACGATCGACCTCGAGGCTCTGGCCGCCAATTATCGCGCCCTTCGGGACGCCGCCTGCGGCGCGGAGGTCGCCCCAGCGGTGAAAGCCGACGGCTACGGGGTCGGCGCTTCGATCGTCGCCGACCGTTTGTGGGACGAAGGCGCGCGCAGCTTCTACACCGCCCGCCTCTCCGAGGGCCTGGCCCTGCGCCAGAGTCTGGGCGACCGCGACGCGGCCATCCACGTTCTGGACGGCGTCACGCCGGGCTCGGCCGCCGCGATGGAGGCGGCGCGCCTGACCCCCACGCTCAACAGCCTGCCGCAGATCGAGGCCTGGAACAGCCACGCGCGCGGCGGCCGGCTGACCGCAACGCTGCATGTCGACACCGGCATGAACCGCCTGGGGCTGCGCCTCGAGGAGGTCCGCGTGCTTCTGGGCGCCATGGACCGTCTCAAGCATGTGGAGATCACCCAGGTGATGAGCCACCTGGCCTGTGCCAACGAACCGGATCATCCGCTGAACGTGAAGCAGCTGGAGCGCTTCCACGAAGCGACGACCCTGTTCCCGAACGCACGTCGCAGCCTGGCCAATTCGGCGGGCATCTTCCTGGGCGGCGCCTACTGCTTCGACCAGGTTCGCCCCGGCGTCAGCCTCTATGGCGGCGGCCCTCGCGATGTCCCCGACGCGCGGATCAAGGCCGTCGTCACCCTGGAAGCGCCGGTCCTCCAGACCCGCAACGTCCCGCGCGGCGAGAGCATCGGCTATGGGGCCACCTATACGGCGACCGACAACACCCGCGTCGCCATCCTGGCGGCCGGCTATGCCGACGGCGTGCCGCGCTCGGCCCATCCGCGCGGCGCTGTGTGGTTCGACGGCAAGCGACGTCCAATGCTGGGCCGCGTCTCTATGGACCTGATCGCCGTCGACATCACTGACTGCGACGCCGCCCGTCCCGGCGCGATGATGCAGATCATCGGCCCCGACCTGCTCATCGACGATGCCGCCGCTGCCGCAGGCACGACGGCCTACGAACTGCTGACCCGGATCGCGCCCCGAGCCCAGCGCATTATTCGCTGATCCCACGTCCGCCTTTGGCGCACTGCCCCGTCACCCTGTAGTCTCCACCGATCCGAGAATCAGGAGCTTCCATGGCCCGTGACGGCGCCGTCTACGCCTGCCAGTCTTGCGGCGCGGTCCAGACCAAGTGGTCGGGACAGTGCCCGGCCTGCCAATCCTGGAACAGCCTGGCCGAGGAAGTCGGCGCGCGAGCGCCGGGTGCGCTCTCCGTCACCAAGGCCACCCGCACGCGCGGCCTGCAGTTCACGGATCTGGAAAGCGACACGCCCGCCCCCGCTCGCATCGTCACGGGGGTCGATGAGTTCGACCGCGTCTGTGGCGGCGGAGTGGTGCCCGGCTCGGCCATCCTGATCGGCGGCGACCCCGGCGTGGGGAAATCCACCCTGTTGCTGGAGGTGGTGGCCCGGGCCTCGATGAAGGGCGTGTCCTGCGCCTATATCTCCGGTGAGGAGGCGGTGGCGCAGATCCGTGGGCGCGCCCAACGGATGGGCTTCGAGAAGGCGCCGGTGAAGCTGGCGGCCGAGAGCAGCCTGCGCGACATCCTCGACGGCCTGAAACGCGACAATTTCGACCTGGTGGTCATCGACTCCATCCAGACCATGTGGAGCGACGCCCACGAGGCGGGCCCGGGCACGGTCACCCAGGTGCGCGCCTGCGCCCAGGAACTGGTGCGCCTGGCCAAGAAGAGGGGCGTGGCGATCCTGATGGTCGGCCATGTGACCAAGGATGGCCAGATCGCCGGTCCCCGCGTGGTCGAGCACCTGGTTGATGCGGTACTCAGCTTCGAGGGCGAGCGCGGCTATCCGTTCCGCATCCTGCGCGGCGCCAAGAACCGCTTCGGGGCCACCGACGAGATCGGCGTCTTCGAGATGGGCGATGTCGGCCTGCGCGAGGTCAAGAACCCCTCGGCCCTGTTCCTCAACGAGGGCGGTGAACGCGCTGCGGGCGCTGCGGTGTTCGCCGGCATCGAGGGCTCGCGGCCCGTACTGGTGGAATTCCAAGCCTTGGTGTCGCCGTCAGCCTACGGAACGCCGCGTCGGGCCGTCGTGGGCTGGGACTCAGGACGCCTCGCGATGGTGCTGGCCGTACTTGAATCGCGGTGCGGCCTTGGTTTTGGCGACAAGGACGTCTATCTGAACGTCGCTGGCGGCCTGCGCATAACAGAGCCGGCGGCGGATCTCGCGGCGGCGGCGGCCCTGGCCTCTTCAGCCCTCGATATCGCCCTGCCCCAGGACTGCGTCGTGTTCGGCGAGGTCAGCCTGTCGGGCGAGGTGCGGCCGGTCAGCCGGATGGAGACACGTTTGAAGGAAGCCGCAAAACTGGGGTTCGGCCGGGCGCTCTCATCGCTTTCCGGCCTGCCTGAAGGCGGTGGCTCCTTGCCTGTGGCGGGGGTCGCGCGGCTCGCCGACGCCGTGCGCCGCATCGGCGACGAGATCTGGGGCCAACTGACGTGACGCCTTTCGACATCATCGCCGGCCTGCTGCTGATCACCTCAAGTTCGATCGGCTTTGCGCGCGGCGCCTCGCGCGAGTTGACCTCGGCCCTGTCGTTCATTTTCGCCGCCGCCATCGCCCTGTTTGGCCTGCGCATGAGCGGTCCGATCTTTCGCGACCTGATGGACCCCGACTGGGCGGCCACGGCCTGCGCCCTGCTGCTGGTCTTCGTGGTTGCGTTCGTGATCCTGCGCTTCATCGGCGGACAGCTGACCGCTGGCCTGCATGAAAGCTCTCTGGGCCTGCTGGACCGCGTGGTCGGCGCCGGCTTTGGCCTGATGCGCGCCTTGGTGATCCTGGGCGTCTTCAACATGCTGTTCCACATGGCCACACCGGCGGATCGCGTGCCGGCCTGGGTCGAGCGCTCGATCTTCTATCCCCTGTCCGCCGCCAGCGCCAAGGTGCTGAAAGTGTTCGCTCCCAAGGGCGGCGAACTGGCGGGCAAGCTGGGCCCGGCCATCGAGGGCGCAGTGCGGGGGAGCAGCGACAATCCGTCGGACGGCAAACCCGGCGAAACAGACTATGATCAGAACCAGCGTCAGGACCTCGACGATCTGGTGGAGAAATCGCGATGAGCTTTATCGGCCAGTCGACCGATCGGTACTCCTCCGCTCCGTGGCGTGACCCCGAAGACGACACCCTGCGCCTCGAGTGCGGTGTGTTTGGCGTCTACGGTGTCCGCGACGCCGCCGCCATCACCGCCCTTGGCCTTCACGCCCTGCAGCACCGCGGTCAAGAGGCGTGCGGCATCGCCGCCTTCGACGGCCAGCGCTTTCATACCGAACGCCATATGGGTCATGTCGGCGACGCCTTTACCGGCAACGACCTGGTTCAGCGCCTGCCCGGCGGCATGGCCATCGGCCACACCCGCTATTCCACGGCCGGCGGCAGCGGCATCCGCAATGTCCAGCCGATGTTCGCCGATCTGGAAACCGGCGGCGTAGCCATCGCTCACAACGGCAATCTGACCAACTTCCTCAGCCTGCGCGAGCGCCTGGTCCAGGAAGGCGCGATCTTCCAGTCCACCAGCGACAGCGAGGTGATCCTTCACCTGATCGCCCGCTCGCGTAAGGCCCGCATCGTCGACCGCTTCATCGACGCCGTCGGCCAGATCGAGGGCGGCTACGCCTTGGTGGCCATCACCAACAAGAAGATGATCGGCGTCCGCGATCCGCTGGGCATCCGCCCGCTGGTGTTGGGCGACCTGGACGGCCAGCCGGTCCTGGCCTCCGAGACCTGCGCCCTGGACATGATCGGCGCCCGTTTCGTGCGCGACATCGAGCACGGCGAGATGGTGGTAATCTCCGAAACCGGCGTGAAGTCCCTCAAGCCTTTCAGCACCCTGGCTGCGCGCCCCTGCGTGTTCGAATACGTCTATTTCGCCCGCCCCGACAGCGTGGTGAACGGCCGCTCGGTCTATGACGTGCGCAAGCGCATGGGCCAGCGGCTGGCCATTGAGACCGGCGTCGAGGCCGACGTCGTGGTCCCCGTGCCCGACAGCGGCGTGCCCGCGGCCATCGGCTATGCCCAGCAGAGCGGCATCCCGTTCGACCTGGGCATCATCCGCAATCACTATGTGGGCCGCACCTTCATCCAGCCGACCCAAGGCGTCCGCGAACTGGGCGTTCGCATGAAGCACAGTCCAAACCGTGCTGTGCTGGAAGGCAAGCGCGTCATCCTGATCGACGACTCGATCGTGCGTGGCACCACCTCGCTGAAGATCGTCCGCATGGTCCGAGAAGCGGGCGCCAAAGAGGTCCACCTCCGCTCGGCCAGCCCGCCGATCAAGTGGCCAGACTTCTACGGCATCGACATGCCCGAGCGCGAACAGCTGCTGGCGGCCAACAAGTCGCTGGAAGAGATGGCGCGGTTTCTGGAAGTCGACAGCCTGGGCTTCCTCTCAGTCGATGGCCTGTACCAGGCGCTGGAAGCCGGTCAACGCGACCCGGTTACGCCGCAGTTCACCGACCATTATTTCACCGGTGACTACCCTACCCGCTTGACCGACCGCGAGGTGGCCGAGGGCCGCAACGAGGCCAACGACAAGCAGCTTTCGCTGCTCAGTGCGTAAGCCTCTTTGAAATGAATGGATTTTCCAAGCTTCTCGCGAAGCTGAAGATCGACGGCTACATCACCCTGCTGTTCGGCATGGTGGTGCTGGCCTCGGTCGTTCCTGTGCGCGGCGACGCGGCTTCCGTGCTCAGCGTCGTGGTCAAGCTGGCCATCGCGCTTCTGTTCTTCCTGCACGGCGCCAAGCTGTCGCGCGAGGCCGTGGTCGCCGGGGTCACCCACTGGCGGCTGCACCTGACGATCTTGGCCTTCACCTACATTCTGTTCCCGATCCTGGGACTTCTGGCCGCCAGGACCGGAATTCTGTCGCCCACCATGGCGGCGGGCATGGTGTTCCTGGCCTGCCTGCCGTCGACGGTTCAGTCGTCCATCGCTTTCACCTCGATTGCCCGGGGCAATGTCGCCGCCGCAGTCTGCGCGGCCTCGGCGTCCAACCTGCTGGGCATCTTCCTGACCCCGGTGCTGGTCAGCCTGCTGATGCACGCGGAGGCCGGCACGGGCGGCTGGAAGGCGATCCAGGACATCCTCATTCAGCTGCTCTTGCCCTTCGTCGCCGGCCAGATGGCCCGGCCGTGGGTGGGGCGCTGGATCGAGAAGCACAAGCAGCTGGTCGGCTATGTCGACCGCGGCTCGATCCTGCTGGTCGTCTATGCGGCCTTCAGCGCCGCCGTGGTCGGCGGTCTGTGGAAGCGGGTCTCGCCGCTGGAGCTGGTGCTGGTGGTGATCGTCTCCGGGGCCCTGCTGACCGTGATCCTGCTGGCCACCACCTTCGGCGCGCGCGCCCTGGGTTTCTCCAAGGCCGACGAGATCGCCATCGTCTTCTGCGGCTCCAAGAAGAGCATGGCCACCGGCGTGCCCATGGCCGGCATCCTGTTTCCGGGCGCCACCGCCGGGGTTCTGGTGTTGCCCCTGATGATCTTCCACCAGATCCAGCTGATGGCCTGTTCGGTGATCGCACAACACTATGCCAAGCGTCCGGCCGATGACGTGACGGACGGGCTTCAAGAAGCCCCCGCCACCCGCTAAAAGCCCCCATGGATTCTTCAGCAAAACCGCTCGCGGGCCGTGTCGCCCTGGTCACCGGCGCGACGCGCGGCATCGGCGCGGCCATCGCCCTGGGCCTGGCGGAAGCCGGCGCGCATGTCGTGGCCCTCGGACGCACCCAGGGCGCGCTCGAAGCCCTGGATGACAGAATCTTCGCCGCGACGGGCGAGCACGCGACGCTCGTGCCGCTGGACCTGCGAGAGGCCGACGGCCTGGACCAGCTGGGTGCGGCCCTGCACCAGCGCTGGGGCAAACTGGACATCCTGATCGGCGCGGCCGGCGTACTGGGCGCCCTGACCCCGGTGGGCCACCTCGACCCCAAGGGCTGGGACATGATCATGTCCACCAACCTGACGGCCAACTGGCGCCTGATCCGGGCCATGGACCCGCTGCTGCGCGCCTCCGACGCCGGCCGAGCCCTGTTCCTGACCAGCAGTGTCGCCAAGACCCATCGGGCGTTCTGGGGCGGCTACGCGGCCTCCAAGGCCGGCCTGGAGGCCATTGTCGACTGCTATGCCGACGAGATGGAAAACACCCCCGTGCGTGCCCTTTGCGTGGATCCCGGCGCGATGCGCACAAAGATGCGCGCGGGCGCCTTCCCGGGTGAGGATCCGATGACCGTTCCTGCCCCCGAGACAATCGTCCCCTACATCATCGATCTGGTCCGCCCCGACCGTGAACCGCCCAAGGGCGTGGCGCGGTTCAAGGAACGCGGCCAGGAGTCGGCCAGCCTCGGCTGACCGCTCAGGGCGCCAGATTCTGGACCCAGCGGGCGGTCGTCATCCATGTTGCACTGCCGCCGACGGGAACCGTCATGAGCTGTTGGACCAGGATCAGCGGCAGGCCGATCAGATAAACCGGGTGCGGCCGTCCTCGGGTTCGCCAGTCGTAGATGATCGCCGCGACGACCAGCAGATCCACCGTCAACCCGGGCGGAATAGAGACAAACACCGGCGGCGGCCCCACCGCGCCGGGGGGACTGAACAGCACCTGAAACGGTCGCGCCATGGCCGCCTGCATGGGCGGAATCATCGCCAGCACCATCAGGCGTTTGTGTACTTCCGGCCTTTTGACATTGACGATGGCGGCCACGAACAGGCCGATGAAGAGGGCCAGCGCGCTCAACGAGACGATCGAGAACCGCCGCGCGGCGTCCCCCATGCCGATCGCATCGGCAACCTTCATCGAATTGATTGCGGCCAGCACCACCGTGAAGGCCATGCCCGTGGCGATGGCGACGCCGGCGACGCCCCACGTCCGGTGGTCCAGCGTTCGCCCCCTGGCCACCAAAGACGTCTGAACCAGGAAGAACAGCGTCCAGGTGAAGAAGAACAGGCCATGCACATGCAGGACGGGCGCGCCCGCGAACGTGCCACTGGCCATCTTGGCCCAATAGGTCGGAACGAAACCGCCAAAGGCGATCAGGACGAACGCCAGCGCCATACAGACATAGAAGCGCCGCCCGCTCGCGCGGGATGCACTTGTGGACAAGGCTACCATGGTGACCCCCCAACATTCGGCCGAGAGTTAGCATGACACCGTTATGCGACTTTAGGCAATCGAGACTATCGGCCCTTCGGCTTGCCCGGCCCCTTGTTGCCACGGACGATGCTCGACCCTGCCACCGGACGCTTCGGACCTGAGGCCGCCTTGCCGCCGGCGGCCTTGAAGCCGACCTTGTAGCTGGGCGTGCTCGAGACCTTCTTCTGGGCCCGCGGACCCTGCTTCTTGACCGACTTGACGGCCGCCTTGCCGGGCTCGGCAGCAGGCGCCGTGACAGCGGCGCTTGTGGTCTTGGCCTCAGCCTTGACGGGCTTCTTGGGGCCCCTGACCGGCGCCTTCTCCGGAGGCGGCAAGCCCGCTTCAGCCGCGGCCGCTGCTGCGGCTTCATCGGCTATGCGCTTGGACTTCTTGACCGTGTTGCGCGAGGCGCGGATGCGTTCCTCCTCGCGCTCGCGGCGTTCGAACTCGCGCTTGCCCCGGCCGCTGTGGCCCTTGGCCTCGCCATCGGCATAAGGGTTGGCGCCTGACTTGATGGTGATGCGCAGCGGCACCCCCGGCAGGTCGAAGCTTTCGCGCAGGGAGTTGATCAGATAGCGCCGATAGTGCTCGGGCATCTGGTCGGCGCGGGTCGAGAACAGCACGAAGGTTGGCGGACGCGCCTTGATCTGCGCCATGTACTTGGGCTTGACCCGCTTGCCGCTGACGGCGGGCGGCGGATGGCGCTGCATCGCCATTTGCAGCCAGTCGTTCAGGTCGCGGGTCTTGACCTTGGTCGCCCAGTCCCTGTGGATCTTCATCACGGCCGGCATCAGCTTCTCGATACCCTTGCCGGTCTCCCCCGACAACGCCACCACGGGCGCGCCGCGCAGTTGGGGCAGCATGCGCTCGGCGTGCTCGCGGAAATCCTTCAGCTGAGCGACTGGGTCCTCGACCAGGTCCCACTTGGCTAGCACGAACACCAGAGCCCGCCCTTCCCGCTCGGTCAGGTCGGCGATCTGCAGATCCTGGACCTCGAAGGGGTGGGTGGCGTCCATCACCAGCAGCACAACCTCGGCGAAGGTGACCGCACGGATCGAGTCCTGGGTGGAGAGCTTCTCCAGCTTCTCCTGCACCTTGGCCTTCTTGCGCAGGCCGGCGGTGTCGACCAGGCGAACCTTGCGGCCGTCCCACAGCCAGTCGACCGAGATCGAATCGCGGGTGATCCCGGCCTCTGGACCGGTCAGCAGGCGTTGCTCGCCGATCAGACGGTTGACCAGGGTCGACTTGCCGGCGTTCGGGCGGCCGACGATGGCGATGCGGATAGGCTTGTCGTCGTCATCCACATCTTCGGAATATTGGTCCTCGGGAAAGGCCGCCAGCATGGCGGCGTATAGCTCGGCCATGCCTTCGCCGTGCTCGCCCGAGATCGGGATCGGCTCGCCCAGGCCCAGCTTGTAGGCCTCGCCAATGCCCGACTGGCCAGCCTTACCCTCGGCCTTGTTGGCGGCGATGATCACCGGCTTGCCGCGACGACGCAGCAGGGTGGCGAACACTTCGTCCAGCGGGGTAACGCCCTCGCGGGCGTCGTAGATGAACAGCGAGACGTCGGCTTCCTCGACGGCGAGCTCCGTCTGGGCGCGCATCCGCGCCTCCAGGCTTTCATCCGAGACGTCCTCGAAGCCGGCCGTGTCGATCAGTTCCAGGTCAAGGTCGCCGAGGCGGCCGGAGGCATAGCGGCGGTCACGCGTGACCCCGGGCTGGTCATCGACAATGGCCAGTTTCTTACCGGCGAGACGATTGAACAGCGTGGACTTGCCCACATTGGGGCGTCCGACGATTGCGAGTTTCAAAGGCATGGGCTTGCAGTAGTCGATTTTTGCCGTTCCCGCAAAGCGAACGACCCGGGCCGGCTTGCGCCGGCCCGGGTCACGGGACCGTAAGGTTGATGATCACCGAACCGAATGGTTCGGTGAATAGGGTTAGCGGATCGCCACGACCTGAGCGTCGTCAGTGACCAGATAGATCATGTCGCCAACCGCAATCGGGGCCAGCAGCACCGAGGCGCCGATCTTCAGGGTCTTTTCCGTCACGCCGGTCTTGGGGTTCAGCGCCACGGCCTGGCCGTCGCTGGACACCGTGATCAGGCGGCCCGAAGCCAGGATCGGCGTCGACCACAGGCGCGGATGCTTGGCCAGCTTCTTCTTCTGGCGCTTGGTCTGACCCAGGCCCTCATTGAGGTCGCGGATCCAGTAGACCGACCCGCTTTCGCGGGCGACGCAGATCACCTGGCCCGACTTGTCGACGACAAAGACGACGTCGCCGGCGGCCCAGGGGCTGGTGATGCCGGTGATCGGCAGGCTCCAGCGCGCCTGGCCGGTGCGAAGATCGGTGGCCGAGAACACGCCCGAATGGCTGACGGCGAAAACATCGCCCTTGTAGATCACCGGGCGGCCGGGAATGTCGCGGATTTCGGACAGCGCATTTGTGCGGCTGGCACGCGACAGGGCTTCGCTCCACAGATCGTTGCCGTTGGCGGCGCGCAGGGCGACCAGTTCACCCGAGGCGAAACCGGCGACGGTGGTGTCGCCGCTAACCGCGACGCTGGGCGCCGAAAGGATGCGGGCCGGCTCGATTAGGGCCTGATAGGTCCAGCCAGGCGCGCCGGTAGCGGCGTTGTAGGTCAGCAGTTCGTTGTCGGTCGACACCACGAACACGCGACCATCGACGACGGTCGGGGCCGCATGGATCGGGGTCGAGGTGGCCTGACGCCAGGCTTCAGCGCCGGTCGTGGCGTCGAGTTGGGCCACGAAGCGGAAGCCCGACGAGACGATCAGCTTGTTGTCAGGGCTGAGGGCGAGACCGCCGCCAAAGCCCAGTCGGTCGTTCTTGACGCCGCCAAAGCCGAAGACGCCGCCCTTGCCCGGACCGGCCGAGGGCCGCAGGTCCTTTCGCCAGTCCACCGAACCCGTCTTGATGTCGATGGCAGAGACCGTGGACTCGCCGTCCATGACAAAGATCCGGTCCGCAGTCGCCACCGGCGGGGCCGTGATGTGGAACTTGCGATTGCCCTTTTGGCCAAAGCCCTTGCGCCAGGCGATCTCGAAAGCCTTGCCGGCGTCGACATGCTCGACCGACTGCTCGGCGCTGCCGCCCGGCAGGCGCCATTCGGCCTGGACGGCCGGTTCGGGCAGATAGAATTCTGTGCCTTTTAGAACCTCGGCGGGCTCGACCTTCTGGTCGAACGCGATCACCGAGATCCGCTGGCCCTGCGTAGCTGTGGCCTTGTCTTTTTCGGCCTTGTCGAAGGGGTTGAGCTTGGAGACCGTCGAGCAACCGCTCACCATCACCGTCGCCGACATCAGCGCGATCAACGCCACAGAACGCTTGGAATTCATGGAGCGGCTCATTGGGCGCTGTTCGGCGCGGGTTGCGGAGCGATCGGCATGGTCGCGGGCGGCGGCAGCGCGGTCGAGGCTTTGACGACAGCGGCCAGATCCTTGGCCGAGCCAGAATCGATCATCTGCATCGCTGCCTGGGAGCGCTGGCGAACGCCTTCGGAATTGTTGTCGAGCAGGTTGGAGAGAACCGAGAAGTCCTCGCGGGCGCCCTTGAGGTCGCCGCCCTGAAGCTTGGCGAACGCCAGGGCTTCCTTGGCGTTCACACGATAAGGGCTCTTTTCCCCAGCCAACGGCGTCAACCTCGCTTCGATATCCTTGAACGAGGCCGTATCCATGAGCGCCAAGGCGGATTTGAGGCGCGCCAGGTCGCCGATCACCGGATCGGATGAAAGCTTGGCCGCTTCGTCGAAATAGCGCACGGCGTCGGCGGTCTTGCCCTCTTCGAGCCGGATGCCACCCATGTGCATCAGCGCCAGGGCGCGATAGCCGGAAGCGCCGCTCTTGGACACCACCTCCATGGCCGGAAAGCCCTTGGCTGGCCCTTCGCGGCCCATGGTCTCGATCGCGGCCTGATAGGTCTCCGACGCCTTGGCCGCTTCCTTGGTCTGATAGGCGGTCCAGCCCCAATAGCCGCCCACGCCGATGACGATCGCCGCCGTTGCGGCGCCGATCCACGGCAGCGCCTTCAGCGCGAGGGTCCTGTAACGGTCGGAGCGAAGCTGCTCTTCGACCTCGTCAAACACATCGACCACGAACGAGGCTCCGAAACGGACGCAGACAGCGCCCTGACGCGACAGCACCGGACGGATCCGGCGGCGACGCATGGTTTACGACAGAATGCGGCCGGCGAAGGGCCGCCAGCGCAGGCGGGGAACCTATAGCGTGAACGGGCCAGCCGCAACGGGCGCTGGCGCGGCGGCTAGCCCTTCTTGGCGTAGTAAGTCTCGGCCTCGCCCGGGAAGGTCCGCGCCTTGACGTCGACGGCGTATTCCCGGGCGGCGCGCTCGATCTCGCCTTTCAGGTCGGCGTAGCGGCGCACGAACTTGGGCGTCCAGTCGAAGAGGCCCAGCATGTCGTCAGTGACCAGGATCTGGCCGTCGCAGCCGGCAGATGCGCCGATGCCGATGGTCGGCGGCGCGATGGCGGCGGTGATCTCGCGGGCCAGGCTCTCGGCGACACCCTCAATGACCACGGCAAAGGCCCCGGCGTCGGCGGTGCGGCGGGCCTCATCGAGAATCACCGCGCGACCCGCCTCGTCCTTACCCTTGGCCTTGAAGCCCCCGTCGACCAGCACCGCCTGGGGCCGTAGCCCCACATGGCCCATGACCGGCACGCCACGCTTGGTCAGATATTCGATGGTCGCCGGAACGGTGGGGCCGCTCTCGACCTTCACGGCCTGGGCGCCTGTCTCCTTCATGATCCGCACGGCATTGGCGTAGGCGACCTCGGGCGAGGCCTCGTAGGACCCGAAGGGCATGTCGACTACCACCATGGCTTTGCGAGAGCCCCGCATGACCGCCTGGCCGTGCAGGATCATCATCTCCATGGTCACCCCCACCGTATTGGGCAGGCCGTGGACCACCATGCCCAGCGAGTCGCCGACCAGTAGCAGGTCGCAAGCGTCGTCCAGAGCCGCCGCGACCGGCGCGGTATAGGCGGTCAGGCAGACGATAGGCACGCCGCCCTTGCGGGCGGCGATGTCGGGGGCTGCGAGACGGCGAACCGTCTCATCACGGTGCGAGGACAGAACCATGCTCCAGAACAGGCCCAGGGAAGGGCGAAGGCGCGCTGTTGTCGGTCAGATCGCCCCGCGCTGCAACATGAACAATGATCAGTCGATGCCGCCGTCAGAACTCTTCCATCGCCCGGGTCACAGCGAAGCCCAGAGCGAGAAGCGCCAGGCCCGCCGCCAGCCACAGCGCTTCCAGGCTGGCGGGCGTGGCGACCATCTGACTGACCTTGTTCATGGCCAGGTCGATATCGGCGGTCAGGTCCCGCGTTCCCTCGCGCGACAAGGTCTGCAATTCGGCCGAGAAACGGGTGGCGACCAGTTGCACCGCCGCGAATACCCCCGCCGCGATGCCCGCGCCGCCGATCAAAACACGGCGCAGCGCCCAGCCGCGATCAAGACTAGCCGCGATCTGAGCGGCAAACAGCTCGGCGTCCGGAAAGGCCGGTGGCTCGTTGTAGAGCCGCGTCAGCTGCGCTTCGAAATCGGGTTCAGCCATGAGCTTCCCTCCTCGCGCTTTCACTAGGTGGGGCCAGTTTGGCCCTGAGTTTATCCAAACCACGTTTGACATGGGATTTCACCGTGCCGATCGGGATGTTCAAGGCCTCGGCGACCTCGGCGTGCGACCAGTCGCCGCCGTAGCAGAGCGAGACACAGAGCCGCTCGCCTTTCGACAGGGCCTTGAGGGCCTCGTCCAGGTCAATGCGGTTGGCCGTACGAGGCTCGTTCAGGGCCGTCGGATCGTCGCCGTCCGGGGCTTCGTCGGTGAAGATCATGCGGGCTTCGCGCTTGACCTTGCGTAGATAGCACCGCGCCGCGATCCGCTTGATCCAGCCGCCGAAGGCGCCTTCGCCGCGATAGTCCGCCACCTGCTCGAAACCGGCCAGGAAGGCGTCCTGGGCCATGTCGTCGGCTGTCGCCGAGTCGGCTCCCATGCGGCGCAGCAGACCCCGGACCGCCGACCCGTGTCGCCGGACCAGCTCGCCATAGGCGCGCCGGTCACCCGCCGCCGCGAAGGCGGCGAGCTCGACATCGTGGCCCGTTGGTGGGCGGTCCATGGACATGCTTTTCCCCTTCCCCAAGGCTCAGCGATCAGACGCGCTTGAACTTGTTGGGATTGAAGAAGCTGAGGACAATGAAAGCCACGCCGATCACGACGGGAATGCAGGCAATGCCGATGCCCGGGAAGTCGGCATCATGATCGCCGAAGTCGGCGAAGTAGCTGAAAAGACCAATGCCGATCCCGACGGCCAACCAGATCACGCCGGCCCGTATGTCGCTAAGCGAGGTCGGAGCGACCTTCACATTACGCGTCAGAGCCTCAATGACCTCGGGCGGAACCGGTTGCCCCTTGTCGATCGCTGCGCGCAGCGTCGATTGCATTTCGATACGTTCGCGGCTCTTCAGATAGACCGGCACGATCACGATCGCGCCGACGACCAGGAACATGATGATAGGGATCCAGACCTCGTCCATGGCGAAACTCCTCTTGGTGCGGCGTGACATCCATGTCGCCGCCTTCTGACTATAAGAGGCGCCGGGGCAGGCGTTTGGAGGCGCCCGGCGGGATGAAACTTTCGTAAGCTATTTCTGCGGCAGCAACCGGTCGCCCAGAATGGCCGCGGCGATGACCAGAACCAGCATGCCGGCCACCGGAAACAGGGTCGGCGCCAGGGCGTCGACCGCCATGTTCAGGACCGGCGAGCAGGCCCACAATACCACGCTGCCAGCCAGGGCCGCCGCGCCGCCGACCATCAGACGGTCGAGAAACACCCGACGTTCGACAGCCTCCATGACCTCGGCCACGAACACGTCGGAAGCGCGGGGCTCGGGCGCCTCGCTCAGGAAAGCGGCCAAACGATCATCAGGGGTCATGACGGATCTCCCAGAACAGCCAGCAGTCTCTCACGACCTCGGGTTACATGCGACTTAACAGTGCCCAGCGGCAGGCCCAGGATTTGGGACGCTTCGGGATGTGACCAGCCCTGGCCAAGGCAAAGGGTGACACAGGCGCGCTGGTCTTCCGGCAGGGTCTCCAGAGCGGCCTGCAAGGCCATGCAATCCTCCCGAACCACCGCCTGCGCGGTTTCCAGCATCTGCAGACCTTGCCACGCCTCGTCGCGTCGCGCCGAGCGACTGGCCGCGCGACGGTGATCCAGAGCCTTGCGCCAGGCGATCCCGTAGAGCCAGGCGCGAAAACCGTTATCCGCGCGCAGCCGGCCCAGGCTCGCCCAAGCCGCCACAAAGGCTTCCTGAGCGATGTCTTCAGCGTCGGTCCAGCCGCTCTTTCGCAGGAAACCCCGCAACGGCTTCTCGTGCATCACGACCAACCGGGCGAACGCTGCCTGGGAGCCAGCCCGCGCCGCTCTGACGAGCGGCGCATCCATCAGACCTTGGGTCCGCGATTGACCAGAACAGACACCAGCGTGGCCAGGCTAAGGGCGCCCATAACGAAGGCTACGATCAAGAAGGCCGGTCCGGCCTCATAGATGTCGGTGACCGAGGCGTAGGCGAAGCCGATGCCCAGAACGCCAAACAGCACCACCTGATACCAGCCGCGCTGACGGCCGCCGCGTTCGCGTGACCGCGTGTCGCGGTAGCCGCCATCGGGGTTCCAGTGCTTGTTTAGCCGCGCCACAAGTTCCGGAGGCGGCTCGCGGCCGGCGGCAGCGTAGGACTTCAGGAGGTCGAGCGTATCGCGATTAGCCCGATAGGACAGCCAGTTCTGAAAGCCGTCGAACACGAACCAGCTCAATGGAAAAATCAGCCACCAGAACGAACGAAATAGGTCTTCCACGGGATTGTCTCTCCTGTTGGCGTCGGCAAGACGCACCGTAAGTAGTTTAGTCGCCGCCAGTGATCTTGCTGGATGCGGCCGGGGAAAAACTTCCGATTCTAGCGCTGAGGGCGGTCTAACCTGGCCAGAAGTTCCTGCGGCGCGTCGGAGCCGCGGCGGACATAGGTCTGGATCAAGTCCAGGGTGTCTTGTCGGGTTTTGTGCGCCAGCCACGCATTCCAGCCGGTGACCGCGAGCCAGCCCAGCGGAAACACAAGCCACCAGAACGAATAGATCAGGTCCAGCATGGTCATCCCTCAGATGGACGCGAGGCGTTCGCGCTCATTTCTGAAGGTTAGTCGCCACCGATCATCGCCCTGGATGCAACGAGATGCGAAATGATTTCGGACGGGGATTCAAAAACGATCGTCGGGCCGTGCTCGGCCAGGATGGCGCGCTTGGCAGCGCCCCAGGTTACCGCGCCGCAGGCTAGCCCAAGCGCGTGGGCTGCCTCGATATCGCGGGTCTCGTCGCCGATGCAAATCACCCGGTCCCGCGACGCGCCGGAGGTTACCTTGCGAAACTTGCGCGCCTTGCCAAACAGCGAGGCGCCGCAGGAAAACTGGCTGATCAGGCCAGAAAGCTCAGGGCCCAGCACCGAGCGGATCGTGCGCTCACTGTTGGAGCTGACCACGGCCAGTCGCAGCCCGGCGTCATGCAGCGCCTTGAGCATGGCTGCGGTCTCGGGAAACAACGGAATGGAGTGGCATTCGGCCGCCATCAGCTTTTTGCCATGCGAGGCGATCATCGGCAGCTTCCACGGCGAGATGCCCAGATAACGGATGACCTCGCGCGTGCCGCGGCCACGCAGCATGTCGATCTCTTCGTCGGTGACCGTCTTGAAGCCAAAGCGCAGAGCCATTGGATTGACAGCCTTGATCATCCACGCCGCGCTGTCGGCCAGCGTGCCGTCGAAGTCAAAGATGACCATGTCGTACGACGGGACGGGATAGGCTCCCACGGAACGGTTCCTGCGCTTTTCTTTTTCAAACGGAGCGTCGATGGCCGAAATAGCCCCGCTTCGCCCCGGCTGTCGTCCTAAATTCCGCCGACTCGCGCTTTGCGCAAAGTCGAATGCCTTAAACGGCCTTTCCGAAGGCCCGCGCATAGACATCCGGCTTGAAGCCGGCGGTCAAGTTTCCGTCGATATCGAGCATGGGTCGCTTGATCATCGAAGGCTGGGCCAACATCAGGTCGATCGCCATGCGGGCGTCCAGATCCTGTTTTTGGGCGTCCGCCAGCTTGCGGAACGTCGTGCCCGCCCGGTTGAGCACCGTCTCCCAGCCCAGCGCGTCCACCCAGCGCTCAAGACTGCCCTGGTCGATCCCGGCAACCTTGTAGTCGTGAAAGGCATGGGCAACGCCCTGCCCGTCCAGCCAGGCGCGGGCCTTCTTCATCGTGTCGCAGGCCTTGATGCCGTAGATCGTGACGCTCATGGCCCGGTCCTCTCCTGAAGGCACCGACGGGTAGCCGCGCCGCCCTCCGGGCGCAAGTCAGCCGACCAGCCGATAGCGGGCCAGAACCTCGTGCCGCCCCTTGCCGTGATGACTGACCACCAGGGCAAACTCGCTCACTGTCCAGATCACCGGTTCGACGGCGGCGACCACCGCGCCCGGCTGGCCATAGATAACCGTCAGATGGGGCGTGAAATTCAGGTGGGAACCGTCGAGCTTCTCCCAGGCCAGGGCCTGTCGAAGGTCCGCCTGGAACGCTTCCAGCGCCTTCAGCCCTTCACCGCCGCGCAACACGACGTTCCCGGGAAAGCCGCCGATCTGGTCGAACGACACCTGGAACGGCGCCATCGACGGTTTCGCCGCCGCGCGGGTGATCCGCTCAATCAGGCTCGCTGGCACCTCATCCCAATAGTCGAAATGGCCGAGGGTGACGTGCATCAGGTCCGGATTGAAGACCGCGCCGCCGAGTCCGTTATCGACCTGATAGCGACGGCCGCAGGCCTCGGCGGCCGTTCTGGCTTGCTGGTCCGGATAGACCATCAGGATCAGATGCTTGTCGCGAGGCGCAGCCTCGAAGCCAAACAGCGAGGGCTGCTCGGAATCGCGCGCCATGGATCAGCCCGCCTTGGCAGCGGCCAGGCTGGCGCGCAGGCGTTCAGCCACAGCGCCCAGCGTGATCGCCGACAGCGCCTCGTCGACGGCGAGCGTGTCGTCCGTCGAAGCGATCAGGGCCAGGCGATGGGTGAAATCGGTCACAGCCGTGATGTGCTGAGCCAAGAGATCGACTGTGTGCAGTTCCTGCATCACCTGATTGCGGCTCTCTGGCGGGCTAACCGCCAGGATCTGACCCAGCGCGTCGTCCAGCTTTCCGCAGGCCTCGGCGGCGATCGACATTTCCGCCGAAACGGCCGCCAGAATCGCGGCGATGCTCGAGCCCGCGCTGTCCTGTTCCGAAGTCATCATTCCCCCGACGTTCAGTCTCTGTGTGTTTCCCGACCCTTGCGCGCATCGCGACGGCCGGCTGTTGGCTCACGTTGGAGTGATCCCGGGTCAGACCGCAAGGGCGATTACGCCAATCAGGCGAATTGATGCGCCCGATCCGTGGCCGTCTCAGGCCTCAATGATATGGGGGACGAAGCGCGCAAGGTTCTTGGTCACCATGCTGTCGTCCTCGCGGATACCGATCCCGGCAGGCTCATTGCCCACCATCCAGGCCCCGACGACAGGGTGCTTGCCCGCGAACATCGGCGGAGGGTGATAGGCCTGCACGATTGCACCCTCCTGACCGTAGCCCTGGTCCAGGACAGGTTCGTCGCCGCCGATGATCTCGACATTGGCGCCCTCCCGCGAGAACAACGGCTTGCGCACATAGCGCGGCCCAAGGGCCGAGGCGCGCGGATCGTGCTCGAAATAGGCTTCGAGCAGATTGGGGTGCCCGGGGTGCCGCTCCCACAACAGGGGCAGGATACCCTTGTTGGAAAGGATCGCCTTCCACGGCGGCTCAAGCCAGCGCACACCGGCGGTCTTCAGGTGCGCGGCATAGGGCTCGCGCAGCATAAACTCCCATGGATAAAGCTTGAAGGCCGCCTGGACGATGAAGCCCTCATGATCCACGAATTGGCTATCACCGTTCACGCCAATGGCGTCGATGGCCACGAACTTGGGATCCAGACCGGCCTGCAGCGCCAGATCTTCCAGGAAACGAACGGTCTGGCGATCCTCGACCGCTGACGCGTCGCTGGCGAAGTGGACGAAGCCGCCAGTCGGAAACAGGGTCGCGAAGCGGTCCCGCAGCGCCTCGAACAGGCTGTTGAACTGATCGGTCCCTGCTGGCAGGGCGCCGGAGGCCAGCAGTTCCTCCAACCATAGCCACTGAAAGGTGGCCGCCTCGAAGACGCTGGTCGGGGTGTCGGCGTTGTATTCGTAGAGCTTGGGTTTGGAGGCACCGTCATAGCCGAAGTCGAAACGGCCATAGAGCGAGGGCTCCTTGGCGCGCCACGAGGCGGCGACGAAGTCCCGGTGCTCGACCGGTATCGCCAGCCGCGTCATCAGGGCCTCACTGCCGACCGCCTCGTCAACGAGGTCCAGGCAGAGCTCATGCAGTTCCGCCGCCGCCGGCTCCAGATCGTCTTCGATCTGGGCCAGGGTGAAAGCGTAAGCCGTCGACTCGTCCCAATAGGGCTGGCCGTCGGTGTGATGGTAGACGAAGCCGACAGCGTCGGCTTTCGCCTGCCAGTCGGCGCGCGGCGTCAGGTCAAGTCGGCGCATGCGCTCTAGGTTTCGCTCGACTTCTGCTCGATCTGCAGCGGCGCTGCAGCAGGCGGTGCCAGACGCGCCAGGATATCGTCGGCCGAGGACTGGCCGGGGCCAATACCGGCCAGGCGCAGCTTTTCATCCAGATCAGCACCGGTGCGACGGTCTTCCAGTTCGCCGGACGCCTTGATCTTTTCGCCGCGAATGGCCTGGCGTTCCTTGATCCGGGCGAGGCTGTCGGCGGCCGAGCCCAGCGAAGAGCCGGCGCCGGCGCCGCGCGCGGCGACCGAGGCCTGGGCCTTCTGGACGGACTCATTGACCTTCACGACGTCAACTTCGCGACGCAGGGTCTCGATGCGGCGGTCGGTGGCGGTAATGGCCTGGTGTAGCTGGTCTTCGGCGCCGCGCATGCCTTCGATCTGCGGCTCCTTCAGGGCGATGTCCTGTTCGAGATCGGCGATGCGCTGGGCCACCTGGCGGGCCAGGTCCATGTCGCCCTTCCCAACGGCGGCGCGGGCCGAGCCTTCGTACTTGGTCACCTGCTCGCGGAAGCTGGACACTTCCTTTTCCAGGATCCGGCGACGAGCCACCAGGGTGGCCATGTCGTCGCGGGCCTTGCCCTGGGCGGTGTCGGCGTCGCGGATTTCCTGGTCCAGGATCCGGATGGCGTTGGCGTCGACGACGGCGGCCGAGGCTTCATGCGCGCCCGCGCGCCCCAGGGTGAACAGCTTGCGCCAGATGGACATCGGTGGGTCTCCGGGAACGATATTAGGCGGGGGTGAAGGACGAGCGCAGGTCGGAAGCGGCCTCGATGGCGTTCTCGGCCAGGACGCGCAGCTCGATCAGGATATCGTCCAGCGACGAGGACGGGGCCAGTTCGCCGAACAGTTCGTAATAGTCGCGGTCGCCGACCGTACCGATGCCGAAGTTCGACAGCGGCACCAGCTTCTGGGCCTTGAGCAGGAACTCATTGAAGGCGTGGCGGTCTTCCTGTTCGTCGACCGGCCACAGCAGGACCGAGGCGGCGATCTGCTGGTCGCTGACGCTGACGAAGATCTCCAGGTCGCCCTGTTCGTGCATGGTGACCAGCAGGATGGGATCGGCGCCTTCGACGACGCGGGCCGTCATCGCGTCACTGAGGCCATCCGACAGGGCGGTCTGCAGCGAGCGAACAGTCCAGGCGGGGGTCGTCATGGGGCGTCATCCTCCAGAGGTCGTGGCGTTTCATACAAGATGGGAGGGCGAACGCCAGTCGTCGAGAGCATCTCCCCGGGGTTCGTCATGACAAGTTCGTAATGGCGCAGCCCCTGTTGCCCGGCCAGCGGGCGTCGTACACATAGAAGGAGTCGCCACCGGGTCCGCTTTTGATGTTCAGCAAGCTCTTCGGACGCAAGGATGCGGCGCTTGCCGCGCCGGCCCTGCCCGCCATCCGCAATGTCACGCTGGGCAGAACCGTCTGGCTGGACACCTTGGCCTGGAGGCGGTTTGGCGGCGATACGCGGTTCTCGCTGGACCGCGATACGCTGGAGATCACCGCCCAGGGTCTGGTCGACCTGAAAGACGGCGGCTTCATCCATCGCTTCTACACCGATGACCATGTGTTGTTTCAGGCGGTCTCCGACGATCGCGAGGGCCAGCGCCTGACCGATGTGACGGTCTTCATGCCCTGGGACAGCGCCTATCCCGGCGGGCGCGCCGATCGCGAAGCCTGGGCCGCGCGGCTGAAGGCCCGGACCTTCACCGCCAAGGGGCTGGCGGACTACGATCGCCTGTGGTTTGGCGACGAAGCCGAAAGCCAGGACCCGGTCACCTTCTGGGAAGACCTGCATGACGACCGGGATGGCATTCCGGACCGCCGCATCTTCCAGACCTGCATGCTGTTTGCCCGCGACCTGCCGGGCGACGGCCGCGAATTGCTGCTCGCCATCGAGCAGGAGAGCGAAGACCATGAGGTCTCGTTCGAGATCATGCTCGGCATCCCGCTGGAAGCCGGCGAATTCAAAGCCTGACCGGAAAGAGACAGACCATGTTCGATCTTCAGGGGTTCGCGACCAGCGCCCTCGCCTTCCTGGTGGCCTTCGTCGCCGCAGGCCTGTTCACCGTGGCCTTCAAGGTCATCTACCAGTGGGTGACCCCCTACCACGAGGGCACGCTGATCCGCGAAGGCAACGTCGCCGCCGCCCTGGCCCTGGGCGGCGCGTTGGTCGGCTATGTGCTGCCATTGGCTTCCGCCCTTAGCCACACCGTCTCGCTGGTCGAGTTCTGTGCCTGGGCCGCCCTGGCCGGCGTGATCCAGATCGCCGCCTTCACCCTGATCCGCGTGGTGGTTATGAAGGACGTCGCGGCCCGCATCGAACGCGGTGAACTGGCCGCCGGCGTCTATCTGGCCAGCATCTCCATCGCGGTGGGTCTGCTCAACGCCGCCTGCATGACGTCTTGAGGCGCGCCATGACCGATCAATCCCAGCCCCGGCTGAAGCGCTCGCGCAGCCTGACCCTGACCACCCTGATGGCCGGCGCGGCGGTGTCGATCACCGCCTGCGACAACGCTCCGGCCGTCACGCAATGGGGCGATCCGCCTGCCGCCGCGGCGGCGGGTAAGGCCGTTGAGGCGCGCACCTTCACCAGCCTGGACGAGTGCAAGGCCTCGGGCGACTTCACCGCACAGCAGTGCGAAACCACACTGGCTCAAGCCCAGAAGGACAGCGCCGAGAACGCGCCCAAGTTCAACGACCAGCAAAGCTGCGAGGAGCGTTACGGCGTCGACCAGTGCGTGCCACGCTCCAGCCAGGGCGGCGGCAGCTTCTTTACGCCCCTGTTGACCGGCTTCATCATCGGCCAGGCGCTCAACAACATGGGCGGCGGCTATCGCGGCGCGCCGATGTATCGCGATCGGAGCGGAACCTATTACGGCGGCAGCGGCTATCCTTTGTCGCGTGACTACGTCACCGGCCGCACGCGGGTGCGCTCGGAAAGCTTCGATGCGCCTTCACGCGCCGAGGCCCCGAGCCGCGTCCAGAGCCGCAGCTCAGTGATCTCGCGCGGCGGATTCGGCGGCGGGCGCTCATTCGGCGGCTGATGGGTCCCGCGCCCAAAGCCGCTATGACCCGCGTCGCTCAAGCGGCGCAGGGCGAATGAGCCAACGGCCTTGTCACCAGTTGGAACAGGGCCGGTTGGTTCGCCCCACCCCATCCCCTCGGTGAACGTCTGGCGGCCCTGAGCGGCGCGCGGAGTGCTGGCGATCGGGGACCTGTGTCACAGCGCCGGCGCCATAACGACATCTGGCGCGGAACCGCCTATGCCGCCGTCCACGCCGTCACCTGAAGGACGAGGCCGCGTCAGCTACGCGATGCCGCCTTGATCTCCCCGGCTGCTAAGGAGCTGGCAGCGGCCGAGTGAGGTCGAACGAGACCCTAAACAGCCGCCCCGGCCTCGCCAGCTGGTAGGTGAAGAGGTCCTGCGTGAGCCCGAGCGACCACACGTTGGTGTTGGATACCGCGCGATCCAGCCGTGTGAACAGAGCCCGCGACTCCGCGTCCACCGGAAAGCTCTGCAAGGAAACGGACCCCGCATCGACGGCATCGCCCCCATAGCGGGACAGCTCATCCTCAACCCCATCGGCGTGACGGTGGTCGTGCTTCAGGCGCAAACGCCCCTCGCCAACCCGGGTGATCACCCAAGTGCGCGAGCGATCCTCGCCAACCCGAAAGGGGATGCGGATTTCGGTGGCGTCGCACTGCGCCAAGGTCATCACCAGCTCGGCCTTGCGAAACGGCTCATCGACCGCGTCGCCCGTCACGACCTGGCCCGTGAAGCTCTTCCCGCAGAGTGTTTGAAGCTGGCTGAAGAACCGGTCGGCGGCGGTTTGCGCCGAGGCCATGGTCGGAACGGCTACGAGCCAGACCGTCGCGCAGAGCGCCAGGATAGGTTTCATTCAAATCTCCTGATCGGAACCGCCGACGTACGGACGATTAACCGCCGCTTGCGGATAGGACGTGCAAGCCTTTCGATCATCGCGTGGCGCGGATGACGCCGAGGCTATTTCCACCCGACGATGATTGCCACGACCGACGGCGAACTGCCAAGCCGACCGTGTGCGACGGAAAGAGACACATCATGAAAGAGCCCAAGGGCAAGTCGAAGAAACAGGTCCCTTCGAAAACCAAATGCGTCCAACCCCTGCGCCAAGGGTGACATGGCCGAGGGGCAAGGCGAGGCCGCCCTTGGCTTTGGTGCGCTCAGCACATAAGAGGCGGCATGAGCCGGGGCCGACTTTTCGCACTTTTGCTGCTTGTGACCTTCGCCCCTGTCGTTGCGCGCGCCCAAGAGCTAGAGGCCATTTCGGTTTGGGGGCGCCGCGCCAACGACCTGGGTAGAGCGACTTCGGCGAGCGAGGGCCGTATCGCCTACGCCGACTTCGCCGTCCGTCCGTTATTGCGCCCGGCCGAGTTGATCGAAGCGGTGCCCGGGCTGGTCGCGACCCAGCACTCAGGCGCGGGCAAGGCCAACCAGTACTTCCTGCGCGGCTTCAATCTAGACCACGGCACGGACCTCGCAGCTTCGCTGGACGGTGTTCCACTGAACCTGCCCTCTCATGGCCATGGCCAGGGCTATCTGGACCTCAACATCCTCACACCGGAATTCGTCCACGATATCGGCTTTAGAAAGGGCCCCTACTCCGCCGAGAACGGCGACTTCGCTACGGCTGGCGCGGTCGCCTTCGAGACAGCGGATCACCTGCATGGCGACGGGATGCAGGCCTGGGCCGGGGATAACGCCTACTATCGTGCGGTCGGTTCCAAGGTTCTCAGCCAAAACGTGCTCGTCGCCGCCGACATCTCCAGCGCGCGCGGGCCGTGGACAACGCCGGAGGATCTTAAGAAGGTCAACCTGCTGGGCCGCGCGATCGTGGGAGGTTGGTCAGTCACCGCCCTGGCCTACGACGCCGACTGGAGCGCCACAGACCAGATCCCGCGGCGGGCGGTCGAGAGTGGCGCCATCGGTCGGCTGGACGCAGTTGATGCAACCGACGGCGGCGAGACTTCACGCTACATCCTTTCGGCCCGGCGGCGCGACCTGCTGCTGGGCCTGGATACGGTGATCTATGCCCAGCGTTACAAGCTCGATCTGTTTTCCAATTTCACCTACTTCCTGGAGGATCCGGTCAATGGGGACCAGTTCGAGCAAGTCGACCAGCGCTGGGTTTACGGCGGCGCCCTGATCAAGCGCTGGACGCGGGGCGACCGCTGGAGCGCGCGGACCGGCGCCTCGGTCCGTGTCGATGCGATCGGCAAGGTCGGCCTCTACCGCACGACCGCCCGCGCGCGTCGCGAGACCGTGCGCCAGGACGCCCTGACCCAATGGTCGACGGCCCTGTGGGGAGAAGCCTCAAGGCGATTCGGCAAGCTGGACCTGACCCTGGGCCTGCGCGCCGACGCCATGGGCGCCGACGTCGATGCCGGCGACCCACGCAACAGCGGGACTGTCAGTGAAGTCCTGTTGAGCCCCAAGCTGGCCCTGGCCTGGCGGGTTTCGAAAACCTTCGAGCTCTATGCCGACGCCGGGCGCGGCTTTCATTCCAATGATGCGCGCGGAGCGGTGATCACAGTCGACCCTATCACCGGCGATCCTGCTGAGCGTGCGCCATTGCTGTCGCCATCAAACGGCGCAGAACTGGGCCTGCGCTGGAAGCGCGCCGACTGGGCTCTGACGGCGGCGGCCTGGGCGCTGCACGCCGACTCTGCGCTCATCTGTGTCGGCGATGCCGGCTTCACCAAGGCCAGTGGCGCGACCCAACGGGCAGGTCTGGAGTTTCTGGTCGACTGGCGGCCGAGCTCGCGCTGGGATCTAACGGCATCTTACGCCGCCGCCCACGCCCGCCTTACTGGCGATCCGCCGGAAGGCGACCGTATTCCCAACGCCGTCGGCGCGGTGTTGAGCGCAGGCGCGAGTTGGAAGCTGGGCAAGGCCTCTACCCTTTCGCTGACCTGGCGCCGACTGGGCGCGGCACCGCTCATCGAGGACAATTCCGTACGGTCGCGTCCGACAGGTCTGGTCAACGCCCTGCTTGTCCACAACCTGGGCCCGGCCAGTGTGATGGTCGAGGTCCTGAACCTGACGGACAGCAAACGCGATGACATCGCCTATGTCTAAGCCTCGCGGCTGCAGTCCGAGCCTGCCGGTGGAGTCGAAGACGTCCACTTCCATCCTTTCGAACCCCGGACCCTGCGCGAGGGGTTGAAGATCAGTTTCTGACCAATCGTGACAAAAACAGGGTGATTTTCCCTTCGCGTCTCGCCAAGGTCATCCTGCGAATTCGTCAGGACTCAGTGTCTGAGGGGCTTTTGAACTTGTCCGAGCTTTCTATCCGTTACGCCGTGGCCGGTGTTATCGCGGCCACGCTCACAGTGTCGTTGGCACCCGGCGCCCAGGCCGACGCCATCAAGCAAACCAAGGCGCCCTTCGACGACAAGTTTCGCCAGCTGGAAGGCGAGGACTGGCCAACCCCGACCGACTATCGCAACGCAGCGGGCGCGCCAGGTTATCGGTACTGGCAGCAGAAGGTCGACTACGACGTCGCCGTGCGCCTGGATGAAGACTCCAAGCTGCTGACCGGCAAGGCCGCCGTCACCTATCGCAACAATTCGCCCGACAGCCTGCCCTATCTGTGGCTGCTGCTGGACCAGGAATACAAGCGCGACTCGATCAGCAAGCTGACCGAAACCGTCTCGGGCGACAGCATCAGCCTGGGCCAGGTGCGCCGCATCCAGCGCTTCAAAGAGTGGGAGGGCGGCTTCACCATCAAGTCAGTGAAGGACGCCCAGGGCCGTCCGCTGAAGTTCACCGTCGTCGATACGCTCCTGCGGGTCGATCTGCCGGCCGCCGTGCGCGCCAATGGCGGCGAGACCAAGTTCACGATCGAATGGTCTCTACCGATGGCCGAGAACAAGGTCGTCGGCGGTCGCAGCGGCTACGAGTGCTTCACCGGCAAGGGCGAGGACGGCAACTGCATCTATGAGGGTGCCCAGTGGTTCCCCCGCCTGGCGGTCTATTCGGACTATGAAGGCTGGCACAACAAGGCCTTCCTCGGGGACGGCGAATTCACGCTGGAGTTCGGCGACTATCGCGTCGCCCTGACCGTACCCTCTGACCACGTGGTCTCGTCCACCGGCGTGCTGCAGAATCCGGCTGCCGTTCTGAGCGCCGCTCAGCGCGAGCGCCTCGCCAAGGCCCGCACCGCCAGCGAGCCCGTCTATGTGGTCACGCCCGAAGAGGCCGTCGCCGCCGAGAAGGGCAAGGCCACGACCGAAAAGACCTGGGTCTTCCAGGCCAGCAATGTCCGCGATTTTGGCTGGGCCAGCTCGCGCAAGTTCGTGTGGGACGCACTGGGCGTGAAGCAGGACGACGCGACGGCCGAGTATCCGGTCGTGATGGCGATGTCCTTCTTCCCCAAGGAAGCCCGCCCGCTGTGGGACGCCTATTCGACCAAGTCGATCGCCCACACGCTGAAAGTCTATTCCGACTTCACCTTCGCCTATCCCTATCCGGTGGCCCAGTCGGTCAACGGTCCGGTCGGGGGGATGGAATATCCGATGATCAGCTTCAACGGCCCACGGCCTTTGAAGGACAAGAAGACCGGCGCACTGACCTATACCGAGCGCGCCAAATACGGCCTGATCGGCGTGGTCATCCACGAGGTCGGCCACAACTATTTCCCGATGATCGTCAATTCCGACGAGCGCCAGTGGACCTGGATGGACGAGGGCCTCAACAGCTTCCTTGAGTTCCAGGCCGAGGTGCAGTGGGACAAGAAGTTCCCCTCGCGTCGCGGCGAGCCCAAGGACATCGTCGAGTACATGGTCAGCCAGGACCAGGTGCCGCTGATGACCCAGTCTGACTCGGTGATCCAGTTTGGCCCCAACGGCTATTCCAAGCCGGCTACCGCCCTTGTGATTCTGCGCGAGACGATCATGGGCCGCGAGCTCTTCGACCGGGCTTTCAAGGAATATTCCAACCGCTGGCGCTTCAAGCACCCCACGCCCTACGACTTCTTCCGAACGATGGAAGAGTCGTCGGGTGTTGATCTGGACTGGTTCTGGCGCGGCTGGTTCTACTCGACCGACCATGTCGACATCGCGTTGGACAAGATCGTCAAGGCGCGGATCGAGAGCGGCGATCCCGACGTCGAAGCCGGGGTCCGCAAGGCCAGAAACGACATCGAACCAGTGTCGCGCACGGCCGCCAACAACAGCGGAACGACAGTCATCGAGCGCGACGCCAAGGTTCGCGATTTCTACAACGCCAATGACCAGTTCGCGGTCTTTGACAGCGCGCGAAAGAAGGCCAAGACGGCCCGCGAGGAGCTGACGCCCCAAGAGCAAGCGGCCCAGGACCTGAAGGACAATCTCTATCGCTTCACGTTCCGCAATATCGGCGGACTGGTGATGCCCGTGATCGTCAAGATGGACTTCGCCGACGGCACCAGCGAGACGGTGCGAATTCCCGCCGAAATCTGGCGCAAAAACTCAAAGCAGGTCACCTGGCAGTACGTCTCGACCAAGGACCTGAAGGGCGCCCAGATCGACCCCCTGTGGGAAACTGCCGACGCCGATCGCGGCAACAACATCTATGAAGGTGCCATCACGCCGACGACGCTGAAGATCCAGAAGCCGCCGGAAACGACCAACCGCATGAAGGACGCCAATCTGAAAGTCGAGCCAGGCGGCCTGGGAACCTTGCCTTCGGAAGAGCCCAAGAAGGACGAAGGCGCCAAATGATCGCGCGGGCAGCCGTCATGATCGCGGCGCTGGGCCTGTTGCTGGCCCCGCTGCCGGCGGCCGCGCATCGGGGCCATGCCGTCTTGAGCGTCGTGGAGATCGACGCCGGGACGGGTGGGGTCAAGGTCAGCCACCGGATCCCGGCCCACGATGTCGAACCAGCCCTGGTCCAGATCGCGCCGGATGCTCAGGCCAGCCTCGACGACCCCGACGCCGTCGAAGCCCTGAAGGCTTATATGCTGCAGACCTTCTCGCTGAAGGTCGACGGCGCCGTCGTCGCTCTGACCCTTCGGGACCTGACACTGGGCGCGGACGAGGTGCGTTTCGAGTATGCTGGCCAAGTGTCCCCGGCAGACGTCCGCGCCGCCATCGAACTGCGGGCGGCGATGTTCGCTGACGTCTATGGCGACGAGGTCAATCAGGTAAACGTCCGCCGCTTTGGCATCACTCGAACGCTCGTTTTTAACGGCTCCGACGCCGACGCCGCTCAGACTTTGGATCCCCTCGAGCCCTAGACCAAAGGGCGCCAGAATTGAACCTTGCCTGCTACCCCTGGGTTTTTGACGCGTTCCGGCCGCCGCTCACTTCGGCTGCGGATTTGACGGATTTTGCGTGCCCAATGCGTCGGTGATCATCCGATTGGCCGTCTCGCATCGGCTCTCGCCGAGTTGGGAATTGTGGCCAGGCGATGCGTGTTCGCCGGTATCGCGCGCCATCGCTTCCGCCGCAGCTTCATCGATGGCGCGCCGAAGCTCTGCCAGCCGCTTATCCGCTCCGGCCATGCTGGCCCAAAAGGTCTTGTCGTGAGTCGTGTGGTCACCTTCACCAACTGGCTTGGAGGCGCAGAGCCGAGCATCCAGCCGCGCTGGGCTGGTGCTTTCAGCACCACCCGCGATGAGGTTTTTGGCGTGAGCCAGGATCGCTCCGGGGATCCGGAACAGCGACAGACTAGACAACGGCCTGGACCTTGCGTTGGCAGTCGAGGATCGCCGAACAGGTGAAGGCAACGACCCTTTCGGTCAGGCTGGACACATCGTCTTCCGCGAAGCCGTGATCACGGGCCCAGATCTTTACAGCATGCTTGAGAATGATCGCCGCCGGGTCGGAGGCGAACGCGGCGGCGATAGCGTCTTGGCCGATCGACGGCCCGCTGAGGACGGCAGCTTCGAGAGACATGGCAAAGTTCCTGATACAACGGGAAGGGGCGTGTTCCATCGGCGGCGCGACTGGAAAGATGTTCAGGGAGAGGGACCCGACCGAAGGGGCAGTCGGGTCCGGAGGCGGCGAAAACGGCCAGCGGTGGCGGGCCGAATGCAGTGTAGGTCTTGGCGGCACTCCAACGATGGCGGTCGACAGAGAGGTTCTGCAGCCGCCTGGACTGTTGTCGTCGCGGCCTACGCCCGGAAATATGAATGCGCCGCTGGCGCATGACTGTGCGGATCCGCACATCGCCAGACATATAGGCTCCAACTCAACCCGGAGCCGAGAGAATCAGGCGCGTGTGAGATTGAAAA
Organism: Caulobacter sp. ErkDOM-C; assembly: GCF_048541825.1. Classification (GTDB taxonomy): domain Bacteria; phylum Pseudomonadota; class Alphaproteobacteria; order Caulobacterales; family Caulobacteraceae; genus Caulobacter. The sequence goes on along the minus strand of NZ_CP183332.1, from coordinate 1,458,069 downwards.
TAGGGGTCGCCGGAAAGCCCTTGCGCCCTTGGGTTCGCCCTACGTAGCCGCAACGAACGCGATCGCCGTGAAGGGTCGCCAGCGCCCCGGCCAAGGCTTCGCTGACACAGGCCGAGCCCGGGGCGACCTCCGGCTCGATACGTGCGGCGACGACCACGTGAGCGCCCACGACGGCCGGCGCCTTGGTCAACGGATTGGTCGTCAGGTGCACCGGTCCATAGTGACCGCCAATTCTGAGGCCAAGACTGCGCGGCAGGCCGAGGCTTCGAAGGTCCAGCGAACGGTGGGCCTCCTGCAGCGCAAGGGCGGCCACAGCGGCGTCGATCGGCTGGTCAAAGACAAGGAAGAGACCATCACCCCATGTCTCGACGTGCTGCGGACGCGCATCGAGCCCCTCAATCACCTTGGCCATTTGCCCCATCACCGTGTCGATGAACGCAGGAATCTGGTCGTCGCGCAGCGCTCCAAAGCCCTTCACGTCAGCGAAGAGCATAGCCTTCATTGCGCGCGAGGCGGATGCGTCGGCGTCTCGCAAGGACGGCCCGACCGGGAGAGGCCGCGGCGGACGCCGCACCGGGATGACCACCTGCCTGCGGCGCCCCTTGGCCCAATAGGCCAGATCCACCGCCACGCCGGCCGGTCCGGCAGTAGCGTGGCCGTCCCAGACCGCCACCTGCAACGCCTCGGTCGACAGGGTTTGGGCGCGCAGCACTGCGCAACCCATGGCGATCTGGCTGGCGTAGGCGAAGACTTGCTCGTCACTGGCATAGGGGTCCAGCGAAGCGTAGCGCACGGACGTGGCGCGGGCGAAGCAGCGATCGAAACGCTCGCCCCAGGCGCGCCCAAAGGGCGCGACTGACACCGCGATGAAGGACTCCCGGCTCACCGGCAGAACCAGGTGCAGTTCGGCTGCGGCTTCGAGCAGCGCCTCTGCAAAGACGATGTCTGCCCCTGCGGCCAGGCCACCATACGCAAAGCCGATCCCCTGTTCCCGCACCATACGGTCCGCCTGGTCTCGCAGGTCGCTGCCCAGGCCTTCGCTCAGGGCGCCTTCTCGCGAAGCGTCCAGGATATGGCCGGTGAAGTGGGCGCAGGCCGGGGGCCGAAACTCAGCGAGCCAGGCAGGATCAACGCCAGTCTCCCGGCACAGCATTTCCAGCTGGCGCAGGGTCGAGGCGTGGGCTGCGAAGGCGTGGGGCGCATGCTTCTGGGCTGCGGTCAGGGTCTCACGCGCTGCCTCCAGTTGCCCTGTCAGGAACAGCGCCTCGGCCCGACTGGCGGCCTCATAATAGGCCGCCACGCCTGTCAGTCGCGACGGCGGCCGAACGAGCATGGTCGCCGCCAGGGCTTGACCGCCCGCGCGGTCTCCGGCGACGAGCGTCATGGTCGCGGCGTTGATTGCGCCATAGAGACCGCCGAAGCGTTCGAAGAGCGCTTGATAGCGGAGGGTCGAGGCCCTGGCGAAAGCCGTACGACGGGCCCCTCGCGCGGCCAGGGCGACGTCTTTCAGAAGCCGCGCGCCAAGGGCGACAATGTCGGGATCGTCGTCGATCCGGTCCAGTCCGAGGCGAACATATTCGGTTCTTGCGAAATCGACCGCCCCGGCTCTCGCAAGGCAAAGCACAGCCTTGTAGGCGATTTCACGCGACGTATCGCCCGCCTCCAGGGCGGCGCGGGCGATGTCATAGGCGGCCAGAATCTCACCGCGCTGGATCAGCGCGGTGACCGCATCCATGTCGAAAGCCGGCGGCTCGATCAGGGTACCTTGCCTGCGCCGTTCTCGATCTTGGGATCCAGAGTGATGCTCTGGTCATGCGAGTCGGTCATGAACAGGCTGTACTCATACTCGCCCATTCGGACGCATTCGTAGATGATCTTGAAGCACGAATGCGGGGCTAGCGGTGCTCCGTACCCCTGGGTGACCCAGACATAGCTCGAAAAATTCAGCCCGTAGTCGTCCTTGACGGAGATCGGGCGCCGCTGGAACTTCCAGCCAGCGTCGATAAGGCTGTCACTGAGCCTGAAGACCAGTTCACAGCGATGACTGAGGTCCAGCGACAGCGGAGTCGGGTTCTCCGGATCGAGGACATTCATAAAGTTTACGCCGTCGGCGATGCCGACAACCAACTCTACGACACGGGTGGGTGTTGGCTCTGTCACTTTCAGTCCCCTTGAAGTCTGGCGCCAGCTAGGGGCGACTCTTTCCAGAATGCAAGGAAGCCGGGATGGGCGTAGCCCTGCGCCTTGAGATCCCGCACGATGGCGTCTGCCGGGCCGCGCCGTCCCTGAGCCCTGTAGGCGCGCGCCAGAGTGTCGAGACCGACCGGCGACAGTGATTTGCGTCGCGGCTCCAAGGCCGATGTTGCCGATTCCGGCTGCTGCGCCACCAAATAGACGACGCCATAGAGAATAGCGCGCTCGGACACGGATTCTCGCGCGTTCGGCAAGCTATCCAGACGATCCCGCAACGCCACGGCCAAGCGTCGCGCCAGCACGGGGTCACCCCCGAGACGCGCCAAAAGGATCCTCTGCTGTTCAAGCCGACCGTCGAGGTCGACGCGCCAAGTCTTGGCCGCATCGACCGTCCGCAGCCTTGCCAGCGTTGCTTCGGCCTGGGCGTGGGCGATGCGCGCCTGAACTGGCTGACCCGTCCAGGCGGCGAGGTCTACAGTGTCCATCTGGCCGATCAGCAGATACTCCCGCCATCGTGTGTTGGTCGGGTCGAGAGCCACCAATTGACGCAAGCCCCGCATCGCGGCGCCCGACCGTTCGCGGGCCTGGGCCACTCTTCCCAGATCCAGTTCCAACCGCGCGAGAGCCAACTGAGCGGCCAGGCTTCTCGCTGCCAGCGGCTTGTCGGCAGACGCCCTCGCCGAGGTCTTGGCCAAGAGGTCTGCGGCGCCCTCGCGCTCGGAGAGAGCCTCGCGGGGCCGACCCAGCTTGACCAGGGAGTCGGCCACCCAGGCATGGGCGTCCACGGCGTCGACCAGGCGGTCCTGATTGTCGGGCGCGCGGGCGCGTTCGGCCTCGAAGGCGGCCAGAGCGGCGCGGAAGGTTACCAGCGCCTCCTCTGCCCGTCCCTGCTCCAGCAAAAGAGTACCTAGATTGCTCTTGGCATAGGCGATCTCCAGCCGCCAATCGGCGCGACCCGGATCGAGCGCGACCAGGGTTTGGGCCAACTCGCCGTACCGTTTGAAGCCGCGTTCCGCCCCCACGGCATTGCCTTGTCGCCATTCCATATAGGCCAGCCAGTAGACATTCTGCGCTTCATCGAAAATTCGCTCGCCGTTGTTGGGGGCGCGAACCGCCAGTTCATGGGTCGTGGACGCGGCCTGACCAAAGGCGTCGCGAGCCCCGGCCAGGTCACCGCGCTGGTCCCGGATCGTGCCCAGCAGGGTCTGGGCCTTGGCCCGTTGAGTGAGGGCCCTGTCGTCAAGCTGATCGTTGCGCGCCTTGCCGTAGTAGGCCAGCACCCTGGCGCCGACGCCATCCAGGACATCCAGCCGCCCCACCGGTTCCAACTGCTCGCGCAGGTCGCCCAACATGTAGGCTACAAGGGCCTCTGTCTCGTCACGCTGGTCGCGAGCGATCTGACGGGACTTCAGGGTGGCGAGGGTCATTGCCCCCATAGCGATCGCTACCATCAGAGCCGCAGCAGTGAAGGCCGTCATCAGCCGCATGCTGCGGCGAGCGTCGCGCTGGACCAACTGGTCAAGGCTTACGTCCAATAGCCTCGCGGCGATTTTCAGTCGCGACAGCCGTGGGCCGTCGCCGCTACGCCGCAGATCCACCGCCAAGGGCTCGGTTTCCGGCGGCAGAGCGGCGCGCAAGACCGGCGGCAAGGTCGCGATCAGCGACACTCCCGTCGGCGTCGCGGGCGTGATCACGCAGATGATCTGGTTAAGTCCATGGGTCGTCAGAAAATGGGCAACCTCCTGGTCCACCCAGCGCGAGTTCGCCGAGGCGGCAGAACAGAGCAGGATCAGGGCGTCCGAGCGATCCAGGGCGTCGCGGATCACCTCACCCAGATCAGACGAGGCGCTAAGCTCGTCGCGATCCCGGAAGATCGGAGTCAGTCGCTGCGTTGGCGCACCGCCACCGGTTGTGGTCAAGCGGCGCGGCGCCCGATAGGTCTCGATCGCGCGATGAACCCATTCGGCGACTTTGCGGTCGTGATGGCTATAGCTGATAAAGGCCCGATACTGTGGTCGGCTATCCATTCGTCGTCCCCAGTCCGACTGTGCAGGAGCGTTCTCGATGGCCGTGATTCCCCCCTCGCCGCTCGCCCAGAGCCATACGCCGATCGCGCCGCCGCCTGAAGGAGACTATCGCGCCAACAGACTGTTCCGGCACATGGCCCGTGAGGAAATCGAGGCCCTGGCTCAGCAAATCGAGCACCTCAACTATGGCAAGGGCGAACTGATCCTCCAACGCCTGGATGAGACCGGCGGCATTCATCTGCTGCTGAAGGGCGCCCTGTTGGCGAATCAATATTCTCGCTCGGGGCGTGAGGTCGGCTATCGTCGCATTGCGGCCGGAAGCTATTTCGGCGAGATCTCGGCGATCGATGGGCTGCCCCGTTCGGTGAACATCGTGGCGCTGGAAGACACACGCGTCGCACGTCTGCCGCAACCCCTGATCCAGACCCTTTTCGAGCAATCGCCCCGTTTCATGCGGGCGATCCTGGAGGACTTGGCGAGTCTGACGCGCTCGCTGACCGATCGATTGTTCGAATTGAGCGCCGTCTCGGTGGCCTGCCGCGTCGATATCGAGCTTCTGCGCATGGCGGCCATGGCGGGCGGCGATGGCCAACAGGCCACGATCCACCCCTGCCCTACCCATGCCGAGCTGGCCGTGCTGGTTGGGAGTCAGCGTGAGGCAGTCACCCGCGAGTTAAACCGCTTGGCCGGCCTCAAGATCGTCTCCCAGACGGGTCGCACGCTGCGCGTTCTCAACGTTCCAGCCCTCGCCGACGAGATCGAACGTATCGGTGGCGAAGTTTAATTCGCCGGCCGTCTCTCGCCCCGCAAACTGAAGCGACCAGCGTTGACACCTTGTGGTCACGGGATTGCTTGTTCGCCTGCCTACCGCCCACGCCGGCGGCCCGGTCGCCAAGCCGGTGCGTGCATCGGTGGCCATATCAAGCTGTATGCGAAGTGGATCAACACGGCCGAGCGGGTTGAAGCCGGCAATGCTAACGCCATGAACAGCGTCCAGTTTTCCGACGATTGCCCCCGCGCCAAGGCGGCGGTCTGGCCCTATTGAACAAAGTTGGCGGAGACGGAGGGATTCGAACCCTCGATACCCTTTTGGGGTATGCCGCTTTAGCAAAGCGGTGCCTTCAGCCTCTCGGCCACGTCTCCTCCTGAGAGGAGCGGCTGGATAGCCTGTTCGTGGCGATATGACAATCACGCGTGGAAGGAAATCGGTGCGTTAACGTGAAGCTCAGACGGGGACGCTAGCCTGAACGCCGTTCTACAGGTTCCGAGCCCCATGTCGCCCGTCATCACACGTGATCCCCAGGTCCCGAACACCGCGAACCCGGGCTCCGCGTCGGACGGGGAAACGCCGCCTGTGATGGCGCGCGAGAGGTCGACACGGCGCTCACCCTCAAGCGCACGGCGGGGTCCCTTCCGTCCTGAACAGCTGGTGCCAGCTCGCGCCCGCATCGAGGCCCGCTCGCTGGCGCGCGCCTTTCGGGGCGTCGATGCACTGACCGCTGCGGGCTTCTGCATCGCAATTTTCGCGGTTCAGTCCCATCGCTCTGGAGCCGCCCTGCTGAGCCTGAACGCAGGCGGGGCCCTCGCCGCTGGCTTTGTGGCGCTGCTCCTGTCGCTGCGCGCGCTCGACGCCTATGTCTTCGCCCGGCGCGAGCCCCTGCCTCGCCACCTGCTGCGCGTCCTGGCCGCTTTCGGGGCCGCCGCGACCGTCGTTCTGGCCTTCAACGCGGCCTGGCCGGCCCTGCCCACCAACAAATCCTTCCCGGTCTTGGCCTTCATGGGCCTGGCGCCCGTGGTGATGACTCTTCATGCCCTGTGGTGGGGCCTGATCGCACGAGGACGCCGCGAGGGTCGCCTGACCCCGAACATCATCGTGGTCGGCGCCACCGCCAACGCCCAGCACCTGATAGAAGCCGCACTGCGCACCGGCGAGGTCAATGTTCTGGGGATCTTCGACGACCGCCTGGACCGCGCGCCCGAGAACCTGCTTGGCGTCCCTGTGCTGGGTGATACCTCGGCCCTGATCGACCACCGCGTCATGCCCTACGTCGACAGGGTTGTGATCACCGTGAGCTCGACGGCTCAGGCACGCGTACGGCAGCTTTTCGACAAGCTGGATGTCCTGCCCAACCCGATCAGCCTGTTCGTCGATGTCGGTCGCGACGCCGACAGCGACGCTGCGATCTCCCGCATCGCCGACGCGGCGCTGGCCGATCTGTCCAGCGCGCCGGCCAATGGGCGCAAAGCTCTTATCAAGCGCCTTCAGGACCTTGTCGTTGGCATTGGCGGTCTGATCGTCGCCGCTCCGGTTATGGCCATTGTCGCGGTGGCCGTGCGCCTCGATAGCCCTGGACCGATCTTCTTCCGCCAGCGTCGCCATGGCTTCAACAACGAGGAAATCCTCGTCTGGAAGTTCCGCTCGATGCGCCACGAAATGGCCGACGCCCGCGCGGCGCGCCAGATCAGCGCCAATGATGACCGGGTCACCAAGGTTGGCAAGTTCATCCGCAAGACAAGCCTCGACGAACTGCCGCAGCTGTTCAATGTGCTGCGCGGCGAAATGTCGATCGTCGGCCCGCGTCCGCATGCCGTGGGCATGAAGACCGGAGACGTCGAGTCGGCCAAGCTGGTCGAGCAGTACGCCCATCGTCACCGCATGAAGCCCGGCGTCACCGGCTGGGCGGCGATCAACGGCTCGCGCGGGCCAGTTGATACGCCCGAACTGGTGCGCGAGCGGGTCGCGCTCGACGTTGACTATATCGAACGACAGTCGTTCTGGCTGGACGTCTACATCATCGCCATGACCATCCCCTGCCTGCTTGGGGATCGGTCGGCGGTGCGCTGAGGCGGCGATGTTCTGGCGCGGCGTCCTCGGCTACCTGCCGGTCAATATCGCCCAAGGCGTAGTGGGCCTGCTGACCATCGTCCTGTTCACGCGGGTGCTGTCGCCCGAGGAATATGGCGCTTACGCCCTCGCCTTCTCAGCGCTCAGCCTGACCCAGACCGTCCTGCTGACCTGGACCGAGGCGGCCATGGCGCGTTTCTTCGCAGCGCGCGCCGAGGATGGCCGACTTCCGGATCATTTCACCACGCTCTATCGGTTGTGGGGTGCCTGCGCCCTGGCGACACCGATCATCGCCGGCATTGCTCTTTATATCCTCCCTATCGCCGCGCCCATGAAGGTCGCGCTGGCGGCCGCCTTCGCCGCCGTGGTCGTCAAGAGCCTGACCAAGCTGTCGCAGGAACGCCGGCGAGCCGCCGGTGAAGTCTCTGGCGCGGCGTTGCTCGATATCGTCCAGACTGTCGGCGGCTTTGCTCTGGGCCTGATCCTTGCTCTGGTTGGCCTGGGCGGCGCGGCGCCGTTGCTGGGCATGGGCGCGATCTCTCTACTGTGCCTGGTGTTCGTGTTGCCCGCCGACCTTGGACGGATGCAGGGCGGCCGTTTCGACCGCGCCATGGCCCGCGACTATGCGACCTACGGGGTGCCAGTAGCGCTATCCCTGATCCTGGCGCTGGTGCTTTCGACGACCGATCGATTCCTTCTGGCCGCCTATCTGGGCGAAGCCACGGTCGGCGTCTATCACGCCGGATATTCGCTCGGCAGTCGCACCCTGGACGTCGTCTTCATCTGGCTGGGTATGGCGGGCGGACCGGCCCTGGTCGCGGCGCTGGAGCGCGGCGGCCCTGCGGCTCTCAAGAACGCCGCGCGCGAACAGGCCTCGTTCATGGTGCTGCTGACCCTGCCGGCGGCGGTCGGTCTGGCGCTCGTCGCCCCGTCTCTGGTCGAACTGATGGTCGGCGAGGCGCTGCGGACTGGGGCAGTTGCGGTGGTGCCGTGGATCGCCGCCAGCGGCTGGCTGTCGGGTGTCACGACCTATTACCTGCTGCAGGCCTTCACCCTGGGCCGCCGCACGCCCATGCTGATCACCGCCATGGCCGTTCCCGCGCTGGCCAACCTGATCCTGAACCTGCTGCTGATCCCCCGGTTCGGACTGAACGGCGCCCTGTGGGCGACAACCGCAAGCTATGGAATCGGGGCGGTAGCCGCCTGGACCCTGGGCCGCAGCGCCCAGCCACTGCCAATCCCCTGGGGTACCTTGGCCAAGGCGGGAGCCGCCTGCCTCCTGATGGTTGCGGCCGTGCTGATCCTGCCCTCGCCGGGCGGAATTCTTGAACTGATCCTGAAAGCTGCCGTTGGGGCCGCTGTCTACGGCGGCGTGGCGCTGGGACTCAATATAGACGGTCTGCGGGGCAAGCTTTCCGGTCTTGCCCGGCGAAAGGCGCGTCCAGCATGACCTCCACGGCCAACGCGATCATCGTCGACAACGCCCTGTGGGCGAACGCCGCACCGCGACTGTCGGTGCTGATCCCGACCTTTCGCGACGATCCATCGGCCCTGCTCAAGGCGCTGGACGATCCCATGGCGCGGGCCGAGATCATCGTCCTGGACGACGGCAGCGGCGACGAGGCCCTGGCCAGACGCATGGCCGGCCGGATCGAGCGTCTGCGTCTGCCCGCGCGGTTCATTCAACTGACGTCCAACGAAGGGCGCGCCAAGGGCCGCAACCGTCTGGCCAGTCACGCACGCGCCGGTCACTTTCTGTTTCTGGACAGCGATATGCTGCCGGATCCCGAAGACTTTCTGGCCCGCTGGGCGGCCCTTGCGGAAAGCGAGAACACGCCCATCGCCTTTGGCGGCTTCACCCTGGACCAGACGCCCCGGCGACCAGAGCATGAATTGCACCGGGCCATGGCGCTGAAGAGCGACTGCACCCCGGCGCCCGAACGCGCCAGGTCACCCGAAAAGCACGTCTTCACCTCCAATCTGCTGGTACGCCGCGACGTCTTTGCAACGGTGGAATTCGACGAGGGCTTCACGGGCTGGGGCTGGGAAGACGTTGAGTGGGCCATGCGCGTGGGCCGCGCTCACCCGATACTGCACATCGACAATTCAGCCACCCATCTGGGGCTCGACACTGCTCCGGCCATGGCCGCCAAGTATGAGCAATCGGCGTCAAACTTCGCGCGGGTTGTCAGCGCCCACCGCGAGATCGTCAGCGCCTATCCCAGCTACAAGGTCGCCAGGGCTCTGAAGTCTTTGCCGGCGCGCGACATCTGGCGGCCGATGCTGAAGGCCTTCGCCCTGAATGAGGCCGCGCCCACCCGCCTGCGCGCCTTCGCCATGCGGCTCTATCGCGCCGCCCTCTATTGCGAGGCCGTCTGATGCAAGTGTCTCACGACAAGGTCGACGCCTACGAACCGGACCGAACCCTGAAGGGCAAGCTTCGGCGTCGCCTGATCCGCCTGGCTCATCGCCGCCCGGCACGCGTGAAGCTGGCGCGGCCGATGGTCTCGTTCAGCTTCGACGACGCGCCCGCCACCGCCTGCGAGGCCGGCGCCAGGGTGCTGGAAGCGCGCGGCCTGCGCGGCACCTACTATTTCGCGGGCGGCCTGACCGGTCGCGAGGGCCCCATGGGCCGTTTCGCCACAGGGGAAGACGCTGCGCGTCTACACGCCGCTGGCCACGAGATCGGGTGCCACACCTTCTCACACCTGGATTGCGGTCAAGCCTCGCGGGAAGCCACCCTCGCCGATATCGACCAGAACGCCGAAGCCCTGAAGTCGTGGGGGGCTGGAAAGCCGGTCAGCTTCGCATACCCGTATGGCGATGTCGGATCAGCAGCCAAGACGCTGCTGGCCAGCCGCTTCCAGACCGTGCGCGCCCTGCACCACGGCCTGATCGCCAATGGGGCGGACCTCAACCAGGCGCCCGCCGTCGGGATCGAGGGCGAAGACGGAGAGGCTGTCGCGCTGAAGTGGCTGGACCGCGCCCATGCCCGTAAAGCGTGGCTGATCCTCTACACCCACGATGTGTCTGAGACCCCCTCGCAATGGGGCTGCTCGACCGAGACCTTGGAGCGGCTGGTCGACGGCGCGATGAACGCCGGCTTCGACGTGGTCACCGTGGCCGAGGGCGCGCGCCGGATCGGGCTTTAGCCCTTCGCGGCGTCCCGCCTGGGAAACAGCTTTACGTCCAAGTCCGGTCCGTCGTTGCGACCGCCGAAAACGCCGATCCAGAAGTGCCAGTAGTCGCGCAGCATGTCGCGCGGCACGAACAGGCCATGGCTGTAGGGCGTGTCGACCCCGATCGGTATCGAGGCGTCGGCGTCGCCGTACCAGGTGCCAAACAGACGGTCCCAGATCGGCGCGATGGCGAAGTGGCCAGTGGGGTGGCTCATGTCCAGCTTGTGGTGCAAGCGGTGATGATTGGGTGACTGGATCACGTAGCGCCCAAACCAGCCCCAGTTTGCGTCGATCTTCGAGTGGATCAGGAAGCCGATCCCGACGACCAGCACGTTGACGTAAATCATCACGTCGGCGGGGGCGCCCAGAATGGCCATCGGTAGGTTGACGACGAAGAGGCCGGTGAAGGCCGCTGGATGCTGGCGTCCCGCAGTGATCACACCGAAGTCAGAGGCCGAGTGGTGATAGCGATGCAACGGCCAGAACAGCCTGTTGTGGTCCAGCCTGTGGGTCCAGTAGTCGAAGAAGGTGTAGACGAGGAAGTAGAACACCAACTGCAACGCGAACGGAAGCGGCGCGGGACCTATGGCCAGGCCCGTAGTCGTCCTTAGCCAGTGATGGATCCAAGCGCCCGATATCATCGAGGCGCCCAGCATCATGATACGGCCAAAGATGTCGAGGATGTGGGCCTGCCCCAGCAGAAAGCAGGCAATATCGGTCTTCAGCGAGGCCGTCGGCGCGAACAGCAACTGGCGGGCAGAGCTGTTGGGCCAGCCGACGACCACGGCTTCGATCCAAAGGGCCGACGGCAGCAGTAGAAAGATCAGGGCAGCGTTGTTGATGTGCTCGTGCGCCGACTCCGTGTCGAGGGTGCGGCCCAATACCGTGAAGGACACGTGGGTTGGAACGACCTGCAGCACCAACCACCAGGCTGCGCCCATGGCGGCGATATAGGCCAGGAAGCTCAGGACAACCGCGATCCGCGCCACGCTGAAGCGCGATGACCGCGCAACGTGCGTCTGCGCAAAACTCCGGACGAGCTCGTCCGGGTCAGCCTGAAGCGCTGGAGGTTTCACTGAATAGGGCTCCGCCTTCTGCGACGCTTGGTGGTCGGCAGAGCTAGGTCTAGGCCAAGGCGGTTAAAAACTTCGTTCGACGAAGCGGTTAACTGCGCTCCTGTTCCCGATCCGAGAAGGCCAGTTTGGCGGCGAAGGCCACAAAAAGCGCCCAACGGAAATCATTGTAGACCACAGCGATACTCTCGGTGAGCGAAACCAGCGTGTAGACGACCAGGAACGGAAAGACGAGCAAAGCGCCGCGGTCGCGGAACACGGCGATGATCGCCAGGGTCAGGGTTTGAAGATAGAACAGCCCCCATGCTGCGAGGCCGATGAGGCCGATGCCCAGCCACTGTTCGATCCAGGAATTGTGCGCATGGTGCGCCTGAAATCCAGCGTCCTTGGTGATCCAGGCGAACGGTCCCCAACCAGACTTGTTGTCCCAGACGGCGGCGTAACCGTACCCGGTCCAGGGTCGCTGCTCGATCTGGCGCATGGCCGCGCTCCAGATCTCGGTGCGGCCCGTGAGGGTGGCGTCCTTGCCCAGCAGGGCAAAGAAGACATCCGAGGCGACCAGGACGAAGCCACCGAGCAGGACAACGCCCGTCACACCCGTCCAGGTGATCGCGGCTCCGGCCGCCGGACTACGCCGGGCAATCAACACAAAGACCAGGGCCGCCCCCCCGACCATCAGCGAGGCCAGGGACGTCTTGGACGTCGACATCAGCACCAGCACAAGCGCCAGTCCCGCGAACGGCCACCAGAGCTTGGCGCGCTGGGGGTTCAGGAGTGCGGCAGCCGATAGCAGGCAGAAGCCCAGGGCCATCAGACCGCCCAAGGCGTTCTTCTCCATCCACAGGCCGCGCCAGGCGCCCGGGAACAGCTCGGTCATCACGCCGATCGAAGGCACAGCGAGACAGACGACGAAACTGGCGACAATCAGCACGATGAAGGTGGCCCCCACCACTTCGGCCAGCTGCGCCCACTTGTAGCGCGCGGCCAGGGCAAGGCCGCCCAGGGTGGTGCAACTGACGGCGAAAGCACGTCGCGTAGTGACGTCAGGCGCGATGGACCACGCGGTCGAGCCGACCACGATCAGCATCAGCAAGATCAGCAGTGGTTGGCGGATCATCACGCGGATCAGGTTGCGGGGACTGAGCGCAACAAGCAGGAAGCCGGCCGCATAGGCGGGCAGATAGGCCACGCGCATTATCCCGCCAGCCGACTCTCCCGCGTTCTCGCCAAACAGCGGTAACTCCCAGCCGCCGCTGTAGATCAGCAGCATGGCGACCGAGGCGCAAAAAATCGCGATCTGGGGCAGGAGGAGCGGCGCCCGACCCGAAGGGGTCACGGCAGGATCGCCCGAAGGAACGCCGGCGGCTGCACCGAAGCCTGGTTGAAGAACACGCCGGCGCAGCGGCCGCCGACCGTAGCCAGGGCGTCGCGAAGTTGGGCCGGCGGCTTGACGTCAGGCTGCTGGGCCGAGACCACCATCACGGTCTGATCCATATGCTGGGCCACAGTGAGGGCCGCCTGGGAGCGATCCACCGATGGACTATCAACCACGATAACCTCGGCGTGGCGGCGCAAGGCCTGCCAGTATTCGGCTCCGGGGATGATGTGGACCTTCTGCTGTCCGCGCAGGGCGTCGCGATTGAAGCGGGTGACCCAGAGGCGCGGTCCACCCACACTATGGGCCGCCAGATACTTGGCGTCAGGCCAGACACCGCCATCAGCACGCGGCGCCGGCGGCTGCACGGTGAAGAAGGCCGAACCGTCGGGCGAGGCAGCGACCGCTGGTCCCAGCACCCCAAAGCGTTCCGGATTCATGGAGATGGTCTGGAATTGCGCGGAAGTCGCCAAGTCCATATCGACCAGCCAGGTCTTGCGCCCGGCGCGCGTAGCGGTGAAACGGGCCAGCTCGCGAGCAACGGTGGAAGTCCCCTCCCCTCGCCGGGCGGCGACCACCTGAATGACGTGCGGGCGCCCAGGCGCTGGCGCGCCCAGTGAGCTCCACAACTCCGCCATCTCGGCGTTCAAATCCACCATCCGTCGAATCGCCGCGCGTTCAGGGGTTACAAACTAGCGTCATTCCCCTGGCGCGCGAAAGGCGACCAAAGCACTCAGCACAAGTCCCTGCCGCCTAGGCCGCGCGCTTGTACTCGGCTGTAGCCAGAACAGGCAGGTTCAAGGTCCGGGCGGCCGAGGCTGGGGTCTGGAGCCCAGGGCGCAGGAACATCCGAACCAGTCCAGCGCAAAGGGCGGTAAAGGCCGCGAACATGATCGTCAGGGCCAGGATCGGCTTCTGCAGGCTCTTGCCCTGTGACGGCGCGACAGCACGCTGGACGATGCGGATGTTGTCGCTGCTTTCCGACGACATACGCCGTTGAGCCTCATCCTGCTGTTCCTTGACGGTAAAGTCGCGAACGTTGGACGTCAGGACATCTCGGTCGCGGGTCAGCTGATTAAACTGCGGCTCAAGCTCAGCCAGCCGCAGCAAGCGCTGGTTGACGTCGGCGACCTGCTGGACTGCGGTCGTCTGGGACTCGCGCAGCGCCGCCACTTCAGCGCTTAGATCGTTGCGTGAGGTCTGCAGGGTCTGCCAGATCGGGTTGGGGCCACTGCGACGCGCGCCCTCGCCAGCCGTGCGGCCGGCGGCGATGCCGCGCTCCAGTTGGGCGATTTGGGCGTCGATGTCGCGGACCGGGCTGGCGTCGGGCCGATAGCGCGACAGCAGGCCCTCGCGATCCAGCTTCAGCTGGTTCAGCTTGGCGGCCGCAGAGGTGTCGGCGTCGCGATACAGCACCGTCTCCGCCGGGGTGCGCGCCAACTCCGCCTCGACCGAAGCAAGACGGGCGACGCGATCCTGCATCTGGGCCTCAATGGAATATTTCTGCTGCTCGACCTGGGTCTGCAGTTGGGTCAGCGTCGTCTTCTGTGAGGTGAAGTCGCCGATGTCGTTGGTGGTCAGGAACGACTGATAGCTGGTGTCGGTCTCTTCGAGCTTTTGTTCAAAGATGTCCTTCTGCCTTTGCAACACGCGGTCATCACTGCCGATCAGCAGGCCGCGGCGATAGGTCAGGTACTCCTCCAGAAGGGTGTTGAGGACCTTCTCGGCCAGCTCGGGATGCTCGTTCTGATAGGACAGACGAATGATCGAGTTGTCCGGCGCCGTCTCGATCTTGAGATTGCGTCCCACGGAGTCGCGGCCCAGGGCGATCAGCTTGCGCTTACCCTCGGGCGTTGCGGCGGCGTACTTGGCGGCTTGGGACGGAAACACACTGGCGAAGCCAATCTTGCGGATCACGCGTTCGCGCAATTCGCCGCTGCCCAGGATCTCGGATTCGGACTGGATGACCTGATCCACATTCGGCACTGCGCCGCGTCCCGCGTCGCCTGCCCGCGGCTCGTAGACATATTCCTGCCCCAGGCGGACGAAGAGGCTGGATTCGGCGGTGTAGTTCTTCTTCAGGGTGCTCGCGAAGGCAAAGCCCAGCAGCGCGATGACCAGGAACACACCCAGCATCAGGAAACGTTCACGCCACAGCAGGGTAATGAAATCGGTCGGCGCAAAGCGCGCACGCGTCGCCCAGTCGCGTTGCGACGGAGGGTCATGCGGCACGCTGGTCCAGGCGCTCGTCGTCGACATACGAATCCGAAGGGTTCAATCTCAACTACAAACTGGTCCGTCCGCCCTTAAGGCTTCGTTACCCATTCCTGTTAAGACTTGTCGCATGCAACCGCGCACGCATCTCTCGACGGCCTTGGCCATACTGCTCCTGAGCGGCGGCGTGACCGCCTGCGGTCACGTGGACGGCGAGCCCATCACGCCCGCTCCGCGCCCCAGCGCGAACTTTCCCAACATCGGCTATGCCGACTGGAGCGAGCAAGAGCCCTCCTATCGCTTCTATCCAGGCGATGAGGTCGAGGTAACGGTGGCTTCGGCGACCGAGCTCAACAAGTCCGCCATCGTGCAACCAGACGGGCGGATCGTTCTCCCTCTGCTCGGGCCGGTGATGGCGGCGGATCGCACGATCTTCGAACTGGAGGACGCGATCACCGGGGCCTATGGCAGTCAGTTGCTGCGACCCCAGGTGCAGGTGTCGGTCAAGACGACGACCCCGCTGAAGGTGTTTGTCGGCGGCGAGGTCGGCAATCCGGGCGTCTACGACATGCCCGGCGATGTCGATGCGCTACGCGCTGTTATCCAGGCCGGCGGCTTCAAGACCTCGTCCAAGCGCAGCCAGGTTGTCATCATCCGTCGTGGCCCAGACGGTCGCGCCATGCTGCGCACGGCCGATCTTTTGAAGGGGATGACCAATCCCGGCGGCGGCGTGGATCTGATCCCGCTTCGCCGCTTCGACATCGTCTATGTACCGCGCAGCGGCGCGGCGGAGACGGGTCTGTTCATGCAGCAGTACTTCCGCGACCTGCTGCCGGTCAGCTTCAGCTACGCAGTCAACGGCGTCGGCCAATAGGCTCGAGCGGAGCATTGGCCGATCGCTGAATCTGGAAAGCCGGATTCAGCCGTGGGCCAGCCATTCGCGCGCGGCGCGCTGAGCTTCGGCGACGTCTTCGCTGGCCATCTCCTGCGAGAGTTCCTTGCGATAGACCTTCGCCTCGACCGACCCGCGCATGGCGGCCAGGTTGAACAGCATGTGAGCCGAGACGTAGTCGACGGGGGCGCCGCCCTGACCGGTCGAATACAGCAGGCCCATGCGGAACAGTTCGTCGCCGGAGGACTCGGGGGTGGGCAGCGGCAGCACGTGGGCGGGTGGGGGTTCGATGCTCATCATCATGGCTTCATCTCCTCGTCAGCCCATCCAACGTTCTGTCGGATCGAAGGCCTGGAAGCAGAAAAGTCCTCCGCCACTGAATATATAGTTAAACGTCGGAACATCATGAATTCAGGCGCGAATACATGGTTTCTTCAGGGGTATTACTCAGCGTAAACGCCTGTATACAGCGGGTTAATGCGCACGCTTCAGGAGGAGCATCTTTTGCGCCGCGTACGTCGCCCTACCCGCAACCCGAAAACTCGCAGAATGCCGTTACTCCCACCGTTTGAAGCGCTTTTGCTGGCCTTTTTCAGGCTGAGACCCTTTCGAACCGCGCTTTCGAGTTTGATAAGTCACTTAGGACGATGCCCTGGATTTTGCGGAGCGTAGCCGGCGGCCCGCCGGCGAAATCGGCAATGGACAATTGGCCGCAGACAAAATCATGCCGGGAAAGTTGCTGATCGAGCACACCCACAAAGGCGGTTTGGCGAGTGGCTTGGGCCCGGGCGACCATCGAACCCGGGTCAACGGCTGCTCGCAAGGGGGCCCCGCGAAAATCGCGCGTTCGGCTGACGGCGCCATTCAGCCGCGGTTCAGCCAGCCTGAAGCAGGATGGTTTCCAGGGTCGAGGGACTTGGCGGTTTGAACCCGCCTGACCATAGGGAGTGGACGGCATGAGACGTCTGTTGCTCACCATCGCCGCTGTCGCATCAGTGGCCGGCTCCATGGCCACCATGTCCAGCGATGCATCCGCCCAGGATCGTGGCCGCTGGGACCATCGCGAAGAACGCTGGGACCGCCGGGAAGACAGGCGCGACGCCCGGCACGACGGGGGTCGCTGGGACCGGCGCGAGGATCGTTGGGATCGGCGAGAAGACCGCTGGGATCGCGGGCGCCACAACGGCTATTACTATGGAAGCCGTTTCCATTACGGCGCTCCGCCTTCACACTATTACGGCCATCCGAGCTACCGCCCCGGCTATATCGCCTGGCGTCGCGGCGCCTATCTGCCCCCCTATTATCGCGGGAGCGGATATGTCGTGCATGACTACGGCCGCTATCGCCTGCGTCCGCCGCCCCGTGGCTATTACTGGTACCGCACCGGCAATGACTATGTTCTGGCGGCCATCGCTACCGGCCTGATCTTCGACGTGATCGGCAACAATTAGATCTAGCTCGTCCTGAGATTGACGCCCCCAAGCCTCAATAGCGCAAGGCATGAACTGGACCCGCCGCGACAGCGGCGGGTCTTTCGTCTTGCGCAGGGACCGCCAACTAGAGGCCGAGCTTGGATTTCAGCAGGTCATTGACGGTGGCCGGATTGGCCTTGCCGCCCGTCTCCTTCATCACCTGACCGACAAACCAGCCGATGGCCTGGGGCTTTTCCTTCACGGCGGAGGCCTTGTCGGGATTGGCGGCGATCAGCGCGTCGATGGCCGCCTCGATCGCGCCGGTGTCGTTGATCTGCACAAGGCCGCGCTTTTCGACAATCTCGGACGGACGCCCCTCGCCGGCCCACATGTGCTCGAAGACCTCCTTGGCGATCTTCGACGAGATGGTGCCGTTCTCGATCAGCTCGACGAGCTGGGCGATGTCCGACGAGGGCAGCGGCGAGTTGGCGATCTCGTGGCCATCGGCCGACAGCTTGGACAGCAGCTCGTTGGTCACCCAGTTGGACACCAGCTTGGCGTCGCGACCTTTCGCCGCCGCCTCGAAGTAGTCGGCCCGATCGCTCTCGATAATCAGCACGCCGGCGTCATAGGCCGACAGGCCATACTGGCTCTGCAGACGGGCCTTCTTGGCGTCCGGCAGTTCCGGCAAAGTCTCTTCGATCGTCTTGACCCAGGCCGCGTCGAGGATCAGCGGCAGCAGGTCCGGATCCGGGAAGTAGCGATAGTCGTGCGCCTCTTCCTTGGACCGCATCGAGCGGGTCTCGAGCTTGGTCGGATCGAACAGGCGGGTCTCCTGGTCGATCTTGCCGCCGTCTTCGAGGATCTCGATCTGGCGACGCGCTTCGTACTCGATAGCCTGCTGGATGTAGCGATACGAGTTGACGTTCTTGATCTCGCAGCGCGTGCCCAGATGGCTGAAGCTGCCGGTCTCGCGGAACTTCTCGTAGGCGCCAGGGCGGCATACCGAGACATTGACGTCGGCGCGCAGGTTGCCCTTCTCCATGTCGCCGTCGCAGGTGCCCAGATAGACGAGGATCGTGCGGATCTTCTTCACATAGGCCGCCGCCTCTGCGGAGGTGCGCATGTCAGGCTTGGAGACGATCTCCATCAGCGCCGTGCCCGCGCGGTTCAGGTCGACATAGGTGGCGTTGGGATCCTGGTCGTGCAGCGACTTGCCGGCGTCCTGCTCCAGGTGCAGGCGCTCGATGCGCACCTCGAAGGTCGAGCCGTCGTCGTGCTCGACGGTGATCACGCCCTCGCCGACGATCGGCTGGTCGAACTGGCTGATCTGATAGCCCTGCGGCAGGTCGGGATAGAAATAGTTCTTGCGATCAAATCGGCTCTTGAGATTGATCTTGGCGTTCAGGCCCAGACCCGTCTTGACCGCCTGCTCGACGCAGAAGCCGTTCAGCACCGGCAACATGCCGGGCATGGCCGCGTCCACCAGGCTCACCTGCTCATTCGGTCCAGCCCCAAAGCCCACGGCGGCGCCGGAGAAAAGCTTGGACTTGCTGGCGACCTGGGCGTGAATCTCGAGGCCGAGAACGATTTCCCAGGGGCCGGTGCGGCCTTGAATGGTTTTGGATTCTTGCGTCATGAGCCTCTCTTACACCGACCGCGCCATGGCGGAAAACCCTTAGGCCACCGGGTTTGAACGCGAACCGCCGCCCCGTCCCGGAGAGATTTCCCGCGCCAGCCCACCCGGCAATTTGCATATAGTGGAGATCCAAAGCCAAATAAGACGACCCCTTGTCAGAAATGGCGCCATTCCTGGGCCATCGGAACCTCCGCGACGCCGAGCAGTTACCTCCTTTGAGAAATAAAGCTGAGGAGGACATCATGCCCGCTTTTAATCAGACCTTGAATCTCGACTCGATCGACACTGTGGATACGCGCCGTCAGCGCGTTCCGATCAAGTCTGCTCACCTTCCCGACGCTGCGGATGCTTCGCCGCTGTTCGCAGCCGCACCGATCTATGCCCGCACCAGCAAGAAAAAAGCGTCCGCCAACATGGCTCTGCTGGTCGGCGCGCCGGTCGTTTTGGTCGCCGCTGCCGCCATCGCCTGGGCGATGATGGCCAATCCGGCCCAGGCCCCGACCCCGACGCAGCAGCCGGCCCAGATGGTCGTCACCGAAACGCCCCCGCTGAGCCCGCCTCTGCCCCCGGCCGCGATTCCGACCCCAACGCCGATCGAGACCGCCGTCGCTGAGCCCGCCCCCCGCGCCGTCGCTTCGGCTCCGGTCCGCGCCACGCCGCGCGCCACCGTCGCTCGTCGGGCCACCCCGCCCTCTGCCACGTCACCTGACGCAAGTTCGGCCTCGTCGACCGTGACCGCCACGGTCCCGGCGCCCGCTCTGGCCGTCGTCGCCGAGCCCGCTCTGGTCGTGATCGCGGCGCCCGCTGCGGCAGTCCCCGCCCCAACGACGGCCAACCCGGTCGCCCCCCAGTAAGTCTCCCGTAACGAAGAAGGGCGGCTCCTCGCGGAGCCGCCCTTTTCTACGAAATCACCACCAACGGGCGGCTCTGGCCGTGAAGCCGGCCGCCTTTTCCAGCGCCCCGGCCACCGAGAACACCGTGCCCTCATCCAGCGGCTTGCCGATGATCTGCAGCCCCAGCGGCAGGCCGTTGGAATCCAGGCCGGCCGGCAGGCTCAGCCCCGGCAGACCCGCCAGGTTTGTCGTCACCGTGAAGACGTCGTTGAGGTACATGGCGATGGGGTCATTGCTGTTCTCGCCCAGACCAAACGCCGCCGACGGCGCCGTCGGGGTCAGGATGGCGTCGCAGCGCTCCCAGGCCTTGTCGAAGTCCTCGGCGATGCGACGACGCACCTTCAGGGCCTTCAGATAGTAGGCGTCGTAATAGCCGGCGCTCAGCACATAGGTGCCGATCATGATCCGGCGCTTGACCTCGTCACCAAAGCCTTCGGCCCGGGTGTTCTCGTAGGTCTCGGTAAGGTTGCCGCCGTCAGCCCGCAGGCCGTAGCGCATGCCATCATAGCGGGCCAGGTTCGACGAGGCCTCGGCCGGGGCCACAATGTAGTAGGCCGGCAGGGCGTACTTGGTGTGCGGCAGGCTGATGTCGACGATCTCGCAACCGGCTTCCTTCAGCCAGGCGATGCCGTCTTCCCACAGCTTCTCGATCTCGGCCGGCATGTTGTCGACGCGGTATTCCTTGGGAATGCCGATCTTCAGGCCCTTGACCGACTTGCCGACGAACTGGGTGAAGTCCGGCACGGGCACATCGAGGCTGGTCGAGTCCTTGGGGTCATGGCCGCACATAGAGGTCAGCAGGAGGGCCGCGTCCTCAACGGTCCTGGCAATCGGTCCAGCCTGATCCAGCGAACTGGCGAAGGCCACCACGCCCCAACGCGAGCAGCGGCCATAGGTCGGCTTGATGCCGACCGTACCGGTGAAGGCAGCCGGCTGTCGGATCGAGCCGCCGGTGTCGGTGGCGGTGGCGCCCAGGCACAGGCCGGCGGCCACGGCGGCGGCGGAGCCCCCGGACGATCCGCCCGGCGTCAGAGCCTTGTCGCTGCCGGTGGCGCGCCACGGATTGGTCACCGGGCCAAAATACGAGGTCTCGTTCGACGAGCCCATGGCGAACTGATCAAGGTTCAGCTTGCCCAGCATCACCGCCCCGTCGCGCCAAAGCTGGCTGGTGACGGTCGATTCGTACTGCGGGATGAAGCCTTCGAGGATCTTCGAGCAGGCCGTCGTCTGGACGCCCTTGGTGCAAAACAGATCCTTGATGCCCAGCGGCGCGCCGTCCAGCGGACCGGCCGCGCCGAGGGCGCGACGGGCGTCCGAAGCCGCCGCCATCGACAGCGCCTGCTCGGGTGTTTCCACGATGAAGGCGTTGAGGGCGCGCGCGGCTTCAATGGCCTCGATATGGGCCGTGGTCAGCTCGACCGAGGTGAAGTCACCCGCTTCCAGACCGTCAATCGCGGCCTTCAGGGTGAGGGACGTAAGGGCGCTCATTATTCGACCACCTTGGGCACGACGAAAAAGCCGTCGACGGACTTGGGGGCGTTGAAGGTGATGGCCGAGGCGTCGCCGCCCATGGTCACCACATCCTCGCGCAGCGGGGCGCCGGCGCCGACCACGCTGGTCAGCGGCTCAACGCCGTCGGTGTCGACCTCGGCCAGCTGCTCGATCCACGCCATGATGCTGTTCAGCTCCTGAGCCAGGGGCTCCAGGCGATCTTCGGGTGTGGCGATCCGCGCGAGCCGCGCGACCTTGCGCACTGTGGCGACGTCAATGGCCATTGGGGGCCTCCTGAATTCCAAGCGCGTGGGTTAGCCGCCAGAGGGGCGCTTTGACAAGTCGTTCCCTTGCTGGGCGGGCCGTTCCCCGTGTTATGAGGGGCGATGCCCGTTCTCGATATCGAAGATTTCGCCGCCGCCATCCCCGACTACATGCCGATCGTCGGCCTAGACCCCGGCGAGAAGACCATCGGGGTTGCCGTTTCCGACGTCACCCTGACGGTCGCCAGTCCCCTGGCCCTGATCCGGAAGACCAAGTTCAGCGAGGACGCCGAGACCCTGTTCAAGCTGATGGGGAGCCGCAAGGCGGCCGGCATCGTCATCGGTCTGCCGATGAACATGGACGGCACCGAGGGCGTCCGCTGCCAATCCAACCGCGCCCTGGGCCGCAACCTGCTGCGCCTGCAGCCCCATGTGCCGATCACCTTCTGGGACGAACGCCTGTCGACGGCGGCCGTGACCCGGGTGCTGATCGAGGAACACGACGTCAACCGCAAGCGCCGGGCCGAGGTGGTCGACAAGATGGCCGCTGGCTGGATCCTGCAGGGCGCGCTGGAGCGGATGCGGGGGATACGGGAAGCGGCGGGCAAGGTTTGATCGACTGAGATCCTCCCCCTGACGGGGGAGGTGGTCGCGCAGCGACCGGAGGGGGAAGTCGGCTGAGACGGCATCACCTCCCTCTCCGTCGGCTTCGCCGACACCTCTCCCCTCGGGGAGAGGACTTGTTGCGCACGGCTTCACACCCCCGCGCTTTCGCTGCGATGGTGATGGAAAGGGTCACGGAGCGTCCGGACCACGTCCGGATGAGAGATAGAGATTACCGTTTCGACGAAGCCGTCCGCTCCGCGTGACCGTTTTCCGTCAGCCTCCCGTCGGGTGGCCCTCTTAAGGCCTTACCGGGACCCGGACCGCGCCGCTTCCAGCGCGCTCCGGCGGTCAAAGAGGACGGGCTTTCAGCCAGACACGCCCTTTTGCCTTCAACCAAGCCGACGGCGGGCGGGCCTGGCCAGCAACCAGATCCCCGGACGCGCTTCGGTATCCCCCCGAAGCCCAGCCCCGCTCGATCACCCCCCGCCGCCGCAATGGTCGCTGGCCTTGCGCCCTTTCCTCGCGACGAGGTGGGTACAGAATACGGCAGGTTTCAGCGCGTCGGATAAGTTTGCTGGACGCCCGTGCCGGTCCTCCCCCTGAAGGGGGAGGCGATCGCGCAGCGATCGGAGGGGGAAGTGCTGCTGAATCAAGGCGGTGTTCCCCCACCGGCCTCCGGCCGCCTCCCCCTTCAGGGGGAGGACTTGGGTTGCTTGTCCCCGCGACTATCCGGGGACGGCGCGATCGCTATCCCCGTGGTCCCGCCTTCCCTCCTCCGCCAAAGCCGCCTAAGACACCGTTTCATGACGGCCAAGCCCCATGATCCCGCCCGCGTCGCCCTCGACGCGATCCGCGCCCGCGCCTTTGCGTTCCCAAAGCGCCATTTCCTGTCCGCCGGCGACCTCAACGCGCCCCAGGCGGCCGACCTGCTGGACTTGGCCGAGGCGTTCGTCGCCTTCAACCGCCAGACCTCCAAGTCGCTGGACCTGCTCAAGGGCCGGACGCTGATGAACCTGTTCTTCGAGAACAGCACCCGCACCCAGTCCAGCTTCGAGATCGCCGGCAAGCGCCTGGGCGCCGACGTCGTCAATATGAGCCCGCGCACCTCGTCGATCACCAAGGGCGAGACCCTGATCGACACCGCCGTGACCCTGAACGCCATGCGCCCCGACCTGTTGGTAGTGCGTCACGCCTCGTCGGGCGCCGCCAGCCTGCTCAGCCAGAAGGTCAGCGGCCATGTGATCAATGCCGGCGACGGCCAGCATGAGCATCCGACGCAAGCGGTGCTGGACGCCCTGTCGATCCGCCGCGCCTTTGGCCGGGTCTCGGGCCTGACCGTGGCGATCTGCGGCGACGTGCTGCACAGCCG
Organism: Caulobacter sp. ErkDOM-C; assembly: GCF_048541825.1. GTDB lineage: Bacteria > Pseudomonadota > Alphaproteobacteria > Caulobacterales > Caulobacteraceae > Caulobacter. The sequence continues at coordinate 1,434,598 of NZ_CP183332.1, read as the reverse complement.
CGTAGCGCGCTCGAACGTCTCCCTGCTGCACACCCTGGGGGCCAGCGTGCGCCTGGTAGGTCCCGCCACCCTGATGCCGGCCCAGGCCGAGCGCTGGGGCGTCACCGTCCACAACGACATGAAGTCGGGCCTGGCCGGCGTCGATGTGGTGATGATGCTGCGCCTGCAGCTCGAGCGGATGCAGGGCGGCTTCGTGCCATCGACCCGTGAATATTTCCGCTTCTACGGCCTGGACCGCGAAAAGCTGGCTCGCGCCGCGCCCGGGGCCAAGGTCATGCATCCGGGCCCGATGAACCGGGGCGTCGAGATCGACAGCGACGTCGCCGACGATCCGGCCGTCAGCCTGATCCAGGATCAGGTAGAAATGGGCGTCGCCGCCCGGATGGCGGTGCTGACCAGCCTCGCCGCGCGGCTGGAGGCCGACCAATGAACTCGCCCCAGCCCTTGGCCTTCACCAATGCCCGCCTGGTCGATCCCGAGAGCGGCTATGACGGCCCCGGCGGGGTCATCGTCTCCGAGGGTGTGATCTCAGACGTCGCCAAGGGCCGCGAGTTTGGCAAGCTCGGCAAGGGCGTCCGGGTCGTCGACTGCGGCGGCGCCCTGCTGGCGCCCGGCCTGATCGACCTGCGGGTCAAGACCGGCGAGCCGGGCTCGGAGACCAAGGAAACCCTCGCTTCAGCCGCCCGCGCCGCCGCAGCCGGCGGCGTGACCAGCATCGTCGTCCAGCCCGACACTGACCCGGCCATCGACGATCCCAGCGTGGTCGACTTCATCCTGCGCCGGGCGCGTGACATCGACAGCGCCCGCATCCTGTGCGCCGGCGCGGCGACCAAGGGCCTTAAGGGCGAGCAGATGGCCGAGATCGGCCTGATGCGCGAGGCCGGCTGCGTCTACATCACCGACGCCGACCGCCCGATCGTCGACAGCAAGGTCTTTCAGCGCATCCTGACCTACGCCAAGGGCTTCGACACCCTGCTGGCCCACCGGCCGATGGACATGTGGCTGGCCAAGGGCGGCGCGGCGATCGGCGGCGAATTTGCCGGCCGTCTGGGCCTGCCGTCGATCTCGCCGATGGCCGAGCGGATCATGCTGGAGCGCGACATCGCCCTGCTGGAAGCCACCGGCGGCCGGCTGCTGGTCGACCAGATCACCAGCGCCGGCGCGCTGGAGACCCTGGCGCGCGGCAAGGCCAAGGGCCTGCGCCTGCACGCCAGCGTGTCGATCAACCACCTGTCGTTTAACGAACTGGACATCGGCGACTATCGCAGCTTCGCCAAGGTCACCCCGCCCCTGCGCGGTGAGGACGACCGCCAGGCCCTGATCGAGGCCCTGGCTTCGGGTCTGATCGACATCGTGGTGTCCGCCCACGCCCCGGCTCCGGCCGAGGACAAGCGCCTGCCCTTCGACGAGGCCGCGCCCGGGGCCATCGGCCTGGAAACCCTGCTGCCGGCCCTGTTGTCGCTCTATCACGACGAACGCCTGCCATTGGTCGACCTGATCCGCGCCGTGACCCTGGCCCCGGCCGAACTGCTGAACCTGCGCGGCGGCCGTATCGCGCCCGGCGCACCAGCGGACCTGGTGCTGTGCGACATCGACGCGCCGATCATCGTCGACGCCGGGAAGCTCCTGTCGAAGTCGAAGAACTCGCCGTTCGACGGGCGGCGGTTGCAGGGTCAGGTGTTGATGACCCTGGTCGATGGGCGGGTTGTGCACCGCGCGGAAGGGTAGCCGATCACTGGCAAGGATTGACAATCTTTGCCAAAGCCCGCTCACTGCCGTCAGAGGTGCGTAATGGCGACCATGAACGTTTCCCTGCCCGACGCCATGAAGGACTGGGTAGAAGGCCGCGCCGAGACCGGGCGCTACAGCAATGCCAGCGACTATGTGCGCGACCTGATCCGCCGCGACCAGGAGCGCGCCGAAAAGATCGCCGCCATGCAGCGCCTGGTGGATGAAGCCGAGGAAAGCGGGGTCAGCCCCAACTCCATGGACGACATCCTGGCGGCGGCGCGCCGCCGGCTGCGGGCCACTGCGGATGGCCTATAGGCTCAGTCGCAAGGCGGAGGAGGATATCCTCGACATCTACCTCATCGGAGCGGGCGCGTTCGGGCAGGACCAGGCCGATCGCTACCATGCGGGACTGGAACAGGCCTTCGCGTTTCTCTCCGACTTCCCGCGCGCCGCACCTGAGCGCGAAGAATTGGGCCGCTCATCGCGCGTCCATCCCTACAAGAGCCACATCATCATCTATCGCCTCGACGGGCCGGACATCTTCATCCAGCGCGTTCGGCATGGATCCGAAGATTGGCTGCCCTAGGAGCCCAGGACTCCCCCTTTTGCCCCGCCCCTGAGTCTGCTGCTACACCTGCCCCAACCAAACCTTTGCGTAGCGATTGAAATCGCGCGCAACTCGCCTTAGGGTCGAAACGTGCAAGATCTCGCTCAAGCCGTCTACCTCACGCTCGCGATCACCGTCATCGGCGGTTATCTGCTGGGCTCGATCCCGTTCGGGCTGATCGCCACCCGCCTGGGCGGGGCGGGCGACATCCGCCAGATCGGCTCCGGAAACATCGGCGCGACCAACGTCTTGCGCTCGGGCCGCAAGGACCTGGCGGCCATCACCCTGATCGGGGACGCAGGCAAGGGCGTGCTGGCCGTGCTGCTGGCCCGCTGGCTGACCAACGACAGCGCCGTGATCGTGGCCCTGGCCGGCGGCGCGGCGTTTCTGGGCCACCTGTTCCCGGTGTGGCTGAAGTTCAAGGGTGGCAAGGGCGTGGCCACCTTCTATGGCGTTCTGCTGGCCGCCTGCTGGCCCGTGGGCGTGCTGGCCGCGCTCACCTGGCTGGCCATGGCGGCCCTCTTCCGTATCAGCTCGCTGGCCGCCCTGACCGCCGCCGCCCTGGCCGCGCCGTTCGCCCTGGCGACCGACCAGCCCTATGCCATGCTGGTGCTGGCCCTGTTCATGGCCGTGCTGATCTTCGTCCGCCACCGCGAGAACATCGCCCGCCTGCTGAAGGGCGAAGAGCCGAAAATCGGCGGCAAGAAGAAGACGGCGGAGACCCCGCCTCCGGCCGCGTGATTCCGGGCCGCCTCTCGGACATTCAGCGCCTGGCCTGGCTTCGGCTGGCGCGCACCGAGACGGTCGGCCCCGTCGCCTTCGAGCATCTGCTGGCCCGCTTCGGCACGCCCGAGCGGGCCCTGTCGGCCCTGCCCGACCTCTCCCGTCGCGGCGGGCGGGCCACGCCGCTGAACATTCCCCTGCGCGAAACCATCGAGCGCGAGCTGGAGGCCGGCGCGGCCCTCGGCGCGCGGCTGCTGTGCGGCTGCGAGCCTGACTTCCCCGCTCGACTGGCCGCCCTTGATCCGCCGCCGCCGGTGCTGTGGGCCCTGGGCCGCGCGGAGCTGTTGCCCCAGCCCAGCGTCGCCATCGTCGGGGCCCGCATCGCCTCGGCCGCCGGCCAGCGCTTCGCCCGGCAGTTGGCCGCCGAGCTGGGCGAAGCCGGCCACATCATTATCTCGGGCATGGCGCGCGGCGTCGACGGCGCCGCTCACGAGGGCGCGATGCGCACCGGCACGGTAGCCGTGCTAGGCGGCGGCGTCAGCGACATCTATCCGCCCGAGCACGCGGCCCTGCATGCCCGTCTCGCCGTCGAGGGCTGCGTCGTCTCCGAAAGCGCGCCAGACCGCCGCGCCCAGGCCAAGGACTTCCCGCGCCGCAACCGGATCATCTCGGGCCTGTCACTGGGCGTCGTGGTGGTCGAGGCCGAGCTGAAATCCGGCTCGCTGATCACCGCCCGCCTGGCCGCCGAGCAGGGCCGCGACGTCTTCGCCGTGCCCGGCTCGCCGCTGGACCCGCGCGCCCGGGGGACCAACGACCTGATCCGCCAGGGCGCGATCCTGTGCGAAGGCGCCGAAGACGTGCTGCGCAACCTATCGGGCCAGACCCATCTGCGCGAACGCGACCGGGGCTATGACGGCGAGCCGGAAGCCGACGTGGACTTCGACGCCCTGCGCGAGCGTCTGGCCGCCCTGCTATCGCCCACGGCGGTCTCGCGCGACGAACTGGTGCGGGCGACCGGCGCGCCGACCTCGGCGGTGATGGCGGCACTGGTGGAACTGGCCCTTGCCGAGCGGGCGGAGCTGCTGGCCGGAGGGATGGTGGCGGGGGTTTGATGCGGCCGCGCCGATCCATTGCAACGAGTACTGGATACCAGTACAATGGCGACTGAATTCGAATGGGATCCGGAAAAGGCGTGACGAAACCTCGCCAAGCACGGCGTCGACTTCGAGGACGCTCAATACGCCGTCCTCGATCCGCGGCGTATTGAAGCCCTCGATGATCGCTTCGACTACGGCGAGGAACGTATCCAGATCACCGGGTCATGCTTTGGGGACATATTGCTCGTCGTGACCGTCTCACACGCCGAGGATCACTACCGGATCATCTCAGCGCAACCCGCAACGCGCCAGGAACGCATGAGGTACTTTCGCCATGACGTCGATTGACCGACCGCGCGGAAAGACGGACTGGGCGCGCATCAGGTCCATGACCGATGAGGAGATCCAGGCTGCGGCCCTGTCAGATCCAGACGCCCCGCCCATGACCGACGAACAATTGGCTCGCTCAAGGCGCGTCAACATCGTCAAAGGCATCCGCCAGATGGTCGGCATGACCCAAGCCGAATTCGCGGCGGCGTTTCAGCTGCCGCTCTCGACCGTTCGCGACTGGGAACAAGAGCGCAGTCGACCCGATGCGCCGGCCCGGGCGCTGCTGAATGCGATCGCTCGTGATCCGGAAGTGATGCGTCGCCTGATTAACGGCGAAGTGGCCTGAAAGCCTAGACGCTGAGATCGATCATCAGCCCGGTGCCCTGGGCCGGGGCGGCGCGCACGGCGTCGCGCAGGCGGTCGGCGATCTGCGCGCGTTCCGCGTTGGAGGTCACCGGCTTGACGGGCTGGATCGGCGAGACGTAGGCCTCGGTGGCGATCCGGTTGATGGTCGAGACGTTCATGAGCGCCAAAAGGTTTAGGTTCAGCCTCTATAATCACCCGACCGGTCTTAACAATCGGCTACCAAATCACGGGAAACGGCGCCGTTTGAACAGCCCGCGTTGACAGACCCCCCGTCGCGCCCCCACTTTCCGCCGCTCGCCTCCAGGGCGATCCTCCCCCAGGGTACAAGAGTCCTAATGAACGTCGTCGTCGTCGAGAGCCCGGCCAAGGCCAAGACCATCAACAAGTATCTCGGGTCCGACTACACGGTTCTCGCCTCGTACGGCCATATCCGCGACCTGCCGTCGAAAGACGGCTCGGTGGAGCCCGACAACGATTTCGCGATGAGCTGGGAGATCGACGCCAAGTCGTCCAAGCGCGTCGCCGACATCATCGACGCGATGAAGGGGGCCGACCGCCTGATCCTGGCCACCGACCCCGACCGCGAAGGCGAGGCGATCAGCTGGCACATTCTGGAAGTCCTTCAGAAGAAGAAGGCGGTCAAAGGCATGACCGTCCAGCGCGTGACGTTCAACGCCATCACCAAGGCCTCGGTGCTGGAAGCGATGGCCAATCCGCGCGACATCGACATGGAGCTGGTCGAGGCCTATCTGGCCCGCCGCGCGCTCGACTATCTCGTCGGCTTCACCCTCTCGCCCGTCCTGTGGCGCAAGCTGCCGGGCAGCCGCTCGGCCGGTCGGGTTCAGTCGGTCTGCCTGCGGCTGATCGTCGAGCGCGAGATGGAGATCGAGCGCTTCAAGACCCAGGAATACTGGAGCGTCGACGCCGACGTGTCGGCCGGTGCCGATCCCTTCCTGGCCCGCCTGGTCAAGCATGAAGGCAAGAAGCTCACCAAGTTCGACCTCGGCAACGAGGGCTCGGCCCTGGCCGCCAAGGCTGCGGTCGAAAAGGCGGTGTTCAAGATCGCCGCCGTCGAGAAGAAGCCCGGCAAACGCTCGCCTGCCCCGCCCTTCACCACCTCGACCCTGCAGCAGGAAGCCTCGCGCAAGCTGGGCTTTTCCGCCCAGCGCACCATGCAGGCCGCGCAAAAGCTTTATGAAGGCATCGACATCGGCGGCGAGACCGTCGGTCTGATCACCTATATGCGAACCGACGGCGTTGCCGTGGGCCCCGAGGGCATCGCCGAAGCCCGCGACGTCATCGGCAATGTCTATGGCAAGGACTACGTCCCCGAGACGCCGCGCTACTACAAGGTCAAGGCCAAGAACGCCCAAGAGGCCCACGAAGCCATCCGCCCCACCAGCCTGGGCCGCAATCCGGGCTCGCTGCGCCTGGAGCCGGATCTGGGCCGCCTGTACGAACTGATCTGGAAGCGGATGATCGCTTCGCAGATGGAAAGCGCCCGCATCGAGCGCACCACGGTCGACATCGAGAGCCACGACGGCCAGACCGGCCTGCGCGCCACCGGCCAGGTGGTGCTCTTCCCCGGCTATCTGACGGTCTATGAAGAAGGCCGCGATGATGACGGCGACGAGGACAGCGCCCGCCTGCCGATGATCGAGGACGGCGCCAGCGCCAAGGTCATCGACGCCCGCGCCGACCAGCACTTCACCGAACCGCCCCCGCGCTATTCGGAAGCTAGCCTGGTCAAGAAGATGGAAGAGCTGGGGATCGGCCGTCCGTCGACCTATGCCTCGGTCCTGACCGTGCTGCGCGACCGCGAATATGTGAAGATGGAGAAGAACCGCTTCATCCCGGAAGACAAGGGCCGCCTGGTCACCGCCTTCCTGGAGCAGTTCTTCCGCCGCTATGTCGAATACGACTTCACCGCCGGCCTCGAAGAACAGCTGGACCTGGTGTCGGACGGCAAGCTGGACTGGAAACAGTTCCTGCGCGACTTCTGGAAAGACTTCGCCGCCGCCGTCGGCGAGATCGCCGAGCTGCGCGTCACCAACGTGCTGGACGCGCTGAACGACGCCCTGGGCCCGCACATCTTCCCCGACAAGGGCGACGGCTCCAATCCGCGCATCTGCCCCACCTGCGGGACGGGCATGCTGTCGCTGAAGGTCGGCAAATTCGGCGCCTTCATCGGCTGCAGCAACTATCCCGAATGCCGCTTCACCCGCCAGCTGGCCACCGCTGAAGGCGAAGGCGAGGCCGAGGCCGCCGACAAGGACCTGGGGATCAATCCCGAGACCGGTCGCTCGGTGTGGCTGAAGAACGGCCGCTTTGGCCCCTATGTGGAAGAGCCGCCGGCCGCCGAGAGCGGTGACAAACCCAAGCGATCCAGCCTGCCCAAGGGCTGGCTGCCGGCTGCCGTCGATCTTGAAAAGGCCCTGCGCCTGCTGGCCCTGCCGCGCGAAGTCGGGATGCACCCCGACGACGGCAAGAAGATCACCGCCGGCCTTGGCCGGTTCGGGCCCTTCGTGCTGCACGAGGGCACCTACGCCAATCTGGAAAACCCCGAAGAGGTGTTCGACATCGGCCTGAACCGCGCCGTCGCCCTGCTGGCCGACAAGCGGGCCGGCGGCGGGCGTCCGCAGCGTGGACAGGCAGCGGCCCTGGCCGATCTGGGCGTCCACCCCGAGGACGGCAAGCCGGTGAAGGTGCTGTCGGGGCGCTTTGGCCCCTACATCAAGCACGGCGACACCAACGCCAATGTGCCCAAGGGCGCTGATCCGGCCGCAATGACCCTGGCCGAGGCCGTGGTCCTGCTGGCCGAACGCGTCGCCAAGGGCGGCGGCAAGAAGCCGGTGAAGAAGGCCGCAGCCAAAAAGGCCCCGGCCAAGGCGGCGACCAAGGCTCCGGCCAAGGCAAAGGCGGCCGCTGACGGCGCGGCTCCAGCCAAAAAGGCGCCCGCCAAAAAGCCGGCAGCCAAGAAAGCGGCTCCTAAAAAGGCCGCCGCCAATAAGCCCGCAAAAGCTTCAACCGAGACGGGGACCTGACCCTACCCATGTTTGCGATCCGGGGTTAGATTACCGGCATGACGTCGCTTGAACGGCCCCTGCCCCTGACCGTCGTGGTCGCCGGCCTGATCCTGGTCAGCGTCCTGGGCTTCGCCATGGGCGTGACCAATGCGTTGAAGGGCGGCAAGCCCAACACCAGCGCTTCGACCGCGCCCCTGGCCGAGGTGTCGGGTGTGCCGGTCAGGGACGCGGCTCCCGCCCCGCTCTACGTGCCGGCGCCGCCCGAAAAGCCCAAGGTCAAGGCCGTCGAGATCAAGACCGCCGAGGCCGAAGCCCCGCCGGCGGTGATCGAGGCCCCACCCGCGCCGTCGGAAGCCGCGCCAGCGGCTGCGACCACGCCGCCGGCCCAGCAGCCGCCGCGGTCGATCGAAGACCTGTACTGATCAACGACCGCCTCCTCCGACAGTCGGGCCCTTGCCTGTGAGACCCTCCCAATGCGCCTTGCCGTAACCGCCTCGATCATCCTCGCGACAGTCGCCATGGGCGCCTGCACCGACAGCAAGCGGGCCGGTCGTGATGCGACCTTCAGCGACAAGCCGGCGGACATCGTCTGCTGGACCTATGGCACGCAGAACTTCGCCGGGCGCTCGACCGGCAAGGTCGAGTATGACCGGGGCGGTCGGATCGCGTTCGTCGACGCCGCCAATGGCCGCTACACGACGATCGAGGGCGAATGCCGGGTGACCTATTCGAAATAGTCTGTCGGCGTCTGTTTGGATCGCCCTGGCCGGCCGATGAGGGCGCGCAGGCGAAATCGCAGCCGACTTTGGCGTCTTTCCCTTGGCCTTTGGCCCCGCTGCCGGGTTATCCCAGCACATGGTCAAACCGCGCACGCCCAAGTCTTCAAAATTCCCCGCTGCTCCCAAGCCGCCGCAAGGCCTGCCGGATCGTGAGACCCTGCTGGCGTTCCTGCGCGGCGCGGGGGAGAGCGGCAAGGCCGACATCGCTCGCCACTTTGGTCTGAAGGGCGCCGATCGCCGCGCCCTGCGCGAAATGCTGCGTGAACTGGAAGCCCAGGGCGACCTGGGCAAGCGCGGCCGCAAGGGCTTTGCCGAGGCCGGCTCGCTGCCGCCAGTGGGCGTGGTCGACGTGGTCGATCGCGACGCCGACGGCGACATGTTCGTCAAGCTGACCAAGTCGGGCGACGACGCACCGCTGGTGCGCCTGTCGCCGGCTCGCAACGAGAACGCCGGCGGCGCGCCGGGCATGGGCGACCGTCTTCTGGTACGCTTCGAGCGCCTCGAAAACGGCGAGATGGAAGCCCGGCTGATCAAGAGGCTGGGCCAGAGCGCTCACAAGATTCTGGGCGTGATCCGCAGGCATCGCCGCGAGATCCGGGTCGAGCCCGTGGATCGCAAGTCCAAGGAAAGTCTGATCCTCAACGAGCAGGAGGCCAAGGACCTGAAGGACGGCGATCTGGTCATCGCCCAGGTCGGCACGGCCGCCGGCCGCTATGGCCCCAAGCAGGGCAAGGTGCTGGAAGTGGTGGGCCGCGAGGACCATCCGCGCGCCGCCTCGCTGATCGCCATCCACAGCCATGGCATCCCGACCGGCTTCTCCGAAGAGGCTGAAGCCGAGGCCGCCGCCGCCAAGCCGCCGACCCTGGAGGGCCGCGACGACCTGCGCGACCTGCCGTTCGTGACCATCGACCCCGTCGACGCCCGCGACCACGACGACGCCGTCTATGCCCATCCCGATCCCGACGCGAGCAATGTGGACGGCTGGATCGTCTGGGTGGCCATCGCCGATGTCGCCGCCTATGTGCGTCCGGGTTCGGCCCTGGACCGCGAGGCCCGCGAGAAGGGCAACAGCGTCTACTTCCCCGACCGGGTCGAACCGATGCTGCCAGAGGTGCTGTCCAACGGCCTGTGCTCGCTGCGTGAAGGCGAGAACCGCGCCACCCTGGCGGTGCGGATGGTATTCGACAGCGCCGGTCGCAAGAAGAGCCACCGCTTTGTGCGCGGCCTGATGCGCTCAGCCGCCAAGCTGTCCTACGAGCAGGCCCAGGCCGCCATCGACGGCGTGATCCCGCCCGACGGCCAGGACGGCGACAAGGCCCCGCCCCTGCTGGATCCGATCCTGAAACCCCTGTGGACCGCCTTCCGCCTGATGGGCAAGGGCCGCGAGATCCGCTCGCCGCTGGGCATCGAGAGCGACGAGCGCAAGATCGTCATCACCAAAGAAGGCGAGATCGCCTCGATCAACCGCCGCGCCAGCCTCGAGGCCCACAAGCTGATCGAGGAGATGATGATCCAGGCCAATGTCTCGGCCGCCGAGAGCCTGGAAGCCAAGCGCACGCCGCTGATCTATCGCGTCCACGACACGCCCAGCCAGGAGAAGGTCCAGAACCTGGCCGAGTTCCTGGCGACGCTGGAGATCAAATGGAACAAGGGCGAGGCCCCGCAGACCTCGCGCTTCAACAAGCTGCTGGACGAAACCCGCGACGGGCCGCACGCCGCCATCATCAATGAGGTGGTGCTGCGTACCCAGATGCAGGCCCACTACAGCGCCGACAATCTGGGCCATTTTGGTCTGAACCTGGCCAAATATGCCCACTTCACCAGCCCGATCCGCCGCTATGCCGACCTGATCGTCCACCGCGCCCTGATCCGGGCGCTGGGGCTGGGCAGCGATGGTTTGACCGATCAGGACATCAGCCAGATCAAGGACACCGCCGAGGTCATCACCTTCGCCGAGCGCCGGGCCATGGCGGCCGAGCGCGACGCCACCGACCGCTATATCGCCGCCTTCCTGTCCGACCGGGTGGGCGCGACCTTCAATGGCCGCATCACCGGCGTCACCCGCTTTGGCCTGTTCGTGAAGCTGGACGAGACCGGCGCTGACGGCCTGATCCCGATCTCGTCCCTGGGCGCCGAGTTCTTCGTCCATGACGAGCGCATGCATGCCCTGGTCGGCGAGCGTACCGGCAAGCGCTGGCCGCTGGGCCTGAATGTCGAGGTCAAGCTGGTCGAGGCCACCCCGGTGACCGGCGGCCTGCTGTTCGAGATGCTGAGCGAGCCGCTGCCGGCCGATCCCAAGGCGCCCTTGCCTCGGCTGGGGGCCCGGCGACAGGCGGCCGTCAAGCCGCGCGGCGGATTGCCCAAGGGCGTTCGGCGCGGCAAGCGGCGCTAGCATGCGCCCCGACCTCGACCAGTTCCACGCCATCGCCATCAGCCGGCTGGCCCACCAGCTCAAGGCCGAGGGCCGCTCGGTGATCCACATGGAGTTCGGCCAGCCCTCGACCGGCGCGCCCAAGGCCGCGATCGAACGCGCCCACCATGTGCTGGACACCGACGGCCTGGGCTATTGGGAGAGCCCGGCGCTGAAGGCTCGCATCGCCCGGCACTATGACGACAGGCACGGCGTGCACGTCGATCCCGAGCAGATCATCCTGACCTGCGGCGCTTCGCCGGCCCTGGTCATGGCCCTGGCCTCGTCGTTCGAGGCCGGCGACCGCGTGGCCCTGGCCCGTCCCGGCTATGTGGCCTATCGCAACACGCTCAAGGCCCTGAACCTGATCCCGGTCGAGATCGCCTGCGGACCAGAGGATCGCTACCAGCTGACCGCCGCGCACCTGGCGGCGCTGGATCCCGCCCCGGCCGGCGTCATCGTGGCCAGCCCCGCCAACCCGACCGGCACCGTCATCGCCGACGACGAAATGGCCGCCATCGCGGACATATGCCGTATACGGAACATACGCATCGTCAGCGACGAGATCTATCACGGCCTGTCCTATGTGGGCCCCGCCCGCTCGATGCTGGAGTTCGAGCCGAGCGCCCTGGTGGTCAACAGTTTCTCCAAGTATTTCAGCATGGTGGGCTGGCGCCTGGGCTGGCTGCTGTCGCCGCTGGAGCATGTGCACCGGGCGCGGGCCTATATGGGCAACCTGTTCCTCACCGCACCCTCGCTGAGCCAGCACGCCGGTCTGATCGCCATGGACTGCCACGAGGAGCTCGACGGCCATGTCGAGGTCTATCGCCGGAACCGCCAGCTGCTGCTCGACGCTCTGCCCGCCCTGGGCCTGGCCAAGATCGCGCCGCCGGACGGGGCGTTCTATATCTGGGCCGACATCGGCCACCTGACCGACGACTCGATGGCGTTCTGCCAGCAGTTGCTGACCGACACCGGCGTGGCGACGGCGCCCGGCATCGATTTCGACCCGGTCGAGGGTCACCGGTTCATGCGGATCAGCTTCGCGGTCTCGACGTCAGAGGTCGAAGAGGCGCTGCGGCGGCTGGTTCCGTGGTTTGAGGCAAAGGCGGCGGTCTAGCTGACCACTTGCCCCCTACGGATCGCTACGCGATCGTCTTCCCCCGGAGGGGGAAGATGAAACGCGCCGACCTCATCTTCCCCCTCCGGGGGAGGAGCGCCGAAGGCGCGGAGGGGGCAAGTCCACGCCCCCTACTTCTTCTCCAGATAATCCAGCGCCATAAACACCTCGGCCTTCACGCCGGTCTCCAGCACCGCCTCGTCGATGTCGAAATAGGGCGAGTGATTGGCCGGCGCACCGGCGGCCGGAACGCCGGCGGGGCGGCCGCCCAGCTGGATGAACACGCCCGGGACCTTCTGGGCGTACATCGAGAAGTCCTCCGCCCCGGTCACAAGGGCGGCGTTGTCGTCGACCTTGCCGGGCGAGGCTTTCGACAGCGAGGTCTTCACCCACTTCGACAGGTCAGGATCGTTGTAGGTCACCGGATAGGGCTGGGTGAACACGGCCTGCGCCTTGGCGCCGTAGCGATCGCCGATGGCGGCGACGCTCTTCTGGACCTTGTCGATCAGGTCGGCGCGGCGTTCGGTCGAGAAGGTGCGCATGGTGCCGCCCATCACCAGGTCTTCCGGGATGATGTTCTGACGCATGCCCATGTTGATGGTGGCGATGGTCACGACCGAGGGCGAGACCCCGACATCGACCTGACGCGCGGCGATCTGGTTCATGGCCTGGATGATGTCGGCCGCTATACTGGCCATGTCGATGCCGGCCCAGGGCCGCGCGCCGTGGGTCTGCTTGCCCTTCACCGTGATCGCGATGCGGTCGGACGAGGCGTAGAAGCCCATCGGCCGGTAGTTCAGCAGGTGGGCGTCGGCCGGGCCGATATGCAGGCCAAAGATGGCGTCGACCTTGGGCTGGTCCAGCGCGCCGTCGCGGATCATCAGCTTGGCCCCGCCTTCCTCGCCGGCCTGGGGGCCTTCCTCGGCGGGCTGGAAGATCAGGACGACCGTACCCTTGATGTCGGCCTTCATGCCGGCCAGGACGGTCGCTGTGCCCAGTAGCATGGCGACGTGCGTGTCGTGGCCGCAGGCGTGCATCACCGGCACGGAGCGGCCTTCCCAGGTGGCGGTGACCTTGGAGGCGAACGGCAGGCCGGTCTTTTCCTCGACCGGCAGGGCGTCCATGTCGGCGCGCAGGGCCACGACCTTGCCGGGTTTTCCACCCTTGAGGATACCGACCACGCCGGTCTTGCCCACGCCCTCGCGGACCTCGAAACCCAGGGCCTTCAGCTCCTTGGCGACGAGGGCGGCGGTGCGGACCTCCTGGTTGCCCAGTTCGGGGTTCTGGTGAAGGTCACGGCGCCAGGCGATGACTTTGGGCTGCACCGCCTTGGCGGCGGCCTCGACCTTGGCGGCGGAAGGCGCGGCCAGGGCCGGCGCGCCGAAAGCCAGGCCAGCCATGATCGCCAGCGTCGAAACCCGTCCAAACATGCGCGTCGTCCTCTGAAAAGCCGGCGGACATTGGGGTGCTTGCAGCGGGGTGGTCAAGCTGACGTAAGGGGCGGCTTTGCGAATGGCGCGATCGGACTAAGCTTGAGTTATGGACGAGCCGATCGACGCCAAATTCGACACCATCAACGACGCCGCCGTGCGCGAGCCCGGGACGGGCGTGCTGCGACCGCGCCACGCCGCAACCCTGATCATCGTGCGCACCGACGCGGCCAAGCCCCGCCTATTGATGGGCCGGCGCGCGGGCGGTCACGCCTTCATGCCTGACAAATGGGTGTTCCCCGGCGGCCGGGTGGATCGCGGCGACTATCGCACGCCCTCGGCCAGCGAACTGGCGCCCGAGGTCGCTGCGCGCCTGACCCATCAGCCGCGTCACCCCAGCCCCGCCGCACTGGCCCGGGCGCTGGGCCTGGCGGCCATCCGCGAGACGTTCGAGGAGACAGGCCTGCTATTAGCGCGCCCCGCGCCCTCACGGCCCGCCGCCGGGGCCTGGCGGCCGTTCCTGGCCCAGGGCGCACTTCCCGATCTGGCGCCGCTGGCCTTCGTGGCCCGGGCGATCACCCCGCCCTATCGCAACCGCCGCTTCGACGCCCGGTTCTTCATGGCGTCGGCCGAGGCGCTGATCAGCCTGGACCGCCAGCCCGACTGCGGCGAGCTGGACGAGATCGCCTGGGTCGACTTCGACGAAGCCATGGCCCTGGACCTGCCCAATATCACCCGCTTCGTGGTCGCCGAGATCGGCCAGCGGCTGAAGGATGCTGGACGCCCCGCCCCCTTCATGCGTTTCCTTAACGGCGCCCGGAACCTGACCTATGTCTGAGCCGGCGCGTCTCGGGGGAGATCGACATGCTGGCCATCCTGTTCGCGTCCGCCCTGGCGACCACACCGCCCGCGCCTGAGCCCGATGTCAGCCGCCTGTCCTGGATGACGGGCTGCTGGATGCAGGTCCGCTCCAACGGCCGCGTCGACGAGCAGTGGATGGCCCCCGGCGGCGGCGTGATGCTGGGCATGAGCCGCACCCTGAAGGACGGCAAGGTGCGCGAGTTCGAATTCCTGCGAATCGCGCCCGGGCTCGACGGCAAACTGGCCTTCAGCGCCAAGCCCTCGGGCCAGCCCGAGGCGGACTTTCCGCTGAAAGAGATCACCGACGACACGGTGGTGTTCGAGGACGCCGCCCACGACTTTCCCCAGCGGATTCTGTACAAGCGCGTGGACGCCCGGACGATTATCGGCCGGATCGAGGGCCAGATCGGCGGTCAGGCCCGATCGGTGGACTATCCCTACACACGGTGCCCCGCCGGCAATTGACTTTGGCGCATTGATGAGTATGTTCCGCGCCTCTCATTTCCAGCGCGCGGGTACCCTGCGCGATACCGCAGGGATTCGACCATGGCCAAACCGGCTTCAATCAAGATCCGCCTGAACTCGACGGCGGACACCGGCTTCTTCTACGTGACCAAGAAGAACGCCCGCACCAAGACCGAGAAGATGGTGCTGAAGAAGTACGATCCGGTCATCCGCAAGCACGTCGAATTCAAGGAAGGCAAGATCAAGTAGATCTGCCTGACCGGTACGACACGACAAAACGCCCGGCTAGCGATAGCCGGGCGTTTTTGATTCCGGGGCTGGCCGACTTGCCCCCTCCGCGCTGCGCGCTCCTCCCCCGTAGGGGGAAGATGAGAGCGTCTTCTCCCTACGGGGGAGGACGACCGCGAAGCGGTCAGGAGGGGGCGAGTCTTCTGGCTAGCAATCGTGCCCTGCCCCCAACGGCCGGCACCGCCCATCAATGTCCGCCGGCGGCTTCACGCCCGTCACCGCCGCGATGGTGGGGGCGATATCCACCGTGTCCAGCGGCAGGACGCGCTCGCGGGGCGCGCCGTCCTTCCACCAGAAGATGATCGGCACCCGGCGGTCATAGTCCCACGGGCTGCCATGGGTGGAGACATAGGTCGCGCCGGCCGTTGCTGGGACGAGGTCGGGCTTGAAGGCGATGACGATATCGCCCGAGCGGCCCGGATAGGCGCTGCGGCGCATGCGTTCGCGCACCGAGATCTCCTCGGGCGAGGTATCCAAAGGCTCGGGCGCTAGGGTCAGCAGGCTGTTGACGTCGAACGCCTCGACCACCTCGGGCTGGCGCGAGACCAGAGCCAGGGCGGCGGCGGTGATCCGCATATGCTCGACCGGCGGCAGGGCCTTCCTGTCGGGTCCGACGACATCGATGGTGTTGATGCCGCCATCGGCGACCAGTGGGTCGTAGGACAGGCCCAGGTCGGCGCGAAGCGTCTCGTTCAGCTTGGTCAGCCACGGCTTGGTGGCGATGCGGTCGGCATCATAGCCCTCTTCGCGCAGCCGCTCGGGCATGTCGGCGCCGCCGTGGTCGGCGGCCAGCGCCACCAGAACCCCGCCCTTGGCCTTGCCGACCCTGTCGAGGAACTCGCCCAGGCGGTCATCCAGACGGGCGATCTGGTCGCACATCTCCGGGCCGCGCGTACCGTAGCGGTGGCCGATATAGTCGGTGGCCGAGAGACTGACAGTCAGGACATCGACCTGGGGCCCGTCGCCCAGCCCGTAGGCGTCTCGCAACTGGGCCGCCAGGTCCAGGGTGACCTGATCGGTATAGGGACTCGAGCCCAGGTCACGCTGCTTGCCCGCCTCGTCACCCGCGACGGGGATCGGCAGGGCCGCGCGCCATGGGCGTCCGCCGGTCTGATAATCGGCCTCCAGGGCCTTGCAGCGCTTGGCCGAGCCGCCGGTCAGGGCGTCCATCGGGCTCTTGGCATAGTTCCAGACGAACGGGTGCTTCTTCAGGTCCGCCAGCATCTTGGCATTGAAGGCCGCGACGGGCTTCAGACGCGCCTCGGCGGTCTGGCCCGGCGGCACATAGGTGGTGAAGCCAAAGCCCGGCTGCAGCCAGAAGGCGCCGTCGGCCTTGTGACCCGCCATGGTGATCGCGCCACGATCCTTGCCCGAGACGCCGAACACCCGGCTGGTCGGGGAGACGGCCTTCAGCCAGTCGCCATAGGTGGTGGCGACCATGTTTTTCGGGCTGACCGGGCGGCCCTTGGCATCGTGGGCCAGGACGACGCTGTCGTCGCCCAGGCAATAGACCTGCTTGCCGAGGCCGGCGTCGTACCAGTCATTGGCGCTGATGCCGGTCTTGTTGGGGTGCTTGCCCGTCAGCAGGGTGGAGTGCCCCGGACAGGTCTCGGTCATGGCGTGCGACTGATAGCCGTTGGGATAGACCACGCCCTCGCGCGCCAGCTTGCCCAGGCCGCCGGTGAACTCGCCCCGATGCTGGGCGAACAGATTGGCGCTGAACTGGTCGATCGAGATCACCACCACCAGCCTGGGATCAGGTTTGGTGAGGGCGCGAGGCTGGGCCAGGACCGGACCACTGAGGGCGAGCGCGGCGCAGGCAAGCGCGCCGGACGTAAGCAGCTTATTCATCCCGGCTAAAAAGCCCGATCGCCTGCTCCGTGCAAGGAGGGACGCGGTCAGGAGCCCCGGAAAAGGCCGTCGGCGCGAAAAGCCGTCAGGCGACGCGGCCGACCACCGCATTACGGCCGGACGCCTTGGCTTCGTACACGCCCTCGTCAGCCCGCTTGAGCAGGGCCTCGGGAGTGTCGTGCTCGCCCAGGGTCGCCGAGACGCCGATCGAGATCGTCACGGTCAGCAGTTCCTTGCCCTGGGCCACCCGGAAGGGCGAGCCCGCCACGTGCATGCGGATGCGCTCGGCGATGCGCATGGCGTCTTCCAGCTGCGTATCGGGCATGATCACCGTGAACTCCTCGCCGCCATAGCGACAAGGCAGGTCGATGGCGCGGACATTGGAGGCCAGGCGCAGGGCGAACTCGCGCAGCACCTCGTCGCCGACGTCGTGGCCGAAGGTGTCGTTGATCTTCTTGAAGTGGTCGATGTCGATCAGCAGCGCCGCGACCGGGTCACCGCCGAGGGTCGAACGCTGGACCAGCGAGTCGAGCTGGCCGGTCATGTAGCGGCGGTTGTGCAGTCCCGTCAGCTGGTCGGTGACCGCCAGCTCCAGGCTGTGGTCGAGGTTGTTGCGCAGATAGTCGGTGTAGCGCTTGCGCTGGATCTGGGTCTTGACCCGGGCCGACAGCTCCTGCGGATCGATCGGGCGCGGCAGGATGTCGTTGACGCCGATTTCCAGCGCCTTGACCATCCGCTGACGCTCGTCGGGATCGACCATGGCCAGCACGGGCAGATGCCGGGTGCGCTCGGTCGACCGCAGCGAGGCGGCGAAGCGCAGGCCGTCGAAGCCCTTGGCGGCGGCGTTGATGATCACCAGGTCGACCGGCCCGCCGGCGCTGATCCGCGCCTTTTCCGGATCGGACTCGACCACGGGGCGGTGTTCGATGCTGAGCTCGGCGGCGATGCGCTGGGCCTGGCGTTCATTATCGTCGACGATCAGCACCCGGCCGCCCAGGCCATCGAGCCGCGAGGCGGCGCCGGCGATCACGCCCATGCGGCGGCCCGAGGCCTCGCGCTGGCGCAGTTCGTCGATGACCAGCTTCAGGCGGGTCAGGCTGCGCACGCGGGCAAACAGCATGACGTCGTCGATGGGCTTGGTGAGGAAGTCCGAGGCGCCCGCCTCCAGGCCCTGGATACGGTCGGCGCGACCGTCCAGCGCCGTAACCAGCACCACCGGAATGTGGCGGGTGATCGGGTCTTCCTTCAGGCGCTTGCAGACGGTGAAGCCATCCATGCCGGGCATCATCACGTCCAGCAGGATAATGTCGGGCAGATCATTGGCCGCCATCGCCAGCGCCGTGATGCCGTCGGACGCGGTGGAGACCTGATAATACTCGGCCGAAAGCTTGGCCTCGAGCAGGCGAACATTGGCTTCGATGTCGTCTACGACGAGGATTCGCGCGCTCATGCCGGGGTCTTCTCCAGCAGGCGCTTGATGGTGTCGAGGAAGTGGGCCACCGAGATCGGCTTGGAGATATAGGCCTCGCAGCCGCCCTCCCTGATCCGCTCCTCATCGCCCTTCATCGCGAAGGCCGTGACGGCCACCACGGGGATGTGCGCCAGATCCTCGTCCTCCTTGAGCCACTTGGTGACCTCGAGCCCCGAGATCTCCGGCAACTGGATGTCCATCAAGATAAGGTCTGGACGGTGCTCCCGGGCGATCGACAGCGCCTGCAGACCCTCGCGGGTCTGAAGGGTGTCGTAACCCTGGGCTTCGAGCAGATCATGAAAGAGCTTCATGTTCAGCTCATTATCCTCCACGATGAGGACCTTCTTCGTCATCCTGACCCCGACCATACGGTCCGTGGCGACGCCTGAGGGATTCGCGCCGCTTCTGATTTCCAGATCGCACGAATATCCTTAAGCCCGCGCTAATCGCGTTAACATCGGCCAATTGCAGATCATGGAACCCAGTTACGCCGACATTCAAGCCTGCACCATCGATCCCGGCGCGCCGCTGGTGATTGTCGATGTGGACGAGGTTCTGGCCCAGTTCATGCGCGGGTTCGGGTCGTTTATCGGCCGGCACGGCTTCGAGCTGCGTGTCGATCGCTTCGCCCTGTTCCAGAACATCTATCGCCCCGGCGAGACCGATCACCTCGACCTGATCGCCGGCAAGGTGCTGTTCGACGACTTTTTCCGCGACGGGGCCGATGACCTGATGCCCGCCGAGGGCGCGGCCGACGCCCTGGCCGATCTGTCGACCCGCGCCGGCGTAGTGATTCTGACCAACGCGCCCGAGCACGGCCGCCAGGCCCGCGCGCGCTGGCTCAAGACCCACGGCTTCGACTATCCGCTGGTGATCAACAGCGGTCCAAAGGGTCCTTCGGCGGCTCAACTGTCCAGCCGCACCTCGGGACCCTCGGTGTTTATCGACGACCTGCTGCCGCAACTCGAATCGGTCGCCGCCAGCGCGCCCGAGGTCACCCGCTTCCAGATGGTCAGCGACGAGCGGCTGCGACCCCTGGCGCCCAGCGCGCCGGACCGTCATGCCCGCATCGACCACTGGCCCCACCTGAAGACCGCGATCGAGGCGCGACTGTTTGCATGATCCGTTTCGGTGTTGATTTCGGCGGCACCAAGATCGAGGCCGCCGCCCTGGATGGCGACGGCCATTTCGTGGCCCGCGTCCGTAAGCCCAACCCCGGCAACTATGATGAGGCGCTCGAGGTTGTCGCCGACCTGCTGGCTGATGCCGAAACCATGGCCGGCGCCCAGGCGGCGCGGCTGGGCATGGGCATTCCCGGCTCGATCTCGCCGCGCACGGGCCTGATCCGCAACGCCAACAGCGTCTATCTGAACGGTCGCCCTTTCGAGCAGGACCTGGCCGCGCGGCTTGAACGCCCCGTGCGCCTGGCCAACGACGCCAACTGCCTGGCCCTGTCAGAAGCCGCCGATGGCGCGGGCGCCGGGCAAGGCGTGGTGTTCGCCGCGATCCTCGGCACCGGTTGCGGCGGCGGCGTGGTGGTCGACGGACGTATAATCGAGGGCCGCAACGGCATCGGCGGCGAGTGGGGCCACATGCCCCTGCCCTGGCCGAAGCCCGAGGAGTATCCCGGCCCGGCCTGCTGGTGCGGCCGCAAGGGCTGTCTGGAAACCTGGATCGCCGGCCCGGCCTTCGCCCGCGACGCCGGCCATCCGACCGGCCAGGCGGCTCTGGCCGCCATCGAGGCGGGCGACGCCGAAGCTCTGGCGGCGCTGGATCGCCACATCGACCGTCTGGGGCGCGCCCTGGCGGTCGTCTGCGACCTGATCGACCCCAATGTCATCGTACTGGGCGGCGGCCTGTCGAACATCGACGCCCTCTACGCGCGCCTGCCCGCCGCCATCGCGCCGCACGTGTTTTCCGACGCCTTCGAGACCCCGGTGCTCAAGGCCCGGCACGGCGACAGCTCTGGCGTCCGCGGCGCGGCCTGGCTGTGGCCGCCGGGCTGAGGGCAGGCCTGCATCAGGGGCTGGACGTCCAAACCGCCGCGCCAGGTCACCTGACATTCGGAGGGCCAGCACTGGGTGAACATGCCGACATTCGCGCCGATATCGAGCATGGTTCGCGGCGTGTAGCCCTGTAGTCGCAGGCGTTTAAAGAGTTCAAGGTCCACGAGGATCATCCGCGCAACGGGTGCGGTTCACTGAACGCCTCACCATCGATTCGCGATAGGTTCACCTTGCGTTTCGGGTTTCTGAAGAGCCACGCTTGAAGATGAAGGCGCTCTGCCGCGATTGTTTCTGGACCGGCGAGGACAGGCCCCGGCGCTGCCCGGCCTGCGGCTCGCCGCGCCTGGTCGTGCATGACGATCTGGGCGATCTGGCCATGGCGCACATGGACTGCGACGCCTTCTACGCTGCGGTGGAAAAGCGCGACCGGCCGGAACTGCGCGACCTTCCCGTGATCATTGGCGGCGGCAAGCGCGGTGTGGTGACCACCGCCTGCTATATCGCCCGCATGAGCGGCGCCCGCTCGGCCATGCCAATGTACAAGGCCCTGCAACTGTGTCCGCAGGCGGTCGTCATCAAGCCGGACTTCGCCAAGTACAAGGCCGCCAGCCGGGCGATCTTCAGCCGTGTGGAGGCCCTGACGCCGCTGGTCCAGCCCCTGTCGCTGGACGAGGCCTGGATGGACCTGTCGGGCACCGAGCGGCTGCACGGCGCCCCGCCCGCCCTGGTGCTGGCCCGCCTGCAGGCCGAGATCGAGCGCGAGGTGGGCCTGACGGTCTCGATCGGCCTGGCCCCCAACAAGTTCCTGGCCAAGATCGCCTCGGAACTGGACAAGCCGCGCGGGTTCTCGGTGATCGGCGCGACAGAGGCCCGGACCTTCCTGGCCAGCAAGCCCGTTTCGATCCTGCCCGGCGTCGGCCCCGCCACGGTCACGGCCCTGGCCGCCGAGGGTTTTCGCACGGTGGGCGACATCGCCGCAGCCGACCTCAAGCATCTGGCCGCGACCCTGGGCTCAAGCGGTCTGCGCCTGCATCGCCTGGCCCAGGGCCAGGACTCGCGCCTGGTCGACCCCGATCAGGTCCGAAAGACCATCAGCGCCGAGACCACCTTCAATGACGATCTGTTCAAGGCCGACGATCTCGAGGACGAACTGTGGCCCCTGTGCGAGCGGGTCGCCCGGCAGGCGCGGGCCGAGGGCGTGGCCGGACGCGTGGCGACGCTGAAGCTGCGCACACCCGACTTCAAGGTCCACACCCGCCGTCGCACCCTGGCGGTGCCGACCCAAACGGCGCGCACCCTGTTCCAGGTGGCCCGCGAACTGCTGGCGGGTGAGCCCCGCGGAACCTATTACCGCCTGATCGGGGCCGGCCTGACCGAGTTCGTCCCGGCCGAGGGCGCGGCCGACGACTTCTTCGCCGGCGACGAGCGGCTGACCCTGAAGACGGAAAAGACCATCGACGTGCTGCGCGGTAAATTCGGCGCCGGCGCGGTGATGACGGGACGCGCGCTCAAGAGCCGCTGACGGTTGCCCACGCCCTGCGTTGCGCTATCAAGGATCGGCGTTATTCAGGAGCCAGCATGTCATCCCCGCCCATTCATGTGCTCGCGCTGCTGGCGACGCTGGCCCTGACCCCGATCGCCGCCGCCCAGACCGCCCCAACATCCACGCCCGGAGCCCCTGCCATGACCCGTCACGCCAAGGGCCCCTTCGACGTGAAGATGACGCCACAAGACCAGGACGTCGGCGAAGGCTCGACCCTGGGCCGCATGTCGCTGGACAAGATCTTCCACGGCGATCTGGAAGCGACGGGCAAGGGCCAGATGCTGACTGCGGGCGCAGACACGCCCGGTTCGGCAGCCTATGTGGCCATCGAACGCGTAACCGGAACGCTGCACGGTAAGGCCGGCAGCTTCGCCCTGGTCCATCGGGGGGTCATGCGCGGCGCCGAACGTACGCTCAGCGTGGAAATCGTGCCCGACTCCGGCGGCGGCGCGCTGAAGGGCATTGCGGGAAGCCTGGCCATCGAGATCGTCGACGGCAAGCACCTCTATGATCTGCAATACACCCTGCCCGTCCACTAGCGGTCCGGGCGCTCGGCGCTAGCCAAGCCCCCCTTGCGCGACACGCTGTCGCTCACCATTTCGGCTCCTCGCCCAGGAAACCGTCGTCGCACGGCTTCTGTTCTCCCAATCGTGAAGCCATTTTACAGGGCGCCCCTGTGTTAAAGCGGCGCAGCGGCGCGTCGGCCCCTTCCAAAGCCCGCGCGTTTCCATATCTAATCCTAACAAGGTGGGTGGTTCGGCCCGCCGGGAGAAAACGGTCAATGGCCGAGCGGAAGCAAGGCGGACAGAATAACGGATCTGGATCTTCGGTCATCACTGAGGTGAAGCCGAAGACACAGAAGCCTTCGCTCTATCGAGTACTGATTCTGAACGACGACTACACGCCAATGGAATTTGTCGTGTACGTCCTCGAACGGTTCTTCAATAAGTCGCGTGAAGACGCGACCCGGATTATGCTGCTCGTTCATCAACACGGTGTTGGTGTGTGTGGCGTCTATACTTACGAAGTTGCTGAAACGAAGGTTGCGCAGGTCATCGACTCGGCGCGTCGTCATCAGCATCCCCTGCAGTGCACCATGGAAAAAGACTGAGGAGCCTCCCCCCTTGCCCTCGTTTTCTCGCCCTCTCGAAGAATCCCTCCACCGCGCCGTGGCCTACGCCAACCAGCGTAAGCACGAGTACGCCACCCTGGAGCACTTGCTCCTGTCCCTAACCGACGACGACGACGCGGCCGGCGTAATGCGCGCCTGCGACGTCGATCTGATCGCCCTGAAAAAGAGCCTGGCCAACTATCTTGACGTCGAACTGGCCTCGCTGGTCGTTGACGATGAAGAAGACGCCAAGCCGACCGCCGGCTTCCAGCGCGTGATCCAGCGCGCCGTAATCCACGTGCAGTCATCGGGCCGCGAGGAAGTCACCGGCGCCAATGTGCTGGTGGCCATCTTCTCGGAACGCGAAAGCCACGCCGCCTACTTCCTGCAGGAGCAGGACATGACCCGCTATGACGCGGTGAACTTCATCGCCCATGGCATCGCCAAGAAGGCCGGCGCGTCCGAGCCCAAGGCCGTGAAGGGCGCCAACAACAGCACGACGGAAGACGACGCCGAAAAGCCCAACACCAAGACCGGTGGCGAGGCGCTGGAAGCCTATTGCGTCGACCTCAACGAGAAAGCCCGCCAGGGCAAGGTCGATCCTCTGATCGGCCGCGCCACCGAGGTGGAACGCACGATCCAGATCCTGTGCCGTCGCACCAAGAATAATCCGCTGCTGGTGGGCGAACCCGGTGTCGGCAAGACCGCCATTGCCGAAGGCCTGGCCCGCAAGATCATCACCAACCAGGTTCCCGAGGTCCTGGCCGGCGCCACCATCTTCTCGCTCGACATGGGCGCGCTGCTGGCCGGCACCCGCTATCGCGGCGACTTCGAGGAACGCGTCAAGCAGGTGGTCAAGGAACTCGAGAACCACCCCAACGCGGTGCTGTTCATCGACGAGATTCACACCGTGATCGGCGCTGGCGCGACCAGTGGCGGGGCGATGGACGCTTCGAACCTGCTGAAGCCCGCTTTGGCGTCAGGCAGCCTGCGCTGCATGGGCTCGACCACCTACAAGGAGTTCCGTCAGCACTTCGAGAAGGATCGGGCCCTGGTCCGCCGCTTCCAGAAGATCGACGTCAACGAGCCGACCATCGAAGACACCATCAAGATCCTCAAGGGTATCAAGACCTACTACGAGGACTTCCATAAGCTGAAATACACCAACGAGGCCATCAAGGTGGCCGTCGAGCTGTCGGCCAAATACATCACTGATCGCAAGCTGCCCGACAAGGCGATCGACGTGATCGACGAAGCCGGCGCCGGCCAGATGCTGCTGCCCGAGAGCCGTCGCAAGAAGGTTCTGGGCGTCAAGGAGATCGAAGCCGTCGTGGCCAAGATCGCCCGTATCCCGCCCAAATCCGTCTCCAAGTCGGACACCGAGGCGCTCAAGGAGCTGGAAACGGATCTGAAGCGTGCGGTGTTTGGCCAGGACGATGCGATCGCGCAACTGTCCTCGGCCATGAAGCTGGCCCGCGCCGGTCTGCGCGACGCCGACAAGCCGATCGGCTCGTTCCTGTTCAGCGGCCCCACGGGCGTTGGCAAGACCGAGGCCGCCAAGCAACTGGCCCAGACGCTTGGCATCGAGATGATCCGCTTCGACATGTCCGAGTACATGGAGCGCCATACCGTGAGCCGCCTGATCGGCGCTCCTCCCGGCTATGTCGGCTATGATCAGGGCGGCCAGCTGACCGACGCCGTCGATCAGCACCCGCACGCGGTCGTGCTGCTCGACGAGATCGAGAAGGCCCACCAGGACGTCTACAACATCCTGCTGCAGGTCATGGACCACGGCGTGCTGACCGACAGCAACGGCAAGAAGGTCGACTTCAGGAACGTCATCCTGATCATGACCACCAATGCCGGCGCATCGGACGCCCAGCGCCAGTCGATCGGTTTTGGCCGCGACAAGGTTCTGGGCGAGGAAGAGGCCGCCCTCAAGCGCCTGTTCACGCCGGAATTCCGCAACCGTCTCGACGCGGTGGTGGCCTTCAAGCCGCTGACGCCCGAGATCATCCGGATGGTCGTGCAGAAGTTCGTCATGCAGATGGAGGCCCAGCTGGCCGACCGGAACGTGACGATCGAGCTGACCGACGACGCGGCCGACTGGCTGGCCAAGAACGGCTTCGACGAGCTCTACGGCGCCCGTCCGCTAGGCCGGGTCATCCAGGAGCACATCAAGAAGCCCCTGGCCGACGACATCCTGTTTGGACGCCTCGTTCGCGGCGGGCACGTCAAGATCATCCTCAAGGACAGCAAGATCGACTTCGAGATCGAGAGCACGCCGGAGAAACCCGGCAAAGGCTCAGCGGCGACCGAGAGCGAGGCCGAACCGGCCCTCGTCGAATAGATCCAAGACCATCGAGAGGCCCGGAGCGATCCGGGCCTCTTTTGGTTTGCGGCGGGGAAAACTTTACAACCCCCTCAAATCGATAAAGTCTCTGGATGAAGTGAAGAAAAAGGATACCGGGTGCAAACGCCAGTGCGCGGCCTGTTCCGTCCTGCACAGACGGCGCGGCCAGCTTGGTGGCCGTTGGCCTTCTTCGCCGCCTATGTGATCATCGCCGCAACGGCCTACGCCATGACCTTGGGCGCCGGCGGTCTGGCGGTTCTCTGGATCAACAACGGCGTGCTGGCTGCGGCGCTTCTGTTGCTTCCGCGCGGCACGGCAATCCCCCTGGCGCTGGTCTGCACGCTGGTCGACTTTCTGGCCGCCCTGCTAACCGGCAGCGCGCCCAGCCAGGCCGCCCTGATTGCCAGTTTCGACCTCACCGAGTCGGTGGCCGCCGCCTTCCTGATCCGCCAGGTCGGTGGCGCAGGCCTGGACATTCAGCACTTCAGCAGACTTTGGCGCGTGGCCCTGCTGGCCGTGCTGCCGACCACGCTGATCATGGGCAGCCTGGGCGCGACGCTGCTCACGAGGCTCATCGGCGGTGATTTCGTGTCCATCTGGATCGCCTGGGTCGGGGGCGATTTCCTGGGGATGATGATCGGCGCGCCGGCAGTGCTGCTGCTGACCAGAATGCGGCGATACACGACGCCCGAGATCCTCAAGGGCGCGGCGCCGATGCATCTGGTGGCTGCCGCCCTGATCGTGGCGGCGATGCTGTTCCACTTCCTGCCCGCCGCGCCGCTCTTCCTCAGCTTTCCCCTGCTGCTGGCTGTTCTGCTGCGGCTGGATCCGCCGCGGGCCGTCCTGGCCATCGCCGGTTTCGCTTTCCTGACAGCTGCCAGCACCACCATGGGCCATGGCCCGATCGCGGCCCAGTACGAAGACATCTCCAGCCGGATTCTGGCCTTGCAGACCTATCTGGCCGCGATTCAGTTCTGTGCCCTGGCGATCATCAGCGTGATGTCGGAGCGAACGCGGGCCCAGAACGGGTTGAGCCGCGCCCTCTCGGCCGCCCGCGCAGCCCGCCGCGAAGCCGAGGCCGCCGCCATCGCCAAGAGCCGGTTCCTGGCGGTGATGAGCCACGAGATGCGCACGCCGCTGAACGGCATCAGCGGCCATGTGCAGTTGCTCGGCGCCAAGCGCGCTCTTCCCAAATCCACGCGTGAGCCGCTGGCGGCTATCCAGGCGTCTTGCGGCGTCCTGGTCTCGCTGATTGACGACGTGCTCGACTATTCCAGCGTCGGGGACGGACAGCGGCAGCGGCAGCTGAACCTGGCGCCCGTCTCGATCCCGACCCTCGTCGAGCGCGTCGCGGCCCTGATCCCGCCACTGCTTGGCGACCGGCCGATCGACCTGCGGGTCGAGATCAGCGCCCCGGCCGAGCCCCTGCACAGCGCCGACGAAAATCGCCTGACTCAGATCCTGTTCAAGCTGCTCAGCAACGCCGCCAAGTTCACCCAGCGCGGTCACATCACCCTGTCGGTCGCAATCAAGTCCAGCGATGTCGAGGGCGTGGACGACGTGACCTTCTGCGCGGCCGATACGGGCATGGGGATCGCGCCGGACGATCTTCCGCTGTTGTTCCGGCCGTTCTCCCAGATTGATAGTACCCCGACCCGCAAGTTCTCCGGCGCAGGCCTGGGCTTGGCCATCTCGCGCGCCCTGGTGGAAATGATGGGCGGCAGCCTGACCGTCGAAAGCACGGTCGGCCTGGGGTCCCGCTTCACCTTCAGCCTGCCGATGACGCGCGTTGACGCCCTGGCGCCAGCCCAGGCGGCGCCGGCCCCGCCCCTGGATCTTCGCCTGCTTGTTGTGGACGACCACCCCATGAACCGGCAGATCGCCAGCCAGATGCTGGAGGCGGCAGGGTTCAAGGTCGATACGGCCGAGAACGGCGAGGACGCCGTGCAGCGCGCCGGTCAGGCCGTGTATCACGCCATCTTCATGGACCTGCACATGCCGGTCATGGACGGACTGACGGCCTGTCGCCTGATCAAGGCCCTGGGCGGCGCTGTCGGGCGGACGCCGATCATCGCCATGACCGCCGCCACCTCGAAGGACGACATCGCCGCATGCCTGGCGGCCGGAATGGTGGACCACATCGCCAAGCCGATCCAGTTGATGACCCTGATCACCGCAGCCACCAACGCCGTGCCGAACAGGGCGGCCTAGCGCCCTTTCCGACCTCATGACTTCATCGGGGTCGGGCAAAAAGGGCTCGAGGCAGGATGGGCAACCGTGGCACTTCAAGCCTGTGCAGTGACGGCTCTATCGCAAATGAAACTCGCCGACGGATTTGAGCAGGGTCAAGGCCCTCTCCTCGTCCAGACTTTCGGGTGCGAAAAACGCCAAGCCGACGGATTTCAGCGCACCGGCGTCGTCAAGTCCCAGATGGCGGCAGGCCATGTTCCAGTCGCGGAACATGCGCTTCTCTCCAGTCCGTCTGGCGATCACTGTCATATCGCAGTGGCGCGTATCCGAAGCCACACGCGCGAAGGTCTGCTCGACCTCGCCAGCAGGCCCCTCCAAAACTTGCAGAAAGCGATCTGCACCGATCACCAGCAAGCCGGAGATGTCGGAAACGCGATTGTTCTGGATCGACTTGGCGACGATCGCGGTAGCCATATCGCTGGAAACCGCGCCGCCACTGGCGCGACTGGCGTAGATCAATCTTACCAGACCGCGCGGGTGGTCCTCGAACTCGATCATAGGGTGAAGCTCCATCGCCAGGAGCCGATGGAGTCACAGAAAAGTTTTCGGGTCTATAACGCCGCCGCGATCGTCTCGGCCAGCACCTTGAGCTCCTCAACATCGGCCATGCCCTCGCCATGCCGGCCCATCGCCTCGCCCTCGTAGCGGGGGATGACGTGGAAATGCAGGTGAAACACGGTCTGGCCGGCCGGCGCGCCGTTGAACTGGGTGACGATGACGCCGTCGGGCTTGAGCGCGGCGGTGACGGCGGCGGCGGCCCTCTGGGTGGCGCCGATCAGGCGGCCCAGGGTCTTGGCCTCGGCGTCCAGCAGGTTGCGGGCCTTGCTGGTCTTGGAGATCACCAGCATGTGGCCGCGCGCCTGCGGGAACACGTCCATGAAGGCCAGGACCTGATCGTCCTCGAACACCTTCACGGCCGGCATCTCTCCCCGGATGATCTTGGCGAAGATGTTGTCGGGGTCGTAGGTTCCGTGAAGGCTCATGGCCGTCTCCTCATGCGAGGGGTGTCGTAGCAAACCACGGGTGGCGCGCAAGCATGACGACCAAGTCTCAGGGCCTAACCGAGCAGCAGGAGAAATGGTTCGCCTCGATCCGGGCCAATCTGCAGCGGGAAACCGGCAAAACCCTCCAGGAATGGGTCGAGATCGTTCGCCGCGACTGCCATGAGAGCAAACCCGGCAAGCGGGTGGCCTGGCTGAAGGCGCACCACGGCCTGGGGGTGAATCGCAGCGCCCACATCCTGGGCGAGGCCTTCCCGTCGGAAATGGGCTGGGACGATCCCGACAAGCTGCGCGAAGCGTTATGGACGGGCCAGACCTCAACCGAGATCCTGCTGGCCGTCGAGGCGGCCGTCGCCGATTTCGACGGCCTGGTCACCGGCCAGCGCAAGACCTTCACCGCCTGGTCGCGCAAGCTTCAGTTCGCGGCGCTCAAGCCGGCCAAGGGCGGCGGCGCGGTGCTGGGCCTGGCGGTGACGCCCGACGCCAGCCCTCGCCTGCTGGAGCCCCGCAATGAGGGCTGGTCGGAGCGTCTCAGGGCCAAACTTCCCCTGGGCGCGCCTGCCGACCTTGATGATGACCTGAAGGCTTTGCTGAAGGCGGCATGGGAGCGATCTTGAGGGAACGTCAGGCTCTCCTTCTTCGTTGGTGTCCAAAATGGAGGACGCTATGTCGAAAGAAGCCGATCTCGCCGCCAAGTTCTGGAAAGCCCTGAAGTCGGACCGAACCGTGATGCTGGGCCTTCCCGGCGATCCGGAGGGCAAAGGCCAGCCCATGACCGTTCAGTTCGAGGGCGACCAGAGCGGACCGCTCTGGGTCTTCACTACGGATGACAACGACCTTGTCCAGTCCATCGGCGGAAGCGAACGCGATGGTCTGATCCAGTTCGTTTCAAAGGGTCATGAGGTGTTCGCGACGGTCGAGGGCCGGATCACGGTCGATACCGACCCCGCCACGGTCGAGCGCCTGTGGAACCCGTTCGTGGCCGCCTGGTATGAGGGCAAGGGCGACCCCAAGCTGCGCCTGCTGCGCTTCGATCTTGGCAACGCCCAGATCTGGCTGAGCGAGCACAGCCTGTTCGCGGGCATGAAGATGCTACTCGGGGCCGATCCCAAGGCAGAATACAAGGACAAGGTCGCCGAGGTGAACCTGTCCTGAACCCGCAAGCCTACGCGTCAGGGCTTTCGATCCGCAGGGTTGCGCCTTCCAGGCGGCCATCCGTCCCGAAGTTTGCGTAAAATTGATGTAGACCGTGGGGCCCGCTGGCGCAGACGTTGTGGAGGAAAATCCCCACGTCGTCTGCGCCACGCTTGAGCGTCTTGCCCGCCCCGCGCTCGAATTTGGCTAGGGCGACCGCCAAAGCCGCCAAGAGCGGCGCCGGTTCGCCCCTACGGTCTCACCGGCCATCAACATCCTTGAACGGCGAATATTCCTCGCTCAGCATCTGCATGTCGCTGACCACCGCCTCGCGCTCGCGGTCCAGGTAGTCGGCAACGGGCTTGCGCAACATCGGGTCGGCGATCCAATGCGCCGAATAGACGGCGCTGGGCAGGTAGCCGCGGGCGATCTTGTGCTGGCCCTGGGCGCCGGCCTCGACGCGCGGCAGGCCAAGCCGGATCGCATGTTCGATGGCCTGATAGTAGCAGAGCTCGAAATGCAGGAACGGCACGTCCTCAGAGCAGCCCCAGTGGCGGCCATAAAGACAGTCGCGGCCCAGCAGATTCAGCGCCCCGGCGATCCACGGGCCGCCGGGTCGCCGCGCCATCAGGAGAATCACCTTGTCGGCCATCCGCTGGCCCAGCAGCGAATAGAACGCCCGGTTCAGATAGGGCCGGCCCCACTTTCGGCTGCCGGTGTCCATGTAGAAGCCGAAGAAGGCGTCCCAGTGCGCTTCGGTCAGCTCATCGCCGGTCAGGGCCACGATCTCCATCCCGTCCTGGGCGTCGCGGCGCTCGCGGCGGATGGTCTTGCGGCGGTTGGACGACAGCTTGGCCAGGAAATCCTCGAAGGTGGCGTAGCCGGCGTTTTCCCAATGATATTGCTGGTCCTGGCGCAGCAACAGGCCGCGCTGACCCATCCATGCCCATTCGTCAGCGTTGGGGAAGGTCACATGCAGCGACGAGGCGTCCATGCGCTGGCACAGGGTCAGCGCTCCGCCCAGCAGGGCCGAGCGCCCCTCGTCAGCGTCGATATCGGGCCGCACGATCAGCCGCGACCCGGTCACGGGCGAGAACGGCGAAGAACACTGGAGCTTTGGGTAATACCGCCCCCCTGCCCGCTCATAGGCGTCGGCCCAGGCATGGTCGAACACGTATTCGCCTTGGCTGTGGGACTTCAGATACAGCGGCATCACGCCGGCTACGCCGCCGGCGTCGTCCTCGACTGACAGGTGCTGCGGGGCCCAGCCGGTGCGCGCGGCGACGCAGCCACTTTCCTCCAGGATCGACAGGAAGTCGTAGCTGACGAACGGATCGCCGGTCGGCGCGGCGCAGGCGTCCCATGCCTCGCGCCCGATTTCGGCGATCTCGCGATGGACGCGAACCGCCGCCTTGACCGACGTCACGCCGCAAAGCCCTCAAAGATCAGGTTGTCGCAATGGTCGCTGACAGCGTCCCACTGCTCGGGCGACCGCACCGTCCAGGCCACGACCGGCATGCCCTTGGCGCGATAGAGATCGGCGCGGGCGCTGGGCAGCATGTCCAGGCCAAGCGCCAGAAAGTCTGGTCGGGCGATCTCGACCTGCTCCAGCGCGGCCAGCGACCTGCGAACCTCCGGCGCCAGCTTGCGAGCGCTGTCGTCGTTCCAGGCGTAGGAGTTCAAACCGCGCAGGATCTGCGGATGATGGTCGGCGAACCAGGCGTGAGAATAGGGATTAAAGCCGATCACGGCCGTGGGGCCATTGTGATCGATCAGGATCTCGGAGACCCGCTTTTCAAGCTCGCCCACTTCGCCGAACGGAGTCTTCAACTCGATATAGACCATGGCCCGGTGACCGATCAGGGTCAGGGTGTCGGCTAGGGTGGGGATGGTCTCGTCGCTTTCGCAAAGCGCCATGGTGCCAAGGTCAGCGGCAGTGTGGTCGCGCAGACGCCCCGCCCTGCCGGTCAGGCGGTCCAGACGATCGTCATGGAAGACCACCGCCTCGCCATCGGCCGTCAGCTGGACGTCGAGCTCGATCGCATAGCCGCCGGCGCAGGCGGCCTGGAAGGCGGCCAGCGAGTTCTCGGGCGCGCCGCCGGGCGTCCACAAGCCGCGGTGAGCGATGGCGGGCTCGAACAGGCGCTCCCAGGCCTCGCCAAACACCTCGGTCGACGGACGCTCAGGCGGACGCATCAGGCGATCTCCACCACCGCATCGACCTCAACCGCAAAGCCCAGCGGCAGGCGATAGACACCGACCGCCGAGCGGGCGTGGCGACCAGCGTCGCCCAGCACCTCGACCATCAGGTCCGAGCAGCCATTGACCACCTTGGGAATGTCGATGAAGTCGGGGCCGACCTGGACAAAACCACCCAGCTTGACCACTCGCACCACCCTGTCGAGGTCGCCGTCGCAAGCGGCCTTCATCTGGGCCAGCAGATTGATCCCGCACAGGCGCGCGGCCTTCTGGGCGGTTTCCAGATCGACGTCGACGCCGACCGTGCCCCTGATGCCGCCCGAAGCATCCAGCGAGATCTGGCCCGAAATGTGGACCAGGTTTCCCGACCGTACGAACGGCACATAGTTGGCGACAGGGGCCACGGGCTGCGGCAGCACGACGCCAAGCTCGCTCAAACGCTCATCGATCTTCGACATCACGCACTCCATTCACGAGCCGCAATGCTTAACGCCGCACAGGGCGGGCACAAGAAAAAAGGCCCGAACCGTCGCCGGTTCGGGCCTTCAATCTTGTCTGTCGGAATCGCGCGGGGCGCGAACCCGAGGTCGCCTTAGCGGGCGGCCTGGAACTTTTCGACAGCGGCGCTGGCGCGCTCGTTCAGGGGCTTCATCGAGTCCTTGATCGAAGCCGAGACGATCTCCGAAGCCTTGCTCATCTGGGCGATGTAGGCTTCCAGGGCCGACTTGGCCCAGGTCGTCTGCAGTTCCATGGCTTCCTGGACGCTCTTGGCGCCGGCCAGCGACTTCACAGCGGCGACCTGATCTTCGGCGGCCTTCTTGGAGTAGGCGAAGGTCTCGGCGCCCAGGGCTTCAGCGCCCTTGGTGGCGGCGGTCACCGAAGCGACCACGGCTTCGAGGTTCTTCTTGGAGACGGTGTTGGCTTCAGCCAGAGCAGCCAGAGACTTTTCCACGCCGTCCTTGAACGCTTGGTTCGAGGCGGTGCTGAACTGTTCGGCGGTCTTCTTCATCGTTTCGGCAGCGGCCATGGGGAGTCTCCTGGCAAATGGCGGGGCATGGCGAAGCTGAGCGAGCAGCCCCATGCGCTTGGGACAACACTGATTTGCCATGCTGCACTGCAGCAGTCAAGAAAATTGTGCAGCGCACCATAACCTAGCGTCATGCTGAAGCTCGGCCGCAACGCGCACGTTTTTTTCGCACTCGCGACAACATCGCTCACCGGTTGTTTACTTTGGCTAAAGGCGGGTCAGTTCATGCTAGGGTCACGCGTGTGGCGGTGCGGAACCGCTCAGTTCAAATCTTATGACGGACGCTCATTTATGTTCGCCAAGCTTCGCTCCGCTCGCTCCCTCTTCGCCGCCGCCGGCGTCGCGCTGTTGTGCCTGGCCGGTATGGCGCCGACCACCGTCGCCGCGCAGATCCCCTATTTGCAGCTGAACGCCGCTGAGCCGAAATATGCGTCCATCGTAATCGACGCCAATTCTGGCGAAGTCCTTTATGACAAAAGGGCGGACAGCCCGCGTTACCCCGCTTCGGTGACCAAGGTCATGACGCTGTATCTGACCTTCGAGGCGCTCAGCGAAGGCCGGCTAAAGCCCACCGACCGCATCATCATGTCGCCCCGAGCCGCCGCCCAGGCGCCGACCAAGCTGGGCCTGCCCGCCGGCGACAGCTTGACCGTGGACGAAGCGATTCGCGCCATGACCGTGAAATCGGCCAATGATGTCGCCGTGGCCGTGGCGGAAAAGCTGGCCGGCAGCGAGGCTCGTTTCGCGGCGCTGATGACTTTGCGCGGTCAGGAACTGGGCATGCGCAATACGCGGTTCGTGAATGCCTCGGGCCTGCCCGACAGCCGCCAGATCAGCACGGCCCGCGATCTGGCCATCCTGTCGCGCGCCACGATGCGCGACTTTCCGCAGTACTACAGCTATTTCAGCGTCCGGTCGTTTGCGTTCCGGGGCAATACGATCCGCGGCCACAACCGCCTGCTCGACAGCATGGACGGCTTTGACGGCCTGAAGACCGGCTATACCAACGCTTCGGGCTTCAACCTCGCCGGCTCGGCCGTGCGCGATGGCCGCCGCCTGATCGCCGTGGTTCTGGGGGGGTCATCGACCGCCTGGCGCGACAACAACATGGAAGACCTGCTGCTGACCGGCTTCGAGGTTCTCAAGCGTCGCGCTCACGGCGACCGCACCACCATTGCCGCCAACCTGTATGAGACCGAGCCCAACGGCCCGATCATGCGGCCCTCGATCGAACAGGGCGACGGCGAGCAATCAGGCCTGAAGATCGTGCTGTCCGATACGCCGCGCGCACAGCCCGTAAAGGTCTCGCCCACACTCAAGGCCGCCAAGACCGCCCAAAAGCCAAAGGGCGAATGGGCCGTTCAGGTCGGCTCCTTCAAGTCCAAAGGCTTGGCCAGCAAGCAACTGACCTTGGTGCGCGGCCGCTTCGCCAAGTTCGTGGCCGACGCCGAGGGCGCGGTCGAAGGCGCGGCCGGCGGCGCATTCCGAGCCCAGTTCCAGGGCCTGACGGCCGAGGCCGCGCGCAGCACATGCGCGGCGATTACCGCCAAGCGTCAGCCCTGCATGGTGCTTGCGCCGCGCTGATCTCGGCTAAGACAAGACATCGGATCGAGCCCGGAGCGCCCAGCGCACGGGCTCTTTTCTTGACCGCTAGGGCTTCAACAACCGATCTCGCGCCGCGTTTAGCTGGGCCGCCAGTCCGGCCGTGCCGCCCTTGTCAGGGTGGGCCAGACGGATCAGGCGAGCATGGGCAGAGCGGATTTCCCCAGCGGTGGCGTCCGGACCGACGCCAAGGATCGAGCGGGCTTCGGTGAGGGTCGGCCCGGACACTGCTGGTGCAGAGGCCTTGCGTGTGGCAGGCCGCCGACGCGCCTCGGAGGCGGTCCACAGGCCGACAATGCCCAGGACGATGCCTGTGCCCCAACCGCCGCGAATGGTGGTGTAGGCCGCGCTCGCGAAGGCGGCCAGGGCGACGACGCCAGCGCCGACGCGCCAGCCGTCCCCTTTCAGAAACGGCTTTCTGCTACCCCAGAACACCAGGGCCAACACGATGCCGCCAAGCAACAGATAGATCATCGCGATTCCGCACGCGCTCAGGCTGCCCCCGAGGGGCCCCTACTGAGCGGCGAGCAGAGTTTCTCCGGAATAGGCCGAAAGACCAAGCGAATGCATCAGAGCGCGCAGTTCCTGGCGCGCGGCCAGATGCTGCAGCGACACCGGCACCGGGCGAACCTGGGGTGACAGGTCGGCGATGGTCAGGCCGAAGGGGAACAGCTCGCGATAGATCACGCGGTCGCGCAGACCGGGGCCCATCCGGAAACCGACCCGCTTGGCCAGCGACGTCAGGCGGTCTTCCAGACGCTTGCGGTTGCGCGCCTCGGTGGTCGCCAGGCGGTTGCGCAGCACCACCCAGTCCAGCGCCTGACGCTGACCGCTCATGGCGCGCGCCTTGCGGGCCTCCCAGACCGACTGCGAATAGAGGCTGGGCGTGGTCAGCTCCATGGTCACCGGATCGACGTGGCCCAGCATGTCGAAGTCGACAAAGCTGTCGTTCATCGGGGTGACGATCAGATCGGCCCGACTGTGAGCCAGGCGCGAGATCGCGGTATCACCACCAGGGGTGTCGATCAGAACGAAATCGGCCTCTTCCAGGCCCCGGGCGAAGGCGATCTCGAAGCGTTCGACCTGCTCGCTCTCGGGCGCGGCGGCCAGGGCAATGTCGTCCTCGCTAAGCCGCAGTTGGATGGGCTCGGGCAGAGGCAGCTTCTTGTTTTCCAGCCAGGCGCGGCGGTTCTCGAAGAAGCGCATGGAGGTGCACTGACGCAGGTCCAGGTCGATCACCGCCACCTTGACGCCGCCGTAAAGCAGGGCCGTCACGAGATGCACGGCGATAGTGGACTTGCCCGCCCCGCCCTTTTCGTTGCCGACCACGATCACGCGCGTCTCAGCCATGTGCTCGCTCCTTCATCCACCGCGACTCGCGCGGTCGGTGAAAGGTTAACATGCACGCAATGGCTCAGCCGAGCGGTCATCGCATTGTTCCACAGGCCCTTTTGTCGCAGGGGGCGCCGCACCCGTCGCTGACTGGGCGGCGAGGTGGACGCCGACGCCCCCCTCGGCCATAAGCCGACGCCAGTTCGCACAGCAGGCCGTCGATGCCCCAAGCTTTCCCCACCATCGTCCGTACCATTTCCGATCTGCGCGGCCATGTCGCCGCCTGGAAGGCCGCCGGAGATCAGGTCGCCCTGGTTCCGACCATGGGCGCCCTGCACGAGGGCCACCTGACCCTGATCAAGCTGGGCCAGACCAAGGCCCGTCGCACGGTGGCCAGTGTGTTCGTCAATCCCAGGCAGTTCGCTCCGCATGAGGACTTCGACGCCTATCCGCGCGGCGAGGCTGCTGACGCCGAAAAGCTGGCCTCGGTCGGGTGCGACCTGATGTTCGCGCCCCCGGCCGGTGAGATGTATGCCCCGGGATTCTCGACCGCGATCCAGGTCTCGGGCGTGTCCGAACCGCTGGAAGGCGCAGCTCGTCCGCAGTTCTTTGGCGGCGTGGCGACCGTGGTGGCCAAGCTGCTGAT
This sequence comes from Caulobacter sp. ErkDOM-C, assembly GCF_048541825.1. Classification (GTDB taxonomy): domain Bacteria; phylum Pseudomonadota; class Alphaproteobacteria; order Caulobacterales; family Caulobacteraceae; genus Caulobacter. The sequence goes on along the minus strand of NZ_CP183332.1, from coordinate 1,397,839 downwards.
CCAGTGCCAGGCCGACTATGCCGTCTTCGGCGAAAAGGATTACCAGCAACTGCAGGTCATCAAGCGTCTGGTGCGCGACCTGGACCTCCCGGTCGAGATCGTTTCCGCCCCAACCGCTCGCGCCGAAGACGGCCTGGCCCTGTCTTCCCGCAACGCCTATCTGTCGGCCGAGGAACGCCAGATTGCCGCCGCCCTGCCGAGGGCCCTGCGCGCCGCAGCCCAGGCTGTGGCGGCGGGCGGACCTATCGAAGAGGCGGAAGCTGCGGGCAAGGCCGCGCTGAGCGCCGCCGGCTTTGGTCCGATCGACTATCTGGATATCCGCGAGGCGTCTGACCTGTCGAAGCTGGGTCCCGGCCCGATCGGAGACGCTCACGGCCGCATCCTGGTCGCCGCCTGGCTGGGCAAGACCCGCCTGATCGACAACATGGCCGTGGGCTAACCTGCAGGATCAGTCCATCGGGTGCAGCGCGATCAGCAGCCCCACCACCAGACTGACGAACATCAGACCCACGCCGATCACTGCGTACAACGCCCTCATCGACTTGCCCTCTATGTCTCTGCAAGCAGATTGCGCGCCTTTAGGTTGTTTTTTCGCTAACGATCGCGCTAAAATCTACCAGGCGCCCAGTTCACGGAGCTGACGGGCCAGATCCAGAGGCATGTCCGCGGCCTCGCTTTCCGTCAGATCGGCCGGCGCATCCTCGGCCGGCAGGTAGCGCCAGCCCTGGAAGGCCCGCCTGGGCTGCGGAACCACGCGGATGATCGGCGGATCGACCGTCACCTCGCAGCGCTTGGCCGCGCCCTCACCCACCGTGTCGATGGCCAGGATCTTCTGGCGGCACAGGGCCTGGCCCTTGAACACGCGATAGAGCGAGCCGCCGTCCAGCACCTCGTCGACGCGCTTGGGCGTCATGCGGGTGTGCATGATCCACGGCTCGCCGGTCTTGTGCCAGGCGAGCAGGTCTTCGATCGTGTCGCAACCGACGACCAGCTTGATGATGTGCAGGGGCATGGGCGGGTGATAGCGCGGTTCAGGCCGCCGGTTCCAGCCTCGCCAACACCACGCCCTCGCTGACCTGACCGCCGGCCACGGCCGACAGCTCGGCGACGACGCCGTCGAACGGCGCAGCCAGGGCGTGCTCCATCTTCATGGCTTCAAGCGTCAGCAGGGTCTGGCCCTTGACGACGCTCTGGCCCGCCTCGACGGCGACCGAGACGATCTTGCCCGGCATCGGCGACAGGATTGCGCCATCGGAAGCCGCCGCGTGGGCGCCGCCGCCCTGGAAGCTGAAGTCGAACTCCTGGACGTCGCCGCCCTCGAACACCCGCAGCGGGCCATCGCCGTGCGCGCCAGGCAGGACATCGACATCGTCCAGCGCCCGGCCGTCCTCAACGGTGATGTCCCAGGACCAGTCATCACCGCGGCCACCGGCCAGGGCGACGCGCAACGGAACCTTGCGGCCGTCGATGCTCATCGGCAGGTCCATGGCCGCGCGGGGCGCGTTCAGGCGAAAGCCCAGCAAACGCGATGGCGCGCTGACGAACGGATCAGCCTTGGGCTGATCGGCGTCCATGAAGCTTTCCAGATGCTGGCCGATGGCGGCCAGGGTCGGGGCGTCGGTGAAGGTGCGCTCAACCAGTTCATGCAGATGCGCCTCGATGAAGCCCGTATCGATCCGGCCTTCAACAAAATCGGGATGACTGGCGCACTTGGCCAGGAAGGCGGCGTTGGTCTTGACCGGCCAGACCTCGACCAAGGCGCAAGCTTCGGCCAGGCGATGGGCGGCGTCCTCGCGGTCGACGCCATGGGCGATCAGCTTGGCGATCATCGGATCGTAGAACGGCGTGACCTCACCGCCCTCCTCCACCGCGCTGTCGACGCGCACGTCGCCCTCGGGCAGGCGGAAATGCTTCAGCTTGCCGGTGCTGGGCAGGAAGCCGGTGACCGGGTTCTCGGCGTAAAGACGGGCTTCCATGGCCCAGCCGTCGAGTTCGATCTCGTCCTGCTCCAGCGGCAGGGGCTCGCCCGACGCGACACGAAGTTGCCACTCGACCAGATCCTGGCCGGTGACCATCTCGGTGACCGGGTGCTCGACCTGCAGCCGGGTGTTCATCTCCATGAACCAGATCCGGTCGGCGCGCAGGCCCTCGCTGGCGTCGGCGATGAACTCGACCGTGCCGGCCCCGACATAGTTCACGGCCTTGGCGGCCTTGACCGCAGCGGCGCAGACGGCCTGACGCGTCGCTTCGTCCATGCCGGGGGCTGGGGCCTCCTCGATGACCTTCTGATGGCGGCGCTGCAGCGAGCAGTCGCGCTCGAACAGGTGGACGACATTGCCGTGGCTGTCGCCAAAGACCTGCACCTCGATATGGCGCGGGCGGGTGACATATTTCTCCAGCAGCACGCGCTGGTCGCCAAAACTGGCCGCCGCCTCGCGCTGGCATGAGGCCAGGGCTTCAGCGAAGTCCGCCGCCGCCAGCACCTTGCGCATACCCTTGCCACCGCCGCCGGCCACCGCCTTGATCAGCACGGGGTAACCGATGATGGCCGCTTCCTTGGCCAGGCGCTCAACGGACTGGTCATCGCCCAGATAGCCCGGCGTGGTGGGTACGCCTGCTGCGATCATGAGCTTCTTGGCGGCGTCCTTCAGGCCCATGGCGCGGATGGCGCTGGGCGGGGGACCGATCCAGACCAGGCCGGCGTCCAGCACCGCCTGGGCAAAGTCGGCGTTCTCGGACAGGAAACCATAGCCGGGATGGATCGCCTCGGCCCCCATCTGCCGGGCGGCCGCAAGGATCTTTTCCGGAACCAGATAGCTCTCCCGCGCCGGGGCCGCGCCGATCAGGATGGCGCTGTCGGCCTCCATCACGAACGGCGCGTCAGCGTCGGCCTCGGAATAGACGGCGATCGTCGCCACCCCCAGTTCCTTGGCGGTGCGGATGATCCGACGGGCGATTTCACCCCGGTTGGCGATGAGGACGGAAGAGATCACGGGAGGGAAAGGACCTAGATCTGGGAAAGAGTGAAGAGGAGCGGGGTCAGTTCGAGTTCAGTCTATTCCGTCCAGGACGGCTTGCGACGCGCCAGGAAGGCTCGCACGCCCTCTTGCCCCTCTTCGGACACGCGACGGCGCGCGATGCGCTTGGCGGACTCCTCGATCAGGCCCTTGTCGATTTTCTGATCAGCAAAATCATTGACCAGCGCCTTGGCGTCGCCGATCGCTCCAGGGGCGCAGGCAACCATTTCCTCGATCAGGGCGTCGCGCGCCACCTCAAGACCGGCGACATCGTCGAACACTTCATCGACCAGGCCGTAGCTCCAGGCCGCGTCAGCATCAAACACCCGGCCCGTTGCGAACAGCAGCTTGGCCGTGCGCGGGCCCAGGGCCGCGATGACATAGGGGCTGATGGTCGCGGGGGTCAGGCCCAACTTGACCTCCGAGAAGCTGAAGGTGGCGTCCGCCGTGGCCATGGCGTGATCGCAGGCCGCGACCAGACCGGCGCCGCCGCCGAACGCCGGGCCTTCGACCAGGGCCACGGTCAGGGCCGGCACGTCGTGCAGGGCCTTGAGCATGTGGGCCAGCTCCAGAGCGTCGAGACGGTTGTCGTCCTCGCTCCAGTCGACCGCGTCGGCCATCCAGGTCAGGTCGGCGCCGGCGCTGAACGCCCCGCCCATGCCACGCAGGAACACGACCCGCACGCCCTCGGCGCCGTGCAGGGTCTCGAACGCCTCGCGCAGGGCCGCGATGGTGGCCGCGTCGAAGGCGTTCTTCTTTTCGGGCCGATTAATCCAGACGGTCACCGCCCCCTCGGGCGTGCTTTCCAGATGAACCAGCGGGCTCACGGCGTCGGTGTCGGGAACTTCGACAATCGGATCGGCGATAGGGTTGGTCATCGGTCTGGGCCTTCCTGAATTCTGGGCAGACAGTACATCAGATGCGGTCGCAGCGGGTGGTCCTGAGACAGGCCCGGATGATCGAAATCCCGGCGCTCATCGCGCAGGAAACCCAGCCGCCGCATGACCGCCTGGGACCGAACGTTCGAGCGGGCCGTAAAGGCCACGATCTCGTCGACGGCCAGACGTGCGAAGCCGTCGGCGAGGATCGCCGGCATGACGCCAGAGGCCAGACCCCGCCCCACGGCGTCGGACCTCAGACGCCACATGGCCTCGACGCCCTCGACCCCGAACTCGCCGTCCAAGACATGCAGGCCCGCCGCGCCCACAGCCTCGCCGGCTTCATCCAGCACCGCCCAGATCCCCCAGCCGTTGTCGGCCAGGCCCGAGGCCACGCGATCGAACGTGGCTCGGCTCTGCGCGACGCTCATCGCGCCGCCCAGCCACTGGGCAACCCGTGGATCACGGTTCAGCGCGTCCCAGGCGGGGAACAGCGCCTCGGCCCAGGGACGCAGACGAAGATGCGGCGCGGCGGTCATGGCTACATCCTGAAGACGCCGAACGTCGTCTCCGGAATCGGGGCGTTGAGGCTGGCCGATATGGCCAGACCCAGGACGTCGCGGGTTTGCGCAGGATCAATGATGCCGTCGTCCCAGAGGCGCGCGGTGGCGTGGTAGGGATTGCCTTCATCCTCGTACTTCTGGCGGATCGGGGCCTTGAAGGCTTCGGCCTCTTCGTCGGACCACTTGGCGGCGTCGCGGTGGACCGTGGCCAGCACGCTGGCGGCCTGCTCGCCGCCCATGACCGAGATGCGACTGTTGGGCCAGGTGAACAGGAAACGCGGGCTATAGGCCCGGCCGCACATGCCGTAATTGCCAGCCCCGAAGCTGCCGCCGATCAGCACGGTGAACTTGGGCACCTCCGCGCAGGCGACCGCCGTGACCAGCTTGGCGCCGTCCTTGGCGATGCCGCCGGCCTCGTACTTGCCGCCGACCATGAAGCCCGAGATGTTCTGCAGAAAGACCAATGGAATCTTGCGCTTGCAGGCCAGTTCTATGAAGTGCGCACCCTTGACGGCGCTCTCGCTGAACAGCACGCCGTTATTGGCCAGGATGGCCACAGGCTGCCCCCAGATGCGGGCGAAGCCACAGACCAGGGTCGTGCCGTACAGCGCCTTGAACTCGTCGAATTCGCTGCCGTCGACGATGCGGGCGATGACCTCGCGGACGTCATAGGGCGCCCGAACGTCGGTCGGGACGATGCCGTAAAGGTCCTCGGCGTCGAACAGCGGCGCCCGGGTCTCGGTGATGACCAGTTCGGCGGGCTTGGTGGTGTTCAGATTGGCGACGATCGAGCGGACGATCTCCAGCGCATGTTCATCATCATTGGCCACGTGGTCGACGACGCCAGAACGGCGGCCATGGGTGTCGGCCCCGCCCAGTTCCTCGGCCGAAATGATCTCACCCGTGGCGGCCTTCACCAGCGGCGGGCCGGCGAGAAAGATGGTGCCCTGGTCGCGGACGATGACGGTCTCGTCGCTCATCGCCGGCACATAGGCGCCGCCGGCAGTACACGAGCCCATGACGCAGGCGATCTGGGCGATGCCCGCCGCGCTCATCTTGGCCTGGTTGAAGAAGATGCGGCCAAAGTGGTCTCGGTCGGGGAACACCTCGGCCTGGTGGGGCAGGTTCGCACCGCCACTGTCGACCAGATAGACGCAGGGCAGCCGGTTCTGCGCCGCGATCTCCTGGGCGCGCAGGTGCTTCTTCACCGTTATCGGGAAATAGGCGCCGCCCTTCACCGTCGCGTCATTGGCGACGATCATCACCTCGCGGCCCGACACCCGGCCGATGCCGATGATCACGCCGGCGCCGGGCGCCTCGCCATCATAGAGATCGCAGGCCGCCAGCTGACCGATCTCGAGGAACGGCGAACCCGGGTCGAGCAGCCGCTCGACACGCTGGCGCGGCAACAGCTTGCCGCGCGCCACATGGCGCTGGCGGGTCGCTTCGGAACCGCCCAGGGCGGCCGTGGCCACCCTCTGGCGCAGCTCTTCGACAAGGCCGCGATTGTGGGCGGCGTTGCGGGCGAAGGTCTCGCCGGACGGATCGATAACGGAGTTCAGCTTCGGCATGTGAGCGGCATAGCCTTTTACTTCAAAACCGGAAAGGCGGCAGTTTTCGCCTCTCGCCCAGCAGTAATCCGCGAAAACCCTCCGCCAACGGTCCTGGCCAGGGTGCGACAGTCGGACCGATCGCACCGCGATGGTCAAGCCTTGCCATTCAAGCTAGCGTCCCGTCGTGGGAACGACTCTGGACGCCTTCAACGACTCAGCCCTGGCGCGCCTGTTCGCCCGTGAGCGGCGCGATGGGGTGGTGTCGTGGTTCTCTCTGCCTGGCGGCGCGACGCTGTATGCCCCGGGTGAGGAAGCCGACCAACTGTATTTCCTGCGCACCGGCCGCCTGGGCGCCTTTCGGCGTGAGGAAGGCCAGGAGCCTCAGTTCCTGGGGGTGATCCGCCCCGGCGAACCGGCCGGCGAAATGGCCCTGATCGGCGGCACCCCGCATTCGGCCAACCTTGTGGCGCTGAGGGACAGCGAGGTGCTGGCCCTGCCCCGCGCCGACTTCTTCGAGGCGGCAGAGAACGACCCGACGGTGATGCTGGAACTGTCGCGGTTGATGATCCGTCGCGCCCGCCAGGCCCAGACCCACGCAGCGATAGGCGATCCGTCGGTCTTCGGCTTCATCGCCGTCGAACCCGGTCAGGCGATCCGGCCCGTCGTGGAGCGGCTGGCGCGCTGCATGGAAGCCCTGGGCTATTCCGTGACAGTCGAGGGCGCCGAGTCGCAGTTGGCGCCGACCGAGTGGTTCAGCAATGTCGAGCGCGAGCACGACTTCGTTCTCTATGTGGCCGAGGCCGACGAGACCCAGTGGAAGCATGTGGTGGGCCGCCAGGTCGACCGGCTGTTCCGCATTGGACGCGGAGAACGAACGCCACCTGACTCTATTCCGTCCTACGCCTCCGGACCCTTGCAGGCCCAGCGGCTGGTCGATCTGATCCTGCTGCAATCGAGCAGCCTCAAGCAGCCCCAGGGCTCGGAGGCCTGGATGGAGGCCACCAAGGCGGCGCGCCTGTTCCATCTGCGCGAGAACGGCATGGCCGACGTGCAACGTCTGGCTAGGGTGCTGACCGGGCAATCGGTTGGCCTGGTGCTGTCGGGCGGCGGCGCGCGGGCCTATGCCCATATCGGCGCCATTGAAGCCCTGCGCGAGCGCGGCATTCCCATCGACTTCGTCGGCGGCGCCTCGATGGGCGCGGTGATCGCGGCAGGCCTGGCCATGGGCTGGGACGATGGCGAGATGGAAACCCGCATTCGCCAGGCCTTCGTCAACTCCAGCCCCCTCGACGACATTGCCTTCCCGATGATCGCCATGACCCGCGGCGACAAGGTCAAGGCGCGGCTGGAGGAGCACTTTGGCAACGTCCAGATCAGCGATCTGTGGCTGCCGTTCTTCTGCGTCTCCTCGAACCTGACATCGGGCGCCTATCACCTGCACCGGCGCGGGCGGCTGCATGACGCCCTGCGCGCCTCGATCTCCCTGCCCGGCGTCCTGCCCCCGGTGTGTGAGAACGGCGCCGTGCTGGTCGATGGCGCGGTGATGAAGAACTTCCCCGCCGACGTCATGCGCGCCTTTCAGCTGGGCCCCATCGTCGGTGTGGACGTCACGCGCGGCCGCAGCATCACCGACGAGGACGTGGTCGCGCCGCCGTCCCTGTGGAAGTGGTTCTGGTCGGGCGAGTGGCGCAAGGGACCTCCTATCGTGGCCCTGTTGATGCGCGCCGCGACCGTTTCGACAGGCCGCGACCTGGCCGCCAGCCGCGAAGCCTCCGACGTGTTGATCACGCCCAAACTGGACAAGATCGATATCCGGGACTGGCGGGCCTTTGCGCCGGCCGTTGCAGCCGGCAAGATCGCAGCCGGCATCGCCCTCGACGGGCTGGACAGGCCAGTCACCGACCTGCGCCGCCGCCCCAGCCTGGCCGAGCGCGCCCGCGCGGCGCTCAGTCCCGCCGGGCGAGGATGAACATCCGGGTGAACGGAAACAGTGTCACGCCGTCCTCGCGGCGCGGGTAGTCGCGCGCCAGCCGCGCCCGCCAGGCGTCCAGGAACGCCGCCTTCTCCTCAGCGTCGGTCAGGGCGTCCAGATAGGGCAAAAGCGTCGTCCCCATCGTCCAGTCGACGATCGGATCCTGGCCGTGCAGCGCGTGCAGATAGGTGGTCGTCCAGATATCGATCTCGGGACACAGCGGCGCCAGCCAGGCGTAGTAGTCGCGCGCATCGTGGGAAGGCCGCACACCCTCGACGCCGGCCAGCCGCCGGGCCCAAGGACCGGTCGCGGCGATCTCGCCCAGGGTCTTTCGCCAGGCGACATCCGTCACCAGCGGCATCTGGCAGGCCAGCACGCCGCGCGGCGCCAAGGCGTTCGCCAGGCGCGGAAACAGGACGGCATGGTCGTCGACCCACTGCAGGGCAGCGTTGGTGAACAGCAGATCGACCGGGTGATCGGGCGCGAAGCTGGCGATATCGCCCAGTACCCAGTCCACCCGGGTGGAAAGCCCCCTCGCCCGCTCCAGCATCTGGGGACTTGAATCCAGACCGTGCACCGTCGCAGCGGGGTGTCGCGCCGCCAGCAGCGCGGCCTGCTCGCCCGCGCCGCAGCCCAGGTCCCAGATCTGCATCGGATCAAGATCACGGGGCAGCGCCGTCAAAAGATCAAGCGCGGGTCGTTCCCGGTAGCTCCTATACAGGGCGTAGATATCGGGGTTCCAGACAGGCATTGGCTTGGCCTTCACTTCGGGTGCGACAATTGGCGCGCGCCAGAGACAGCGCAGCCCTCGTTAACGTCTTTGTTAATGCGCGATTCACTCTATACGTAAGGCAGGTCTCCGACAGAGAGACCTTTGGGAAGGACTCCGATCCATGCCTCGACCCGTCAAGCTCACGATGGTCGTTGATCGCCGCAAGGATGCGGCGGGGATGATGCCGCCCCACTCTCACAGGCTTTACTTGCCCCGCCCGATAATGATCGGCGCGACACTGCTGTTCTGGGCGGCGGTTGTTGTGGGCCTGAAGCTGCTGGCGTCCTGATTTCAGACGGCAAGGCTGCGTCAAGCGGTCGCGAGAATAGCCACTTCCCTCTTCGCGAAATTCGCGCTCATACTCCCCTTGTGTCGTTCAACATCTGAAAGGAGGTGACCAGTGTCTCATTGTCTCCAACCGAGGTCGCGTATCGTGACCTGGAGCCTGAAGATCGAGGTATCCGCCTAGAGGCGTTGAATCGCTCCGAGGTTTCAGTCACGCCGCGCACTGCGGTCACGACGATGGAGGGCCGTTCCGGGCAACCGGAACGGCCCTTTTTCATGCCTTCAGGTCAGCCGCCGACCAGTTCGCGACCGATCAGGAAGCGGCGGATCTCGTTGGTGCCCGCGCCGATGTCGTACAGCTTGGCGTCGCGCAGGAACCGCTCGACCGGCCATTCCTTGGTATAGCCGGCCCCGCCCAAGGCCTGGATCGCCTCAAGGCAGGTTTGCACGGCGTTCTCAGAGGCCAGCAGAATCGCGCCGGCGGCGTCAAAGCGCGTGGTCTTGCCGGCGTCGCACGCCTTGGCCACGGCATAGACATAGGCCCGGGCCGAGTTCAGGGCGACATACATGTCGGCGACCTTGCCCTGCATCAGCTGGAACGAACCGATGGCCTGGCCAAACTGCTTGCGTTCGCGGACATACGGCAGGACCACGTCCAGACAGGCCTGCATCAGACCCAGGGGCCCGGCGGCCAGCACTGCGCGCTCGTAGTCCAGGCCGCTCATCAGCACGCCCACGCCGCCGCCGACCGGACCCATGACGTTCTCTTCCGGGACCTCGCAGTCCTCGAACACCAGCTCGGCCGTATCGGAGCCGCGCATGCCCATCTTGTCGAGCTTCTTGCTGACGCTGAAGCCCTTCATGCCCTTCTCGATCAGGAAGGCAGTGATGCCGCGATCACTGGTCTTGGCATAGACTACCAGGGTGTCGGCGTGCGGCGCGTTGGTGATCCAGAACTTCGTGCCGTTCAGCACGTAGCGGTCGCCCTTCAGCTCGGCGCGCAGCTTCATCGAGACCACGTCAGAGCCCGAACCGGCCTCACTCATGGCCAGAGAGCCGACATGCTCGCCGCTGATCAGTTTGGGCAGATAGCGGTTCTTCTGCTCGGTCGTGCCCCAGCGGCGGATCTGGTTTACGCACAGATTGGAGTGGGCCCCATAGGACAGGCCTACCGAGGCCGAGGCCCGGGAGATCTCCTCCATGGCGATGACGTGCTCGAGATAGCCCAGGCCCAGGCCGCCGAACTCTTCCTCGACGGTGATGCCGTGCAGGCCAAGGTCGCCCATCGGGACCCACAGTTCCCGCGGGAATTCGTTGGTTTCATCGATCCGGGCCGCGATCGGCATGATCTTGTCGGCCGCGAAGCGGGCGGTGGTGTCTCGGATCGCGTCGGCCGTTTCGCCCAGCGCGAAGTCCATCGAGGGTGCGGAATTTGTCATCATGCGCACTCGCATAGCACAAACGCCCGCGGATCAACGAGACCCACGGGCGTTCATGCTCACCAGCTTTTCAGCCGGGATTAGTCTTGGTCGCCCTCGTCGGGACCCGCCAGCTTGCGAAGCAGCAGATAGGCCGAAACCACGAAGCAGATCGCGCCGATCATGCTGGCGCCATAGCCGAACATCTTGATCTGCGAGAAGCCCGGACCCGAGGCGACGGTGAGGATCCACAGGACCCCGCCGCCGAACATCGCCAGACCCAACACGCCCAGGCTGACCAGCAGGCTGAGATTGCCGAAACGGGGCGCTTCCGACTCGGCGAACGGCACGTCCAGCGCGCTGAGGGCCACGTCTTCGCTGGTCGAGAAGCCGTCCAGATTGAACACCGAGGGCGAGGTCCGGGTGGCGGTCTCGAACAGGGTGGGCTCGACGACAGGAGCCGGCCTCGGTGGTGTGAAATCAACGACCGGGGCGATCGGTTGCGGCGCGACCTGGGCGACGGGCTCCGGGGTCAGGCGGAACGGCGCGCTGACGGTCTCTTCGAAATCCTCGTAGAGAACCGCTGCCGGCGGCGCTGCGGCCGGAACGGGCGGTTCGGGCAGCACCAGGTCGTCTCGAACGACGACGGGGGTCACCGGAGCGGCGACCGGCGCAGGCTTGTCGGCCAGGATCGCTTCAAGACGCGCGCTGACGGCGGCGGCGGCCTGTTCACTGGCGGTCGGGCCTTCCTCGTCGGGCATGACGATCGCCAGTGGCGCGCCATCCTCGCGTTCGACCACGGCGCGGTCGCCTTCAAAGCGGGCCATGACCGCGGCCGGCGTCTGCTTGGGCACCGAGCAGCTGGCGTCGTAGTCGACCTTGGGCCGCAGCATCGGGCTGGGCGCGGCGATCCACACACCATCGGCCGGCGTCAGGAACAACGCCTTCTCGGCCGAGCGGCGACGGACCAGGGCGTCGATGACGATCCGCTCGCCCTCGAAGTCGGCCTTGCGCCACATCTCCATCGCGCAGGCGGCCTGCAGCAGCGAGCCCTCGTTGATCCGGCGAAGGACGCCGGAGCGGACGAAGTTGTCGAGCCCGATATTGAAGGCAAAGCAGACCAGCGCATCGAACTGGTTCTGGTTCAGCGGCGAATAGGTCTGTTCGTTGACTGCATGGGCCACCGAGATCAGATCGTAGAGGAGCAGGGCCTCGGCGTCTTTTTCCGAAACGGTCGCCCCACCGCGCGCGGTGAGGGTATGGCCGTAACCGATCGTCCAGCGCCCATCGGGGAGCTGAGCGGCTTTCATCCGGTAGCCTTCGAATCTCTTGATGAGATCGACGGCGGCGCGGGAGACCTGATGACGCGGTTTCATCGCGGAGAATGACCCAGTTTGAGACAGACGCAGTTGCGTTCGTCTCTCTCCCGGCAAGATAGGGGCCGGTTTGGGTGTTCCCGTGACGGGCGAACCAATTTTTTAGTGGAGCAGCAGGGCCGCGATCAGCAGGACCGCGAAAAATCCCGTGAAATCCGTGAGGAAGGTCACGAAGATCGACGACGACACCGCCGGATCCCGTCCCATCTTCTCCAGGGCCAGGGGCGCCAGGATACCGCCGACGGCGGCCGTGAAGATGTTGGTCACCAGGGCCAGACCCACAATGATCGCCAGCTTGCCGTGCTGATCCTCCGGGCCGAAGACCAGATAGGTGGCTACGCCCATCACCAGGGCAAGACACAGGCCATTGACCAGCCCCACGGAAACCTCGCGCAGCACGATCCGGCGAGCATTGGCTGTGGTCAGCTCCTTGCTGGCCAGGGCGCGCACGGCCACGGCCAGGCTTTGGGTGCCTGCATTGCCGCCCAGGGACGAGACAATAGGCATCAGGATGGCCAGGGCCACCAGTTGGGCAATCTCTTCCTGGAACACGGCAACGCCGCTGACGGCAATGCTCGCGGTGACCAGGTTCAGCAGCAGCCACGGCAGGCGCGCGCGGACGATATCGATCACGGTGGCGTCGCGACCGGCGTCCGACACGCCGGCCAGGGCCAGGATATCCGCCTCGGCCTCTTCGCGGATGACCTCGACGATGTCGTCGACCGTGATCTGTCCCACCAGCCGGCCGCCCGGGTCGACGACCGGGGCGCTGATCAGGTGATACTTGTCGAAAATGTAGGCGACCTCTTCCTGACCCATCTCGACCTGGATTTCGGTCACCGCCTCCATCAGGTCGGCAAGCCGCGTCTCGCGACGGCTGCGCAGCAACAGGCTGATCGGAATGGCGCCGACGGGCTTGTAGGTGGGGTCCACCACATAGACGTCGAAGAACAGCTCGGGCAGCGAGTCGCCGGACTCGCGCACGTGGTCGATGGTGTGGCCAGCGGTCCAGAACTCGGGCGCCGCCAGGAACTCGCGCTGCATCAGGCGGCCGGCGGTCTCGTCCTCGTAGGACAGGGTGGTCTCGATCGCGGCGCGATCGATCTCGCCCATGGCGGCCAGCACCTGATAGCGCTTGGTGTCGTCCAGGTCGTCGATGACGTCGGCAGCGTCGTCGGTGTCGAGTTCTTCCAGCGCGCGGGCCAGGGCCACCGAGGGCGTGGCCTCAAGGATCTCCTCGCGAAGATTCTCGTCCATCTCCGAGATGATCTCGCCCAGCGCCTCGGGATCGAGGAGCGGAATGACCTCTTCGCGATAGGCCGAGGACAGAAAGCCCATCAGGTCGGCGACGTCGGCGGGCTCCAGGGCCCCGACCAGCTCGCGCAGGCGCTCAGTATTGCCGCTGTCGGCGGCGTCGATCACCATCTCGACATATTCGGGATTGAGCGCGTAGTCGTCGCCGAGGGCGAGGTCTTCAAGATCCTCGGGAAGGGCGCCCTTGGGGAACGGAGCCTTGTCCAGCGCGTCGTCGGTCAGTTCGGCGATGTCCCGGGTCATGGGGGCCTCCTGAGCTCTAAGGGCCTGGCGTGTTCCGAATGCCGGCGAGGCTCGCTTCCCCAGGGAAAGCCAAGCCCAGAAACGATTAGAGCGCGCCCAGCGAGTCGGAAACCGATTTCGCCAAGCACGCTCTAGATCTAGATCTCACCTGGTGCGGTCGAGAAGACTCGAACTTCCACGCCCTTTCGGGCACAGCGACCTCAACGCTGCGCGTCTACCAATTCCGCCACGACCGCACGTGGTGAGGGGCGGCTGGTAGCAAACTGAATCTGGTTTGGAAAGGGCTGAGTTCGTTGAAAGCGAACTAACTGGCGAGCGTCAGACGCCGCCGGCCATATAGTCGTAGACGTCGGCGGCGCGCGTCACCTGAATGGCGATGCGATCGTCGCTGATCTGGATCTCGCCCCGGGCGATGGGGTGGTTGTTGGCCAGGATCCAGACCTCGTCATTGGTCTTCGCGTCCAGCGGGATCACCGCGCCGCGGCCCATGCGCAGCAGCTGCTGCATGGGTAGGATCGAGCGCCCCAAAAGAACGGAGATCTCGACATTGACGGCGTTGACCTGGCTCACGAACTAAGGCCCCTAAAATCGACTCTCGACCATTCTTGGTCGCGGCATCGAGATTGCAAGAATAGGGCCGTATGCTTGATCGCCCGTTAAGCCTTGAAAATAAAGGAAACCCGCTTCGGGGGCGCAGCGACGGCGCGCCCGTGGGCTGGGCGGTTTCGACCGATTATGTCCCCTACCCGGCAGCCGTTGCCGCCATGGAGGCGCGCGCTGCCGCCATCGCCGAGGGCACGGCGGGCGAGCTGGTCTGGCTGCTGGAGCATCCGCCGCTCTACACCGCCGGCATATCGGCCAAGGGCGCGGACCTGATCGAGCCCGACCGCTTCCCTGTGTTCGAGAGCGGGCGCGGCGGCCAGTACACCTATCACGGGCCCGGCCAGCGGGTGGCCTATGTGATGCTGGACATGACCAGGCGCGGCCGTGACATACGCGCCTTCGTCGAGGCGCTGGAGGCCTGGATCGTCGACGCCCTGGCCGCCTTCAATGTGGTCGGCGAGATGCGCGAAGGCCGGGTCGGCGTCTGGGTCGAACGCCGGGGCGCGGGCTGGTCGCGCGAGGACAAGATCGCCGCCATCGGGGTGAAGCTGCGCAAGTGGGTCAGCTTTCACGGCATCAGCCTGAACGTGGAGCCCGACCTTGGCCACTTCTCGGGCATCGTGCCCTGCGGCCAGACCAAGCACGGCGTCACCAGCCTGGTCGATCTGGGCCTGCCGGTGACCATGGAGGAGGCCGACGCGGCCCTCAAGGCCAGCTTCCAGCGGGTGTTTGGGCCGGTGGAGGACGCGACAGCGCCGGTCTAGATCGAGACTGTGCTCTTCAGCGGGCTGGGTCCGTAGCGGTTGGCCCCCTGCTCGCTGCCCATGACGCCCAGCTCGACGATCGCCCACAGGATGGCGATCGAGAACACGAAGTCGAGGAAGTGCTCGGGCTGCGGCCACACGGCCACAACGGCCACCAGGATCAGGGCGGCGAACCAGCCCGACCGGCCGCGGTCATGAAAGCGCTTGGACAGGACGCAGGCGCCCGAGAACAGCAGGGCCGGATAGACCAGCCAGCCGGTCAACCAGTGCAGAGTATAGCCCGCTATGGCCTCATAGATCACCGTGAAGCCGATCAGCACCGCGGCGGCGATCAGGAACGGCGTGCGCGACAGACGCCCGTTGGACGACAGGAACAGCTCCGCCCATTCAGTCTGACCGTTCATGTGCCCTGGCTCCGAGTCGGCACGAGCGCCGCGCGGGGTAATCTAGGCGTTCAGCGGCGAAGCCGGAAGGGCGCCTAAGCGACGCCGGTCGCCGGCAAGGGGGCGAGAGCAACCTGAGCTTTTGGCGAGGGCCCGAAACGATTGTCGCCCGAGGTTCCTTCCAGAAAGCCAAACTCGAAAAAGAACCATAACGCCACCAAGCCGCCGGTGATTTTACTCGGCAACAGGATCATCTGCGGCAGATCGACCAAGGCACCAACATAGCCGACCAGTTCGGGGACGAGCAGCAGCAGCGCCCACCAGGCTGAACGGTCGCGATCATGCATTCGCTTGGCGAGCAGGGCGTAGGTAGGCCAGAGGATCGCCAGCGGGATCAGCTGCTTTTCCTGATCACTCAGCTGAACGTCAAAGCTCCTCGTGATGATCACGAAAAGAACTGCAGCCGTCAGCGTGCAGCCGATCCAGAGGACCCAGAAATCACGTCGACGCAGCCGGCCGGAGAAGCCGAACAGTTTCTGAGTGAGCGTCACGAGCCACCGCCTTCTGTCGAGCAGCCCGATAAATACACCCTTTACGCGAACTCGACAAGCACCTCATCCGCCGCGACAGGGTCGCCGCCCTTGGCGTTGACGGCCTTGACCACACCGTCGCGCTCGGCGCGGATGATGTTCTGCATCTTCATGGCCTCGAGCACACAGACCACCTCGCCCTCGCGGACCTGCTGGCCGGCGGTGACGTCCATCGAGACCACCAGGCCCGGCATCGGCGACAGAACCAGCTTGGACGTGTCGGCCGCCTGTTTTTCGGGCAGCATGTCGTGCAGCTGCGCCGAGCGCGGGGTCAGGACCAGAACCCGGGCCTTGGCGGCGCGGTGGCGGATGGTGAAGCCCTCAGCCGCCGGAGCGACCTGAACGGTGAAGGCGGCCCCGCCCAGCACGCCGCGGAACACCGGCTTGCCCGGACGCCAGACGACGTCGCTCAGGATCAGAGAGCGGCCCTCGTCGAGCAGCTCGACAGTCAGGTCCTCGTCGCCCGACAGCTTCACGCGGCGCTTGGCGTGGCCGACGGCCACCACCCACTCGTCACGCACGGCGCCGTTGAGACCTGCGACATTGGTGCGCGCCCGGGCGGCATAGACCCGCTGCATGGCCGCGCCGACGGCGGTCAGGATGTCGATCTGGACCGGGGTCGGCTCGGTGCCGCCGAAGCCGTCGGGGAATTCATCCTTGATGTAGTTGGTCGACAGCTGGCCGGAGCGGAAGCGCTCCTGGTCCATCACCGCATTGAGGAACGGGATGTTCTGGCCCAGGCCCTCAATGTGGAAGTCCTCCAGCGCCCGGCCCATGCCGTCAACGGCGGCGATCCGCGTCGGGGCCCAGGTGCACAGCTTTGAGATCATCGGATCGTAGAACATCGAGATCTCGTCGCCCTCGCGCACCCCGGCGTCGTTGCGGACAACATAGCCTTCATGCTGGCCCTCTTCCGGCGGGTCATAGCGGACCAGACGACCGATGCTGGGCAGGAACTTGCGGTAGGGATCCTCGGCATAGATGCGGCTCTCGATGGCCCAGCCGTTGATCTTCAGATCCTTCTGTTCGAAGGCCAGTTTCTCGCCCCAGGCGCTGCGGATCATCTGCTCGACCAGGTCCAGGCCGGTGATCAAC
This sequence comes from Caulobacter sp. ErkDOM-C, assembly GCF_048541825.1. Lineage (GTDB taxonomy): Bacteria > Pseudomonadota > Alphaproteobacteria > Caulobacterales > Caulobacteraceae > Caulobacter. The sequence goes on along the minus strand of NZ_CP183332.1, from coordinate 1,381,013 downwards.
TCGGTGACCGGGTGCTCGACCTGCAGGCGGGTGTTCATTTCCAGGAAGAAGAAGCTCTTGTCCTGGCCGGCCACGAACTCGACCGTGCCGGCGCTGTCGTAGTTGACGGCCTTGGACAGGGCCACGGCCTGGGCGCCCATGGCGTTGCGGGTGGCCTCGTCCAGCAGCGGGCTGGGAGCCTCCTCGATGACTTTCTGATTGCGGCGCTGGATCGAGCATTCGCGCTCGAACAGGTGGACGACATTGCCGTGCTTGTCGCCCAGCACCTGAATCTCGATGTGGCGCGGGCTGACGATGAACTTCTCAATAAAGATACGATCATCACCGAAGCTGGCCTTGGCTTCGGCGCGGACGGCCGGGAAGCCTTCCTCGACGTCCTGGCGATGCCAGGCCACGCGGATGCCCTTGCCGCCGCCGCCGGCCGACGCCTTGATCATCACCGGATAGCCGATCTCTTCGGAGATCTTGATGGCATGGGCAGTGTCGTCGATCTCGCCGATATGGCCGGGCACGCAGGAGACGCCCGCCGCCTGGGCAAACTTCTTGCTCTCGATCTTGTCGCCCATGGCGCGGATGGCGCCGGGATTGGGCCCGATGAATACGACGCCCTCGTCGGCGCAGCGCTGGGCGAAGCCCGCGTTCTCCGACAGGAAGCCAAAGCCGGGATGCACGGCCTGGGCGCCTGTCTGCTTGCAGGCGTCGATGATCTTGTCGGCGACGAGATAGGACTGATTGGCCGGCGACGGGCCGATATGCACCGCCTCATCGGCCATCTCGACCGCCATGCTGCCCGCGTCGGCGTCGGAATAGACCACCACCGTCGCGATCCCCAGCCGACGGCACGTCTTGATGACGCGAACGGCGATTTCGCCTCGATTGGCGATCAGGATCTTGCTGAACATGGTGTGGCCCCCGGCAAGCTTATTGTCTTGTTGGACACCGGTTATCAGGCCCTCGCCTGTTTGCAACCTTGCCCCTACGGCGCTAAAGCGGAGTCAGGGCATGACACCGGTTTCCAGAAACAGTGCTCGCAGAATTTGCTCAGGGGAGAAACGGCCAATATGAAGCCCACAGCACACATCGCCGCGCTCGCGCTGGCCCTGGCCCTCGCCGCGCCCGTCATGGCCCAGACCGCCGCGCCGCCTGCCGCCGCGCCGGTCTATCCGCCCTATGGCCGGTCGGTGAGCCTGGCCGAGGCCAAGGTCGCCGTCGCCGCCGCCCAGGCCGAGGCCGTCAGGAACGGCTGGTTCATGGTCATCACCGTGGTCGAACCCAACGGCGCCCTGGTGCTCAGCGAAAAGATGGACGGCGCCCAGTACGGCTCCAACGACGTGGCGCGCCGCAAGGCCGAGACCTCGGCCAGCTTCCGCCGGCCGACCAGCTACTTCCAGGACGCGGTCAAGGGCGGGACGCTGAACGCCATCTTCACCGGGGCCCTGGCCATCGAGGGCGGCGAACTTCTGATCGTCGATAACCGCATCGTAGGAGCCATCGGCGCCTCGGGCGGATCGGGGGCCCAGGACGGCGTCGTGGCGCGCGCCGGCGCGGCCGCCCTGGCCAAGTAGCGACCTAAAGGCGGGCGGGTCAGAGCACGACCCCGCCCGCCCGATGCCTATCAGCCGGTCGCGAACTCTCTGGCGAACATCGCCTCATAGCCTGCGATCAGCGCCTCGGACTCCGGCGCGATCAGGCGGGCGATACCGGCCGCGAAACTGACCGGCGCGATACCAGCGGCGCTGACAATCCTGCCTGACGTCACCGCCCTCGCCTGATCGACATAGCGGGCGCCGCCGCCATAGCCCGGCGCCTGCGCCTCCAGCCAGTCCTTGCCGTTGGAGGTATGCTCGCGCCCGTCGAACAACCTCGCCCGGGCCGCGGCGACCGTGCCCGCACAGATCGCGCCGACGATCTTGCCGTCGGCGATCGCCTGTCGCAGCAGGCCGAACACGGCTTCATCGTGAAAGCTGGTCCATGCGTCTGAGCCGATCAGCAGGAAGACGTCCGCATCAGACAGGACCGGATCATCGAACCTGTAGTCTGCGGCGGCCAGCAGCCCGCCTATCGAGGTCTGGGGCTCGCCATCCGGCGTGGCGATTTCGATCTGGACGCCCAGATGCTCACGCAGAAGCGCCAGGACAGGCCCGGCCTCCCAATCGGCCCAGCCCGGTTGCAGAAATGCGACGGCGACGGTCATCGGCCTTCCCCTAGCGCAGCTTCACGGCGGTGCCGGCGGCGGTGACCATCAGCATGCCGCCATCAGGGCCCAGCGACTCGTAGTCGAGATCCACGCCCACGACGGCGTCGGCGCCCAGACGGCGGGCTTCATCGTTCATTTCCTGCAGGGCAATGTCGCGCGCTTCACGCAGGGCCTTCTCATAACCGCCCGCCCGACCGCCGATGATATTGGTGATGCCGGCGAAGATATCGCGGAAGATATGCGCGCCGATGATCGCCTCGCCCGACACCACACCCAGGGTGGCGACGGTCTCGCGCTCGGCGATCGAGGGGGTCGTGCAGGTCAGCATTGGCTCTTTCCGTCCTGATGGCGGCCCAAATGGCGGGCTTGTCTCTACCGGATTCGTTCCGGGCATCTTACATTGGGTGTCATGACAGACGCCGCCACCCGATCAACCGCCGGTTTTGACCTCACTGCGCCCAACGAGGCCGAACGCCATCACCTTGAGGCTGCACTCACCACCGAGGAAGCCCGGGTCCTGCTGCAGCATGGCACTGAGGCCCCGTTCTGCGGCGGCCTGCTGGGCGAAAAGAGCCCGGGCGTCTATGGCTGCCGCCTTTGCGGCCTGCCCCTTTTCCGGCACCAGACCAAGTTCGAAAGCGGCACCGGCTGGCCCAGCTTCTACGCGCCGTTCGCCGAGGACCATGTTCGGGCGATCACCGACTCGTCCTATGGCATGACCCGCATTGAGACGCGCTGCGCCCGATGCGACAGCCACCAGGGTCACGTTTTCCCGGACGGTCCGCAGCCGACGCGGCTGCGCTACTGCATCAATTCAGTGTCGCTGCAGTTCGTGAAGGCCGGCGATCCCCTGCCCGATCCCCTGCATCGCGGCGATCCGACCGTCGACTGAAGCGATCGGCTTCAGCTTCTCTATATTCCTACTAAATTGATCTGATTTGAACGGCGGCCTCGAAAGCGGTTGGGCGCCTCACGACACCCTCCGGCCATGGCCGGAGGATCAGGGGCCGCGCCGTGCTGGCCGAACTGATCCGGGAGGTAGAGGCCGCCCGCGCGCCCTGAGGCGGCGAGCGGCCCCGGTTCTAGAAGTCCGCCGACAGGGTGAACTGGATCGTGCGATGTGAACCCGGGCGGAACGTCGCCAGGGTGTTCACGGTCGTGCCGATCGTGCCCAGATAGTCGGTGTCGAAGATGTTATCGACATTGACCCGCGCCTTGACCTGCTCGAACGGGCCAAAGCCGAAGCCGTCGCCCATGTCGAGATAGGCGTTCCAGATCATGTAGCCGGGCGCGTGCTCGCTGTTGATGAAGTTGGTGAAGCGGTCATCGATCAGGCGTCCCGACAGGTTGAACACCAGACCATCGGTCGGCTCGAGCGTGACCCCGCCCTGGAAGATCCATTCGGGGAAATCAGGCACCTTCTTGCCGGCGATCTTCAGCGCGGCCCGTGTCGGGGTCAGGACGAAGTTGGCGATATCATCCTGAAATTCCGAGATATTGTACGAGATGTTGGTGTTGAAATAGACCTTGCCGTCAAAGAGATCCGGCTTCCACTGGCCACTGAACTCGGCCCCCGACGCTTCCACCGCGCCGACATTCTGGAAGAAACTCTCGGTCGTGGTGCTGCCGGGCACAGGCGCGGAAAAGGCCTGCAGACGGTTCTTGAACTCGGTCTTGTAGACCACGAACGAGGCGTTGAAGGTCGCCCGGTTGGCGCGATAGCCCAGCTCCCAGTTGGTCGAGGTTTCGGCGTCGGGCGCAGGAACCAGCGGGCTGGCGGCCGACAGCACGTCGTCCGCGCCGCGCGGCAGGGCCATGTTCTCCGAATAGGACGCGAAGACCTGGTCGCGCGCGCCGACCGAATAGACCATGCCAATCTGCGGCAGGAAGCTGTCGGACCAGTTGGCCTTGATGCTGGGCTGGCGACGATTGATGTAGTCGGCGGGGTTGCGATAGCCGCTGATCTCGTAATCGACATCCAGGGTCTTGAAGCCAAATTCCAGCTTCAGATTGTCGTCCAGCAGGCTGAGCGTGTCCTTCAGGAAGAACTGCGTCGTCTGGCGGGTCGACACGTAGTTGCGCTGCAGGTGGACCGGTTCGTTGAGCAGCGGCGCGCCATCGGGGTTCCCGCCCTGGACATTATAGCGGGCTTGGGTGCGGTGGTAGTCGTCGTCCTCAAGCCAGACGCCGGCTTCGACCGTGTTGATCCCGATGCGCCATTCGCCCTTGGCCGTGACGCCCTGGCGGGTGCCGTCGACGCCAGACAGGCCATACTGGATACCCTTGGGCGCGGTCAGGCCGGCGACGATCAGGCGTTCTGCATTGTGGCTGGTCAGCGACGTCGCATAGGCCTCCGGCGAGACGCCATAGCCGCTCTTGTCCTCGTAGTAGGCGGTGGCGGTCAGGTCGATCGCCTCGCCCAGCGCGGTCTTCAGGGTCAGGCCGTAGAGGTGGTCCTTCCGCTTGTTGATCGCGAACTTGTAGTACTGGTTGTAGGCGGTGTTGGAGTAGGCGACGCCCGCCGTTGTCATCGGCAGCGAGGTGGCTGTCGCAGGTGAGCCGACGGCGCCGGATACCGGCACATAGCCCAGATAGGCGAAGTCGCGCCCTTTTCGGCCGAAGATGTCGTTGGCGTTCCCGAAATACTGCGCCTTGGTGATCGACGGCGAGTCGTAGTCGAAATAGTCGTTGTGCACCGTCTGGAACGTCAGGCTGGTCGCCTCGCCCATGTCCCAGCGCAGCTTGGCTTCATAGTGGGTGCGATCGATGGTGCCCGGACCGCGCCACAGGTCGCCCTCGATCCACGAGCCGCTGACATAACCCGAGAACGGGCCGACCTTGCCGCTTTCCAATCGCAGGAAGGTGCGCTTGAGGGCGTCGCTGCCGCGCGTATAGCTGGCCGAGCCGCCGAAGGTCTCGCTCGGGGCCTGAGTGAAATAGTCGACGATCGGGCCCAGCGACGCATAGCTGGGCAGGGCCACGTCGCCCGCGCCGGCCGAGGCCGTGACCCGCAGCAGGTTCTCGTTGTCGACATAGCGATAGATCGGGCTGCCGCCGAACTGGTCGCTGCGGCCCATGGGGATGTCGTCGAGCAGGAAGCCGATCTGCTGGAAGTTGAAGGCCCGCACCGAGACCGAGTTACCGAACTCGTACATGCCCAGGGCGTCATTGGCCTGGACGTTAAAGCCCGGCAGGGACTCCAGCATCTTCAGGCCGGTGACGCCGGCCGGCGCCGAGAGCAGCGCCTCGCGGGTAATGGAAACCGTTGCAGTCGCCTGATCGGTTCCGATGGCGACACTGGCTTCCGACACCCGCTTTCCCGTGACGACCACCAGATCGACTTCGGTGGCGGGCGCCCCTTCCTGCGCCAGCACCGGCGTGGCGACGGCAAGGATCGAGGCCGCGAGTAGCGCCGGTTTGAGGCTGCGCGATCGGGCTTTGGGTTTGATGCTCATGACTATCCCCTCTTCGACCTCATCGCGCGGGGAGGCCCGACGAGATCCTGTTTGGTCCTAGGACTGACGAAGATCAGACGCCAATTTCAGGCGTCGGCCGCTCGCCAATGCCGCAGCGCGCGCGAATCCCGGCGCACTGCACGGTGCGACACCGATCCGTCGCCTTGATCGCCCCAATATTAGGCGACCCAGCGCGGGCCTCGGCGGAAACGGCTGGCGAGGATGAACAGAGGGGCGGTGCAAAGATCAGAGGCAGGTCAGCTGCGCAACGCAGTCGCCTGACTTTTCAGATTGATGGTGCGGGCGGTCGGGGTCGAACCGACACTCCTTTCGGAACCGGATTTTGAGTCCGGCGCGTCTACCAGTTTCACCACGCCCGCAGACTTCGCTCATCGCGAAGGGCCGTCTCTCTAGCAGGCGTCGGACACGAATTCCAGTGGCGAGGGGGCGGGTCTAGAGTCGTTGCGCACAGGAGATTCGCACCATGCCCCGCCCCGGCGCCCGCAACCTGATCACGGACGTTCCCGGACTGACCGTGGGGTGCGCGCAGGATGAGGCCGTGCGCAGCGGCGTTACGGTGGTGCTGTGTCCCGAAGGCTGGAGCGCGGCCGTCGATGTGCGCGGCGGCGGCCCCGGGGTGCGCGAGACCGAGACCCTGGCGCCCGAAAACAGCTTCAGCCGGGCGCACGCCATCTGCCTGTCCGGCGGGTCGGTTTTCGGTCTTGGCGCGGCCGATGGAGTCGCCAGCATTCTATCGTCCCGTGACATAGGCGTTCATCTCGCTCCGGGCTCGCTCGCCATTCCCATCGTTCCCGGCGCGGTATTGCATGACCTCGCTAATGGCGGCGACAAGACCTGGGGACTGGACCCGCCCTATCGCGCCCTTGGGATGGCGGCGGTCGCCGCTGCCGGCCAGAGCTTCGAGCTTGGCGCCGTCGGCGCCGGACGCGGCGCGAAGGCGGGTCTCGTCAAGGGCGGGTTGGGCTCGGCGTCGATCGATCTGGGCGGCGGCCTGATTGTCGGCGCCCTGGTTGCGGCCAATCCCATCGGCTCGGTCTACATGCCGGATGGAGAAACCTTCTGGGCCTGGCCCTTCGAGATCGACGGCGAGTACGGCGGGCGCATCCCGACGGGCGCCGTTTCGGCGACCGAGCCCTTACCCGACGAGTCGAAGCTCGGCGCGGCGGGACGTTTGCGGACGGGCGCGAACACCACCCTGGCCGTCATCGCGGTTACGGCCGACCTTTCGACCGCAGAGGCCAAGCGGGTCGCCATGATGGCGCACGATGGCATGGGTCGCTCTGTGCGACCGGCCCATACGGCTTTCGACGGCGACGTGGTTTTCGCCCTGGCCTCTGGCGCGATGAGTCTGGGCTCTGATCCAGCCATACGGCCGGTCGAGGTCTCGCGCCTGGGGTCGGCGGCGGCCGACTGCCTGGCCCGCGCGCTCGCGCGCGCGGTCTACGAAGCCCGGGACTTCAGGGAATCATAGTCTCGCCGCCCGCCAACTGCGTGGCGGTGACTTCGAGACGTCCCAGCAGCCGCTTCAGCATCACGACCTCGCTCGGCGCCAGGCCAGATAGCAACGCCGCCTCATAGGCCAGGGCCATGGGCGCGATCTCGGCGAACAGGCGTCGTCCGGCGGCCGTCAACTCCAGTCGGTGTGAACGGCGGTCGGCCCGGACGGTGGTCCGGTTCACCAGCCTGCGCTCAACAAGGTCCTGAGCCGCACGACTGACCCGGACCTTGTCCATGGCCGTGCGGGTCACAGCGGCGTGCGGGGTCAGTCCGCCCTCGGCCAGCACCGACATCAGCCGCCATTGCGGAATGGTCAGGCCGAACCGGTCTTCATAAGCGCGCGCGATCAGCCGGCTGACAGCCGCAGCGGCCGTCACCAGTCGATACGGGACGTAGTCGGCGAGACTGAGCGCCTCTTCAGGCGTTTCAGGAATCGCCGTCGTCAGGGGAGAGACCGTTGCGGTCATGGCCCGTTCCTTTCGTCCTCCCGGGCGTGGTCGCCAATTGAAAGACGACCTTTCGCCGATGCTTGCGTCGTGAGGTCAACCGATCGGAGATCAGCTTCGCTTCGCGCCAGATCGATGTGGCGCCAAGCACCCTATCGCCTCAATCATCCAGCCGCGACTTCAGCAAAACCCGCCAGATTTCGTGTGTCGGTTGTGCAGCCAGGGCGCCCCCCGCACGCCTGACAGGCGCCGATACAAGGCTAGTGGTGCGAAGGCGCCTTTAGCTTGAGCGCCCGCAGATCGGGAAAGGGCGCGGTGCGGGTCAATGCGGTCTGGCAGCGCTCCAGTTCCAGGACACAGTCACCACGGCTCCAGAAATCCGAAAACTCAACCACCGCCATCCGGACCTGTTTGGAAAAATCCTTGTGATCCAACACCTTGGGCTCAGGCGGCTGACCGTGATGGTCGTCAGCGGGCTTGGCAGGATTGGCGATGACGACGGTCTGGCCGCCGAAGCGCGGACCCAGGATTGTTACATTCGGCGCCGCGGCCTCGACCACCGCCACCACGCAACGATCGCACTGGCAGCTCGGATCATGCCCTCCATGGCCAACGTGCGCGCCGTGACCTGCGGCGCCGTGGCCGCCATGCTCAGCTGCGCCATGACCGTGACCCTGGCCATGACCATGGCCGCCGCCATGGCCGTGCGCATCCTTGCCGCCCTTGTCCTTCTCCTCGACCGGCTCGCCCTTGAGGGCCTCGGTCAAACCCTTCATCGCCTTGGCGCAAGGGCCACCGAACTGGATGATGGGCCCGATCCGCCGCTGCACTTCCTCGACCAGTTCCTGGGTCTTGGACACCAGCTCGCCCGAGGGCGCGCTGGTCGCAGCCACACATTTGGCCTTGATGGCCTCATGAATGGTCTTGGCGACATCGCGATAGCTCTCGCTATTGTCCTTGCGGCCCAGCATGCGGCCGGCGGCAAAGGCCAAGCCTGCGATCACCAGGGCCGCTATAACCAGACCCATCAGCAGGGTCGGATCGAAGATCGGGATGGGCTGATCGACCGGAAACTCTGACTGGTACACCAAACCCTCCCCATACTGCGCGCCGGCATGATGGCGCGCCCTATGGTTAACGCAACCCAAGACCACTTGCACGGCGAAGGTTGTCACTCTTTGCGGGAAATCACGCCCCGGGCTCTCGCACCCTGATCGTATCGCGACGGACCGCCATAGACAGCGACCTCGCAAAGAATGTCGCCCCCCTCATCGGCGGCCCAGAGATAGTTTCGCTCGACCTCAACGTCGCGCCCCCCCGGCGAGATGCCTTCGTAGGTGTCACCCCAGGGAATCACCTTGGACAGATCGCGCCAGGACAGGGTCATGCCGCGCGACAGCTCGTCAGCCGCCATGGCTTCAAGATCGGGATCGCTCATCGACGGGCGCTCTAGACTTCAGTTTTCGTGGACGATGGTGAGCTTTGAGCGTCGCCTCGACAACCGTCAGAGCGCAGGATAGGTCGCGGACGAACGCAGGAGACGATCATGGGCATTCCCAAGGGCAAGCGCGACTTTCGCGACGAAGACCGGCTCGATCCCCGCGAGCGCCATCAGCTCGAATACTGGATGAAGCGCTGGGGTGTGACCAAGGACCAGATGATCGCCGCTCATCGCAAGGTGGGCAACTCGATCAAGGACATCGGCGCGGAGCTGGGGAAAAAGCGCTAACGCTTGTCGCGCTGAAAGGCCTTGGCCTCGGCGGCCAGGGACGAGGTGGTGTGCGCGGTCTCTACCGGCTCCGGGAAGAACGGCAGGCTGCCGGCCACACCGCGCAGGGCCAGCCATAGTGGGTGGCTGAAGTGGCCCAGGATACGCAGCGGCCGACGCTTGTCGTCTGTAACGTCCCAGCCTTCCAGCTCGAACTGGTCGGCCTGTTCGCGCATCGACTTGATGTCGATGCCGTCCCAGCCTTCCGGGTCGGGAATGACGGCGGCCTCGTCAGCTGTCAGGCCGAAGGTGTCGCGCGCCAGCTGATCGATCTCGGGAAACTCTGCGCGCGCCTGGGGTTCGGCGAAGGCCGGCTTCATCAGGGCCCTGTGCTCCAGCTCCGCAAAGCCCGGCAGGTCGATCAGACGGCGCAACGGCATGGTCAGACTTCGGTTTCGGCGACGTCGCGGAAGTAAGGCACAACTTCGCCCTGCAGCTTGATGGTCATGGGGTTGCCCTTGCGATCCATCGTCTTGCCAGCGGTCACGCGCACCCAGCCTTCGCTGACGCAGTATTCGTCGACATTGGTCTTCTCGACACCCTTGAAGCGGATGCCCACGCCGCGCTCAAGAAGCTCGGCGTTGTGGAACGGGCTGTCGGGATTGGTGGCCAGGCGGTCGGGAGGGGTGTCGCTCATCGGATCGGCTTTCGAATTTTTCGTGGGCGTGAGCCCTTGGACGGGGGTGATAGCCACCCATCGCCGGAAATCCAAGCGCCGCGACGTCGCGTCCCCTCAGCTTGACCTTGGTTGAGCTCTTCCTTGACCGGATCGGCGGGGTCTGACCGCCAACTTGACAGTCCCCGAAGGCTACAGCCAGCCGGGCCGCAACCGCAGCGCCACCATGGCGATGAAGTTCTAGCCAGAAGGACCGGCGGCGCGGTCTGGAGACCACTTTGCCGATCATCGCGGGGGACAACGGCCGCGCCCCCTGCTAGCAACAGGCGTCACATAGCTGGAGCTCGCATGCTGCGTCGCCTGTACGACTGGGTCATGGGATTGGCCGCCTCGCGCCACGCCTCGAAGAGCCTTTTCGCCATCTCGTTCGCCGAGAGTTCCTTCTTCCCCATTCCGCCCGACGTGATGCTGGCTCCCATGGTGCTGGCCAGACCGGACCGGGCCTGGCGCTACGCGACGATCTGTACCGCTGCCTCGGTGCTCGGCGGCATCCTGGGTTACGCGATCGGCTTTTTCCTGCAGGATCTGGGCATCTGGATGATGGCCGTCACAGGCCACGCCGGCGGTCTGGCCGAGTTTCAGTGCTGGTATGGCAAGTATGGCGTCTGGTTGATCCTGGCCAAGGGCCTGACCCCCATTCCCTACAAGCTGGTGACCATCGCCTCCGGTCTGGCGGCGTTCAGCTTTCCGATGTTCATCATCGCCTCGGTCATCACACGCGGCGCGCGGTTCTTCGCGGTCGCCTGGGTGGTGAAGAAGTTTGGTCCCGCCCTGTTGCCTGTCATCGAACGCCGCCTGGCCCTGTTTGCCGGCGGCCTGTTCCTGCTTCTTGTCATCGGCCTGGCGGCTAGCCATTTCCTGGGTGGCAGCAGCGGAGGCGCTTGCGCGGTATGACGAGCGAGGTCAACGACCCCAAGGCGACCACAGCCGAGCCTGCGACGGCGCAATCGCCCGCTATCGAGCTGGTGCGCGGTCCGGCGGCGGTCGAGGCGCCTGCACAGATCAAGGCGTCGATCATGGATCTCGGCTTGGCGTGGTGGCCGCTCATCGCCCTTTTGGCCAGCGCCGCCATGCTGGCGACCGCGCACGCCTTCGAGACCTTCGGCAAGCTCTACCCCTGCACCCTGTGCCTGAAACAGCGCGAGGTGTTCTGGGTCGCCGGAACCGTGGCCCTGATCGCCCTGGGCGCGCGCTACACCCCCTGGGCCGCAAGGCTGCGCCGGCCGTTCGATCTGCTGCTGGGCGTCATCTTCCTCTATGGCGCGGGCCTGGCGGCCTTTCATGCCGGTGTGGAATGGAAGTGGTGGCCGGGTCCAACCACCTGTAGCGGCGGAACCTCGGCGGCCGCCGGCGATCTGGTGGCCATGCTCAAGGGCGACAAGATCAAACCCCCGGCTTGCGACGAGGCCGCCTGGATTTTCCTGGGCATCTCGATGGCGGGCTGGAACGCCCTGATCTCACTGGGACTCGCCGCCGCCGCCCTGACGGCGGGCCTGCGCAAGACGGAGGCCGTCCGATGAGCAGCCCTGCGCCACGTCGCCCCGGCACCGGCGCAGCCCGGGCGCGCCTGGCCGAGATCCTGCGCGTCGATCAGGCCGGCGAACTCGCCGCCGTGAATATCTATCGTGGTCAAGCAGCGGTGATGCGCGCCAGCCCTGGCCGCGAGCGTCTGGCCGCGCAACTCAAGGAGATGGAGGGCCACGAACAGGTCCACCTCAGCCGCTTCGACCAGCTGCTCACCGAGCGCGGTGTGCGTCCCACACTGATGTCGCCGCTGTGGCGCGCGGCGGCCTTCGCGCTGGGCGCCGGCACAGCCTTGCTCGGCGACAAGGCCGCTCACGCCTGCACCGAAGCCGTCGAGACCGTTATCGAGAAACACTATGCCGGCCAGATCGCCGAGCTTGCTGACCGCGATCCGGAACTGGCCGCCGAGCTTTCGCAGTTTCGCGACGACGAACTGGCCCATCGCGACTTGGCTATCGAGGAAGGCGCCCACGAGGCCCTAGCCTATCCCCTGTTGAACGCGGTGATCCAGGCGGGCTGTCGGGCCGCGATCAAGATCAGCGAGAAGATCTGATCCTCTTGGCGTTCGCGCCGGCACGGCCTACCGATGCTGGAAAAAGCACCGACTTGGGAGTCCCGCTTGCCTCGTCCGTCCCTCCGCCTTGCCGCCTGCGCGGCTTCCCTGCTGGCGCTGAGCGCGGGACAGGCTCTGGCCCAGGCCAAGCCGCCGGCCAGGAAGACCACCGCCCTGACCCTGAACACTGGCGGCGTAGTTCCGGCTGAACAACGCGGCATGGCGCTGGACCATGTCGATCTGCGTATCAAGGTGATCCCCGCCCGCAAAGCGATTGAGGGCGACGCGACCCTGACGATCCAGGCCCTGGCGCCCCTGACGAAGCTGGTGCTGGATCTCGACCGAAACCTGCCCATCAGCCTGCTGGCGCTGGACGGCGCGCCGCTGGCCGCCAGCGCCTGGAGCAATCCGGAAGGCCGGCTTTCGATCACCCTGCCAAAGCCCTTGGCGCGTGGCGAGCAGATCAAGGTGCGTATTCGGTACGCCGGTATTCCCCACGAGGCCAAGCGCGCACCCTGGGATGGCGGTTTCGTCTGGAAGAAGACCCCGTTGGGCCAGCCCTGGATCGCCACAGCCGTTCAGGGCGACGGCTGCGATCTCTTCTGGCCGTGCATCGACCAGCCGATGGGCGAGCCCAAGCTGGTCGATCTGCACATCGTCGTCCCCGCCCCGCTGGTCGCGCCCGCCAATGGCGTCTTTGTCAGCATGGAAGAGCAGGACGGCTGGCGGACCTATAGCTGGCGCGCCAAGAACCCCAACACCTACGCCATCGCGCTGAACATCGGCCCCTATGTCGAACTGGGCGACACTTACAAAAGCCGCTACGGCGACAGCTTTCCGACCAGGTTCTGGCATGTGAAGGGCCATGAGACCGAGGCCAAGGCGCTGCTCGCCGAGTTCGCGCCGATGCTGGACTTCTACGAGTCGATGATCGGCCCCTACCCTTTCCGCGACGAGAAAATGGGCGTGGTCGAGACCCCGCACCTGGGCATGGAGCACCAGACCATCAACGCCTATGGCAATGCGTACGCCAAGGACGTCTATGGTTACGACTGGCTACTTCAGCACGAGCTGGCGCACGAGTGGTTCGGCAACCAGCTGACCAATGTCGACTGGGACGACATGTGGCTGCACGAGGGGTTGGGCACATACATGCAGCCCCTCTATTCGCAATGGCTGCATGGCGACATGGAATACATGGCGCGCCTCAACACCCAGCGCGCCGCGCTGCAGAACAAGTTCCCGGTCGTAGCCGGCAAGGTGATGGCCGAGGATCAGGTCTATGATCCCAAGATCGGGCCCGGCAACGACATCTACTACAAGGGCTCCAACGCCCTGCACACGCTGCGAACTCTGATCGGCGACGACGCGTTTTTCAATTCGATCAGGCTGGTCGTCTATGGCCGTACGGATCCCAAGCCAGGCAATTTTGCGCCGCGTTACGCCAACACCAGGGACTTCATCCGCGCCGTCAACGATGTGACCGGTACCGATTATGGCTGGTTCTTCGACGTCTACCTGTACGAAGCCGCGCTGCCCGAGTTGCTGGAGAGCCGCGAAGGCGACGATCTGGTTCTCCGCTGGAAGGCGCCAGGCGCCAAGCCGTTCCCGATGCCGGTCGAGGTCAAGGTCGGCGGCGAGCTGATCACCTTGCCGATGACCGATGGCCTGGGACGGGTACGGGTCGGAAACGCCGCTCTTGTGATCCTCGATCCGGCCTCGAAGATCCTGCGCCGCCAGCCCCATATCGAAGCCTACCAGGCCTGGAAGAAGGCCAAGGACGATGCCGACAAGGCAAGGGCGGAAGCCCGGAAGAAGGCAGAAGCCAGCGCCAGGACCAAGCGCAAGACCAAGGCGTAAGCGCTGACGGCCGCCCGGGCCGGCCTCAATTTATCCTCGGTTGACGATATTCGTTCACGGAATGGGCGCGAGGTCATGGCTATGAAACGGTCTCACCGAGAGCCCATCCATGCTGACGCCCAACCATGTCGTGATCGCCGCCCGCGCCGTACTGGTATTTGGCTCGGTGACCGCCGCGATCCTGATGCTGGGACCATTTCAGGGGATGGAAGCCATCGTCGGCCTGACCGACAAGAGCGCTCACGCCATCGCCTTCGGGAGCCTCACGGCGGTGTCCTTCGCCGCATTCCCCCGCATGCGTCGCTCCGACCTGGCTCGGGCCGCCTTGATCCTTGGCGGAGCCACGGAGGTCGCCCAGATGTTTGGTGGCCGCAGCGCCAGCCTTGCGGACTGGGCCGCCGACGCAGTGGGTATCTTGACGGTCTATGGTTCCAGCCTGATCGAAAGCGCGAGAAAGATGGCGCGCGACCATGGCAACCTGCCCTTTTCGGCCATCAAAGCCATGGGCGAGCGTTCGGCGCGTCGCAGAGGCAACGCGGTCATGACGCCGGTCGCGGCGAGCGAGAGCGAACACCCCGTCCGTTTCGCGGATCGCGCAGCGCGACGCTTCCCCAGGCGCACGCCCGTCTAGATCAGGTCGCCGCCGCCAGAGCTTCAAGCCCTTCCGGGGTAATCTTCCAGCCCACACGATCGCGCTGCGCGTAGCCCAGATCGGTCAGGGCGCGCGCATCGCTGATATTGATCCAGTCAACATCATCACCCGCCTGCTTGCGGGCGAGATTTTTCAACGCCAGCATCTGGCCTTCGGACAACGCCATCTATTGAGCGTCCAGCGCCGGTTGGGCCGTATCGGCTTCCGGACGAGCGGCTTCGCACAGCTTGCGCAGTTGCTTGAGCATGGAAGGGCCGCTGATCTGGCTGGGCGCATCGGAGAAGCCCTCGATCTTCAACTGACGGCGAATGTCGGAGATGGTCGAGTATTCACCAGATCGCGCCAGCTGGAAGGCGCGTTCGAGAGTGGTAGGTCTATTGGTCATGCGTCACCGTACAGGAGACGGTCCCCGACAGCGAGGTGTTGTTCTTTCGAACACGCAGGAACAAGCGTGGCCGGGAAACGTTGGTCAGCGTCACCAGAGGACATGACTATGACTGACACCAAGCAGACACACGACGACTCCGCTCCCGGCGTGCTCGGCGACTGGTCCCAGGCTCAGGACCTCGGCCAGCCCGGCCATCCAGAAGATCGCGTCAGCGAAACCGACGTCAAGGAAGCCTTCCAAAAGGCAGACACCCCGACGACCCGGATGGTGGAGCCCGTGCCGGAAGGCGAAAAGTATGACCAGCTCGCCAAGCATGTGGATCTCGCCGAAGATCGGCAAGAAGCCCTGATCGACGAGAGCCTTGAGGAGAGTTTCCCCGCCAGCGATCCGCCCCGCGCCAAGCGGATCTGCTGACGCGACAGCGCGCTTTTCGCCAATGCGTCAGGCATCCAGTTCGATGTCCCAGTAGAGATAATCGAGCCAGCTGGCGTGGAGGTGTCCCGGCGGAAAACGACGACCGCGATCCTGCAGTTCGTGCATGCTGGGTCTACGCGCCGTGTGAAACGGGTGCATGCCCGCCTCGCGCGGCGTTCGCCCGCCCTTGCGAAGATTGCAGGGCGCGCAAGCCGTGATGATATTCTCCCAGGTCGTCCGCCCGCCGCGAGAGCGGGGGATGACATGATCAAAAGTCAGGTCGTCGAGGGAGGAGCAGTACTGGCAGGTAAACGAATCACGCAGAAACAGATTGAAACGCGTGAAGGCCGGCGGCCGGTCCTGCGGCACATACTGCTTCAGCGACACAACGCTGGGCAGCTTCATCTCGAACGACGGCGAATGCACGACGTGGTCATAGGTCGAAACGACCTCGACACGCTCAAGGAACACCGCCTTGATCACCTCCTGCCATGGCCAGAGGGACAGCGGATAGTAGCTGAGGGGCCGATAGTCGGCGTTCAGCACCAGCGCCGGCATGCCGGACGGTGGACGGGAGAGAACCTGCATCAGGACCTCCCAGTGGAGCCGCAAAGGCTCCTGTGAAGCGGATACGCGATCGGACTGAAGACGGGCCTCCTTCCTACGCATTCAAAGGGAATCGCCATTCATTCCCGAACGCATTCAAAGGATGATCCAACTCCGCGACGGAACCAAGACATCTGTCGGCAAGCGATCAGAATGGCGGAATTTCGCCCTTTTTTACCGCGCCATAGCAGCGCCAGAGCAAATGGGCCGCGACGGCCCGATAGGGTTTCCAGGCCTCGGCCCGGGCATAGGCCTGTTTCTCGTTGGGCCTGATCTCGGCGCGATCTGTCCAGCGCATGGCTTCCTGCAAGGCGACGTCCCCGCCGGGAAAAACGTCCAGGCGCCCCTCGCAGAACATCAGATAGGTCTCGGCGGTCCAGCGGCCGATGCCCTTGACCGCCATCAGGGCGGCCGAGGCCTCTTCGTCAGACATATGGCGTAGGGCGTTCAAGTCGCAGAGACCCGAGACATGCGCCTCGGCGATGGCGCGGGCGTAGCGAACCTTGGGCCGCGACAGGCCCATGCCCTGCAGGTCGACCTCTTCACGCGCCAGCACGGCCGAGGGCGACACCTCCCCGAGCCCCGCTTCCACGCGGCTCCAGATGGCCGCAGCGGAGGCCAGGGACACCTGCTGGTAGACGATCAGGCGAAGAAGCCCAGCGAAACCGGGCACGGCGGTCCGCCAAGGAAACGCCGGCGTCACGGCCTCGATGACCGCCAGGGCGGGATCGATCGCCGCGAGATGGGCGCGAGCATCCCGGATCTGCTCAGCAGTAGGTGAAAGGTCTGCGGTCACCGCACGACCAGACCATCCGCGCCCTGCGGCGGCAACCTGATCCTTGCTCTATGCGATGGAGACGATCTCAACCTCGCCGCCCGCGACCATGGCCGTGTCACCGATGGTCTTGCCGAGCAGCGCCCGGGCCAGCGGCGAAACATAGGAAACCGACCCGGCGGCCGGATCGGCCTCGTCCTCGCCGACAATACGGAACGTCTGGCGACGGCCGTCCTCGCGATCAAAGGTGACGGCCTGACCGAAATGTACGACGTCGACGGGACCCGCAGGCTCCGTCAACTGGGCGCTGGCCCTCCGCGCAGCATAGAATCGCAGGTCGCGGGTGGCCCGGGCCATGGCCGTGCGATCCTCGGCGACGCCGCCCGTGGCCTGGGCGGCGCTGTAGGCGGCGCGCGCGTCTGCCAACCACGTCTCGAGCTGCGCCAGGCCCGTGGCGGTGACCAGGTTGGGGTTGGGGGAAATCGGCCGGTCGAGCAGGTCGGCGGCGAAGGCTTCGCTGTCGCCTTCCTTGGTGAAGGCGACGCTCATCGGCGGGTGATCTGGACTGAAATCGACATGGGCTGGAAATCCGAAGGCCGGCGGGATGTTCCCGGCGCGGACCGAAGGTCCCAGGCGCGTCGGCTCCTTGTGCTAGCCTCCGGCGCAAAGCGTTTCAAGCGCGGGCGCCTCGCAAGCCGGCAGCGAACGCGACGGCGGGACGGTCTTTTGCAGAACCAGCCCCGTCGTTCGCGGACAAAGCTGCCTTACAGAACGACGCCTGCGACGGCGCCGGCGACAGCCAGGGCGAGCACAAGGAAGTAGCCGCCGGCCAGACGGTCAAAGGCGGTTTCAAAAGCTCTGAGCGAACGGAACATGCTGCAAATCCCTCTTGGTTAGTCGGCCCAGCCGGTTGCCGGTCAGGGCCTCGTCCGATCTGGACAGTGCTTAGATAACATTGATCTAAACGCCGTCAAGATAATCTTTACATCGTTTGGATGAAATTTTGGAAAGGAGGCGCTAGAGTGAGGACGATGACCAGCGTAGCCACCGAATCCCGCCCCTATCACCACGGTGACCTGAGCCGTGCTCTGGTGGATGCCGCACGCCGCATTCTGGAAAAAGAGGGTCCTGCGGCGCTATCCCTGCGTGCGGTGGCGCGTGAAGCTGGCGTCAGCCCCGCAGCGCCCTATCACCACTTCAAGGACAAGGGCGAACTGCTGGAAGCGGTCGCCCAAGAGGGCTGGTCGGCGCTGGACGTCGCTTTGACCGGGTCGCGCGCCTCGGCCACCAATGCACGCGACAGGATGACCAGCATCGGCGTGACCTATGTGCAGTTCGCGCGCGACAATCCCGCCCTCTACCGCGTGATGTACGACTGTTCGCGCGACAAGGACGCCCTGCCCGAACAGATGAAGGAGGAAGGCGCCTATTGCCAGGTGCGCAATACCATCTCCGAACAATCCAGTGGCGGGGTCACCGACATCGACCTGGAACTGGCCACCATCGCGGCCTGGTGCGCGGCCCATGGCCTGGCCGAGATGATCAGCTTCAAGCAGTTCGCACCGCTCAAGGACCTGTTGGGCGGCGAAGATGCCTTCCTGCGGGCCGTATTCGAGCACCTGGGCATGTTCACGAAGTTCGACCAGGGCTGAGCCCTTGGTCTTCGCCACCCGGTTCGCGCCCTCGCCGACAGGCTACCTGCATCGCGGCCATGCCTTTTCGGCCCTGACGGCTTTCGAGGCCGCGCGCGCCGCAGATGGGCGCTTCATCCTGCGCATCGAGGACATCGACGCCACGCGCAGCCGGCCCGAATACGAGGCGGCGATCGCGGAAGATTTGGCCTGGCTCGGCCTGGACTGGGAACAGCCCGTCCGCCGTCAGTCCGAGCATCTGGCCGACTACCACGTCGCCATCGAGACCCTGCGCACACGCGGCCTCGTCTATCGCTGCTTTCGCACCCGCAAGGAATTGGATATCGGCCGTGCGCCGCACGGGCCGCAGGAGCCGTTCATAAGCGGGCCCTTGCCGACCGCCGAAGACGCTGAACGCCTGGGACGGGGCGAGGCCTTCGCCTGGCGGCTGTCGCTGTCAGCGGCGAAGACAGCGCTCGGCGGGTTCGATGACCTGACCTTCCTTGAGGAAGGCGCTGGGCCGGACGGCCAGTCCGGCTTGATCCACGCCCGTCCAGAAACCGCGGGCGACATCGTGCTGGCGCGCAAGGACGTCGGCGTCGCCTATCATCTGGCGGTCGTTCTGGACGACGCCCTGCAAGGCGTCACCCACGTCATTCGAGGCGAGGACCTGTTCGAGGCGGCGCACATCCAGCGACTGCTTCAGGCGCTACTGGGGTTGCCGACCCCAATCTATCGCCACCACCGACTGCTGGTCGGTCCTGACGGAAAGCGCTACGCCAAGCGTGACAGGGCCCAGACCCTGCGCGAACTCAGGGCGGCGGGCGTCACGCCAGCGGACCTGCGCACGGAAATGGGCTTTTAGCGGACCCAGTAGCGATAGGCGTAGGCGGCCGAAAACCCGTCGCGTTCATAGAGAGCGATAGACGGCCCGTTGCTGGCCTCAACCTGCAGGTAGGCGCGGCGCGCGCCCAGCAAGGCCGCCTCGACCAGCAACACCCCCAGCACCCTCCCCGCCAAGCCCTTGCGACGATGCTCGGGCGTGGTGCGCATGCCAAACACCCCGGCCCACTCGCCCTCCACGGCGCAGGCGCCCAGGGCTGCCGGCTGCCCACCGACGACCAGACGCGCGAACCGCGCCGGGGCCGGGATGCGGGCCAGGGTTTCCAGCCGCTCCCGTGCGTCATCGACATTGCCGCCCGCCGAGGCCGTGAACACCGCCTCGAAACTGGGGTCGGGCGCGGCGGAAAGGGTGACTTCCGGATCGGACTGTCCCAGGGCGGGGCCGATCATCACCAGGGTCGGCTTGCCGTCCGCATAGCCCCGTCGCGAAAGACGGTGTGGCAGGTCTTCAGGCGCCGTCGCCCCGTCGGTCAGCTTGAAGCGCGGCGGCAGGCCTCGCGCCTGAAACCAGGCTTCGGCCGCGTCGATCGCCGTCTCGATCTCGCGATCCGGTTCGCCCAGAGGCCAGCAGGCATTGGTCCGCATCGACCAGCCTTCGGCGGCATTCAGCCGCCAGCCGCCAAGCGCCGATCGCTCGCGCGCCGGCCAGGCCCGGTCAGCGATCGGTTCCAGAACGGCGGGATCGATGTCCAATGGCCCGCTACTCGGCCAGCAGCTTCTCGACCAGACCCCGCGCCTCGGGGCTGGACCAGTCGGCGTCGCCAGACAGGCGGGCGCGCTCACGGCCCTGCTTGTCGTAGATCACCGTGGTCGGATAGCCCGCCGCTCGCGGCTCCATCTCGAACGACATTCTGTAGGACGGATCGCGATAGAGCTTCAGCGGCGCATTGGCAGCCATCTCGGCCTGGGCCAGGTTGAGGTCCGAATCCCGGTCGACGCTGACCGGCAGAACCTTGAACGGCTGGGACGCATAGGCGGCCGCCAGCTTGGCCAGGGTCGGCATCTCTTTCTTGCAGGGCGCGCACCAGGTGGCCCAAAGGTTCAGCACCACGACCTGCCCCTTGAAATCGGCAAGGGTAACCGGCTTTCCGGCCTCATCGAAGAAGGTTGTGCCTGGCGCGGCGCGGGGCGACGACGGCACGTCGAGCTTGGCCAGCGAGGCCCGCTTGAATTCATTGAGGTCGGCCGGCCCTGAGGGTTTGAACGATGAGGCGGCGATGACGTATAGAACCGCCGCGACGCCGACGAGCATGGCGGCGCCGATCGCCCACTTCAACGGACTGCGCTTGGTCGCGCCGGTTCCGTTCTCGCCCACCCCGTTCTCGTTCGACTGGATTTCGCTCATATGACCGACAACGCCTCCGAAAAACCCGCTGCCGCCAAGGGCGGAGAGGGTCAAGCCATGTGGGGCGGCAGGTTCTCGGCCAAACCGGCGGAGCTGATGCAGGCGATCAATGTCAGCATCAGCTTCGACAAGCGCCTGTGGGCGCAGGATCTGGCGGGCTCCCGCGCCCATGCCCGGATGTTGATCAGCCAAGGTGTGATTGCAAGTAGCGATGGCGAGGAAATCCTCGAAGGCCTGGCCAGGATCGAGGACGAGATCACGACCGGGACCTTCCCGTTCCGCGACGAATACGAAGACATCCACATGAACATCGAGGCCCGGCTGCGCGAGCTGATCGGCCCGGTGGCCGGCCGCCTGCACACCGCGCGTTCGCGTAACGACCAGGTGGCGGTGGACTTCCGCCTGTGGGTCCGCGAGGTCTGCGACCGCTCTGCCGCCCAGTTGGACGCCCTGCAGCGCGCGCTGCTGGCCCAGGCCGAACAGCATGCCGACGCCCTGATGCCGGGCTTCACACATCTGCAGCCCGCTCAGCCCGTGACCTTCGGCCATCACCTGATGGCCTATGTCGAGATGTTCGGGCGCGACGCCGGCCGCTTCCGCGACGCCCGGACCCGGATGAACGAATGCCCGCTGGGGGCCGCCGCCCTGGCCGGTTCCCCCTTCCCCATCGACCGCCACGCCACGGCCAAGGCCCTCGATTTCGATCGTCCGACCGCCAATTCGCTGGACAGCGTCTCGGCCCGCGATTTTGCCTTGGAGGCCCTGTCGGCCGCCTCGATCACCGCCACGCACCTGTCGCGCCTGGCCGAGGAAATCGTGCTGTGGACGACGCCGATGTTCGGCTTCATCAAGCTGACCGACGCCTTCACGACCGGCAGCTCGATCATGCCGCAGAAGAAGAACCCCGACGCCGCCGAGCTGATCCGCGCCAAGGTCGGCCGCATCCTGGGCAGCCTGACCACCCTGACCGTGGTCATGAAGGGCCTGCCGCTGGCCTATTCCAAGGACATGCAGGAGGACAAGGTTCCGACCTTCGAGGCCTTCGACGCGCTTGAGCTGAGCCTGCTGGCCATGGCCGGCATGATCGCCGACCTGACGCCCAATACCGACAAGATGGCCGCCGCCGCCGGCGCGGGCTTCTCGACCGCCACCGATCTGGCCGATTGGCTGGTGCGGACGCTGAACATGCCTTTCCGCGACGCCCACCACGTGACAGGTTCGGCCGTGAAGACGGCCGAAGGGCTTGGCGTCGATCTGGCGGATCTGTCCCTGGCGCAATTCCAGGCGATCGAGCCAAAGATCACCGCCGAGGTCTATGCCGTCCTCACACCGGCCGCTTCGGCGGCCAGCCGCATCAGCTACGGCGGGACCGCTCCCGCCCAGGTCCGCGCCCAGATCGCGCGTTGGAAGGAACTGCTCGGATGACCCTGCGCCCCCTCGCTCTTCTGACCA
Organism: Caulobacter sp. ErkDOM-C; assembly: GCF_048541825.1. Lineage (GTDB taxonomy): Bacteria > Pseudomonadota > Alphaproteobacteria > Caulobacterales > Caulobacteraceae > Caulobacter. The sequence goes on along the minus strand of NZ_CP183332.1, from coordinate 1,358,850 downwards.
TCGGAGCTCTCGCCCTGGCATCCTGCGGCAAGCAGGCTGAACTTGAGCGCCCCGCCCCGATGTGGGACGCCCAGAAGAAGGCCGCCTGGGAAGCGCAGCGCCGCGCGGCCTCCGGCACGGCCAACCAGCCGGCCCGTGTGGGGGGCGCCCAGGAAATCATGGACCCCGCCTCCAGCAACCGCACCGTCCGCGCGGCCCCACTGGCCGGCACCGCTCCCAATCCGTTCGGCGGCCCGTCGGCGGCCGGCTTCCCCGGCGCGACTCCCAACTAGGCTTTGACGTGAACCACTTCGAGTACGGCCCCGAGGGCCTGGCCTGCGAAAGCGTCCCCCTGGCGCGTATCGCGGCCCAGGTCGGCACGCCGGTCTATGTCTATTCCCGCGCCACTCTGGAGCGGCACTTCACGGTGTTCCGCGACGCCTTGGTTGCCGCTGGCGTCGTCGATCCGCTGATCGCCTATGCCGTGAAGGCCAATTCCAACGTCGCGGTCCTGAAGGTACTGGGCGACCTGGGGGCCGGGGCCGACACGGTGTCGGAAGGCGAGGTCCGTCGCGCCCTGGCCGCCGGTATTCCTGGCGAGCGCATCGTCTTCTCCGGCGTCGGCAAGACCCGCCGCGAGGTCGAGTTCGCCCTGAAGGCCGGCGTCGCCGAGATCAATGTCGAGTCCGAGCCGGAAATGAACCTTGTGGCGTCGGTCGCCGCCGAACTGGGCGTCCGGGCCAGGATCGCCTTCCGGGTCAATCCCGATGTCGCGGCCGGCGGTCACGCCAAGATCGCCACCGGCAAGGCCGAGAACAAGTTCGGCGTCTCGTTCGCCGAGGCCGCCCGCCTCTACGCCAACGCCAGCAACAACGCTGCCCTCGAGCCGATCGGCGTAGCCTGCCACATCGGCAGCCAGATCACCGATCTGACCCCCATGCGCGAGGCCTTCAGCAAGATGCGGGGTCTGGTCGAGCAACTGCTGGGCGAAGGCCTGTCGGTCGAGCGCCTCGACCTGGGCGGCGGCCTGGGCGTGCCCTATTTCAACATGCCCGAACCGCCCTCGCCCGCCGACTTCGCCAACATGGTCGGCGAGGTCACCAAGGGCCTGCCCGTCAAGCTGGCCTTCGAGCCCGGTCGGGTGATCGCAGCCAATGCCGGCGTGCTGGTCAGCGAGGTGATCCACGTCCACGAACGGCCCGAGGGCCGCAAGTTCCTGGTCATCGACGCGGCCATGAACGACCTGCTGCGCCCGGCCATGTACGACGCCTTCCACGACATCCGCCCGGTCGTGAAGCGTGAGGGCGACGCCGGTCCCTATGACGTGGTCGGCCCGATCTGCGAGACCGGCGACACGTTTACCCGTGATCGGCTTTTGCCGCCGCTGGCGGCGGGCGACCTGGTGACCTTCATGTCGGCCGGGGCCTATGGCGCGGCCATGGCCAGCGAATACAACACCCGGCCGCTCGTGCCCGAGGTGCTGGTCGACGGCGACAGGTTCGCGGTGATCCGCGCCCGGCCGTCCTATGAGGAGATGCTCGGCCGGGACGTGGTGCCCAGCTGGGTCTGAAGCTAGACACGACTTCACGGCTTCACGCGGTTGACCCGCTGAAGGTTGGGGAGGCGGCGGAGCGTCCGGACCAGGCCCGGATGAGGTTTATCGTGGAGTACCGTTTCGGCCGTGGCCGGAGCGCTCCGCGCGGTCGTTATTCAGGAGCATCGCCGGGCTGGCGGGGTTTTAACCCGCTCCGGTAGCTAGGCCCCTGGCGGGCGGAAGGGAAGCGACCCTTCCGGATCGCGCGGGCGATTTCAGCCCGCGCCTGGAGCGCTCGCCGCCGTCGCCAAAGGGGGCTCCCGGATCAACACGGCCCGAAGCGCCCGACGACCCACTTGGAGCCACCCACGCCTCGCAAACCGATCCCGCCGGGACCTTCGAACAACCGCAGACGAACGCGACCCGCTCGACCGCCCCCACCACCCGTCAGGTCGCCAGCTGGACGGCCTCCCCAGTGGCGGGGCGAGGAGAAGTATGCGGGCGTTCTGGAGGGGGCTGCGTCGATTTTGGATCGTGACGCTGGGTGGCGGGGTTAGGGCGTTGAATTTGTTGAGGCGGAGAGGCGTGGAAGCTCGTGGTCGCACGGGGATTGAGCTCCCCTCGCTCGGAAGCGGAAGTTTTGAAGTTCGGCCATGGTTGGAATCTCGACATCCGCTCAGCTTTGATCCAGCGCATCACAGAGAGTTTCGCCATGAGAGCCGCCCGCCCGATCGCGCGACGGGCGGCAGCTGGTGGAGCTGTGCGAGCCACAGGAGTCACCGCGTCGGATCCGAGGACAGCAGCCGGGTCATCGTTGTGCCGCGCGGCTTCGTGACCGACTTCGCCTCCGTGCCCTGAGGCGTGCGCCTGTCTAGCCGTCCTCCACGTCTTCAACGCGCGCGGGCGCTCAAACGGACGGCGTGCCCCGTCCTGCGCCAGCGACTCGGTAGCCGTAGCGAGCGAGATATTTGAAATCGGAAGCGCGGACAGGCTGGGGCTGGTCCGCCGTCAGGAGGGGCGGCAAGTTCCAGATATTTTCGACGCCCGGCGGCAGCGCTAGGACGCTGGGGTCGCCGGAGATTTTGGCGTTTTCCTTTGGGCGTTTGGGCGGCGCGGTGATGTGGGCTGAGGGGGAAAAGAACGAGAAGAGACGATAGCCCGCCGCCAACAGCAGGGCGTTGGCCTCGACGGCGGACGTGCCAAACTTGGGGTTGGACTCCAGAAAGAGGATCGAACGCTTGGCCGCAAGGGTCGCCGTGGCCCCGCGCAACGCCGTCGCTTCATACCCTTCGATGTCCATCTTGATGATGCGGGTGTCCGGCGTGGCCAAGTCGTCAACCCGCTGCATCAGCACGCGGGACGTGGGATGATCCGGGCCTTTCGCGAGGCTGAGAACGCCGAAGTTCCCGTTTGTACGCAACGGAGGTTCCGGGAAGTCGATGATCCCTTCTGTCTCGCCGACGGCGGCGCGCACAACCTCGACATTGTAGAGATGATTTGAGAAGGCGTTGGTGGCCAGCACCTGCGACAGGCCCCGATGCCCTTCGACGGTGATGACGCGCCAGTCTGGAAAGCGCTTTGCCAGAGGAAGGCTGATGCAGCCGATGTTCCCGCCCAGGTCCAGGAATGTGCCAGCCTCCATGTCCGCCATATAGTCGCCGAAGAGGTCGACCTCTGCCGGCGCGAAATGGCCGTAGGTTTTCAGGTAGGGCCCAATGACCCGGTCATCCTGCGGAAAGAGAAGGGTCAGGCCATAGGCGCGGGTTACATCAAGCACGATCAGCTCCGGGTTGGCGCAGTCGTATCACCGACCGGCTGGTGGACAATCCCCAGCCGCGTTGTAGCCCGGCCGGAGGCCGTAGCCTCAGGGTCATGATCGCCGCCATTGCCCTTAACAGAGACCAACTGTCGAAGGTCGCTTTGTGATCAATCTTCGGAAAGCGCAGCAACGGGTCGGGAGCAAAAATCAGCATCACCGCCGAAAGCGAACCCTGCACAGACTAAGGACAGTCTCGACTTCTAGGTCCGAGGCTCGCTTCGCTTTTCGATCAGTTGCTGACGTTTAGATGCTCCCCCTCTGGGGGAGCTGTCGCGGAGCGACTAAGCGGGCTATGTCTGCGTGAGTTGACAAAAGCGCGACCTGGGTTAGCGACGCGCTGCCCCCTCCGGCCCTCCGGGCCACCTCCCCCAGAGTGGGAGGATGTATTTGTCCAGCATCTACTCTACCCGGCCATCGGCAGCGTCCGATGTCTTGGCGAGGCTGCGCCAAAAGCATTACCCCTACCCGCCCGGGTGCAGCCCCGGCGCTTCCTGGCCCGTGCGGGTGACATATTCCGTATAGCCGCCGCCGTACTGGTGGACGCCCTCTGGCGTCAGTTCCAGCACGCGGTTGGACAGGGCCGCTAGGAAATGGCGGTCGTGCGAGACGAAGAGCATGGTGCCCTCGAAGTCGGCCAGGGCCGCGACCAGCATCTCCTTGGTCGCCATGTCGAGGTGGTTGGTGGGCTCGTCGAGCACCAGCAGGTTGGGCGGATCAAACAGCATCTTGGCCATGACCAGGCGCGCCTTCTCGCCGCCGGACAACACGCGGCAGGGCTTTTCAACATCATCGCCGGAGAAGCCGAAGCAGCCCGCCAGGGTGCGCAGCGCGCCCTGGCCCGCCTGCGGGAACGAGCCCTCCATGGACTGGAAGATCGTCTCTTCGCCGTCCAGCAGGTCCATGGAGTGCTGGGCGAAATAGCCCATCCTGACACTGGCGCCGATGTTGACCGCGCCCTGGTCGGGCTTGGTGTCGCCGGCCACCAACTTGAGCAGCGTCGACTTGCCGGCCCCGTTGGCGCCCAGCACGCACCAGCGTTCCTTGCGGCGCACCAGGAAATCCAGGCCCTCATAGATCGGCTGCGCGCCATAGCCCTTGTGGACATTGCGCAGGCTGATCACGTCGTCGCCCGACCGCGGCGGGCTCTGGAAATCAAACTTGACCGACTGGCGACGGCGCGGCGCCTCGACCCGTTCGATCTTGTCGAGCTTCTTGACCCGGCTCTGGACCTGGGCGGCGTGCGAGGCGCGGGCCTTGAACTTCTCGATGAAGTTGATTTCCTTGGCCAGCATGGCCTGCTGGCGCTCGTACTGCGCCTGGCGTTGCGCCTCGCTGAGCGCGCGCTGCTGGTCGTAGAAGTCCAGATCGCCCGAGTAGGTGATCAGCGAGCCGGCGTCGATCTCCACCACCTTGCCGATGATGCGGTTCATGAAGGCGCGGTCGTGCGAGGTCATCAGCAGGGCGCCCTCGTAATTCTTGAGGAAGGCCTCCAGCCAGATCAGGCTTTCCAGGTCCAGGTGGTTGCTGGGTTCGTCCAGCAGCATGCCGTCGGGCCGCATCAGCAGGATGCGGGCCAGGGCCACGCGCATCTTCCAGCCGCCGGACAGCAGACCGACATCGCCGTCCATGCGTTCCTGGCTGAAGCTCAGGCCGGCCAGGACCTCGCGCGCCCGTGCGTCCAGCGCATAGCCGTCCAGTTCCTGGAAGCGTTCCAGCACCTCGCCATAGCGCTCGAGGATCGTGTCCATTTCGTCGGCCTGGTCCGGATCGATCATGGCCGCTTCGAGCTGCGCCATTTCGCTGGCCAGGGCGCTGACGGGACCGACGCCGTCCATCACGGCGGCGACCGCGCTCTGGCCCGACATCTCGCCGACATCCTGGCTGAAATAGCCGATCGTCATGCCGGCATCGATCACGGCCAGCCCGTCGTCGGGTTGCTCCTGACCGGTGATCATGCGGAACAGCGTCGTCTTGCCGGCGCCGTTGGGGCCGACGAGCCCGACCTTTTCACCCTTCTGGATGCCCATCGACGCTTCGATGAACAGGATCTGGTGGCCGTTTTGCTTGGAGATATTGTCGAGGCGGATCATGGGCGGTCTGCTAACGCGGGTGGAGGCAGAACGCCAGAACCTTTTAGCCTCACATGGACCCCGTGAGGCGTATAAAAAGGCTCTAAATCAAGCGCTTAGAGCGTGATCAGTCCAACGCGCCGATGTAGGGCAACCCACGGCTCCTGCCCTCGTCGTCGAGGCCATAGCCCACGAGGTAGCGGGCCGGGGCTTCCCAGGCCACGAAGTCGGGCTCCATGCCGCGCTGGGTCGGCCAGGGCTTGCGGGCGAAAACGGCGGTCATCACTTCGCTGGCCCCGGCGTCCTTGACCAGGCGCGAGGCTTCGCTCAGCGACAGGCCGCTGTCGAACACGTCATCGACCACCAGGGCCCGGCGGCCGATCAGCGGACGTTGCAGGTCGGCGCGGACCTCGCAGCGGCCGGTGCTCTTGCGCTCATCGTGATACGAGGCCAGCCACAGGGCGTCGAAGCGGACATTGCGGCCCGCCTTCCACAAGGCCCGGGTCAGGTCGGCGGCGAACCACAGACCGCCGGTCAGCAGACAGACGCAGACCGTGTCGTCGTCGATGCGCGGGGCGATGGCGTTGGCCAGGGCCTGAACGCGCTGGGCGATGTCGGCTTCCGAAATCAGGACTTCGGGTTGGGTGGTGTCATTCATGATGCGCGGGTTCGTGAGAGTCAGAGGGAGGAGTGGCTTCCGCTCCGGTCTCATGTCCCGAGGGTTCATGTCCAGCCGCATCTGCCTCGGCAGGCGCATCCTGGGCGCCGCGCAGCGACAGTTCGGGGTCCGCCGTGTGCTTGGCGGGAGTCTTCAGGGCGGCCTTGACCGCCTTGGCCGCGCCGGGCTCGACCGCAAAGTCGATGACCAGATCCTTGGCGGTGCGGGGCGGGTCCAGGATGGTGATGGCGAAGTGGCGGATCTCGCTGGGCGGGATCTTCGGATCGGCGGCGGCGGCGATGCGGCCGGCCACGCGCTTGTCCTTGGCGTTGCGCAGCTCGACCCGCAGCGGCGGGGCGATCACCGCATGGTCGGTGATGTTGCGCATGATGCCGGTGATGGTCACGGCGGCGTGGCCGTCTTCCAGCGAGGGCTCGGCCTTGATGTTCTCGATCACCAGTCCGACCGTGTTCACCGGCAGGCCGACGCTGGCATAGGCCCCGGCCGTGGTCGGCCACAGGCGCACCATGTCGATGCGGAAGATCAGGGCGCCGACAATCATCGAGGCCATGGCGGCGGCCATGCCGGCCCAGACCACGCCCGTGGTCGTCGCCTCGCGCAAGCGACGCTCGGCGTCGGCGCGGGCCCGGAACACCTTGGGCAGCTCCTCGCCCGGGAGGGCGCTGACCGGCGGTTCGGGTTCGGGTTCGACGGCCGGGCTGGCCTCCGAGACGTCCAGTGAGGCCATGGCGGCGTCGCTGGCCATGGTGGCGTCGGAGGGTTCGTCGAAGAGGTCCGTGGACTCCTCGTTACGGGCGGTCCAGCGGTTGCCGCACGAGGCGCAACGCACGACACGACCAGCCGCACCGACCTTGGAGTCGTCGACGAAATAGCGGCTGGCGCACTCCGGACAGGTCAGTATCATGGCCGCGAATCGTAGGCTCCCCGCATTAACAAATGGGGTCGCTGATTTTGTCCCTGATGTCCAGAAACCCCGGCGACACCTCCTTGCGGATCGAGGCAGATCAGGGCGATGACGCCCTCCCCGTGGTTCGCTTCGAGGGCGTGTCGATGCGCTACGGCCGTGCGCCGGAAACGCTAAGAGACATTGGGTTTTCTCTGGCCCCCGGGTCGTTTCACTTCCTGACCGGCGCTTCGGGCGCGGGCAAGAGTTCCCTGCTCAAGCTGATCTATCTGGCCCACCGTGCGTCACGGGGTCGCGTGGAGCTTTTCGGCCGCGATGTCAGCCTTTTGCCGACCGGCGACCTGCCGTTCCTGCGCCGCCGGATCGGCGTGGTTTTCCAGGACTTTCGGCTTCTGGAGCACCTGTCGGTGTTCGACAACGCCGCCCTTCCTCTCCGTATCCTGCAGCGCAAGCCCGCCACCTATCGCGACGACGTCGCCGAGCTGCTGACCTGGGTAGGACTGGGTGAGCGGATGCATGCCCTGCCCTCCACCCTGTCAGGCGGTGAAAAGCAGCGCCTGGCCATCGCCCGCGCCGTGGTCGATCGGCCCGATGTGCTGCTGGCCGACGAGCCGACCGGCAATGTCGATCCGGCCATGTCGCTGCGACTGCTGCGGCTGTTCGTCGAGCTCAATCGCCTGGGCACCACGGTGCTGATCGCCACCCATGACGAGGACGTCGTGGCCCGCGCCGGCCAACCGACCCTGCATCTCGAGCATGGTCGTCTGGTCGAAGGAGGCGACGCATGAGCGAGGTGTTCCAGGTCCAGCGCTGGCGGCCGGGTCCGCTGCTGCCGCCGCGCGACGCCCGCGACGGCTCGCTGGTCTTCGTGGTCGCCGTGCTGTGCTTCCTGGCCTGCCTGACCGCCCTGGTCGCCCTGGCCGCCAACCGCGCGGCCGAGGGCTGGACCAATCAGTTGACCGGATCGGCGACCGTGGTGGTCCGCGCCCGTCCCAACGAGACCCCCGACTCCGCCGCCGCCCGCGCCGCCGAGGCCCTGGCCGGGGTCAAGGGCGTGGTCGAGGCCCGCGCCCTGACCAAGGAAAAGGCCGAGGAACTGCTGGTTCCCTGGATCGGCAAGGAGGCCCTGGTCGACGACCTGCCCACGCCGCGCCTCGTCACCCTGGATCTGGACCCCCTGCTACCCGCCACCGCCACGGCCCTGGATCAGGCCCTGAAGGCGGCCGGCGTCGACGCCGTCGTCGATGACCACAGCCGCTGGATCGCCGACATCGAACGCGGCGCCGGCCTGGCCCGCTGGGCGGCGCTGGGCGTGTTCGCCCTGATCGCGTCGGCGGCGGCTTCGGTGATCGCCTTCGCCACGCGGGCCGGACTGGCGGCGCGGGCCGACGTCATCGAGGTGCTGCACCTGTCCGGCGCCGAGGCCGGCTTCATTGCGGGGCTGTTCCAGTGGCGGTTCGCGGGCATGGCCGCCATAGCGGGCTTGCTGGGCGGCGCGGGCGCGACCATCATCGGCGCGGCGATCCGCACCCTGGGCGGCGGTGCGGGCCTGGCGCCGATCCTGCCCCTGGCCTGGATTGATCTGCTGGCGCCGCTGCCCTGCCCGCTGATCGCCGCCCTCGTCGCGGGCCTGACCGCCCGCCTTGCTGCGTTGCGACTTTTGAGGAGCATGCCGTGAAGAGCCTCGCAGCCCTGTTGATCCTGGTGATGGTCTGGGCCGTCGGCCTGCTGGCCTTCTCCGGCCGCGTCGAGCAATCGATCCCCGCCCGCGAGCCGCCGGTCGCCGATGGCGTCGTGGTGCTGACCGGCGCCTCCAACATTCGGCTGGAAGCCGCCACCAAGCTGCTGGAAGCCGGCAAGGGCAAGCGCCTGCTGATTTCCGGCGTCAATCGCGAAGCCACCCGCGAGGACGTGCAGAGCGTCACCAAGGCGGTCAAGCCGATCTATGACTGCTGCGTGGACCTGGGCTTCGCCGCCGCCAACACCCTCGGTAACGCCAGGGAAACAGCCGAGTGGGCCAAGGCCAAGGGCTATCGCAGCCTAATTGTGGTCACAGCCGACTATCATATGCCGCGCGCCATGCTGGAACTGCGCGCAACCTTGCCCGATACTGTGCTTTACCCCTATCCCGTCGCCACGGAAGGCCTCGACGCTCATCGCTGGTGGAAGCAGAACGCCGGCGCGCGGCGGATGATCGTCGAATACTGCAAGTACCTGGCGATCCTGGGCCGCGAGGCGTTCCTGGGATTGGGCCCCAAGGACGAGGCCGGCGAACCGGCGAAGGAAGCATCTTGATCTATCTGCGTTCGTTTCTGTTCCAGCTGTATTTCTGGCTCTGGTCGATCTTCACCTCGACCTGGATGGTGGCCCTGCTGCCCCTGCCGCGCCGCTTCGCGGTGGCCGCCCTGACCTTCTGGTCCAAGGGCCTGTTCTTTGGCCTGCGCTGGATCGCCGACATCAAGGTTGAGGTGCGCGGTCGCGAGTACATGCCCACCGGCCCCGCCCTGATCGCCGCCAAGCACCAGTCGATGTTCGACGTCTTCAGCCAGTTTGGCCTGCTGCCCGACGCCTGCTTCGTGATGAAGAAGGAACTGCTCAATGTGCCGCTGTTTGGCTGGCACGGCCTGAAGGCGGGCATGGTCGTCGTCGACCGCAAGGGCCATTCAACGGCCTTGAAGAAGCTGGTCCGCGACACGCTGGAGAAGATGAAGGAGGTTCGCCAGGTGGTGATCTTCCCCGAAGGCACCCGCGGCGCCGTCGGCGTTCCCGGCGACTACAAGCCCGGCATCGCCGCTCTCTATCGCGAGCTGGACCTGCCGGTCACGCCTCTGGCGCTGAACTGCGGCGTGCACTGGGGCAAGGGTTTCCTGGTCAAGCCGGGCACCATCGTCTTCGAATACCTGCCGCCGATCCCCGCCGGCCTGAAACGCGGCGAGTTCATGCGCGAACTGCAGACCCGCATCGACACGGCGACCAAGGCGCTGGAGGACGAGGGAATTTAACGATCCCTCTCTCTGAGAGAGAGGGCGGGGCCCGCCGCGAAGCGGTGGGAGGGTGAGAGGTTTCAGACTGGCAGGATAGAGCGCTGTCAGCTTTCGGCGCTCAGCGGACCTTCAGCGGTCCCGGCGGCAGGGTCGAAAGATACTCCCCGATAGCCGCGACCGTAGCCTCCGCTCTGCTCCGCATCGTCTCATTTGGCGTCAGCCCGATGTGGCCGGTTTCGGTGTCTTCCAGATAGGCCACAACCTCCGATGCGGGCTCGCCTCTCCGCAATTTGCCTACCACTTGCAGAAGATAGCTGTCGTACTCGTCCGCACAGGCACCGTCATCTTGCCAATCGCCATCGCTGATTTCCCTCAGCCCAATTGGGTCCCACAGAGACCAGCCAATCTCGCGCAGCCGAGATAGCTTGACTTTAGCGGGCTCATTCATCTGCGGATGCTGCCATCCAGCTTCGACGCCCGCAATTCGGAATTGCGTCAAATGTCCTGTTTCGGGCGCGACCCCAATTCCTGCACCCGACCCTAGTTGTACGTTCAGTTTGCCCGGAAAGACGGCCGACGCCGGACGCCCCCTCCGTCACGATGCGTATTCGCATCGCGCCACCTCCCCCGTTTCACGGGGCAGGAGGGTGATGCTGTTCTTCTCCTGCCCCGTAGCGAAGCGTGCGGGGGAGGTGGCGCGGCGCCGATAGGCGACGTGACGGAGGGGGCGCTACTGAGCCTGACGTTCGCTCCCCACCCATTGCAGACCGAACCGGCTTCGGCTCTCATCACGGTATGGGTGAAGAGTTTAGCAGCGTTGTTAGGTCGGATGGGCGCTTCGGTGTCGTCTTCGAGGCAGATGGTGAGACCGCCTATCTGTACCTGCTGGACATGGCTGCGCCCGAGGGGCGGCAGATTGTCAGCTCATTTAGGGTGCCCGTCCGAGCTCTAGGCGAGCCAGATGCAGAAGTCCGATGGTCACAGGATGGCACCATCGCCGCTGCCATGCGCGGCGGTAACATCTTGGCACTAATGGACCTTCGGAACCCAGGAACTGATCTCAGGCATGTGGGACGTGCGCCGAAGGAAGGCGACAGCCACCTGTTCAGCTAGGTCCACTATCCACCCTTCACGGACCTTGGCGACATCCGCTTGCGGTCCAAGGGCCAAATGTCGGGTTTCAGGTGCTGACCTGATTTCCGCTCTGCACCCATTCCGGCTCGATCAGCGACAGGAATAGAGCTTTCCCGGCCAACGGTGAAACCTCTCACCCTCCCACCGCCTGCGGCGGCGGGCCCCGCCCTCTCTCTCAGAGAGAGGGATTCGTGGAGCCGTCCTCACGCGCAGCGACCAGCTTCAGTAGCGTCTCCATGGCGTGATCGCGCACGCCGTCCTCGCGCAGGTGGCCGACGAGGTCGGACAGATAGTCGATGTTGCGGCCCGACAGCCCCTTGGCGCCGGCGATCAGATTGGCCTGCTGCTCGAGGGTCAGGGCCCCGGCCCACTGGCTGTGCTTCATGTCCGACAGGAAGACCAGCGAGGAGACCTTGCCCGCCTCGCCGTCGATCTTCAGATCGCTCCAGGCCTCGAAATAGGTCTCGGTCGGCTGCTCGCGTTCGCGCAGATAGCCGTAGACCTCTTCCCATTGCGCCGCCGCCACCCGATAGGCGGCGCCGCGCACCGAGCCGCCGGGCGCCAGGCCCAGAACCAGGCCCGGGCGCTCATAGGTGCCCCGGTGATGGACCGAATAGATGCAGAAGGCGCGACGACGGCCGTGGAGAACCGCGCGTCTTCGCTCTACAAACGGGAACCCGGGACGCCACATGAGCGATCCGTATCCGAACACCCAACGGTCTCCGCTCTCTACGCTCATCTTCAATCCCGACTGGACGCGCTCTTTCATGACCCATACCGACGCCGCGCCGCCCCGCAAAGTCCGCAGACGAGGTCTGTTTGCGCCCTTCATCATCGCGCTGATCTTCGCAGCGGCCTGGTGCGTGGGTTGGTTCTGGCTGCGCAATCAGGCCGAGCAGCGGATGGACACGGCCTCGGCGTCGCTGAAGGCGCGCGGCTATGACCTGTCGTGGAGCGCCCGTAGCTTCTCGGGCTTTCCGTTCCGCCTCAATGTGACCCTGGCCGACGCGCGGGTCGCCGAACCCTCGGGCTGGGCCCTTCGCATTCCCGAGCTGAAGGCCGAGGCTATGATCTATGGCCTCGACCACTGGGTGGCGACCGCCCCGCGCGGCGCCCTGCTGACCCGGCCGGAGGGCGGCGACGTCGCCATCGCCGGCCAGGCCCTGCGCGCCAGCCTGGCGGGGCTCAAGCAGCACCCGCCCCGCATCTCGATCGAAGGCGCCGGCCTGGTGTTCTCGACCGCGCCCGAGGCCGCGCCCTTCCCGTTGCGCTCGGCCCAGGCCATGCAGTTGCACCTGCGCCCCGGCCCCGAGGATCAGGCCGCGATCCTGTTCAAGGCCGACGGCGCCCGGGTCAATTTCACCGGCCTGCTGGGCCGCATCGCCCAGGAAAACAGCGCAGACATGATCCTGGACGCCCGCCTGACCAGGGTCTCGACCCTGCGCGGCGACAGCTGGGCTGACGCTGTGCGCGACTGGAGCGCGGCCGGCGGCGCGATCACCATGGAAAACGCCCGGATCAGCGCCGGTGAGGCCGAGGGCACGGCAAAATCCGGGGCTTTGACCGTCGACGCCAATGGCCGGCTGCAGGGCAAGCTGGAAGTCGCCCTCAAGGAGCGGGTCGATCCCCGGGCCGCCCGGACGCCTGAACAGATCCTGGCCGCCGCCGCCCAGGCCCTGGGGCGCGAGCCGGTCATCGAGGCCAGCCTGATCCTGCAGGAAGGCCGCACCCGACTGGGAAGCATCGACACCGGTCCCTCGCCGCGCGTCTATTGAGCATCGGCCAGGCGAAGCTCTGGCGGGAGACGCGCAAGTTTCTTGCCGTGAACGCCAGCTATTGCACCGGCGGCGGCAAGGACTATGGTCCGGCCTCCAATTTCGGGGATAAACATGGGTACCGACGCGGCCGACGCGCCTCCGTCTCTCGACGAGGTCCGATGGCGACTGGACGCCATTGATGGTGAACTGCTGAAGCTGCTGGACGAGCGGGCCGCCCTGGCCGGCGCCGTCGCGGCGGCCAAGCGCGCGGCGGGCGATACGGGCTTTGGCCTGCGTCCCGGCCGTGAGGCCCTGGTCATCCGCAAGCTGCTGGCCGCCCCGCGCACCGCCGCCAACGACGCCCTGATCATCCGCGTCTGGCGCGAGGTGATGAGCGACAACCTGGCCCGCCAGGGCCCGTATCACCTGGCCGTCTGGGGCGGGAAGGATCCGACCCGCGCCGTCGAGCTGACCCGCCTGCGGTTCGGAACCGCGCCGCGCATGCAGGTCATGACCGAAGCCAAGGACGTGCTGGCCGCCGCCAAAACGCCCTGGGGCGTCGGCGTTCTCGCCCTGACGCCGGACAGCAACTGGTGGGGCCGCCTGCTGGCGGAACCCAAGCTGAAGATCTTCGCCGCCCTGCCCTGCCTGAACCGTTGGGGGCCGCAAGCCGCCCTGGCCGTAGCCGAGGTCGAGGTCGAGCCCACCGGCGGCGACCAGACCTTCTGGGTCACCGATTCGCCCAAGAGCGCTGCCGCCATCGTCGAGGCCCTGAGCCCCAGCGGCGTCGCCGCCGAGCCCCTGGCCGAGTCCGGCGGGCTGAAGCTGTTTTCGCTGTCGGGCTTCTTTCAGGTCAATGACGCGCGCCTGGCCCAAGCCCCCGGCAAGCTGACCGGCGTCATCGGGGCTTCGCCCACGCCGTTCGACGTTTAAGCGGGCGACGTGTAAGACGACGGCCAGTTCAGACTGAGTTCCAAGATGACCGCTCCCGCCTCCGACCGCTTCGCCGCGCCGCTTCCCATGCCCAAGCCGGGCATCATGGATATCCACGCCTATGTCGGCGGCAAATCGAAGATCGAGGGCATCGCCCATCCGGTGAAGCTGTCGAGCAACGAGAATATCCTAGGCTGCAGCGACGCGGCCAAGGACGCCTATCGCGCCGCCGTCGACCGCCTGCATCTCTATCCCGATGGCAAGGCCAGCGGCCTGCGCGCCGCCGTGGCCGAGCGCTACAGGCTGGAGCCCGAACGCCTGACCTTCGGCGACGGCAGCGACGAGATCTTCGCCCTGCTGTGCCAGGTCTATCTCGAGCCCGGCGACAACATCGTCCAGGGCGAGCACGGCTTCGCCGCCTACGCCATCGGGGCCCGCGCCTGTCAGGGCGAGGTGCGGATGGCCAAGGAGCCGAACCAGCGCATTGACGCCGACGAAGTGGTCAAGTGCATCGACGAGCGCACCCGGCTGGTGTTCATCGCCAACCCCGCCAACCCGACCGGCACCTGGCTGACCGGCGAGGAAATCCGGGCGCTGCATGCCGCCATCCCGCCGTCGGTGGTGCTGGTGCTGGACGGCGCCTATGCCGAGTTCGCTACCGATCCGCGCTTTGAGGATGGCCTGGACCTGGCCCGTACGGCGCAAAACGTCATCGTCACCCGCACCTTTTCCAAGATCCACGGCCTTGGCGGCCTGCGGGTCGGCTGGGGCTATGGACCGGCCGGGATCATCGAGCCGATCGAGCGCATCCGTCCGCCGTTCAACACCTCGATCCCCGGTCAGGAGGCGGCCATCGCCGCCCTGACCGACCTCGAATTCCAGGCCCGCTCCGTGGCCCTGGTCGAGCAGTGGCGGCCGTTCCTGGCCCAGCAGCTGGGCGGGCTTGGTCTGGAGGTGACGCCCTCGGCGGCCAATTTCGTGCTGGTCAACTTCCCCAACGTTCCGGGCAAGACCGCCCGCGAGGCCGAGGAATTCCTGGCGTCCAAGGGCTATCTGGTCCGCGCCGTCGGCAATTACGGCCTGCCCGACGCCATCCGCATCACCATCGGCCTGGAAGAGCACAACCGCGCCGTAGTGGATTTGCTGACGCAGTTCGTGGGTCGCTGATGTCCAAGCCCGGTATCCTCTATCCCAAGATGACCGTGATCGGCTGCGGCCTGATCGGCGGTTCGGTGATCCGCGCGGCCCGCGCCCACGGCGTGGTCAGTGAGATCACCGTGGCCGACGCCAGCGAGGCTCACCGGGCCCGGGTGATCGCGCTGGGCATCGCCGACCATGTGACGGGCGATATCGCCGAGGCGGTGCGTGACGCCGACCTGGTCGTCATCGCCACCCCGGTGCTGTCGGTCCCTGAACTGGCCGGCCTGGTGATCCCGGCCATGAAGCCCGGCGCCACCCTGACCGATGTCGGCTCGACCAAGGCCAATGTCGCCGAGGCCTTCCGCGGCCAGGACATCTCCAAGATCTTCGCCATTCCCGGCCACCCGATCGCCGGCACCGAGCAGTCGGGTCCCGACGCCGGCTTCGCCGAGCTGTTCGAGAACCGCTGGACGATCCTGACGCCGTTCGAGAGCGACGACGAGCGCTACGCCGCCGCCGTGGCCCAGCTGTCGGCCTTGTGGCGCGCGTTCGGCGCCCAGGTCGAGCTGATGGACGACAAGCATCATGACCTGGTGCTGGCCGTCGTCAGCCACCTGCCCCACCTGATCGCCTACACCATCGTTGGCAGCGCGGCCGATCTGGAGAACGTCACCGAGAGCGAGGTCATCAAGTTCTCGGCCTCGGGCTTCCGCGACTTCACCCGCATCGCCGCCAGCGACCCGACCATGTGGCGCGACATCTTCATCGCCAACAAGGACGCGGTGCTGGAGATGCTGGGCCGCTTCACCGAGGACCTGCAGGCCATGAGCCGCGCCATCCGCTGGGGCGACGCCGACACCCTGCACAGCCACTTCACCCGCACCCGGGCCATCCGTCGCGGCATCGTGGCGGCCGGCCAGGAAAGCGCCGAGCCGAACTTCGGACGCGATCGCGGCAAGCACTGAGGCGAGACTGGCGTAACACGCCGGTCCCCGCGCCTACGCCCCCAGCACCCGCGCCCGCAGCATCGACAGCGGCAGGGTCCCGGGGAGCAGCACCGCGTCGTGGAAGGCCCGGATGTCGAAGCCCGGCCCACGCCGCTGGCGCGCCGCTTCGCGCAGGCGGACCAGTTCCAGCCAGGCCAGCCCCTGCCCCGCCGAGGCGGCCGGGCCGATGGCGATGCGTTCGATGCCTTGCGAGACGGGCGAGAACACCGGCGGCGGGCCCTGCAGGTCATTGAGGAAGGCCGTGGTCTTCTCGACGCTCCAGCCCTTCAGGTGGATCCCAAGATCGGCCAGCAAGCGGCCGACGCGGAACAGCATCCACTGGAGATAACCCAGCTCCGCGAGCGGATCGCCCGCGAAGGCGCCCTCCTCGGCGGCCAGCTGTTCGGCATAGATGGCCCAGCCTTCGAAGAACCCCGGGAAAGCCAGGCGGGTGCGCAGCGGATGGGCGCCGGAGCGTTCCTCCAGCGGCATCTGCACCATGTGGCCGGCCACGCTCTCATGGTGGACGACACTGGGCAGGGTCCAGCTGGGGCGGGTGCGGATGGAGTTGAGGTCGGCGTAATAGACGCCTGGCCTTGCGCCGTCGAAGGACGGCGCCTCGCGATAGCCCTGACGGCGGACGGCTTCGTCGGCGGGGGTCATGCGGCTCATGCTGACCGCGCGACTGCCCGGCGCGACCGTGGCGAACGAGACCGGCAGGCGCGACACGGCCTTGGCCAGCCAGGCGTTCATGTCGGCGATCAGCCGGTCGCGGCCGGCGTCGTCATCGCTGTAGAGCCAGCGCTCGTCGCGGCTGAGCGCGGCCAGACGGGCGCCGACCGTGCCCTTGCTCATCCCCTGGGCCTTCAGCAGCGTGTCGGCGCGGGCGGTCAGGGCCTTGGCGGCGGCATGGGCGCGATCCCAGGCTTGGCCCGGGGTGATCTCTGCGCCCATCGCGGCGTTCAGCAGCAGGGCGTAATAGGCCTCGCCATCCTTGAAGCGTCCGACGCCGATCCCCTTGCCGGCCTTGGCGCGAAGGGCGATCAGAGCGTCGCGCTGGCGGCCTAGGGCGGCGGCGACATCGGGCGCGGCCGAGGCCGCTGCGGCGGTTTCAGAGAGACCCGCGGCGACCTTGTCGATCACAAAGGCCGGCAAGATCACGCCCTTGGCAGCGTCTTCAGCGATACGGGCAGTCTCGGCGTCCAGCCGTCTGACGGTGTCAGCGGCAGCGTCGCCCGACTTCGCGGCTTCGACGGCCTTCAGCCAGGCGCCCGAGCGGGTGGTCATGACATAGGGCGAGGTCGCGCCCGCGCCGAACGGGAAGCGGCGGACGGTCTCGTCCTCGATGGAGAACGCCGACTGCACGGCGTCATAGTCCAGGCGCGCGGCGGGGCTCAGAGTGGTCGGGGAAAAGGCTCTCAGGGTCGCCAGCTTCTGGTCGGCCTGTCCGCCCTTGGCCAGCTTGTCGAGCAGCGCCTTGAGCGCCGCATCGTCGCCGGCCGCCTGTGCGCCCCCGGCCGCCAGCAGCGCCGCGCCGCCCACGGCCCCGCCCATCACGTCGCGCCGGCTGATCATGGCGTCTCTCCCAGGATGTCTCTTCGCGATCAGGTCTAGGCGATCTGACACCGGTGTCCAGCTATTGGCCGACTTGATCGTTCCGACCCTGCCGCTAGGGTGGCTCGAACAGCCGTTTGAGAGATCCGCCATGGCCGAAGCCTTCATCTGCGACGCGATCCGCACCCCCATCGGCCGCTATGCCGGAGCCCTGGCGTCGGTCAGGGCCGATGACCTGGCGGCGGTAACCTTGCGGGCCCTGTTCGCGCGCAATCCCGGCGTCGACTGGAGCTTGGTCGACGACGTGGTGCTGGGCTGCGCCAATCAGGCCGGCGAGGATAACCGCAATGTCGCCCGCATGGCCGCCCTGCTGGCGGGTCTGGGCGCCGAGGCCTCCGGCTCGACCATCAACCGCCTGTGCGGCTCGGGCCTGGACGCCGTGGGGGTGGCCGCGCGGGCCATCAAGTCGGACGAGGCCCAACTGATGATCGCCGGCGGCGTCGAGAGCATGAGCCGCGCGCCGTTCGTGATGGGCAAGGCCGACAGCGCCTTCTCGCGCAACGCCGAGATCTTCGACACCACCATCGGCTGGCGGTTTGTGAACCCGGCCATGCGTAAGGCCTATGGCGTGGATTCCATGCCCGAGACGGCCGAGAACGTCGCCGACGATTATGGCATCAGCCGCGCCGACCAGGACGCCTTCGCCCTGCGCAGCCAGGCTCGCGCCGCCGCCGCCCAGGCCAGCGGCCGCTTCGACGCCGAGATCGTTTCGGTCAGCATCGCCCAGCGCAAGGGCGACCCGGTCGTCGTGAGCAAGGACGAGCACCCGCGCGCCACCACGATCGAGGCCCTGTCGGCCCTCAAGCCCATCGTCCGCCCGGACGGCACCATCACCGCCGGCAACGCCTCGGGCGTCAATGACGGCGCGGCGGCGCTGATCATCGCCTCGGAAGAGGCGATCAAGCGTCATGGCCTGACGCCCCGCGCCCGCATCGTCGGCTCGGCCGCCGCCGGCGTCGCGCCGCGCATCATGGGCTTTGGTCCGGCCCCGTCGACCCAGAAGCTGCTGGCGCGCCTGGGCCTGACCATCGGCCAGATGGACGTGGTCGAGCTGAACGAGGCCTTCGCCGCCCAGGGGCTGGCGGTGCTGCGCGCCCTGGGCCTGCCCGACGACGGCGATCATGTAAATCCCAATGGCGGCGCCATCGCCCTGGGCCATCCCCTGGGCATGAGCGGCGCCCGCCTGGCCCTGACGGCGGTTGAAGAGCTGCATCGCCGCAAGGCCCGCTATGGACTGGCGACCATGTGCATCGGCGTGGGCCAGGGCATCTCGATGGTGGTGGAACGGGTCTAGCCGTTTGAGCGGTCATCCCGGCCACGCACGACGTGCGCCGGACTGACAAGCTTTGGTTGCGCGTGACAACGGCGCTTCCCCCTGCTCATCTGGACCCTCGCCAACCGTGAGCGTCCGCATGCCCCTTCGCGCCGTCCTTCTTGCCCTGACCCTGACAGCGCTGGCGACCGGCGCCCACGCCCAGCATGTCACCGGCGGCAAGCTGGTCCCGGCCAAGGCCGACTCTGACGGGATCAGGGCCTGGAAGGGCTTGCCCTACGCCGCCCCGCCGGTCGGCGCCTTGCGCTGGAAGCCGCCGGCGCCGGTAGTCGCCTGGAAGGGCGAGCGAGCGACGGACCGGTTCGGGCCCAACTGCGCCCAGCCCAAGGTCTATAGCGACATCGACCCCTACACCCCCTCGATGTCGGAGGACTGCCTGTATCTGAACGTCTGGAGCCCGGCCAAGCCGCGCGAGGCGTTGCCGGTGTTCTTCTGGATCCATGGCGGTGGCTATGGCGTGGGCTCCGGCGCCGAGCCACGCCACGACGGCGTCGCCCTGGCGAAAAAGGGCGTGGTGGTGGTGACCATCAACTATCGCCTGGGCGCCTTCGGCTTCCTGGCCCATCCGGCGCTGACCCGCGAGTCGCCCAACAGGGCCAGCGGCGACCAGGCCCTGGCCGACATGATCGCGGCCCTGCGCTGGGTGCAGGCCAATATCGCCCTGCTGGGCGGCGACCCCGACCGGGTGACCATCGCCGGCGAATCGGCGGGATCGGACGCCGTCAGCCGGCTGATGGCCTCGCCCCAGGCCCGGGGCCTGTTCCAGCAAGCCATCGGCGAGAGCGGCTCGGCCTTCGGGACCCTGGGCAGGGACGAGACCCTCGCGATGGGTGAGGCTAACGGCCTGGCCCTTGGTCGCGCCCTGGGCGACGACAGCCTGGCGGCCATGCGCCGACGCTCCACCGAACAGATCCTTGAGGCCGTGACCGCGCCGACCGCGCGCCTGACCTTCCGCCCGATCCTCGACGGATGGATCCTGCCAAGGCGCGCGGCCGAGATCTTCGCCGCCGGGCAGCAAAGCGACGTGCCCCTGCTGGTCGGCTGGAACCGTGATGAAGGCAGCCTGCTGGAAGCCGGGGTCTTTGCCGGCCGCACCCTGCCCGAGGCGCTGAAACTGACCTTCGGCGACAGCGCGGCCGAGGCGGCGAAACTCTATCCCCACGACACGCCCGACCATATGATCCGCTCACGGATCAACTTCGCCGGCGACGCCTGGATGAGCCTGCCGACCTGGTCATGGGCCGTGGCCCAGACCCGAACCGGCAAGGCGCCGGTCTATGCCTTCCGCTTCGATCACGCGCCAAAAACGCCCGACGGATGGTTCGGCGAGGGCAATCGCGGCCAGTCGCTGGGCGCGTTCCACTCGGCCGAGATCGTCTATGTGTTCAACCATCCAGACAATGGCGGGGCCTGGAGCGTTGACGACACCGACCGCCGCGTGGCCGACGTGATGTCGTCCTACTGGGCCAATTTCGTGAAGACGGGCGATCCCAACGGCCCCGGCCTGCCCCTCTGGCCGGTGTATGATCCCGAAGGTGACGCGCGGAAGTTGATCATCGACGCCGACACCCGCGTCATCGCCGATGACGACCAGCCCCGCCTGAAGTTTCTGCAGGCCGAGGCACGCCGCGCCCGGCGCTGAGCGGCAAAATTCGCTAGTGACAACGCTGTCAAATTTACACTAATCTGGGCCTGAAAACGCGCGGGCACGACGCGTCGGAAAGCAGGGAAGATGCGCATGACCCGGATCAACAGGGCCCTGACGGCCATCGCCCTGACCCTCGCCTTTGGCGCAAGCGCCCGGGCCGAGGACGCCGCGGGGCCGATCCGCCTCAACCAGCTGGGCGTCGAGACGGCAGGTCCCAAGCGCGCCATCCTGGCCGATCCCTCAACGAGCCCCATGGCCTGGACCCTGCGCGACGCCAGGGGCGCGAGCGTGGCCAGCGGCCAGACCAAAGTATTCGGCGCCGACGCCGCCTCAGGCGACCATGTCCACCAGATCGATTTCAGCGACTTCAAGGGTTCGGGCGACGGCTATCGCCTCAGCGTCGGCGTGGCCCAGAGCCGGCCCTTCGCCATCGCCGGGCGCCTCTATGGCGCGCTGAAAGCGGACGCCCTGGGCTTCTTCTACCAGAACCGCGCCAGCATTCCGATCGAGGCGCGCTTCGTTCAGCGCCCCGACCTGGCCCGTCCGGCCGGCCACGCCCTCGACAGGGCAACCTGCTTCAACAAGGCCGACGAGCGCGGCCAGGTCTGGGCCGGCTGCGACTACACGCTGGACCTCAGCCGGGGCTGGTACGACGCGGGCGACCACGGCAAGTACGTCGTCAATGGCGGCATTTCGGTCTGGACCCTGCTGAATGCCCACGAACGCGCCGTCGTGCTGGGCAAGGCCTCGACCCTGGCCGCCTTCGCCGATGGCAGAGGCAAGATTCCCGAGAACGCCAACGGCGTCTCCGACCTGCTGGATGAAGCCCGCTGGGAGATGGATTTCCTGCTGGCCATGCAGGTTCCCGCCGGCAAGACCCTGGCCCTGCCCGTCGGCCATCAACAGGTCGGCCCGACCGGCCGACTGGTCCTGACGGATCTGGACGCCTCGGGCATGGCCCATCAGCGCCTGGCCGATGAGCGCTGGACCGCCCTGCCCACGGCGCCGGCCGACGACAAGGAAGTCCGCTACCTCTATCACCCCACCACCGCCGCCACCCTGAACCTGGCCGCCACGGCGGCCCAGGCCGCGCGGATCTGGAAGACCATCGATCCGGCCTTCTCGGCCCGCTGCCTGGATGTCGCCCGGCGCGCCTACGCCGCCGCCCGGCGCAACTCCGAGGTCTATGCCCTGGGCGCCTTTACCGGCAGCGGCGGCTATGGCGACGGCAATGTGGAGGACGAGTTCTACTGGGCCGCCGCAGAGCTATACGCCACGACCGGCGTTGCCGAATACGAGACCGCCCTGCGCGCCTCGCCGCTGTTCCTGGCCGGGCCCTCTGCTGGCGGCAAACCGAGCGGCGACATTGGTTGGCCCTCGGTGGGCGCGCTGGGAACCGTGACCCTGGCGCTGGCGCCCAATGGTCTGAAGCCCGCCGAGATGGCCACGGCGCGCGCCAATCTGGCCGCCAGCGCCGATCGCTATCTGGAAGACGGCGCCACACAGGGCTACGCCCTGCCCTATGCGCCCAAGGGCTATCCGTGGGGCTCGACCTCGTCGGTGCTGAACCGCGCCATGGTGCTGGCCCTGGCCGCCGACTTTACGGGCAAGGCCGCCTATCGCGACGGCGCGGTGGACGCCATGGACTGGGTCCTGGGCCGCAATCCTCTGGATCGCTCGTTCGTCACCGGCCATGGCGCGCGACCGATGCGCAATCCGCACCACCGTTTCTGGGCGCATCAGGCCGACGCCCGCTATCCCGCCCCGCCCCCCGGCGTGATCTCGGGCGGCCCAAACTCGACCAACATGAGCGACCCTGTGGCCAAGGACATGAAAGGCCAGTGCGCACCCCAGACCTGCTGGACCGACGACTATCGCGCCTTCACCCAGAACGAGGTGGCCATCAACTGGAACGCGCCCTTGTTCTGGGTCGCCGCATGGCTGGACGAACCGGCCCGCTGAGGCGCAGGCGCCCGGGCCAGGCTGCGCGACACTTTGTCGCTGAAACTGGCATATCTTCGTTCACCCTGCGGATCGTATCTGTGAAGCTAAGCGGCCGGGGCGAGAGCTGGAATGCGATCTGAAGGAGCGGAGGACAGGCCGCAGGACGACCCTCTCAAGCTCGCCCTGCTGGGGCAAGCGCACCGCAACAGTCTGGCCATCATTGTGGTTCAGGCCGCTGCAGCGATCGGCCTGACCCTGATCTCACAAGCCGCGGAACGGCCTTTTCACCTGGCCTGGCTGGCCGTCGTTCTGACGCTGCTGGCGGCCCGCATGGTGATCGACCGCCTGCTGGGCGCCGCCCTGGCGGGGCGGCTCCTGGCCGAACGGCTGTGGCCGCTGGCGCGCCTTCACAATGTGAGTCTGGTCCTCGTCGCAGGCCTGTGGGCGCTACTGGCCTGCCTGCGTATTCCTGTCGACAGCCCTGTTTCGCGCTATGCTCTTCTCGTGGTGCTGTCAGCCCTGGCGGGAGGGGCGGTCGGCATTCTGGCGCCCCAGAAATGGATAGGACGGATCAATGTCACTCTGATCCTGATCCCCGCCTCCATAACCCTGCTCACCCTGGGCGGCGTCGACGCGATCCTGGGCGCCCTGGGCGTCGTGTTCTGGGTCGTCATGATCGTCGGCCACCGCAACAATCACGCCCTGCTGGTCGACTGCTTGCGACTGCGCGACGAGAACCGCGAGTTGCTCGCGGATGTCAATCGACGCAACCACGACACCAGCCTGCTGAACCGCGACCTTGAAAGCCGTGTGCGCGTCCGCACCGAGCAACTGGAGCGTCTGTCAGAAAAGGCTCAGGTCGCCGATCGCGCCAAGTCGCAGTTCCTGGCCATGGTCAGCCACGAAATGCGCACCCCGCTGAACGCCATCCTGGGCGAGGGTCAATTGCTGGCGCGCGAAGCGCTGACCCCGCCGCAACGCCAGCGCCTGGGGGTGATGAAGACCGCCTCTCGCGTCATGCGGCAACTGATCGACGATATCCTCGACATTTCCCAGATCGAAGCCGGCGGATTGCAGTTGCGGCTGAACGTGTTCTCGCTGGAAACCCTGGTCAGCGATATCCGGGAACTCCATCAGCCCATAGCCCGTGAGCAGGGCCTGTCCCTGACCATTGCCCTGCAACCCGATCTGGCGCGCTTCCGACGCGGGGACGGGGAAAGACTCGCCCAGCTCCTCGCCAACCTGATCTCCAACGCGCTGAAGTTCACTCGGCAGGGCGGTGTCACGGTCAAGATCACCGGCGACGACCATCGGCTGCAGATCGCCGTGATCGATACGGGCATCGGTATCGCCGCGAAGGACCACGAAGCCATTTTCGAGCGCTTCGTTCAGGTCGACAGTTCTTCGACCCGCCAGGTCGGAGGGGTCGGGCTGGGCCTGGCCATCTGCCGCGAGATCTCCGAGCGCATGGGCGGTTTGCTGAAGGTCACATCCGCCCTGGGCATCGGCGCGCGGTTCGATTTCGATGCGCCAATCCCGTCGGTGGTGTCTTCCGAAGTCCCGATCGAGGACGAGGTCGACGAGGTTGCCGGCGAGGCGCCCGCTTCGCTTCTGGTGGTGGACGACAACCCGGTCAACCGACGCATCCTCGCCGCCCTGGTCGAACCGTTCGGTGTCACCTGCGGCTTCGCCGTCAGCGGTCGTGAAGCGGTGGCGGCCTGGCGCGCCCAGCCCTGGGACGCGATCTTCATGGACGTGCACATGCCCGACATGGACGGCGTCGAGGCCACTCGGACGATCCGCCGTGAAGAGGCCCTGGCCGGCGCCGCCCGGATCCCGATCTTCGCCGTCACCGCAAGCGTGCTGGCCCACGAGGTCGAAAGCTATCTGCGGGCGGGAATGGATGGCGTCCTGCCCAAGCCCATCGAAGCCAGGGCCCTGGCGGCAACCCTGTCACAGTGTTTGGCCGCTGCGGCTTAGGGCGTTGTTCGGCAAGGTGGATAGCGGCTCGCCGCCGAACTAGGGCGTCAAAGCAAAAGCCTGGAGCGGATGCCACGATCCAATCAGGGTGTTGCCTCAAGAGCCGCAGCGCGCTCGCCAAGACGCGCGATCGTTTCTGTCCAGCGCCCCTTGGCGTCGCTGAAGAACAACTCTGCCGAGGGATACCAGGTTGATCGCTCCTGCCCCCTTCCCCATCGCCAGTCCGTGTCGATCCGGGTGAGCAGCAGCCAAACCGCTTTGCCCATCCCGCCCGCCAGGTGGGCGATGGCCGTGTCGACGGTCACAACGACATCGAGACCTTCGATAATGTCAGCGGTGTCGGCGAAATCCTTCCCGCCCGTAGCGGCATGGTCCAGACCGACGGTCGCGCCGAGCACGGCGGCCAGTTTCAGGCCGTCCGCCTGGTCAAGCGAGCGGTAGCCATTGTTTCCATGGGCCGCGCTGCCCGCCGTGACCAGGCCAATCCGCGCCGAAGACGAGAGCTTGCCGGCGGCCTTGAGATAGGGCGCGCCCGGAACGGTTTCGAGTGTGTAGTCCATCAGGCCGACGATATCGGGACCCATGACATAGAAATCGCTGTCCGGGATCTCGACCTGGCCACTGCCCTCATAGACCTCGACGCCCGGCAACGACCGGGAGAACAGCCGGGAGACCTGAGGCCTGCAGACCAGCCTGACGGTCGCGCCGCGTTCCGCCAGGATCGGCGCGAACCGCGCATACTGAAGTTCGTCGCCAAACCCCTGCTCGGGCCAGATCAGCAGCGAGCGACCGCCCAGATCCTCGCCGTTCCACTCGGGACATTCGAAGAAGCCCGGCTTGTTGGTGTTGTACTTGGCCACCTCGTGACGCCGCCGGAAATGCGGGACCGCATCCCTGTACCGCCCCTGCATCATAATGACCTGGCTGAGCGCGTAGTGGGTGCGCGCCGAGCCTGGATCAATGGCCAAGGCCCGCCGATAAGCCTTTTCAGCCTCTGGCAACCGACTGAGGCTGGACAATACACCGCCCAGGTTGTGCAGGGTCGCCAGATTCTTGGGGTCCATCCGCACCGCCAGCTTGAAGAGGCGCTCCGCCTCTTCGAAATCCAGTGCGGCCTCGGCGCGCTGCGCCTTGTCGAAGAGTTTCCCCACGAGGCGCTCCTGCCTGCAGCGCCTTGGAGCGGGCGATGGGAATCGAACCCACGACATTCTGCTTGGGAAGCAGACGCTCTACCTCTGAGCTACGCCCGCCAGGCGTAAGGGTCGTCTAGCGGGTCTGCGCGGGGTTCTCAAGAGCTGCAGACGGTGAAACGGACTAGGCTCGGCGCCAGTTCTCGATCAGGCCCGGGCCCTTGCTCCACCCGGCGATGGACCGTGCGCATCCAGCTGACGGTGTCGGAACTGATCGCGACGGTGCTGGCGGAATTGAAACTGCTGCAGGAGAAGGCCTTAAAGCGAGCGGCGATCGGCCGTGGTAGCGCCAGACGTTTGGACCGTCGCCCACGGCTCACGTTACTAATGACACTGCAAATGCCATAAAAGACTCGACGCGATCAACGCAGCGAAAGGCGGGCTCCGATGCTCATCGTTCACGGGCTCGATTTGTCCTATTTCACGGGCAAGCTGGAGGGATATCTGCGCGCCAAGGGCCTGCCCTATCGCCTTCAGGAGATGGATACGGCCGCGTTTCGCGCCCTGGCTCTTAAGACCGGCGTCCGCCAGATGCCCCAGCTGGAACTGCCCGATGGCCGCTGGCTGACCGATACCCCGGTCATCATCGACCAACTTGAGGCTGACCATCCCCAAAGCGCCCTCACACCGTCCGACCCCGCCCTGAGCTTCCTCGCGGCTCTGATCGAAACCTATGGTGACGAGCATCTTTGGCGACCGGCGCTCTACTATCGATGGGCCTATCGGGCGGACGCCCAGTTGATGAGCGGACGGCTTGCTGACGGCATGTTCCGCGACATCGCTCTACCCAGGGCGCTGAGACGTCAGGCTGCACTGCTTCGGCAAAGGTCCGTCTATCTGGGCGGTGAGGGCGTGAACCGGGCCAATCGCTTCCGCGTCGAGGCGGACTATCTGGACACGCTCGACGCGCTGGACAAGATCTTCGCGCGGCGGGACTGGTTGCTGGGCGAAGCGCCGACACGGGCGGATATCGGACTGTTTGGGCCGCTGTTTCGGCATTTCGCCTGCGACCCGACACCCGCAGCGATCATGCGCGCGCGTGCGCCGTCGGTCGCCGGCTGGGTCGCCCGACTATGGGCCCTGAAACCCGATCCCAGCCGTTCTGCAGCCCTGATGACGCGCATACCGGACGATCTCGGTCCCTTGATGGATCTGATCGAAGACCGCTTCCTGCCCGAGATGGCCGCCAATCAGCAGGCTGTCAGCAGCGGAGCGGCCCGCACGCACTACATCGGATCGGGCGTCACCTTCCGGTATCGCGCCAACGCCTATCGCGCCTGGCGACTGGGGCGGCTCCAGACCGCCTATGCTGTACTGGACGGCGCCTCGCGACGGGCCGTCGACGGGCATCTGGGCCCGCGGTCCCGCGAGATCCTGCTATCCGCAGCGGAGGGCGACGCTGGCCGGAACTTGCCATCGCATGACGGCAAAGTTCGTGATCGCTGGTGGAGACCTCTTGACCAGACGCCATTAAAGGCGGCCCGACGATCAACGCCCGCGCCGCAAACCCTTGCAGCGCCTTGGAGCGGGTCTGGGCGGGGTTCTCAAGAGCTACAGACGGTGAAACCGGCTAGGCTCGGCGCTCGTCCTCGACCAGGCCTTTGCCCAGAACGGCCTTGAAATGGGCGATGGTCCTGGCCAGGCCTTCCTTGAGCTGGGTCCTGGGCTCCCAGTCCAGCGCCGACCTGGCCAGGGTGATGTCGGGCTGACGCTGGCGGGGATCGTCCTGCGGCAGCGGCTTGCGCTCGATCACCGAGGTCGAGCCGATCTGAGCGATGGTCTGCTGGGCAAGCTCCAGGATCGTGAACTCGTTGGGATTGCCGATATTGACCGGGCCTGTGAAGCCGGTGGGCGTGGCCATCATCCGGATGAAGCCTTCGACCAGGTCGTCGACATAGCAGAAGCTGCGGGTCTGCTGGCCTTCGCCATAGATGGTGATCGGCTGGTTGGTCAGGGCCTGGACCACGAAATTACTGACCACGCGGCCGTCATTGATCGCCATGCGCGGACCATAGGTGTTGAAGATCCGCACCACCTTGATGTCGATGCTGTCCTGCCGGAAGCTGTCGAAGAACAGCGTCTCGGCGCAGCGCTTGCCCTCGTCATAGCAGGCCCGTGGGCCGATCGGATTGACCCGGCCCCAATAGCTTTCGACCTGCGGGTGGATCTCGGGATCGCCATAGACCTCGCTGGTCGAGGCCTGCATGACCCGGGCGCCGGTGCGCTTGGCCAGGTCCAGCATGTTGATCGCGCCCAGGACATTGGTGCGCACGGTCATCACCGGATCGTACTGGTAGTGGATCGGCGAGGCTGGGCAGGCCAGGTTATAGATCTGGTCGACCGGAATGAAGATCGGATGGTTCACGTCGTGGTTCACGAACTCGAAGTTCGGGTGATCCATCAGGTGGGCGATGTTGTCCTTGCTGCCCGTGAACAGGTTGTCCAGGCACACCACCCGGTCGCCCCGCGCGATCAGTCGGTCGCACAGGTGAGAGCCGACAAAGCCGGCCCCGCCGGTCACCAGGATGCGAAGGGCGGTGTGTTTCTTGGCGGCGGTCTGGGCGGACATGACGGATCTCTGCGGCGCGATCTTCACCGTTGTCTGATGTGCGTAACGGGTCTCGCGCCTTGGCTCAACCGTCGCCCGCGTTGACGGATGCGACCGACCGGCGCACCCGTCCCTGGCGTGGCTAGTTCACGCGCTCGGTCTGGACGCCCAGCGTCGCCAGCTGCGCCTGCAGGCTGTCAGCGCCGACCAGGTGCCCCGCCCCGACCGCGACGAAACTGACGCCCGATCCGGCGAGCTTGGTCTTCAGCTGCCTGGCCCAGTCGCGATTGCGGTCGGTCAGCAGCACGCCATAGACCTCGGCATAGTTGGTCTTCATCTCGGTGATGAACTGCTCCTCCAGGGACCGGATGTCGCCGGCCGCCCAGGCCGCGACCATGCTGTCGATCTTGGCCGGGCCGGCTTCGGCGTCGTCCAGGGTGGCCCGCAGCATCTCGACCTCGGTCTTGGTCGGCATGTCGGCGAAGAAGCGGATCTGCTGTTCGGCGGTCTCCAGCGACGAGGCCGGCTTGCCCGCCGCCTTCATCTCGGCGGACACCACCTGCTCGACCCCGCTGCGTGGATCGTAGCCGGCCTTGATCACCGGCAGCATGGCCAGCGAGATCGAGGCCAGCCAGGGTCGCATGACCTCCATGGCCTGGGGCGGCATGCCCGCGGCCAGGGCCAGACCCTGGGCGCGCTTGAGGTCCCTGGGCGACAGCTTCTGCGACAGCGGGGTGGCGCGGTCCAGGCCGTACTGCATGACCAGCGGCTGCATGACCGCCGGGTCGTCGGCGCCCAGGACCTCGATCACCAGATCGTCGCTGGCTTTCAGGGCCTGATCGATCCGGGGCGAGCGCCACTGGGTCGCCGGCTTCAGCACGTGGACCGTGCCGAACAGGTAGATCGTCGAGTCCTGGTCCTTGATCGCCCAAAGGGCGGGCTCGGCGGTGGCCGGGGCGGCGAGGCCAAGGGCCAGCAGGGAAACCAGGCCGATGGCCGCGCGGCGGGCGGACTGGATGAGGGGTTGAAACATGTGATTCTCTGAGCAGATGCGAGGACGAGTTAGGGGCGAAGCCTCGCCGGGCGCAATCAGGCCCGGCGAAGGCGGCTATTTCAGGAAGCGCTCGACGGCGGCGGCGAAGGCGGCCGGCTGGTCGACCATGATGAAGTGAAAGGCGCCGTCGATGCGCTCCAGCCTGGCCCCGGCCAGCTTGGCGTAGGCGCCGGCATAGGTCTGGTCGACCATGGCCTGGGGCGCGCCCATGGCCGGATCATAGGGGTAGAGCATGGTGGTCGGCGTGGTGACCGCGGCCAGCTCGCCGCGCATGTCCGTGGTCAGAACATCGTACAGGGCGCGCGCCACGACCGGTTGCGACGAGGTCCTGGACCAGTCCAGCGCGGCCTTCAGGCCGTCCGGCGACTTGACCAGGCGGGGCATGGTCATGGCCTGCTGGGCGGCGAAGGTCTCGGCCGACATAGCGGTCATGCCGTCGCGCATGGCGGTCGCCTGCGGCCTGACGCCCTCGACCGTGGCGGCCGGCGAGAACAGCACCGCATAGAACGGCAGGCTGTCGACGATCATCAGGCGGCTGAGATCCTCGGGATGGCGGCGGGCCAGCATCAGGCCAGTCAGGCCGCCCATTGAATGGCCGATCACGGCCGGCGACTTCAGACCGGCGCTCTTGATATAGCTGTCGACGGCTTCGACCAGCGGTTCCAGCACGGCCCCCTCGGCATTGCCGCCGACCGGCGCGCCGGCGAAACCGGCGACCTGAACGACATGGACCCGATAGCGGCCTGACAGCTGCTTGACCGTGGCGTCCCAGACCGCGCCGGAAGAGGCCAGGCCGGGGATCAGCACCACATCAGGCCCCTGCCCGCTGACCGTGACCGCGATGCGGTCGGACACCGGGGCCGCGTGGGCGTGGTTGCCCCCGAACACGCCGATGGCGGCAAGGATGGCGATCAGGCAAGCGGCGGCGCGCGCTGGCAGACGAGAAGTCATGGCGTTTGTCCGTTCGAGACGTTTAAGGAGAGAGAGAGAGAGAGAGAGAGAGAGACCCGGCGGTCGATCAGGCAAGACCGCGGCGGTGGGCGACAATGGCGGAGAGCAGCAGATAGCTGGCCATCATCAGACTGACGGCGTCCCAGAGGGATAGCGCAGGCAGCAGGTTCAGCTTTTCGCCGGCGGCCCACAAAAACAGTGCGCCCTGCAGGAGCCAGAAGGTGGCAGCGCCCGTCTCGGAAATCACCCGCCGAACCAGTTCGTCACTGCGGAACCAGAGGGTCAGATTGGCGACTGTCTGGACCAGAAACAGCGCCACGATGCCGGTCATCACGGCAGCGGCAAGCTCGAAAGGCGGCGGATCATCGACCGAGAGGACCAGGACCGGCGCGGCCAGCATCAGGCCCGCCAGCAGCGAAACGACACCCTGCTGCCGATAATAGGAAGCCTGGGCTGAGGTCGCATCGCGCTGGCTGGCGGGATCCAGAACTCGGCCAGAGGCCTTCCGACTAAAGCTGACGATCAGCACCATCAGTCCGGTCGCAATCAGCATCAGGGCGATGAGCCCCGACAGAATGTCTGACCAGCCCAGGGCCTGAAGACTTAACGTCCCACCCTTCTCGAGCTTGCCGATCAACAGGCCCGAGCTGAACCCGACAACGCCGCCCGCGAGGCTAAGAGCGATGATGACGCGCCCCTTGGGGGTCGCAAGAAACTTGGGGAACTTCGACGCGACAGTCATGGCGATGCTCCTTACGGACCGGCCTTAGGCCTCGTCCTGGAAAATGGATTCGATGGGTTGGCTGAAGAGCCGGGCGATCTTGAAGGCCAGCGGCAGGCTGGGATCGTACTTGCCCGTCTCCAGGGCGTTGATGGTCTGGCGCGAGACCTCCAGGCGTTCAGCGAGGTCGGCCTGGCTCCAGTCGCGCTCGGCGCGCAGCACCTTGAGCCGGTTCTTCACTGGTACCTCCGGCGAACGAAGGGCTGGGCCAGGCCGAAGCTGCCGCAGAATAGCGGAAACACCAGATAGAGCGGAATGTGCGGCACCACGTCGGCGTTCTCGAGAAAGCCCCAGGCCGTGCAGGCCGACAGCGTGATCCCGACCCCCCACAGCATCGACTGGACCAGGACCGAGCGGATGAACTCGTCGGTCTCCTCGATCAGGTAGAGGCCCATGATGGCGATCACCGCGATGACCGGCAGCGCCGGGGCGATGGCCAAAACCCAGAGCAGCGGCCCGGTCGGCTCAAGCGTGCTGATGGCCCACAAGGCGCCGGACAGCACCACGACATAGGCGAGCATGGCGGGGATAAACCGGGCGATGTAGCGGCGGCCGGCGGCGGTCGTTGACGTGTTCATGTCGGATATCCTCTTTTCGGATCAGCGCTGACGCAGCCACCAACCGGTCCAGACCAGGCCGTAGCCGACCAACTGGGCGACCAGCAGGGCGGCAACGCCGAAGGCGAGCCACTCGCCCGGGTCATGCGGGCCCATTACGGCGACAAGGCGCTCAGTGCTGATCAGGGTGGCGATGGGCAGGATCACCAGGATCCCGCCGGTCCCGCCCCAGAACCAGGCGAACTTGTGAGCCTCGCGCGCGGCCTCATCGATGTTGCGCCAGTAGATGACGGACACCCAGAACAGCGCCACGACGACCACCAGACTTCCACCGAAGACCAGCGGCCGCGGCACGGCTACGTCAAGGCCGCTCAGCAGCCCGCCTCCAGCGCCAAGGATGGCCCCGACAATCCCTGAGCCCAGTAACAGCTTCTGCGCCAGACCCTCACGCGCCGCTTGGCGGCCAATACGCTCGTTCATGACAAGCACCCCTATCGAAATGACAAGGGTATTTGTCACATGCACCAACGACATGTCAAGCGTGCTTATCTTTTTGTATGGGAGAGGCGACTAAATGTAAGGTCCGTCAGCTTTTCAAGCGGCCTTGGGCAGATCGAAAATGTCGCGGGCCTCATCGCCCAGAACACCACGCCAGTGGATCGCCTCAATCGTGTGACGCTTCAGGGCGCGGGCCAGAACGCCCGCGCTTCTGCAGGTGCGCATTTCCCAGCCGTAGCGCGAAAAGCGGTCGCCAAAGTCGGCCCAGCGGATAACCCGACCGGCGGCATCCTGTCGCCAGATGGCCTTGTCGCAGGCCGGGATGCGGGCGCAGGCCTCCCAGGCGCGGATACGGATGGCGAGAATGGCGAAGGGGTCTCGGCGAGATTTTGACACGCTTGAAGCTCCGGCGGTCGATCGGCCAGAACGCGAAACGCGACTGATCTCTCCGCCCACTCAAGCTATCACTTGCGGACAACTGTAGAAGGCCCACCACATCTAGTGTGACGCCGTGCCGCGCGACAGGCGATGCGACACCGGCTGACCGAAAATCACTCTTTACCGAAGCGCCGAATCCGCTCGTCGCGGCTAGGTCCAGGCCTTGAAGTGCTTGGACAGTTTCAGACCCTGGCGCTGGTAGTGTGACCCGCCCTCGCCGTACAGCCGCACCGGCCGCGAGGTCAGGGGCTCATAGACCAGGCGCGCCACCGTCTGGCCGTCCTCCAGCAGGAACGGGGTTTCGTGACTGCGTACTTCCAGCACGCCCTTGGAGCCGACAGCGCCGGCCTCTTCGGTGCCGAAGCCTGGATCGAAGAAGCCGGCATAGTGGACGCGGAACTCACCGACCGAGGGATCGATCGGCGTCATCTCGGCCGCTTCCATCACCGGGATCTCGATGTCGTCCTTGGAGGCCAGGATATAGAACTCGCCCGGATCCAGCAGCAACTCGCCATGGCGGGTTTCCAGCGGCTCCCAGAAGTCGCGCGGATCGTGGCCGTCCTCGCGGTCCAGGTCGACCACGCCGGCGTGGCGACGTCCGCGGAAGCCGACGATGCCGCCCATGCCGGGCGACAGGTCGACACCGACACTGCGGATCGACAGCTTGGCCGGCTCGCCGCGCTTGAGGCGCAGCTGGTTCAGCCGCGTGCCCGACCGCACCAGCACCGAGAAGGTCTGGGGCGCGATCTCCATATAGAGCGGCCCCTCATAGCCCGCGTCGACATCGTCAAAGGCACGGCTGTGATTGGTCAGCAGGCGCACGAACACGTCGACCCGCCCGGTCGAGCTCTTGGGATTGCCGCGCGCCGAGATATTGGCCGGCAGGGCCAGCCTCTCCTGAAGCTCGGCGATATAGACGCAGCCCTTCTCCAGCACTGCCCCCTTGGTCAAATCGAGCTCGTGCATCGCCACGTCTTTCAGACGCTCGGACACGCGACGGCCCAGGCCCGGTAGGAACGAGGCGCGCACCCGCCAGGCGCGCGCGCCCAGGCGCAGATCCAGGCTGGCGGGCTGCACCTGATCGACGTCAAACGGCGTCTGAGAGGTGATCGCCGCCTGGGCAATGAGGTCTTCGATGGTCTGGCAGGGCAGAATCCCTGCGGCGTGGGCGTCGGTCATTGGCGCGACAGTCGCTAAAGCTCGCCTGGAAGGCAAGGCTGGAGCGAGGCTGGCTCGCCTCAAGCAATTCTGATGTTGAAATCAGGCCGCATCGCCTTGACCGTGCGCGCCGCTGAACCCCTTATGCCGGCCTTTTCCGCGCCGAAGAAGGAAGACCCCGTGGCCGAGGACCCGAAAGACTGGGACATCGCGACCAAGCTGATCCGCGGGGGGCTGGCCCGGTCGCAACATATGGAGACCGCCGAGGCGCTCTACCTGACCCAGGGCTTCACCTATGACAGCGCCGAGGGCGCCGACCGCCGCTTCTCCGGCGAGGATCCGGGCTTCGTCTATTCGCGGTTCAACAACCCGACCGTGAAGATGTTCGAGGACCGCCTGGCCCTGCTCGAAGGCGCCGAGGTCTGCCGCGCCCAGGCCACGGGCATGGCCTCGATCAATGCGTCGCTGATGGGCCTAGTGAAGGCTGGCGATCACGTGGTGGCCGGCCGCGCCCTGTTCGGCTCGTGCCGCTGGCTGATTTCTGAATGGCTTCCGCGCTTCGGCGTGGAAACCACCTTCGTCGACGCCACTGATCCCAAGGCCTGGGAAGCGGCCATGCGCCCCAACACCAAGGCCGTGCTGATCGAGACGCCGTCCAACCCGGTGCTCGAGATCACCGACATCCGCGCCGTCTCCGAGATCGCCCACGCGGTCGGGGCCAAGGTCATTGTCGACAACGTCTTCGCCACCCCGATCTTCCAGCAGCCGCTGAAGCTGGGCGCCGATATCGTGGTCTATTCGGCCACCAAGCACATCGACGGTCAGGGCCGCGTGCTGGGCGGGGCCATCCTGACCAGCGAGGCGATCGCTGAGGAATGCTATCGCGACATGCTGCGCCACACCGGCCCGTCGCTGTCGCCCTTCAACGCCTGGGTGCTGGTCAAGGGCCTGGAGACGCTGGACCTGCGCGTTCGCCGCCAGACCGACACTGCGTTTGCCCTGGCCAATGTCATCGCCGAGCACAAGAAGACTCAGAAGGTGCTCTACCCCTTCCGCCACGACCACCCGGGCCACAACGTCGCCAAGTCGCAGATGACGGGCGGCGGCACCGTGGTGGCCCTGGATCTCGGCACGCGAGAAGCCGCGTTCAAGTTCCTGAACGCACTGGAGATCGTCGATATCTCCAACAATCTGGGCGACGCCAAGTCGATGGCCACCCACCCGCCGACCACCACCCACCGCTCGGTGCCCGAGGCCGAACGTCCGTCCCTGGGCGTCACCGAAGGCGGCGTGCGCCTGTCGGTCGGTCTCGAAAGCCTTGCCGATCTGACGCGAGATGTGACCCGTGCGCTCGAGCAGGCGTGAAACCTCCCCGCCGCTGCAGCGGATCCGCAAACGTCGCGGCGCCGATGGCGGTATCTATGAAGCCCGCACGCGCGACATCGTCGTGCGCGTGGCGCCCGTCTACCTGCCCGAGGAATCCGCGCCCGAGGAAGGTCTCTATCTGTGGTCCTACACGGTAGAGATCGAGAACCATGGCATCGAGACCGTGCATCTGGTCGCCCGCCGCTGGGCGATCACCGACGCGCTCAATCGCTGCAACGAGGTCGAGGGTTCGGGCGTGGTCGGCGAGCAGCCGGAACTGAAGGCCCGCGAGGCGTTCCGCTACGTCTCCAGCTGCCCCCTGCCGACCTCGTCGGGCGCCATGCGCGGCAGCTACCAGATGATGACCGAGGGCGGCGACGTGTTCGAAGCCGAGATCCCTGAGTTCTCGCTGCACCTGCCGGGCGCCGCGCGACGGTACAATTAGAGGAAGATCCTCCCCCTAGCGGGGGAGGATTTAGCCCTCGCCGACCGTTTCAGGATCGACCGCATAGACCCGCGAGCAGTACTCGCACGTCACGTGGATCTTGCCGTCGGGCTCGACCATCTCGGCCTTTTCCGCCTCAGTGAACGACTGGATCACCACGGCGATACGGTCGTCGGTGCAGCGACAGAAGGAGCGCAGTGGCTTCTCCTCGATCAGACGCACGCCGTCCTCGTTGAACAGCCGCCACAGCAAGGTGGGTGAATCGATCGTCGGGTCGATCAGCTCATCCTCGCCGGTGGTTTCGAAGAAGGCCTGGGCGTGGTTCCAGGCTTCCTTCGTCTCGCCGCGCGTCTCGTCGCCGGCAATCGACTGGATCAGGATGCCGCCGGCGCGCCACTTCAGACCCTCGCCGCTATCGGCCTGACCGACGGCCAGACGCACGCGGGTCGGGGTCTGTTCCGACTGCTGGAAATACTGCTCGGCGCACAGGGCCAGGGTCTCGCCCTCAATAGGCGTGACGCCCTGATAGCGGTCCATGTCGGGGCCCTGATCCAGGGTCATGATGAACACGCCGCCGCCCAGCAGGGTCTTGGCGCCGGGGCGCACGAAGCCTTCCGAGGCCTTGGCCACCTCCTCGGCGTCGAACCGGCAATAGCCGCGCAGGCCGCCGCTGGTGTCGTAATCGACCACCACATAGCGCACGGGGCCGTCGCCCTGGGCCTGAACGATCAGGCGCCCCTCGAACTTCAGGCTGGAACCGACCAGGGCGGCCAGAGCGCAGGCCTCGCCCAGCAGGTTGGCGACGGGCTCAGGATAGTCGTGACGGGTCAGCACCTCATCGACGGCGGCGCCCAGGCGCACAAGGCGGCCGCGCACGGGCAGGCCTTCGATCTGGAAGGCGGACACGATGTCATCGAGGGCGGGCATGGCGGTGGTGTCGGTCATGGGGCGGTTAGATAGGGGCTTCCAACGAAAATGCGAGCCCCTAGATGCGGGGCCGCCTGAGGGGACCGGACCCTATCCAATATGGGTACGGTACGGGGTCAGACCCATTGTCGGGCGTCGAGAGTCGGGTCACGCCAGAAGGGTCGCCGCTTTTGCCCATACGCGGCGGCAAAGCCGGCCAGTGTTCAACCCCACCGGGCACTGGCCGGCGCTCTCTTCCCGCCTTAGCCGATGGCTCCAAACGCCCAGGCCAGAACCGATTTCTGAGCGTGGATGCGGTTCTCGGCCTCGTCCCAGGCCAGGGAGCGCGGGCCATCGAGCACAGCATCGGTGACTTCCTCGCCCCGGTGCGCCGGCAGGCAGTGCAGGAACACGCCATCAGGGGCCGACAGGTCCATCAACGCCTCGTCGACCTGATAGGCCTCCAGCGCGGCAAGGCGCTCGTCATGATCGGTGTCGCCCATCGAGACCCAGGTGTCGGCCACGACCACGTCGGCGCCGCGCACGGCCTCCCGGGGATCGTCGGTCATGCTCACCAGGCCTTGCAGGTCCTGGGCGCGCGCCAGATCAACCAGGTCGGGGTGATAGACCGCCGGACAGGCGATCTTCAGCTTGAAGCCCAGTAGCGGCGCGGCGTGGATGAAGCTGGAGCAGACATTGTTGCCGTCACCGACCCAGGCGATGGTCTTGCCGCCCACATCGCCGCGATGCTCTTCGATGGTCAGCAGGTCGGCCATGATCTGGCACGGGTGGCTCTTGTCGGTCAGGCCATTGATCACCGGCACGGTCGAGACCTGGGCGAAGCGCTCGACATCGGCGTGGCTGTTGGCGCGGATCATCACCGCATCGACCATCCGCGACAGCACGCGGGCGGTGTCCTCGATGGTCTCGCCGCGACCCAGCTGCATGTCGTTGGAGGTCGAGATGATCCCCGAGCCGCCCAATTGGCGGATCGCCGCGTCGAAAGAGAAGCGGGTGCGGGTCGAGTTCTTCTGGAAGATCATCGCCAGAACGCGACCATCGGCGGGCGCGTCGGCATCGACCTTGCCCTGGCCCCAGCCCTTGCGGGCGGCCTTGCGGGCCTTGGCGTCCTCCAGCATCAGGCGCAGCGTGGCGCCGTCCAGCTTCCATAGATCGATGAAGTGCCGGGGGGTGGTCATATCGGCCAAATCCCAGAGCCCGCCCCGGCTGTCGCCGGAGCGGGTGATTTACAGTGTGAAGATCAGGCGGCCGCCAGCTTGACGCGCGCGGCTTCGCAGGCCTTTTCCAGCTTGGCGATCGCCTCGCTGGCTTCCTCGATGGTCAGGTTCAGCGGCGGCAGCAGGCGCACGCAGTTGTCGCCGCCCCCGGCCACCAGCAGCTTCTCGTCGCGGGCCAGGACCATGAACTCGCGGTTGTTCGGGATCAGCTTGATGCCGATCAGGAAGCCCTTGCCGCGGATGTCGACGATGACGTCCGGGAAGCGATCCTTCAGGCCGTTCAGCTGTTGAACGAAATAGCCGGCCACGGTCTTCACGTTGTCGAGGATCTCGGGGGTGTTGATCGTGTCGAAGGCCGCCTTGCCGACGGCCATGGCCAGCGGGTTGCCGCCGAAGGTCGAGCCGTGGACGCCCACGGTCATGCCCTTGGCCGCTTCGGTGGTGGCCAGGCAGGCGCCGACCGGGAAGCCGCCGCCCAGGGCCTTGGCCACGGCCATGATGTGCGGCTCGCCGCCGGGGGCCCACTCATAGGCGAACAGCTTGCCGGTCCGGCCCATGCCGCACTGCACTTCGTCATAGATCAGCAGGACGCCGTGCTCGTCGCACAGCGAACGCAGGCTGACCAGGCAGTGCTCGGGGATGGAGCGCGCGCCGCCCTCGCCCTGAACGGGCTCGACGATGATCGCCGCCGTGGTCGGCAGGGCGATGGCGGCCTTGAGGGCGTCATGGTCGCCGAATTTCAGCTGGCCGTAGCCCGGCAGGCGCGGGCCAAAGCCCTCGACATAGCTGGGATTGCCCGAAGCGTTGACCGCCGCATAGGAGCGGCCGTGGAACGAGCCGTCGAAGCCGAAGATCTCGGTGCGCTCGGGCTGGCCATTGGCGGTGTGGTACTTGCGGGCCGTCTTCAGCGCGCACTCGATCGCCTCGGTGCCCGAGTTGGTGAAGAACACCACGTCAGCGAAGCTGTGGGCGCACAGCTTGTCAGCCAGCTCTTCCTGCTCGGGGATGCGATAGATGTTGGAGACGTGCCAGAGCTTGTCGGCCTGGGTCTTGAGCGCCTCGACCAGAACGGGATGGGCGTGGCCCAGGCCATCGGTGGCGATGCCCGCCACGCAGTCCAGATACACATCGCCGTCAGTCGAGAACAGGCGCGCGCCTTGGCCTCGCTCAAACGCCAACGGGGCGCGGTTGTAGACGCCCATGATGTGCTGTTGCGAAGACTTCAAAGACGTAGGGCTGGTCAAGACCGCCTCCCAAAAAGGAAACAAGCCCCCGCGCTGTTCGCACGGGGACCGGAAGGCCGCAGGTTGTCGCCGTGGAACGACGCTCTGTCAATGAAACTGCTGTGAAATTGCGCGCGGGTGGCCTTGGGATCACGCCATCAGGTCTTCAGGCGATATCCGATGCGGAACAGATGCCAGCACCACAGGAAAAGCCCGACCACCAGAGCCGCTGTGGTGAACACGCCGACGAGGATCGAACCATCGGCATGACCGATGAAGCCATAGCGGAAGCCGTCGATCAGATAGAAGAACGGATTGTAGTGGCTGGCCGTCCGGAACGGCTCGGGCAGCTTGTCGACCAGATAGAAGGTTCCCGACAGAAAGGTCATCGGCATGATCAGGAAGTTGGTCACGGCCGACAGCTGGTCGAACTTCTCGGCCCACAGGCCCGCCAGAATGCCGGCCAGTCCCAGGATCAGCGAGGCGCCGATCCCGAAATAGAAGATCGGCCAGACGTGGGCCACGCCCAGGCCCGCGCCCGGCAGCAGGCCGATGACAATCGCCGTCACCGCCCCGACCACCACGCCACGCGTCGCCGCGCCCAGGGCGAAGGCCGAGACCTGCTCCAGAGGCGATAGCGGCGGGGTCAGGAAGTCCGGCGTCAGGCCCATCATCTTGGCCTGGATCAGCGACGAGGACGAATTGGCGAAGGCGTTGTTGAGGATGGCCATCATGATCAGGCCGGGAGCCACAAAATGGCCAAAGCTCACCCCGTCCACCGCCTGGCGC
Source organism: Caulobacter sp. ErkDOM-C (assembly GCF_048541825.1). Lineage (GTDB taxonomy): Bacteria > Pseudomonadota > Alphaproteobacteria > Caulobacterales > Caulobacteraceae > Caulobacter. The sequence continues at coordinate 1,319,272 of NZ_CP183332.1, read as the reverse complement.
GCGGGGCCGACGGCGACCACGAAGACCAGCATGTAGAGCAAGGTGGTGACCACCGGAGCGGCCACGGTCTGGGTGCCCACCTTCCAGAAGCGGCGGATCTCGCGCTGGTACAGGGTGAAGAACCCGCTCCAGTTCCAGCCGTGATAATCGCGCGGCTGCGGCGGAACGACGCTGTCTGCCATGTCTCTCATGAACCCGAGTCCCAAAATTCCCTTACGCATGTGCGCTTTGGGCTCTCCAGGCGCAAGTCGGACCCTTTCCGAATCAACATCTAGTTTCTGTGGACAGACCACTTGGCGCCCATTGTGTGGTTTAACGTTTTCTTTACGATATATGGTAGGACGACCGCCGGCGGGGTGGTCAAAACACCAGATGTAGGGCCCAAGGCTTGGGGAAGCCTCGGACTCTATCAATGGCGGGAGACGGGCATGAGCTGGACCGACGATCGGGTCACGACCTTGAAGAAACTCTGGCTGGACGGGCTTTCGGCCAGTCAGATCGCCAAACAACTGGGCGGCGTTACGCGTAACGCCGTGATCGGCAAGGTCCACCGCCTCGGCCTGTCGGGCCGCGCGGCCCCCTCGCAACCGGCGCGTCCGGCCTTTAAGGCCCCACGTCCCGCCCGGCCCGCCGCGCAGACCATGCCGTCCGCGCCGCGCCGGGTCGTCACGCCCGAGCACACACCGACGCAAGCCGTTGTGTCGTCCGGCGTCGCCCCCCCGACCCTGCCCGTCTATCGCGACGAGCAACCCGGTTCGGCCACCGTGCTGACCCTGGGCGCCCACATGTGCAAGTGGCCAATCGGCGATCCCTCGTCGGACGGCTTCACCTTCTGCGGCCGTCGCTCGTCGGAAGGCCCCTACTGCGGCGAACACGCCCGGGTGGCCTACCAGCCGCAACAATCCAAGAAGAAGGCCGGCCCCACCGAGCTGGCCCGCTCGCTGCGCCGCTACATCTAGATCCTAGCCATAAGAACAAGTCTCTCATGCGGCCCTCCCCGTTCGTCGGGGAGGGCCTTATGCTGTGCGCATGACCGACGTCGCCGCCCCTGATTCCAACGCGCCCGCCTATTCCGTTTCGGAACTGGCCTTTGCGCTGAAGCGCACGCTGGAAACCAGCTATTCCCATGTGCGGCTGCGCGGCGAGCTGTCGAAGGTCACCCACCACGGCAACGGCCACGTCTATCTGACCATCAAGGACGACAAGTCGGCGATCGACGGCGTGGTCTGGAAGGGCTCTGTGCGGGGCCTCGGCGTGCGGCCCGAGCACGGCCTGGAAGTCATCGTCACCGGCAAGATCACCACCTATCCGGCCGGCTCGCGCTACCAGATCGTCATCGAGAGCATGGAGGCCGCCGGGGTCGGCGCGCTGCTGGCCCAACTCGAACGCCTGAAGGCCAAGCTGCACGGCGAGGGCCTGTTCGAGGCGTCACGCAAACGCCCCCTGCCCTCGATGCCCGCCGTGGTCGGCGTGATCACCAGCCCGACCGGCGCGGTGATCCGCGACATCCTGCACCGCATCCGCGACCGCTGGCCTTGCCACGTGCTGGTCTGGCCGGTGGTGGTGCAGGGCGATCAGGCCGCCGCGCAGGTGGCCGGGGCCATTCGCGGCTTCAACGCCATAGCGCCGGGTGGCCATGTGCCCCGTCCCGATATCATCATCGTCGCCCGCGGCGGCGGCTCGGTGGAAGACCTCTGGGCCTTCAATGACGAGACCCTGGCCCGCACCGTGGCGGCCAGCGACATTCCCTTGATCTCGGCGGTCGGCCACGAGACCGACACCACCCTGATCGACTTTGTCTCCGACCGTCGCGCGCCCACCCCAACGGCCGCCGCCGAGATCGCCACGCCGGTGCTGGGCGAGCTGCGAGCCCTGGTCTCCGACTATGACCGCCGCCTCAACCGCAGCGGCGCGCGACTGATCGAGGATCGTCGCACCCGCCTGGTCAGCGCCGCGCGCGGCCTGCCCCGCCCCGCCGACCTGCTGGCCCTGGCGCAGCAGCGCTTCGACATCGCCGCGGGACGCCTCGACGCGGCCCTGGGCCGCAACACCGCCGTCCATGCCCAGGCCCTGCTGCGGGTCACCGCCCGTCTATCGCCGCAGGCGCTGGGCCGTCAGCGGCAGGTCAAGGCCGACCGCCTGAGCGACCTGTCGCGCCGCATGGATCTGGCCGCCCGCCGCGCACCCGAGCGCATCGCCCAGAACGCCCGCCTGCCCGCCCTGTGGAGCCGCCTCAACGACGCCGGCAAGCGCCGCCTGCAGCGCGATGCCGACCGGCTGTCCAACCTGGAAAAGCTGCGCCAGTCGCTCAATCCCGAACGGCCGCTGGACATGGGCTTTGCCCTGGTCCGCAAGGCCGATCGCTCGATCGTCCGCTCGGCCGCCAGCCTGGGCCCCGGCGACTGGGTCAGCCTGCAGTTCGGCGACGGTGATCGCACCGCATTGATCGACGACAGCGCTCCGCCGGCTTTGGCACCAGCGTCGGCCCTGACGGCAGCTCCGCCCAAACCGGCGCGTCCAAAGCCGACTACACCAAAACCTGATCAGGGCGACCTGTTCTGAGGCGTCGCCGTGGCGTAGAACACCCTCATGAACGCTTATGATCGCGACCTTGGAAAATCCGACGGCCTGGCCGTGCTGCACTATGGCGACGGCGAATTCGCCGTCATGACGCCGGGCCGTTTCGTGCTGTGCGCCGTCACCGGCGCCAAGGTCCCGCTGGACGCCCTGCGCTACTGGAGCCCCGAGCTGCAGGAAGCCTATGCCACCCCCGCCGAGGCGCTGAAGCGCTGGCAAGAGAAGATCGCCTGAACCGTCGCGCGCTTCTGGCCGGCCTCGCCGTCAGCGGCGTGGCTCATAGCGCCTGGGCCTCGGCGCCCGGACTGACCCTCTCGGGCAAGTTCGTGCAGGGTGGTTATGCCATCGGCCGCACGGCGCCCCTTGCCACCCTCGATGTTGATGGCGAGATCGTGGGTCTGGCCTCGGCAGAGGGCTGGTTCGTGGTCGGCTTTGACCGCGACGCCCCGCCGGTCGTCACCATCACCGTCACCACCGCCGACGGCTCAGCCAGCCACGAGGCGGTGATCGCCCCGGGAACCTTCGACATCCAGCGTATAGACGGCCTGCCCGCCGATCAGGTCGCGCCTGTCGACCCCACCCTGCTGGCCCGCATCGCCGCCGAGGGCGAACGCAAGGCTGTGGGCTTCAATAGCCTCGCGGACCTGGACGCCTTCAAAGCCGGCTTCATCCTGCCTGTCGAAGGCGCGAGACGGTCGGCGCGCTTCGGGGGGCAACGCATACTCAACGGCGAGCCCAAGCGTCCCCATTTTGGGGTCGACCTGGCCGCGCCCGTGGGAACTTCTGTACGCGCGCCAGCCGGCGGACAGGTCGTCTTCGCCGAGACCGGACTACATTTCGAGGGCGGCCTGATCCTGATCGATCACGGCCAGGGCCTGATCACCGCCTACCTACACCTGTCAAAAGCCATTGTTATGGCTGGAGATTTTGTCGAACAGGGTCAGATGATCGGCGCCGTCGGCAAGGAAGGGCGCGCCACGGGCCCGCACCTGTGCTGGCGCATGAAATGGCGGGGCCGCAACCTCGATCCATCCCTGATGGTCGGCGCCAACGCCTCTCGCTCGTAGCGCGAAAATAAACCATCCATTAGCCCTGACCTCACTATTCAGAAGCGGGCCCATGTGTTTACTCGCGCCTCGAGTTCCCGGTCTGACAAGGAGACGGCCACCGCATGTCGGCGGAGTATGCCAATCTGCGCTTTCTGCTGGTGGACGATAACCACCACATGCGGGCGATTGTCGGCGCTATCCTGCATGGCGTGGGCGTAAGGCACGTTCGCGAAGCCACGGACGGCGCGGAAGCCCTGCAGGCCATACGCGAGGGTCCGATCGATATCGCCATCGTCGATTTCAAGATGTCGCCGCTGGACGGGGTGCAGTTCACCCAACTGGTCCGCAACTCGCCAGACAGCGTCGATCCGTTCCTGCCCATTATCATGCTGACGGGCTTCGCCGAGCGGAACCGCGTGTTCGAGGCTCGTGACGCCGGGATCACCGAGCTTGTGGTCAAGCCGGTGACGGCGCGCTCGCTGCTAGACCGCATCAACATCGTGATCTACCGGCCCAGGCCTTTCATCCGTTCGGGCGACTATTTCGGCCCCTGCCGCCGCCGCCGCGAAGAGCCCAACTATTCGGGCCCCTTCCGTCGGCAAGGCGAACGTCAGGACGCGCTGGAAATCTAGTCCTGGCGGACTTCGGCTTCCCTGGCCGCCAGCGCGGCATAGACCTCGTTTGGCCAGCGCCGATGAACCCAGAACCATTCCGCAGGACGCTCGCGGATGCGCTCTTCCATAAAGCTGTTGATCAGACGCACGCCGGCCTCGATATCGGCCGTACGGTCGCCCGTCGAGGGCACGACGATGGGCTCGTGGACCACCGCCCGGAACCGCGCGCCCTTGATCCGCTGAACCGACATCGGCTGCAGCACCGTGCCAAAGCGGATCGCCAGCCGGGTTGGCCCCGGCGCGGTGCGCGCGTCGTGCCCGAAGAACGGGGCGGCCACGCCATTGTTGAACTTCTGATCGTTCATCAGGGCGACCGAGCGACCTTCCTTCATCCCTTCCAGCAACTCCCGGGCGCCGTCGCCGCCCTTGGGCGCGAACAGGCGTACGCCATAGCGAAAGCGGCTGTCCTTGATGCGCTTGTCCACATAGGGATTGTTGGCCGCGCGATAGGTCATCTCGCAGGTCACGCCGCTATCGACGATGGCGGCCGGCATCACCTCCCAATTCGAGAGATGACCTGACACGAACACCACGGGAATCTTGTTCTCGGCGATCTCGGCCAAGCGCTCCTTGTTGACGACCTCGACCCGGCCGGTGGACGGCAGGATTCTGTCCATCAGCGGGAATTCGGCGAACGAACGGCCCAGGCCGTCCCATTGAGCGACCAGGGTCTGCTCACGCCAGGCCTCGTCCCTTTCCGGGAAAGCCAGCTTCAAATTGCGCTCGGCGACCTTGTGCGCCCCGCTAAGCGGACCCAGGGTGCGCCCGATCCAGCCACCGAGACTGGACGCCGCGTCCACGCCCAGCAGGCGAAACAGGGCGATGAAGAGGTCAAAGCCCAGCGCCTCAGCGCGCCACAGCAGATCCTGGGCCCAAGGCCGACGCTTATCCGACATGCGTTCTTAGTAGGCTGGCTTGCACGCTGCGCGCAACGCCACTTCGCCCGGCACGCGACTTGCGGCTGTTGAAGCGGACCGTTCCGTTTCGGGACGCTCGATAGATGGCAGGGGGGCTCGGCTTTCCATGGGTAACGACATCGACGTTCATCTGGGCAAGCGACTGCGCCGACGCCGCCGCCTTCTGGGTCTGACCCAGCAGCAACTGGCCGGCACGGTGGGTGTGCGATTCCAGCAGATCCAAAAGTACGAGTGTGGCGCCAACCGCATCTCGGCCGCTCGCCTCTGGCAGCTGTCCGAGGCGCTGGAAGTGCCGGTTGGCTATTTCTATGACGGCCTCTCCGACCAGGTTCGCCGCGAAGCTGCCGGCGAAGCCGAGGGCGGCGAGATGTTCGCACGCAAGGAGACGCTGGATCTGATCCGCGCGTACTACCTGCTCGGCGAGCGTCCGCGTCGTCGTCTGCTGGACCTGGCCAAGTCGCTGAACGGCGGCGAACACGCCGACGCGTAGTTCCTGTAGCGTACGTGCGGCGGGGGCGTTAAACCCCGCCCATGACGCTTTCCGCTAACCAGTTCACGGCGCTCGACGCCTTCATCATCGATCTCAACCGGGCTTCTGCCGGGGTGATCCTGCCGCTGTTCCGGGCGGATCACGGGCTCGAGGACAAGGGCGCCGGCAAGAACCTGCCGCGTGAAAGCCACGCCGCCTTCGATCCGGTCACGGAGGCCGATCGCGGGGCCGAGGCCGCCATCCGCGCCCTGATCTCGGAGCGTTTTCCCGAGCATGGCGTGATTGGTGAGGAGTATGGCGAGGACCGCCCCGACGCCGAGTTCGTCTGGGTGCTCGACCCGATCGACGGCACGCGCGCCTTTATCGCCGGCCTGCCGATGTGGACCACCCTGATCGGCTTGCGCCACCAGGGCCGCCCCGTGCTGGGGTCCATCGGCCAACCCTATATGGACGAGATCTTCATCGGCCACGCCGGCGGCTCACGCCTGATCTCGCGCGGCCAGAGCACGCCGATCAAGGTCCGCGCGTGCGCGAACCTGACCGACGCCGTGATCTCCACCACCGATCCCGACGCCTGTTTCGACGGGGCCGAACGTGCGGCCTGGCTGCAGGTCCGCGCCGCCGCCAAGCTGGCCCGCCTGGGCTGCGACGCCTATGCCTATGCCATGGTCGCCATGGGCAAGATGGATATGGTCATCGAGGCCGGCCTGAAATCCTGGGACATCGAAGCCGCTATCCCCGTGATCGAAGGCGCCGGCGGCATCGTCACCGACTGGCGCGGCGAAGCGATCGGGCAGAACGGCGGCCAGATGGTGATCTCGGGGGATCGTAGGCCGCTCGACGAGGCGCTGGTGTCGCTCAGGCGGTCGGCGAAATAGGCGCGACGGCATCCACCGTCTCGTCAAACGCCGTCCAGAACTGCGCCCGCATTTCGTCCCGCTCGATCAGGACCTCGTGGAACGCGCCCTCGACCTCCAGGTAACGGCCCCGGGGAATACGGCTGGCGATCGACCTGAGGTCGGCGTTCACCACGCGGGTGTCTTCACCCGCTCCGACGATGGTCACCGGGATCGAGATCGCCTCGACGCCCGGCGAGCGGCGCAGCCAGGCGCAGGCGGAAAAAGCGAAGTCCACCCAGCCCCAGGTGGCGCCGCCCAGAGCGAGGTCGCGGTTGGCCAGAAGCTGGGCCCGATAGCGCGCGTACCGCGCCTTGTCATGGGTGAGGGCGTCGGTGGCGAAGGTGTCGGCGAACGGGTCGCTGATTTCGCCGGGGGTATAGTCGCCGGCGAACCCGGCGCGGGCCATGATCCAGGCCAGAGCCCGCGAGGCGCGGGGCGGCCGGCGGCCGGTATCGAGACCCAGCATCGGGGCCGACAGCACACAGGCCGAAAAGCGGGCCTCGCCCCGGGCCAGGGCCAGGGTCGTCAGGCAGCCGCCCATCGAGTGTCCCACGGCAATCCACGGCTTGGGCAGACGGTCTTCGAAGGTGTCGAGCAGCGCCGTATAGTCGCTCAGAAACGGCTTGAAGCCCTGGGCGTGGCCCTTGAGGCGGTCAGGCAGAAAGCGGGTCGACAGACCCTGCCCTCGCCAGTCGTGGACCAGCACCGCGAAGCCGCGGTCAAGCAGGTCCTGCACGACCTCGTAGTATTTCTCGATCGGTTCGGTTCGGCCCGGGCTGACAATCACCGAGCCGCGCGGCCCCTCAGTCGAGGATTGGCCTGGCGGTGAAAAGCAAGCGGCGCGGAGGGTCGCCCCATCCGCGCCGACAAACCATTCAGCCGTTCCATGATCCGGAACCGGAGCCTCGGGAATCGATACCAGAGGCGCCCGTTCCGTCATGGGATCAGCGCATCTTCGCGAACAGCGCCGCCATGCTCGACTGCAGCGCCATGGCCACGCCCATGTCCGACAGCTTCAGCTTGCCGGTCATCACCGCCATGGTGGGGTCCAGCGAGCCGGCGCCGATGGCCAGCAGATCGTCCATGCTCAGAGTCATGGTCAGGTCGGCGGGCTTGTCTTCATTGGTGACCGAACCACCGTCGATGTGAACGACGCCGGCGTCCTTCAGGTCGAACTTCAGGCTTTTGCCCAGTCCGCTGTCGTCGCCCACGGCGCCTTTGATACGGTCGGTGATTTCTTGCAGCGTGGCCATGAGCGCGATCTCCCTGTGTGTTCGCGTGTTGAGTGGGCGGAAGCTAGACCGAGCGACGACGGCAAGTAAACACCGTTCAGACCCGGTCTGGCTTATTTCTTTCGGTCGTAGAACCCGACCTTAGTCGGGCTTTTTGTCAACTTTACCCTTACGGCGCCCTTGAAATCTTCCGGACGAAAATAAGGTGTTTCCTTGATCTGGGGCAGCGGCAGGGTGCGGCCATCGGCCAAGATGGCGACCCCGCCGGCGGCCTTGACGAAGGAGATCCCGGTCATCTTGGGCAGCAGCATGCCCATCGGGCCCGCAGCCTTGCCGATCACCGTATTGGCCTCGGTCACCGTGGCCGTCAGCTCGCGCGTGTCATACTCGGTCGCCGGGTTCAGCTGCGTCGCGAAATTGAGCGTTGTGCCGACCTTGGCGTCCTCAGGCAGGTCGAGCGCAAGTTTGGCCCCGCCCTCGATCTGCGCCAGGGTGGGCAGGCGTTCGAAAGCCCCGGAGGCATTCACCGGCAGCGGCGTGCGTGCGCCGTTCGCCTCGATCAGCGTCGCCTTCAGATTGGCCAGAGGCTTGTCATTGAGGCTCAGCGTATAGCCAAGCCGCACCCGGGCGCGTTCGCCTGCCGGCACCTTCAGAAACTTCTCGAGATAGGGGAAGGCCTTCGCCGCCGGCCCGATCTTTTCGGCCAGGGCCGGCGTGGCGATCGCGGCCATCAGGGCCGCCGCCAGGAGGCGCGCCTTCAAAGGACTCATTTGGGCTTCACGAACTTGAGGGTCATGCGGTCGCTCTCGCCGATCGCATCGTACTTGGCATGGCCGAAGCCCGGCTCTGCCGGCTCGCCGCGCGGGGACGAAAGGCGGGTCGGGGGCAGTGTCCAGACGCCGAAGGGGTGATCCTTGGTGTCCTTGGGGTTGGCGTTGATTTCACTGGAGCCCGCCGGGATGAAACCGGCTTCCTGAGCCATCTGAACGACATAGGCCTCCTGCACATAACCATCGGCCGCCAGAACGTCCTGGATACGGCCGGCTTCGCCGCGGTGTTCCTCGACGCCGAGGATCCCGCCGGGCTTGAGCGCCGCCAGGGCATCCCTGAACGCCTTCTCGGCGATACCCGCCGCCATCCAGTTGTGGATATTGCGGAGGAACAGCACCAGATCGGCAGAGCCGGCCGGAGCGACCGGTCCGCTGGTTGGGCCAAAGGCCGTAACCTCCACGGCGCCATAGAGCCTGGACTTCTCCGAGAGCTTGCGCCGATAGGCCTCGACCACCTCGGCGGCGGCAGGGTCGCTGGCGTCGGCCTGCAGGGTCGGGGCGTAGAGCTTGCCCTTGGTCGACGCCAGGAACGGGGCCAGGATTTCGGTGTACCACCCTGCCCCCGGCCAGAATTCGACGACCGTCTGTCCCGGCTTCAGCTCCCAGAACTTCAGGCTTTCGACAGGGTGGCGCCACATGTCGCGAGCGCGGTCGGCCGACGAGCGCCAATCGCCGCCGACCGCAGTCTCTATGGTCTCGCTTGCGGCCTTGGCGGGAGCCTTGGGCGCATCTTCAGCCGTCTTGCGTCCGCAGCCGACAAGGCCAGTCGCCACCCCGCCGACGATCAGGCCTCGCCTGGACCAGAAAAAATCCGGAAGCATCAGTCCCCCTTACGAACGCCGCCAGACTATTTCGCGATCCAGGCCGAAAGGCGCCGAATCACGAAGGCTTGCGGAAGCGCAGGGTCATCCGGTCGCTCTCGCCGATCGCGTCGTACTTGGCGCGGTCGAAGGTGGGATCAGCGGGCTTTCCGGCGGGCGCAGTGCGCTTGACCGGCGGCAGGGTCCAGACGCCGAAGGGGTGGTCCTTGGTGTCCTTGGGATTGGCGTTGATCTCGGACTTCTCGGCCAGCATGAAGCCTGCCTTCTCGGCCAGGGCGAGGACGGTGTCCGTCGAAAGATAGCCATCAGCGCCCGCGCTGTTCTCTGGCTTCGGATCGGCCCGGTGCTCTTCAACCGCGAGGATCCCGCCTGGCTTCAGCACAGCGAAGAAGTCGGCGAACACCTTATCGGCGACGCCAGGCTGCACGGTCCAGTTATGAACATTGCGCGCTGTCAGGACGAGATCGGCCGAGCCGGCCGCGCCCAGAGGCGCCGATACGGAGCCAAAATTGGCATAGCCCACCTTGCCATAGCGGGCTTCATCGGCAAAGCGCGCCTCAAAGGCCTCTCGTCCCTTGCGGGCGCCGTCCGAGAGCTTGGGATTGGCCAGGTCGGCGACACCCGCGGTGTAGTTTCCGCCCGTAGCCTTGGCATAGGGGGCCAGGATCTCGGTCCAATAGCCGTTGCCTGGAGAGACCTCGATCACGGTCAGCTTGGGCTTCACGCCCCAGAACGACAGGCTCTCATAGGGATGGCGGGCCCCGTCGCGCGCCACATCAGCGGCGGAACGGTGCGGGGCGGCGATAGCGGCCTTGAGCGCCGCGTCTGCGGCGAAGGCTGCGGGAGCGGCGGCCAGGCAAAGCGTGGCGGCCAGCATCAGGACATGGCGACGGTGGGTCATGTTCGGGTCTCTTCCGCATCAGGAGCGGCGACCTTAGCCGGGGTCGGGCGCGGATCAAGCCCTTACCGACCGAGGTTCAATTCAACCTCTTGAAGTCGAAAACCTGCTCCCCACCTGTCTAATCGAAGGCGCTGGACAACCGGGCCTTCCGGACCACAGGCGACGCCGGTTTCGGGTCGCCAACGGGACGAGCAGACACTGCAACCTTGCTTGATGAGAAGGATGAGACCATGCGCACTATCGACCTTTCCCCCCTGTATCGCTCTGTCGTCGGCTTCGACCGACTGGCCTCGCTGCTCGACGCCGCTGCGTCGAACGAAGCCGCCTCGGGCTATCCCCCCTATAATATCGAGCGCACCGACGAGAATGCGTATCGCATCGAGATCGCCGTCGCCGGCTTCAAGTCGGACGAACTGTCGATCGAGGTGAAGGAGAACCTTCTCACTGTCACCGGGCGAAAAACTGCCAATGATGACGTCAAGCGCTACCTGCATCGCGGCCTGGCCGAGCGCAATTTCGAGCGCCGTTTCCAGCTGGCCGACTATGTGATCGTGCATGACGCGGCCCTGGCCGACGGTCTGCTGTCGATCGCCTTGAAGCGCGAATTGCCTGAGGCCCTCAAGCCCCGCACCATCGAGATCAAGTCGGACGTCGCGCCGCTGATCGAAGGCAAGACGATTAAAAGCGAAAAGGCCGCCTAACTGGCAGCCTTGACCATCATCTTCTGAGATCCCTCCCCTCGACTTGGGCGGCGCAGCGATGCGCCGCCTTTTTCAGGTCGAGGCCTAACCCGGGATCGAGAGGTCCAGGCCCTGCACCTGGCTCAGGTCGCAGTCGCGGAAGCTGGCCTTGACGGCGCGGGCGCCGGTGAAGTCGGCGCCGCGCAGATCGGCGCCGTCAAACACCGCCTCGGACAGATCGGCCGTCTGGGCCATCACATAACGTAGCCGAGCCGAGGCCAGGTTGGTCAGCGTGCGGCGCTCGGGGCCCAGCGGCAGCGGGGTCAGAAACGCCTGCCGCAGATCAGCCTTGGTCAGATTGGCGCCGGTCAGCTTGGCGCCGCGCAGGTCGGCGCCGCGCAGGTTGGCCGAGCGAAGGTCGGCATTCTGGAGGTTGGCGCCCTGCAGCTGGGCGCCCGACAGATCCAGGCCCACCATACAGGCCCCCCTGGCGCTCATCGCGGTCAGGCGCAGGCCCTTGAGGCGATCGCCCAGCGGACGCAGGTCTTCGCCGTCCAGCCGCGCGCATTGGCCTTCCTTGCCACCGGTCTGACACCAGCGCTGGTTGTCGAGGGCGCGTTGATAGAGTTCCTGGGCCTTGGCCAGGGCCTGGGCCGTCACAGTGACCAGAGCGCCAGTCATGTTCGAGCCCAAGGTGCGGGCGGTCGAGGTGTCGACCCCGGCCATGACCGAGCCTTGCAGGTTCGCGCCTTCGAGGTTGGCGCCCTTGATGTCAGCGCCATCCAGAATGGCGCCTGAAAGATTGGCTTCCTTGAGATTGGCGCCAGACAATTTTGCGCCGCGCAGCGAACAGTCGCTGAAATCGGCCTTGAAGGCCGAGACGCCCTCGAACTGCGAACCGTCCAGGGTGGCGCCAGAGAAGTTAACCTCATCGACCTCGCCCAGGCGGGTCTCGTGACGCAGCGTGTCGAGGCCCCTGCGGGGATGGGGAATAGCGATCTGGCCTTCGCGGAAGTCGGCCTGGGTCAGGTCGGCCTGGGCCAGGTTGGCGCCGCGCAGGCAGACGCCGCGCAGATCGGCGCGAACCAGAGTCGCCTGGCGAAGATCAGCCTTGCGCAGATCGCAGCCAAAAAGGCTGGCGCGGTCCAGCTTGGTGCGGACCATGCGGCAGCCGTCGAGGACCGAACCGGTAAAATCAGCGTCGACGAGATTGCGGAACGACATGTCCAGGCCGGACAGGTTCATGAATTTCAGGGAAGCCCGCTTGCCGCCCTGCTTGCCCGTTGCGAATTTCTCGTGAGCCGTCACGATCATGTCGAGCTCGGCCTGACTAAGGCGTCGTCTGCCAGCCATACTCTCCGCGGCGGTCATGCCCTGCTATCTCCCCGGAAAAGTCTCTGCTCACGCAGAGGGACAATACCGACGATCGACGAGCGAACGGTTAAGACTGCGCGGAAATGTCGCGGTAGATCAGATGACGCCTTCCAGGCCTCTGGCCCCCAGGCGAATGGCTCCGGTAATGTCGACTTCCTTGAGGAGGGCGTTGGTGAAATTGGCGCGCGACAGGTCCGCGCCGCTGAGACAGGCCTGCCGCAGGTCGGCCCGGGCCAGGTCGGCATTGGTCAGCAGCACGCCGGTCAGGTCCGACGGAAGCAACCGGTCACGCCCGATCAGTAGCGGGCCAAGCTGGGAGTCGCGAAGATCCGAACCCGAAAGCTTGGCGCCGCGAAGCCGCGCGCCGCGCAGGTCGGCGTGACGAAGATTGCAGGCCCGAAGGTCCGCGCCTTCCAGTTGCGCGCCCTGAAGCTGCACGCCCTCCATGTCGAGGCCGTAGAACACCGCGCCCTTGGCCGACAGGGCCGTCAGATTGAAGCCGCGGACCGATTTCAGATTGCGCAGATCGGCTTTGTCGAAGGCCGAAGGCTTACCCTCGGCGCCACCGGTCTCGCACCAGCGCGCGTGGTCAGCGAT